>DASXCS010000025.1:0-52184 GCA_036490975.1 Solirubrobacteraceae bacterium
GTGACGAGCCCGCGGTGCCACTGAACTCGTCACTCCAGATCGGCGTCGAGTTGCTGGTGATGGTGCTGCTGCTGATGATGGTGGTGGTGCTGGTGGTGCTCGTGGTAGTCGTAGTGGTGCTCGTGCTGGTCGCTGTACTCGTGGTGGTGGGGCCTTTCTGGTGGCGTCCACCGTGGGCTGCCCGCGACGCTGCCGCCCTCTGTGCTTGCTGGCGCCGGCGGTGATGGTGATGACCTCGGCGGTGATGGTGTCGGCGGCGCCGGTGGTGGTGGCGGCCGTGACGGTGGTGATGACGCGCGGTGGCCGGTGCTCCGGCGTCGGCGGATGCCCATACGGCCATGCCCGGCGCGAGCGCGACGAGTACGGTCACGACGATCCACAATGAGCGCAGACGAGCGGCCATCGCTACCGCTGTCGGCCTCAGCGGGGTGAACGCGCAGGAGCGATCCGTTTAGTGGACGAACGTCAGCGGCCGTCTGGACCGACCGTGCCGGCGAGCGCGTTGGTCGTGTCGTGCCGCCGAACTCTGTGGTAGCAACCGGCCTAACAGGGTTGAAAGCAACGAATTCTGCTGTACACTGGTTTCCGGGTTAGCCGACGAACCGGGCGTCGGTGCCGATGGGGCTGTGGGGCTCTTGGGCATCACGTATCCGGTTTTCGGACATGGGATTTTGACCGGAGGCATGGACGCGAGATGGCAGTTGCACTTTTTTCAGCGCTTGGCTTGCTGACCTGCGCAGGAATCGGCCTCACGTTCAGCGTAGATAGGCCGACGCGCCAGCGGGCAGGCGTCGGGCGGGCCAAGCGACGCCGGCGTCCCGATGCAGGCGGGCCGGCGCGCTCCGCTGCCTTGCAGCGGCTCACGCCGACCACCACGGTATCCGTGGTCATCCCGGCGCTCAATGAGGCAAAGGCCATCGGCTGGGTGCTCGAGCGAATCCCCGAGTGGGTGACCGAGGTGATCCTGGTCGACGGCCGCTCCGCCGACGCCACCGAGATCGTGGCCCGCGACCTCGTCCCCAACCTCGTCGTCGTCCACCAACCTCAGCTCGGGAAGGGAGCCGCGCTGCGGGCTGGCTTTGCGGCTGCCAGGGGCGACCTCATCGTCATGCTCGACGCCGACGGCAGTACCAACCCGGCCGAGATCGGTCGGTTCGTCCGGGCCCTGCAGGCGGGGGCCGACTTTGTCAAGGGATCGCGTCATCTCCCGGGGGGCGGCTCGGAGGACTTCACGCGGCTGCGCAGGGGCGGTAACCAGGCGTTCGTGCGCCTCGTGAACCTTCTCTACGGCTGCGATTTCACGGATCTGTGCTACGGCTACTGCGCGTTCTGGCGGCGCAGCCTCCCGCTGCTCGCGCTGGCCGCGGACGGATTCGAGATCGAGTCCGAGCTGGTGCTCCGGGTGGTCAAGGCGGGATTGAAGGTGGCGGAGGTTTCGAGCGTCGAGCTCGTGCGGCGTGCCGGCGCGTCGAATCTGAACGCAGTCCGGGACGGCTGCCGCGTTCTGCGGACGATCATCGCCGAGCGACCGCCTCGGCTCCGCTCGCGGGTCGCCACGCAGGCTCGGATTCAGCTTCTGCCGGTCAGCTCTCCCGCCCCCGGCTCCCCGGGGTGGCTGCCGGCCGGCCTCGAGTCGGATCGCCGCGGCGTCGATCGTTTTGACTCTGGCTATACGGGTCCCGAGCGCAGGCGTCCTCGCCGGCCCCGGCCGGCAGTGACCGTGTACCGAGCGGTTGCACAACCGATAGCCCTTGGTCCGGTCCCGGAGCGCGGAGCGGTGTGGGCGCCTGAGCCGACGGCGCCCGACCCGGCAGCGGTCAGCCGGGTAGCAACCTAGCCACCGGGCTTCAGACCACCGGCAAACGGCCCGGGCGCCTGGCGCGTCACCGGACCGCCGAGTGCCTGAACAGGCGGATCGCCAGCCCCAAAAGCGCGGCTGCGAACAGCGCCATCACGGCCAGGCTCAGCCACGCCTCGGCCGTCGTGTTGTGCATGCCCCAGATGTCGTGCAACCCCCGGCCCGAGGGGTCGACGACCGCGTAGCGCATTAGGGCCAGTGCATGGGTGAGCGGGAAGAACTTGGCGATCGCGGTCAGGAAGCCGGGCATCGCGCCGATCGGGAACAGCGATCCGGCCAGGAAGAAGGGCAGGATCGCCACCAGGGGGGTGGCCCCGATGTACTCCTCCTGCTTGCCGATCCGGGCGGCCAGGGCCTCGGCCACGCTGTACATGAACACTGCGAAGAGCAGCGCCGCTGCGGTGAACCAGGCCAGTCCGGTCAGACTGATGTGGAACGAGGCGCCACGGGCCGCCGCCAGGCCGATCAGGACAACGACCTGAAGGATCGACAGCCCGACCGCGACCACCAGGTTGCCCAGCACCAGGTAGGCCCTTGGTATCGGTGCGGCCAGCAGCTCTCGCTGGGCTCCGCTGTGCCGGTCTACGATCACGCTCAGCCCGGCGAAGATGCAGCTCAGTGGGACGACCAGTCCGACCGTGCCCACGCCGACGAACGCCTGGTAGTCGATGTGGGAGCGCAGACCCCCGGTGGCCACCTTCAGGGCGGGTGCCACCACCATGGCCAGGATCGCCGGTCCCAGCAGCGGAACCAGGATCTGCCTGGGGTTGCTGGCCGTGAGCGCGATCCGGCGCCGGGCCAACGTCAGCAGCGCGTGCGTGGATCGCCTCGGGTCACGACGCTGCGACGGGACGGGAATCGATTCAGCTAGGGCTGACATTTCAGTTACTCCTTTGGGTTAGGCCGCCTCGCTTGGCGAGCCGGTGAACTTGAGGTACACGTCGTCCAGGTTCGGGGCGCGGGTGGCCACCTCGGCGATCCGCAGCGACTCGGCATCGATCGCCGCTACGGCCTCCGCTGCGGTGTGCCGGTGCAGGGGAAGCGTCACCCGGGCACCGACCGCGAACGCATCGGGTCCGGCCACCCCGCGACCGCGGAGGACGCCCAGGGCCTGCCGCGGGTCGCCGTCCACTCGGAACTCGAGGATCTCCTGCCCCAGGCCCTCGAGCAGCGTCCGCGGGCTGTCCAGAGCGACCAGCGAGCCGCCGTGCATGATGCCCACTCGGTCACACAGCCGGGTGGCCTCGTCCAAATAGTGGGTGGTGAGCAGGATCGTCAGGTCGTCCCGGGTCCGCAGCCCGCTGATCACGTCCAGCAGCTCGTGACGGATCCGCGGATCGAGCCCGACGGTGGGCTCGTCCAAAAACAGCACTCGGGGGCGAGAGGTCAGCGCGCGCGCGATCTCCAGCCGCCGCCGCTCCCCGCCGCTGTAGCCGGATACCGGCCGCTCGATCAGCGCGCCCAGTCCCAGCGCGACCACGAGCTCTTCGGTCTGGGCCTTGGCCACCGCGCCATCAACGCCCCACAGCCGCGTGTGCAGCTCCAGGTTGGCCCGGCCGGTCAGACCCCGATCCACAACCGCGTCCTGGAACACGACGCTCGACACGCTCCGGGCCAGCCGCGGCTGCCCGACTACGTCGTAGCCGGCGATCCGGCCCGTCCCGGCCGTGGGCCGGACGGTCGTGGTCAGTATTCCCACCGTGGTGGACTTGCCGGCGCCGTTGGGCCCCAGCAGTCCAAACACCTCGCCCTCGCCCACGTCGAAGTCGATCCCTCTGACGGCCTCGACTCCGCCAGCGTAGGTCTTGCGCAACCCTCTTACCTCGATCACATGCATCGGATCCGCTCCTGTGTCGCCGTGCCCCGGCTGTCACACCGGGAACGTTCAACTCGTCACCGGTATGACGGACCGCGACCCGAGGCTGTGACGAGATGACTCAGGAGCACTGGCAGACCGAGCAGTTCGAGCAGAACCGCCCCCACCTCAACCACGTGGCGCACCGGATGCTGGGTTCATCGGCCGAGGCTGAGGACGCCGTTCAGGAGACATGGCTGCGGTTCAGCCGGTCCGAGACGGCTGCGGTCGAGAATATGCGCGGCTGGCTGACCACGGTTCTGAGCCGCATCTGCCTGGACATGTTGAGAGCTCGCCAGGCCCGGCGGGAGGAGCTGGTCGACGAGTGGTCGTCGGACACGACGGTGGCCGTCGAAGGCTGGAATGACCCGGAGCAGGAGGCGCTGATGGCCGACTCGGTCGGGGTGGCCATGCTGGTCGTGTTGGAGAAGCTGACCCCGCCCGAACGGCTGGCCTTCGTCCTGCACGACATGTTCGGGGTCGGCTTCGAGGAGATCGCCCCGATCGTCGAGCGCAGCGTCCCGGCCACCCGCCAGCTGGCCAGCCGGGCCAGACGGCGGGTCAGAGGAGCGGGCGATCCTCATCCCCACCCGCGGGCCGAGCAGCGGCAGGTCGTCCAGGCCTTCCTGGCCGCGGCCCGGGAGGGCGACTTCGAGGCTCTCCTGGAGGTGCTCGACCCCGACGTTGTGTTCCGTGGCGAGGGCGGCCCGACCGGTCCCCGGGTGCCCGCCGAGCTCCGCGGCGCCGGGCCCGTGGCCCAGCTCGTCCTAGCCCGGGGCACCCCGACGGCCCCATTCGGACGACCGGCGCTGGTCAACGGCCGCCCCGGCGCCGTCGTGGTCCTGCCGGACCGCGTGGCCTCGGTCGTGGCCTTCACGATCGTCGACGGCCGGGTGGCAGAAATGGACCTGCTGGTCGACCCGGTTCAGCTCGCTCGCGTCCGCCTGACCTGACCCGGCGGTCCTCCGCCAGCGGCCCGTCCGGGTCTGGTTTTCGGACAGTTCTGGTTGGCAGTAGGCCGCCCATTGCCTATAAGAACGGGATGCGACCGTGCCCTGGGTGGCTCCGCGCCGGAACGTCTGCCTGTTTGACCGCTGGGTTAATGACCCTGGTCACGGCCTTGAGCTGCGTCGCACCGGCCAACGCCTCGGCGGGTGCCGCCGGCATCCACCTGATCAAGCATGTGGTGATCATCATGCAGGAGAACCACAGCTTCGATAACTACTTCGGCACCTTCCCGAAGGCCGACGGCATCCCGGGACTGGCTGGCCATCCCGGGCGGGTGCCCTGCGTCCCGGATCCCAACCGGGGCGGGTGTGACAAGCCCTACCACGACAGGCAGATGTCAGGTGACGGCGGCCCGCACTTCCAGGAGAGCGCGATGGCTGACATCGACGGCGGCAAGATGGACGGGTTCGTCGGCCAGGCTGAGGGGACGACACCGGACACCAAGACGGTCGGCTGTGTGGCCAACGCCGAGCCGCCGGTCAACCAGCGCCCGCCGATCGGCGACCGCTGCCTGGACGTGATGGGCTACTACAACGCGGCCGAGCTCCCGAACTATTGGAAGTACGCGCACGACTTCGTGCTCCAGGATCACATGTTCGAACCCGCCAGGGCCTGGAGCGAGGTTTCTCATCTCTACATGGTCTCCGGCTGGTCGGCCCGGTGTAAGGACGGCAATCACCCCTTCACCTGCGTGGCCGACAACCGCTTTCCGGAGTACGACCAGGAGTTTGATGCTCTCCCCGGGCCGGCCCAGAATGAGAGCGTCGAGGATCTGTTCAGCGGAGTCAGTGGGCTGGCGCTGCCCGCCACCGATCAGCAGCCACCGATCTACGGCTGGACGGACATCACCTACCTCCTCCACAAGCACCACGTGAGCTGGCGCTACTACGTTCAGCAGGGAACCGAGCCCGACTGCAACTCCGGCGCGGCGAGCTGCAAACCCATCGCTCAGGTCGTGACCACCCCGTCGATCTGGAATCCGCTGCCCGAGTTCGGCGACGTGCGTCAGGACAGGCAGACCGGCAACATCGTGGGCTCGACCCAGGTCTTCGCCGACGCCCAGAAGGGCACTCTGCCCGCGGTGTCCTGGGTTGTCCCGAGTGGGGATGACTCCGAGCATCCGCCGGCCAACCTCGCCGCCGGCCAGTCGCACGTGACCAACGTGATCAACGCGATCATGCACGGGCCCGACTGGAGCTCCACCGCGATCTTCCTGGCCTGGGACGACTGGGGCGGCTACTACGACCATGTGGCTCCACCGTCGGTCGACGGGCAGGGCTACGGGCTGCGGGTCCCCGGCATGGTGATCAGTCCGTACGCCCGGAGCGGGTACATCGACCACCAGACGCTGAGCTTCGACGCCTACCTGAAGTTCATTGAGGACGACTTCATGGGCTCGCAGCGCCTGAACCCGAAGGCCGACGGCCGGCCGGATCCCCGCCCCGATGTCCGGGAGAACGTCGGGATTCTGGGCAACCTGATCAGGGACTTCGACTTCCACCAGCCACCCCGCCGGCCCGTCTTCCTCAACCCCGACCCCGACGGCCTTCCGCTGCACCCACCGGGCCCGACCTTCCCGCACGCTTTGCGTCAGAGCATGCTCAGCGGCGCCGGGCCCCCGTAGCGGACCGCTCGGCCCCTACAGCCGGACGACGTTCGGAGCGCTCTGGCCCCGGGTGGCTCCCCGGAGGTCGACGAGCAGGTCGGCCTGTGCCACCAGGGCGCCGTAGTCGACGCCTGGGTGTGCCGTGACCAGTACCACCGCGTCGGCGCCGGCGATGGCCGCTTCAAGCGGCACGTTCTTCAGCCCGAACTCGGGCAGCGACGGGACGTATGGGTCGTGGTAGGAGAGCTCGGCCCCGCGGTCGGACAGGACCCCCATGATCCGCAGGGCGGGGGACTCCCGAAGGTCTCCCACGCCGGCCTTGTAGGCCACCCCCAGGACGGCGATCCGCGACCCGCGGACCGGCTTGGCGACGTCGTTGAGCGCTCGCTCGATCCGCTCCACGCAGTGGTAGGGCATCTGCTGGTTGATCTTCCCCGCCAGCTCGATGAACTCGGTTGACATGTGGAACTCGCGGGCCCGCCAGGTCAGGTAGAAGGGGTCCACAGGCAGGCAGTGCCCGCCCATCCCCGGGCCCGGCTCAAAGGGCATGAACCCGTACGGCTTGGTGGCCGCGGCGTCGACGACCTCCCAGATGTCGATTCCCATCCGCTCGCACAGGATGGCCAGCTCATTGACCAGCGCAATGTTGACCGAGCGGAAGATGTTCTCGAGCAGCTTGGTCATCTCGGCCGCCTCCGGTGTGGAGACCGGGACGATGCGATCGCAGACCAGCCCGTAAAGCTCGGCGGCCCGCTCGGCGCACCGCGGCGTCATCCCCCCGATCACCTTCGGCGTGTTGCGCATCGTGAAATCGGTCCGGCCCGGGTCGACCCGCTCGGGAGAGAAGGCCACGTTCACATCCTGGCCCACCTTAAGGTCTGACTCCTGCTCCAGCAGTGGCACGAGCTGCTCGCGGGTCGTGCCCGGGTAGGTGGTCGACTCGAGGACCACGAGCTGACCCTTCTGAAGCACACCCCCGAGTCCCTGGCCGGCCGACATGAGTGCGCCCAGGTCCGGCTCGCGGTTGGGGGTCAGCGGGGTGGGCACGCAGATGAGCACCGCGTCCGCGCGGGCCAGGGGCGCGTAATGCGAGTTGGCCTCAATCAGCGGCAGGACGGCTCGTAGACGCTCCGATGGGATGTCCTCGATGTAGGACTCACCGGACTTGATGGCGTGGATCTTTCGCGGATCCACATCGATCCCCACGACCTCCTGGCCGGCTTCGGCGAAGGCCACCGCCAGTGGAAGCCCCACGTAGCCGAGCCCGATGACTCCGACAGACATGGTCTGGAGACGATACCGGTGGGAGCGGCGCGCCCCGCAATGCCATTACCATCCACGGTGACCGTGCTAGGCGGGGTGCTAGCGGTGCCCTGTACCCGCAATCCGCTATAGCGGGGCTGAATCCCCTCCCGAGGGGCGAGGCCCGGGGTCAGCGCCAAGCCTGAGGCGTTGATGGCTCGGTCCCGTGGCGATGAAGGCCCGCGAACCAGGTCAGGTCCGGAAGGAAGCAGCCTTAAGCGGTCACCTCCAGGCGCAACGGGATCACCGGGCCGGAGCTCCAGGCAACGGAAGCGCCCCGGGAACCGGCTTCGACGGAGGGTGCACGGTCGCTTTTCATCCCCTAACTAGACTCGCTTGGATGCCCTCCGGGCCCTCGCTCTACCGCCGTCACCGCCCCCGCACGTTCGCCGACGTCGTCGGACAGGAGCATGTTGTCCGCACCCTCCAGAACGCGGTCCAGCAGGACAAGGTCCACCACGCGTACCTGTTCGTGGGCTCCCGCGGGACGGGCAAGACGAGCATGGCCAAGATCCTGGCCGCCTGCCTGAACTGCGAGCGTGGCCCGACGATCGAGCCCTGCGGGGTGTGCGAGTCGTGCACGGCGATCGCCAGCGCCAGCTCGCTGGACGTGATCGAGATGGACGCCGCCTCCAACAACTCGGTGGACGACATCCGGGACCTGCGGGAGAAGGTCGGCTACGCGCCGGTCTCGGGCCGCCACAAGGTCTACATCCTGGACGAGGCCCACATGCTCTCCACCCAGGCGTGGAACGCGTTTCTGAAGACGCTCGAGGAACCGCCACCGCGGACGATCTTCGTGCTGGCCACGACCGAAGCCCAGAAGGTCCTGCCGACGGTCGTCGACCGCTGCCACCGGTTCGATTTCGGCCGGCCCTCCGTGCAGCAGGTGGGCACCGTGCTGTCCCGGGTCGTCGAGGCCGAGAGCATCGATGCCGACCCGGCCGCCCTGACCCTGATCGCCCGCCACGCCACCGGCAGCTTCCGCGACGCGCTGGGAACGCTGGAGCAGCTCGTCACGTACGCCGGCGAGCGCCGGATCGAGCCCGCCGACGTGCTGGCCGTGCTGGGGGTCACCGACTCCGAGCAGCTGTTCGAGGCCGTCGACGCGATCATCGCCCGCGCCCCCGCCCAGGCCATGCGGGCCACGGCGGCGCTGGGAGAGTCGGGCCGGGATCCCGGGCAGGTGCTGCGCGACCTGGAGGTCCACGCCCGCGAGCTGCTGGCCGTGCAGGTCCTGGGCGAGGTGCCCGCGGAGCTGCGGGTGACCCCGGAGCGCGACGGCCGGCTGATCGCCCAGGCCGCCGGGCTGGCCCCAGGCGACTCGGTCCGGCTGCTCGACCTGGTGGCTCAGGCGCTCGAGGCCACCTCCAACGGGGGGCAGGCCCGGATTCAGCTCGAGCTGGTGCTGGTGAAGGCGGCCGCGCCCGAGCTCGACTCCTCCAGGGCGGCGCTGCTGGCCCGGATCGAACGGCTTGAGGGGGCCCAGCAGGCATCCCCGCAGTCCGCCCCGCCGCGAACGTCCACGACCGCGGTCGAAGCTCCCGCGCCACCGCCTCCGGACCGCCAGGATGGACCCTCGCTTGGGCTGGGGGCTGCGATCGAGGCCTGGCCGGCCGTCGTGGAGCTCGTCAGGTCTCAGAACGCGATGCTGGCCGCGCTGCTTCAGGACGCCCGGCCCGTCGAGGCCGGGGAGCGCGAGCTCGTGCTGGCCTTCCCGGAGGGCGCCGCCTTCCTGAAGCGCAAGGCCGAGCAGGAGGACCACCGCCGGATGGCCGTCGACGCGCTCGCCACCGTGACCGGGCAGCGCCTCCAGCTGACGTACGAGCTGCGCGAGAACGGGGAACCCGCTGAGGCCAGCGGGGATGCCACCCTCTCGGGCGAGGAGCTCGTGCGGCGCTTCATGGAGGAGTTCGACGCCGAGGAGATCTTCGATGATGACGCCGACGCCGAGACCAGTTAGCGAGGAGTGACGATGCCCCAACCCCCAAACATGCAACAGCTGCTGATCCAGGCTCAGAAGATGCAGCAGGAGATGCTGGCCGCCCAGGAGAGCCTCAAGAGCGAGGTGGTGGAGGCGTCCGCCGGAGGCGGCATGGTGAAGGTCGAGGTGACCGGAGATCTGCACGTCAAGTCGATCACGATCGATCCCGCGGCCGTCGATCCGGAGGACCCCGAGATGCTCTCGGACATGATCCTGGCCGCGGTAAACGAGGGCCTTCGCTCGGCCCAGGAGCTGGCGTCGTCCAAGCTGGGCGGGATCGCGGGGGGCCTGGGCAATCTGGGGCTCCCAGGCTTCTAGAGGTCCAGGTCCTGAGCGTCTACGCCCCGCCCGTCCAGCGCCTGATCGCCGAGCTGTCAAAGCTCCCGGGGATCGGCGGTCGCAGTGCCCAACGGCTGGCCTTCCACATCCTGCGCTCAGGCGACGAGGAGGCGTTCGCACTCGCCGAGGCGATCAGGGAGGTCAAGCAGCGGATCGGACTGTGCGAGGTGTGCTTCAACCTGGCCGACGGCCCGGTCTGCCGGGTCTGCTCGGACGAGCGGCGCGACCGCCAGGCCATCTGCGTGGTCGAGCAGCCCTCGGACGTGATATCGATCGAGCGTACGCACGAATTCGGCGGCCGCTACCACGTGCTCGGCGGCGCGCTCTCGCCGATCGACGGGATCGGGCCCGAGGATCTGAGGATCGCCGATCTGTACGCGCGCGTGCGCGACGGCGGCGTGCGCGAGGTCGTGATCGCCACCAACCCGACCACGACCGGTGAGGCCACCGCGCTCCACCTGGCCGACGGCCTGCGCGCGGCGTCGCCCGAGTTGACTGTGACCCGGCTGGCCAGCGGGCTTCCCGTGGGCGCCGACCTGGAGTACGCCGACGAGCTCACGCTGGGCCGGGCGCTGGTCGGTCGGCGCGCCGTCTGAGTCGCGGGGTGACTGAGGCCCAGACGCTGCGGCGGGCGATTGCCGCCAACCACCGGGCCTGGTTCAGACGTGGGGCCGCCACGCGCGGAGGTTGCGTGGAGCGGCCGGGTGGGGTGGAGCTCGCGGCCGAACCGCCGTGGGGAACCATCGCCTTCCCCGGCCCCGGCGCTCGGTCGGCGGCCCGGATTGATGAGCTGCTGCGGCGGGCGCGAGTGCTTGGGCTCGATCGCCTCTCGTGCTGGTCGCTGGATGAGGACCCAGCACTGCAGGGCCTGCTGGTGGCCCGGGGGTTCGAGGTCGGGTGGCAGCCGCACTGGATGGCGATCGCCCTCGATCGACCGTCCGACGATGACCGTCGGTACGAGATCGTCGGCTTTGTGCCGGGCCCGGGGGACCGGCAGCTGCCCTACACGAGCGCGTTGGCCGACCCGGCGCGCACGCACCACCTGGCCGTGGTGACCGAGGGGCGGACCGTCGGCCATGTCGTGGTCAACGCCTGGCGGGGTTTGGCCGGGATCTACAACATGGGCGTGGCCGAGAACCACCGCCGGCTGGGGATCGGCCGGGCGCTGACCCTCGCCGCCTGCCGTTTGGGCCGCCGGCTCGGGTGCAGCCACGCCGGGCTCAACGCCACGCCCGAGGGCGAGCTGCTCTACCGCACCGTCGGCTTTGAGTCGCTCGGGATGGGGCGCACGTGGTGGCTTCACCCAGGACACTGCAGCGACTGAATCCGTACATTGACCGGGATGGCGGAAACGATCGTGATGAAGTTCGGCGGCACCTCCGTGGCCGACGCGGAGCGGCTTCAGCGGGCCGCTCGGCGGATCGTGGCCCAGCGGGAGCGGGGCAAGCGCGTCGTCGCTGTCCTCTCCGCCCGGGGCCAGACGACTGACGACCTGATCGCCATGGCCCAGGAGGTCTCGCCGCATCCCGACCCTCGGGAGATGGACATGCTCCTGTCCACCGGCGAGCGCATCTCCTGCGCTCTGTGCGCCATGGCCATCAACGACCTCGGCCACCGGGCCATCTCCCTCACCGGCTCGCAGGCCGGGATCGTCACCGACACCTCACACACCAAGGCCCGGATCATCGATGTCCGGGCCGACCGTATTCGCGAGGCGCTGGCGGACGACCGGATCGTGCTCGTGGCCGGCTTTCAGGGAGTGTCGACCAGCCGGGATGTGACCACGCTGGGCCGCGGGGGCTCGGACACGACAGCCGTGGCCCTGGCCGCGGCGATCGAGGCCGAGGTGTGCGAGATATACACCGACGTGGCCGGCGTGTTCACGGCCGATCCCAGGCTGGTCCCGGACGCACGCAAGCTCCCTCAGGTCAGCTTTGAGGAGATGCTTGAGATGGCCGCGTCGGGGGCCAAGGTCCTGCAGTTGCGCTCGGTTGAGTACGCCCGCACGCACGGCGTGAAGATCCACTGCCGATCGAGCTTTGAGGATGCCCCGGGTACCGTTGTTCTAGGAGAAGAGGAGACGATGGAACACGCCCTGATCACCGCCGTCACGCACTCCACCGAGGAGGCGCGGATCACGCTGCTCGGGGTGCCCGACCGACCGGGGGCCGCGGCAGCGATCTTCGGTGCCCTGGCGCAGGCCAACTGCAACGTGGACACGATCATCCAGAATGAGCCGCTCGGAGAGGGTCGGGCCGCCGAGGTGTCGTTCACCGTCTCCTACGAGGATCTGCCGGCGGCCAAGCAGGCGCTGGCCCCGCTCCAGGACTCGCTGGGGCTGGCTGACATCGACACCGATCAGGAGATTGGCAAGGTCTCAATCGTGGGCGCGGGCATGCGATCGCACCCCGGTGTGGCGGCTAAGGTCTTCCAGGTCCTGGCCGATGAAGGCATCAATATCGAGATGATCTCCACCTCGCCGATCAAGATCTCCTGTGTGATCAAAGCCGACAGGGTCGAGCAGGCCGTTCAGGCACTCCACGGCGCGTTCGAGCTCGGGGCTACCGAGGTCCACCAGGAGCGGCCGATCGGTCAGGAGGCGCGGTGAACGGCAGCCCGCGTGTGGCCGTTGTCGGGGCCACCGGGCTGGTGGGTCAGACGATGCTGGCCGTCATTCGGGAACGGGACTTCCCGGCCTCCGAGGTCGTGCCCTTCGCCTCGGAGCGATCGGCGGGCATGGAGCTGGATGGCCGCATCGTCCAGGGCCTGAGCGACGAGTCGATCCAGGGCTTTGACATCGCGCTGTTCTCGGCCGGGGCCTCGGTCTCCCGCGAGTGGGGGCCGCGGTTCGTGGACGCGGGGGCGATCGTGGTGGACAACTCATCCGCCTTCCGCCGGGATCCTGAGATCCCGCTCGTTGTCTCTGAGGTCAATCCCCAGGCCCTGGAGCGCCATCGCGGGCTGATCGCCAACCCCAACTGCTCGACCATGCAGCTGCTCGTTGCCCTGGCTCCGATCCACCGGGCCGCCGGGATCGAGCGGCTGGTCGTATCCACGTACCAGTCCGTGGGCGGGACGGGGAAGAAGGCCATCGACGAGCTGGAGACCCAGGCCCACACCAACCTCCACGGCATGGAGATGCCTGCTCCGGAGGTGTATCCCGAGCACATCGCGTTCAACGTGATCGGAGCGGCGGGGAACTTCGCCGAGGGCGACGACCACACCGACGAGGAGCGCAAGATGATGTTCGAGACGCGCAAGATCCTCGAGGACGAGTCGATCGGCGTGGCCGTGACCTGCGTCCGCGTGCCAGTCCGGATCGGCCACTCGATCGCGGTCAACATCCAGACCCGGGAGCCGCTCTGCGCCCAGGACGCCCGGGCTCTGCTTGAGAAAGCCCCCGGGATCGTGGTGGAGGACGTCCCCACGCCGCTGGCCGCGACGGGCCGCGACGAGGTGTTCGTGGGCCGGATCCGCGACGACCCATCCCACCCCCGCGCGCTCAGTATGTGGATCGTGGCGGACAACCTGCGCAAGGGCGCGGCCACCAACGCGCTCCAGATCGCCGAGTTGCTGGTCCGGGCGCGCGCCAGCGCGGTCTAACGCTCGGCCCGCAGCTCGCGCCGGTTCCCGACTCCGAGCTTGCGGTAGATCCGCCGCACGTGCGTGCGAACGGTCTCAATGCTCACGTGCAGGGCCTGGGCGATCTCCGCGTTCGAGCGGCCGCCCTGGAGGAGTTCGAGCACATCGGCCTCGCGGGGAGTGAGGATCTCCTGTCCCAGTGGCGGGTCGTCGAGCGTGGCCGGGGGCAGGACCGTCAGGCCGCGCGAGGCCAGGTGAATGGCGTGCAGAACGTCCCGGGCCTCGGTGCTCTTGGCCAGACAGGCCGTGGCGCCGAAGGCCAGCATCTGCCGGCACTCGCCGGGCGTGGGGCGGTTGGCCAGCACGACCAGGCGGGTTTCGGGGAATTGCTGGCTCAGCTCGCGCAGCTGGGTCGGGCTGGTCAGCGAGCCGTAGTTGACGATCGCCACTCTCGGCCGCTGGGCGTCCAGGCTGGCGCTGAGCTCGTCCGGGGTGACTCCGCTGGCCAGCAACTGGACGCTCGGATCCTCGTCGATCAGGGCGCGCAGTCCCAGCGACACGATGTCCTCAAAACTGCTCAGGACGACGGAGACGGGGGTGTGCGAAGCCATGGCCGAGGGTGCCGGCGCGCCGCTGCACCCGCCGGGCGGCCCGCAGGCTAGCACCGGTGCAGGCGGCCGGCGGGTGACGTTTCCCATCACCCCTCGTATCACCCTTTATCACCCTTTGGTCACCGCAGGAGGGCGATCCACCCTCACCCCAAGATCACCCTGAGCAGGGGACGACGGATCCTCGTCGGCAGATCATGATGCGGAGCGGGTTTCAGCGATGGGTTGGGAGGCCCGTCGACCAACTGCCATCGGGCGGACAAAGGGTACGACGATACGAGCGAGGCGGCCGCCTCGCTCATCGTCGTTAAGGGGCGCGGGGGCGCGTCGGGCGCGGGGGCGCGTCGGGCGGTCGGGCGGAGCAGCGGCGGCATTGCGAACGATGGCGAATAGGTCCGAAATAGTCGGACCTATTCGCCATCGAATCCGCGCGAGCCGCCGCCCGCGGTGCCGCCAGCCGCCGCCCGGCCCCACTCGCCCCGCTCACCGGAGCCCTTACCGCGTCGCGTCGTCCTGGGGCGCCGGAATCGTGTCCTTCAGCCGCCGCTGGGCAGCCTCGAGGCGCTCACCAGGGGTCTCCCGCTCAGGCTCCCGGGACGTGATCCCGAACAGTCGTCGAAGCCATCGCCTCACACCCCGGAGGGTAGGCGGGGCCCAGGACGCTAGGGCCGGCCCAGGACGCCAGTGGGACGGCCAGGACGCCAGCGGGCCGGCGCAGGATGCCAGCGCCCCGGCTCAGGATGGCTATGCCGTCGCGACGACCGACGTCGACCAGTCGATCACCGACGTCGGGCGCACCACGTGCTTGCTCATCCCCAGCTCCTTGGGCGACAGCCCGAGGGCCAGGCCCACGAGCTGGGGGAGGTGTAGGACAGGAAGCCCGAGCTCGCGGCCCACAGCCCGCTCGGCCAGCGGCTGCTGGAGATCCAGGTTGAGATGGCAGAGCGGACACGGCACGACCAGGCAGTCGGCCTCCGCGTCGAGCGCGTCTCCCAGATGGCGTCCGGCCTGGGTCAGCGACGCATCCATGTTCATCGTGATGATCGGGAAGCCGCAGCACTTGTAGACGCCGGCATAGTCGACCACGGTCCCACCCAGGGCCTCGATCACCATGTGCAGATAGCGGTCGCGCGGGTGCTCGTCGTCGATTCCCAGCCGGTTGACCGGGCGCACGATGTAACAGCCGTAGAACGGCCCCACGCGGAGATTCTCCAGCGGGCGCTTGACCCGCGACCGCAGCTCGTCGAGGCCCAGGTTCTCCACCAGCAGCCACAGGAAGTTCTTGTTGGTCAGGCCCTTTTCGTAGACCAGGCCGTCCTCGGCCAGAACCGAGTTGACGTGGTCGCGGTACTCGGTGTTGGCGTCCAGCCGCTCCTGGCACTCGCTCTGGGCGCCCTGGCAGGTCGAGCAAATGTTCATCATCAGCTCGCCGTCGGTCTGCTGGGCCAGGGCGAACGTGCGGGCGTTCAGGGTGTCGGCCAGTTCCTGGTTGTGCTCGGCGATCACGCCGGCGCCGCAGCAGTTGGCCCGGTCGAGTTCGATCAGCTCGATGTCCAGCAGCGGGGCCACCTTGGCCATCGACCCGTGCAGTTCGGGGGTGAAGCCGCGGCTCACGCAGCCGGGCCAGTAGGCCACCTTCATGAGGATTCCTCCGGGGTCTGGTCCTGGGCCTCTGGGGTGGTGGCGCTGCCATCGGTGTCGGGCACCGACGTCTCGGCCGGCGGCTGGCGATCGGCGGCACCCGCGGCCTCGGGCTGGCCCTGTCCATCCCCGGCTCCCGCCGTCTGCTTGGTCTGCGGCCCGGAGTCCTCGGGCTCGTCCTCATATCCGGTCACGTACAGGTTGAGCTCGACGCGCTGGTCGCGGGACTCGACCTGCTTGTAGATCCGCTTGACCGAGTTCAGATCGGGCTTGCCGATCTTGTGCCCCAGGAGAGCGAGCTTGATGTTGACCTTGCCTCGCAGAATCGCCGGGATCATCGCGGGCAGGGATCTGAGCAGCACCTTCCCGGCGTCGGGGCTGAACTTGCCGAACCACGAGTCACCGCCGTAGCTACGGGGCAGGAGCTCGGCCTCGTGGAGCAGGCCGTAGTCCCGGATCAGCGTGTTGAACGAGCTCTCATGCCGGTGGCCGTTGTTGGGGTCGTTGAGCTTCTCGTCCGAGCCGGCGATGCGGCGCAGCCGCATGATCTGGCTCATCGGGTCGACGCCCTTCGGGCAGGCGTCGATGCAGTTGAAGCAGTGGGTGCAGTCGAAGATCCCGTGCGGATCCTCCCCCAGGTCCGCCAGGCGTTCGTGCCTGTCCGCATCCCGCGGGTCGCCCACGAAGCGGTAGGCCTTGGCCAGCGCTGCCGGACCGATGAATCCCGGGTCAACCTCCATCGACAGGCAGTCGGACACGCACGCGCCGCACTGGATGCAGGCCATCGTCTGGGTGACGTCGACCATATTCTCGTGGGGCACGATGTACTCCCGCTCGGGGATCGGCTCCTTGTTGACCAGCCACGGCGTTACGCGCTGGATCTTCTTCCAGTGGACCTCGTCCATGTCCACGATCAGGTCCCTGATCACGGGCATGTTCCCCATCGGTTCGACCTCGATGACGCCGGTCGGTGTGGTGTCGCCGGCGCCGGATCCGCCGTTGCTCGTGCCGGCCGCATCGGCCGGGTTCCAGCCTGTCCCGTGCCCCCGCTGCGCCGCCTCGTCCAGGTGGGTGTTGCAGGCCAGCCCGGGCTTGCCGTTCATCCGCACTCCGCACGACCCGCAGATGGCCTGCTGGCAGGAGCAGCGGATCCCGATCGAGCCGTCGGTCTCCTCCTTGACCTTGAGGATCGCGTCGAGCACGGACTTCTTCGGCTCCATCTCAATTGTGTGGTCCTCCCAGAAGGCGGCCTCGCCGGACTGGGGATCGAAACGACGAATCCTGAGCGTGTACTCGGCCATCAGTAGGTGCGCACCTCCGGTTGCCAGCGCGTGATCGTGACCTCCGAGTAGCTCACCTTGGGCTCGTCCCCGCCATCCAGCGAGATGTCGATGTGCTTGAGCCACTCGTCGTCGTTGCGCTCGGGGAAGTCGGTCCGGAACTGGGCTCCCCGCGACTCCTGGCGCTCAATCGCGCCGACCACGATCGTCTCGGCCACGTCGAGCATGTACCCAAGCTCCAACGCGGCGATCACGTCCTGGTTGAACACGAGCCCACGGTCGTCGATGCCGGCCTGGGCTGCCTGCTCCTTGAGCTCACGGGTCTTCTCCTGGGCCTTGGCCAGGCCCTCGGCGTCTCTGAACACCGCCACGTATTGGTTCATCGTCGCGCCCAGCTCGTGCTTGATCGCCGCCACCCGGGGTCCTTCGGAGTCCCGGCCGGCGATCTCGGCGATCCGCCGCTCGGTGTCGGTGATCCTGGTTGCGGGTGTGGTGGGCATGGGCATGCGCTTGGCCTTGGCGGCTGCGTGCTCGCCCGAGCGCCGGCCGAAGATCAGCGTGTCCAGCAGTGAGTTGGCGCCCAGGCGGTTGCCGCCGTGAACGGACACGCAGGCCACCTCACCGGCGGCATACAGGTTCGGGATCGTGGTCTCGCCGTCGACGTCGGTCTTGACGCCACCCATGATGTAGTGCATACCCGGGCGGATGTGGATCGGCTCCCGAGTGATGTCCACCCCGGCGAAGTCCCGGCCGATGTTGACGATCTCGCGCAGCGCCTCGAGCGTGCGGCGGCGGGGGACCTTGGTGATATCCAGGGCCACGGTGCCGTCCGGGAAGCCCCGGCCCTCGTTGATCTCGGTCTGCTCCGCGCGGGAGACGACATCGCGGGAGGCCAGCTCGACCTTGTTCGGCGCATATTTCTCCATGAAGCGCTCGCCCTCGGCGTTGAACAGCTGGGCTCCCTCGCCCCGTGCGCCCTCGGTGATCAGCAGTCCGTTCCCGGCCAGGGTGGTCGGGTGGTACTGGATCATCTCCATGTCCATCAGCTTGGCCCCGATCCGGTAGGCCTGGGCGATTCCGTCACCGGTCACGATCAGTCCGTTGGTGGTGGGCTCGTAGGCCTGTCCCGCTCCGCCGGTGGCCAGAATCACGGTCTTGGCGTTGAACACGTCCAGGTGTCCGTCGCGCAGGTCGCGGGCGATCGCGCCCACGCAGTAGCCGTCATCGTTCAGGAGGAGATCGGTCGTGAACCACTCCTCGTAGCGGTCGAGCTGCTCGTGATGCTTCATCAGCTGCTCGTACAGGACGTGCAGGATCGCGTGGCCGGTGATGTCGGCCACGTAGTACGTCCGGGCCTGGGAGGCGCCGCCGAAGGCCCGCGTGCCCAGGTGGCCGGTCTGGCTGCGGTGGAAGGTAACCCCCAGGTGCTCCAGGAACAGGATCTCATCGGGCGCCTCCCGGCACATGACCTCGATCGCGTCTTGGTCGCCCAGATAGTCCGAGCCCTTGACGGTGTCGAAGGCGTGGGACTCCCAGCTGTCCTCTGGGTTCAGGGCGGCGTTGATCCCGCCCGCGGCGGCCACCGAGTGGGAGCGGACGGGATGGACCTTGGACACGATGCCCACGGTGGCACCGGTCTGGGCCGCGGCCAGGGCAGCGCGCTGGCCGGCCAGGCCTGCGCCGATGATGAGCACGTCGTGAGAGGGCACCTGTGGCGATTCTATGCGAGGCGCATTAGCGCTCGCCGCGCCGTCAGACCGGGCCCTGGCCGGCGGGCTGGCCGAAGGCCGACTGAAGCGCCCGCCTGACCCGGTCCACGGTCACCACCCCACGAAGCACCCCATCGGCGTCCACGGCCATCACGGCCCCCAGGCGGCTGAATGAGTCCGAGGACAGGACCTCGGTCAGGGGACGGTCGGCGCCGATTCGCCAATTCGAGCCCAGGTCGGTGTCCAGCACCGCGCCCACGGTGAGCCACCCCTCGCCCCCGTCCATCGCCTGCTGCAGGCGTTCGCGCCGGGCGATCCCGACCAGGCGGCCCTCGGCGCTGACCACGGGGAACCAGTCCCAGCCGTAGCGGGTGAAGTATTCGTCCAGGGCCTGGCTGACCGGCGCTGTGCCAGGGATCGCCACGGGCTGGGGGTCCATCACATCGCCGACGGTCACGCCCTCGATCTGCCGGCTGAACTCGGTCTGGGCCACCGCCCCCTTGGCCGACTGGTAGAGGAGCAGAGAGATGGCCAAGAGCCACAATCCGCTGAAGCTCCCGAAGGAGACCAGTAGCCACAGCCCGAACCCGCCGAGCAGCAGCCCGAAGCCCTGGCCCATGCGAGCCGCGATCCGGGTGCCCCGGGTCTTCTCGCCGGTGATCCGCCAGACGATGGCCCGGGCGATCCGCCCGCCGTCCAGCGGGAAGGCCGGGATCAGGTTGAAGGCCAGCAGCAGCACGTTCCAGAACAGGAGCCAGCTCAGTGACAGCAGCACCGGAGTGATCGCCACCGAGTTGTCGAGCTCGGCGGCGTGGATGAGCCGGTGGGGTCCCACGATCGCCAGGTCGACGCCCAGGCAGACCAGCACGAAGGCCAGCGTGGCCGCCGGACCTGCGGCGGCGATCTTGAACTCCTCGCCCGGGGTCGCGGCGTCGCGCCCCATCTGGGTCAGACCGCCGAACAGGAACAGGTCGATCTTGCGAACCTCAATTCCCTGGCGCCGGGCCACGAGCGCGTGGCCCAGCTCATGCACTATCAGCGAGCCGAACAGGACCAGCACGGTCACCACCGTGGTCAGGTAGGCCACCGTGTCGGAGCTGTGCAGGGCGTCCTTGAACGCCGAGGACAGCCAGAAGATCATCAGGAACAGGATCAGGAACCAGCTCCGGTCCACCCCGACCCGGATCCCGAACAGATTGAACAGCTTGATCGAACCCGGCCTGCGCAACATGATGCAATGGTGACACAGTGCAGGGCGATGACTCGGACCAGTCCGGGTAGCACCGGAGTAACACCATGACCACCCCCATCGACACGCTGCGGACCTGGCTGGCCCAGATTCACGATCTCCGGGACGCGGCGCTGCTCCTGGACTGGGACCAGCACACGATGATGCCGCGCCGTGGAGGCGAGGGCCGCGCCGAGGCGCTGGCCACGCTGGAGCGCATTCGCCACGAAAAGTTCGTCTCCAGTGAGACCGGCTCGCTGATCGATGGCGCGGAGGGCGCGCTCAACGGAGCCAGCCCGGACTCAGATGACGCCCGCCTTGTGACCGTGACCAGACGGCGCTGGGAGAAGGCGCGCCGGGTGCCCACCGACCTGGCGGCGGAGATGGCCCGGGCGGGCTCGATCGGCCAGGAGGTGTGGATCCAGGCCAGAGCAGAGAACGACTTTGAGTCCTTCGCTCCCTATCTGGCGCGAAACATGGACCTGGTCCGGCGCTACACCGAGTGCTTCGACGGCTTTGATCGACCCTACGACGTGGTCCTGGACGACTACGAGCCGACGATGAGGAGTGAGACCGTCGAGCGGCTCTTCACCGAGTTGAAGGCCGAGCTGATGCCGCTGATCGGGAGGCTGGCCGAAGAGGAGGTCGACACCTCGTGCCTGCACGTGGCCTTCCCACTGGATGGTCAGCGGCGGTTGGTCGAGTGGGCGGTCCGCCGGATGGGCTTCGACCCAGAGGGCTGGAGGCTCGACGATGCTGTGCACCCGTTCGCCACCTGCTTCGGATCGCGCGACGTGCGCATCACCACCCGCTGGGATGAGAACTACTTCCCGATGGCGCTGTTCGGCGGCATGCATGAATGCGGACATGGTCTGTACGAGGAGGGTGTGGCGGACTCGCTGCAGCGATCGCCGCTGGCCCGCCTGGAGTCACTCAGCCTGCACGAGTCGCAGAGCCGGCTGTGGGAGAACCTGGTCGGCCGCGGCCGCTCCTTCTCCCACGTTCTGGCCCCGGCGGTGAAGGAGATGAGTGCCGGCGCGGTCGATGTGGACCCGCTGACGCTGTACCGAGCGGTGAACCGGGTCGACCCATCGTTCATAAGAGTCGAAGCCGATGAGGCCACGTATGGGTTACATGTCGTCCTGCGCTTCGAGCTCGAGCGTGATCTCGTCGAGGGGCGGCTGAACGTTTCGGAGCTGCCCGAGGCCTGGAACGCCCGCTTCAAGGAGTACATGGGGCTGGACGTCCCGGATAACGCCCAGGGAGTCCTCCAGGACGTTCATTGGTCGGCTGGTCTGATCGGCTACTTCCCGACGTACGCCCTGGGCAATCTGATCGCGGGCCAGCTCTGGGAGCGGATCCAGGCCGACCTCCCCCAGCTCGAGGAAGAGCTGGGCGCCGGTCAGCTCGGCCCGCTGCGTGAGTGGCTCCGCGAGCACGTCCATCAGTACGGATCGAAGTTCCCCACCACCGAGCTGCTCGAGCGCGTGGTCGGGAGTCCGATCGCCGTCGGGCCGTTCATCACCTACCTGAAGCGCAAGCTGGGCGACGTCTACGGCGTCGAGCTCTAACGCTATTCCGCGAACTCCCGAACCGCGGCGTTGAGGGTTTCGCTCGGCCGCATCACGGCGGTCACGCGCTCGGCGTCGGGCAGGTAATAGCCACCCAGGTCGACCTCGGATCCCTGCACCGCCGAGAGCTCCTCCACGATCCGCTCCTCGTCGCGCGCCAGCCGATCGGCCAGCGGCGTGAAGGTGTCAGCCAGGTGGCGGTCCTGCGCCTGAGCGGCCAGCGCCTGGGCCCAGTACAGCGCCAGGTAGAAGTGACTGCCCCGGTTGTCGAGCTCGCCGGTTCGCCTGGACGGCGAGCGGTTCTCCTCCAGCACGCGCCCGATCGCCTGGTCCAGCGTGCGGGCCAGGATGGCCGCCCGCGGGTTGTCCTCGCGCTGGCTGAGCAGCTCCAGTGAGGGCCCCAAAGCCAGGAACTCGCCCAGCGAGTCCCACCTCAGATGGTCCTCGGCCAGCAGCTGCTGGACGTGCTTGGGAGCCGAGCCCCCGGCTCCGGTCTCATACAGGCCGCCTCCGCCGAGCAGCGGCACGATCGACTGCATCTTGGCGCTCGTGCCCAGCTCCAGGATCGGGAACAGGTCGGTCAGGTAGTCGCGCAGCACGTTTCCCGTGACGGCGATCGTGTCCTCGCCCCGACGGGCCCGGTCCAGGGTGAACCGGGCCGCCCCAGCGACGTCCATGACCTCGACCTGGAGCCCGCCGGTGTCCAGCTGCCCGAGCGCGGGTCGGACCTTGTCCAGCACCTGGCGGTCGTGCGCCCGGTCCTCGTCCAGCCAGAAGATGATCGGCCACCCCGTCTCTCGGCCCCGCTCGACGGCCAGCGTGATCCAGTCCTGAATGGCCGCGTCGGTGGTCTGGCACATCCGCCAGATGTCCCCCGCCTCCACCTGGTGCTCCAGCAGTACGGCGTCGCGATCGTCGAGCACCCGCACCCGGCCGGCCGCGTCGAGCTCAAACGTCTTGTCATGGGAGCCGTACTCCTCGGCGGCCTGGGCCATCAGGCCCACGTTCGGAGTGGTCCCCATGGTGGCCGGGTCGAAGGCGCCGTGCTCACGGCAGTGGTCGACGGCCGCCGCGTACAGAGGGGCGTAGGAGTGGTCGGGGATCACGAACTTGGTATCTCGCTGCTCGCCGCGTGAGTCCCACATCTGGCCTGAGGACCGGATCGCGGCGGGCATCGAGGCGTCGATGATCACGTCGCTGGGGACATGGAGGTTGGTGATTCCCCGGTCCGAGTCCACCATCGCCAGCGCCGGCCCATCGCTCAGACAGATGCCGATCTGGGCCCTCACCGCGTCCTGCCGGCCGCGGGGCAGCTTCTCAATCGCCCGCAGGAGCGCGGTCAGCCCGTCGTTTGGAGTCACGCCGATCGACTCGAGCTCCGGGCCGAACTGACCAAACAGATCCTGGAAGTAGGCCCGCACGGCGTGGCCAAAGATGATCGGGTCCGAGACGCGCATCATCGTGGCCTTGAGGTGCACTGAGAACAGCACCCCCTGGGCCTTGGCCTCCCCCAGCTGCTCAGCCAGGAACTGGTCCAGGGCCGCCCGGCGCATCACCGCCGCGTCCAGGATCGCCCCTGCCGAGGCGGTGATCCGGCCCTTGAGCACCGTCACGGTGCCGTCGCTGCGCACATGCTCGATGCGCACCTGGCTGTCGCGCTCGACGGTCACCGATTGCTCGGTGGAGCGGAAGTCCCCGTCGCTCATCGTGGACACATGGGAACGGGAATCGCTCGACCAGGAGCCCATCGAATGGGGGTGGTGGCGGGCGTACTCCTTGACCGCCGCTGAAGCTCGGCGATCGGAGTTGCCCTGGCGCAGAAGGGGATTGACGGCGCTGCCCTTGACGCGGTCATACCGAGCCCGAATCTCGCTCGAGGCGTCGTCGGTCGAATTATCCGGGTAGTCGGGAACCTCCAGGCCGTGGTCCTGGAGCTCGGCGATCGCCGCCTTCAGCTGCGGAACGGAAGCGCTCACGTTGGGGAGCTTGATGATGTTCGCCTCCGGGGTCTTGACCAGATCCCCCAGCTCAGCCAGGGCATCCGGAACGCATTGCTCGGGCGCGAGGCGGTCGGGGAACTGGGCCAGGATGCGGCCGGCCAGCGAGATGTCCCGAAGCTCGATCGTGACGCCGGCCGGAGCCGCGAAGGCTCGGAGGATCGGCAACAACGAGGCGGTGGCCAGTGCGGGCGCCTCGTCGGTTTGGGTGTAGATGATCTTCACCGTCCCGGACCCTACCCGGCCCGCGGTCCACGCAGCCCCGACGCGCAGCCGGGTATACATTCGTCGCGAGTCAAACCGAAACGGAGATGAGTCAGTGAGCGATACCCCTGTACGAGTCGCGGTCACCGGGGCTGCCGGCCAAATTGGATATGCCGTCCTATTCCGGATCGCCAGCGGACAGCTGCTGGGTCCGGACACCCCCGTTCATCTTTCGTTACTGGAGATCCCGGACGCAGTTCGGGCCGCCGAGGGCACGGCGATGGAGCTGGATGACTGCGCGTTTGGGCTGCTCGCGGGGGTTGACATCTTCGATGACGCCAACAAAGCCTTTGACGGCGTGAACGTTGCGCTGCTGATCGGCGCCCGCCCCCGCTCCAAGGGGATGGAGCGCAGCGACCTGCTGGAGGCCAACGGCGGCATCTTCAAGCCCCAGGGCCAGGCTCTGAACGACCACGCGGCCGATGACGTGCACGTGCTGGTCGTCGGCAACCCGGCCAACACCAACTGCCTGATCGCCAAGAGTCACGCCCCGGACATTCCGGCCGAGCGCTTCACGGCGATGATGCGCCTGGATCACAACCGAGCGGTGGCCCAGCTTGCCCGCAGGGCAGGGGTGACGGTGGCCGAAATCACCAACATGACGATCTGGGGGAACCACTCGACCACCCAATATCCCGACATATTCCACGCCAGGGTGAAGGGGGACAACGCCGCCGAGGTGGTGAACGATCAGCAGTGGTTGGAGAATGACTTCATCCCCACCGTGGCCAAGCGGGGAGCGGCGATCATCGACGCCCGGGGTGCCTCCAGCGCGGCCTCAGCCGCGAACGCTGCCGTTGACCACGTGCGCGACTGGGTACTGGGCACCTCGTCCGGGGACTGGGTATCGATGGGTATCCAGTCCGATGGGTCCTATGGCGTGGACGAGGGTTTGATCTCGGGCTTCCCGGTGACGTGTTCTGGCGGCTCGTTCCAGGTGGTGCAGGACCTGGAGATCGACGACTTCTCCCGGTCCCGGATTCAGGCCACGGTTGACGAGCTCAAGGAGGAGCGCGAAGCCGTCAGGCAGCTGGGACTGATTTAGACCCTGACGGTTGGAACGGGGCAGGCGCACCACCCGCCTGCGTTAAGCCGGTACGCGGAGAGTGCAGATGGGCACTCTCCGCCTCCGGTCCCAATTACGAATTACGCGAGGTGCCGGCGGTCCCGGGTTAGGCCGGGTGCCAGCCCTTGCCCTGCTTCTTGATCTTGCCCTCCTTGGCCAGTGCCGGGAGGACCCGGTAGAGGTAGTTGGGCTGGATCTTCATTGCCTTGGCCACATCAGGAATCGTGATGCCAGGGTTCTGGAGCACCAATTCCAGGGCCTGATTGGCCCGTGTGTTACCCCCGCGGCGGCCGCGCCGCGCGGTTGTCCTGCGCGCCGTTCCGGTACGCGCGGATCCGGTGCGACGGGCGCGTGTGCGCCGGGTCGTCGCCCCCGGCGGCCGGCCGGGTCCTCTTCGCGCGCCGCCCAGTGCGGCCAGCGCGGCCTCCAGCCTGGAGACCTCCTGCCGGAGGTCACTCAGGCGTTTTTCGATCTCCTTGACCGTACTGTCAACAAAGCTCGCCACAGCATTCTCCTTCTGAGTAGGGCCAGGCGATTAACCTAACACACGATACACCGGTGTCTGGGTTAATTCACTGCCCGCGATTATTCGTGGCTTTCTAACAGTGCCTTTAACCGCGCCAGCGAGCTGTGTGCCTCTCGCTCGGATACTCCACCAACGATCACTCGGCTGGCCACGTTGCCCAGCATCCCACCGGGTGCCCTGAACTCGTTGGTGTACTTGAAAGTCGTGGTGCCGTTGCCCGCATCCTGTAGCTCGTAACGGATCGTGGCGTGTGAATGGGCGGGGCCTCGTCCGTCCCATTGCGCGCGGAGCGGTGCTGCCACGTCGGCCAGCTGCCAGTGAACGTGGAAGTTCACTCCGCGCAGGCAGAGCACCTGCTCCATGGTCGACCCCTTGGTCAGCGGCTGCGAGGACACGTCTCGGACGTCCCGGTGGATGGTCACCCAATCCTTGAGCCGGGCCGGGTCCATGATCGTCTCCCACACTCGATCGATCGGAGCATCGATCCTGGTCGTCGCCTCGACGGTGCTCATGCGGAGGGAGACCTTAACGTGTGAGCCGCGTGGGGGGTGGATGGCTCACCGGGCGGCCAGCGGCTCGACCGCCTCCCAATCCCGCAGCGCCCGCTCGATGGCCGAGTCCAGCGAGTGCAGCCGGAGCCCCAGCAGCTCGCCCGCCGCGGGCCGGGACGGCAGCAGGTCCGTCTGGAGGCTCTCCATCAGCGGTCCGATCAGGCCGTGGTCCTCGCCCGCGATGACCGCCGCGACGCGGCTGACCAGCGGAGTCGCGCTCAGGCGCCTGAATGAGATCGTGGGGCGTCCCAGCAGCAGGAGGTCGCGGATGCGCTGGACGAACTCTCCGTAGCTGAGCTCCTCCGCCCCGGCCACGTCCACGTGGCGGCCGCAGAGGTCCGGGGCGGTCGCCGCCCGGGCCAGGATCTCGATCATGTCTCGCTCGTCCACGGGGCTCGTCCGGTGTGTCCCCCAGGCCGGAAGCGGTATCACCGGCATCCGCTCCACCAGCCGGACGAGCACCCTGAAGGACCGTGAGCCGGCGCCGATCACGATCGAGGCCCGCAGCGCGACCGGGCAGGGAGTCGCCCTGAGCAGCGTCTCCTCCACGGCCAGGCGGCTGGATAGGTGTGGTGAGTAGGGCCCGCCCCCCGGCATCAGTCCGCCCAGGTACACGATCCGCTGGGTCCCGGCCGCCCGGGCTGCCGCGCTGAAGTTCTCCGCCGCCCGCAGTTCGCGTCCCGATAGCGACCCGTTGACCGAGGGCTCCATGGAGTGCATCAGGTAGTAGGCGGTGTCGATGCCCTCAAGCGCCTGATCGAGGCCCGCGCCCGTGACCGCATCGCCCACCAGGACCGGAAATTGCCCCGGCGATGACCTCCGGCTGAACCCGAGGACCGTGTGACCGTCGGCAGCCAGCCTGGGGGCCAGGCGGGAGCCGATGTATCCGGTGATACCGGTGACGAGGATCTTCATTGGGGCTCAACCACCACGTCGACAAAGCTACGGAAAATGCGGGGCGTTCCCGCCGCGGAGGGCTCAATCCCCGCAGTTTCCAGGTAATTCAAGATGTTGCGAAGTTGTTGCGTTTTCCGGAAATCGACCTCGCCCCGGGGAAAGAAATCCGCTTTGATGTGAACGGTCGGTGAAGGGGTCGTAACCAACTAAGGGGTGGAGGAGAGCATGGCCAGCGGGCGCAGTGGCAGTGCAAAAGCAACCTGCGAAGGGTGCTTTTTTCGCGAGCGGATGCTGTGCGCGATCTCCGACAGCGGCCCGTGTGCGACCTTCCGCCCAGCTCACCCGGACGGTCTGCGTCCGCCCAGCCAGATGCGGTTCGTGTTCCGCCAGGAGCGCCGCCTCCAGGTGGTCTGGGCCTTCCCGTCGGCCAACGAGCAGGTCGCACTGCACGCCTGAGGTATCGTTGGCCTCGTGTTCTGGCCGCTGATCGGTGGGTTCATCGCCGTGCTATTGGTCACGATCCTGATCGGGTGGATCGTGGACAGGCCGGCGCGGGGCGAACCGGACAACCATCACTGAGAAAGGCTCAAGACGGAGTCACGGCGTCAACGCGCCGTCACTGAGGTCCTCGGGGGTTAGAGTCTCACAGGGAAAGTGGCGTGCGGATCACCGTGCTCGGAAAATCGCCCGCCTGGCAAGACGCCGGCGGCGCCTGCAGCGGCTACCTCGTCCAGGACGAGGACTACACCCTGCTGCTGGACTGCGGCAACGGCGTGTTCTCTCGGCTGCGCCAGCACTGTGATTACGTCGACGTGGACACGGTGCTGGTCACCCACCTGCATGCCGACCACTTCCTGGACCTGGTCCCGTTCAGCTACGCCCTGAGCTACGCCCCCCGCCAACAGCCCGTCCCCGTGGCGGGCTGGCCGGGCACCGATACACCGGCCCGTCCGCGGCTGCATGCGCCGGCGGGCGCCTGTCAGGTGTTCCGCGCCCTCGTCGTGTGGTGGGGGCGGGAGGACCTGATCGATAACGCCTTCGACGTGGCCGAGTACCAGCCCTGGGATGAGCTTCAGGCCGGGCCGTTCCAGGTCAGGTTCTGCGAGGTGCCGCATTACATCCGGACCTTCGCGGTGGAGATCACGTCCCGGTCGGGGCGACGGTTCACCTTCGGCGCCGATTGCAGCCCGAATGAGGCGCTGGTCAAGTTCGCTCGGGAGACCGACCTGCTGCTGATTGAGGGAACGCTCCCGCGACCCGAGCGCACGGGCGACCGCGGCCATCTGACCCCGGCTGAGGCCGGCGAGCACGGGCGCGAGGCCGGGGCCAAGCGCCTGGTCGTGACCCATTTCTCGGACGAGCTCGATGCCGAGTGGGTCCGCGCGGAGGCCGCCGAGGCGTACGGCGGGCCGGTCGAGCTGGCGCACGAGGGCGCCGTCTACACGGTGTGAGGCCGGTCCTGCACTCCACGAATCGCTCCTGGGTGCTTGACCGCGGACGATCGCGGGAAAAGACCGAGCACTGGCACGGAAACGGCCGCCCGCGTATGCTCCGTGGACGCCAATCCGCCCGAGAACAACCGAGGAGCAAAATGGCAAGAGGTAAGAAGTCGAAGGCGGTGCCGTTCAACGTGGGCGACATCGCCGACATGGCGAAGTCAAACCCCTACATTCGGCAGCTGACCAGCGACCCAAAGCTGCGCAAGAACGTCCAGACCGCGGTCACGTCAGGCAAGCGCGCCTACGGGCGCGTGTCCAATGGCAAGGTCCCGGCCCGGGCGCTGCTGGAGGACAAGCGGCTGCACACCGAGGTCGGCAAGGCGCTCGGGGCGGCCCGCGACGCCACCATTTCGCTGACCAAGCAGCGCAAGCGCGCGCGCAAGGGTTTGACGTTTGGACGGGTTCTGATCGTGGGTGCCGTGGGCAGCGGGATCGCCGTGGCCACCAGCGAGAAGCTCCGCTCGAAGGTGCTGGACATGCTGTTCGGCGCCGAGGAGGAGTTCCAGTACACGCCGCCGCCGAACTCGGCGTCGTCTGAGACGAACGCCACCGTCGGCGCGGCTTAGACCAAGGCTGGCGATCGGGGCGCTACCCGGGCAGGGTGGCGCCCCGACGCATGTCTGGAGGCGCCGAGCGCCGGCCCGCTACCCGAGCAGCTTGGGCAGCCGGAGCAGCGTGAGCAACCGGCCCCGCGGACGGATCTTGCCCGTGAGCATCAGCCGCCAGGGCTCGGCGCGCCCGGCCACCACGTCGGCCCAGTCCTGGAGCCGGCAGCGGAACACCAGGTCCGGACGTTCGGCCCGTCCGGACATGACCCGGGCCACGCCGCTCTGGACCTGGAGCTGCCAGGGCTCGGTGTCGGTGAAGTCCCACTGGATCGACAGGTTGCCCGCTCGGCGGGCATCGAGCTGCCGGGCCAGCCCGTCAAACATCAGCGCGGTGACCTCGGGACTGGCCTTGACTGAGCCGTTGGGCCCGCCCAGGTAGCCGGCCCGGAGCATGGCCAGTCCCCGTCTGGCCCGTTCCTCCGGCGGCACGTCGAAGGGGAGTCCTACCCTCATGCTCAGCGGATCCAGCCCAGCCGCCCGGAACCGGGTGTCGAGCGCGTCAGCGCCGTACGTGTAGATCTCCTCGAGTGTGAACCCGAAGGCCGTCACGTAGCGCTCGTCCCAATGTGGTGGCACCAGCACCGCGGCCGTGTACGGGAAGATCTCCCGCAGCAACTCCTCGATCGCCGGCTGGCACTCAGAGTCCTCCCGGGCCAGGTCCGCGATCATCTTCACCCCGAAGGCGATGTGGCGCTGCTCGTCCTTGGAGACGTTGCCGATCCCCTCCCGGAAACCGGGCAGAAGATCGCGCCGCTTCAGCGACTCCTCGATCAGGTGCTGACCTGGCTGAGCCAGGCCGGCCTCGATCACCAGGTGGTAGAGCGCGATCGCCTGAGCGAGCTTGGGCCGCGAGCGGTCGCGCCGAAGCTCGTCGGCCATCCGGTCCAGGCGGGCGAAGACCTTCTGAAAGCCCCACGTCAGCTCGGGTCGCGTGGCCTTCAGCGACGACGCCGGATCGGCACCCGCGCCGACCACCTCGCTCATGAATCGCGCGAATAGGACGGCGTGACGGGCCTCGTCCACCTGCTGGGTGGCCAGGAAGTACTTCTGCTCCTCCCGGGGGGCGGCGTCGATGAACGGCGAGAGGTTGTCGGCCACCGAGTCCTCGCCGTGAAAGAACAGCGTGTACAGCCAGCGTGCGGACCGGCGCTCCAGGTCGGTGAAGGTGTTCTCCCACTGGTCACGATCGGTTGAGAAATCGATCGCCGTGGCGCTCCAGTTGCCCTGCTCCCAGCGGCCGTAGAGGTCGGCGTAGGAGACCTGGTCGGCGGCGATCGTGGCCATGGCGAGAGGCTACCCGGCCAGCTTTGGCGAGCTCCAGGGCTGGCGGAGGCGCCGATCAATCTCCGCCGGCAGCTCGTCGATCGCGATCCGGTCCTGGCCCAGGCTGTCGCGGTCGCGCAATGTCACGGTCCGGTCCTGGAGAGACTGGTGGTCGATCGTCACCGCCCATGGGGTCCCGATCTCATCCTGGCGGCGGTACCGCCGGCCGATCGCGCCGCCCTCGTCGTACTCGGCCTGGACTCGCTCGCGCAGCTCGTGGTAGACCTCTCGGGCCAACTCCGGCTGGCCGTCCTTTTTGACCAGCGGCAGCACGGCGACCTTGACCGGTGCGAGCTGCGGATGGAGCCTCAGCACGGTCCGCGATTCACCCTCGATCTCATCCTCGTCGTAGGCGTCGACGATGAAAGCCAGCATCGCTCTGTCTACCCCGGCCGCGGGCTCAATCACGTGCGGCACGTAGCGCTCGCCGGTGGCCGTGTCCACGTACTCGAGCTTCTGTCCAGAGTGCTCGGCGTGCTGGGTGAGGTCGAAATTCCCCCGGTTGGCGATCCCCTCCAGCTCGCTCCAGCCGATCGGGAACAGGTATTCCACGTCGCTTGTCCCGCTCGAGTAGTGCGATAGCTCCTCGGAGTCGTGGGCTCGAAGCCTGAGGTGGTCGGGCCGGATCCCCAGACCCGTGAACCAGTTGATCCGCTGCTCAAGCCAGTGCTCGAACCAATGCTGGGCCTGATCCGGTGGGACAAAGAACTCCATCTCCATCTGCTCGAACTCCCGGGTGCGGAAGATGAAGTTCCCGGTGGTGATCTCGTTGCGGAAGCTCTTGCCGATCTGGGCGATCCCGAACGGAGGCTTCTTGCGCGCGAACTGGAGATAGTTCTTGAAGTTCAGGAAGATCCCCTGGGCCGTCTCGGGCCGGAGGTACACCGTCGAGCCCTCCTCCTTGACCGGGCCGACCGTGGTCTCGAACATCAGGTTGAAGTCCCTGGCCTGGGTCAGGTCGCACTCCGGTGTCTCGCCCGGGTGCTTGGACGGCTTGCGCCCGCAGGCCGATTGGTCGATGTGATCGGCGCGGAAGCGGAGCTTGCATGTCCGGCAGTCGACCAGCGGATCGGTGAATCCAGCCAGGTGGCCGCTGGCCACCCAGGTCTTGGGATGCTGGATGATCGCCGAGTCAAGCGCCACCACGTCATCGCGCTCCTGGAGGAGGGCCCTCCACCATTGGCTCTTGACGTTGTTCTTGAGCAGAACCCCGTAGTGGCCGTAGTCGTAGCTCGAGCCCAGCCCGCCGTAGATCTCGCTGGAGGGGAACACGAAGCCGCGCCGCTTGCACAGCGACACGATCTTGTCCATGGTCACGACATCAACGACGCCCATCAGGCGCAGGAGGTTAGCCGGGACGCGCGCGGCTCAGCAGCCCGCGGATGTACCGGTTAAAGACGGCTGGCTTGGCACTCTGACCCCCTGAGTGCCAGCCCGCCGAGGCTATACTTCCTGAAGCAATGCCCATCTACGAATACCGCTGCGAACAGGGTCACACATTTGAGGTCATGCAGCGGATGACCGACGATCCCGTGTCGGCCTGCCAGACGTGTGACGCACCGGTGCAGCGCGTGTTTCACCCAGTGGCCGTGCACTTCAAGGGATCGGGCTTCTACAACACTGACTACGGCACGCGTAAGCGGGCCCGCGAGAAGAGCGAGTCCAGCGAGGGGAGCTCAGGCTCGGACTCAAAGTCCGCCTCGGACTCAAAGTCAAGCTCTGACGCCAAGGCGGATTCATCCTCGGGCACGAACTCGGCCGGCAAGGCCGAGACCAAGCCGGCGGCACCCGCGTCGAGTTAGAACAGCGTGATCCGGCGCTGCCTGGGGGGGCTGGCCGAGCTGTGCCGTGACACGGCATAGCCGAGCAGGAGCACCTTCAACGGCTTGGTCCGAGTCCCGGGGGCCGCGTTCGGAGTCCTGGCGGTGAAGCGCAGCGACACCGTGGCCGAGCCGGAATGGCGCAGACGCGCCCGCCCGCGAGCGATCGTCAGCGGGACCGCCGCGGTCTGAGTGATCCCCGCCGGAGCCGCGGTGAGCGCGAAGTGAGCCGTGCAGGCCTTGCTGCAGTGGAACCGGAGGCGCAGGCGACGGCTCCGGAGCGATCGCCACGACACCCGCCCGGGGGCCCTGAAGCCGAACCGGGGGGCGGCTGACAGCCGGCGGGCGGTGGTGAAGGTGCGGTCGGCGCCGACAACGGTCCCGCCGTTGTTCTGGGCCACCACCCGGTAGTGGTATCTGCGGTCGGGGTGAAGGCCGAACAGGACGGCGCTGACGCGCTGGCCCGACGTCTTCGCCCCGGCCAGCACGAACGTCGTGCTGTGGCCGTAGCTGGAGCTGGTCCCGAACTGGACCTGGTACACGGTGGAGGTCCCGTGCGGGTTGACCCAGCCATCCACGGTGGCGCTGTTGCTGATGATGGCCTTCGCCGAGCCGGTCTTCACGGCCGGGAGCTGCCGGCGGGTGGTGAAGCTCTTGACTGCGCCCGTAACGGTCTGGCCGCCGAGCGACACCTCAAGCTCCGCGTAGTAGGTCGTGCCGGGGCGCAGGCCGGTCACCGTCGCGCTGACCGGGGAGGCGGTCCTACCGCCTCGCTGGGTGGCCCACGGGGTGGACGTCGAGAGGTTCGAGGCCGATGTGCCGTAGGAGAACCTGTACTTCACCGGCGCGGCGCCTCCCGGATTGACGGTTCCCGTGAGCAGCGCGCCGGTCGGGCCGATCCGGGCCGCCGAGCCGGTCGCCGCGACCGGAGTCTGAGTGGTGTCGGACGACGAGGTCGTGGTGAAGCTGGCCACGGCCCCCCTGTATGTGGTCCCTGCGGTCGTGATCACCAACTGGTAGTAGTAGGTCGTTGAGGGCGAGAGTCCCGACAGGGTCGCGCTGACGGAGGTGGCCGTCTGGCCTCCGGGACCGGCCGTGCTCAGGGTGGAGTGGCTGAGGGAGTCCGGGCTGGACCCGTAGTCGAACGAGTAGGAGACGGTCTGGTTCTCGGGATTGATCGTGCCGCCCAGCGTGGCGCCCTGGCCGCCCACGCCCGTGGCGCCTCCGGTCTGGGCGACCGGGGCCTGGGTCCCTGCCTCGCTCACGCTGACCTGCTGCGTGCTGGTGCTCGTAAAGCCGAGATTGTCCGTCACGGTGAGCGAGACCTGGTACGTGCCCGGCGCGGCGAAGCTGTGGGTGGCCGTGGGGGTGGTGGCCGAAGAAGCCGGGGTCCCATCGCCCCAGTTCCACTGGTAGCTGGAGATCCCGGAGGAGATCGAGAGGGTTGAGCCGACTCCCGACTCGAGTGCGGTGGCGCGGTTCTTGGCCGGGTCGCTTGAGGCCGAGGCGTCGAAGCTGATCTGCTGGCCCGTGGCGCCGCCTCCGGGGGCCAGGAAGCTGGCCGTGGGGGCGGTGTAGGAGGACTCGGCGGCGACACAGTTGCCGTCCAGGTTGCTCCACAGCCGCTCGACCGTCCAGGGGCCGTTGGACGCATTCGGCTCGGCGTCGCATTTGTCGGCGATCTCGCCGTTGAATGTCGGGTCATACCAGCCCAGCGGCGGGCCGTAGCCGGGTGACTCGTCCACGAGTGGATCGTTGATCGCCTCCGACAGCTCGTGGCTGACCACCGAGGTCTGGTTCTGAAGATCGCTGGAGCTGGACCCGCAGTAGCCGAAGTTGGGGGTGCCCGAGCCGTTGTCCACCATCGCCGCGTACAGCACGTGGGCCGATCCGTTCAGGGCGAACGAACCGTGATAGGCGCAGAACCCGCCCGTGGAGTCGTACGCGCAGCCCCCGCCGTTGTCAAAGCAGACGTTGTCGTTCGGAGGGAACAGGACCACGTACACGGTCGAGAGGCCATCCCCCGAGGGTGCGGGCAGCGTCCCTGAGTTGATGTCGCTGGCCAGCTCCGTCTGGAGCGCGCTGTCGACCACGCCGGCCGGAGGTGTCGCGCCCACCGATGGGTTGATCTGGACCGCTCCGGAGTAGCCGAACTGGTTACTGGAGTTGTGGCCGGTCGTGTCCATGTACTGGGCCAGCACGCCTCCGATATCCGAGGTCGATCCGTTCTGGCTCACCAGGTACCGGAAGAATCCTGGGTCGCCGCTGGTGGAGTCCGAATACGTCGAGCGGACGTGCGAGCCCCACTGCACCAGCACCACGTTGGCCGAATGGACCACGGGGCCGCCGTAATAGAGAAGGTTGGAGGCCGACGCTCCCGCGGCCAGGGGGCCGAGTCCGCAGCCGGCCATGAGGAGCGCCAATGCAGCCAGGCGCCTGAAAAATCCTCGGCCCAGGCGTGATCGAGATAGCAAGGCCATCGGGGTCGCCTCGGCAACCCCTCGGCTGGGCCTTGAATTCCTCTAGCCGTTCATCAACTTATTGACGGCGCTGTGGACCGCACCGGGGGTGACCGTCAGGGCGTCCCCGCCGTTCGGGAGCACCTCTGATCCGGTCGGCTTGAGCACGTCAATCGGCGCCGACCCGCCGATCTCGGAGCCGAAGAACAGGCTCATGAGAGAGAACCCTCCCATGTCACTGCGCAGCGCCTGGGGTGCGTCCCAGGCCGCCCACGGCAGGTGGAAGAACGTGTGGAAGGAGATCAGCTGTCCCTTGATGGCATTGAGCACCTGCTGCTGGCGCTTCTCCCGGGTCAGGTCGTTCTCCGACGGGTTGCAGCTGTTTTCACGGATGCGAGAGACCAGCAGGGCCTGAAGGCCACTGAGGTGATGGTCCCCTGGCCGGAGGTTGACGGTGAAGCCGCCATTGGACCGACCGCCGCTGATGTTTGCGCAGATCCTGCCGGTGTGGATCGTGACTCCCCCGATGGCATCGATGAACTTCGGGAAGTTGCCAAGGTTGACGATGATGATGTGGTTGATCTTGAGCCCGGTGAACTCCTTGACGGTCTTGATCAGCAACGCGGGGCCGCCCAGGGCATAGGCGGCATTGATCTTGTCCCTGCCGTGGCCGGGGATGGCCACGGCCGTGTCCCTGGGGATCGACAGCCGCCTCGACGTGCCACCGCCCACGCGCCAGATCATGATCGTGTCCGACCTGGAGCCCGCGTCGTTGTAGTTGGAGCCCGGCTCCTTGGAACCGGGTCCCGTCCGTGGCCGCTGGTCGGTCCCGATGATCAGGATGTTGTCGGCTGAGAACACCATGTTCCCCCCGGAGCTCAGCTGAGCCTTCGCGGAGGCGGGGATTGTCCCGGCCTGGTTTGAGGCGCTGATCATGAACAGCACGAAGGAGAGCCCGAACCAGAACACCAGCGCTATGAGCAGATACTTCAGGACGCGGCGGGCGGTGATCGGGCGACCGGGAACGGTGGCCGGGCCGCCCCCGCGCCGCCAGGGGAGCCGCCACCGGCGCTGGGCACCTGGCGGGGCGGCGCCCGGGGGACCGAAGCCCTCGGGCTCGTCTCCACCCAGCCGCGATCGCAGCCCCCGGGGGCTTGAGCGGTAAAGCGTGTACGGACGGTCCTGGAGGTCGCCCTGCCTGCGTTCAGCGTCGTTGGGCATCTGTTCGCCTGTGGGCAGTCGTCGGGAGCGCGCGGTGGCCAACCGGCACCCCCCACCGGTATCACCGCCGTCCCCCGGAGCACCAATATAGTGACCGGATGCCCGCCCGGCGCATCATCGGCGTCGATATGGGCGGCTCAAAGCTGCTCGCCGGGGCGGTCGACGGCGAGCTCTCGGTCCACTACCGGACTCAGCGGAGCATGACCGGGCTGGACCAGGCCGCGCTGGTCGACGCGTCCGTTGAGGCGGTTCAGGAGGTCCGCGACTCGGCCGACGGCGAGCTCGCTGCCGTGGGCTTTGGGATCCCCTCGCTCATGGATCAGCGCACCGGCGTGGCTCGCCTCGCCGTGAACCTGCCGCTGGTCGACATCAGGTTCGCCGATGTGATGGCCGAACGTCTCGGATTGCCCGTGTTCGTGGACAACGACGCCAACGTGGCCACGCTGGCCGAGCATCGGGCCGGCGCGGCGGTGGACTGCACCGAGGTGGTGCTGCTGACGATCGGCACCGGGATCGGCGGTGGGTTGATCCTGCGCGGAGAGCTCTACCGCGGGGCCACCGGGGCCGGCGCCGAGCTCGGACACACGGTGATCGACATGGACGGTCCGCCGTGCCAGGGCAACTGCCCGAACCGGGGCTGCGTCGAGGCCATGGCCTCGGGCACGGCCCTGGCTCGGGAGGCACGGCAGGCCGCCGCCGAGGAGCCCGACTCGGCGCTGGCCCGGGCTGAGGCCGACGGCTATGAGCTCAGCGGACCGCTCGTGACCGAGTTGGCCCACGACGGCGATCGCGCGGCGCTGGACGTCCTCAAACTGATCGGCACTCGGTTGGGCGTCGCGATCTCGAGCTTTGTGAACATCTTCAACCCCCAGGTGGTGGTGATTGGGGGAGGGGTGATGGCCGCGGGTGATCTCCTGCTCGAGCCCGCCAGGGCCGAGATGTCGGCCCGCGCCCTGGGTCCGGCGCAGGAGGAGGTTCGGATCGTGCCCGCCGCGCTCGGCGTGGAGGCGGGGATGATCGGAGCGGCGGTCCTGGCCTTCGACGGAATCGGCGAGGACGTGAGCGGAGCCGAAACATGAGCGGTCGTCTGGTCGTCTGCCCGACCCCGATCGGGAACCTGGAGGACGTCACGCTCCGGGTCCTGGCTGCGCTGCGCGAGGCCGACGTCGTGGCCTGCGAGGACACCCGCCGCACCCGGCTGCTGCTGGACCGCTACGGCGTGTCCGCCCACCTGGTCTCCTACCACGAGCACAACGAACGGGCTCGGGCGGCCGAGCTGGTGCGACGAATGCGCTCCGGGGCTGTGGTCGCGCTGGTCTCGGACGCCGGCATGCCGCTGGTGTCCGATCCCGGCTTCGTGCTCGTCCGGGCCTGCGTGGCCGCCGGCCTGGCCGTGGAGGTGCTGCCCGGGCCGTCGGCGGTTCTGGCCGCGCTTGTGGCCAGCGCCCTTCCCTCCGACCGCTGGCGATTTGCCGGCTTCTTGCCTCGCAAGCGGGCGGATCTGGAGCGAGCGTTCGTTGGGCCCGAGACGCTGGTGGCCTTCGAGTCCCCACGGCGGATCGCCTCCTCGCTGGGGATGCTGGCCGAGCTCGATCCCCAACGGCCGGTGGCGGTGTGCCGCGAGTTGACCAAGCTCCATGAGGAGGTGGTCCGAGGCACCGCCGCGCAGCTGGCCGAGCGCTACGGCGCGGCCCCGCCCAGGGGCGAGGTGGTGCTGGTCGTCGGCGGGGCCGCCGCGGTCGCAGGTCCGGACACCGGCCCGGCGCTGGAGGCGGTTCGGCGCCTGGTTGATGCCGGCGCCAAGCCGCGGGTGGCCGCCTCGGTCGTGGGCGAGCTGACCGGGCTGAGCGCGAATACGCTCTACCGGGAGCTCACCCGCGCCTGAATGTCCTTCTACATCACCACCCCGATCTACTACGTGAACGCCCAGCCCCATCTGGGGCACGCGTACACGACGATCGCCGCCGACGTGCTGGCCCGGCACATGCGTCAGCGCGGAGAGGACGTGTTCTTCCTGACCGGCACCGACGAGCATGGCGAGCCGGTGGCGGATGCGGCCAAGGCCCAGGGCCTGGAGCCCCGGGAACTGGCCGACCGCAACGCCGAGCGGTTCAGGGCCCTGATGCCCGTCCTGAACGTGTCCAACGACTTCTTCATCCGCACCAGCGACCCTGAGCACGTCCAGCGCGTGCAGGAGGTGCTCCAACGGGTCCATGACAACGGCCACGTCTATCAGGGCATGTACGAGGGCTGGTACTGCCCCCGGTGCGCCGACTTCAAGGTGGAGAACGAGATCCTGGAGGGCAACCGCTGTCCGATCCATGAGATCGAGCTGGTGCGCGAGAAGGAGGAGAACTGGTTCTTCCGGCTCTCGACCTTCCAGGAGCCGTTGGAGCGTCTGTACAGCGAGCGGCCCGATTTCGTGATGCCGCCGGAACGGCTGAACGAGGCCCGCTCGTTCGTCATCTCAGGACTCCAGGACGTCTCGCTCTCCCGGGCCCGCCTGACCTGGGGCGTCCCCGTGCCCTGGGATCGCAGTCACGTCTTCTACGTGTGGTTCGACGCGCTGCTCAACTACTACACGGCGCTTGCCTACGCCCGGCCCGGGGAGGACCTGACCGATCGCTTCTGGCCGGCCACCTACCACGTGATCGGCAAGGACATCCTGAAGTTCCACACCGTCTTCTGGCCCGCCCTGCTGATGGCCGCCGGGATCGAGTTGCCCGACCACGTCTTCGTCCACGGCTTTCTGCTCGGGGCCGACGGCCGCAAGATGAGCAAGTCGCTGGGCAACGTGCTTGACCCGTTCGAGGTCATGGAGGAGTACGGGACCGACGCCCTGCGCTTCTACCTGATGCGCGACGTTCCCTTCGGCTCCGACGGCGCCGTGGGGATGGAGGCCGTGCGGACCCGGTATGACGCCGAGCTGGCCAACGAGTTCGGCAACCTGGCCAGCCGGACGATCGCCATGGTCCGGCGCTACCGGGACGGCACGGTGCCGACCGCGGACCGTGACCCCGCCCTGGAGCAGGAGCTCGAGGGCCTGCCCCAGGAGGTGGCGGCGCTGATGGACCGGGCAGAACCCACGCGGGCGCTCGACCACATCTGGCAGCGGGTCAGGCGGCTCAATCGCTATGTGGAGGAGCGGGCGCCCTGGCGGCTGGCCCGCGACCCGGACGATGCCGCCAAGCTCGACCAAACGCTCGCCTCGCTGGTCGAGGGGTTGCGCACGGTCAACGTGATGCTCGAGCCGTTCATGCCCGACACCACCCAAAGGCTGCGCGAGGCCCTGGGGTCTCCGGGAGGCTCGATCGCAGAGCTGGCCCCGCTCTTCCCCAAGCGGTGATCGACAGCCACACCCATCTGGGCTTCTGCGAGCCCCCTGACGCGGAGCTGATCGAGGCCGCCGTGGAGGCCGGAGTGACCAGGATGCTGACCGTGGGGACGAACGGAGTGAGCTGCCGGGCCGCGCTCCAGGCGGCCGAGGACTTTCCCCAGGTCCACGCCGCCGTCGGGCGGCATCCGGGCGAAGCCACCGGGTTTGACGACGCCGATCTGGCCGAGCTCAAGGCCCTGGCCGCCCATCCCAGGTGCGTGGCCATCGGGGAAACAGGTCTTGACTACTACCGCGACCATGCCCCCCGGGCCGACCAGGCTCGGGCCTTCGCGGCCCAGATCGAGTTGGCCCGGGAGCTGGCCAAGCCGCTGATCATCCACACCCGGGCCGCCGAGGAGGACACGCTGGCCATGCTGAACGAGCGGGCCGGCGGCCTGCGGGTGATCCTGCATTGCTTTTCCATGGCCGAGCGGATCGAGGAGTGCCTCCGGCACCCCGAGTGGTGGATCTCATTCGCGGGCAATGTGACCTACCCCAAGGCCTCCGCTCTCCGGACGGCCGCCCTGCGGGTGCCGGCCGACCGGCTGCTGGTGGAGACCGATGCACCGTTTCTCTCTCCCCAGCCCGTGCGGGGAAAGCCCAATCAGCCCGCGTACGTGGTCCACACGGCCCGGGCGCTGGCCGAGGAGCGCCGGGTCGGCTACCGGGAGCTCGAGGCCGCGGTGGAGGCCTCGGCGGCGGCGCTGTTTGAATGGTGAAGCTGGGCCAGAACTTCCTCGTCGACCACAACATCGTCGACGTGATCGAGAGGCTGGCCGAGCTTTCGGGTGCAGACGTCGTGCTGGAGATCGGCGGTGGGCTGGGCGTGCTGTCCGAGCGGCTGGCCTCGGCGGTCCGGCACCTGCACGTGGTTGAGATTGACCGCAGTTTGGCCGAGCCGCTCGGGGCCGCGCTGGCCCCGTTTTCCAAAGTCACCGTTCACATTGGCGATGCGCTCGAGCTCGACCTGACGGCGCTGGATCCGGCGCCCGGGAAGGTCGTGGCCAACCTGCCCTACTCGATCGCCGCGACGTTCATTCTCCGCACGATCGAGGAGCTTCCCTCTGTGACCGAATGGCTCGTGATGGTCCAGCGTGAGGTGGGCGAGCGGTTGGCGGCTGAGCCGGGCACGTCCGCCTACGGGGCACCTTCGGCACTGGCCCAGACCGCCTGTGAGGTGAAGGTTGTCCGAGCCATCCCGCGGACCGTGTTCCGGCCCGTACCTCGGGTGGACTCCGTACTCGTGCGGCTGCGCCGTCGTGGCCCTGCGGCCGACCCTGAGCTGCGCAAGCTGATCAACGATTCCTTCGCCCACCGGCGTAAGACTCTCCCTGGATCGCTGGCGCTCGCCCCGGGACGGCCGCCGGAGGTCCGTGAGCGCGCCGCCATCGCGCTGGCCGACATGGGATACCCGCGCGACCTCCGCGCCGAGAGACTCTCACCGGACGATTTCCACCGCCTCGCCGCCAGACTCGATCCGTGAAAGAGACGGCCCCGGCCAAGGTCAATCTGTGTCTGTTCCTGGGGGGGGTTCGCTCCGACGGCCGCCACGAGCTGGTCACGCTGTTCGAATCCGTGTCACTGGCCGACCAGCTGGAGCTGACCGTGCTGCACGAGGGGCCGGACCAGGTGAGCTGTCCGGGGGTCGAGGAGCCGAACCTTGTCTCCGCCGCGCTGAGGGCCCTGAGGGAGGCGGGCTGGACCGGTCCTCCCGTGCACGTTGAGATCGACAAGCGGATTCCCGTGGCGGCGGGGCTTGGAGGAGGTTCGGCCGACGCCGCAGCGGCGCTCCGGCTGGCGCACGCGGTGGAGCCGCTCGAGGACGGGGTGGCCGAGCGGATCGCGCGGGACCTCGGGGCCGACGTGCCCAGCCAGCTGAGGCCGGGGCTGTGGCTCGGGGCCGGGGCGGGGGAGGAGCTCGTGCCGGTCGCGCCCCTGGCGGCCCACGCCTTCGTGATCGTTCCGCAGTCCTTTCCGCTCGCCACCGCGGAGGTGTACCGGGAGGCGGATCGGCTCGGACTCCAGCGCAGCCCGAATGAGCTGGCCGGCCGCCACCGCGCCATGGTCGCCGCGGCCACCCCCGGCGCGACCCTGTCTGACGAGATTGTCGTCAGCGATCTGCAGCCGGCGACCGTGTCGCTGGCCCCGGAGGTGTCGCAGGCGCTTGAAGATGTCCGCGCGGCGGGGGCCGAGCAGGCGCTGGTCTGTGGCTCGGGCCCGACCGTGATGGGCGTCTATTGGGGCGAACCTCCCGGGTCGCGGGCCTGGAAGGGCCTGCGCCGGCTGCGGGGAAAATATCCGCAGGCCGTTCTCGCCACGCCGATTCTTGCGTCACAATGATCGCCAACGATGAGCAATGACACGATCACCTACGTGGTGGGGGCCAGCCTGGGTGTGATCGGGCTGACGGCGTTCTGCGCTCTTGTCCTGATTCCGGCGGTGACCGCGTACAGACGTCCCCTGCAGCGCGCCGCGGCGGCCGTTCTGTCCCTGTACGTGCTCGCGGCACTGGTGGGCGTCGGGATCGTGCTCGGCGCGCTGATCGTGCTCGAGTGGCCCCGGGTCTTCTGAGCCCGGACGCCGGCGGGCTGGACGCGCTCGGTGCGATCACCGACGCCGTCGAGGCCGGCGCCGGCCTGCCCGAGGTGCTGCGGGCCGCCGCCCGAGCCCTGGACGCGAGCCTGATCCTGATCGACCGGGGCGGGACCGTGCTGGCCGTGGCCGCCCGCTCGCCCGCCGACGAACGTTCGCTGATGCGTGACGGCGACGACGTGACCGCGGTTGAGCTCAAGGTTTCGGATACCGCGGTGGGAACGCTCAGGATCCGGACCCGCGAGCACACGCCCGATATCGCGCTGCTCCGGCTGGTCAGCACGCTGATCGCCTCCGAGATGGAGCGGACCCGGGCGCCCGAACGGGCCTCGGCGGAGGCGGCGGCCACGTTCCAGGCCGCGGTCCTGCGGCGGGGCTCGTTCGCAGACGCAGCTGATCTGGTGGGCCAGGGCCGCGAGCTCGGGCTCGACCTGGCCCGCGGCGGAAGCGTGATCGTCGCCCGGGCCCATCCGCGCACCCCGACCGAGGATGACTGGCGAGCCCGGCTGCTGGCGCTGGGGGCGCGCGGAGCACGGTCGGTGGCGCCGGCGTCGATCGCCACGGCCAACAGTGAGGACCAGGCGGAGATCATCGTGCTGGTGCCCGATGCCGAGGGGGACACCGGGCGGCGGGCCTGCTCGGCGATCGGGCGGGAGCTGGAGTCAGGGCTTCCCGGCTTCGCGTTCGCGCTCGGCCGCAGCCGCCATACGGCCGACCCGCTCGAGCTCCATCGCGCTGCCCGCGAGGCCCTGCTGGCCGCCAACGTGGTCGAGGGGGATCCCGAGAACACCGAGCTGGCCTACGAGCAGACGGGGACGTATCAGCTGCTGTTGCCCCACATGACCGATCCGGCCGAGCTCAGGCGCTTCTATGACGAGACCGTGCGACCACTGGTGGCCTACGACGAGCAGTATGAGACCGACCTGCTGGGCACTCTGGCCACGTTCCTGGACTGCGATGCCAACGTCAACGCCACCGCCGCCCGCCTGTTCACCCACCGGCACACGATCCGCTACCGCTTTGAGCGGGTGCGGGAGCTCACCGGGCTGGACGTCTCCTCCAGCGACGGAAGGGAGAAGCTGTCGCTGGGGCTGAAGGCCATGCGCGTCCTCGGTCTGGCCGCTCCGCGCGGACCGGCGACCGAGCCCGGCGCCGAGGCGGGCCGGGTTCCCCGGTAGTCAGGCCAGCTCGGACTGCACCACGGCGGCCATCGCGCCCCCGGCCACGAGCAGCGGCGTGGTCGTCCGCGACGCCCGGGCCAGCACGAACGCGCCCTCCAGCGCCGCCAGCATCGCGGTGATCAGCTCGCGCGAGCGCTCGGGTGTGACCCCGGCTCGCTCCAGCCGCTGTGAGCCGGCGGCGATCCAGCTCTCGAACACCTCCGCGCAGGCCTGCCGCATCTGTTCGCTCACGCTCGAGATCTCAAGAGCAACGGTGGCGATCGGGCAGGCGTCGGCGTAGTCCGTCTCCTCCAGATGTGCTGCCGCCCCGGCGAAGAACAGACGCACCCCGGTGACCGGATCCGGCGCCGGTTCGAACACCGCCTCGATGAGCTGCTCGTACACGGCTCCGGAGGTCCGGATCGCCTCGGCTCCCAGCTGCTCCTTGCCGCCGGGGAAGAAGTGGTACATGGAGCCGAACGGGGCCTGGGCCGCGGTCACGATCTGCTTCACGCCGGTGGCGTTGTAGCCCTGCCTGGCCAGCAGCTCGGCACTGGCATCGACGAGCCGCTGGCGGGTGTTGCGCTTGGACTGCGTCGACGCGGCCATATCGGGTAGTCTACTCGCTAGAGCGATCAATCTAGTATTGGAGGCGCCGATGCTTTCCTGGCTGTCCAAGCAGCTGATCTCCCGGGTGATGGCGGCGAACCGACGCGGCGATCTGCGGCCGACGCTGGCGCTCGACCATCCCGACGTGAAGTTCGTGTTCCCCGGCTCCAACTCGTGGTCCGGAACCTTCAACGGCAAGGACGCGCACCGTCGCTGGCTGGAGCGCCTGGTCCGCGTGGGAGTGATGACCGAGCCGGACGAGGTCGTGGCCGTGGGGTTGCCCTGGAAGCAGACCGTCTGCATCCGGGGCCGGTCGTGGCGAGACAACGCAGCCGGCGAGCGGGTCTATGACAACCGGTTCGTGATCTGGGCCCACCTGAAGTGGGGCCGGCTCAAGAACTACGAGGTCTACGAGGACACCGAGAGGGCGGCCGGCCTGGACGCCTATCTGGCGGCCAACGAGCCGGCCATGGCCGTCGCCTGAGGGACCGCCCAAACAAATAGGATCGCCCGGCAGTGGCGATCGCGATCATCACCGGCTCGGGCACCCATTCGCTTCCAGGCTTCGACGGGTCCGAGCCGGTGGTGGTGGAGACGCCCCACGGTGTGACTGAGATCTCGCGCGGCCAATGCGCGGGTGTCGAGGCGCTCCACCTCTCGCGGCACGGGGCCGGGCACGTGAGGTTGTCCAATCACGTCACCCACCGGGCAAACGTCTGGGCGCTCAAGGAGCTCGGAGCCACGGCCGTGGTCGGCTGCACCGCGTGCGGCGCCGTCGACCCGACACTCGAACTCGGATCGCTGGTCGTGTTCGACGACCTGCATTTCCCGTCAAACCGGCTCCCCGACGGCTCGCTGTGCTCATTCTTCACCTCGGCCGGGGGCGCCGGACGCGCTCACTGGATCCTCCACGGCGGACCCTTCTCGGAGGACGTCCGGACCGCCCTGGTCGAGGGTGCCGCGGCCGCCGAACAGCGGGTCCGGACCTCGGGCACGTACGGCCATGTCGACGGCCCGCGCTTCAACACTCCCGCCGAGATCGCCCAGCTGGCCGCGTGCGGCGTGACCGCGGTCAGTCAGACCGGTGGACCGGAGACCGTGCTGTGTGGCGAGCTCGAGTTGCCCTACGCGCTGATCGGCTTCGTGACCGACTTCGCCAATGAGGTCAAGCCCGGCCAGACGACTCCGGTGGCCGAGCTGATCGCCCTGATGGGGAAAAGCAGCTCGGCCTTCGCCGCCGTGCTGGCGGACGCCCTGCCCAGGCTGGCCTGCGCCCCCGCGGCCGCCGCCGGGACCGTGTATCGCCTCGAGCAGTCATGACCCCGCCGGCTGTGCTCCTGGCCCGGCTGGGCGACCGGGGCCGGGACGAACTGGTGAGCGCGCTCGGGGCCGAGCGCGGGCGCGCCGTGGCGGAGCTGCTGGGATCGCAGGCCGAGGCGTGGGGGCGCGAGCTGGGGGACGGGCAGCTGCACGTGTTCGAGCCCGGGGCCGACCTGGGCGAGGAGGTGGTGCGGATCGCCGGCCAGGCGGACCGTCCCGTGGCCGTCCTATGGCCCGCGCTGGCCCGTCCGCGGCCCGACCTCAGTCGGTCGGTCGTGGATGACCTGGCGGCCGGGTGCGACGTGGTCTTCGGCCCGCTTGTCGACGGCGGGCTGTACCTACTGGGCTTCCAGCGGCCGCTGCCTCTGGTCACCGATTTGCTTGAGGGGGGCCTTGCGCCCGACGGGTTTGCGGCCGCTTTGTCGGTCGCCGCCGAATCGGGCCTGGAGATCGGCTATCTGCGGCCCGAGCGGTCGCTGGCCAGCCTGGATGGGGTGGCGCTGGCCCTGGCGGACCCACTGACTCCGGAAAACATCAAGAACCTGCTTCAAACCGGGGCATAAACGGATGTCGTAGGGCGCTCCCGAGCAGCGCGCCATCTGCCGATCAGCAAGATGTGAGGCGGTTGGCGACCGTTGCTTCCCGGTGGGCCCGTGACACGGGCGGCTTCGCCATGCTTGAGGTGCTGGCCGCGACCGTGGTTCTGGCGGTCGGCCTGGGGGCGACGTTCCAGCTGCTGAACTCCTCCCTGCGCACGACCTCGACCGACCGCTTCCGGCAGGCCGAGACCAGCGTGGCTCGAGAGCTGACCGAGGACACGCGGAGCCTGGCCTATACCGGGCTGACCTCGACCGCGATCGCCTCCGCGCTGGAATCGATGGTCTCCAACTCCACCGCCTCCGGCTCGACTCTGACGGTGAGCCGGTTGCTCTCCGGGACGGCCAATCAGGACTTTCCGTTCACGGCCACGTTCACCTCCTGCTCGATGGACGATCCCGCCGACGGAACCGGCGATCACAGCCAGCCGCCGGCCAGCGGCGGGAGCTGGTGCGCGGACGTCGGCTCGAACGGAACCGCCGACTCGCAGCCCGACGACTACAGGCGGGTCTCCGTGACCGTCGCGCCTGCCGGCGGGCGGACGACCCCGACCGTCCAGCAGACGGTCCTGATCTACAACAGGGCCACGCACGGCCCGGCCGTGACGTGCCTGAGCCTCACCGCGACCTGCCCGGGAGCCAACCAGACCTACTCAACCGGCACCCAGCTGACGTTCAACGTAACCACCACCACCCCTGCCGCGTCGGTCCAGTGGCTGGTCAACGGGAGCGCGCCCGCGAGCACACAGCTGACCACGGGTGAGAACGATCCCTACACGCCGTCGTCGACGACGTCCACGTTCACCTGGGTGTTCCCCAACACCGATGGCACGTACACGATCTCGGCGCAGGCGTTCGACAGCAACGGGAACTCGGGCACCAAGTCCCAGCTCCAGATCAGCCTGAACCTGCACCAGGCCATGCCGCCGACATCGGTCACCGCCGGCTACAACCAACAGATTGGCGGCGTGGACATCCAGTGGGTGCCCAGCGTCGACCAGGATGTTCAGTCCTACGACGTCTACGAAAAGTCTGGCAGCACCACGACCGAGGTATGCACGGCGGTCACGGGCCTGAGCTGCAACTACCTCTCGGCCCCGTCTCCGCTCCCGGAGCCGGCGAGCTGTTCGACCTCGTCCACGAGCTTCACCACGGCGGACAACTACTGGGTGCTCGGGGTGGACACCAACCCTGCCACCGGAAACCCGCGGGAGAGCACCAACAAGTCGCCCGTCGTGGACGCCGACCTGTGCGACCACCCGCCGTCGGCGCCAACCGGCCTGACTGGCACGCTCTCGGGCGGGCAGATAACGCTGAGCTGGACGGCGCCCACGGATCCTGACTCGTGGGATTTGGTCCAGTTCTGGCGCGTCTATCGCTGGGCTGGAACGGGCACCAATAACTATCCGGGGGATCGATACGACCTGATCGGCACGCTGGACTCCAGCGGAAACCAGGTCACCTCATACACGGACTCCTCGCCCGATCCGGGCGGCGTGAACCAGAACTATTGCGTGACTGCGGTGGACACACACCTGGACGAGTCTCCCTGCTCGAACGCGGTGTCGGGATGAGGCGCCGAGCCATCCGGCGAGTCGGGCCCGGCCGGGTTCGCCAGCAGGCTGGGTTCACCCTGGTCGAACTCCTGATCGCCATGGTTCTGGCCGCGGTCGTGTTCGGGGCCACGCTCGACGTCCTGATCAATTACACCCACCAGTACGCGGGCACCACAGAGCGGATGGATTCCCAGAACTCGGCACGTTTGGGCGTGGACCGGATCGTCCGCCAGCTGCGCAACATCGCCAGCCCCGTCACCTCGCCCAAGCTCCTGGAGCGGGCCACCCCCTACGACATCGTCTTCCAGACGATTGGCTCCGCCGGCGTGAACAACTCGACCTGCGGAGCAAACACCACCTGCGACGAGCGGGTTCGTTACTGCGTTCCGCCGGACACAACCCCGGGCACGAGGGCGGATGAGGTGGTCGTGGGCGAGACGCAGACGTGGGTCACGGCCGCGGCTCCGGCTGATCCCTGGAGCTCGGATCCGTCGGTGACGATCCCCTGCCCGGACACCTCGCTGCCCACCGGCGTGACCAAGTCTGTGGCCGTGGCCCCGTCGGTGACGAACCGCTACCAGGGCGCCGATCGGTCGGCGTTCTTCTTCAACAACGGGTCAGACCCCAGCGATCTCGGCTCGGTGTTCACGGTGCAGATCGACCTGTTCGTCAACCCCACTCCGACCGTGGCCGCCGCCGAGGTTGAGATCCGCAGCGGTGCCTTCCTGCGCAACCAGCCGCGAAAGCCGGTGCCCGACTTCACCCCCCTTGCCACCGGCCATGGTGGGGTCCTGCTCAACGGCGGGACGTCATACAGCCCGGATGGCGAGGACCTCAGTTACGCCTGGACCTGCACCGGAACGCCATGCCCGCACAACTCAACCCTGACCGGGTCAAATCAGGGGCTCGTCGACTGGACTCCTGGCGCAGGCACGTACACCGTGCAGCTCACGATCACTGACGAGACTGGCCTGACCGCCACCACGACCAAATCGGTGACCGTCACATGAGACAAATCCGCCTCGCCGCTGAAGAATCCGGTTCCGCTCTGATCGCCGGGATCATCGTGCTGATGGTGGTCATGATGCTGGGGTCGGTGGCCGTCCAGTACGCCAACGTGCAGACTCACCAGACCGGGCGCGAGCGCTCAGCGGAGGCGGCCTTCAATGTGGCCGAGAGCGCGCTGGATGCCGAGGGCACTCTGCTCGGCTCGGGCTGGCCCTCGACCTCAGCCACCGCATGGCCGGTATGCACCCAGGCCTCGACATCCAGCTCGACCTGTCCTGAGTCGGCGATCGCCGAGGGCTTCAACAGGACCTATGCGGGCTCGGTCTACAAGTCGCCCACCTGGAGCGTGCAGCTGATCGACGACAACGTCAGCGGCGTGGCGGACGGCAACTACTACGCGGACTCGATTCTCACCAACGCGGGGTTGGCCCATTACGACAAGGGGGGAGCCTCCGGTGGCACCGCCGACAACAAGCTCTGGATCCGGGCCTCGGCCACGATCGCCGGTCAGACGCGGACGGTGGTGTCGCTGGTCTCGCGTCAGTCGTTCGTGGTTGATCTCCCCCAGAACGTCATCACCTCCGGCGGCGTCATCACCAACAACAACGGCAACAAGATCATCATCGAGGCCAAGGACTCGACCTCGGGCCTGAGTGGCACGGTGGCTGTGCGCTGCAACCCGGCGGGCACTCCCCCCGCCCCCGTCTATCGCGACCCCTGTGCCGGCTGGGACCCCAAGCACGGCCAACTCGATCCGGCGAGCAATTACACGCTGGCCTACGCCGACCCGACCACCTCGGGCCAGACGCTGTCCACCGGCGAGATCGAGGCCCTCCGTCAGAGCGCGCAGTTCAGCGGGACCTACTACGCCGCCGGTACGTGCCCCACGTTCGGTACCACCGGGGTGCTGTTCATTGAGAACGCCAACTGCAGCTACACCAGCAATTCCCAGTGGGGATCCGACGCCAATCCGGTCGCGCTCATCGTGGCCACCGGAACCCTGAGCATCAATGCCAGCAAGATCTACGGGATCATCTACATGGCCGACGGCCAGGGGACCGCCCCCACGAATGGGTTGTGCAGCTCCTCCGCGCAGAACACGGTGGTTACGATCGGCGGCTCGGGGGCGATCCATGGCGGCCTGTTCATCGACAAGTGCGGCACCACCGCCGTCGGCGACAAGGGTGGCGACAACGGCTTCGACATCGCCTACGACACCGCGGTCTTCAACGGCTTCCGGACCTACGCAACGCCCTCCCTGGCCCTGAGCACATTCAGGGTGATCGGGAATAGCGGGTCGTAGTTCGAACCGGGCCTATTGCCTGGCGGTCGCGCGGCCTTGAGTCGGTCGCCGGGCGCTAAGGTCTCCAGCGGCATCTGTCCACCCCGGCACACATACCGGAACACCGGAAGTCTGGGTATCAATACTCTGGGGAGTGGTGTAATGGCAGCACTAGGGTCTTTGAAGCCCTCGGTTCTGGTTCGAATCCAGGCTCCCCAGTCCTGATCCGTTGATCGGGTGGTATGAGGAGGCCAGGGAGCGGCGGCCCAGGCTCGAGGTGGTCCCAGATCCGTCGGCTGACGACCACGGGCCGCCAACCGTCGCCGCGTAACCGAGTCGGCACGAGGGATCAGGGTCCCCGCCCCTCCATCCCATACCATCAGGCTGTGAGCCCGCCGCTTGTCGTGATCCTGGCTGCGGGGGAGGGCACCCGCATGCGCTCGCAGACGCCGAAGTTGCTGCACCCCGTGTGCGGACGGCCGATGATCGCCTGGTCGGTGGCCTCGGCCCGAGAGGCCGGAGCGGGGCAGGTCGTGGTCGTCCAGGGCCCAAGCCGGGAACTGGACGGCGTGCTGGGCAACGGCGTGGTGGTGGCCGTCCAGGAGCAGGCGCGGGGCACGGCGGACGCCGTCCGCTGCGCGGGCGAGCAGATCCGGGACAGCCAGGCTGAGACCGTGATCGTGGTCAACGGCGACCACCCCCTGGTCAGGCCGCAGACGATCGAGGAGCTGGCCCAGGCACATGGGAGCAGCGGTGCGGCGGCCACGATCGGTACGGCGATCCTGGACGATCCTGCCGGCTATGGCCGGGTGGTCCGGGGGCCGGACGGGACGGTCGAGCGGGTAGCCGAGAGCAAGAAGCCGGGCGACGCCAGCGAGCACGAGCTGCACATCCGGGAGGTCAACACCGGGATGTTCGCGTTCGACGCCCGGGAGCTACTGGCCGCGCTCGAGCGGGTGAGCAGCGACAACTCTCAGGGCGAGTATTACCTGCCCGACGTCCTGCCGATCATCCGCTCTGACGAGCGGACCGTTCTGGCCCACGAGGTCTCCGACCCCGGCGCGATGATGGGCGTCAATGACCGGGCTCAGCTGGCCCGCGTCCGGGCGCTGGCCCAGGCCCGGATCCACGAGCATCACATGCTGGGTGGCGTCACGATCGTTGACCCGAGTACGACCGTGATCGACGCCGATGTGGAGATCGCGGCCGATGCCGTGATCGCCCCCTTCACCAGCCTGCACGGCGCCACGCGGGTGGGCGCCGGCTCAACCGTGGGCCCGCTGACCACGCTCCTTGACACGGCGGTGGGGGAGGGGTCGAGGGTCGTCCACTCCTACACCGACCGAGCCCAGATCGGCGACCGAGTGAGCGTCGGCCCGTTCGCCTACCTGCGCCCGGGGACCGTGATGCACGAGGGCTCGAAGGCGGGCACGTTCGTGGAGATCAAGAACTCGGAGATCGGGGCCGGTTCGAAGGTCCCCCACCTGTCCTACATCGGCGACGCGGATGTGGGCGAGGGCACGAATCTGGGGGCGGCGACGATCACGGCCAATTACGACGGCTCGCGCAAGCACCGGACGACTGTCGGCGATCGGGTCAAGACGAGTGTCGACACGACCCTGGTCGCCCCGGTCACCGTGGGCGACGACGCCTACACCGGCGCAGGTTCGGTGATCACCAAGGACGTCCCCCCGGGCGCGCTGGGGATCGCCCGCGACCGCCAGCGAAACATTGAGGGCTATACCGATCGCCGCAAGGAGCGGGAAGAGTCCGAGGCGCAGACACCGGCCGACCAACGCCGTCATCCCCCGAACGTAAACTCGGATCCGGCATGAGTGTCCTGGAAACGCACCCAGCTACCAGCGACATGCGAGCCGAATACCAGAAGCGGCTGATGCTGGTCTCCGGTCGCGCCAACCCCAGCCTGGCAGCCCGAATCGGCGACAAGCTGGGGGTTGAGGTGGCGCCCATGACGCTCAGAACGTTCGCCAATGGCGAGGTGTACTGCCGGTACGAGGAGTCGGTCCGCGGCGCCGATGTGTTCATCGTTCAGCCCACGTGCGCCAACAGCGACACGGGCCTGACGGCCAATGACGCGCTGATGGAACTGATGGTGATGGTGGACGCGGCCGTGGGTGGCTCGGCCCACCGCGTGATTGCGGTCTCCCCGTGGTACGGCTACTCGCGCCAGGACAAGAAGTCGGCCCCGCGCGAGCCGATCAGCGCCCGGATGGTCGCCACGATGCTGGAGGGTGCGGGCATCGACCGGATCGTCACGATGGACCTCCACTCCGGCCAGATCCAGGGCTTTTTCCAGAAGCCGTGCGACCACATGACGGCCATGTTCATGCTCACCCAGTACTTCGCCGACCTCGGCCTGGAGGACCTGGTGGTCGTGGCCCCGGATGCGGGCCGGGTGAAGCTGAACAAGGCGTTCGCATCCAAGATCGGCGCCGATCTGGCGATCCTCAACAAGGAGCGCCCGGCCCAGCAGGTGGCCGAGATCGGCTATGTGATTGGTGACGTGGCCGGCAAGACCGCCGTGCTGGTGGACGACATCATTGACACGGCCGGGACCCTCAAGGCGGCCGCCCGGGCCGTCCACGACGCCGGTGCCCGCCGCGTGTATGCCGCAGCCACTCACGGTGTGTTCTCCGGTAACGCCTGGGAGAATCTGGCCGCCGCCGGACTCGAGCAGATCGTCGTCACGGACACGATCCCGCTCCCACCGGGCGCTACGGACAACGTCCGCGTGGTGTCCTGCGCCGAACTGCTGACCAGCTCGATCCGCCAGATCTTCACCGACGGCTCGGTGAGCGAGGTCTTCGGCGGCGAGAACCAGCTTTTCTGACGACTGAGCCGGCTCAGCGCCGCCCCCGGTAA
>DASXCS010000026.1:0-37621 GCA_036490975.1 Solirubrobacteraceae bacterium
CCAAGGCGCTCGACTTGCTGCGCGGGCTCTTGCCGGCGAGCTCGCTGTCGCACATGGGCATCTTCGCCAGCGGGCAGACCTACGAGCAGCTGATCCTCCACCTGCTGGCCCACCCCCTCCCCGAGGCTCGGAGCTACGGACACATGATTCTGGCCGAGCTCCAGCAGGTCATGCCCAGCTTCGTGGCCCGAGTCGACCGCCCCGACCGGGGCGGCGAATGGGTGGCCTACCTGGAGGAGCGCGCCGCCGCCGGCCAACGCTGGTCGCGGCGACTGGGACTGAGCGACGAGGAACAGTCCGACGAGGGCCCGTCGGTCAAGTTGACCCGGGTTTACGGCGATGAGGACGACCTCCTGTGCGCGCTGCTGTTCGAGGCCGCACCATGCTCGGAGGAGACGGTCCGGGACGCCGTGGCCGGACTCGACCAGGTCGAACGCGCTCAGCTGCTGGCCGACCTGGTGGGACGGCGGGCCAATCGCCGCTATCGGCCAGGCCGGGGGTTTGAAGCGCTCCGCTACCGGTTTGAGATCGTCGCCGACTACGGGGCCTTCCGCGACCTCCAGCGCCACCGGATGCTCACGATCCAGTGGCAGGCGCTGACCCCCGACCTCGGGGCGGGGGTACCCGAGCAGGTCGAGCTGGCCGGGTGTGGAGACGACTACCGGCGGGCGCTCGAGCTCTCGCGGCAGGAGCACGAGCGCCTGCGGGACAGCGGGCTGGCCATGTCGGCCCCGTACGCCCTCTGCCTGGGCTACCGGATCCGCTTCATCCTGGATCTGGATGCCCGTGAGGCGATGCAATTGATCGAGCTCCGCTCAGGACGTGAGGGGCACCCCAGCTACCGGGCCGTGGCGCTCCAGATGCAGGCGCAGATCGCCGCCGTGCATCCGGCCGTGGCCGAGGCGATGGCCCACGTCGACCGTCAGACCGAGCCTCGGCTGGAGCGCATCCTGTCCGAGATGCGCTCCCAGGCCAAGGCTCGGGGTTAGCGCGCCTCAGCCGTGCTGGTGCCGGCTCAGTGAGGAGCCGCGTTCCTCGACGAACCGCGTGATGTACTCGCGGGTGTCGCCGTTGCCGTTATGAACGGTCCATACGGCGGAGTAGCTCCCCGTGGGCAGGGCCCGGACGGGCACACCCCGGCTCCTGTCCACGTTGCGGGCGGTGAACACCCGCTTGTGGCCACCGGCCTTGAAGATGGCCAGCGAGACCGGTGAGCTGCGATCCGATGTCTGCGCCACGGCCAGGAACTTGCCGTACATCGTGTCGCCCTCGATCGGCGTGATGTCGATCAGCTGCGCGACCTGGGTGAACGTGACCCCGCCGCTACCGTCGTCGGTCTGGGCGAGCTGGTTCGCGGGCTTGCCGCCCGCCCGCCCGCTGGCCGGGCAGATAACCCCGGTCAGCGCGCCTCCTCCGAACAGAGCAGTCGGCTCGCCGGCAAAGCCACCGATGGGAGGTGTGGTCAGCGGTCCGCGCCAGTACTGGCCGGGCGAGCAGGAGCCACCGGACACCCTTCGGCTGGAGCCCAGGATGTGAACCTTCAGGCGGGCCACGTGCAGGGTGGTCAGCGTGCGGGCACCGTTGGACAGGCTGACCTTGCTGCCCCGGCGGACGCCCAGCCTGACGACCACCGTGCCGCCCAGGTCGGCCTGGGCGTGGGCGACCTTCGAGCCGTCGTGGAGCGTGTAGTGCTCGCCCGGGACAAGCCCCTGGCAGCCCACGGCTCCCGAAGCCAGGTCGGCCAGACAGGTCGGCATGCCGCTGGGCGTAAAGCCCGGAATCGAGCCGGCGTTGTCGGGGGCCGCGTCGGCCTCCCCGACGGGAACGGTCAGGGCCACGAGGGCTCCGTTGACGTTCCCGCCGCCGGGGAGGTTCGGGGCGGCGAAGGCCCGGTTGTCCACCGAGGTCACCGTCACCCGGTGGCTCGCGATGACCGGGGCGCTCAGTGGGACGTCGGAGACGCCGGTGATCGAGCTGCAGAAGATGTTGGCCGGCGCCGGGCCAGATGCCCCGGCGTAGGTGAGCACACCGACCTGGAAGCATGGGCCCACAGACAATGAGGGGTGGCCCCCCAGCGCGGGGTCGTGGTTGGTGAGAGCGTTGCCCTGATCAAGCGCCGTCCAGCCGGTCCAGCCCGCCAGAATGAACGGGTTGCCGCCGTTGCCGGTCAGGATCACGTCGCTCCGCGGGGCGCTCGCCCCGGCATACGAAACCAGGACCTCGTCGCGGTCATCGCCCACGGCGCGACCGTGCGACAGATGGACGGTCCAGCTCCCGTTGGCCGCCGTGGTCCCAGACCCCGTGGCCACCGTCACGGGCAGCCCGCCCGAGCTCCGGAGCAGCCTCACGGTCACGTGGATGCCCGCCCTGTTGTCCTCGGTGTTGCCGTTGACGGTTGAACTGAACTGGCTCAGGTGGATCTGGGGCAGCGGCAGCGCGTTGGACGTGCTCGTGCTGGATTGCGCGCAGCCGTGATCCGCGTTGGACCACATCTCCTGGATCAGGTAGTGGTGGCCGGCCAGCACCTGGTTGTAGGGCGAGCCGTTGGCAGCGTGGCCCAGCGGGTTACCGCGGTTCGGGGCCACGTCGCATTTGTCGCCCACCTCAAATCCGTTCGGATCCATCCAGCCGGTGCCCTCTGGGTCGGTCATGGCCTCGTTGGTCTCATGCGCGACCACGTCGATCGCCAGCTCGGCATCGGGGTTCCCATTGGGGTCCTGGCCCTGGAAGTAGCCCCCGATCTCAATCAGCGGGTCGATCGCGATCGCGTAAATCGTGAGGCCGTGGCCATGCGCATCGGACAGTGAGTGGTAGCCCGCGAAGGCGTTGGTACCGCAGATGTCCCGACCGTCGCATTCGTCGACGTTCGGGGGCAGGAACACGAACCACAGGTTGTGCAGACCGCGCTGTCCCCCGGTCGCCTGGATCACGCGATCGATCTCATTCTGGATCTGAGTGTCGGTCAGACACACCGTCGTGTCTCCCGGCGAGGTGCAGCCGTTGCTCGGGTAGGGGTTGGTGTCCGCGACGCTGTTGCCGGCGGTGGTGTAGTGGATCGTGTTGTCCCCTGGGGCGATCCCGGAGGGTGTCGTCCCCCACCCGTACTGGGCCTCGGTCGTGAACACGTTGCACGACGCCGAGCTGCAGGTCCCGCCGGCGGTGCCCGTGTTGGACGCGGCCACGTCGGTGAGGTACTGCTGGATCAGCGGGACGTAGGCCTTGGATCCGGGCGGAGCGGTGGAATCGAACGGATGGTTGGCGGGACCCCAGAAGATCGTGTGCACGGTCACGCCCCCCGTCATGCTCGGCCCCCCGTGGTAGGTGAGGGGCGAATAGATCCCATCCTCGCTGGTTTCGTAGTTGTGCCGCCCCAGCGGGGGGACGATCCCGAGCGCGTTACCAGACCGCGGATGGAACACGCGCTTATGCGAGGCAGCGGTGGCCCCGGAAGCCGGCGCGGCGAGCATGAGGCAGAGCAACGTTCCGACAACGGCCCCTCGACGGCTCACAGCGCTCACGTCCGCCCTCCTCTGATGCTCGGATGAAGTTTGCAGGGCGCCCCGCCTGCGCCACGCCCCGCCCCTTGGACGATCACGGTACACGAAGGCCTGCGCGCCTGCGCCGGGGCACGCAAAAGGTCGCACTCCTGACAGTCAGGCCTCACGCCCGCTCGCCTGGGGCGATCACGTCCGACCGCCCGGTGCTCAGCAGTATCCCCTCACCCGCTGAGTGATTGGTAGTTTTGCGCGTCATGGCGGTGACGGCCCAGCTTGAACCGGCGCCGCCCCCGGACCGACCGCTGGTGCCGCCTCGCTCAGTCAGGCGAGCTGTGGACCGCTGGGAGATCCTGATCCTGGTCCTGTTCGCCGGGCTCTCGCTCTGGGTGCTGGCCTACGACCTCTTGCAGGCGGCAGGGCCGGGGCGCGTATGGACAGGCACCGACGGGATCTTCCCCCCGGACCAGCTCCAGTACATGGCCTGGGTCCGGGATGCCTCACACCACCTGCTGGTGTCGGACATGTACGTCCTGCGCCCCACTCCGCACGACTACCTCGAGCCGCTCGTGGCACTGGCCGGGGGATTGACCGCCCTCGGCCTGGCCCCGTGGGCCGCGCTGCTGGTCTTCCAGCCTCTGGCCGTGGGCGCGGTCTTCTTGGCCATCCGGGCGTACCTGCACCGGAGCCTTTCGGGGCGCTGGGAGCGGCGAGCAGCCCTCATCCTGGCCGTGTTCGCTGGCCCCTTCGTGATTCTGAACGCCCCGGTGGTCGCCGAGTGGATCCCGTTCTGGACCTGGGGTTACCTCCCGGGCGTGCTCGCCGTCGCCGCGCTGGTGGGCGCGCTGGTGGCCTATGACCGCGCGGTGAGACAGGGTCGGGCGGTGTGGCTGGCGCCCATTCTGGGCCTGCTGGCCAGCTGGCTGCATCCCTGGCAGGGAGAGGAACTGCTCCTGATCCTCCTGGCCTATGAGGTGGGTCGTCACACGCGCATCGGGCGACGCTACCTCGAGCCGCACGGGACTGTCCGGCGAGCACCGGCGGCCCTGCCCTGGCTGACCGCGGTGGCCACGCTGCTGCCCCTGCTGTACTACCTCCTGCTGGATCGCCTGGACCCGATCTGGAACCTGGCCCAGGCTGCCGCTGCCCTGCACGGCTCATCGGCGAAGGCACTGCTGCCATTGGCGCCTTTCTTCGTGGCCGCGGCACCGGGCCTGTGGGGGCGTCCGCGGAGCTTTCTGGTGGCCACCAGCCGGATCTGGTTGCTGGCCGCTCTGGCCGTGTACGGGCTCTGTGAGGCCGGCGTTGGCTCCACCCCGCGGCATGCCTTCGCGGGTATCACCATCCCGCTGGCTGTACTCATCGTCGGTGGCGCGCGTCGGATCGAGCTGGGCCGGATCCCGCGCTACCGGCCGCTGACCGCCGGACTCGTCCTTGCGGTGACGGTCCTGGCTGGCGTGGCCGTCATCCAGGGGGTTCCGGCCCGCGTCCGGCCTGCGTTCATCGGCTCCGACAGTAGCCACGCCCTCTCCTATCTCGCGCATGATCCTCAACCGGGGGGCGTGCTCACAACCAGAAGCCTTGGTGCGGTCACGCCTGGCGTGACCGGAAGACGTACGTACATCGGCGACAACTTCTGGTCGCTGCCCGATCATCAGCGCCGCGACGAACAGGTGCGACGGTTGTTCTACGACCATCCCAGCCCGCTCCAGGCCCGCAACTTTGTCCTGGGCACAGGTGCCCGGTTCGTGCTCGCCCCGTGTCAGGTCACCACAGATCTCCAGCGAGATCTGGCTCCGGCGCTGGCCGCCATCAACCGATTCGGGTGCGCGACCCTGTACACGCTGAGGCCCGGCGACCAGACCGGCTGAGACGGGCTTCAGCGCCTGAATCAGGGCCTGGGCCGGATCATGTATCAGTCGCGGCAAGCCGGAATAGACTGTTGTCACTCGGATGGAACTTGCGCTGGGTGTCCTGCTCGGAGCCGGGCTTGTGGCGATTTTTCTAATCGCCTGGCGGGCACACCGCGCCCGCCGCGCGGTCGGAGCCGAGGCGGCGGCCATGCAGGCCGCTCTCCACGCCGCCACCTCCACCCTGCCGTATCTGCGCCGGGGGCTCAACGCCCGGACCGCGGAGCGCTCCGTGGCCCACCTCCAGGCGCTCACCGGCGCGGCAGCCATCGCTCTGGCCGACACCCGGGCCGTGCTCGCGATTGAGGGCGAGGGACGCGAACAGGTCCGCCCGGGCGATCTGCTCTCCCGCCTGTTGGGTCAGGCGTCCGATGACCGGGTCCACATCGAGCCGTTTCTGGTCTCGTCTGATCCCACCTGTCCCCTGCGCTCGGCCGTGCTGGCTCCGCTGGTGATAGGCGGTAAGCGCGCGGGCACGCTGATCACGTTCTACAGGTCGGTGGGCCGGCCCAGCCAGCACGAGCTGCGGGTGGTCGAGGAGGCGGCCAGTCTGGTGGCCGCCCAGGTTGCGCTGTCGGTCATGGCCCAACAGGAGCAGCGGTTGGCCGAGGCCGAGCTGCGTGCGCTCCGGGCCCAGATCTCCCCGCATTTCATCTACAACGCGCTGGCCGCGGTGGCCGGGGAGATCCACACGCGCCCTGAGGAGGCCCGCGAGCTGCTGATCGACTTCGCCCAGTTCACGCGCTACCTGTTCCGCGACGGCCGCTCGTATGTCACGCTCGGGGAGGAGATCGACCACGTGGAGCGCTACCTCCGGCTGGAGCGGGCTCGGTTCCGGGACCTGGACGTGAGCATCGATGTGCCCGAGGAGACTCGAAGGGCGGTCGTGCCCGCGATGTCAATCCAGCCCCTGGTTGAGAACGCCGTACGCCACGGGGTGGAGCGCCGGGCCGGCTCAGGGCGAGTGGGAATCACGGCCACGCTCGTGAACGGTGACGTGGAGCTGCGGGTGAGCGACGACGGCGGAGGAATCGAGCCCGAGCGGGTGCCGGAGGTCCTGGCCGGAGCGGGGGGCGGAATCGGGATCTCAAACGTCAACGCTCGGCTCCGGGCGACCTTCGGCGAGCGCTACGCGCTGCGGATCGAGTCCGAGCTACGCCGAGGCACCACCGCCGTCATGCGCGTGCCCAATTTCCGCGGCGAGCCCGGCCATCTCCCGTCGGCCTGGCCGGGCGAGGACCGGGTCTCGGTTTCATGAGTTCCGAAGGGCTCCGAGTCCTGGCCGTGGACGACGAGCAGAGCCAGCTGCACGATCTGGCTCGCCTGCTCGACGCCTCCCCGATCGTCGACACCGTCGAGTGCGCCTGCGATGGGATCGATGCCCTGGCCAAGCTGTCAAGCCGGGCCTATGACGCCATCTTCCTGGACGTCCGGATGCCCGACCTGGATGGGGTGGAGCTGGCTCGGGTGCTGCGGCGGTTTGCCTCACCGCCCCAGCTCGTGTTCGTCAGCGCGTATGACAGCGCGGCCGTCGATGCCTTCGAGCTCCGGGCCCTCGACTACCTGCTCAAGCCCGTGGAGCGTCGGCGCCTGGAGGAGGCGCTCGGCCGGGTCGCCTCGGCCATCGACGCCACGGTGCCGGCCGCCGGCAACGGGTCAGATCAGCCCGCACGAGAGGGCGAGATCGTGGCCGCGGCCAACCTCCGCTCCCCCGGAAGCACTCGGCTCATCGGCCGCAGCTCGATCCTGTACGTCCAGTCTCACGGAGATTTCGTTCGGATCGTGGTACACGACGGGCGCTACCTGTTGCGCTCGACCCTCTCTGAGCTGGAGCGACGGTGGGAGCCGTTCGGCTTCGTCAGGGTGCACCGGCAATACCTGGCCAACCTCAACCAGGCGCTCGAACTCCGACCTCAGCTCGGGGGCACAGCGGTACTGACGTTTGCCGGCGATCAGACCGTTCCCGTGGCGCGCCGCCACGTCGCCGACCTGACCAAGCGGCTGGCGGCATAGCGTCCTGCCGGGATCCCCCGGCAGGACGCCTGCACTCCTATTCCGAGGACTTGCCGAACTCGGCGATCTCCTGCTCCTCCTGCTTGGAGAGCGCCTGGACGTCCTCGCCGCGCTCCTTCTTGGCTGCGTGGACGTGGTCACGGATTTGGTCCACGACCTCGGGATTGGCCAGTGTGCTCACGTCGCCGACGTCGGCGAAGTTGGAGATCCCAGCGATCACCCGGCGCATGATCTTGCCCGATCGCGTCTTGGGCATGTCGGGCACGATCCACACGTTCTTGGGCCGGGCGATCTTGCCGATCTCCCGATCGATGGCGTCTGAGACCTTCTTGGCCACGTCCTCGCCGCTGTCGGTGCCCGGCTTGACCGCGATGTACATCTCGACCACCTTGCCCCGGACCTCGTCGATGACCGGCACCGCGGCCGCCTCGGCCACCTCATCCACCGTGGTGGCGGCGGACTCGAGCTCCTTGGTCCCCAGCCGGTGCCCGGCGACGTTGATCACGTCGTCGATCCGGCCCAGGATCCTGAAGTAGCCGTCCTCGGACTGCACGGCTCCGTCGCCGCACATGAACGGCCAGTCCTTCCAGTCAGTGCTCTTGGGGTCTTTGTTGAACCGCTTGTAGTAGGTGTCGATGAAGCGCTCGTCCTGGCCCCAGACGGTGAGCATCCGCCCGGGCCAGGGGTTGCGCACGCAGATGTACCCAGCCTTGCCCGAGCCCTTGGGGATCTCATCGCCGTTCTCGTCATAGATGACCAGCTGGATGCCGAGCGCCTCCGGCCCACAGCTGCCGGGCTTCATCGGCTGCAGGAAGGGCAGGGTCGAGCCCAGGAATCCTCCCGTCTCGGTCATCCACCACGTGTCCGTGATGGCCGCCTCTCCCTTGCCCACCACCTCGTGGTACCAGCGCCACACGTTGGGCTCGATCGGCTCGCCCACGGTGGTCATGGTCTTGAAGTGGTAGTCGTACTTGGCCGGCTCATCGGGACCGACCTTGCGCAGCATCCTGATCGTCGTCGGGGCGGTGTGGAAGATGTCCACCCCCAGCTTCTCGGCGATCCGCCACGGCCTGCCCGGGTCCGGGTATACGGGAACGCCCTCGTACATGACCGTGGTCGTGCCCAGGGCCAGCGGGCCATAGACGATGTAGGAGTGGCCCGTGATCCAGCCGATGTCGGCAAAGCACCAATAGGTGTCCTCAGGGTGGATGTCCTGGTAGTACTTGGACGTGCCCGTCACGTAGGACAGATAGCCGCCGATGGCGTGCTGGGCTCCCTTGGGCCGGCCGGTGGTCCCGCTCGTGTACATGAGGAACAGGGTGTCCTCGGCCCGCATCGATTCGGGCTCGACCTCCTGACCTTCGTAGTTCGAGAGCAGCTCGTCGACGAAGAAGTCCCGGCCCTCGACCATCTCTGACTCGGAGTGGTACTCGCCGGGGATGCGCCGCCACACCAGCACCTTCTCGACCTCGATCCCCTCCTTGCGGGCAGCCTCGATCGCCTCATCGGCCTTGATCTTGTGGTCGATCAGGTCGCCGCCGCGGTAGTAGGAATCCATCGTGATCAGCACCGTGCTCTGGGCGTCGCCCATCCGCTGACCGCACGCCGCGCCGCTGAACCCACCGAACACCTCGGAGTGGATCACGCCGAGCCGAGCGCAGGCCAGCATGGCCACCGGCAGCTCAGGCACCATCGGCATGTGGAATGTGATCCGGTCCTGAGGCTTGGCCCCCACGAAGTCCTTCAGCAGGGCCGCGAACTCGTTGACCCGCCGGTGGAGCTCCCTGTAGGTGATCTCCAGCGGAGCGTCGTCCTCGGGCTCGGCCACCCAGATGATGGCGTTCTCGTCCCCCCGTGACTCCAGGTGGCGATCGACGCAGTTCACGCAGGCGTTGAGCTTGCCGCCCACGAACCACTTGAAGAACGGCGGTTTGCTCGTATCCAGGAGCGTGTCCCACTTCGTATCCCAGGTCAGCAGCTCCGCGTACTCCTCAAAGCACTCCGGAAAATGCTCCGAGCTGAATCGCTCCAGCAGGGAGTCGTCGTTGGCGTTGGCCTGCTCTTTGAACCGCTCTGGCGGCTGGTAGTACTCCTCTTCGCGCCAGTGGACCGCGATCTGGTTCTCCGAGTACTCCTCCTCGTCGGAAGCCGACTGGGTCGTCTCTGCCATCGAAACCTCTCCCTTCGCTCAAACAGCGCCGATGTCGGACCCGCGCCACAGAGCGCCGGCGCCTGAGCGCCGGCGCTCGCAGCGGCTATGCGTTAGCGGCAAATACCTCTGCTTACGTTACTACCCGGAGGCATGCCGCTCTCTCGTTCTCCCGCCTCGACCTCAGACGCGCCTGAGCGGGATCACGGGCAGTACCACCTTGCCGAACGTCGAGTTGATGACGGCGGCAAACGACGCGTACCAGGCGGCGACCGCCGTGGCGATTCCGACGAAACCACCGGCGTGGGTGATCGACGTGTGCCCTCCGCCCATGCTTCCGATGGCCAGCAGCACGAACGTGATCGAGAGCAACAGGAATACGAGCGCCACCGCACCGGTCGTCCTCAGCGATGCGAGAAACATGTAGATCGTGAAGATTCCCCACATCCACAGGTAGAGCGCGATGCCGTGCGGCGAAACGTTGGCGATCCCGATGACCTTCACCAGGAAGTAGTAGGAGATCCAGAATGCGCCAAAGGAACTGAACGCCACAGCGCCGAACGTGTTCCCTGTCCGGAACTCCCACATCCCAGCCAGGAGTTGGGCCAGGCCTCCGTACGCCAGGGCGAGCGCCAGCACAGCGCCAATGCCCCCGTCCAGACTGACCAGGTTGGCATTGCACACGCTCAGCACGAACGTCGTTCCCGCGAATCCGGCCAGTCCCAGTGGCCCGGGATCGGCCGGCTTCCACAGCCCGGCGGTGGTTCCGCCGGTCGGATCGGCTCGTGGGGCCGGGGCCACATCGGCCTCCCGCGGAGGCAGTCCAGCAGCTTCCATTAGTCCCTCCTAAGTAGGGGTCGGACTTCCGGTCTCTGGCTAGATTCCACGCGGGCCCGGGGGGCGACAAGTCGGATCGACGAACGGTCCGCTCGGCGCGATGAGCGGCCGCTCAGGCAGGACAGACGGCGGCCACTCGGGAGCCAGATCCAGCTACTTGCGGCTCTTGCGCTTGCGCTTGGGCGTGGTCGCCCGGGTGGAGCCCTCGGGCTTTGTCGGGGGCTGGGCCCGCGGCGGCGGGGTCTTGCTTGCCGCCGCCTTGCCGGCCGGGGCTCCTCGCCCCGTCGCCCGCTGGCGTTGCTCGCGCACCTCAGCCGCGGTCGGCCACGGCTCAGCCTGGCCGGTGACCCAGGCCCGGGGGTCGCCCCCCGGCCACCGGCCGACCAGCAGATAGGCCACGGCGATCAGCCAGAAGACCTCCACGAGCAGGGCCGGGGCGCTGCCGATCAAGAACAGTGAAGCCGCCGCGGCCACCATCCCCAGATAGCCCAGGAACTTGGTCAGCAGGCCGACGCGCATGGCGTTCATGGCCACCAACACGAAGGCGATCGCCAGCAGCAGCGAGCCGATCAATCCGGCGTATTGGAGTCCGGCGACGGCCGCGTTGCTGATGAGATGGTTGGCCTGCAGATAGGTCTGGGTGCCCTGAGTGACGAACTGGTGGGATTTGACGCTGAGGATGATCGCGTAGGCCACGCCCCCGATAGCGGCGAGAGTGCCGCCGACCAGCGCGGTGATCCGCGTGGCCGGGGAGGACTCGGGGCGCCGCGCCTTGGCGGCTCGGTACAGGAAGCTGAGTGTCAGGGCCAGGCCCACCAGCCCGATGGCGTTGATCACCCCGCCCACGATTTCGAGCCCGACCCGCTTGTTTGTGGCGATCAGCTCCACCGTCAGCTCGCTGACCTTGGGCTGGGTACCGACGGCCTGCACGACGGCGGCCGCAAGCAGGCAGACGCCGGCCAGGCCGGAGATCACCGCCTGACGGCGGCGCAGCTGCGACTCGTGGCTGACCGGATCGCCGAGACCCGAAGCTGATGCTGCCGTGGCGGCCATGGCCTGCGAATGGTAGAGGCGGAGCGTCCGGGCGGAGCGGTGATGCCCCCTGTACGGTCAGCCGATGCCTGATGGCCGCCCGTGCCCCGCCTGCGGCGGACCACTGTCGCCCTGGCGGACCGTCCCCGCCTCGGACCCCGTCCTGCGGGCGGCGCAGTTCCGTCTGCTGCGGTGCGCGGAGTGCGGAACGGCGGTCACCGACCCGGCTGAGCTGCTGCCCGCCGACGGGACGGCCAGCTCGGCCCGGCCAGGGCCGGCCGATCTGTACCAGCGCGGGGCTTACAGGTCCGGCAACCCCCGCCTCTACCGGCTCGTCCGCCCACTGCTGGAGAGCTTTGACCGCCGGCGGTTAACCATGCTCCGCCCGGTCGTCCCTCCACCAGCTCGCCTCCTGGACGCCGGAGCGGGCCGGGGCCGACTTGTGGCCGCGGCCAACCTGGCCGGCTACGACGCGTTCGGGCTCGAACCCTCGCCTCGGGGCGGCGAGGCCGCGGGCGCGTGGCGCGAACGGATCCAGCAGACCGGTATTGAGGCGGCTCAGATCGAACCCGGATCGCTCGACGCGGTGACCCTGTGGCACGTGCTCGAGCACCTGGAGGATCCACGGTTGGCGCTGGAGCGGATCCGCGGCTGGCTGGCCCCCCGGGGAGCGGTGCTGGTCGGGGTGCCCAACCTGGACAGCCTCCAGGCGCGACTCGGAGGATCCCGCTGGTACCACCTGGACGTGCCCCGCCACCGCACCCACTTCACCGCCCGTGGCCTTCACCAACTGCTGGCCGATGAGGGGTTCTCGGTCCGCCGGACATATCAGCTGGTCCTGGAGCACAACCCGTTCGGGATGTGGCAGACGCTGGTCAGCGCGTTCACGTCCACGCCGTCGTACCTCTACAACCTGCTCAAGCGAAACGCCTCGCTGCGCTCGCCGGACCTGCTCGTCACAGCGGCGGCGATCCCACTGGTCCCGTTCGCCGGGGCGTTGGAACTTGTGGCAGGTCTCAGCGGGCACGGTGGCACGGTCGCCGTCGTGGCCAGCCGGGACTGAGCGGGCCCGGCAGAGCACCATCGACCGGCCCGGGGACGAGCGGGATTGACCAACCCCTGAGCGGGCTACCATCTGTGTATGGAAGGAAGTGGCTTTGGCGGCCTGTTCGGGGACCCCGACGAGCTGCAGCGCAGATTGGGCGAGTTCGCCGAGCAGATGCAGGGCGCGCAGCGCCTGGCCTGGGCTGACAACGCGATCAAGCTGGCGGTCGACCTGACCGTGGCGGCCATGAACCGGGTCAACATTCAGGGCACGACCGAGCAGCAGTCCGAACAGCTCCGGGCCGTGATGGCCCACGTGTTCCCGGAGGCCGTGACGCTGGTCCGTGAGGCTCGCGAGGGCCTCCAGTAGCGCCGGCGATCGAGCATCCCAGCTAGGAGAAGTGGCAGGCGTCCGCCGCCTGCCTGAACGCTGGCGAGCTCGGGTCGATCGTCTTGGGCACGGCCAGAATCACGCCCCCGCGGTTCTCCAGGATGCTGTAGTCAGCCGGGTCGGACGGGGGGGTGAAGATCGGGTCGGGGAAGTCCGACACGCCGTGCTGGCGCATGCACTGGGCGATCTGTCGCACCTGGTCTATCAGCCGGGCGGTTGGGTGCTGGGCTCCCGGACCGCCACCGGGCAGCAGCTTCTGGCAGGCCGTCTGCGCCGTCTTGAAGGCCGGCGAGAAGGGGGCCAGCCCAGATCCGGCCTGAATGTGGATGCCGCCGCCGACGGTGGGGTCCGGGAATGACGGCAGGCCATGGGCGCGCATGCACCTCGAGAATCTGAGCGCGTCGGCGTAATGCGGAGAGGCCGCTCCCGGGCCACCGGGTGAACCGCACGCGGCTACCGCCAGCCCGGACGCGAGCCCGGCGAACAGGATCGGCAGCCGGCGGGCACAGTTCACAACTCGGTTGGTAGCCGGCGGGCCATAACGACCGCGTAACGCCGTTATACGATCGTTATACGGGCGCGGGTGAGATCGCGGTGAGACTGACCAGACACTGAGGCCGGGAATCCGAGCCTAGTCTGCGCCCATGCCCCTGTTTGGCGGACACAGGGAAGAGAACGACAAGCTCCAGGCCGAGGTCGACCGGCTGACCGGCCTCGCCCTTCCCGAGCTGGCCGGCGAGGTGATGGCCAAGGGATTTGGGTCGGGCGGACCCGCAGGCGACGGAGGCTACGCGGAGCTCAGCTCAATTGCCGGTGCCCTGAATCCGGCCCAGGGCTCGTTTCTGAACGACGACCTAGAGGCCCGACCGCCACAGGGGCAGTTCTTGTCGCTCAGGCGCCCAGAGCTCTAAGAATCAGCCCGTCGTGCTCGGCCGGCTTGACCTTGCGCAGGACCTCGGCGATCTTCCCGTCCGGTCCGATCAAGAACGTCGTGCGCTCGTTGCCCATGTACTTCCGGCCGTACATGGACTTCTCCACCCAGACCCCGTACCTCTCGGCCACGACATGGTCTGAGTCGGCCAGGAGCGGGAACCCCAGGGCGTACTTCTGGTCGAACTTCGACACCGCCTTGACCGGGTCGGGCGAGACGCCCAGCACCACCGCGTCGGCCGCCCGGTAGTCGGCCTGGTGATCGCGAACACCGCACGCCTGCGTGGTGCACCCGGGCGTGTCGGCCTTCGGGTAGAAGTACAGAACCACATTCTGGCCGCGCAGCTCGGACAGCGTGACCGATTCGCCGTGCTGGTCGGGAAGGGTGAAGTCGGGGGCCGTGTCGCCGGCTTCAAGCATGGCCGCGATGGTAGTGGGCGGCGGAGGTACGAAAAGCCCGGCGAGCGGCTCCACCGCCACTCGCCGGGCTCTGGGAACTACTGCGTCGCCTCGCTCAGGTGCTCGTGCCGCCCTTGAGCTTCAGCAGCGCGTGGGAGATCTTGCTCAGGAGCGAGAGCAGGCTCTTCTCCAACGTGACCGCGTCCTTCTTGGCCTGCGTTGTGTCGTTGCTCTTCAGGTCGTTGCCGATCGTCGTGGCCTCGCCGGGCAGCGGCTGGAGGCCGGAGGAGATCGCGTTCGTCACGCCAACCGCGATTGCCGGAGGCTTGATGGCGGCGATCTTGGTGTTGATCTGCTTGAGCTTGCTGGCCAGGGTGAACCACGCGTCGGGGCTCTTGCCCTCAGTCCTGATCGGCGCGAACGCCGAGCTCAGCTGGCCCGAGATCGCCTGGACCTGGGTCTTCCACTGGGCGGGCGTCAGCGTGGCGCCGCTGGCGCCCCCAGTCGTGCTGCCCGAGGCACCACTCGTGCCTCCGCCTCCGGATGAACCGCCGCATCCGGCAATTGCCACGGCGCCAACGGTCAGCGCCAGCGCAGGGCTGACCCGCGCGAACCTCATAGACATGCACTCGCTCCTTTCGTCAACAAGCCCGTCTATGGCCTTCTAGCCAGGACGGGCGGCGAAGAAACGAGAAGCCTACTTCAGCAGCCGGGAGAGTCGCCGGTCTTTGAGGATTCGTCCCTCGGTCTGACACGAAGGGCAGTAACACATAACGTAATCCTCATAGAACACGGCCTCCAGTTGATCACCGCATCTGGGGCAGGGCTCGCCCTGGTGGCGGTGCACCGTCAGGGGCATGGGCAGCTTGTCGGGAAGGGGGAGGCTCAGCGTGTGCTCGTAGTGAGCTAACGCCCGGGACAGGCAGCCGATCATCGCCTCCCGGAGACGCTCGGCCTCATCGGCATCCAGCTCAGATCCCCGCTTGAACGGGGAGAGCCGCGCCTGGTGCAGGATCTCATCCAGCCAGGAGCGCCCGATCCCGGCGATCACGTGTTGATCGCGCAGGATCGCGTATAGGGGCCGAGGCTGATCGAGGAGCTCGCGCAGTGGCGGAGGCTCCGGCCACGCCTCCGGTCCGAGCCCGGCGATCGTCTCCTCCTGCTCAAACTCCTCCGCCCGCAGTACCTTGACCCAGGCCCGCTGGCGGGTGCCGAACTCCCGCAGCCGAAGCTCGCGCCCATCGGCCAGACGAAGCAGGAGCCGTGAGGTCCGGTCGCGCAGCGAAGCGCGAGCCTCGAACAGCTGCAGCCGCCCGGCGGACATCAGGTGCACCAGCAGCACAAGCCCGCCCTCGACCTCGATCACCAGCATCTTCCCCCGGCGCCCGACGCGCTCCACACGCTGGCCCTCCACGGCCGCCAACGGAGGGTCGAAGGTCTTCAGTGCGTTGATGCCGGGGGTGAGCGCCGACTCGATCACGACGCCGCCAATGGCGTCATCTATCAGGCGGGCTGTGATCTCAACCTCGGGTAGTTCGGGCATGGCTCTGGATCGAGCTTATCCCGCACCACTGCGCCCCCAGGTACGCTCCCGGTCGATGCCGATCGCGCTCGCTCCCGACGACGTCGTCCGCACCGCGGAGGAGGCGGCGGCCAACACCCGCGAGCCCCTGCTGGTCCTCGAGCCGCTGCGCTCGTTCCTCCAAGAAAACGGCCTGGAGGCTCCCGAGGACCTGGACGCCGAGCCCGTCGGCGAGGGGCACTCGAACGTCACGTTCACGCTTTCAACCGAGGTCGTGCTGCGGCGTCCACCGCGGGGACCGCTGCCCCCGAGCGCGCACGATGTGCTCCGCGAGGCCCGGCTGCTCGGCGCGCTGAAGGACACCCCGGTCCGGGTCCCGCGCGTGCTGGCGGTGTGTTCCGACCTCGAGGTGATCGGCTCCCCGTTCTACGTCATGGAGCAGGTCCAGGGTGAGGTCATCACCGACACGATGCCCGCCGCGCTCGACAGCCCCGAGGAGCGCGACCAGATCGCCGATCAGCTGATCGACGCACTGGTCGAGCTGCACGCCGTCGACTGGACCTCAATCGGGCTTGACGGTTTCGGCCGCCCGACGGGCTACCTGGAGCGGCAGCTGCGCCGCTTCATTGGGCTGTGGGAGCACAACCGCACGCGTGATCTTCCAGAGGTCGAGCAGCTTGGGACCTGGCTGGCCGAGAACATGCCCGACTCTCCGCCGGCGACGATCGTCCACGGCGACTACCGCCTGGGCAACACGATGTTCGCCGCCCAGGCCCCCGCGCGGTTGAAGGCGATCTTCGACTGGGAGATGGCCACCATCGGCGACCCCTTGGCGGACCTGGGCTACATGGTCATGCACTGGACCCAGCGCGACGACCCGGAGTCCAAGTTCAACCTGCACACGGTCACGCGCCAGGAGGGGTTCCCGACCCGCGAGGACCTGATCAGCCGCTACGAGCAGCGCTCAGGCCGCTCGATGCAGGCGCTCAACTGGTACGTGACGCTCGCCCTGTGGAAGGCGATCGTGTTCATGGAGGGCAACTACAAGCGCGCGCTGGCCGGCTCGACCGACGACCCGTACCTGAAGGCGTTCGGAGACGGCGTGATCGAGATCGCCCAGCGAGCCCTCCACGTCTCGCAGCACGGGCTGTAGAGAGAGGGTCGGGCGCCGGCAGTGCGCCGGGCGGGGGGCGGCGAGCGACCAACCTTCAGTTTCTATGGCGAATTGGTCCGAACTATTCGGACCTGATCGCCATCGTTCAGGGCACGTCCTCAAACAGATCCTGGCGGGTCTTGTAGCCGCGCCGGATCGTGATCGTGGGCGAGCCGGTCGTGGGTCCACCGCCTGACATGCGGCCTGAGAGCTTGTATCGGCCCGGCGACAGCTTGATATGGGCCAGGTGCCCGCTCGCCACCCGCTGGCGAGCCACGACCGCGCCGGCCTTGGCGTTGGCGACTGTGATCTTGCCCGCGTACGGGCCGCGGGGCTGGGGCTTGCAGGGCGGTGGCGGAACGGGGCCGCCCTGGATGTAGAGCCCGCCGACCAACTCGGTCGGCCCCGACCTGTACACGGGCTCATTCGGCGGGACGGGGACCGTCGGATGCGGGCAGCTGTGCGGTCGCGTCGGCGCGGCGGCTGAAAGTCCGGCTGTTCCGACGCCGCCGCCACCGATCACAACTGCACCAACCGCAAGCCAGCCGATCCGTGCTCGAACCACACACCCGATGATCCCACACCCCGCCAGCCCATCTGGCATCCTGCACCGTCCAGTGGCGAGCACAGATCAGGGTTACAGGGGGTTGCTCGTCGATTGGGGCGGGGTGCTTACGAGCAACCTGTTCGAGTCCTTCAGCGCGTTTTGCCAGCAGGAGGGCCTGGCGCCGGACACGATCCGCCGCCGCTTCAGGGAGGACGACGCCTGCCGGACGCTCCTGATCGATTTTGAGACCGGCAAGCTCGAGGAGGAGGACTTCGAGCCCCAGTTCGCCCAGCACCTGGGCGTCGGGTCCAGCGGCCTGATCGACCGGCTGTTCGCCGGATCAAGCCCGGACGAAGAGATGCTGGACGCGGTCCGGGGGTTCCGCGCGGCCGGGATCCGCACGGGTCTGATCTCAAACTCGTGGGGCACCCGCCGCTACCCCAAGGAGCTGTTGACCGAGCTGTTTGACGGCGTGGTCATCTCCGGCCAGGTGGGAATCCGTAAGCCCGCTCCCGAGATCTACGCAATGGGAGCCGAGCAGATCGGCCTTGCACCACCGGCCTGCGTATTCGTGGACGACCTTCCGTTCAACCTCCCGCCGGCGCGCGAACTCGGGATGGCCACCGTCCACCACACCAGCTCGGCGGACACGATTCCCCAGCTCGAGCGGCTCTTTGGCCTGCAGCTGACATGAGACCCCGGTCCGTCGGCCTGGCCCTGCTCGCCGTGGCCGTGCTGACCGGATGCGGGAGCGTGTCGGCCTCGGTGATCGACCTGCGTCACGACGCCGGGCTGATCTGCCGACACACCAACCGGGCCTTCGGGCCGCTGCCCGCGCTCCCCAAGCAGGGCCAGGCCGCGGCGTTCCTGAGCGCGGGCATCGAACGCCTCAAAAGGCAGCTGACAAAGCTCCGTCGGGTCGGGCCCCCGCACGATGTGGCCGACGTCTACCAGGCCGCTCTGGCCGCGATGGGCCAGGAGATCGACGTGCTCCAGAGCGCGGTGCAGGCGATCCACCGAGGCCAGGACCCAGCGCTCGCCTTCAAGGCGCTGAGGCAGCAGCTCACTCCGCTGCAGAGCCAGGCCGACAATGCCTGGCAGGCGCTCGAGATTCCGGCCTGCCTCCAGTAGGTCGCCCGCTCAGCTCCGCTTCCCGCGGCCGTAGAGGAACCGCAGCATCCGCTGCAGGCCCCTGGTCCGACGGCGCGAGTACGGGAACATGTGCAGGTCGCGCTTGGGGGCGAGCCTGGTAACCAGCAGCGACTGGGTCTTGGTGTACTTGCGGATCCCGCCGGCGCCGTGGCGGCTGCCCAGCCCCGAGGTCTTCCAGCCCCCCATCGGCAGGTTTAGAGCCGAGTAGTTGACCTGGGCATCATTGACGCACACCGCGCCCGCCTCGACTCGCCGGGCCAGCGCCTCCCCGCGCTCCACGTCCTGGGTCCAGACGCTGGCCTGTAGGCCATAGACCGTGTCGTTGGCCAGCCGCAGCGCCTCCTCGGCGTCCGCGACCTTCATGATCGGCAGTGTCGGTCCGAACGTCTCCTCGGTCATGATCTTCATGGAGTGGTCGACGTCGACCAGCACGGTGGGTTCGAAGAACCGCCCGGGCCCGTCGTGTCGTCCCCCGCCCACGAGCACCCGAGCACCCTTTTCAACCGCATCGCTCACATGGTCGGCGACGATCTCGAGCTGCGGCGGGAAGGTGACCGCGCCGACATCCACCGTGCCCGCCTCCCCGGGCCGCCCCTGGCGCAGCCGGCCCACCAGGAGGGTCACCTTGCGGACGAACTCGTCATACACCGGCTCCTCGACGTACACCCGCTCGACCGAGATGCACACCTGGCCGCCGTTGTTCATCGAGTAGTAGGCCGCGGCATTGGCTGCACGATCCAGGTTGGCATCGGCCAGCACGATCATCGGGTCCTTGCCCCCCAGCTCCAGATAGCACGGGATGAGACGCTCAGCCGCCGCCTTCAGCACCCGCTGGCCGGTGCGGGTCGAGCCGGTGAACATCACGCAGTCCACCTGGTCAATCAGCGCGGCACCGGTCGAGCCGTCGCCGGTGGCCACGTGAAAGACGTCGTCGGGGAGACCGCACTCGCGGAGCATCTCGGCCATCAGCAGCGAGCTCAGCGGAGTGACCTCGCTCGGCTTGAGGATCACGCTGTTGCCCGCCATCAGGGCGGGGATGCAATCACCGAAGGAGTTGGCGATCGGGTAGTTCCAGGGGCCGATCACCCCGACCACGCCGAGCGGGGCATGGCGGATGACCAGCCGTTTGCCGGCCACGATCGGGTTGTTCCACGACGGGACGTGCTCGTCGGCCAGGTAGCCCTCGGCCTCCTTGGCCCAGAACCCGAGCGCGCCGACCGTGTAGCCATAGTCGGCCAGCTGCGCGTCCTCGTAGGTCTTGCCGGCTTCGGAGACGACGACGTCGATCACCCGCTCGACGTTGTCGACCATCCACTTCTGGGCCCGGCGCATGATTCGCCCGCGCGCCCCGAACCCCAGCTCGGCCCACCCCGGCTGCGCCCGGCGGGCCCGCTGCACCAGCCGCGCGACCTCGTCGCCTCCGAACAGCGGGACGGTCGTGAGCACCTCCCCGGTGGCCGGATTCTCGACCGCGATCGTCGCCTGCGCGGCCCCGCCGTTCGGGCCGACGGTTTCCTGCTCGATCACGCTCGCCATGGTTCTCCTCCTGGTCCCGGGGGTGGAACCGAAGGCTACTCCAGGGCCAGCAGCAGCTTGCCCCGGATCCGGCGATCGAGCAGCCGTTGGAAGGCCTCGTTGACCTCCGAGATCGGGAGCACCTCGCCGATCACGACTCGGAGCTCGCCGGCGGCCAGCGCATTCAGCGCCGCCTCCAGCCCCCGACGTCGCTCCTCCTGCCCCACGGTCATCCCGCCGTACCCCAAGAGTGACATCGCCTTGCGGTACAGGGTCTGGACGTTGAATTGAACCTCCGCGCCCGCCGAGGTGCCGAACGAGACGATCCGGGCCCGGACCGCAGCGGCCTCGACCACGGGCGCCAGGAAGCCGTCGCCCAGCGGGTCGAACACCGCGGTGGGCTCGAGTTCATCCAGCCCCTCGGCGCCGCCCACGATCACCCGGTCGGCCCCCAACCCCTCGATCAGCGACACCTTGTCCGCCGACCCCGTCTGCCCCCACACGGTCGCTCCGGCCGCCTTGGCCAGCGAGACGATCATCGTGCCCACCCCGCCCGAGGCGCCGAGCACCAGCACCCGGTCATCGGGACCGACGCGGGCCAGGTCGCGGACCACGTTGTAGGCGGTCAGGCCGGCCACGCCCATGGCCGCGGCATCCCGCAACTCGACCCCGTCGGGCAGCTCGTACACCAACTCGGCAGGGACGACTGCCACCCGCGCCCAGACGCCGTCCCGCCGGGCCCCGAGCCCTCCGCCGGCCACCAGCACGCGACGGCCCTCGATGGTCCCCGAGGCCTCACCACCGAGAATGCGCGGCAGCGGGCCGTCAGGTGCCACCCGCCCCTCGGCTCCGTACCGGTCGACCGGGTTCACCCCGCCGAACTGAAGCTCGACAAGCACCTCGTCGGGGCCGGGATCGGGAAGCTCGACCTCTTCGATGACCAGCGGGGCGCCGTGTTCGTGGAGGCGGGCGGCGGGTACGGTTGTCGGCATGGATCTCAAAGACACAGTTTCCCTGGTCACCGGCGCCTCAAGCGGGATCGGCGAGGCCACCGCGCTCCGGCTGGCCGAGCTGGGGGCATCCGTGGCGCTGGTGGCCCGGCGCCGCGACCGGATCGAGGAGCTGGCCCGGCGGATCGAGGGGGAGGGCGGAACCGCCCTGGCCATCGAGGCTGACGTCGGCTCCAAGGAGGAAGCCCAGGCCGCGGTCGAGCGGACCGTGTCCGAGCTCGGGCGGTTGGACGCGCTGATCAACAACGCCGGCGTGATGCTCCTGGGCCCGGTGCAGAACGCTCCGATGGAGGAGTGGGAGCGGATGATTCAGGTCAATGTGACGGGGCTTCTCTACTGCGCCCACGCGGCTCTCCCCCACCTCCTGAAGGCGGCCCAGGACGAGCCGCGCCGGGTGGCCGACATGGTCAACATCAGCTCGGTGGCGGGACGGGTGCCTCGGCTCGGCTCAGGCGTTTACAACCTGACCAAACACGGGGTGGGCGCGTTCAGCGAGTCGCTGCGCCAGGAGGTCACCCAGCGCCACGTCCGGGTCTCGTTGGTCGAGCCCGGAGCAGTGTCCACCGAGTTGGTCTCACACAACCGGCCCGAGATCCAGGACCAGCTCGGGCAGCGCTTCGGTGACATGGAGCGCCTCCAGGCGCCTGACATCGCCGACGCGATCGCCTACATCGTCACGCGGCCTCGCCACGTGGCGGTCAACGAGCTTCTGATCCGGCCGACCGAGCAGCCGGGTTAGCTACACCCGCTGGATCAGCGTCCCGGTTCCGAGCCCGCCACCGCAGCACATCGTCACGAACCCGACCTCCTTATCGGAGCGCTCGAGCTCGTGCAGCAGCGTGGTGATCAGGCGCGCACCGGTCGATCCGAGCGGATGGCCGAGCGCCATCGCGCCGCCGTTGACGTTGACGCGGGCCATGTCAGGGTTGTGGACCCGCCGCCAGGCGGCCACGACGGGAGCGAAGGCCTCGTTGATTTCAATCAGGTCGAAGTCGTCGATCGTCATCGAGTTGCGGTCGAGGATCTTCCTGGTGGCCGGGATCGGGCCCTCGAGCATCTTTACCGGGTCACACCCGACGGTCGTCTGATCGACGATCCGGGCGCGCGGAGTGAGCCCGAGCTCTGAGGCCTTATGAGCGCTCATCAGGAGCACGGCGGCGGCGCCGTCGGAGATCTGCGACGAGTTGCCGGCCGTGATCACGCCGTCCTCCTTGAACACCGTCTTTAGCTGGCTCAGCGCTTCGAGGCTCGTGTCCGGGCGGATCCCCTGGTCGGTGACGTAGGTGTCGCCGTTGACCGACATCGGGATCATCTCGCGCTCGAACCGCCCCTCCTCGGTGGCCCGGTGGGCCAGCTGGTGGGAGCGCAGCGCGAGCTCGTCGAGTTCGGGGCGCGGGACCTCATACTCCTCGGCGATCATCTCGGCGCCCAGGCCCTGCCCGACCACGTTGTGCTGGGCCAGCAGCTCCGGCGTGAAGGCGGGGCCGAACTCCTGCTGGGTCTTGATCGTGGCCGCGAACGGCAGCTTGCCCATGTGCTCGACACCGCCCCCGATCACGACGTCGTGGACGCCGGCGGCGATCTGGGAGGCGGCGAGGTTGACAGCCTGCTGAGCGGATCCGCACTGAAGGTCGATCGTGGTGGCCGACGTCTCAACCGGGAAGCCCTGCTGGAGCCACGCGTTACGGCCCACGTGCAGGCCCTGGGGTCCGAACTGGGCCACGCAGCCCGAGATCACGTTCTCCACCTGGCCGGGCTCGATCCCAGCCCGCTCGATCACGGCGCGGTAGGCCGCGCCGAGCAGCTCATTGGGGTGCGTGTCCTTGTAGTAGCCCTTCTCGGGATGGCCACGACCGATTGGGGTGCGGGCCGCCTCGATGATCACTACCTCCCGGCCGTTGCTGGGCATCTGCTGCTCCTTAAGGGATGTGAATTCCGATTCACTACTACTGTACTGCGGCGATCTCGGCGAGCAGACGGCCCCGGGACGATCGAAACGAGGAGCTGACTTGGAGGAGAAACTCGGAATCGCAGGCTCGGGCGCGATTGGCTGCGGGCTGGCTGCCTCAGCTGCTCGTAACGGTGAGGTGCTGCTGTGGGCGCGCTCAGAGGAATCGGCCAAGCGAGCCCACGCCTCGATCTCACGCAACTGCGCCAAGCTGCTCAAGGGCGAGGTGGACCCTGACCGGGTGCGGATCGTCAACAGCCTGGACGAGCTGGCCGAGGCGACGTTCCTGGTCGAGGCCGTGGTGGAGCACCACGGACTCAAGGCCGACGTCCTGGCCGAGCTTGGGGAGCTCTCCAAGCACGCGGGCGCGGACGCGATTCTGGCCACCACGACCTCTTCGCTGTCTGTGACCGAGCTGGCCCAGGCCAGCGGTCACCCCGAGCGGTTCGTGGGCTTTCATCCCTTCAACCCGGTGCCGCGGATGAAGCTGGTCGAGCTGGCCTACCCGCCGGAGGCCTCGCCTGAGACCCGGCAGCGAGCCCGGGAGCTGGCCAAGGCGATCGGTAAGACCCCGGTCGAGGTCCCCGACACGCCCGGGTTCGTGGTCAACAAGCTGCTCTTTCCCTATCTGTTTGACGCCGTCGAGTTGATGGAGCGCTCAGGGATGGCGGCGGAGAACGTCGATGAGTGCATGACCCTGGGGGCGGGCATGCCGATGGGTCCCCTGGCGCTGCTGGACTACGTGGGCCTGGACGTGGCGCAGGCGATCGGCGAGTCGATCGAGGCGCCCGTCCCCGCCTCCCTGCTGGCGTTGGTCGAGGACGGCGCGCTGGGGCGCAAGTCCGGTCGCGGCTTCTACACCTACGACTGACGAAGCTCGAACGAACTCTTTAAGGACCGTTGAGGGTCAGGGACCAAACTCTCGCTTGCGACGTACCTCATAGCAGCACCTCCTCCCCAGAAGCAAAGGAGCCGGCCCGCCTAGCGGGCCGGCTCTTTTTTTGGCCCCATCGGGGCGGAGGCCCACCGGTCGCTGTCCTGGCCTTAAGCGGCGAAGCCGGCCCGAGGGCCGGCTTCACATCTCTCCTCTCAACCGCCGGGAGCTCATTCGCCCGCGCCCGGGGGCGACGGCGCGCGTTGGGTCCCGACGTCTCTCTCCCGGGGAATGTAACGAATGATGCGAACTTTGGCCAGGTCGGGGAGAGCACCCGGGCGTCTACCCACTCGTCGCGCCGGCCGCCGGCGCCCGGCGCTGCCGGATCCTCACGGCCTCGATGCGGTTCTGGCGGACCGACTCGACCCGGATCGAGTAGCCGTTGGCCCTGATCGTGTCCCCGCGCTTTGGCAGCCGGCCCAGCTCTGCGAACACGAAGCCGCCGACCGAGTTGTAGGCATCGGTGTCCACGGGCAGCTCCAAGCCGTAGTCCTCCAGATCGGACACGGCCACGTGGCCGCGCACGAACCAGTCGCCGTTGGCCAGCCGCCGGACCGCCCCGCCGGCCGGATCGGTCTCATCGGAGATCTCCCCCACGACCTCCTCGATGATGTCCTCAATCGTCACGATCCCGGCCGTGCGGCCGTACTCATCGATCACGATCGCCAGCTCCGTGCGCTCGCGCTGCAGATCAGCCAGCAGATCATCCAGCGGCTTGGTCTCCGGGACCAGCGGGGCGGGGCGGACGAGCCGGTCGAAGCGAACGTCGTTGCCGTCGTTGAGCATCAGGTTGATCAGCTGGTTGACGTGGACGATCCCCTTGACCCGGTCCTGGTTCTCATCCTCGGTCACGACCAGCCGCGAGTGACCGGTGGACACGCAGCGTCTGACCGCGGCCTCGACCGTCTCGGCCACGTCGACCGTGACCACGGCCGGGATCGGCGTCATTACATTCCGGGCCTCCTGTTCGTGGAGGTGAAACACGCCGGTGAGCATGCTTGCCTCGCCGACGTCGAGCTGGCCCCCGGACGAGGACGCGGCGATCAGCCGCTTGATCTCCTCGGGCGTTCCCCCCTCCACGTCGGCGTTGGGGTCGGTGCCCAGCATCCGCAGAAGCGAGTAGGACGCCTTGTTGAGCAGGAAGATGAACGGGTGAAACAGCCACCGGAAGAACTCGAGCGGCCGAGCCGTCCGGCGGGCCAGGCTCTCGGCGCGCTGGATCGCGTACAGCTTGGGCACGATCTCGCCGACCACACTCTGGGCGCTGGTGATCAGGACGTATGCAATCACCACCGACACGGCCACGGCCAGGCCGTGGGCCGCGGAATGCGGGAAGACGTCCTCGAACAGGTGGGCGATCCCCGGCTCGCCGATGGCCCCGATGGCGATCGAGGCCATCGTGATCCCCACCTGGCAGGCGGACAGGTAATCGCCGATTTGGCGGAGCTGCGCCAGCGCCAGGCGGGCGCCCCGGACCCCTTCCTCGGCCATCGCCTCAAGCCGCGCGCGGCGCGAGCGGACCAGCGCGTACTCGGCCACGACGAAGAACGCGTTGACGAGCACGAGCACCAGCGTGAGCGCCGCAAACAGGGCGTTCATCGCTCAGCGATCACCGGCCACCGCATCGGGCCGCGCGCCCCGCGCGCAGGCTTCCGGCCTGTCTGTGACGCCATGCCCTCTCTCGTGACGCCGCTGGTACTTCGTGATGGGTCGTCGTCGGTCATTCAGCGACGCGGCGAACGGTAGCACCCGGTCTGGCCGCTAAGGCTCCGCTTGGGCTCGGCTCAAGAAAGCCCGTCGATCCGCTCAGCCATCGAGAAGTCGGCCGCAGTCAGCCCGCCGGCCGAGTGGTTGGTCAGGGACAGGCGGACCTTGTTCCATCCGTAGATGAGGATGTCCGGATGGTGGTTTGCCTCCTCGGCCGTGTCGGCCACGCGGTTGACGAACTCCATCGCCTGGCCGAAGTCCTCAAACTGCCAGTCCCGGACGATCTCATCGTCCTCGCGGCGCCACTCGCTGTCCTCTAGCCTCGCGGTTATGTCGTCTTGCCCCAGCAGATCTGCCATGCAATCTCCTCCTGGGCGTTACGTCGTCGGTCCCTCAACAGTTTCCCGCAGACGGGCGGGGCGAAAACGGGCCGCCCGATGCGGATAGTAAGCCTCGTACCGTCGGCCACCGAGATGCTGTTCGCGCTTGGGCTGGGCGACGACGTGGTGGCCGTGACCCACGAGTGCGACTTTCCTGCCCAGGCCGACGAGCTGCCCAAGGTCACCCTCAATTCTCTCCCTCCCGGCCTCAGCTCGGGGGAGATTGACGCCGCGGTCAAGGAGCGCACGCTCCAGGGCCAGTCGATCTACGAGCTCGACACCGAGCTGCTGGCTTCGCTCGAACCCGACCTGATCGTCACGCAGGCCCTATGCACCGTGTGCGCGGTGTCCTATGACGACGTACGGACGCTGGCCGAGGAACTCGACAGCCGCCCCCGCGTCGTCTCGCTGGACCCGACCACGGTGGGCGAGGTCCTGGGCGACGCCCGCACGCTGGCCGAGCTCACCGGGGCCAGGGAGGCCGCGGTCACGCTGATTCGCAATGCGGCCCAGCGGATCGACCACGTCCGGGTGGCCACGCGCCGGCTGGCGCGTCCCCGGGTGGCCGCACTGGAGTGGCTCGACCCACCGTTTGCCGCCGGGCACTGGACGCCCCAGCTGATCGAGTACGCCGGCGGCGAGGACGTCCTGGGTTTGCCGGGCGAGCACTCCGAGGAGCGGACCTGGGATGAGGTCCGGGCCGTCCAGCCGGACGTTGTGATCGTGATGCCGTGCGGCTACGACGCTCCGCTGGCCTACCGGGAGGCCGAGATGCACCAGCACGAGCTGGCCACCCTGGGCGCCGGTGAGGCCGTGGCCGTCGACGCGGCGGCGTACTTCTCGCGGCCCGGCCCCCGGATCGTCGACGGCCTGGAACTCCTGGCCCACATCCTGCATCCCGAGGAGTTCCCCGAGGCGCCGGCGGAGGCGCTGAAGCTCAAGCTGTAGCGGCTAGGGCTTTGGCGGGGCCACGCTTCGCTCAGCACTTCCTGCACTGATCCCGATATCCCGTTCCAGGTCGAATAGGAGCCGGTACTCGGCGCGCGTGCAACTCTCGAGGAAATTCTTCCCGGCCCTATCGGCCGGCAGTCGGCAGCAGCGTCAGCTCGAGTGCGGCGGCCGTCGCCTCGAGCGAGAACCGGGGGCGCAGCGCCGCCGCGCCGGCCAGGGCGGCGTGGCGGAACTCGTCAGGCCGCGCGACCACATCGTTGACGATCGCCAACCACTCATCAGGCGCGTTTGCCTCCAGCACGCCCGGGACGCCGGCGAACCCGCGCACCGCCACCTCGGTGCCCAGGCACGGGACACCGCGGGGCAGCGACTCGAGGATCTTGATCCGGATTCCCCCGCCCGAGAGCAGCGGCATCACGCACAGGTCGATCTCACTCAACACGGCGTCAAGGTCCTCCACGAACCCTCGCACCTCGATCCCGTCCCGACCGTCCCGGGCCCGAATCTCGTCGGGCGCCCCGGCGCCCACCACCAGCAGGCGCGCGTCGGGATGCTCGGCCCGGACCCGCGGCCAGACGGCCGACAGGAGCCACCTCAGACCCTCGAGCCGGCCGCCCGCCTGAAGCGGCCCCAGGACAAGCAGCCCAAAGGGGCTGCCGGGGCGCCGCGGGACCGGATCGGCCTCCGGGAGGGGCACGGGAAGGGCAGAGATTTTCTCGGCCAGCCGGGGATCGTCCTGGCTGAGCAGACGGGCGTCCTCCTCGGAGACCGCGAACACCCGGGCCGCCCGGGCCACTGCCGCACCTTCGGCCGCTCGCGTCCGCCGGGCCTCGCGGCGCAGAACTGCTCGGCTCAGAGGATTGGACTGGGCGGCGGCGAACGAGGACAGCTCGTTGGACTCGACGTCGTAATCCGCCAGCACGAAGGGAGTCCCGGAGGCACGGGTCGCGTAAGGCGTGGTGGCCAGGTGGTCGCAGTGGATCAGTGCGTAGTCGGTCTGGCCCGCCCAGTCGGCCACGATCCGCCGGGCCTCGGGACGGTAGAACTTTGCGATCCGGTACGGCAGGCCACCGAGCTGGGACCGAGCCAGCGTGCCCAGCAGGCGCAGGCGCGCGTGCTGGTAGTAAAAGCCCGGGACCGGCACCGTGGCCACCCTGTGCGCGAGGTCGGACAGCTCGGGCGGCACCTGGGCACCCGGCGGAGTCAGCGCCAGGACGTCGACCTGGGCGAAGGTGGCGTAGGCCCTCAGTACCCGCCAGCTGGCGATCTGTCCACCTGTTTCCCCGTCCCGGGGCACACTGGTCGTCAGAAACAGAACGCGCGGGGCATCGCTGCCGATCACGCCACCAACTCCCGGTACACGTCGACGGTCTCGCGGGCAGCGCTGGCCCAGGAGAACCGCTTCGCCCACGACAATCCGGCCCGGGCCATCTCAGCCCGAGCGGCCGGGTTTGTCAGAAGCGCCTCCAGCTGCGAGGCCAGCGAGTCGGGATCGGCCGGGTCGAAATACGCCGCTGCCTCGCCCCCGGTCTGGGGCAGCGCCCCCGCCCGGGCGGCCAACACCGGCGCGCCGCGGGCCATCGCTTCCAGGAGGACCAGCCCGAAGCCCTCATACAAGCTCGGGTGAACGACCAGGTCCGCGCCGGTGAGCAGCAAGTCCAACCGCTCGTCGCTCAGATACCCCGTGAGCTCGAGCGGCGCCGGGCCTGCCAGCTCGGCCAGGCGAGGGCCCTGGCCGGCATCGAGCCCGGCCAGCACAAGACGGTGCTCACGGACCCCATCACGCCACAGCTTCGCGTACGCGCTGACCAGGGCAGGCAGGTTCTTCTTGGGCCGCAGGTCCCCCACGGCCAGGATGTACGGGGTCGACGGCTCGGGCGAAGCGGCCTCGGGGCGCAGCGCGAGCGCCGGGGCCTCGGGGACCACCCGCACCTTGCCTGGGTCGACCGCGTACCGAGAGCACACGTCGTCCCGGGTGAAGTCCGACGGGCAGATGATCCGCTGGGCCGAGCGGGCCGCCCGGGAGGTCAGCGCTCGGAACTTCAGGCGAGTCCGGGGCGGGACATCACTGCCCGGCTCCTCGAAGGCCAGGTCGTGGATCGTGACCACGCCCGGGCACGGACGCAGCAGGGGCAGGAAGCAGTCGGTGGAGTGGACCAGGGCAGCCCGGCGACGTCGGAGGAGGAGCGGCAGTTTGACCTGCTCGAACACGACCTCTGGCCCGGCCCCGCCCTCCTTCACCACCTCCAGCTTCAGCGGACCAAGGTCCCGGCCGGGGAGCTCGGCGAGCGCGTCGGCCAGGCAGCGGGCGTATCGGCCCCAGCCTCGGAGCTGGGGCGAGAAACCGTCTCGCGCGTCGATCACGACCAGCTGAGCCATGGCGGGATTGCTAGATGGTGAAGCCGTTCGGGGCGATCCCGTGGCTGCCCGCCACGGCGATCGCGCCCACAACGCTGAGCACGCCCACCACGGCGCAGCCGGCCAGCGCCAGCTGGTTCATCCGGCGGCGCTCGCCGACCTCGACGATCAGCAGGCCGCAGATCAGCCCGGCCACCAGACCCCCGATGTGACCGCCCAGGGCGATGCCCCTGATGCTGACCGACAGGAACAGGTTGAGCAGCAGGAAGAAGCCCAGGCCGCTCTGCCAGATCGAGATTCCGCGGGCCCGGGCCACCACGATCAGCGCACCGAAGATCCCGAAGATCGCCCCAGAGGCGCCGATGGTGGGGATGCCGGGCGAGAACAGCAGCGCCCCGAACGACCCCCCGAGCAGCGAGACGGCGTAGATCACGCCGAACTTCAGCTTTCCGACCCCGGGCTCGAGCGCGCGCCCCACGAAGTACAGCGAGACCATGTTGACCAGGATGTGGATGACCCCGTCGTGCAGAAAGCCGCTGGACACCAGGCGCCAGTACTGGTGCTCGTGAGCGACCGCGAAGCCGTAGAGGTCGCCGTGATTGAAGACCCAGCCACCGCCTCCGCTGCTGAACCCGGCCCCCGCCGCCGTCTCGGCCAGGAACACGAGCACGTTGAGACCGATTAGGGCCTCGGTCACGCTCGGCACCCCGGACACCGAGCGGATCGTCCTGACCTTGGTGCGCTCGCGCGAGCATTCGGGACAGCGCATCCCGACCGAGGTCGGCGTCATGCAGTCGGGGCAGATCGGACGACCGCAGGAGGAGCACGAAACGCCCGTCTCGCGGGAGGGGTGGCGGTAGCAGACGGGCACGTTCGCTAAATCACGCTAGCAATGGCGATCCGCCCGCCCGCTCAGCGGCCGCGCAGAATCCGGCCTGCCTCATCGGCGACATCTCGGGCCGTCCGGCCGGCCAGGTCCAGCAGGCCGTGTGACTGCTGCCGGCGGGATTTGTGGCGCGAGCGAACGCGCAGGACGACCAGCGCCGTGCCGGCGCCGGCGCCCACGACCGCAGCCGCGGCCGGCCTGACCCAGTTGCGGGGATCGCGCATCGCCGCCAGCTCCCAGGACTCAAGCTCGTCCTGGGCCGCCAGGGCCAGTGTGACCAGGGTGCTCTCCAGGCGGGCCACCAGGTCCTCGGGCGGATCCACGGGGCTCAGAGCCTGCCGCAGCAGCGACTCGAAGTCAGGCGCGCTGGCGCTCATCGATCCTCCCCGATCTTGACCGGGTCCTCGGACACAATCGACTCGAGCTGGCGGATCGCGCGGTGCAGCAGCACCTTGGTGGCGCCGTCCGTTCGGCCCAGCGCACGGGCTATCTCGCGGTTGTCCATGCCGAGAGCGAAACGCATGATCAGGGCCTCCCGGCGGTCGTTGGGCAGCTGCTGGACGCCCTCCAGGATCGCCGCGAGCTCCTCGCGGCCCTCGACCAGCGACTCGGTCGTGTGGGGCGCGGAGACCATGTCGGCGTCCTCAATCGATGACTCGCGTTTGCGCGATCGGTCGCGGTAGAAGTTGGCCGCCAGGTTGTGGGCGATCCGGATGAGCCAGGGCCGCAGCGGCCGCCCCTTGGACTCGCGCAGAGCGCGCTCGAAATGGCGGTATGCCTGCAGGAAGGTCTGCTCGGTGAGGTCCTCAGCATCATGGTGGTTGCCCACCCGGTAGTAGCTGTAGGAGTAGACGTCCCGCAGGTGGGCCTTATAGACCTCGGTGAAGCGGGCGTCGAGTTCGGCCTTGTTCTGAGGAAGTCGTTCTTCCACAGCATGGGAGCCTAACCTTCCTACGCGGCCTGGACTTTCTCTTTCTGCGTGAGCCACCGCGGATCGCTGACCATCGCGGTCCAGCTGTCCGGCCCGAGCCGGCCCTCCACGAACGCGGCCAAGCTTTCAATCGCCGGGGCGGGCACCTGCTCGTCGCGCGCCACGGCGGCCAGCAGCGGGATCGCGTCCACGGCCTCGGCCGTCTGGCCGAGCGCGCTCGCGATCTCCCCAGCCGGCACGCCCGCAGCCAGCAGCTCACCGGCCCGGCGGTTGCGGGAGCCCGCCCCGGTCACGGTGGCGACCAGGTCACCGACGCCGGCGAGCCCGGCGAAGGTCTCCGGCCGCGCGCCCCGGCGGCGAGCAAGCGCGTCAACCTCGGCAAACACCTTTCCTGCCGCTGCACCCGCGATGTTCGGGCCCGCCGACGATGCCGCCGCTGCGGCGGCCAGCGCGGCGACGTTCTTGGCCGTCCCGGCCAGCTCGACGCCGGTTACGTCGGAGGTGATCTGGACGTCCAGGCCGGCGCGCCGCAGGACGTCGGCAAACTGCTTGGCCAGCGCGCGATCGGTCGAGCCGACGACCACGGACGCTCCGCGGTAGATGGCCTCGGCCGCGTGAGCCGGTCCGCCCAGGACCGCCACAGCTCGGGCGGCGCAGCGCTCGGAGACAAAGGCCGAGGGCAACGTGCCGAGCGGAGGCACCAGACCCTTGGAAAGCACGAGCATTCCCGCGGCGCGCGGGATGCGCTCGCCGTGGGCGGCCAGCACTCCGGGCAGAGCGCGGGCGGGGACAGCCAGGCAAACCAGGTCCGCCCCCTCAAGGTCAAGGTCGGCCGCCCGGGTGATCGTGATCGAGTCGGGAAGGCTGATGTCCGGGAGATAGGCCTCGTTGGCCCGTGCGGCCTGGACCGCCTCCGCCTGTTCGTGGGTGCGGCAGCCGAGATCGACCTCCACTCCGGCTCGGGCCAACGACACGGCGAGGCTCGTCCCCCATGTACCCGCGCCGATGATCGCCGCCCGGCGAATCGGCGGCAGGCCGCCGAGCCACTCCCACTGGAGCATCACGCAGGGCCAGATGCGATCGGTGACCGCGCCGGCCAGCTCCCTGGAGGGGTCGGGCACGACTGGGAAGCGGAGCGGACGCCCGGCTCGGATGACGACCTTGTGCGGCCGGATCTTCCAACCCCGCCGAATGGCCTCGGTGCCAATTACGGACACCGGGACAACGGGGGCACCGGTCTCGAGGGCCAGCCGGCCCACGCCCCGGTGAGGATGGCCGAGTGCCCCCGGGCGGATGCGCGTTCCCTCCGGAAAGATCAGGACGATGCCCCCACGGTCCAGGATCGCCTTGGCGGTCTCCATCGACTTCTCATCGCTGCTGCCCCGGTCGACCGGAAACGCTCCAAGGCGGTTCAGTATCCAGGCCTGCCAGCGCTTGGAGAACAGCTCCGTCTTGGCCATGTAGTACATGGGGCGGCGGGCCATCGTCCCGATCACGAACGGATCCAGGAAGCTCCGGTGATTGGCGGCCACGATCACCGGGCCGCTTGAGGGCAGGTACTCCAGTCCGATCCGGCGCATCCGGAAATAGACGTGGAAGAACGGCTGGAACAGGCCCCTGATGACCAGGTAGGCCAGCAGGTTTACGCCCTTCTCCCGGGTGAAGCGGTGGTAGGCCTCGTACTCCATGTGTCGATTCGTACCCGCTCCAGCGGTGCCCGTTACAGTTGACACGTGGGCGTCAGAACTCGCACCCTCAGAGGAGCGCTCTGCGGCGCCGTGGCCGCCGGGGTCTGGGCTGCCGAGCAGCCCCTGGACAAGCGGCTGCTGGACTGCCCCTACGACGACGTCGAGCTGCTGGGCAAGGCGGTGACCAGGGGAGATGGCTGGTACCCGATCGGCCTGGCCATCCACGTGTGGAACGGCGCCGTGTTCGGGGCCGTGTACTCGAACGTGGCTGAGTATCTGCCCGTGCCCCGGGTGCTGCGGGGGCCGATGGTGGCCCTCAGCGAGCACCTGGCCCTGTGGCCGCTGGGCTCCGTGTCCGACCGTCTGCACCCGGCGCGCCGCCAGCTACCTGAGCTGCGCGGCAACACCCGCGCCTTCGCCCAGTCGACTGTGCGGCACGTGCTCTTTGGCGTCGTGCTGGGCGAACTCGAGCGGCGCCTGAACGCCGCCCCCGAGGCCACCCCACCCCCATCCCAGCTCGACTTCTCAACCAACGGCCACGGCTCGATCGAGCGGGCGGTTTCCGGAGAGCGGATTTAGGGATTGGCCGGGCCCGGGTCCTCCGCGGACCGAGCGGCGTCGGCGCGGTGTGGCCTCGGCGCGGTGTGGCCTCGGCGCGAGCGGCGTCGGCGCTAGGGGCGTCGGCGCGGTGGGGCGTTGGCGCGGGCGAGCGTCGGCGCGGGGGGTCTCGGCGCGAACCTTGGCGATTTAGTCCGAAATAGTCGGACCGGAACGCCAAAGTTCGACGGCCGGCGGCTCCTCTCGCCAGACCCTCCCGTCCGCGTGCCCATGCGACACTAGGCGTCGCGCCCGCCTAGCTCAATTGGCAGAGCACTTCACTTGTAATGAAGAGGTTTCCGGTTCGATTCCGGAGGCGGGCTTGGGGAGTGGCTGCAAACAACGCAGTTTTGACCGCTCGGCGCCCTCCCCTCTGAGCGGTGTGTCCCCAATATGTCCCCAACTTTGCATATGATTCAGGGACATGGCAGCTGGATTTCGAGCGCCGACGGGACACGCCTTCCGGGTGGAGCGTGCTCGTGGTCCCGTTTGGTACATGAAGTACCGGCTGCCGGACGGCCGGCAGGTGCAGAAGAAGCTAGGACCGGCGTGGACCGGTCGCGGCCGCCCACCGTCGGGGCACTTCACCAAGCGCCTCGCTGAGGATCGTCTGAGGGAAGTGCTCGAGGAGGCACGGCGGGGAGCGCTACCAGGGACCGTGCGAACGGGTGTGACGTTCGCGGACGCTGTCGCTGAGTGGCTGCGCTATATCGAGCATGACCGCCGGCGGAAGCCGTCCACGGTCGCCGGGTACAGGGTGATCGTTCGTTCCCGCCTATTACCGACGTTCGGGGATCTGCCGCTCGAGGAGGTCACGCCAACGATGATCGAGCAGTGGCTGGCGTCGCTGGCCAATCAGGCGCCGAGTAGCCGGATCAAGTCGCTCGTGCTGATGCACGGCATCTTCCAGCGGGCCCGCAAGGTGTGGGGTCTTCAGAGCAATCCCGCTGCCGAGGTCGAGCGGCCGCCGCTTGCTCGCAGCGGCGACATCCAGGTGTTCTCGCCGGAAGAGGTGTGGGCCCTGGTTCGCGCAGCTGCTTCCGAGCAGGACGGCGTGATATTCCTGACGGCTGCGTTCACAGGTTTGCGGATGGGCGAGCTGTTGGCATTGCACTGGCGCGATGTCGACTTCTCTCGTCGGGCGATCCGGGTGCGGGCGAGCTATTACGCGGGCCACCTGACGACGCCGAAGTCAGGGAAGGTGCGGGCGGTTCCGATGGCTCCGGACGTGGCCTCGGCGCTCGCGCGGCTCGGGAGCCGCGAGGATTGGATGGCCGACGATGATCTGGTGTTCGTCGGCGCGGCCGGCGGCTACGTGGACGGATCCGCGCTGCGGCGGCGGTACAAGACGGCTCTGGATGAGGCCGGGCTGCGTCGGCTTCGCTTTCACGATCTACGCCACACGTTTGGGACGCGCATGATCGCCAAGGCGGACATCCGGCGGGTGCAGGAGTGGATGGGCCACGCCGACATCCAGACGACGATGCGCTACCTGCATTACGCGCCCCGCGAGGAGGACGCCGAACTCGTGGCTGAGGCGTTCAAAATTGAGGCGCCCGAGGTGCCGAGTTCAAAAGGTGGCGATTTGCAGGCATCCGTCCCAAGTCGTCCCAAGATGTCCAAAGACGTCCCTGAAAACGTCCCGAAACGTCCGTAGCTGTCCAGGGCGATCGTGTGTGGTTCGCGCGTAGCGACGCACGCTCTGGTTCCGTCGAATCCCCAATGTTTACGGGGGTTCGTGGGCTGCGAACCTACCCCGGGATGGGGACGGACGACTCGAGGCGGGACGTTTTGGGGGACGTTTTGGCCCTCAGCACCCTGTGCGTAGAGTGTGTCCCTGGATGGGCGGCAGCAGTCGATCGGTTGAGGGGCCGATCTGCAGGGGTGGACTCGGGGTGGAGGTCGAGGCATGGCAACATGAAGACGCGGCTGGGATCGGAGTCGCAGCTCAGGCTGAGGACGAGAGGCGGAAGGCTGGGGTCGGGCGTGGGCTGAGAGATCCGAGCGAGGTCGCTTCGAGCGCTGGACGCCGAGCGAAGCCGTGCTGGGACGGACGTCGGCGAGTTGGTGGGCCGCGTCACTGCTCCGAGCGCAGCGAGGGCAGTGACGCGGCGCGGGACAGCCCGCGGTCTCGGGAGAAGTCACGGCTTTGCAAAGGTTCCGCCCGGGTGATGGACACCGCGGGTGATGGGGAGTAGCTTGGGTCGTGTAGACGTCCGTCTCGGTCCCTGACCTTCTAACCGGCGCGCGTCAGCTTCGCGTTCGAGGCCCGTTTGAGCGGCTTTCAGGGAATCCCCCGGCTGGTTTGGGGAGACCTACGCGTGATGCGATGCGCCCGTTTGGGTGCGCTCCGTCTTCCAGCAACCCGGGTCGTTGCTGGCTTGATGCGAGTGAGTCGACCACCATCAAAGCCGGAAAGCTGATCCCCCACGAGGATCATTCCGGCGCCTCAAAAGAGGAACTCTGACCCGACTGCCTTCCCGCGGCCTGACCTCGTGGTGGATCGAGCTCCCGGCTTCCCCCGCCGGTGCTCGATGGCAAGAACGCTCACCACAAGGGGGGCCAATCAAGGACTCCAGCATCACCTCACCGAGGGCTCCACTCCCCTTGCTTTTGGCGGAGCGGGGTCGCTGCGCGAGGTCGTCGCTCGCCGGCACGGACGCCGGCGAAACCGGCCACGGACGGCCCACTAGCTCGCTGTCGTGTTTAGCGTAAACGCGACAGCGATCGACCCCGCCAGCTCCCGCTGCCATCACGCGATTGCGATAGCGCGGCTGACACTGCGCGGGACCGCTCTTTCCTCGCGTAGCAGCAGTCTTGCTATTGGCCGTTTGGGGGTGCAGCAGCCGGGGCGGGGTCCCGCTTTGATGGGAGTCGGATGTCCGGGTCGGGCGGCCGGTCGTAACCGACGGGTGACGCTTGGTTGTCGTCGGCCAAGTTCGGCCTCGGACGGCGTAGCGGCATCTCCCGCTGGCGTGTTCGGCTCCAACGTCGGGGTCACGCAGGTGAGCCGAGGTCCCGGAACTGTCTATTTGGTGATGAAGAGACCGAAGAACCGGAACCGGAACACGTGCCCGTTCGGCGGCTTGAACGTCACCCAGAGCCGAATGTGGACCGGGTGTCGGTGGTGGGCGACGAGCCGCTTGCCGCGTTTGCTGGGAGCAACTCTCATGTGGAACGTGCCAGCGCTCTGCAGAGTGCGGCGGGCGCGAGCGAACGCGAAGCGACCACGAGCGGGGCGCAGCAGAGCGGCCGCCGCTGCGCCGCGCGGTTGCTCGTCGTGTTTCGATGCGGTTTCCAGCACCTTGATGATCCCGGCGCTCGGGACGATCACATCGAAGGTGACGATCCCGTTGCGGTGGACCTTGAGGTGCGTGACCCGGGGTCTGGTGCGGTGCGGCACGACTTTGTAGTGGATCGTCGTCGTCGCTGTCAGGCCGTCCTTGGAGATCGCGGTGACCGTGTACGCGAACTTGCCTGTGTGCGAGGTGTCGAGCCGGCCGGTAGGACTGTGTGTGCCGTTCGAGTCGGTGCACGACCGGATGCCTGGCCCGCTGGCCGATTCGGCGCAGCTGAAACTGGTCGCGACGGATCGGCCCTTGGTGAAGATCCGGTTGTCCGCCGGTGAGGTGATCGTCGCGGTCGGCGGTCCAATCGCGACGATGCTGTAGTGGTGGGTGACGGTCGCGGTCAGACCGTCCTTCGAGGTCGCGGTCACCGTGAACGAATGCTGGCCGACGGTCGATGTGTCGATCGCACTTCCGTCCGGCACGGGACCGGAGCACGACCGGATCCCGGGGCCGAGCGCCGACTCGGTGCACTTGTAGGAGGCTTTGACGGTCTGCCCCTGGTGGTAGGACACGCCGTCCGGAGGGGTCGTGAGCTGGACGCTCGGGTTGTCCGGCACGACGACGGTGTCTGAGCATGAGGTGCTCGCGCCAGGCGCCTCGGTGATCAACCCGCCCGGGTCAACCGCACACGTGCCGCCCGAGCGCGGGTTCACGAACGAACCGACCGCCGACGGCGTCGCCGTGAACGACACATCGAACGCGCCGGTGCTCTGCCCGATCGTGACCGGCCCCCCGCTGGCCGTACACGTCAGATCATTCGAGGCGATCGAGCACGACACGCTGCCGGCGCCCG
>DASXCS010000027.1:0-264407 GCA_036490975.1 Solirubrobacteraceae bacterium
GGCCGTCGATCCGTCCCCGAACGACCAGGTGTAGTTGGCGTTGGGCACGATCAGCGTGGACGCGGTGGTCGATCCGTCGAAGCCCACCACCTCGCCCGCATCGATCGGGCTGGGCACGACGAAGCTGGGCGTGAGGATGACCAGCGGGGCACAGCCGCCATAGGTGAACGGATCGCTCTCCATCACCGCGGCGTTGTTGAACTCCCGCTGGAGCAAGTAGCTGCCGGTCCCCACCGCCACGTGGTCCAGTCCGTCGGCGAGCGGCACACAGCCGCCATGGTCGTTCATCTCCTCGCCATTCTGCGCGAACCAGCCGCCGAATCCCGGGTTGACGATCGCGGCGATCTGGGCCTGGCTGATCGGGCTGGCCAGGCGAATTCCAACGTACTGACTGAGAACCGAGGGGAGCGGATTTTTCGGGACCGGAGGGGCATCCGGCTCGTCACACTGCGTCATGGCCGTCCAGGGCTGCACCACGTAGGCCACCGCCCGCCCGCCGATGTCCATCTGGGAGTGGTAGGAGCAGAAGTAGGCGGCCGATGGCGGAATACCGCCGGACCCGGCCGAGCCGTCCCAATCGAATTCGGTGTCGATGTCCGAGGGTGTGGACTGAAGGCGGGCCCAGGGGCCATTGTTCTGGCTCACGTACGCGTACCAGCCCGTGGCGCCGCTGGAGGGGGGAGGCGAGGCCACCGTAACCGTCGCATCGGCCTTGTTCACCGTAATGCTCGCCGGGGCGCTGGGCATCGACTCACCGCTGGCGGTGACGTAGGTGACCTCGACCCGATCGGTGAACTGCGTCTGCACGCCGCCCTTGCTGCTCATGGTCAGCGTGGGCGCCGGCGGCGGCGAGGGGCTGGCGTTGGCCGAACACAGCCCGCCAAAGTGGATCTTGCCGGTCAGGCATGCATCGATGCCGGGCGGCAGGGGCAGCACAACCATCGGGCTGTAACCGGGCTGGGTCCGGTTGAGGATCCCCATCTGGCCCACGATCGTGCGTAGCTCGGAGCGGATCTGAGCGTCGGTCAGGCAGGTGTCGTTGGGTGAGAACGGGTCACTTTCGCTGGCATCGGTGTATGAGCCACCGGTGGGAACGCAGCCGCTGTCCGGATAGTTGTACCCGGGGCCGGTCTGCACCGAACTGCCGAACAGGCACGTGGTGTTCTGGTTGCTCTGGTTGTTGGGGTTGCCATAGTCGATGCACCCGCCTCCGTACTTGGAGCTCTGACCGGCGGATGCGCCGGAGGCGCCCCTGTACTGGGTCGCCACCGCGTAGGGGGACGTGAGCGTGCCGCTGGCATCGGCCACGTCCCGGAGGAACTGCTCGACGTAGCTCCGGGTCCCCGACCAGTACCTGCGCAGCGGATCCCAGGTCAGGGCGAACGTCTCATACCGAGAGAGCACGGAGCCGTGGTGATAACAGAGACCTGTGTCCGGGAGGGCGAGGTCAGGGGTAAGGGCGGGATCGACACACGGGCCGCTGCTCGTCACGTATGGAACCCCAGCCTGCGCCAAAGCGTCCGCTGTCGTGCTCGGGTCCTCGCGTGTGCCCGGGGTCAGCGCCACGCCGTAGAGGTTGTTCTGATCCCCACCGCTGAAGGAAACTGACGTAACGCCCTGGCCGGCCGCACCCATGTCCAAGACCACGGCCTGGGCTGAGCCGGCGCTCAGGGCCAATGAAGCCAACACGGGCAGGGCGACAAGCAGGTAACGGCGCATCAGGAATTCCTCAGAGTCAGGTTGCGGAGGTCGACCACGGCGCCCGTGCCGGGCACGTAGCGGAACAGCTTCAGAGCTTTCAATGAGGAGTGATCGAGCACCCGTCGGCCCGCCCTTGACTCCTGGTTGCGGATCTTCATTGCGGCCGAGGGCGAGGGGTGCTTGGCCGCCACGATTCGGGTGACCGCGAACATGGCCACGCGCACCGGACCGTTGCTCGTCTGAACGCTCAGCCGCTCGGTCTGGCCCTGAGCCAGCGAAAGGATCTCGCAGTCGATCGGTCCCGGGATGCACGTGCCCTTGCCTGAGAGAACCGTTCCGGGCTGGACGGCGAACAGCACCCTGCTGCCGCCCCGGAGCACGCCCAGTTCCACGACCAGCGGCTGGCTGGCGCTCGGCAGCGGGGTGAGGCGCTCGAGCGGGGCGAACGTGTCCAGGCCGCCTGTGGGCTTGGTGATCGCCAGCGACACTGAGTAGGACTGATCGGGATGAAGCGTGGGGATGGTGGGTTTCGGCTTGGGCGTCGGAATCGGCGGTGTAACCGGCGTCGTCTGGCCGCCCCCGGGAAGCGTCGGTGGTGTGGTGCCGCCGGACGTCGGTCCCGACCCCGACCCGGGCGCCGGCGAGCCCGTCGGACCCGGGGTCGTGCCGGGCAAGGTGGTCGTGCTGGTCGTGGGCGTGGTCGCGGAGCCGCCTCCGGTGGGCGCAAACGGGTTGTGTGCGCTTCCCGTCGGAGGCGAACTGGTCGGCACCGCGGTCTCACTGACCGCGGGCAAACCGTTGGACACCGGACCCGGGGCAGCGGGGGGTGGGATGACCGCGGGCGCGCTGGAGGAGCTGGACAGCACCACCGGGACGGCCACGATCGCCACGAGCAGTGCGGCGGCCAGCGGCCACAGGCGCTTGCTGCGCAGGTCCTGCCAGATCGCACGGAGCACGCTCATCTGCCCGCCACCGGAGCCACCACCGCCACGGGCGGGGACGAGGACGACGTGGACGTGGAGTTGGATACCTGCTGGGGCGTCGACGGCGCCGGGCCCATCGGGGTCGCTCCGGCCACCAGGCCCTCATTGGTCGGGAGCAGGTACGTGGTGGCCGAGACCGTGGCCGCGATCTGGGGGAAGCCCCCGGTCGACGGGGTGAGCTGGATTGCATCCAGGCTCATGAGCCGGCCGCTGACCGACAGCCGCTTGTTGTTGGCGACCACGAAGCGCTCAAGCCGGCCGAAGAAGCTCGACAGGTGGAAGAAGTTGCCCTGGAAGGTGAACGTGAAAGGCTCGATCGGGAATCCGGCCGGGCCGATCCCGGCGCCCGGCGGAAGGCCGCCGGCTGCCGTGGCCGTGGAGGCGGGCGTGGTCGGGGTCGGCGTCGGTGCTGTTGCTCCCGCGGTTCCGGTGGCCGGAGGCGGCGTGGCCGGCGCCGCGCCGGCCGGCGCCGGGTCGAGCGTCAGCCCCTGGAAGTCGACCCCGGCCTTGGAGGCGGCCGAGGAAAGCTGGTAGATCAGTGAGGGAACGTCGTCGTCGGTCGGGACGGCCTCTCCCAGCCGGACCAGCGTGGTGTAGCTGCGGCGGAAGGTGGACCGGGCCGCCTCGGCCGCAGACAGCTCAGACCGGGCTGAGGACAGGCTCTTTTGCACTGAGCTGATCTTGGTCTCGAGCTTGGACGCCTGGTCCCGCTTGGGTGAGATGACCAGGATCCAGGAGGCGGCGATGGCGCCCAACACGCCCACCACGATCAGCACCATGCGGTCGCGCCCGGTCATCCCGTGCTCCCGGATGGCGTCGGGGTGGCGGTTCCGCTGGGGGTGGGGATTCCGGTGGTGGGGATGGTGCCCGTGGTCCCTGTGGCCGGCGCGGCCGTGACGGTGGCCAGCGGCTCGAAGAACACAACCAGCGAGAAGGTGGACGGGTTCGCGCCGCATCCGCCGCCCGAGCTACCGCTCACGGAGGTGGCGGTGGTGCCCGTGCCCGACTTCACCGCGTCGGCCAGCGTCACCCGGGTCACACCCCGAATCAGACGCAGGCGCGACATCAACCGCGACACGTCGTCCTGGGTCGCCGTGCAGCCAGCAAGCTCGAAGGCCGGGACCGAGATGTCTCCCCGCAGGCCTCCGCTCGAGGGTCCCGCAGCGCCGGCGCTCGGATCGACCGTCGCGGACAGGGAGCTGAGCGAGGTGTTGGCCGGCACCACGCGCGACAGATCCGACAGCGCCTGCTGCCAGTTGAATCGGCTGGAGGCGATCGCCCTGACGGTCTGGACCCGGGCCTGAGCCAGCTTGGCGAACTGGGTGTATCCACCCAGCTTGGATGCTTCGGCCTGGGTCTGAGCCAACTGCTGCTGAAGACCTGCCAGCTGGCCCTGGCGGTCCGACACGTCGTTTGAGGCCAGCACATAGAGGGTGACCAGGATTAGGACGACGCCAAGCAGCCCCACGACGGCACTGCCTGGCCCACGCAGCGAGCGGATGTCGGTGGAACCGCCCCGCCGAGCATCGCTCGGGATCAGGTTGACCGCTCTCATCCGCCGATCTCCTCGACGGTGAGCCCAGCGGCCACGGCCAGCCGGCCCGCATCCACGCCGCTGAATCCGCCCGGCTTGGCCTCCTGGATCAGTCCGACCTCAAAGGGAAGGCCGATCCGGCCGGCAACCTCATCCGAGAAGCCCGGAATCGCCACCGCCGGCCCGGTCAGAATCAGCCGCTCGACGGCTATCGCGCCCTCGCGGGCGGCGTGAAAGTCAAGCGAATTGCGAACCTCGTCGCCCACGCGACGGGCCCCCTCGGCCAGAACGGCGCGGGCCTCCTCCACGATCGACTCATCGCCGTCAATGTCCTCCACGGGCTCCCGCAGGCCCACGTGGACCAGCCAGCCGTGGGCATGGTCCAGCGTCAGCGCTCGCCGCTGGGCCAGCTCGCCGGCAATCGATTCAGTCCCGTACGGGATCGCCCTGGTGAAGGTGCAGGTCGTGCCCTCGGCGACGGCCAGATTGGTGATCCCACCGACATTGACGTACAGAACCGGGTCATCGGAGCCGGCGCGGTGCAGCGCGCGGATCATCGCGAAGGCCGACAGGTCGATCCCCTGCGGATTGAGGCCGGCCCGGGTGGCGGCCTCCAGCAGGCGCTCGATCATGTCCCGGCGGGCGGCCACCACCATGACCCGGGTCCGGGTCCCGTCAGGGGTCTCGACGGGGCCGAGGACCTGGTGCTCCAGTACCGCCTGCTCGATGGGCATTGGGATGTGATCCTGGGCCTGGAAGCGGACCGCCGAGGCGATCTCCTTGGCGTCGGTCAGCGGCGGCAGATCGATGGCTCGCATCACGATGCGCTGGTTGGCCACCCCCAGGCGAACGCGCTTGGACAACTTGTGCTCGGCGAACAGCGCGCGCAGGGTGTCGGCCACGGCATCGACATCGGCCACCTCGCCGTCGTGCACGGCCCCCGGAGCCAGGGCAGCGCAGGCCGCCCGCTCGACGGCCACGGTGCCGCCGCTGCTCTGGACAGCTGCCACATAGCCCGGCTCAATGTCCAGGCCAACAACGCTCCTACCGGTGCTCCTCATCAAACTCTGTGTCGGCGCGGGCCGTTTGGGAGTTGAGAAGCGTCCAGACGGATCTGGACGCTCGGCGGCTAAGGCCCCGACCGTCCAGCCGACGACGAGACCGTGCGGACGTCAGGTCTGCGTGAGCCCCGGCTTCCGGGCAATGGCCACGCCCGGGCCAGGGCGCCGACGGCGGAACAACCGCTGGGCCGGCCGTTCGACGAGATACCAGCTGCCGGCCCCGAGCACGATCGCGCCGGCTGCCGTAGCCAGGAACAGGACAATTGCCTGACCGATCCCAGCGGCGTGGCTGGGTGGCGCGCCGGATCCCTTGAGGATCTTCAGGACCGAGTCGTGCCACAGGTAGACGCCGTAGGAGATCATCCCGAGCCAGGCCACGAACCGCGTGCTCAGGATCCGGACGGCACCAGTCCTGGGCCCGCGCCTGATGGCCGGGAGCACCAGGAAGGCGCTGGCCAGCCCCAGGGCTACGTGGGTGAAGACCCCGTACAGCGGGAGGAACAGATCCCCCTGCTGTTCCCGGGCCCCGACTGCGTAGAGCACACCCGCGAGCGCCCACGACAGAGGCCAATTGGCGGCCAGCCGGCTCACTGGCCTGAAGCGCTCAGGGCTCGTCTCCCAGGCGGCGGCTATCACCGCCAGGGCGATCCCGATCGCGAACCAGTCGAGGGCGCCGGGCAGTGCGGTCTCAAGGACGGCGCCCGTAGGCGAAACCGGGCCGATGAGCGAATCGCACACGGCCCCCCGCAACAGGATCGACACCAGGCCCAGCGCACCGACGACCGCCACCTGCGACCTCGCGGCATCGGCGGTCCCGTCGCGGCGAACGAGGGCCGCCATCCACCGGGCGAAGAAGGGCAGGCAGAGGTAGAACGTCGCCTCCACGCACAGGCTCCAAGACACGCCCAGCCCCCCGATGAGTGTGGCCGGGTTGTAGATGTACGCCAGACCGTAGTAACTCCACCAAGCGCCGGTGAACACAGACCCGGCCAGGGACGCCACACCCAGGATCGTCAGGGCGACCCAGTAGCCGGGCAAGATGCGCACCGCCCGCCGCCTCGCGTAGCTGCGCCAGCTCGGAAGTGGATCTCCGTCCCGGATGGCCCGCGCATAGGGCAGGTAGAGCAGGAATCCGGAGATCACAAAGAAGACGGTGACGCCGCCCTTGAGTTCCGAGGCCAGCGAAGCCAGGACCCCGGCATGAGTCAGGCCCTCGAATAGTGAGACGTGGTAGGCGATCACCAGGGTGGCGGCAACCGCCCTGAGACCATCGAAGGCCTCGAATTTGAGCGGCCCGGACGGCGTTGGGAGCGCTGCCGCGGGCATCGTCAAACGGGCACGCCAACGGGGCGGACATCGGATGGCAGCACAGCCGCTCCGACCTCATCTGACACCGTCACGCCGGCTGGCTGACCCAGTAGCGACATCCCGAGCAGCGGAAAGATCCACACCAGGTATAGGAACGCCCAATAGTTGGCAGCGAGTTGAAGGCCCACGAGGATGGCCACGGTCAGAGCTGCCATCCGCTGGCGGTCCTCGGCAAGCTCGTGGTCGTTACGCAATCGCACCACCGAGGCGGCGATCAGGGCCAGCACGGCTGCCTCGCCAGCCGGCTGGAGGCCCCAGATCCCCAGCGCCGACCAGACGGACTGCGGGGACCCGCGGCTGAACTGGAAAGAGATGGCGTGGAGCATCGTCATGGGTCCACTAAGGCCATCCAGCGCGATCAGCAGAGCGAGCATGGGCGCGGTCACGACCAACAGTCCAGCGACTGCCGCGACCAGTCGTCGTCCTCGCAGGGCGGCCAGCCGCACCGGGACCAGAGCCAGCGGAGCGAGCTTGAACCACGCCGCGGCGGCCAACAGGCCAGTGCACACCCCGGGGCGCCGCCACAGCAGCAGGGCCAGCGCCAGCATGGTCCCCAGGACGAGATCCGAGGTCCCTGAAGACGCGATGATCAGCACCGGTGGGAAGGCCAGCCAGGCCATGGCCGACCGAAGGCCAGCCAGCTCACGTTCGGGCGGGATCCCGCCGGAGCCCCTGCCGCCGCTGCCGGCGACAACTCTGAACATGACCCACGCCACCACCAGGGCGCCGATGACCGTGAAACCCAGAGCCAGGTCCACCGAGTCCCAGACCGACCGGACTGGAGAGAGCCAGGCCAGCGGCACGTAGAGCAGATAACTGAGCAGCGGGTAGGTGTCGCCGTGAATCACGTCGCCCGGCATGTGGCCGTATGGGAGAACCCCACCCACGATCTTCGTCGCCCCCTCCATGACCGCGTAGAGGACGTCCACGGCATCGACCGAGCTCACTGTGACAAGCACGAAGACCAGAGCCATGGCAATCAGCAGGATGCGGAGCAGGCGGACGCGTCGACGCACCTCCCACGCGGGCGTGAGCAGGTCAAGCACCGGCTCTGACGGCGCCGCCGGACGGGTACCGGCCAGGGCCATCACCGCGCAGCGTCCCATCAGGTACAGCAGCCCTGGGATCGCAGCTAGAACGCTGGCGGCGACGTAGTGGCGCTGTAGAAGCACCACGGGGGCGAGGAACGTCAGCGCCATCAGGACATCCAGGTTGCGGAGCCGGTGCCAGGGCCCGACCGCGGTGACCAGGACAAAGAGCGCGGCGAGCAGGATCAGGACGGCCGGCTCGTAGGCGATCCAATCGCCGTAGGGCACATTCAGGACCTTGAAGTCCAGCACCTCCACGATGCTGTGGTTGCGCTTGACCGCCACCTCGGCCACCGACTGGCTCCCCTGGAAGAAGCTGAGCCGCTCCAGCTGGTGGTCGACCGCGTCCGCCTCGACGCGGTCCCAATGGACACGACGGAACACCCGCTGAACCCGCGGACTCCTGAGGGCCACGGCAACAGCCTGGGCTCTGGGCAGCGGCAAGGGCGTGCTGTGGCGGGTCAGAGCAAGGCCCAGGCCACCCGCCACGAACACCGCCAGCGCTGCGATCAGCGCAGGCCTACGCCGGATCGCCGTGCCGGGCATCGTCCTCAGAGTCCGGTGTGCAGGTACCAGTGGACGATCTGCGGCCCGACCAGGAGCGCCACGACGCCTCCCAAAGCCAGGAACGGGCCAAACGGCACGGCCGTCTTGCGCCCCTTCTCCACCCCCAGGCGAGCCATCACAGCCACGCCCGCCACGCTTCCGGCCAGCAGGCCGACCAGGATCGCCACGCCGACCGAGCGGCCCAGGAACAGCCCCAGTACGGCGGCCAGCTTCACGTCGCCCATTCCCATCCCCCGCGGGTACAGGAGCGCGAACACGAGCAGGAACCCTCCGGCCGCAGCGCCGGAGATCAGCTGCTCTGGCACCCCGGCCGGGCGGGTCACGAGGCCGATCCCAACGGCCAGAAGCGCAGCCGGACCCGTGATCCGGTTGGGGATGATCCGATGGTCCAGGTCGATCAAGGACACGGGAACCAGCACAATCAGCAGGGTCAGGCCCAGCGCCAGGTCGTGGGCGCCGTGGCGAACCAGGACGATGGCGACGGCCAGGATCGCCGTCAGCGCCTCGACCACCGGGTATCGGGGCGAGATCGGCATCGCGCACTGGCGGCAGCGGCCTCGGAGCAGCAGCCAGCCCAGCACCGGGATGTTGTCGTAGGGTCGGATCGCCGTGTCGCAGCCGGGGCAGCGGGAGGGCGGATGGATCAGCGATTCCCGGCGCGGAAGGCGATAGGCCACCACATTGAGAAATGAGCCGATCGCCGCTCCCAGGACCGTGGCCAGGGCTACCGGCATCTCACACTCCCACCAGTTCGGGTATCGGCTCGGCGCGCGGGTCTCGACTTATCAGGATCTCGTCGGCCGGCTCGTGAGACTGCGCTGCTGGCGCGGACTCCGCCGGCTCCGGGACCAGCATCGCCACCAGGGCGAAGGGCAGGAGCCACAGGATGTAGTAGTAGAACCAGTGGGTGGCCGGAAGCTGGATGGCCACCGTGACAGCCCCAGCCAGCGCGCACACCCGGACAAGCCCCCGCTGGCGGGGCAGGAACGCCACGGCCGCAGCCAGTACCACGGCCCCCACGTCCAGCGCGATCTGAACGGGGTGGAGCGAGCGGTAGAGGGCCCAGGGCGAGAAGACATCCAAGCGGGTCAGCTGGAAACCGATCGTTCGCTGCCAGAAGTAGGTCAGCCCTCCGGGGGGCAGCCAGGCCAGGACGGCCAGCGCGACCACGCCGACGAAGGCGACCGTGCATACCAGCGCCCCCTTTCGCCCCCGCTGGCGGGGTGCAGCCAGGAGCGGCAACAGGCCAGCGGGTGAGAACTTGGCCGCAGCGGCCAGGCCCAGCAGCGCTCCGCTGACGGTTGGCGAGGCCAGCGCCAGGAGCATGAACACGCTCAGCATCGCGATCAGCCCGTCATTGGTGTGGACGATCAGGCCGATGACCGTGAACGGGCAGGCCGCCCAGGCCCAGGCCAGGATCAGTCCGACGCGCATGCCCTCGGTCCCTGCGCGCAGGCGCCGGCCCAGTAGCACCAGGCCGACCACCGTGCCCAGGTCAAAGAAGATCGCCGCGGCGTCCGCGGCATGGAGGTTGTTGAGCGAGTTCGCCCACGGAAACAAAACCTGGAACGGGACGTACGCCAGGTAGGTGATAGGTCCGTAGGTGTCGCCGTGGTTGGGGTCGTGCCAGTACAGGGGGAGGTGATGAAGGATCCTGAACGCCCCGATCACGGACTCGTAGCCCACGTCGATCTCCTGATGACCCAGTAGAGAGAGCGCAATCCGGGCTCCCAGAATCACGGGCAGTCCGATGAGGAGTGTGCGCAGGCTGAGCAGCGGAGCCAGCCGGCCGGCGGGTCTCAGGCCGGCAAACCCGATCCTGACCAGGCGCGCCAGGAGGTAGAGCAGCGGCGGGTAGGCCAGCCAGACCGCCGGGATCAGGTCTCCGTGGGCGAAGAGCTCGTATGAGACCAGGAAGGCCAGCAGGGCCAGGGCGTCCACATGCGCCAGGCGGCGCAGACGGCGCGGATCCAAAAACGGAAGTAGAAACAACAGGCAGAACGGGACCAGAACCAGCGGGCCGTCCAGGATCGGGGCAACGCCACCGTGGGTGTAGGGCGCCCAGGCCTGCTGGCCGGTCCAGACACCGGTGAGAGTTCCCCGTGGGGTCACGTCGGCGTCGGCAACGATCTTTCCGCGGTGAATGAACACGACGTACCAGTAGGGGTGCTCGGCCCGCCACACATAGGGGAAGGCCTGCAGGGGGTGCACCCGCCGGTGCAGGGCCTGCAGGGTCGGACTGCTCTCGGCCACCCGGATGGCCTGGCCCGCGCTGCTGGTGAAATGCAGCGGAACGGTGCTGTTGGATTGGACCAACGCCAGGGGGGAGCCCTGCTGGACCCGGAGGAGCCTGCTGGCTGGCACGTTGGCCAGGGCCAGGGCCGGGCTGGCCAGAATGGCCGCGACGCCGAGGAGGGCGACGGTCAGGCGGATCCGCATGAGGGGCATATCGGCAGCGAGCGGCGTCTACGTAAACGACGGAGGGCGGGGCACCCGGCCCCGCCCTCCGTCATGAGACATGGGTGTCTCGAGCTTCGACTACCAGCTGCTGCCGACGCAGCCCCCGCCCGAGCCGGAGCACGTCCGGGTGACGGTGCCGTCCGCGCTGGTCAGCGTGAACGAGTCAGGCGAGGAGCCTGACCCCTGGGCCGTTGCGACCAGCGTGTAGCCGGTCGTGCTGTTGCCAGTCGCCGTGACGTACGGCGTGTTCTTCAGGGTCGGCTCGATCACGGCCAGCGACCCGGTGTCGCTCGCGGACAGCGTGTCGGTGGCGTAGCTGCCGTTCTGATCGGTCGCGTACGTCTCCTCGGCCGTCTGCGCCGTCTTCAGGTTCGACTTGGCGGCCGCGTCATAGGCCTTGGCGCGCTGGTTGAGGAACGCGGGGATAGCAATCGCGGCCAGGATGCCGATGATCAGGATGACGACCAAGAGCTCGATCAGGGTGAAACCCTTCTCGTCCTTCGCGCGACGGCTGAGCTTATTGAGCATTGATCCTCCTGGGATCGTTTGGATTGGGCTGCCAGATCCCTGGTCCTTGCCATCGCGGCTGTCAGCCTCTGGTGGCAACCCGGCTAGCTCCCAAAACGGAGACCCGTGGTTTTGCGTCCCGCCCTCACGGGCGGTTTGCCCTTGGCACCGTGGCTCTGGCAAGCGTGGGTATCGGCGCGAACGAGCCTCCGCTCAACGCGAGCGACGAAAATGGACGTTCCTCGTAGCGGGAAGACCCCATATTCGCGGGAGCCCGCTGTCCCGGGATCAGAGCCGTACGACTCGGCTGCTGGCCATGCCGCGGCCGGCGGCGTCGACGGCCGTCGCCCTGGCATAGCCGTCGGCCGTCCTCAGCGGAATCACGGTCTCAAATCCGCGGTGTTCGGCCAATCCGACCGGGCGAAGGGCGTCCGGTGTTGAACCCCTGCTGAGCTGCCAGTACGCGACGTTCGTGGCGCCGTTCCAGCTCACATACAGGCTGCTCTCTCCGTCGGCACCGCGCTTGGACGCGGCCACCGGCGGTTCGCTCGGACGCCCCTGCCACGGGTGTCGGAAGGCCCGGTAGGAGGCGGATCCCGACTCAAGGTGGGCGTCGGCCAGCAGACGTCCATCCGGGGCGAACTCGCTGACGTAAGGCTCCGTCCCCCAGCCCACTATCACGTGGCCGTTGGGGAGCGTCCGGGCGCTGCCCATGGCATCGGCGAGCAGCGGATTCGGGTGCCGGTAGGAGCGGACCAGCCGAACCGTCCTGGCGGGTTCGTCCATCTGCAGGACGATTGCGCGCGACTGAGACTCGTCCTTGGCCGGCCCGGCACCATCATCAAACACCGTGATCATGTCCGCGCCGAGCGCTCGCGCATCGTGCTGCCAGAAGAACTGCGAGTCCGCACCCATCCGAAAGTCGCTCTGCTTGCCGCCCAGTCGCCAGATCACGCGCCCCGTCCGCCGGTCGAGCTTGTAGAGCGCGAACGTATGGCGTGCCGAGATCAGCAGGTTGCCGTCCGGCGCGACATCGATCGAGTTCGCGTGGAGGTAGTCGAACTGATCGTCAAGCGAGGCGTAGGACTCCGAAACGTCCACGTGCTCCAGACTGCGCCACTCGAGCATGAGCTGACCGGTGCGCACGTCAACTTCCTGAATGATCGATTGACGTACCGTGCCACTGGTCGGCCCGCCGATCTTCGACAGGTCCGCGGTCACATCCTCGGGGAAGCAGGTGAAGAGCACGGTTCCCTGCGGCGTGAGCAGCAACTCGTGCAGATCCATCTGGCGGTCGTTTCCGGCTCGAATGCGCGCGAGCTCGCGATACGAGCTGTCCACGATCACGGCCTCGCCCTGCCCGTAGCCCTTCGGAATCGTTCCCTCCCACCAGAGCAGGACCGGTTGGTCTCGATACCGGCCGGCCTGGAAGTTCGTCGCCCGGAGACCTGGGAGCGGCCTGAACCACATCGGCTGGCCGCTCCCGTCGAACATCAGCGGACCCGGCTGTGACCCGTCGCGTGGAAACGGGGACACGAGCATGTAGCCGTCGGCGGCGCCCGTTCCGGTGACGCTCACGACCGGGGGGCGCAGGTCCGGCCTGGAGACAAACTCGCGCGCGGAGCTTCCCGCGTCGGACAGGGCCGAGTCGATCCGGGGAAGCCGGCTGCTGCCGCCGAGCGCCCGGACAGCGCCGAAGGCTCCGCCGCCGAGGGCCGCCAGGCCCGCGACCCCGCCTGCGCCCTTCAGCAGCTGGCGCCGGGAGACCGTGTAGCGGGAATCAGGCTGCATCCGGCGTCGGGGGAGGTTCGGGCCCCTCGGCGGGATGCGTCTGCGCGTCACCGCCCGGAGTGAAGCGACCGCTGCCTCCGCACCACGGGCACGTCACCTCGTGGCTGTGCCCACCCAGCGCCGACACCAGCCGGCCCGTGCCGCGACACGGGGTGCAGGTCCCCCGGTCCTCTCCCCCGGCCGCCCCGGTGCTCATCGCTTGACCGCCACCAGGACGCCGTCGCCCACGGGGGCGAGCGTGCCCGCCAGCTGTGGGTCGCTGAGCAGGCGGCGGTTGAACTTCCGAGCGGTCGCGATGTGCTCTTCGCTCCAGTGGCCGTTACTGCGGTTTTCCGCCACCGTTCCGCCCATCAGCACGTTATCGACGGCCAGCAGGCCACCCGCCCGCAGCAGCGGGATGACGCCGTCAAAGTACTGCCCGTACTGCGCTTTGAGGCCATCCACGAACGCCATGTCGAACGCTCCCTCGAGCTCGGCCAGGCCCTCCCGGGCGTCCTGGAGGCGCAGATCAACCCTGTCCAGCACCCCCGCGCGGTCCAAATAGTCCCGGGCCGCGGCCTGCCGCTCGGCGTCGATCTCAAACGTCACCACCCGCCCGCCCTCGGGCAGCGCCCGGGCGAGATACAGGGTCGAGACGCCGATCGCAGTTCCGACCTCGAGGATCCTCCGCGCGCCGGCGGCCAGGGCCAGGACGTGCAACAGAGCCCCGGTTTGCGGCTCAATGATCGGGACCCCGTCCCGCCGGCCCCGGTCCTCCATCTCCGCCAGGACGGGGTCAACCTCGATGCGGAGCTCCTCCAGATAACCGGCCACGGCCTCGGTCACGATCATGGCGGGGACCTTAGTGGGCCTCCGGCAAACGTTGTCCCCACTGCGCCAGCGGCCTACGGGTTCAGCTTGCGCTGGATCGCGGTGGCCACAGGCCGGGGCAGGATCCCCAGGGCCCGGAGGGCGTACGGCATCGCCTTCATCTGGCGCTGGCTGAACGCGGGCGCGATCACCATCTCAATCAGATGCGGCCCCGGTTCGTTGACGGCCCGCCTGATGGCCTCGGTCAGCTGCTCGCCGGTCTCGACACGCTGGGCGGGCACCCCCAGCCCCTCGGCGACCGGCACGAAGTCGATGTCGGGACCACTGAGGTCGAGCTGGGAGTGCGCCTTCGGTCCGGCGCCGGACGCTTTGACCCGGGCCAGCTCGACATTCAGGATCGAGTAGCTGCGGTTGTTGAAGATGACCACGGTGACGTCGAGCTGCTCGCGGGCCATCGTCCAGAGCGACTGGATCGTGTACATGGCCGAGCCGTCGGCCTGGAGGGCCATTACGGGTCGGTCGGGGCAGGCGACGGCCGCGCCCACGGCCACGGGGAGGCCCTGGCCGATCGCTCCCCCGGTCAGCGTCAACCAGTCGTGCCGGGGGGCGCCGGCCGTGTGCAGCGGCAGGGTCGCACCGGACGTGACCGACTCGTCGGACACGATCGCTCCCTCGGGGAGGGTCGCGCCGATGACCTGGCAGGCCATCTCGGCGGTGAGCTGACCGGCCGCCGGCTCAGGCCTCCCAGCGTCCTGGACCGAGACGGAGGCATCCGTGGCTGCGAGAGCCTCGGTCAAGGCCTCGAGCGTCCCCGCCACGTTGGAACCCGGACTCGCCAGCTCATGGACCTGGCAGCCGTCGGGCACCAGGTAGCTCTTGCGACCCGGATAGGCGAAGAATGAGACCGGCGCCTTGGCGTCGACCAGGATCAGGTGCTTGAGCCCATCAAGCTGGACGGCGGCCAGCTCCGGCACGTAGGCGATCCGCTCCAGGGCGGGCAGCCCCGCGCCCCGCTCCAACCGGGCCGGGAACGTTTCGCACAACAGCTTGGCCCCGGTGGCGGCGGCGATCCGGGCGGCGGCCAGCAGCCCCTGCTCCCGGACAGCTCGGCCCCCCAGCAGGAGCGCGGCCCTCCCCCGCCCACGCAGCGCCTCGGCGACGGCCTGGATGGTCTCGTCCGACGCCGTGGCCGGAGCGGGCGCCGGTGGCGGGCCTGCGGGCTGGCCCCCTTCGCTCCAGGACACGTCCGCAGGCAGGACCAGCGTGGCCACCTGCCCGGGAGGGCCCAGCGCTGCGGCCACAGCCTCGACCGCGTCGCCTGCCAGGTCGGAGGTCTTCTGGGAGGTCCGGACCCAGCTCGACACGTTCCGGGCCACCGTCTCGATGTCCGACTGAAGTTGGGCGTCGTACTGGGTGTGGTAGGTGGCGTGGTCCCCCACGATGTTGACCACGGGCGTCTTGGCCCGTCGGGCGTTGTGGAGGTTGGCCAGCCCGTTGCCCAGACCGGGTCCGAGGTGCAGCAGCGTGGCCGCTGGGGCGCCGGCCATCCGGGCATAGCCGTCCGCGGCACCCGTGGCCACCCCCTCGAACAGAGCCAGCACGGCCCGCATCTCCGGGACCGAGTCGAGCGCGGCCACGAAATGCATCTCCGAGGTACCGGGGTTGGTGAAGCACGTCCTCACGCCGGAGGTGACGAGCGTTCGGATCAGTGCCTGGGCGCCGGTGGGCATCGTGCCGGCCGGGACGATACCTGGAGGGGCGCGACCTCCGTCTTACCGTGGGCCTCCTCAGGCCGCCGCGCGCAGCCCCTGCCGATTGCGACCCTGTGCGCCCTCCACGCGGACCGAAGCCCGACCGGCGTCCCCCGCGGCTAGTGAATCTGGTTGTAGACGTTGAACAGCGGCAGATACATCGAGATCACGATCACGCCCACGATCCCGCCCACCAGGATGATCATGGCGGGCTCCAGGATGGAGGTCAGGGCCTTGATCGCTGCGGCCACCTCATCCTCGTAGAACTCGGCCAGCTTGGACAGCATGGTGTCCAGGGCGCCCGTCTCCTCGCCCACCCCGACCATGTGGGAGACCATCGGCGGGAAGGCCTTGGACATCTGCAGCGGGTCTGAGATCGTGCCCCCGGCCTTGACCGACGCGATCACATTGGTCATGGCGTCGTCTATCACCGCGTTGCCGGCCGTGCGGCCCGTGATCTCCAGGGCCTGCATGATCGGGACGCCGGCCGACGTCAGTGAGGACAGGGTCCGCGACCAGCGGGCGATACAGACCTTCTGGACGACGGCGCCGATCTTCATCGGAATCCGGAGCTTGAACGCGTCCCACTGCTTGTGCCCTCGCTTCGAACGCTTCCAGAAGATGAACCCGCCCACCGAGCCGACCGTGGCCAGGATCAGCAGGTACCACTGGTGTCTGACCAGGTTTGACAGGCTGACCATGAACTGGGTCAGCGTGGGCAGGTTGCCGCCGAACTGCTTGAACACGCTCTGGAATACCGGGATCAGGAACGCCACCAGGGCCAGCAGCACGATCACGGCGAAGCTGATGACCAGCGTCGGATAGATCATCGCCCCGCGGACCTGACGCTTCAGCGAGGCGTCCTTCTCCAGCTGGTCGGCCACGCGCAGCAGCGAGCCCTCCATCACGCCGCCGGCCTCACCCGCTCGGACCATCGCCACGTACAGCGTGTTGAACACCTTGGGGTGACGTTCCAGGGCCTGGGAGAGCAGCAGTCCGGCCTCGACATCGTTTCGGACCGCCGCCAGGGTTGACTGGAGCAGCTTGGACTGGGTCTGGCCCTCGAGCACGGTGAGGGCCCGCAGGATCGTCACGCCAGAGGAGACCATCGTCGAGAGCTGCCGGGTGGCCACGGCCAGGTCGGTCGCCTTGACCCGGGACATGATGTCGATGTTCAGCTCCCGGGAGCGGTACTTGCCGGCGATATCCAGGACGACCAGCCCGCGCTCCTTGAGCTGGTCGGCCACAGCCTGCTTGGAGACGGCATCGACCTCGCCCCGAGCCGGTATTCCGGCGAGGTCCATCGCCTTGAAGACAAACGTGGGCACGGCTCAGGCCGCCATCGGCTGGGCCGCCCCGCCGCCGGTCAGCAGCCGGCGCAGCTCCTCCACCGAGTGGGCTCGCGACTCGGCCAGCTGGCGCGTGATCTTGCCCGAGCGAACCAGCTGGGCCAGAGAGGCGTCCATGGTCTGCATGCCAAACGACCCGCCGGTCTGGAGCACCGAGTAAATCTGGTGGCTCTTGGCCTCACGAATCAGGTTCCGCACAGCGGCGGTGGGTACCAGGACCTCAGTGGCGCAACACCGGCCGGAGCCATCGGCGGTGGGAAGGAGCGTCTGAGTCATGATCCCCTGGAGGGCGACCGCGAGCTGAGCCCGGATCTGCCCCTGCTGGGCGGAGGGGAATACGTCCACGATTCGGTCGATGGTCTGCGGCGTGTCCTGGGTGTGCAGGGTGGCGAACACCAGGTGGCCGGTCTCCGCCGCGGTAATCGCGGTCGAGATCGTCTCCAGGTCCCTCATTTCGCCGACCAGGATCACATCGGGGTCCTGTCGTAGGGCGGCCTTGAGGGCGTCGCCGAAGCTGGTGGCGTCAGAGCCCAGCTCGCGCTGGTTGACGATGCACTTCTTGTGCTGGTGGAGGAACTCGATCGGATCCTCGATCGTCATGATGTGTTCCTCGCGGCTCGAGTTGATCACGTCGATCAATGAGGCCAGCGTGGTGGACTTGCCCGACCCGGTCGGCCCCGTGACCAGAACCAGTCCCCTGGGCCGGTTGGCGAACTCGGCCACCACCGGGGGCAGTCCCAGCGTCTCCAGCGGGACGATCTCAAAGGGAATCAGGCGGAAGGCGGCGCCCAGGGCCGAGCGCTGGAAGTACGCGTTGACACGGAACCGGCTCCTGCCCGGGATCTGGTAGGCGAAGTCCAGCTGCCAGTTGTTCTCCAGCTTCTGGCGCTGCGCGCTGGACAGGATCGAGTACACGATCTCCCGGGTGTCGGTCGGCGTGAGGACGGGATAGCCCTCGACCGGGGTGAGCCGGCCACGCACGCGGACCATCGGCGGTGAGCCCGCGGTCAGGTGCAGGTCCGACGCCCGGCGATCGGCCACCTCGAGCAGCAGGGCAGCGAAATCAAGCTCCATGGAGGACTCATCGGCAACCAGGGCCGGTTCTTTTTAGTCTGAGCGGCCCGGTCTGGACGGTGCCTAGCCGCTGCCGGTGACCCGAGCCACCTCGGCGATTGACGTCTGGCCGGATTTGACCTTGTCCAGACCGTCCTCGCGCAGCTTGCGCATGCCCTCTCTGACGGCCACGATCCCGATCTGCTCAGAGGATGACCGGGCCAGGGTCATGGAGCGGGTCTCCTCAGACATGGTCATCACCTCGTACAGGCCGACCCGCCCCCGGTAGCCCGAGCCACCGCAGCGCGTACAGCCCACCGGCTCATAGGCCTCGATGTCGTAGGGAGCGTTGAAACCGTGGTCCTGGACCACGGCGGCGGGCAGCATGACCCGCCTCTTGCAGTGGGTGCACAGCGTCCGGGCCAGCCGCTGGGCGACGACGCAGTCGATCGCCGATGCGATCAGAAACGGCTCGATCCCCATCTCGATGAGGCGGGTGACAGCCGCCGGCGCGTCGTTGGTATGCAGGGTTGACAGCACCATGTGGCCGGTCAGGGCACCCTCGATCGCTATCTGGGCCGTCTCCCGGTCCCGGATTTCTCCGACCATCAAAATGTCCGGGTCGGCCCGCATCATCGACCGCAGGCCGGTGGCAAAGGACAGTCCTGCCTTGGGATTGATCTGGACCTGGGTGACCCCCTCAAGCTGGTACTCGACCGGATCCTCGATCGTGATGATGCTCTTCTCTGGCTGGTTGAGCTCATTGATGGCCGCGTACAGCGAGGTCGACTTACCCGAGCCGGTCGGGCCCGTGACCAGAACCGCTCCGTGGGCCTTGTGGAACGCCCGGCGGAAGCGATCGATCTCATGGTGCTGCATGCCGAGACGCTCCAGGTCCAGACGGGCGTGGTCCTTGTCCAGGATGCGCATCACGACCGACTCGCCGTGAACGCTGGGCAGGGTGACGACGCGGACGTCCACGTGCCGGCCCTCGACCGTCAGCCCGACACGGCCGTCCTGAGGGATCCGGCGCTCGGAGATGTCGAGGTCGCTCATGATCTTGATCCGCGAGATCACCCCAGAGACCATCCGCTTGGGCACCGAGGCCTCATCTGACAGGACTCCGTCGATCCGCATCCTGACCCGCAGCTCAGCCGAATTGGACCCATCATGGACGTTGGGCTCCAGGTGGATGTCCGAGGCCCCGCGCTCGGCTGCCTGGGCGATGATCGAGTGCACGAGCTTGATCACCGGCGCATCGTCGGCCGACTCGCGCAGGTCGACGATCTCCACCGGACTGGCCCCGTCGTCGCTCTCGTCGACGGCCTCCTGGACCGCGTCCTCGAAGCGGTTCATCCGGCCCACGAGGGCGGCGATGTCCTCCTGGGAAGCGACGGCGGGGCGGACGTCAAGCTGGGTGAGCAGGGCGATGTCGTCCACGGCGATCACGTTGGCCGGGTCCGCCATCGCCAGCAGGATCGTCTGCTCGTTGATGTATGACACCGGCACCGCGCCGTAGCGCTTGGCCGCAGAGGCGGTCAGCAGGTTGGCCGCCGCCATGTCGACCTTGAACACACCCAGGTCGATATGGTCGAGGCCATAGCGCTCGGCCACGGCTCGCGAGAGCTGTTCGGAGGTGATCGCCTTCTCCTCCAGCAGCACCCGCTCGGGTGGCATCCCGGCGTTGCGCGACTCCTCGATCGCGCGCTGCACCCGGTCCTGGTCACAGAACCCGAGCTCGACCAGCACGTCGGTGAGAAACCGGGTGGAGCCCCCGCGTCGACGGGGGTGCGTGACGCCGTTGTTCGGGGCGGTCTCTCCCCCAGCGGGTACGGCCGAACCGTCGACCGCCCTGAGGTACGGGGTGCCGTCACTCATCGCCGGTCCTGACAGTTCATCCAGCTCGGGCGCCCGCCCGCATCTGCTCGATGGGCGGCGCCAGGCCGGTAAAGCGCTGGAAGCTCAGTGCTCCCTGGCCCACGAGCAGGTCGAGCCCGTCCACGCACGGCAGGCCGGCGTTACGGGCAGCTCGCATCAACTCGGTTTCCGTGGCCGAGTACACGAAGTCGATGACGCGTCCGAACATCCCGATTTCATCGGCCCTGAAGGGCAGCTGCTTTAGCTCGCCGGGCTCCCCGGCCAGCCCGACCCGAGTGCAGTTGACGAGCAGATCGGCTGGTTCTGCGCCATCGACCGCGGCCACGCCGAAGTGCCGCGCCAGTGCCTGCGCCCGGTCTGCCGTGCGATTCCAGATCCCGACCTCCGCTCCTGCTTCCCGCAGCGCCCAGACGGCGGCCCGGGCGCTACCGCCGGCTCCCAGCACGAGCGCGGTCGCTGCCTCGCCGGAGCCCGGTAGCAGCTCCAGGAGGGCGAGCGCGTCGGTGTTCTCGGCTTGGATCGTGCCGTCGTCCTCGAAGACCAGCGTGTTGGCCGCCCCGATCGCCTCGGCAGTGGGGCTCGGTTGGCCGGCCAGCGCGAGGGCAGCTTCCTTGTGGGGGAGGGTGACGTTCACGCCGCGGAACCCCGACCCGGGCAACGCCCGGACCGTGGCGTCGAATTGCTCGGGCGGCACCGGCAGGAGCTGGTAGCGCCATAGCTGGAGGCCGACCGCGCGCAGCGCGGCATTCTGCATCTGCGGAGAGCGGCTGTGGCCGACTGGCCAGCCGACGACGCCGAGCCGGGTTCGCTCGCTCACGGGCTCAGCAGCTGCCGAGGTGCCCGTGCGCGACCTGGAGCCGATGCACGTTGGCCAGGAACTGCGAGTAATTGGCCGAGAACGCCAGCGCCCCGGTCTTGCAGGGCTTGCTCACGAAGTACACGTAGTTGGTCCGGGCGGGATGGGCCGCGGCCTGGATCGCCGCCAGCGCGGGGTTGTTGATCGGGGTGGGCGGAAGGCCGGCGTGAGTGTGTGTGTTCCAGGGCGACTTTGAATGGAGCTGGGAAACGGTCAGCGGGTGGTTGTAGTTACCCGTGGCGTAGCGGGTCGTGGAGTCAAATTCCAGCCGCATGTTGTCCCGGAGCCGGTTGTAGACCACCGAGGCCACGAGCGGAAAGTCGTGTGATTGCTCCGCCTCGGCCTGAACCAGCGAGGCCACAATCAGCACGTCGTAGGCCGTCAGATGGTGGCTGCGGGCGTAGGACAGGTTGACCGCCCTGAAGCGACGCTGGAAATCGTGGAGCTGGTCGGTCACCAGCGCGCCGAGGCTGACCGGCACCCGGAGCTGATAGGTGTCCGGGAACAGGAAGCCCTCCAGGTCGGGCGTGGAGGCAGGCGCGCCGAAGGCCGTCGGCTTAAGCGCCCGCGAGCGCCTGGTGGCCTTCAGGTAGTTGCCCGGCACGTGCTCGACGCGCAGCCGATCGGCTATGTAGGTCCGGGTCCGGCCCGGAGTGATCGTGAACTCGGTCACCTTGGCCGCCGGGGGCGCCGAGCTCAGGGCACTGATCGCGTCCTCAAAGCTCATGCCCAGCTTGAGGTGGTAGATGCCCGAGCGGAGGGTTCGGCCGTCGAGCTTGGCTCGGAGTTCGAACAGGAGCGTGCAGGATGGGAAGGTGCAGGAGATCACGCCGTGCCGGTCCAGGATGTCTGCGATCTGGCTCGTGCTCGACTTCGGAGGGATCGTGACCGTGACCTCCCCGTGACCCGAGCCAGTGAAGGGCTGGAACAGCTCAAGCAGGAACCACAGCACGAGCACCACGACCAGGATCGCCAGCAGAGCGAGGGCCCGCCCGCCCCGCGAATAGCGTCGCCTGGGCGTGCCGGGGCGGGTCGGCGCTCGCCGGGCCGGGGCGGGCCGCGTCGGAGCGGTCGGGGCGCGTACCCGCTCAGGCGGTGCCGGCGCCGGGATGTCCTCGGCGTCGTCCTCGAACCAGTCGTCATCGGACACCGCCGGCTCGTTCAGCTCCGCGCCGCCGGCGCCGTCCGGCTCGGTTCGGTCCAGCCTGCGCCGCTCGCGCTCCCGGCGAGCCAGCTCCCGCTCCTCGGAGCTGCGTTCAGACATCGTCCCGACCGGGCGAACCGCCGGCCTGTGCTGAGGCCAGCCAGCCCTCGAGCAGGTGAGCCGCGGCGCGGGAGTCCTCGCTGGCCCGGCCACCGGTCCGAGCGGCCAGCTGGGTGGTCAGACGCTCGTCGTAGAGCTCAACCGGGACCGACAGCTCGCCGGCCAGCCGATCTGAGAACGAGCGAGCCTCACGGGTCTGCTCGGAATCCCCGCCAGACAGCGACAGAGGTAGGCCCACGATCACCCGCTGGACACCGAGTTCGACGGTCAGCCGGCGCACCGTGGCCAGGCCACGGCGCGAGGCCGGAGACTGCACCACCTCAAGCGGAGTGGCCAGGGTCCCGGTCGGATCGCTGACAGCGCATCCGCAGCGAGCGCTGCCATAGTCGAGGGCGAGCACTCTCACGGAAGTTAGTCGTTCCGGGCCAGCGAGGCCTGAATCGTCGCCTGGGCCTGGGCCAGCGCCTCCGGAAGCTTGCCGACGTCACGCCCGCCGGCCTGGGCCATCGTGTCCCGGCCGCCACCGCCACCCCCCACGACCGCGGCCGCGGCCTTGACGATCTCGCCGGCGCGCAGACCCCGGGCCACGGCCGACGGCGCCACGCTGGCCACCAGGGCAACCCGGTCCTGACCGGGGCTGGCCAGCACGACCACGGCATCTCCGAGGCGGCCCTGAAGCCGGTCGGCCAGATCGGGCAGCGTCTTGGGATCGGCGGCCGGGACCTCCGACACCAGCACCTTGAGCCCGTCGTATTCCTGGGCCACCCCGATCAGTTCATCCACATTTACGGCCGGCGCCGACGACCCAGGGCCCTCCTTCTCCAGCTGGCGCACGCGCTGGCGAAGCTCTGACACCTCATCGGCCACCCGCTCGGGCTGCGTGCGCATGACCCGGGCGGCCTCCACGAGCGTCCGGTCGTGGCCCCGGAGCAGCCGCACGGCCTCGGGCCCGGTCAGGGCTTCGATCCGCCTCACGTTGGCCGCGCTCGAGGTTTCGCCCAGAATCTTGAACACGCCGATCTCGGCCGTGAAGCGGACGTGGGTGCCGCCGCAGAGCTCACGCGAGAACGAGCCGTCGCCGACCTCGACCATCCGGACCACGTCGCCGTACTTCTCGCCGAACAGGGCCATCGCCCCCAGCCGCCGCGCCTCAGCCAGGCTGGTCGTCAGGGCATGGACGGGGTGGTCGGCCAGGATCCAGTCGTTGATCGCGTCCTCGATCTCCCCAAGCTCCTCCCGGTCCAGCGCCTGGCCGTGGGTGAAGTCGAACCGCAGCTTGTCCGGGCCGACGTACGACCCGGCCTGGCGCACGTGCGAGCCGAGCCGCGCCCGCAGCGCCGCGTGCAACAGATGGGTGGCCGTGTGGTTGCACTCGGTGGCGTGGCGGGCCGCCCGATCCACGTGGGCGTGGACTCGCTCACCGACTCTGAACGAGCCCCGCTCGGGGACCAGCTCCACCACCTGATCCTGGCCCACGCGGAGCACGTCCTGCACCCGGGCCAGGCAGTCACCTTCGGCGCACGACACGTAGCCGGTGTCTGCCACCTGACCGCCGCCGGTCGCATAGAACGGCGACTCCACCAGCTTGACCAACAGCTGACCGCTGGCAGCCTCGCGCTCCGCCTCCACGGCGCCGATGGTGGTGTCCTGCTCGGTTGTCTGATAGCCGACGAAGTCGGTCTCAAAGCCCGCCTCCGAGGCCAGAGCAAGAGCACGCTCGCGGAGCCGCGTGACCGTTCGCCCACCGCCCGCAGGCGCCCGCGAGCGCTCTCGCTGCTCATCCATCAGGGCCTCAAAACCTGCTCCGTCCACGCCCAGGCCGCGCTCGGCCGCGATCTCGCGCGTCATCTCAATCGGGAACCCGTACGTGTCGTGGAGCATGAAGGCATCCCGGGAAGAGATCCCCTCCTCCCCCGCCCCGAGGGCCCGCTCGAGCAGCTCCTCCAGGCGCTTCATCCCCTGGTCGAGGGTGCGGGTGAAGCTCTCCTCCTCAGCGTGGAGCCAGCGGGTGATGGTCTCCCGCTGCTCGGCCAGCTCGGGGTACTCGCTGCCCATCAGCTCCCGCACCAAGTCGGCGTAGCGCTCCAGGAAGCCGGGCTCCAGCTCCAGCGACCGGCCGCGCTGGATCGTCCGGCGCATGATCCGGCGCAGCACGTAACCGCGCTCCTCGTTGGACGGCACGACGCCGTCGGCGATCAGGAACGCTATGGCCCGCGAGTGGTCGGCCAGCACCCTCAGCGCACGGTCGACAACCTCATCCTGGCCGTAGCTTCGCCCCGAGAGCTCCTGGCCGAGCTCGAGCAGCGGCGCGAACTGGTCGGTCTCAAAGATTGACGGCCGGTCCTGAAGGATCGTGGCCATCCGGTTCAGGCCCATCCCGGTATCGATGTTCTGGGCCGGGAGCGGGGTCAGGGTGTTCACGGGATTCTGCTCGAACTGCATGAAGACCAGGTTCCAGTACTCCAGGAACCGCTCGTTCTCCCCGCCCGGCAGGTCGTCCTGCGCCCCGAACTCCAGCCCCCGGTCCAGGTACAGCTCCGAGCATGGCCCGCAGGGCCCGGTCGGCCCGGCCTGCCAGAAATTCTCGGATCGGGGACATTCGACAATCCGCTCGCGCGGGACCCCGATCTCAAGCCAGGCGTCGATCGCCTCCTGGTCGGGACCCAGGCCGAGCTCGTCGTCGCCGGCAAACACTGTGATCCAGACGTCCTTCTCGGGGAAGCCGAACCCCTCCAGCGAGAGCTCCCAGGCAAAACGGGCCGCCTCGCGCTTGAAGTAATCACCGAACGAGAAGTTCCCGAGCATCTCGAAGAACGTCAGGTGCCGGGTGGTCGTCCCGATGATTTCGATGTCGACCGTCCTGAACGTCTTCTGGCACGTCGTCACCCGAGGATGGGGAGGGCGCTCGATGCCCTGGAAGTAGGGCTTGAGAGGGTGCATCCCCGCCACGGTGAAGAGCGCCGAGGGATCAAACTCCGCCGGGATCAGCGGCGCCGAGGGAAGCCGCCGGTGGTCGCGCGACTCGAAGAACTCCAGGTACGTGCGCCTGATCTCATCCGTGGTCATGCGATCAGTTTCTCCGCTTCCGGGCGACGACGCTCCGCCGGAAGGGCGGCGGTAATCGTGCCGGTGCCGATCACAAGCTCGCCGTCCATCAGACATGCCAGCTGGCCCGGCGCCGCCGCATCGGCCGGCTCGCGCAGCGCCACCTCCACCGGTCCGGGTCGGCCGGCCTCAGGCGAACCGACGAGCCTGCCCGGGAGCGGGCGGGACCGGTATCGAAGCTTGACGGAGGAGACGCGCGCGCCGGAGCGCCGCAGCACGACGGCACGCAGCGCGACCCGCTCTGTGTACAGCGCAGCCCGGGGACCGACGATGACCTGGTTGGTGCCGGCATCCTTGGACAGCACGTACAGCGGCTCGGCGCTGGGCACGCACAGCCCGCGCCGCTGACCGACGGTGTAGTTGTGCTGCCCCTGGTGGTGGCCCAGGAGCTGGCCGTCGGTGTCCACAATTTCACCGAGGCGCTGGCTGACCCCTCCGTGCCGGGCCAGGAAGCGCTGCCGAGTGGTACCGGCCAGGAAACAGAGGTCCTGAGAGTCGACCTTGTCGGCCACGGGGAGGCCGGCGTCCGCGGCGATGGCCCTGACCTCTGGCTTTCTCAGTTCGCCCAGCGGAAAGGTCATCCGGGCCAGAGTCCTCGGCGCCAGCGCGGCCAGCATGTATGTCTGGTCCTTGGCCGGATCGGCGGCCACCCGGAGCAGTGGGCCTCGTGGGTCGTCGGCCTCGGCCAGGCGGGCGTAATGGCCGGTGGCCAGTCGCTCGCAGCCCAGCCGGTCAGCCATGTCGAGCATCGCGTCGATGCGTACGTGCCCGTTACAGCCCACGCACGGGTTCGGAGTCTCGCCACCCGCATAGCCGGAGATGAACGGCTCAACGACGCCGGCCCGGAACTCGCGCCGGAGGTCCAGCGTGAGGTGCGGCAGGCCCATCGACTGGGCCAGGCGACGAGCCTGACTGACCGCCGAGGCCGAGCAGCAGCTGCGCTCCCCATCGTTCTCCGTGTCCGCCCACAGCTCGAGCGTCACGGCTACGGTGTCGCGCCTGCGCGAGCACAGCAGCGCCGCCACAGCACTGTCCACCCCACCGCTCATCGCCACCAGCGTGCGGCCGGGCGCCGCCGGGACCACCTGCGCCCTGCGCACCGCGTAGCCCAGGGCGCGGGCCAGCGCATCCGCCGCCAGTTCGGCGGCATGGTGCTTGGCCGAGCTCAGCCCACCGAGTTCAGCCGCGATCTGGTCCGGCCCGACGCGCGCCGCCTCAAGTACCGACCGCCCTCGGACGAGCGCCACCGCTGCGCTGGCCGCCGCCGTGGCCGCGCCACAACCCTCGGCCTGGAAGCCGGCGTCGCGTACGGCGCCGTCCTCCAGGACCACTCCCAGCCGGACCTGGTCGCAGCAGTCAAAACCACCCACGCTGGCCACGGCCGCGTCCACGGGGATGCGGTCCCGACCCTGGGGCGAGAGGAGGTGGTGCTCGAAGGCAAGCAGGTCCACGCCCGCGAGGATAGAGAGGGGCTCGGGAGCGAGACGGGCTACGGAGCGAGAAGGGCTACCGCGCCCGGTCGCGGCGCTACCGCTTGGACTTGTGCTTGGCCGAGTGCTCGGTCGGAGCGAGGCCCAGCGCGGCGTCCACCCGCTGGGCGATCTCGAACGAGTCAGCGAACCCTGTGATCTCGTCGGCCTGCCGTTGCCGGTCGATCAGCACGAGCGTGGGCGAGAAGTTGACGGGCACCTCATTCAGCAGGCTGGAGAAGCCGCCCAGGTCCTGCACCGGGACCGTCAGCTTGACGACCTTTCCGCCGTGCGTCGGGATCGACTTCAGCTCGCTGTTCACCGCGCGGTCGTCGGCCGCCGCCGGGTTGTAGACAAGCAGCGCCAGAACCTTGTGATCCTTCAGCGCCTGACCCACCAGGGCGAGCCGGGTCGGCCGGCTTTGCGGCAGCGGCGAGACCGGGGTGGCGCTGGCTGAGCTCCTGGGTGCCGACGCGGCCGCGGATGCCGCGTGACCCGGCGCCGTCTGCCCGGCCGAGGCGGGCTTAGCAGTCGAGGTCGTTGAGGTGGACGGAGCGCTCTGCGGCGTGGTGGGCGGTGCGCTCTGCGCGGTGGTCGGTGCGGGACTCGGGGTGCTGGCGGGCGGAGCGCTCTGCGTCGACGCGCCGCCGGCCTTGGCCGCAGCGGAGTTGACAACCGACTGAAGCCCGCGGGCCTTGTTGATGGCCGACTGCAGGGCGGGCGCGCTGGGAGTGTTCCCACCTCCGCCCCCACTCCCGGTGAGGGTTTTCTTGAGCGCCACCGTCCACAGCGCGAAGAACAGCGCAGTGACGACGAGCACAGCAATCAGTGGGCGCGGAACGGAGCTCACGCGCTACGAATCGACAGCCCCGTCACGAACATGAAGCCCGCGCCGTGGCCCTCCTACGTCCGTCTAGTGGGCCGACGAGACCCAGGGCATGGCCGAACTTTGGCCCCGAGCATCGATATAGCGACGCTGAGGGACAAAGTTCCGCGGTATGCCCTGCCGCGACCCCATCTACACCGGCCGCAGCCCCAACTCTCGGAGCTGAGCCGTGTCCACGGGGGCCGGGGCGCCTGTGAGCGGGTCGGCTCCGCTGGCTGCCTTTGGGAAGGCGATCACCTCCCGGATCGAGTCCCGGCCCCCGATCGTGGCCACCAGCCGGTCGAGCCCGAGCGCGATTCCGCCGTGCGGAGGCGCCCCGTAGCGCAGCGCGTCCAGCAGGAAGCCGAAACGAGCCTGAGCCTCCTCTGCGCCGATGCCCAGGAGTTCGAACACGCGCTCTTGGATCTCCCGCTGATGGATACGGATCGAGCCTCCGCCGATCTCCGAGCCGTCGATGATCAGGTCGTAGCTCCGTGAGAGCAGCTTCCCGGGATCGTCGAACGATCCGGTGGGGGTGGTGAACGGATGGTGAGCCGCGTCCCACCGCTGGGCGTCGTCGTCCCAGAAGAAGGCCGGAAACTCGACCACCCAGAGGATGTCGTGCCGCGAGGTGTCGATCAGATTGAACCGGCGGCCGATCTCCAGGCGCAGCGCGCTCAGCGCCTGACCCGTGGTCGTCGGCCGGTCAGCCACGATCAAAAGCAGGTCGCCTGGCTGGCCTTCCAATAGGGAGGTGACGGCCCCGATTTCCTCAGGGCGAAGGAACTTGGCGATCGGTGAGCGCCATCCCCGGTCCTCCTGGGCAAACGCCCACACGAGCCCCTTGGCTCCGTGCTGCTTGGCCAGCTCGGTCAGCTCGTCCAGATCCTTGCGGGCCAGATCGCGCGGGCCGGCGTTGATGCCGCGCACCACCCCGCCGCCGGCCAGCACGTCGGCGAACACCTTGAACTCGGTTCCCGACAGGGCCTCGCCCAGGTCGCTGAGCTCGAGCCCAAAGCGCGTGTCCGGACGGTCGGAGCCGAACCGGGACACGGCCTCGGCGAAGGTCATCCGGGGCCACGGGGGAGGAGTCACGCTGAAGCCCTCGCGTTCGAAGACGGCGCCCATCACCGCCTCGGTGCACTCGATCACGTCCTCCTCGTCGATGAACGACATCTCGACGTCCAATTGGGTGAACTCCGGCTGACGGTCGGCGCGGGTGTCCTCGTCGCGGAAGCAGCGGGCGATCTGGTAGTAGCGCTCGAAACCAGCGACCATCAGGAGCTGCTTGAACAGCTGGGGCGACTGGGGCAGGGCGTAGAACGAACCGGGTTGAACCCGGGCCGGGACCAGATAGTCCCGGGCCCCCTCGGGCGTCGAGCGGGTGAGCTCCGGAGTCTCGATCTCCAGGAAGTCCCGCTCACCCAGGACCTCCCTCATCGTGGCCACGACCCGGTGGCGGAGCGCGAGTGCCTCCTGCATGGGCTGGCGGCGGAGGTCCAGCGCGCGGTGGCGCAGCCGCAGGGCCTCGTCAACCGCGTCGCCCTCATCCAGGGGGAAGGGTGGCGTGTCGGAGTCGGCCAGGATCTCAATCTCGCTCACGGTCAGCTCGATCTCGCCGGTCTTCAGGTTTGGATTGACGTTCGCCGGGTCCCGTTTGGCCACCCGGCCCGCGGCGCTGATCACGTCCTCGGAGCGCAGCCCGTGGGCCGCGCTGTGGGCCTGGGGCGCGTTCTCAGGGTGAAAGACGAGCTGGACGATTCCCGAGCGGTCCCGCAGGTCGATGAAGATCAGCCCGCCGTGGTCGCGGCGCCGATGGACCCAGCCGGCCACTCGGGCTGCGGTGTCGGCTCGGGCGGCCGTCAGCTCTCCACACCACGCGTCCCGGTAGTCGTTGGGTCTGGGAGTTGTCTTCATGTCAGCCTGCTTCCCCGCAGGATGGTCGGGATCACGCCTGCCAACTCGAGCTCGGCCTGTTCACCGCTGGCCATCTCCCTGAGGGCCGCGGGATCGGAATCACCGACTATGGCCACGTATCTGGCCCCCAACCGGTCCGCCTGAGTGAGCTGCCGGCGCAGGGCCCGGCGGGACAGCTCCAGCTGGACGCCCAGCCCGGCCCGGCGAGCATCGCAGGCCAGCCTGAAGGCCCGGGGCACCGCACGATCCCCGGCCACGGCCACGTACAGGTCCACCACCGGCGCGGCCACGGGGATCTCCCCGCTGGACAGCAACATCCGCTCCACCCCTGAGGCCCATCCGCACCCTGGGGTGTCCGGGCCGCCGATCTGAGCGATCAGCCCGTCGTAGCGGCCCCCCGCCCCAACCGTGGACTGGGCGCCCAGAGCCTGCGACTTGAACTCGAACACGGTCCGCGTGTAGTAGTCAAGACCCCGGACCAGCGTTGGGTCGACCGTGTAGGCCAGCCCGACCTCGTCGAGCAGACCCTGGACCGAGGCGAAGTGCTCCGCATCCTCCCCGGTCAGGCGCTCAATCAGCTTGGGGGCGTGCTGCATGGTCTGGATCGTCGCGGAGTCCTTCGCGTCGAAGGCCCGCAGCGGGTTCTGCTCAAACCGGGCGCGCACCTCGTCGGACACCTCGTCGGCGTGGGCGCGCAGAAACGCGATCAGCTCCTCGCGGTACTCGGCCCGCGTCTCGGGTGTCCCGAGGCTGGACAGGTGAAGCTCGGTATCGCGGATTCCCACGGCCTGCAGCAGCTCGGCCAAAACGACGATCAGCTCAGCGTCGACCTCCGGCTGCCCTGACCCGATGCATTCGGCGCCGACCTGCCAGAACTGGCGGTAGCGGCCCTTCTGCGGAGCCTCCGCGCGAAAGAACGTCGACACGTACCAGAGCTTCACCGGCTGGGGCAGCTTGTGCATTCCATGCTCCAGGTAGGCCCGGCACGTGGGCGCCGTGCCCTCCGGCCGGAGCGTGAGCGAGCGGCCGCCGGCATCGGTGAACGTGTACATCTCCTTCTGGACGATGTCGCTCGTTTCCCCGACGGTCCGTGAGAACAGCTCGGTGGACTCGAATGCCGGCGTCTCGATCCGGTGGTAGCCGGCCGCGCTGAGGATGCGCCGGGCGTGGGCCTCAACGGCCTCGCGACGGGCAGCGTCCTCCCCGAGCACGTCCAGGGTGCCGCGAGGAGCCTGAATCGCGGCGCTCAAGGCTGCTGGGTCAGCTCGCGCAGGAAGGGGTTCGTGTCCCGCTCGCGACCGAGCGTCGTGATCGCCATGTGGCCCGGGTAGACGGTGGCCTCGGGCGAGAACGAATCGATCAAGCGCTCGATGGAGGCCAGCAGGGTCGGCCAGTCCCCGCCCGGCAGATCCACTCGCCCGACGGAGCCCTGGAACAGCACGTCGCCGGAGAACAGGGCGTCGGACGAGGGAATCGCATACGTAACGTGCCCGGGGCTGTGCCCGGGGGTGGAGATGACCTCAATTGCCAGTCCGGCCAGCTCCAGTTGCTCCCCGCCCTGCAGGGTGTGGTCGGCGTCGTAGCTCTCAAACGGGCCGAAGTCGGGCCAGGGGACGTAGTCGTTGATGTTGGCCAGGACCTGGCGCTCCGCCTCGGGGCAGTAGACGGGGGCGCCGCTGGCCCGCGCCACCGGAGCGACCGCGCCGATGTGATCGAAGTGGGTGTGGGTGACCAGGATCGCTTCGACCTGCTCGATGCCCAACTCGTCCACCGCATCCAGGATCCGTTCTGCCTCCTCGCCGGGGTCGACGATCACGGCCCGACTCGCCCCGGGTTGACGGACGATGAAACAGTTCTCCTGGACCGGGCCGACTGTGAACATGCGGACGTCGATCATCGGCGCCCCCCATCTCCGGATCCGGCCAGCTTCTTGCGCTGGCGGCGGCGGTAGAGCATCAGCTCCAGGTAGTAACCGGCGGGGATGTAGAAGACGAGCGCAACGGCGGTGAACTCCACTGCGGTGACGAGCTTGTTCTTGCCCTTGGCCGTGACCAGGATGAACACAAACACGATCACGGCGGCGATCACCGCGCGGGTCGCCGATGACTTCCACGTCGGTGGCTTGTTGAGCCGCTGCTCCCGGGCGGTCTGCCGTTGCTGCTTGCGTTTCTCATCGGCGCTCAGCGGCCGCCCGGTGCGGCCGCGCGCCTCAATCGTCCCGGCGGCGGTCCCCCGGTGCTTGGTGCGGCGCTTGCGCTTGGTCTGGGCCATTTGGTTGGAGCTTAGTCGTTCCCCCTGTGGCTTTGGCGGCGGCAGCCAGGGCATCCTCAATCGCCCCGGAGCTCCGGAACGGAAGGTCAGCCGGGAACCCTTCCAGAGCGGCTCGGGGAGCCAGTCCGACCAGCTCGGCCCCGGCCGGCGCGGCGCGCTTCACGATCGCGGCCACCACCGCGGCCAGCGGGGTGGCCCCAAGGTCCTCAACATTCATCGACACCTGGGCCACACCCCGGTCCCCGAGCCACACTCCAAGGGCCCGCAGACCCGGAAGCCCGGCCGGCCCCCCATCGCGGATGTCCGCCGCGATCGCCCGGGCATCCGCCAGCGTCGCCGGCGGCGCCAGCTCCACATTGAAGGCCACCAGCGGCGGCCGGGCACCCACCAGCACCGCTCCGCCAGAACGATGCAGGTGCCCCGGGCCGAAGTCGGGGCGGAGCTCTCCGCTGGCCAGTCGCCGGGCGAGCTCCTCGGGGCCGCCGCGGCGGATCTCAGCTCGGGTTCGCCCGCCCCCCAGCACTCCGTAGAGGAACACGGGCAATCCGAGCTCGTCTCCCAGGCGGTCGGCCAGGACCAGGGCCTCCGCCGCCGCGGGCCCGGCGTCCTCCTCGCGGAGGTACACGATCGGCGCGATATCCAGGGCGCCGATCCGCGGATGCGCCCCGGCGTGCCGGGTCAGGTCGATGGAGGCCACGGCTTGCGCCCCGGCGTTCGCGACGGCGGCGGCGAGCATGCCCGGCGGGCCGGACATGGTGTACACGCTGCGCTGGTGATCGCGGTCGCTGTGGACGTCGAGCAGATCCACGCCCGGGCTCTCCGTGACTGCCTTGGCGATCCGGGAGATCGTGGTCGGGTCGCGGCCCTCCGAGACGTTTGGAACCGCCAGCAGCGTGGTCGCGGTCAAGCGGCGTCCAGGACGTACTTCCCGCTGTCGAGCACCGTGCGGCCGTCCACCACCAGCGTGGCGTCCAGGACCACGACATCGAGGTGAATCGGGACCGAGACCGTTCCGCCAATCCCCGCGCTGGCACCGAAGGCCACGTGGACGGTGCCCAGGATCTTCTCGTCCTCGAGCACGTTGCCGGTCAGCGTCGCTCGGTCATTGGTCCCCACCCCCAGCTCGGCCAGGTTCGTGCCCCGCTCGCCGTGAGCCTGAAGCAGCGCCAGGTACTCGGGGCCAAGGCCGCCATGGGCCTCGGCAACGTGCCCGCCGCGAACGGCCAGGGTGGCCGGCTCGTCGGTCAGCCCGAGTGGGGCCAGGCTGGCGGCCACGATCGTCCCCTCGCCATAACGGGGTGCGATGAACGCCTCGCCACAGGGCAGGTTGCCGAATGTGCCCGGGGTGGTGAGCCGCCCGTCGTCGGGCTGGCCGACTCGGTCGCGGAGGTCGAGCCGCAGGTCGGAGCCGCGGGGACATGTGACGCGCGCCTCGGTGGCCTGATCCAGCAGGGCGGCCACCGCGCCCGAACGCGCGGCCACCGTTTCGAAGTCGATCGCCATCACCCGCGCGAGCATCTCCTCGGTTACACCCGGCATCGTCGCTCCCCGCGCGCCGCGATCGCAGGCCCGTTTGCGCGCCATCGTGTGACTGAGCGAGCGACTGGTGGGTGCGATGAACACATCACAGGCCTCCAGCGCGCCCGCGACTGGACGCGCCGGCTCGTTGCCATCGATCTCGCGCGCGTCCATCAACGCCAGAACGGCTTCGGCGCCCGCCTCTCGCGCCGCCCCGCGCAGGGCCTCGCCGAGGCCCTGGAGTGGCGGATCGGCGATCACGAGCACGTCCTCACCCGGCTTGACCGCCAGGCAGTCGCGCACGACCGTTCGAATCGCGGGACCAATGTCAGCCATGGGCGCGGATCATGTCGAAACGCGGCGGTTGATGCTGGGCTACTCTCTTCGACTGCCCCGCCGGAGTAGCTCAGTCGGTCAGAGCAGAGGAATCATAATCCTTGTGTCGGGGGTTCGAGTCCCTCCTCCGGCATCACCGTTGCCCTGCATATCAGGGGCCGGAGTCGGGCCAGGTGATCGGTCTCAGGCCGTGCGCGGCCGCTGTAGGGCGAGATCGCGCCGAAGCAGAACCGGGCCGGCATCGTGGGGCCAACCCACTCCGTCAGGTGAGACCCGTGCCGAACGCGAACATCCTCTCGGCCACTATCCGGGCGTAGATAACCCCGCTGGCGATGAAGCGTTCCCACTCCGGGCCATAGCGAGGGACGTAGATGTCGAACAGCGTTTGTCTGAACTCGCGGTTCTCCTCATCCTCGAGGTCGATTGACACCGCGCGCCCGTGGACGGTGACAGCCAGCTCCTCACCCGGCAGGTGCACCGCGCTGACCTGGGGCCGGCGCCGGATGTGGCGAAAGCGCACCGAGTCCGGCGACGAGCTGAAGTAGAACTCGCCCCGGAAGAAGATCCCGTCCACCGGACCAACCAGCGGCCGGTTGTGAGATGTGACCGTGGCCAGGGCCAGGAGGCACATCCCCTCCAAGCGCTCAGCGATCTGTTCAGCGTCGAGCCGCCGATCCGGGGTGTGAATGCTCAGCAGGTGTGAGCCTGCGGCGGCGTAGCTCGCATCGAGCAACTCCTGTAGGCCTGCCAGGTCCGCGGGCGACTCGTGCACGCTGGTCAGCCGGGTAGCGGGGGCGTTGGCGGCGTCGGCACCGTGGGCGGGGTCGACGGTAGTGGCGGTGGCCAGGGCGTGGGCGGACCGACAGGACCGACCGCCGCGGCGTCGGCCCAGTCGCTGTCAATGCCCATCTGGATCCCGGCGATTCGCACCGAGTGATCGCCCAGGTACTGATGGACGAGATGATTGGCCCACTCGGAGGCCGGGACGTACGGCGTGACCGCGGTGGCCCGGCCATCCCAGTCGGCCACCCACAGATCATCGGGCTCCCTGTAGCTGGATCCGTAACGGGAAACCAGGTCCGTGATCCCCGAGGTGCCGCCGCTGTAGACGCCCGACCTGAAGCCGTCGTGGTGAATCTCGGCGGTCCAGGCCGCCAGAAAGCGAAGCACCGCGGCTCGCCGGCCGGGGGATTCGCTGTAACCCTCCATGTCGAAGTAGATCGGGCTTCCGGGGTTGACGCCCAGGTCGGCGACCCGCGAGGCGGCATCGTCGGCCGCGGCGCGCCCCTGAGCCGCCGCCTGGGTCGGCGAGACGGCGGAACATCCACACGAGTTTCCTGGCGCCTGCAGCCCGACGTAGATCAGCAGCAGATGCCAGCCGGCACCCGTAACCGAGTGAACCCATGATGTGCTCAGGTTGGGCTGGGCGCAGGCGGCGTTGATCCCGCCGATGTAGACGCCCATCCCGCGGTAGCGGGAATGCCTGGCTGCCCCGAGCTGAGCAGCACTCGGCGCGGCGCAGGTGTCGAACGCGGGGCCGGTGAGAAGGGATGCGCCGGCAGCCGCCCGGGACAGTCGGCCGGAGTGAGTCAGCGCTCCCGCGGCCGCCGGTCCCACCGTCACGCCGTTATGAGACGTTGCGGGCGGAAGCCCTGGCAAGCTCAGGGCGCGCTCAATCAGGCTGCGATGACCCGCCCAGGTGGCGCTGATGAGGAGGCCGTGACGCTCGATCACCAGCTGCGAACTACCGAGCGCTGCGCTGCCAACGGCCGCGGACACCGGCTGGGCCTGGATCGCCTCGGTATGACCGAGCCCGCTGGCCGGACAGGCCTGGCCCCGGCCAGCCCTGCCGAGGTACACCGCGTGACGGTTGAACCGGACGCAGGTCGTGGTGTGCGGCCCGACCCTGAAGACCGGCCAGCGGGCCGGTACCCGCAGCTCCAGTCCGTGATAGCTGACCGTCTTCCAACCCGAGCGAGCCAGGCTTGGCGACGCCACGACAAGCCCCGCGAGAAGACACACCAGCAGGGCGCGACCCGCCGGGGGCCAGGCCGAGCTTTTCCTCACGACGGCCCGGTCCAGCCAGCCATGTAGCAGGGATGTGCTCCGCACACCGCGGGGAGGCGTCCGCCCGGTCGCAGCCACGCCCCGATTGCCGCCTCGCCCTCCGGGAACGAGGCCCAGTCCGGGCCGTGGGGATCGACCCCCTTCGTGTTGGCGTTGTTGTCCCGGGGCGGCGGCGGCGTTCCGGCCTGAGATCCCTCACAGGCGGTGACCCCGTCGTTTGGACACGGGCGCAGCGGACCCAGGTCGCCCACCACCATCGCCGCGCGCCCGGTGAACGGGAAGGACGCAATTCGCGGAATGTCCCAGTAGGGCCTCCGACCCGGATAACGGCCCGGATCGACCACGGGCTCTCGCAACCTCGCCCCGATCGTACCCTCGGCGAGGTTCCGCGCCGGGTGGATCATGAGCGCGGTCTCCGCGGCCGGCGGCGGGTTTCCGTTGAGGTCATCCGAACGATCGATCTCGGCCCACACCGGCCAGCGCTTGCCGGTGCTGGCGTCGATGACGACGACCGGCGAGTTCTTCTTCAGGCTGCGCCAGATCGTCGTGTTGGTGGGTGCTCCGGTCTTGGCGAACGCGCTGGGGTTGTCCATGCCAGGAACGTGCGTGACGATTATCGAGCCCGGGCTGAAGCCGTCGAGCCGGTTCCAGTCGGTCGGGTCGATCGGGACCCCGGACTTGTTGCGAGGCGTGGCCAGCGGATTTATGTGCAGGCGCAGGCCGGTGGCTGTCGAGCGGTCCGGGCGGGTGAAGTAGTCGTTGGGCCACGGAAACAGGCACAGCGATGGATCGATCGGGTCGCAGCCGTTCGCCGCGGCCACAGACGCGGAGGCGTGAGCCGACGACAGCCAGACTCCACCGGCGCAGCCCAGCACAGCAAGCCCGGGCAGTGCGCAATATCGCCGCCATGACCGCCGCCGGGATTGCGTTCCGATCAAGTACGCGGCTCCAGGGCCGCGGGCTTGACCAGCTCCACCAGGCCGAGGAGCTCGCCGTAGAGGCGTCGAGCGTCGGCCTCACACCCCGGCGGGGCGGCCACCTGAACGTGGTCAAGCGCGACGATGTCCACCGATCGACCGTACCGCAGCGATGCAGGACCTCCTTCCCCGGTGATCTGGCCGCCCGACTGGCGCGTAGTGTTGGTGCGGGATGGCCACTCAGAGGCAAAGACTTCGAACGTCCTCCGGCCAGGCATCGTTGCGTCAGCTGGCCGATGAGGACCTGATGCAGCTCGTGGCCGGCGGCAATGCCGGGGCGTTTGAGGTGATCTACGAGCGGCATTGCACGGCGGTGTTCTCACTTGCCTACCGGATCTGCGGGGCGCCCACAGCGGCCGAGGAGATCGCCCAGGAGGCCTTCCTGGCGATCTGGCGCAGCGGCGGCCGGTATGACCGGGCCCGGGGCAGCGTCCGCACGTGGCTGCTGGGCGTGGTTCACAACCGGGCCATCGACGCGCTCCGACGTACGACCGTTCACCAGCGCCACCAGACCTCAGATGAGCAGGCGGCTGAGCGGCTCGAGGCTCCCGAGCGCACCGACGTCGAGGTGGCCCGGCGTGAGGAGGCGCGTTCGATGCGCGTGCTCCTGGACGGGCTTCCCCAGGAGCAACGACGCGTGATCGAACTCGCGTACTTCGGCGGCTTCACCCACGAGCAGATCGCCCAGATGCTTGACCTGCCGCTGGGTACCGTCAAGGGCCGAATGCGATTGGCGCTGGAAAAGATGCGGGCCAACATCGCTCCCGCGGAGGCTGTGCTGTGAGCAGCGGGCTGGAGCATCGCGACTGCGCCGAGGCGTTGGGCGCCTACATCCTCGGTTCGCTGCCCGACGCCGAGAGCGAGCGCGTCCAGCGCCACCTGAGCGGCTGCCGCGAGTGCCGGGCCGAGTTCGATTCGCTGCGGCTGGCCGCCGACGCCCTGCCGGCGTCGGTGACGCCGGTTTCCCCCCCGCCCGAGCTGAAGTCTCGAGTGATGGCGATCGTCCAGGCCGAGGCGGAGCTCCTGCAGGCCGCGGGGGAGGCTGCGGACCGCCCGCCACGCCGTCGGCGCAGCTGGAGCTGGCTGACCACGGAGCTTTGGCGCCCGGCCGTCGCGCTCGGGTCCACGGCGGCGGTGGCCGCGGTGGCGGTGGTGCTGGCCACCAGCGGATCCAGCACCCGTACGATTCAGGCTCAGTACCCGGGGCCTGGATCTGCCTCGCTCACGATCCAGGGCACCCAGGCCCAGCTGGTGGTCAAGGGGCTCCGCCCGCCTCCGGCCAATCACGTGGACGAGCTGTGGGTCAAGCGGGGCGCCGGCCGTCCGCAGCCCGCGGGGACCTTCGTTCTGAGCTCGGGATCGGTCCGGGTGGGGCAGCCGGTCAGACCGGGCGACGTGGTGATGGTGACGGTGGAGCCAGGGCAGGGGACCCCGGCTCCAACCAGCACGCCGTTCCTAGTCGTTCACGCCTGATCCAGCGGGGCGGACTCAGCCGCCAGCTCCTGCGGGGCGCCCGCGGGCTCCTGACCGCTGACGGACTCCTTGAAGCCGCGCAGTCCGGCTCCCAGGGACCGGCCCACCTCCGGCAGACGCTTGGCCCCGAAGAGCAGCATCACCACCACCAGCACCATGAGCAGGTGAATCGGGTTGTCGAACAGTCCCAGCATGAAATCTCCGTTTCCTCGGACTTGAACTCACTCCTCTACGGGGCGCGTTCAGATTCGGATCACCGGGCGGTGATCCAGCCCGCCGGGGTCTGCGTAATGGAGAGGTGAATCCAAGGATGGTGGGCATGGTTGCCACCAGAGAGGAGCAGAGATGAGCGATGAAAGTCGCGAGGAGGGTGGGGTGACCCGCCTGTCGTTCCTCAAGGCCTCAGCGGCAGCGGCAGCCGGTGCTGCCGCCGTCGGAGTTCCCGTGGCGGCGCTGGCTGGTGAAAAGTCCGGCGTGGCCACCGAGCCGTCGTCCGGAAACCCGGCCGAGCCGGTCATGGCCTATGTGCGTGACGCCCGGCGGGGTGAGGTGACGGTGATGTCAGGGACCAGCGAGACGACCTACCGCGATCGGGCCCTGGTCAAGCGGCTGCTGGACGCCGCGCCCACGGAGTCAGCGAATGGAGGTGGCCTGGATGTCATCGCACCGTGAAGCACCCGAGATCAGCAAGGACCCGGTGGCTGACAACGCCGATGTGTACGCGTTCGTCAGCCCCGATCGGCCGGACACGGTCACGATGCTGACCAATTTCGTGCCGCTTCAGGGCCCGGACGGCGGGCCGAACTTCTACGAGTTCGGTGACGACGTCCTGTACTCGATCAACATCGACAACGACGGAGATGGCAAGCCGGAGATCTCCTATGTCTTCCGGTTCAATACCAAGCTCCGCGACCCCGACACGTTCCTCTACAACACCGGCCCGATTACCTCACTGGCCAGCAAGTCCTGGAACAAGCGCCAGTTCTACTCGGTGGTGCGTGTGGAGGGAGATGACACCGCGGCCTACGGGACCGCCGCCGCCCACAGGCATCACCTCAGGACCAAGGTGCTGGGACGCGATCTTCCCTGCCCGCCGTGCAACATCGGGCCCCGTTCGACGCCGGACTACGCCAAGCTCGGTAAGGCCGCGGTTCGGTCGCTTCCGGGCGGGACCAGGGTGTTCGCGGGCCAGCGTCAGGACGGCTTCTACGTCGACCTCGGGGCCGTCTTCGACCTCGGCGACCTGCGGCCATTCCAGAACCTGCACCTGATCTCGACACCAGCCGCCAAGGGCGTGGACGCGACGGCGATGCTCAACATCCACACGATCGCGATCCAGGTCCCGATCAAGGACCTGGCCAAGGGCGGGAGCAGGCCGACCGATCCGATGAGCGCAAACGCCACGATCGGCGTCTGGAGCGCCGCCAGTCGTCGCAAGGTGCGGATGATCGATCGGAACGACAAGACGGCCGAGTCAGGTCCATGGGTCCAGGTCTCGCGCCTGGGCAACCCGCTGTTCAACGAGGTGATCGTTCCCCTGGGCGACAAGGACCGGTGGAACGCCATCCACCCCGCCAACGACAAGCAGTTCGCCCATTACGTGGCCCACCCCGAGCTGGCCGGGCTCCTGCCCGTCCTGTACCCGAAGGTGTTCCCCCATCTGGCCGCTCTGAACAAGTCGAAGAAGCCGCGGGCGGACCTTGAGGCCATCCTGCTGACCGGAATCCCCAAGGGCATCGTCACCGGGTTCCAGAACTACACGGGAAGCACGCAGGCAGATCAGCTGCGGCTGAACGTGGCGATTCCGCCGACGACGCACAACCCGAGCATCTACGGACTCCTGGGTGGTGATCCGGCGGGGTTCCCAAACGGCCGGCGCGTGTTCGATGACATCGTCAGCATCGAGCTGCGGGCTGTCGCCGGCGTCACATACGCCCTGGTGGACAAGAGCTACAAGCCTGACGCGGCGGCGGGCGAGCTCACACAGGGCCTGCAGCCCCCTCCGCACCGCTACCTGACGGCGTTCCCGTATCTGGGCCAGCCGCTCAGCGGGTTCGACGTCCCGAGCGGGCCCACCGGGTGAGGCACGGCGATGGGACATGAGCACTACGCCGCTCGCCCGCACCCCGAGTTCGTGGTGCTGGAGATCGGCCCTGGGCTGGGCGCGCTGATCGTCCATACCGATGCCACCATGCACGGAGTGGAGATTGAGATCAGTCCGTCTGCCGACGACGCCCGGCGGAGTCACAAGCAGGTCCTGGAGCGCTCGGTGGGTGGCCAGCCCGCCTTCACGGCGGTGTTCGACCAGCTGGCGCCGGGGACCTACACGCTGTGGACGGACGGCGTGGCCAGGGTCCGCGGCGTGAACGTGGAAGGCGAGCGCATCGCCAAGCTGCGGTGGCCACAGGAAGGCCAGGCCGCGGCGTGATCAGGCTGACCAGGATCGCCGGCGCTTTCGACCGGGCGGAGCGCCGGCGCCTGGCTGGCCTGGGTGCCGCCATCGGGACGCTGCACATCGTTGGTTGGGGGCTGGTGGCGTTCTACGCCTCCCGTCACCCGGTGCTGGGTGGCCTGGCCGTGCTGGCCTACACGTTCGGGCTGCGCCATGCCTTCGACGCCGACCACATCTCGGCCATCGACAACACCACCCGCAAGCTGCTGGCCGAGGGCGGCAGGCCCCTGGGGGTGGGCTTCTTCTTCTCGCTGGGCCACTCGAGCGTCGTGTTTGTCCTGTCGGTGGGACTGGCTGTGGCGGTCGGCGCTGTCCACTCGGCGCTGCCCGCGCTCCAGCTGTACGGCGGGACCGTGGGAGCGGCCGTATCAGGGCTGTTCCTGTGGGCGATTGCCGGGCTCAACCTGGTCGTCCTGGTCGGCATCCTCGGGGTGTGGCGGGACATGCGCGGGGGCGCCTTTGACGAGCAGGCGCTGGAGAGCCGGTTACTGGAACGCGGGCTGATGAGCCGCATCTTCCGCCGGCCACTGGCCATGGTGCGCTCCAGTACCCACATGTACCCGCTCGGGGTGCTCTTCGGGCTGGGCTTTGACACGGCCAGCGAGGTGGGGTTGCTGGTGATCACCGCCGGTGCAGCGAGCGGAACGCTCCCCCCGGCGGCCACGCTGGCGCTCCCGATTCTGTTCGCGGCGGGGATGTCCCTGATGGACACGGCCGACGGCGTGTTCATGAGCAAGGCCTACCGGTGGGCGTTCGCCGGGCCCGTGCGCAAGATCTATTACAACGTGACCGTCACGGCGCTGTCGGTCACGGTGGCCCTGGTCATCGGCACGATCGAGCTCGCTCAGGTGCTGTCGGACAGGCTGCGCTGGACGGGCGGGTTCTGGGCCTGGCTGCACCGTCTGGACTTCGGGACGCTCGGCTACGCGATCGTGGTGCTGTTCGCCGCCACCTGGCTGGTGGCGGCCGCCGTGTGGCGCTGGCGGCGGATCGAGGAGCGCTGGCAGCCGGCGGCACTGGTGCCGCCGGCTACGGATGGCTGAGGCGCCAGCCCAGCGAGGGCTCGGGGAGAGCACGGGAGGCCACCAGCGGGATCCTGGCCCGCTGCCGGCCCACCCTCACGATCGCCGTGCCGACGGTCTGGCCCAGGCTCACGGGGGCACGCAGGTCGGGCGTCGGTCGGACCTGAATCCGCACGGCGAGCCCCGGCCAGCCGATCAGCGCTGGCACGCGGAGCAGCCGGGCCGCGACCGGATCGGCCCAGGGCGACACAACCCGGCCGAACACCCCCCGGCGGGCCACCGAGCCGAAGCCCCGCAGCGCGTGTCGGGCGCTGAGGAGCAGGTGGGTGGTGGCCGCGAAGGCCGAGCCGAGCAACTCCCGCTCCCCCACCCCGGGCTGGCCCAGCACCGCCCCGATCACGTTGACCACGCGGCGGCCCGCCGGTACACGGGCGGCGAACACGAAACAGCCTCCGGCCGCTGAGGTCGATCCGGTCTTGAGGCCGAACACCCCGTGGGAACCGAGCAGATCATCCAGGTTCTGGAGGTCCCCCGCGACCGGGAGTCGCGCCCGCGGCAACGAGGCGATCTGAACCAGCGCGGGAATCCCGATCGCCGCCTCGGCCAGCGGCACCTGGTCACGGGCCGTGCTGACCGTGGACGCGCTGAAGCCGCTGGCGTCGGAGTAGTGGGTGTGGTTCATCCCCAGTTGCCGCGCCTCGACATTCATCTTGTCCACGAACGCGTCCTCGCTGCCGGCATCCCATCGGGCCAGGAGCGAGGCCACGTTGTTGCCCGACGGCAGCAGCAGCGCCTCCAGCGCCTGGCGCTCGCTGAGCAACTCGCCGCGCCGCACGGCGGCGGTCGACTGACCCAGGTCCCGGTCGGAGTGGTAGATCGCTTCGTCGGCTTCAGTCACCCGGATCTCAGGCCCCGCACCGTGCTCGCCCAGCGGGTGGTGGCGCAGGACCAGGAAGGCGGTCATGATCTTGGCCACACTGGCGATCGGGGCCGCCAGCTCAGACCGGCGCGAGCCGAGTACTCCGACCCCCTGGACCGCGATGGCGGCCTGCCCCTGGATCGGCCAGGCCAGCCCGTCCAGGCGGCCCGGGAAAGCAGTGGGCAATCGATCCGTGGCCAACCTCAGCCTGGGCGCCGACCGAGTGAGCGCCACCACGCCAAAGGCGATCGCGCCGGCGAACACCACGGCCAGCCCGACGACGATCCACCTGACCCGCCCTGCTCGCATCGGGTGAAGCTATCCGACACCCCCGCGAGCGCGTCCACAGGCTCGCCGCAGCCGCGGGTAGCCTCCAAGCGCGATGACTCCTGCGCGAGCCCACGGACCTGACTGAGAACGGCCCGGCACTCCTGGCCGCTGCCGCCGGGGTCGGTTTCGGACACGCCGTCCTGCCCGACCACTGGGTGCCGCTGGCCGTCCTCGGACGGACCCGGCGCTATCCGCTCTCCCGCGTGGCTCGGCTGTCCAGCCTGGCCGGGATGGCCCACGTCCTGGTCTCGATAGTGCTCGGCGGCGTGATCATCGCCGTGGGTCTCCAGTTCCGCTCGGCGGTTCAGAGCGCCGAGGACACGATCGTGGGCGCGATCCTGATCGCCACAGGCCTCGGGTTCGTCGTTCTGGAGCTCACCGGCCGCGGACACCACCACGAGCACGACGACGCGCCGCCGGGGCACGCTCACAGCCACGGGTCGGAGGACCTGCGGGGCTCAGGGCTCCGGGGGCTGGCTGCGGTGATGGTGCCCTTCGGAGCCACCGCCTCCCCCGACCTGACGATCCTGCCCGTGTTCCTGGCCGCCGCCGCGGTTGGGGTGGCCACGGCCATCGGGACGCTGGTCATCTTCGCCGCGGTCACGATCGGGACGATCGTCGGGCTCACGCTGGCCGCCGCGCGGACCGGCTACGAGCTCAGGGCTCAGTGGCTCGAGCGCTGGGGCAACGCCCTGACTGCGCTGGTCCTGATCGTGATCGGGCTGCTCGTGCTGCTGAGCATCATCTGACTCGGCCCGGCCCCCCGGCTCGTAGTCGTCCAGCGACCCCGGGAAGACGCGCTCGGCCTCGGCCTCGAGTCGCTTCTCATTGCGGCGCAGCCAAACGATGAAGGCGATCACCACCACCGCGGCCGCGCCGCCCAGACCATAGTCCACAGGCCCTCGAACGTGCTCCAGGGCCGAGCCAAGGTAGTAGAAGCCGATCGCGTAGATGCCCGACCAGATGATCCCTCCAGCGGCGTTGAAGAACAGGAAGCGTAAGTACGGCATCCGGGTCATGCCGGCCAGGAATGCGGCGTAGGTCCGCAGCACCGAGACGAATCGGCCGAAGAACACGACCTTCCCTCCGTGGCGCTCGAAAATCAGCCGGCCGACCTTGAGCTTGGCGTCGTTGAGGCGAACCTTGTGGCCGTAGCGGCGAATCAGCCGGTACCCGCCCCAGTGCCCGATCCCGAAGCCGATGTTGTCGCCGATGATGGCCCCGGCCGCCGCGGTCAGCCAGATCAGCCACACGGTGAGGCGGTGGCTGGCCCCGGCGTAGGTCGCGGCCACGATCACCATCGTCTCGCCCGGAAACGGGATCCCCAGACTCTCAATCCCCACGAACAGAAAGACGGCCGCGTAGCCGTAGTTGCCCAGGAGGTCGTGAAGGGTGTGGCTGGAGAAGAACGTGGCCAGGATCAGGGCCCGGACGCTACGGCGGAGCATCTCAACCGACCCTGATCGGGCGCGAGTGGCCGATCACGCGGCCCGCAGCGTCGAGCGCCTGGACGGTCACGTAGCGCTCGGATGGGACGGTGATCGCTGTCTCAAAGCCCGCCCACGGGGCGCCTGCCAGTGCCCGGACAGCGCCCGGCTGCGAGCCGCCCAGGACCCGCCAGCGGGCCACGTCTGTGGCGCCGTTCCAGCTGGCGTACACCGTGGTGCGGCGGCCGTTGACCGAGGCGGCGAGGGCCGGGGCCGTGGCGGGCGTCGCGCTCCAGCGCTCGAGGTAGGCGCGGTAGCTCGGATTGCCGCCCACGAAGTGCCCGTCCAGAACCGCCCGGCCGCCGGAGAACTCGGTGAAGTACGGGCGCTGGCCCCAGCCCAGAAACTCGGCACCGCCCGGCAGTTCCTGGACGTTGCCCTCAAAGTGAGCCAGCAGCGGCGGCGAGTGGCGCAGGACGCCGGCCACTGTGGCCGACCTGGTCTGCATGTTGAGTCGCAATGTCAGGCCCCGGGACTGGGACTGCACGTCCGGCGGTCCGGCGCCGTTGTCAAACAGAGTCACGACCCGATCCTCGGGCGCCCGCACCCGCACGTCGTGCTGGAAGGAGAAGGTCCCGTCGCGGGGCAGCCTGAAGGTCGAGTGCTTGCCCCCGAGCCGCCAGATGATGCCACCGTCACGCGCCGCGACCTTGTACGCCGTCCAGGTATTGCGGGAGGAGATGATCAGGTTTCCATCGGGGTCGGCCTGGACCGAGTTGATGTGGAAATAGTCGTAGGGCTTGTGCTTATCGGGACCGACATAGCTGGCGCTGAGTGGAACGTGGTCCAGGCTGTCCCACTGGAATAGGAGGAGCCCGGTTCGAATGTCGATCTCCTGGACCACCCCATCCAGGACCACGTCCCGTTTGGCTCCGGGCCGGGGCGAGTCGGCCCAGCGGACAGGGAAATAGGCGGTGATCAGGGCTCGGCCACCGGGCAGCAGGTCGAACTCGTGCATGTCGGCGCGCAGGCCGTTGGCCGCGCGGACGAGGGCGACCTGCCGGTAGGAGGTGTCCAGGATATGGTCCTCCCCGTTGCCGGCTCCCGAGCCGATGTAGCCCTCAAAGAAGGTGAGGACAGGCCGGCCCAGGTAACGCTGCACCCGAACGTCGGTCACCACCTGACCCCTCGGTACCTGGTGAAACCAAACCAGCTTCCCGTCTGGGTCGAGGATCATCGCCCCGCTTTGAACGGGCCCCTCCTCCGGGCCCAGGAAGATCCTGTCCCCAGCCGAACCGGCGCCCGGGCGGTCCATCGTCACCGCCGGTGGATCGAGGTCGGGACGCGAGTGAAAAGACACCACGTCGCCGGGCCTGCGCGACATGAAGTGAAGCTTGGCGTTCGGAACCTCCCCCACCGGGTGGGCGACCTGGAAGGCGAATGAGATCGCCTTCCCGGCCCTCCCCCGGAGCTGCGCCGTGACCGTCACGTGCTCGCCCGGCGCGAATGGCCGGATCGGGATGAAGCTCCCGCCGCCCTGGTCTGAGTCAGACAGCAGCCGCCCGCGGTGCCCGCCGGTGCTCGAGCCGGTCACGGTCACATGACTGATCTGGCTCACGGGCAATCCTCGGAACGCGACCTGGGCCTCCGGGGAGGCCACCCGGCTTCCCGGAATCGGGAACACGGACACGGTTCCGGAGCCAAGGCTGACCTCGGTCGCGGGCGCGGCTGCCCCGCAACCGCACAGGGCCACAGCCAGAGAGCCGGCCGCGGCCATGGCAAGCGCGGCGGGGCGCGGGCGACGGATCATGGGATGGTTTTACCGGACCGGGCTCGCGACCCCGTCCTCCGAAGCTCCGCAACGGCGCTGGGACAGCCCTTTAGCCAGGCCAGCTAGCGTCCCGGAGGTGAAAGCGCAGCTTCGCCTGCGGCCGGTCTTCGGGGCCGCCCTGGCCACCGGTATCGCCGCGATCGCCGTCCTGGTGATCGCTCGCGTCACCGGCGCCGACGCCGTCGGTCGGGCCTTTGATCACGTCGACGCAGTCTGGATCGGGCTGATCGCCGGGGCCGAGTTCCTGGCCTACCCGGCCTATATCCTGGCCTACCGGGCGATCGCCGATATCCACGGGCGCGCTCCGATCACGCTTCCGGTTGTGGCCCGGGTCGTGGTTGCGGGCTTTGGCCCATTCGCGATCGGGGGCGGGTTCGGAATCGACAGGCAGGTGCTGCAGGCCGTCCACGAGGATGAGCGGAGCGCCCGGGTGAACGTGGTCGCCCTGGGGATCCTCGAGTGGGCCGTCCTGGCTCCCACGACCTGGGTCGTCTCAGTGGTCCTGCTGGCCACCGGGGCGAATATTCTCCCGTCGCTGCTGTGGCCGTGGGCGGTGGCCGTCCCGCTCGGCTTTGGCGCCGCCCTATGGGCGAGCTCGCCCCGGCGGGCCGAGCGGCTGGCCAGGCGCTTCGGGGGGCGGCGGCAGGAGATGCTGGCCCGCCTGCTGGAGGGGGTGGGGGTCCTGCACACGCTCCTGCGCAACCCCCGCGCGTACGCGGGTGCCTGGATCGGCACGGGCCTCTACTGGGCGGCCGACATCGGCGCCTTCTACGGCGGGCTGCGAACGTTCGGCCTCGACCCCGAGATCGGCAAGGTGATCCTGGCCTATGCCACCGGATACGCGGCCACCCGTCGGTCCCTGCCCCTCGGCGGAGCGGGCGTGACCGAGGTGCTCATGACCTACTCGCTGTACTGGGTGCGCCTGCCCCTGGCCCCCGCCCTGGCCGCGGTTGTGGCCTACAGGGTGTTCAACTTTCTGCTCGCCGCCACGCCGGCGCTGATCGCTCACCGTCAGCTCCAGCCGATCATCGCCCGGGGGCGCCAGTGGCGGAGCAAGGCTCCCCGAGCCGGGCCCGAGGACGGGTAGCGGCGGGACGTGGGCTCAGGCGGCCTGGCGGCGAGCGTATCCGTCCAGCCGCTCCAGCTCATCCAGATACAGCCGGCGCATCATCCCGGGCGCGAACAGGCGCTCGAAGAATCCGCCGATCCCCGCGGCGCCCTGCCATCCGGTTGTGATCCTGACCCGCGAGCCCCCGCCATTCGGCTCGACCGTGAAGGTTGTGACCAGGCTCGAGTTCAGGTCGGACTCGGTCAGCACCCGGCCGGGCTCGGGCTCGGTCACCTGCATCCGGTACTCGCGCGTCCGGCCTCCGGCGTGGACCTTGAAGCGGGTGATCGTCCCGGCGCCCACTCCACCGCTCTCCACGGTGAAGTCTGAAAAGGCAGGCGGGAGGAAGTTCGGGTGGTGCTCGCGCATGTCGGACAGGTAGCCGTAGACCGACTCGGCGGGAGCTCCGATCTCCCGCTCGGCGGCCACGTGGATCATCGCCATGACTCCTCTTCTAGCACTTGCGCCGAGGCGGCGGCGCGGTCCGGGGCTCGCCCACCGGCCCTCCGCTGCCTTGCTTCGGTCGGCGCGCTTCGGCAGTATCTCCGGACAAGGACTCGGAAAGGGGCTGTGGATGCGCGTCGTGCTCAACATCATCTGGCTGGTGTTTTCGGGGATCTGGTTGTTCATCGCCTACGTGCTGGCGGCAGTCCTGTCGGTCATCTTCATCATCACGATCCCGTTCGGGATCGCCAGCCTGCGGATCGCCTTCTACGCGCTATGGCCGTTCGGTCGGACCGTGGTCAAGAAGCAGAGCGCGGGCGCGGGGTCGTTGATAGGCAACATCCTGTGGTTCCTGCTCGGCGGCTGGTACCTGACGCTGATGCACATCGTCACCGGCGTGCTCCTCTGCCTGACCGTGATCGGGATCCCGCTCGGGCTGGGCAACTTCAAGATGATCAAGGTCTCGCTGATGCCGTTCGGACATGAGATCGTCAGCGCCAAGGAGGCTCAGGCGCTCCAAGGCGCCGAGCACCACGTGGCGATCGCCGCCTAGGCTGCGCGTCAGGCCGGCGGCCGGCGGTCCGCCCACGGCCGGGCGGCCTCAATCTGACCGGCCAGCGAATAGAGCGTGTCCTCGGCGCCGAGCCTCCCGACCAGCTGTACGGCCAGCGGAAGCCCATCGGCGCTGAACCCGGCTGGAATCGAGATCGCCGGCTGGCCGGTGACGTTGAAGATCGCCGTCCATGGGGTGAAGCGACCGGCTTGGTTGAACGCCCCCAGCGCAGAGCGCCCGTAGCCGGCCTCGGCGGCGATCGGCGGGCTGGCCAGGGCCGGGGTCATGAGGACATCGAACTCCTCCCACAGGCCCAGGATCCGCGCCGCGGTGGCACCGCGCTTGCTGCGCAGCTTCTCGGCTCGGCGATCGGAGACCAACCTTCGCCCGAGGGCGGCCATCTGCCTGGTCGACCGCTCCAGACGCTCGGGGTCGGGGACGGTCTGCGAGTCCTGGTAAATCCCCCGCATCCAGTTCTGGGTGAACTCGATGGCAGCCGTCCCGTAGCGGGGATGGCGCTCGGCCACCTCGTGCCCGAGCTCGGATAGCACGCTCCCCATCTGCTCCCAGGCCCCGCGCTGCTCGCCCGACAACGGCGCGGGCGGGCCTGGCGGCTGCTTCCGGGAGACGGCAATCCGCAGCCTGCCCGGCGCAGTGGCCGCCGCCTCGCTGTAGCTTCGCGCGGGCGCAGCGGCCACATCCGCGTCCCCGGGCCCAGCGCCCTGGAGCACATCCAGCAGCAGCGCACTGTCGGCCACCGTGCGGGCCAGCGCCCCGTACGTGCTCAGTCCGAGCCAGTGCTCGCGGAACGGCTGCATGGATATCCGCCCGCGTGTGGGCTTCATCCCCACCAGGCCGCAGCAGGCCGCGGGAATCCGGATCGACCCGCCGCCGTCCGAGCCCGTTGCGCAGGGGACCATCCCGGAGGCCACCGCCGCGGCAGATCCTCCCGAGGATCCACCCGGCGTGCGGGCCGGGGCCCAGGGGTTCCGGGTGATGCCGTTGGCGTCACTGGCGGTCCAGGGAAAGATCATCAGCTCGGGCACGTTCGTGATTCCGATCGGAATCGCCCCGGCTTCCCGGAGCCGCCTCACGACCTCGGCGTCGGCGGGCGCCGGCGGGCCGTAGCTGCGCGAGCCCCGGGTGGTGGCCTGGCCGGCCAGCGGAGTGTCATCCTTGATCGCCACCGGAACCCCGGCCAGGGGGCCGCCGGAACCGGCGGCGGCATCCGCAGCGGCCAGGGCCTCATCGGCCAGCGTGATCCTGAAGGCGTTCAGGCGAGGGTTGAGCGACTCGATCCGCCCCAGGCAGAGCTCGACCAGCTCGCGAGGATGGACCTGACCTGAGCGGACCAGCTCGGCCAGTCCGGCGGGTCCCGTAAAGGCCAGCTCCTCTGCCGTCGCGCTCACGCGCGTAACCATCTCACATCGCCGTTGCCTCGCGGGCCTCTACCGGACCTGGGGCAGGACGTGCTCGCGGTAGGCCTGGAAGAACTCCCTCTGACCCGGCCCGATCTGGTTGACGTACAGCTCGTCAAAGCCGGCCCTCGCGTACTCGGTGATCGCCTCCACGTGACGGTCCACGTCGGGCCCACACGGCGTGTCGTCGGCCACCATCTCCTCGGTGACAAGTTGGCTGGCCTGCTCGAAGTGCTCGGGGGTGGGGAGTATCTGAGCCAGCTCGCCAGGGAGCGCCTCGTTGGGCCACAGCCGGTGCACCGTCTGGCGAGCCCGCGACACGTCGGCGTCCCAGCACACCTTCAGCCCGCCCTGGACGAGCTTGCCCCGGCGAGCCTGCGAGCGGAATCGCTCGACGGATTCGGCATCCGGGCCGACGGTGCAGTAGCCGTCGCCGATCCGAGCGGCCAGATCAACGGCCTTAGGGCCAAAGCCTGAGACGATGATCTCCGGTGGCTCGTCGGGCAGGTCGTAGACCCGGCAGTGTTCGACGCGATAGTGCCGCCCGCGGTGGTCCTGGGGCCCGCCCTGCCACAGGGTCCTGATCACCTCGACGGCCTCTTCGAGCATCTCCAACCGCTCGTCGGCCTCTGGCCAGCGATCGCCCAGGATGTGCTCGTTGAGGGCCTCACCACTGCCCACCCCCAGGCGGAACCGACCATCCAGCATCACCGAGGAGGTCGCCGCGGCCTGGGCGATGATCGCCGGATGAATGCGGATCGTCGGACACGTCACCGCGGTGGTGACGCCGATCCCGGGAACGGCGCGGGCGACGGCGCCGATCACGGACCACACGAACGGACTGTGTCCCTGTTTGTCGTTCCAGGGGTGGTAGTGGTCGGAGATCCACAGATCCTCAAATCCGGCCTCGTGCGCCATCACGGCCTGTTCGATCAGGTCGGTGGGCGCCCATTCCTCGCAGGACAGGAAGTAGCCGATTTTCATCGACCTGCTGATGCCCGGTGCAGCAGGGCAGTAATCACAGCCTGAGCTCCCGCGGTCCCGCGGCGTACCATCGCACCTACATGGCCGATCGAGTGGAGCGCGGGCGGATGGCCAGCCAGAACGGCTCGGCGGCCGACGTCGATCCGGTCGAGACCAGCGAGTGGCTCGAGGCTCTGGACGCGGTCGTCGAGCACGACGGGCCGGACCGGGCCAGGGAGTTGCTCCGCCGGGTGGTGGAGCGGGCCCAACACGCGGGCACGGGGACGATCGGGACGCTCAACACCCCGTACGTCAACACGATCCCCGCCGATGCGGAGGCCAGGCTCCCGGGCGACCCGGCCGTGGAGCGGCGGCTTCGCTCAATCATCCGCTGGAACGCGATGGCGATGGTCGTGCGAGCCAACAAGCAGTCCTCCGAGCTGGGAGGTCACATCGCCAGCTACCAGTCGCTGGCCACGCTGTACGAGGTCGGCTTCAACCACTTCTGGCACGGCCCCGAGCACGCGGCCGGCACCGATCTGATCTATTTCCAGGGCCACTCCTCACCGGGCAACTACGCCCGGGCCTACCTGGAGGGGCGCCTGACCGAGGAGCAGCTGGACGGCTTCCGCCAGGAGGTGTCCCGGCCGACCGGGCTGAGCTCGTATCCGCATCCCTGGCTGATGCCCGAGTTCTGGCAGTTCCCGACCGTCTCGCTGGGAATCGGAGCCATCACCTCGATCTACCAGGCCCGATTCATGAAGTACCTGGAGGCACGGGATATCACCCCGACCGACGGCCGCAAGGTGTGGGCGTTCATCGGCGACGGCGAGGTCGATGAGCCGGAGACGATGGGCTCGATCGGGCTGGCCGGTCGCGAGCGCCTGGACAACCTCATCTGGGTCATCAACTGCAACCTTCAACGGCTGGACGGGCCGGTGCGGGGCAACGGCAAGATCATCCAGGAGCTGGAGTCGGACTTCCGGGGAGCCGGGTGGAACGTGATCAAGGTGATCTGGGGCTCGCGCTGGGACCCGCTGCTGGCGGCCGACACCGACGGGCGGCTGGTCGGCGTGATGGAGGACTCGGTCGACGGCGAGTACCAGACCTACAAGTCCCGCGACGGTGCCTACGTGCGCGAGCGCTTCTTCGGCAAGGACCCCGTGCTGCTGGAGCGGGTGGCCCACATGTCCGACGATGAGATCTGGCTTCTGAACAGGGGCGGGCTGGATCAGCAGAAGGTCTACGCCGCCTACCACGAGGCCGTCGGTCACCGCGGTGCCCCCACGGTGATCCTGGCCAAGACGATCAAGGGCTACGGCATGGGCACGTCGGGCGAGGGCCAGATGATCACCCACCAGGCCAAGAAGATGACCGAGGACGCGCTGCTGGCGTTCCGGGATCGATTTGAGCTCCCGCTGACCGACGAGCAGGTCAGGGAGGCCCAGTACTACAAACCGCCCGAGGACTCTCTGGAGATGCAGCTCCTGCTCTCCTCCCGAGAGCGGCTGGGAGGAAGCCTGCCGATCCGGCGTCGCCACGCTGACCCGCTGCCGGTGCCGCCGCTGGAGCTGTTCAAGCAGCAGTTGGAGGACACCGGCGACCGGCAGATCTCGACCACGATGGCGTTCGTCCGAATCCTGGCCGCGCTGCTGCGCGACAAGCAGCTCACCCGCCACGTGGTACCGATCGTGCCCGACGAGTCGCGCACGTTCGGGATGGAGGGGCTGTTCCGCCAGGTGGGGATCTACTCCCCCTTCGGCCAGCTCTACCAGCCCCAGGACGCCGAGCAGCTGATGTTCTACCGCGAGGACGCCCACGGCCAGATCCTGGAGGAGGGCATCACCGAGGCGGGGTCGATCTCGTCATTCATCGCCGCCGGCACCTCGTACTCCGCCCACGGCGTCCCGATGATCCCCTTCTACATCTACTACTCGATGTTCGGCTACCAGCGGGTCGGCGATCTGGTCTGGGCGGCCGCCGATTGCCGGACGCGGGGCTTCATGCTCGGCGGGACGGCCGGCCGGACGACGCTCAACGGCGAGGGCCTCCAGCACGCCGACGGCCACAGCCACATGCTGTTCTCAGTCGTCCCGAACTGCCGGGCCTACGACCCGGCCTACAGCTATGAGGTGGCGGTCATCATCCAGGACGGCCTGCGCCGGATGCTCGGGGAACAGGAGGACGTGTTCTTCTACATCACGCTGATGAATGAGAACTACCACCACCCGGCGATGCCCGACGGGGCGCAGGAGGGCATCCTGCGCGGGATGTACCTGCTGCGCGAGGGGACCGGTGAGGGGCCCCGGGTGCAGCTGCTGGGGTCGGGGACAATCCTGAATGAGGTGCTGGCCGCCGCCGATCTGCTCCGGGACGACTTCGGAGTGGCCGCCGACGTTTGGAGCGTGACCTCCTTCACCGAGCTGCGCCGGAACGGGCTTGAGCTGGAGCGCTGGAACATGCTGCACCCGGCGGACGCGCCGCGGCCGGCCTATGTGACCGAGCAGCTCTCCGGGCACTCGGGTCCGGCGATCGCCTCCACCGACTACATCCGGGCCTACCCGGACCAGATCCGCCAGTGGGTTCCGGGGCCGTATCGGGTGCTGGGCACAGACGGCTTCGGGCGCAGCGATCTCCGGGCCGGGCTGCGGCGGTTCTTTGAGGTCGGCCGCCACCACGTGGCCGTGGCGGCCCTGCGCGAGCTCGCGGCCCAGGGGGCGGTCGACGCCGGCCAGGCGAGCAAGGCAATCGAGCGCTACCAGATCGACCCCGACGCGCCGATGCCGACGACCGTATGACGACCACCGACGTCGTCTCCGTGGAGGTCCCGGACATCGGCGACTTCACCGACGTCCCGGTGATCGAGATCCTGGTCGGGCCGGGAGACACCGTGGCGGTCGACGATCCGCTGCTCACGCTGGAGTCCGACAAGGCCACGATGGATGTTCCGGCACCATTCGCCGGCACGGTCCTGGAGCTGCGCGTGGCCGTGGGCGACCGCGTCTCCCAGGGAACACTGTTGCTGACCCTCGAACCGGACGGCGGCGAACCGGCCAGCGGACAGAGCAGGGCATCGCTGATCGCTTCAGAGGGCGTGCCGGTGGAGGCGGCTGCACCGGCGGCCGTGGAGAGCGCCGCCCAGGCCGAGGAGGCGGCGGCGCCTGCCGAGATCCCGCCACCGGCCGCCGATGGCCGAGCCCCCGTCTATGCGAGCCCGTCCGTGCGCCGGCTGGCTCGTGAGCAGGGCGTCGACCTGGCTGCGGTGACTGGGAGCGGCCGCAAGGGTCGGCTCACCAAGGAGGACGTCCAGCGTTCGACGGGGATGGGGCCGGGTCCGGGTCCGCCGGCCAGCCCTGTGGTTGGGCCTGGAATGGCTCGGTGGCCCTCGCTGGACTTCTCCAAGCAGGGACCGGTGGAGCGCGTGCCCAGGACCCGGATTCAGCGCATCTCGGGGCCGAACCTGGCCCGCAACTGGGCCATGATTCCCCACGTCACCCACCACGACGAGGCGGATATCACCGACCTGGAGGCGTGGCGCAAGCAGCTGAACACAGAGCAGGCCGCGGACGGCGTGAAGGTCACGATGGTGTCCTTCCTGGTCGTGGCCTCGGTGGCCACGCTGAGGGCCTTCCCCGACTTCAACTCCTCGCTGGACGGCGACGAGCTGATCGTCAAGCACTACTACAACATCGGCTTCGCCGCCGACACCCCCGGCGGTCTGATCGTGCCGGTGATCAAGGGCGCCGACCAGAAGGGCCTGCTCGAAATCGCGCGCGAGCTGACCGGGCTCTCGGGGAAGGCCCGCGAGGGCAAGCTCGGGCCGGCCGAGATGAGTGGCAGCACGTTCACGATCTCATCGCTGGGCGGGATCGGGGGAACCGGCTTCACCCCGATCGTCAACGCGCCGGAGGTGGCGATCCTGGGCGCCACTCGCTCGGCCCTGAAGCCGGTGTGGGATGGCCAGCAGTTCGTCCCCCGGCTGATGGTCCCGCTCAGCCTCTCCTATGACCACCGGGTGATCGACGGCGCGGCCGCGGCCCGCTTCATGGTGCATCTGGTGGGGGTTTTGAGTGACCTGAGGCGGGTGCTGCTGTGAGGGGGCCCCCGCGGGCCGCCGACCACTGTCGGTGCCGGACCGTGGTCACTTTTGCCCAATTATTGGGCCTTTTTGACCAAGCTCATCGCGCGGGGAGAGCCGCTCGCCCATGAGCGACGCGATGGAGGTCCGCGTCCCGGACATCGGCGACTTCACCGACGTTCCGGTGATCGAGATCCATGTGGCCGCCGGGGACGAGGTCGCCCCCGAGGACCCGCTGGTCACGCTCGAGTCCGACAAGGCCACGATGGACGTCCCGGCCCCGTTGGCCGGCACGGTCACGCAGCTCCAGGTGAAGATCGGCGATCGGGTCTCGGAGGGGAGCGTGCTGCTGACGCTCCACGCGGACAGGAAGGTGGCACACGAGGACACCCCATCCGCCCAGGCCGCCGTCACCGACGAACCTCCCCCGGCGCCCGCCGGCGCCGACCACGATGCCCAGGTCCTGGTCCTCGGGTCGGGCCCCGGCGGCTACACGGCGGCCTTCCGGGCGGCCGACCTCGGCCTGCGCACCGTGCTGGTCGAGCGCTATGAGGCGCTGGGTGGCGTGTGCCTGAACGTCGGCTGCATCCCTTCCAAGGCACTTCTGCACGCGGCCCGGGTGATGGCCGAGGCCGAGGAGATGGCCGAGCATGGGATCAGCTTCGGCCCGGCCAAGATCGACCTGGACGCGCTGCGCTCGTGGAAGGAGTCGGTGGTGGGCCGCCTCACCGCCGGCGTCGGACAGCTGGCCAAGCAGCGGAAGGTGGAGGTCGTGCACGGGACGGGCTCCTTCACAGGACCCCACGCGATCGCCGTCGGCGAGCGCACGATCTCCTTTGACAACTGCATCATCGCGGCCGGCTCGCAGGCGGCCGCGATCCCGGGCCTGCCCGAGGACGAGCGGATCACCGACTCGACCGGCGCCCTCGAGGTCCGGCGGACCCCCAGGCGGCTGCTGGTCATCGGCGGCGGGATCATCGGCCTGGAGATGGCCACGGTGTACGACGCCCTGGGCTCCCGGGTCACCGTCGTCGAGCTGTTGGATCAGCTCATACCGGGTTGCGACCCGGACCTGGTCGAGCCGCTGCGCAAGCGGGTGGCCGGGCGCTACCAGGACATCCTGCTGGGGACGAAGGTCGAGGGCGTGAAGGCCCAGAAGAGCGGGCTGAAGGTGACCCTGTCAACCGGCGATGCTCAGACGTTCGACCAGATCCTGGTCGCCGTCGGCCGCCGGCCCAACGGCGCGGCGCTCGGCGCTGACCGGGCGGGGGTCACCGTCTCGCCCGACGGGTTCATCCCGGTCGACGCCCAACTGCGGACCAACGTGGCCCACATCTTCGCCATCGGCGACGTGGCCGACGCTCCGCTGCTGGCCCACAAGGCCAGCCATCAGGGGAAGGTCGCGGCCGAGGTGGTGGCCGGACACGACGTCACGTTCGACCCCCTGGCGATCCCCTCCGTCGCCTACACCGACCCGGAGATCGCCTGGGCCGGCCTGACCGAGGCCCAGGCCCGCGAGCACGGCGTCGAGTATGAGAGGGCCGTCTTCCCGTGGGCGGCCTCGGGCCGGGCCCTGTCGCTGGCCCGGCCGGACGGGCTGACGAAGCTGCTGTTGGAGCCCGGCTCCCGCCGGTTGCTCGGCGCGGGAATCACGGGGGTGGGCGCGGGTGAGCTGATCGCCGAGGCCGTTCACGCGCTGGAGATGGGGTCAGACGCCGAGGATGTGGCGCTGACGATCCACCCCCATCCGACTCTGAGCGAGACGGTGGGCTTCGCCGCCGAACTTGGGCAGGGCACGATCACGGACCTGCTCGCCCCGCGCTCCACGCGCTCGCGCTGAGCGCGGCCCGGGAACTAGCGCCGTCGGCGGCCCACCCAGTAGGCCAGCAGCCCGGCGCCGGCCAGTCCGGCCCACCGCGGCCGCCCGGGTGCGGTGGCCTGACGGACCGCCTGGCCCCGCGGCCCGGCGTCCGGCGCCGGCATCGCGAACTCCTCGGCAGCCAGGATGTCGTGGGGCCCCAGGATCTCTGCGGGGTCGTCTGGGAGCAGGAGTTCGGGGTGCAGCCGGGGCTCGGGCGCCGGCATCGCGAACGCCTCCGCGGCCAGGATGTCATGGGCCAGCCCCTCGTCAGTTGCGCTCAGACGCCGCTCTTGCACGGCCACGCATGATCGCAGCTTCAGGGGCGATTTCTCCAGCCGCCACGAGGCGGCATCACGGCCCTGTCATAATCTAAGCCTGCTCCACTTAGATCCTTGCCCACGCGAGGCCCAGAGAGTGGTATCCTCCTTACAGGTAATAAGCAACTATAGAAAGTGAAGAAATAGTGTCCAGTCGCCTTCTGCTTGTCCCGGTCGATGACGCGGTCGTCTTTCCGGGCATGTCACTCACGCTCGCCGTGGATGCCGGCGACGACGAGCGCGTACTGCTCGTGCCCAGACATGAGGGGGAGTTTGCCTCGGTCGGGACCGTGGCTGAGGTTTCCGAGCGCGTTCGCCTGCCGGCAGGCGCCCGGGCGATCGTGGTCCAGGGCCTGCACCGCGGGACCGCCGGTGCCGCCCAGACCCTCCCCGACGGCCGCCTGTTCGTGGAGGTCGAGGAGCATCCCGATGACAAGCCCGTGGACGGGCGCACACGCAACCTCGAGCGCGAGTACCGCGCCGTCGTCGAGGAGATCCTCGAACTGCGGGGCGACGATGGCCGGATCGCCGCGTTCGTACGCAGCATTTCCGACCCCGGCTCGCTGGCCGACACCAGCGGTTACAGCCCAGACCTGAGCTACGAGCACAAGCTCCGTCTGCTCCAGACCGTCGACGTCACCGAGCGGCTGGAGCTGGCCCTGGGCTTCCAGCGCGAGCGACTGGCCGAGCTGCAGGTCCGCAAGCGCATCCGGGAGGACGTCGAGTCCGGAGCCGAGAAGCAGCAGCGCGAGTACTTCCTGCGCAAGCAGATGGAGTCGATCCGCAAGGAGCTGGGCGAGGACGACGCCTCGGTTGTCGAGGAGTACCGGGCCAAGATTGAGGAGGCCGGGATGCCCGAGGCCGTGCGCGAGCAGGCCGATAAGGAGCTCGGCCGGCTCGAGCGCATGGGCGAGCAGAGCGCCGAATCGAGCGTCATCCGGACCTACCTGGACTGGCTGATCGCTGTGCCGTGGAGCAAGCGCTCCGACGAGCGCCTGGATCCCGCCCACGCTCAGGAGGTCCTGGACGCCGACCATGCCGGACTGGAGGACGTCAAGAAGCGGATCGTCGAGTACATCGCGGTCCGCAAGCTCCGGCAGGAGCGGGGCCTTGACGCGGTGCAGGCCAGGTCCGAGAGCTCCGAGGGCGCGGATGATTCCGACGCTCCGGCGCCCAGGCGGCACCGGGGTGAGGGAGCGATCCTGACCCTGATTGGTCCCCCGGGCACGGGCAAGACCTCAATCGGAGAATCGATCGCCCGGGCCACGGGACGTGAGTTCGTGCGCATGTCGCTGGGCGGCGTGCGGGACGAGGCCGAGATCCGGGGCCACCGTCGGACGTACATCGGAGCGCTGCCGGGCCGGCTGGTCCGGGCCCTCCGGGACGCCGGCACGATGAACCCCGTGATCATGCTGGATGAGGTCGACAAGGTCGGCGCCGACTGGCGCGGGGATCCGAGCTCCGCGCTCCTGGAGGTGCTCGACCCGGCGCAGAACCACAGCTTCCGCGATCATTACCTGGATGTCGAGCTCGACCTGAGCGGGGTGCTGTTCATCGCCACGGGCAACCTGGCCGACACGATCCCCGGGCCGTTGCTCGACCGGATGGAGGTCATCCGCTTCGACGGTTACACGACCTCGGAGAAGGTGGCCATCGCCCGGGACTACCTGTGGCCGCGTCAGGTCGGGCGCAACGGCCTGCAGACCGAGGAGGTCGAGATCGACGATGACCTGCTGCGGCTGATCGCCGTGGAATACACGCGCGAGGCCGGGGTGCGCCAACTCGAGCGTGACCTGGGAACGGTGCTGCGAAAGACCGCCACCCGGATCGCCTCGGGAACCGCGACCGCCCCGGTGAGCATCGATGTCGACGCCGTGCGCGAGGCCCTGGGCCGTCAGCGGCACTTCCAGGAGTCGGCCATCCGGACCGCCGTGCCCGGCGTGGCCACTGGCCTGGCCGTGACCGGCGCCGGTGGAGACGTGCTGTTCGTGGAGGCCACGTCGATGGCCGGCAAGCCGGGTGGGCTGACCCTGACCGGCCAACTGGGTGACGTGATGAAGGAGTCGGCGCAGATCGCGCTCTCCTACGTCCGCGGCCATGCCGAGGAACTCGGTATCGACCCGGCGGTGTTCGACGACCTCTCGTTCCACGTCCACGTTCCCGCTGGGGCGATCCCCAAGGACGGCCCCAGCGCCGGGGTGACGATGGTCACCGCGCTGGCCTCGCTGCTCAGCGGGCGGCCGGTCCGTCACACCGTCGGCATGACCGGCGAGGTCACGCTCCAGGGCCGAGTCCTGCCGATCGGCGGCGTCAAGCAGAAGGTGCTGGCGGCCCACGCGGCCGGGCTGACCGACCTGGTCCTGCCTGAGCGCAACCGGGGCGACCTGGACGATGTCCCTGCGGAGGTTCGCGAGGCCATGAGCTTCCACTTCGCGATGACCATCGATGAGGTGGTGGCCGTCGCGCTCGAGCCTCAGCAGAAGTTGACGGCGGCGTAAAACCTGACCGGCGATGGGTGGCGGCCCGAGAGTCGCCGCCCATCGCCGGGTATAGATTGAAGTTATGACCACGATCACCGCCCCCGAAGAGCAGACAGTCCTGGACCAGGTCCCCAAGCAGCTCTACATCGCCGGACAGTGGCGAGACGGGGCCAAGGGAACGATCGCGGTCGAGGACCCGGCCACGGGCGAGTCGTTGTGCGAAGTGGCCGACGCGTCGGTCGATGACGCCAGGGCCGCTCTGGACGCCGCGGTCCAGGCGGGGCCCGAGTGGGCCGCGCATGCTCCCCGCGAGCGGGGGGAGATTCTGCGCCGGGCGTTCGAGGCCGTCGTAAGCCGGTCCGACGAACTGGCCCTCCTGATGACGCTTGAGATGGGCAAGCCGCTGAAGGAGTCAAAGGCCGAGATCACCTACGGCGCGGAGTTCCTGCGCTGGTTCTCCGAGCAGGCGGTGAGAATCGATGGCCGCTACGCAGTGGCTCCCAACGGACAGGGCCGGCTGCTGACGATGCAGCAGCCCGTCGGCCCCTGCCTACTGATCACGCCATGGAACTTCCCCCTGGCCATGGGGACCCGCAAGGTTGGACCGGCGATCGCGGCCGGATGCACGATGGTGGTCAAGCCGGCCCAGCAGACACCGCTCTCGATGCTGATGCTGGCCAAGATCCTGGAGGAGGCCGGGCTCCCGCCGGGCGTGCTGAACCTGATCACCGCGTCCTCGGCCGGTGAGACCACAGGGCCGCTGATCCAGGACTCGCGGCTGCGCAAGCTGTCCTTCACCGGCTCGACCGAGGTCGGGCGCAAGCTGATGGAGCAGGCCTCGGAGAACCTGCTCCGCCTGTCCATGGAGCTGGGCGGCAATGCCCCGTTCCTGGTCTTCGATGACGCCGACATCGACGCCGCCGTCCAGGGCGCGCTGATCGCCAAGATGCGGAACATCGGTGAGGCCTGCACCGCCGCCAACCGCTTCCACGTCGCCGACTCGGTGGCCGAGCAGTTCGCCGAGAAGCTGGCCGAGAAGATGGGCGCGATGAAGGTGGGCCGAGGGACGGAGGATGAGGTCGAGGTCGGCCCGCTGATCGATCAGACGCAGCGCGAGAAGGTCCAGAACCTGGTCGATGAGGCGGTGGGCCGGGGCGCCCGGGTCCTGGTGGGCGGCCACGCCCGCGACGGAGCCGGTTACTTCTACGACCCCACGGTCCTGACCGACGTCCCCGAGGGCGCGGAGCTCCTGCGCGAGGAGATCTTCGGCCCGGTGGCCCCGGTCAAGGGCTTCACAGACGAGGATGAGGCGATCGCCGCCGCCAACGACACCGAGTTCGGCCTGGTGGCCTACGTGTACACGCGCGATATCAAGCGGGCCCTGCGGGTTGTCGAGCGCCTGGAGACCGGCATGGTCGGCCTCAACCAGGGCATGGTCTCCAACCCCGCCGCCCCGTTCGGCGGCATCAAACAGTCAGGCTTCGGCCGAGAGGGTGGGCCCGAGGGAATCGAGGAGTATCTGGAAACCAAGTACGTGGCCGTGAACCTGTAGGGAAAACCGGGAGCCGGCTCCCCAGGACCATAAATCTGGGGTGCCTCCCTGGGGTGAATGCCCAGCGGATGCGTCATGCTGGTGTTCGGCCAGTCGGGGAAGGAGGCGGATGGCATGAGGGTGGGGTTGCTGGGCGCACGCGTCGCGACGGCGGCGCTCCTGGTGCTATTCGCTGCCGCTCCGGCCGCATCGGCTCATCCCGCATCGCGGAGCGCCGCCTCATCGGGGTGGGAGCTGGCGCCGGTTCCGGCCCGACTGGTGCCGGCTGCTCGCGCCCTGCTCCGTGCGCCCCGTTCAGATCGGATCGCTCACTGGTCGAGACGTTCAAGCAACGCTCAGGACACCTCAAGTCGACCCGCGCTCCCGAGGATCGTCGGGGGGACCGGGGCGGCCCAGGGCCAGTTCGGCTTCATGGCCTTCATCGTGTACTTCGACAGCGGCGGCAAGCCCGACTTCCTGTGCAGCGGCACGCTCGTCTCCTCGAACGTGGTCCTCACGGCGGGCCACTGCGCGGTGGAGGAATCCACCGGCGCTCGCCTCGCCGCCAGCGGCTATCGCGTGGTCACCGGCGCCGCCGACTGGACCGATAAGGCCCATCGCACAATCAGCCGAGCCTCGCGGGTGGTCGTGAATCCTGGATTCACCATCAGTGGCGGGATACCCAGACACGATGCCGCCCTGCTGGTGCTCTCTACACCGGTCGGCCAGCCCACCGTTCCCCTGTGGGGCAAGGGACAGGCCTCGGCCGGAGAGCCCGCCGTGATCGCTGGATGGGGCGAGACATTCGCAGGCCAAACGGCTTCGCCAACGCTCCTGCAATGGGCGCGAACCGCGGTGCAGGGCCCGTCCTACTGCGGGCAGTTCAACCCCGCATTCGATTCGTCCAGCCAGCTCTGCATCGTCCATGCCCCAATCGATGACACGGCAACCTGCAATGGCGACAGCGGCGGCCCGCTGCTGGCCACGGACGCCAACAACCGCCTGTTCGAGATAGGCGTAACCAGCGTCGGGCCCGCGGACTGCGATACCAACACAGCGGACTATTTCACCGCCGTCCGGCCGGTCCAGGCGTGGGTGAGCTCGGTGGTCAGGGCCGTCGCGCCCGGGCCGAAGATTCCGAGGCTGACCCTGGCCGCTGCTCGCGGGCATGTGCGCCAAACGCTGACCAGGGTCCTGGGCTCGGTCTTCCGCCATCGGCACGGCTACAGGCCGTCGTGCTCGCGCGATTCGGCGATCAGGGTCGGATGCAAGCTGAGCTTTACATCCGGCGCCAACTACCACCACGGGACCGTGACCATCAGCTACGTGCTTGTTTCAGGCAAGGTCGATTGGACGGATCGATACGTCATCCACAGCGTCAACGACCGCTGCTACTTCCATTCCGGGCACCGCTCAAGCTGCCAGGCCCAGACACGCAGCGGGAGCTGACGGTCTAGGCACCCGGTCTCCCCGGGGGTATAGTGGCCTCTCTCGTCGATCGGGTGGGTGAAGTGCGTTCAGGTGAGGTCGGAGTGCCGCGTCGTAGTTTTCGCACCGCAGCCGTAGGGGCCATCGCGCTGCTCGCAGTGCTCGCCCTCCCGACCTCGGGTTGGGCAGGCGGCCCGGGCAAGTGGACCAAGCTGGCCCAGGTGGACACCCTGGGTGACACGTTCGGCATGCTCCGAACCGGCAACGGGGTGCTCCATCTCGTATGGCTGAAGAAGCGGGCGAGCAACAACAAGCAGTCCTACGGCACCTCGTCCATATCGCTTGGGGGCAAGCTGCTCGCGACGGGTACTGCGCTGGCGAACTGGGACAGCCTGGCCCCCGACCCCCGGCTGGTTCGCGATGGCAAGGGCCTGCGGCTCATCTTCGAGGGCAGTACCGGGAACAGCGGCTGCTTCTTCGACGGCACCATATTCACCGAGACGAGCGCCAGCGGGTCGTCCTGGAGCCTCGTCCACGGATCGATGTCCCTCCACACTGCAGGGGTGGGCAACCTCGCCGCGACCACCGAATCCGACGGGACGACGCCGGTGGCCGCATTCGCTGGGGGCCATTTCTTCCATGTTGGGGTCGATCCCAACTGTCCGGCCGCAAGCCCGGACGGCACGATCACGCCCACGCCGCCAACTGACACGCAGTCGTTTCCCGCCATGGCCACCGACGCGCGCGACGGCTCGGTCTGGGTGGCCTGGTTTCAGACGTTCACGAAGCAGGGTTTCTGGGTGGAGCGGATTCTCCCCACCCAGGGCGCACCGATGGAGGCGCCGGGATCGGTCGGCACCGCGCTGAAGAACAATCAGCCGCTGGAGCCGGTCGCGCTGACCGCGCGGGCCGGCGGCGGGATCTACATGGCGTACTGCGCCAGCTCCGCCAGCCAGCCGTGCGCGCACATCGACCTGTGGAAGGTGGGCGCCAAGACGGCCCGGGTCGTGCCCGGCTCCAAGAACACCACCAGCGCCCGGTTGGCGCTGGCCGCGTCACCCCAAGGGCGAGTGGCGGTCGCCTGGTTCGACGCGGCCAAGGAGGTCATCCACATGGTCCGCACGAACATGATCGCCACCGCCTTCGGAGCCGTCCAAACCATCAAGGCACCCGCCGCCACTTCCGGCTTCAATGACATCCAGGCCGATGGGAGCTCCGGGCGGGTCGACGTCGTGATCACCGATCAGCTCTCAACGACCGGCATCCCGATCGACCTGTTCCACACCCAGATCCTCCCCGGGCTGACACTGCGGGCCAAGCCCAAGAAGTTCAGCCACAGGGCGAAGGGCAGGGTCACCTTCACCGTGACCGACGCGGGGGATCCGTTGGCGGGAGTCGCGGTCTCGTGTCTGGGCAAGAAGGGGAGTACCGCTGCGAACGGCCAGGTCAAGCTCGCCTTCCCCAAGGGCACGGCCACCGGCAAGCATGTATGCAGCGCCGGGAAGTCCGGCTACCACGGCGGCAAGGTCACGATCAAGGTCACGTAGGGCCGCTTTGCCTCTGTGGCGATGAATGGTCCGGCTCGTCCGATAACGGTGGAGTCCGGGTAAACCAGGCGAGCGAGGGCGCGGTTGTCGCTCCTGGACCCGGGGAAACGATGGCTGTTCGGACGTCGTTGCTGCTACTTTGGCCCGGTTCGCTCACCTCACCCAACCACGCTCCAGCCGGGCCGGCGATCCCGGAAAAGACTGCCCCTGATCGCCACCGCGCTGCTCGGTGCGGTGTCGGTGGGAGTCCTGGTCTGGGTGGCTCCTCCGGGCCAGGTGATCGACGCGATCGGCGACATGAACCCGTTGTGGCTGCTGGCCGCGGTCGCGCTTGAGCTCGGCTCATGCCTCAGCTACGTGGTCGTCTTCCGCCGCTTCTTCCCGGAGCCGCCGAAACCGGTGAGCCGCCAGGTGGCCTGGATCGCCATGGGCGCCGGCGCGGTGCTGCCGGGCGGGAACTTCTCCTCGGCGGCGACCACCGGCTGGCTTCTACGGCGGCACGGCATCGGGGCGCGGCGGCTGATCGAGCGCTGCGGTGCGTTGCTGTGCTTCCTGACGCTGTTTGGATTTTTCTGTAACGGCGTCGCCGGAGCCCTGCTGCTGGTGGGCATCGGGCACGGTCCACACGACCTCGAGCACGCCGGGATCCCAATCCTCGTCTCGCTGTTCGTGATCGGCTGCGCCGTGGCGGCGATGACAATTGGTCGGCGGTTTGGAGAGCGGGCCCGAGCGACCGCGCGCTCGGTCACCGCGTCGCTCGAAGGGGCATGGAAGTGCGTGTCCAACCCGCACTGGCGGATGCTCGGCGCCGCCGGCTTCCTGTGGCTGGACATGGCCGCGCTGTGGGCGGCCTGCCGAGCCACCGGCCACCCCCTCGGCGTGCTGGCGCTCGCGGTGGCGTACTTCATTGGCTACCTGGCCACGATGATTCCGATGCCGGCCGGCCTTGGAGTCCTCGACTCAGGGCTGGCGGGCGCGCTCGTGCTGTACGGATTCTCTCCGGCGGCGTCGGTCGGCGCCGTACTCGTCTACCACGCCATATCGGTGTGGATCCCGGGTCTGGGCGGACTCACCGCCTGGCTACCCACCCGCGGCCGGCCCCTGGCCCGAGCCGCCGCCCCCCGACCGACTGCCCAGGGCGAGGCCGCGCTGGCCCCTAGCGTCTGACCACCGGCGAGTGTTAGGTGTCGACGGCTGCCTGCTCCTGGTCCAGGCCGGGATCAAGCATTAGGCGGGAGTCACGGGGGTGAGCGGGCAAGCTCCGAGGCCCCCGCAAACTCCCGACAGCTTCGACGCCCAGTCCGCACGATTGCTTCCCGACGGTCTCGCGGCGCCCTCGCGGCGCCTGATCGGTCAGGAGGTGTCAAGCGGCAGCTGACGCGGACATCGCCGCGCGCCCCAGTGAGGTGAGCGCGCGCTCGTTCGGGCGAGCGGGCGCCTCAGTCGGGCAGCAGCGGCACCCACGGGCCGTGATCGCGGCCCACCAGGACGCCTCGCGTGATGGCCGAGGAGCCGAACTGGTCGCGGATCCGGTCGAGCGTGGCGTCCAGCGCCGGATCACGCGCGAAGGGAAGCGTCAGCTGGACTCCCTGGCTGCCCTCCAGGTTGGTCAGAGCCACCCCGATCAGAGTGAGTCCGCGGCGCTCGATGACCGGCTCGGCCAGGGCCAGCAGACCGTGGGCCGCAGCCAGGATCACGTGGGTTTCAGTCGTCGGCTCGCGCATCGTGCACGACCGGGTCGCCCTGGAGTAGTCGGCGAACCGGAGTCTCAGGACGACCGTGCGGCACGTCCGCCTGGCCGCACGGAGGCGGCGAGTAACCCGGTCCACGAGGGCGGTCAGCGTGGCCGCTACCTCCTCCGCAGGACGGGCCCGACGGCCCAGAGCACGCTGGGCGCCAATCGAGCGGCGGCGCCGGCCCGTCTGGACGCGTCGGGCATCGCGGTTGTGGGCGAGCGCGTGCAGGTGCCGACCGCTGGCCAGACCCAGCAGGCCGGCCAGTTGGAACTCGTCCAGCTGGGCCACCTGGCCGACCGTGGTGATGCCCAGGGCGTGCAGCTTGGAGGCGGTGACCCGCCCCACACCCCACATCCGCTGCACCGGCAGGGGGTGCAGGAAGTCCAGCTCGCGCTCGGGCTCGACGACCAGCAGCCCATCGGGCTTGGCCACGGCGCTGGCCACCTTGGCCAAGAACTTGGTCCGGGCCAGACCCACTGTGATCGGTAGCCCCACCTGCTCGCGGACCTGATGGCGGAGCTTGCGCCCGATCTGGACCGGGGTCCCGCTGATATGACCCAGGCCACGCACGTCCAGAAAGGCCTCGTCGATCGACAGCGCCTCCACCTCCGGCGCCGTCTGCTCAAAGATCTTGAACACGGCCCGGCTGGCCTCGGTGTAGGCGGCGAAGCGCGGCGGGACGACGGCCGCATCCGGGCATAGCCGCCGGGCCTGTCCGCCACCCATGGCCGTCCGAACGCCGCAGGCCTTGGCCTCGTATGACGCCGCCAGCACCACCCCGCCACCGACGATCACGGGCCGGCCGCGGAGCCGGGGGTCGTCCCGCTGCTCTACCGAGGCGTAGAACGCGTCCAGATCGGCGTGGAGAATCGTCGCCTCGCCATACACGAACATATGTTCGCGTAGGGCTCGGACGAGTGCTCACCCGCGTCGAAAGCGCTCTTCCTCGTCCACCGTGCGTTCGGCCGCCGGGATCGCCTCGAGCCGGGCGTCGGGAATCGGCTCGCCGCTCTCCACCGAGAGACCGTAGGTTCCGTTGGCCAGCCGCTCCTCAGCACGTTCCAGAGCGGCCAGGTCCTCCTCGAGCCCCTGGCGACGGCCAGTGTCAAGCTCGTCCTGGTACAGGTCCTCGGAGTCCGCGTCCCCCGGCTCGATCCGATCCGAGCCTTCCAGCGGGCCCTGGGCGGCCAGGCCGGCCAGCCCCTCCTCAATGCGGGTTCGCTCGGCGGCCAGCAGCTCACGAGCGCGGTCGGGATCCATGGCGATAGCGTATCCGCGAGGCCCCGCCGAGGAGCCCGGCGGACCCGATGCCCGGACCGACTCCCGTCAAGGCACCCGCCTCACCAGCGCCGCGGCGACCCGCCTATCGGCGGCCAGATTGCATCGGGGTGGCGGCAAAGTCCGAATCGGGGCCTAGCTAGCATCGCCCGGGGCAATGACCGGGTCCAGCCATCGTTTCCTGGCAGTTGTGGCCGCCGCCGCGGGGGTCGTGGCTGGCTGTGGCGGCACCGGCAGCCACGCTCCAGCGGGCCAGAGCGCCGCCACGACCAGCAGCGCGCCACCGCCCGTGAGTCGCGCCGATCCGGTCACCCTGGTGCCCACGGCCAGTGAGGTTTCGACACTGATCAAGCCAGCCTCCAGGCCCACACGCCACGACCAGCGGCTCACGTCCTCCACGGTCAGCTCGGCCTTTGCCTCACGCGTGCCCGCGTCACAGCGGCTGGCCTCAGGGGCCGCCGAGCTCGACATCACGGGCCGAAATGGCACGTTCCTGTACGTCCACGTGTTCGAGTTTCGGAGCGTGGCCAGCGCCCAATCGCTCGCGGCCACGTTTCTGAGCTCAACCCGGTTGGGAGCCGGCCACGGCCAGCCCTCCGGAGCCCCGGGCCAGGAGGGCCAGGCCTCGAGCCAGCCCTACGGGCACCACAGGGAGGTGAGCGTCCGGTACGCCTTTCGGGAGCAGAACGTCCTGGCCTACGTCGAGCTCGACGGTCCCAGGGGCAGGTTCTCGCTCGCCGACGCGATCCGCGTGGCGGCGATCCAGGATCGGCACGTCAAAGCGGCGCTCAGCTGAGCTTGACGCGCAGCGTGCTCGAGGTGCTGCCGTGGCCGACGGCGGCGCTGACTATCAGCCGGTAGCGGCCCTTGGCTGCGGGCCCGCCGCGGAACTGCCGGTTCCAGGCCAGCTCGCCGAACCCGGCCTGGACATGGCGCGTGGCCACCGTCGCCGAGTGGCCGCTGTGGTGGACCGTGAGCACGATGTCGGCCGGCTGGCCGATGATGAAGCGCACCACGACCGACTTCTTGCCCACCTGGGGGCCGAAGGCAGCCAGCGCCACGGAGCCGGTGGATGTCGAGATGTGGCTGGCCCTGGCCCTCGACAGCCAGCGGACCTCATTGTCCCCGGCGTCGGCCAGATAGAGATTCCCGTGTTGGTCTGAGGCAACCGCCACCGGGTAGTCAAGCGTGGCCGACGGAGACGCATGGTCATCGCCACAGGTTGGCGGTTTGGCGCAGGGGCTTCCGTCGCCGGCCAGGCGGATGATCTTCCCGCCCTCCACCTCGCGGAGCTCGTGATCCGCGGCGTCGGCGATGAACAGTCCGCCGGCCGGGCCAACGGCCACTCCGGCCGGGAAGTTGAGGCTGGCGCTCTTGGCCGGGCCGCCATCGCCGCAGGCCGGCGGCGCGGAGCAGGGCTTCCCGACCCCTGCCACGGTACTGATCTTGCCCGTGGCAGAGACCTGGCGGACCTCCTGGTCTCCCCCGTCGGCGATGTACCACGTGCCCGACCGGCCGAGCGCCACCGCCTGAGGAAACCGGAGGCGAGCGCTCGTGGCCGCGCTGCCGTCACGGCACGAGGGCGGATGAGCACACCATTTCCCGGTCCCGGCCACGCGCGTGATCGTGCCCGACCTGGACAGCTTGCGGATCTCCTGATCGCCGGCGTCCGCGATGTACAGGTTCCCCGACCGATCGATGGCCAGGCCGGCGGGGGCGGTCAGCTTGGCCGTGTCGGCGAGCCCGCCATCCCCACAGGACGGCGGATGGGCGCAGGGGGCTCCGGTCCCGGCCACCCTGGTAATCGTCCCCGAGGAAGCGATCTTCCGGACCTCATTGTCCTGGGTATCGGCCACGTAGACGTTGCCCGACCCGTCGACCGCGATCCCGGAGGGAAAGCTGAGCTCCGCGTCTGTGGCCTTCTCTCCGTCGCCGCAGTTCGGGGGGTTCTGGCAGAAGGCGCCGTTGCCGGCCACGACCGTCACCTGACCGCTCGGCTTGACCTCGCGGATCTCGTTGTCCCCCATGTCGGCGATGAAGATGTTTCCGGCCCGACCGACGGCCACGGCCTCCGGAAAGCTGAGCCGGGCCCTGGTGGCCACACCGCCGCCGCCGCAGGACGGGGGCGTCGTGCACTGGACGGAGCTGCCGGCCACCGTCCACACGGTGTAGAACGAGCTCTTGCCCGCGCTGGCCGGGGCGGCGGTGGCGGTGGCGGCCAACACCACCGTGATGGCGACGATCCGCCTGGCGTTGGTCAAAATGCCCCGCATATCCGAATTGTCCCCTTGGCCGCGGCGGACGCACTATCCGCCGGCCGGTTCGACCGCGAAAGCTTACTGCGCGCGACTCAGGCGAGGCGGACGGTGGATTCCCGACCCACCCGCAAACGCAGCGCCGAGGGCATCCCAAAGTCCCGCGTGATCTCAGCCCCGGCTCCGATCAGGCTGGCCTCAATCCGCTGTCCGACGTGCTGGATCGATGCTCCTTCGAGCACGATCGAGTGCTCGATTTCGGCCCCTTCGAGCCGCGCGTCGGCTCCCACCGAGGTGTACGGGCCGATGAATGTGTCCAGCACCTCGGCTCCGCCACCGATCACCGCCGGTCCACGGATGGTCGTACGCTCGAGCCTGGCTGTGGGGTGAATCGCGACCCGGCCCTCGATCCGGACGCTGTCGGGCGCCGCCTCCGGCGGGATGTGGGGCAGCTCGTCCAGGATCATCCGGTTGGCCTCCAGCAGGTGATCGCAATCGGGGGCGTAGCACCAGCAGCCGTCCCGGGCCTGGCCCGACACGTTGACGCCGGCCTCGGCCAGGGCCGCCACCGTCCCGCCGAGCGTGGCCGTATCGGCGCTGAAGCGGTCGACTTCCCGCAGCGCGGCGGCCGAGATGATGGCTGCCGGCGCCACGTGGTCGAGTTGGTCGAGCTGGTGCGCACGCTGATCGGTGCCGCGAACGCCCGACCGAATCGCCTCAGGGTAGGAGTGCGAGCGCTCGGAAACGAGCAGCACATCAGGCTGGTGACGCTCGAAGTCGGCCACGATCGTTCTCAGGCCACCGGTGATCAGGGCATCCCCGGGGTGGACGATCAGCGAGCGGTCACCCAGTTCGTCATGGGCCGCGCTCAGCATCTGCAGCGCGGTGGCCGGCGGGTCCATCTCCAGGTAGTGGAAATTCGCCCCGAAGCGGCTCCCGTCACCGATCAGGTCGGACACGTCGGACCCGGTGGCTCCTGAGACGATCACGGCCACGTCCTTGACCCCGACGGCCACCAGGGCCTCGGCCGCGTACCTGACCAGGACGCGGTTGGCCAGCGGCAGCGCGTACCTGGTCCGGCCCTGGAGCCGATGAGCCAGGTCGTCCTCCTCGGAGGAGGAGCAGGCCAGAATGAGGCCGTTGAGGGTCGTCATGTACAGAGAACGTAGCTGACGGTTCCGTCCTTTTGCCATCGTTCCACCCCCGGACGAAAATTTGCGTATGAAGCTCATCCCCACCCGCCTAGAGGGTCCCAAGCTGATCCAGCCCGCCATCCGCGGGGACGAGCGCGGCTTTTTCTGTGAGACCTACCGGAGCAGCACGTTCAGCGAGCTGGGGATCTCCGAGCACCTAGTCCAGGACAACCACTCGCGCTCCCGGCGCGGGATAGTGCGCGGAATGCACTTCCAGATCGGCCCAGGCATATCCAAGCTCGTGCGCTGTGCCCGCGGGTCGATCCTGGACGTAATGGTGGACCTCCGGCGCGGCTCGCCCACCTTCGGCCAGTGGGAGGCCTTCGAGCTGGACGATCAGAACATGCATCTGGCCTACTGCCCGATCGGCTTCGCCCACGGCTTCTGTGTCCTCTCCGAACAGGCCGACGTGGTCTACAAGCAGAGCGGCTACTACGACGCCGAGCTGGAACGGGGGATCAGATATGACGACCCGGACGTCGGGATCCGGTGGCCGGCTGGCCTGAACCTGGTCCCGTCCCAGCGGGATGCGCAGGCCCCGCTGCTTCGCGAGGTGGCGGCCGAGCTTCCATTTCAGTACGGGGCCGCCTCCTCGGCGCCGTCGAACAACTAGGGCCTAACTCTGGGGTGACTCCCTAGGGCGAAGGCCCAAATCCACAGCTAGCGTCCTCACGGACAATCAGCGAGCTATGCGGGCACGGCACGGAGGCGGGCTGTGCCCCGGAATGAGGAGCAAACATGCGGGGAGTACCGGGTAGGGGGGATATGCGCTGGTCGGTAGGCGGCGGCAGGGGGTCGCCGACTGCAACGCCGACGAGCGGCCAGCAGAGTCAGCCGTTTTTGGCCTCAAGGTCGCACAGCGGTGATCCGATATCTGAGGCGATGGCCGGGGTCAACCATCCGCGGTGGCGCACCGCCACGCGGGCATGTATCGCGCTCGTGTGCGCGCTGGCCTGTTTGACCGCGGTCACGAGCGCGGCCCAGGCGGCCACGCCGCCGGCGATCTCAGCCGTCAACGCGTTCTCAGCCCTGCAGCTTCCGCTGGCCGGGCTGACCCCCCAGCTGGCCGCGATCCAGGGCCATGGGGTCACGACGGTGCGCGGAGACGCCCCGTGGGGACAGATTGAGCCCGCTCCGCCGGGACCGCTTGGCCACGTGTGGCAATGGGCCACGACCGACGCCCGGGTGGCCGCGCTGGCCGCCCATCATCTGACCTGGCAGCCCGTGCTCGACTACTCGGTGTGGTGGGCCAAGACCTGCCCGGGCTTCTGCGCACCCTCCAGCAACAGCACGTACGCGGCGTTCGCCCAGGCGGTGGCCGCTCGGTACGGGGCCGGGGGCAGCTTCTGGGCTCAGAACCCGCAACTCCCGTATCGGCCGGTGCAGATCTTCGAAATCTGGAACGAGGAGAACGTTTCCACGTACTCGATCCCGGCCACGCAGTACGGGCCGCTGTACAGCGCAGCTCGGACCGCCATCCACGCGGTCGACCCGCAGGCGGACGTCATCATCGGCGGCCTGGCCGATGATGGGCAGGCGTTCAATGCCAGCCAGGACTATCCGAAGTGGTTCATCAATCAGCTGTTCACGGCCGACCCGAGCCTGGTCGGCCAGGTGGACGGATTTGGCCTGCATCCCTACGGGGCCAATGCCAGCGCCGTCGAGCAGTGGGTGGTCGATTTCCGCAACGCGCTGACGTCGTGGAACGAGGGCTCGGCTCCGATCTACATCACTGAGATCGGATGGCAGACGGGCAGCACCACCACGGAGACCTGGCGAGCACAGCAGATGAGCAGTGTGGCCCTGACGCTCTCGCACTCCAACTGCGGGATCGCCTACATGGCTCCGTACACGTGGATCAACCCGCTGAGCCTGAACGAGCCGGGCGACTTCGGCCTGGTGGATCGCTCGGCGCTCACCACAACGCTGCGCCCGGCTGGCACGGCTTGGTTCAACGGCCTGACCCAGGCGGCCAGTCATCCGGTGAACGCGCTCTGTCCCGCGCAGGCCTCGACCACCCAGGCGACGACCCCGTCGACCACGGCGTCAAGCACGAAGACCAAGACGGGCGCAAGGACCGCCTCGGTCACATCGTCGCGTGTTCGGCACCACCGGCGCCACCGGCGCCACCGTCGCCACCACCGCAGGCAGCACGCCTGAGGACGCCCCTAAGCGTCGGCCCAGCTGAGGCTGGGCCGACCGCCGATCTGCGCCCGCAGCGTCGGGTGGCCGTTCAGCCTGATCGTGGCCGAGAAGATGCCGTAGCGGTGGACCTTCAGGCGCCTGACTGTGACCCACCTCCGCCCGAACCGGCGCTGAACCCGGACGGCACCGGCCACCGGCGAGCGGCCCCATACGCGGACCGGTTTGTGCTTGTGCGCGACCACCACGAACGGGAACCGGAACGCCAGCGCCGCCGGCTTGGCTTTGCCGCGGGCGAAGTACAGGCCGGCGGTGAGGGCGCTGGGTCCTGAGTCGTCGGCGATCTGGAGCCAGCACACCGTGGAGACCCGCTGGCGCCAGAGGATGTAGAGCGCCTGCTCCAGCCACCTCGCCTGCTTCTGGAGGGGCACGCCCTGGCGGTCGGGTGGCCTGCTCGCCCACCCGAGTTCGGTGGCCCAGAGGCGCTTGGCCCGGCGGGGCAGCAGCGTGCGATCGCGGACGGCCGCCCGGAGCAACCGGGCGAGCTTTCCCATGTCGGGCACAGACACGTCCCCAGCGTTGACCGCGTGCTGGAACGGCCCACCGATGTCATAGGGGTGGTGGTCAAGGATGTCCATGCGGGCGGCATGGCCACAGTGGCCGCGCCGTAGCTGCTTGCCTTCCAAACAGAGCATGGCCCTGACGAACGGGACCGGCTGTATCCGGGCGTTGTTGCGCTGGCTGGGAGACAGGTCGCCGAATGGGGCGGTAGCTCCGCCGACGACGATGTTCCGGGGCGAAACGCGCTTGACCGCCGCGTACAACGAGTCCAGCAGCCCCCGGTAGATCGCCGGGCTGGTGGGAACGAAGCGCCTGTTCTTCTTCGTCCACTGAGGCGTCAGGAAGGTGGACAGGTTGGGCTCGTTCCAGGCCTCCCAGTACCCCACCCTCGGCAGGAGGTGGCCCGGCCGGAGGGGATCGGCAAAGTGGCCCGAGTAGCGGGTCGCTGCCGCCCGGGCGAAGCGCCCGAAGTCCGGCGCGTTTGGCTTCCACGTCCCCGGCGGGGCACCGTGGCGGCGGTGTGCTCCCTCGGCCCAGCGCGGCGCGCCGGTGATGACGATCATCAGCCTGAACCGCCTGGCGGCCAGCTGCCGGACGACGGCGTCGGTGGCCGCCCAGGAGTAATGACGGCTCGCCGGGTCGCGCTGGTTGAACCCGTGCCGGGGCAGCCGGGCGGGGGCCACGACCGACCACTGCACACCCACGCGCACCAGCTGGGCGTGGTCGGCCGACGCGCGCTGAGCCCACGGGCCGCTGACACCTGAATCGGGGGAGCCGAGCGGCCCGACCGCATCCAGCCCCAGCGTCAGAGCGGCCGCGGCTCCCGGCAGGGCCAGCGTGGTGGCGGCCACGATAACCGCCACCACCCACCGCCTCATGCTCAGCGCTTGCCCCCGTTGAGGGTTTCGACGCGCCGATCGCGACCATGGGCACGGCCGTCAGCGTTCGAACACACCAGCTGGAAGTGATAGACCGTGTGGGGCTTCAGGCCCCTGACCCGGGCGGTCACGGTCTTGGTCCTGGTGCCGGAGCCGACGTTCTGAACGGGGGTCGCGGAGCCGTAGCGGTCCGTTCGGCCGTACCTGAACCGGCACCTGGTTGGGAAGCCGTCGGGATTCACCGTCCCGTGGAGGGTGACCGCCCTGCTCGTCTGGCGCGTGGCTCGCCCGGTCGTCACCGTGGGCGCGCCGTGAGTCCTGAACTTCTGATCTCCTCCGCCCGCCCTTCCGCCCAGGTTCCTGCACACGAGCTGGTCGTGATACGTCGTCTTGGGCCTCAGCCCGGTGACCCTGGCGCTCACCCTCACGGTCCTGGAACCCGATCCGACGTTCAGGCGAGGGGTCGTCGATCCGTAGCGCGCGGTGCGGCCGTACTGGAAGGAACACCTGGTGGCCGAGCCGTTGGGGTTGACAGTGCCGGTGAGGGTGGCCGACCTGTCCGTGACATGCGTGGCCGGCCCGGTCTTCACCTTCGGCGGCGGGCAGTACTGCGGCGTCTTGGGTGAGCAGGGCCCACCCGCCGCGCTGGTCAGCGCGGGCAGTCCCACCGCCAGGACGAAGACCAGCGATGCCAACACCGGCAAGCAGCGACGAAAACTCACGGCAACCTCCCAAACAAGGTCTGGATCTCAGGCAGGATAAGGAACCGGGACCACCGCCGAGGCACTAGAACCTCCCGGCGATCGGCCGCAGCTTGAAGACGGTGGCCAGCCGCCCCAGCCGACTGGCGCGCTGGTAATCGGCCAGGGCCACCGCGTAGCGTCCGCGCTCGGTCTGAATCCGGGACAGCAGCAGCCAGTGCACGTAGTTGGTGGGCTCGTCGGCCGCGGCCTGGCGCTCGTCGGCCGCCGCCGGATTCAGCCGGCCATCGGACTCCTGCACCATGGCACGCTGCTCGTACGCGCTGGCCGCCCACGGCTCCACTGCGACGGCGTCATTGGCCCAGGCCAGGGCCTGGGCCCGGTGGCCGGAGCGCTGTGCGGTCTGGCTACGTCCGATCTCAAGCGTGGAGATCAGGCCGGGGATCTGGACCAGAGCGGCCACCAGGGCGAGCCCCGCGATGGCCACCCGGATCGGCCAGCGCCAGGTCTGCCGCGGGCCGCTCATCCGGGACCCCACCACCGCGACTCCGGCCAGGGCGAGGACGGTGACTGCGGTGGATTGCCACATCCAGTCCACGCTGGCGCTCAGCAGGTAGACGGCGAACACGCACAGCAGTGCGGTGCTGGCGCCGGCGGTCACCCGCCGATTTGAGCGCCGGCGAGCCACGATCGCGACGCCCAGGGCCGAGCCGCTCAACACCAGAACCAGCACCAGTCCCGGGATCCCCAGTTCGGCCATGTTCTCCAGCCACAGGGAGTGGGCATTGCGCACCGACTCGGTGTCGGCCTGCCGACGGTTCCACAGGAACTGGTAGGAGCCGGCGCCAACCCCCGCGCTGGGGTGGGCCGTGAACCCGTGCAGGGCCACGCTCCAGAGGTTGTAGCGGGTCCCGCTGAGGTTGGTCAGTCTGGACGTGGTGTGGGCTCCGGCGTTGGTCACACCCGTGTTTTTGAAGCTGTGCCAGGCCCGGCTGGCCAGGTGGGGACCGTAGATCCCGGCGGCCAGGATGACCACCACGGCCGCGACCGCACCCACCGGCCGCCCGATCCTGCGCGGGAGCCGCCACTCATCGGTGCGCCGCAGCGCGGTGAGCACCGCCGCGGCTGCGCCCAGCGCGGCCGCGAACAAGAGTGCACCGACGACCCGGCCGGCACCAGCCGTCCCGGTTGCATTGGCGATCTGGGGGGCGCCCCGAACGGCCAGGATCGCCAGCCCGGTACCCGCCGCGGCGACCGCCGCGTGAATCAGCGCCGTCCCGCGATTGCGGGACATGGCCAGCACCAGCACCAGAGCCAGGGCCACGGCGGCCACAGCTGCACGCGAGTACGTCAGGTAGGCGACCAGGCACGCCACCGGCAAAAGCCCGAGTGACAGGGCGCGGGTCACCCGTGAGGACTCGTGCGCGCTCCAGGCCAGCGCCAGGCCTGCCGACATCGCGGCCCATGCGCCGACGGCATTCCAGTAACCGAACGGGTAGTCCAGGCGGTCGGCCCTGAATGTCCGGGCCGCCCAGTCAATCGGAAACGCCGACGGGACCAGGCGGCTCGCCAGGGCGAGCAGGCAGACGGTCAGCGCGCCTGCGCCCAGGCCCGCGGCCGCGCTGCGCCATGTCCGCCGTTCCAGTACCAGCCCGAGCAGCAGGGCAACACCGAGGTAGTCGAGCGCCCGGGCCAGCTCGGTGAAGGTGCGCTCCGAGCTCTCGGTCCAGGTCAGGCTGAGCGCGGTCCACAGGGCGTACAGCAGCAGCGCTCCCAGCAGCAATCGGGTCGGAGCGGCCAGGCGAGCCCGGGGCAGCAGCCCGATGCCCACGCCGACGGCAATGACCCACCAGATCACCAGGCCGTACTCCTGGCGCACGACCAGGTCGTAGGACCCGTCGCCCCGCAGAGCGAAGAGCAGCACCAGTGCCAGTCCGCCGAGGAAGGCGAACAGCTTGGCCGGACCCGTCCGTCGCCCTGGTGCGCGCTGGCTCCGGGGCGCGGGGCCCTGGGCCTCCCGCCGCACCGGGAGACTGTCGCCAAGGGACAGCGCCGGCGGAAATTCCGGGGCCGAGCGGCGTTCTGTCATCGGATGCTCAATCAGCACGGACGCATCAGCTCACAGATCCAACGCACGGCAACCGCCGGATTTGTCACGGCCCTCACCCTTTGTCTCGGGACGTCCGGGGCCGTCGCCGCCGGTCCTCCCCACCACCGGGTGTCAGCCCTCGGCGGGAGCTGTCAGGGCTCGGCCAGCGCGATCGCCCAGTACTGCGAGGTGATTCCAACCCCGGGCGGCGGCCAGCACCCCGGGCCGGGGACGCCGACGGTGATCGGCACGCTCCCGCCCGCCGCGGTCGGCCGACTCGGCCACAGCCCGCGACTCCGACCGCTTCTACGCATCCCCGCGGCCAGCGGCCTCGCACCGGCTGGCGCGAACGGCCACGGCCCGGCCGATGGCGCCTCGAGCCTTTCCGGACAGGGCGCCGACTCGACCTCGATCTGGACTCCCATCGTCCTGACCCTTGCCCTGATCGCGCTCCTGCTCGGAGCCGTCGAGATCTTCCGACGCCGGAGGCTGATCAGCCGCTCGGGCTGACCCGGGCCTGGCGCTCGGGCCGACCCGGGCCTGGGTCGGGGCCGGGCTCGGCTGGGACTCAGCTGTAGTTGTACGAGTAGGCGTATAACTCGAAGTCCCCGCGCCCGGGCGTGATCCCCGTGATCACCACGCCCACCGGCAGGTCGGGGAACTTCTCCAGCGCCCGCTTGGCGGCCGCCGCCTCCTCCCGCTTGGTCTTGGACTCGCGGGCACAGAGCACGACCGCCTGGACTGAGGGCAGCATCTCCAGCGTGTCGGCCACGGGCAGCAGCGGGCTCGAGTCCATGATCACCAGGTCGTAGGCCGCCACCACCTGATCGATCAGCTGTTTGAACCGCCGCGAGCCCAGGAGCTCCGTGGCGTGGCCGGTCGGCGAGCCGGCCGGTATCACGCTGATCGAGAGCGCCTCGCGAGCCGAACTGGCCTGGTCCGGAGCCCTGCCGTTCCGGCTCGGCGGTTCGGCGAGCTGGATCCGAGACGCGATCTCGGTCGAGGCCTTCTCGCCCACCAGGTAGTCGCTCAGCCCTGGCGACCGCTCGATGCCCAGGCGCTCGGCCAGGTCAGGCCGGCGCAGGTCGCAGTCGATCAGCAGTGTCCGTTTGCCGGCTGCGGCCGCCGTGAAGGCCAGTGACGCGGCCACGGTTGTCTTTCCCTCCTCGGGCACGCCGCTGGTGACGACAAGCGCCTGGGGAGGTGAGTCCACATTCAGGAACTCGATGTTCCGGCGCAGAATGCGGAAAGCTTCCAGGTCGAGCTGGAGATCGTCCCTGGCCGCGGTGGCCTCATCCTGGACCACCTTGCCCATCGCCTGCTTGCGCACGTGACCGACGATCGGGAACCGGAAGCTGGCCTCAATGTCCTGGGTGGTGCGCAGGCGGCGGTCCATCGAATCACGCACGAAGGCCAGCAGGATCGCCAGCACGAGCCCCAGCACCAGGCCGATGAGTGCGCTGCGGGTTGTGTCGGGCGATGAGGGGCTGGTGGGAGTCTCAGCCGGCTGGGCCAGCTGGGCGCTCTGAGCGACGTGGCTCAGCGTCTGGAGCCGGGCCAGCTGTTCCTCCAGGACAGGCACCTGAGTGCTGGTCGTGCCGTTGACGGTGGTTCGCCCCTTTTGCAGGGTCGTGATCTCACGGCGGATGTCATTCGCCGCGTTGGCGAACGAGCGCTGGGCGGCCCGGTTGGCCTGACCGATCACGATCGCCGCCACCGAGTTGGCCAGGCGGGCGGCGAATACCGGGCTCGACGCACTCGCGTTGATGGCGAGCAGTCCAGCGGTGGTCGTGCCGCCCGAGACCATCGAGGACAACGACCGGATCGATTCCTTCGTCTTCAGATTGCGCCGGACGCGGCTCATGATCTCGGGCCGCGTCAGGGTCTCGGAGTTCTGCGATGCCAGCTCGAGTGGGGTTTGGACCGCCCCGACCTGCAGACCCACCAGCGTCACGTCCTGAGCCGGGTCCTGGAAGGAGACCGAGGCGGTGGCGGCATACACCGGGGTCTGGCGCTTGGCGTCCGCCAGCCCGGCGCCCGCCCCCACCGCCGCGATCAGGATGATCGGGATGGCATAGCGGCGCAGCACGCGCAGGTAATCCCGCAGCGTGACGTAGCGTGGCGGGCGGCTGGTCGGCTCCATCGTCAGGACTTCCTCGTCATCCTTGCCCTGTGGCCAGGCGTCTCCCCCCCAATACGGGTGGGGTGAAAGTAGCATGGCTCGGGGGCAGCACAATCATCTGGACACGTAACGGCCATGGCCCCGAGAACTCGCGTCGCAAGCTCCTCCGCCCGTGAGACGTTGCTTACCCGTCCCATGGTCGCACTGAGGCATCTGCGGGGCGGTCCCCCCGCCTGGTCCACCTGGAGCGAAGCTCTTCGGGGGACGCTGATCTGGGCTCTGCCGGTGGTCGTGATCGGGCTGATCTACTTCTCGCCCCGGCACATCATCTCGCCGTCGACCTTGCTCACCGGCGTGGTCGGTCTCGGGATCGTGATCCTGGCAGCCCGTCGCCCCGACCTGAGCCTTCTGGGCCTGATCGTCATCTTCCCGTTCCAAGGCCTGCTCCTGGCCAAGCTCTGGGCCTGGGGCCTCCCGGCCGGGGTCGATAGCCACCTCGGGGCGTGGAAGGAAGCGCTGGCCCTGGGGGTGGTCCTGGGCGGCATCCGGAACCTGCTCGCCACTGAGGACAGACTTGATCGGCTGGACGCCCTGGCCCTGGCGTTCGTGGCCATCGTGGTCCTGTACACCGCGTTTCAGACTTCGATCGTCCCCGGCGCACCATCGGCCTCAAACATCCGGCTGCTCGGGTTCCGGGAGACGGCGGCCTTCGTCCTGCTCCTGTTCGGCGCCCGGCATGCGCCGCTTGGGCCCAGATTCGCCCAGCGGGCGGTCGGTGCGGTATTCGCGGTGGGGGCGGCGGTGGCGGCGGTCGGGGTGTATGAGGCGATCGACTCCGCGGCCTGGAACCGGTTCGTCGTAAACACGATCAAGTACACCCAGTACCAGGCCCAGGTCCTGCACTCCCATGTCCCGGATCCCAAGGACATCCGCGTGTATGGCGACCTCGGCGGGACAAAGTTCGTCCGCGTCGGCTCGGTCTTCATAAGCTCGCTCTCCTGCGCCTGGTTTCTGATCCTCCCCTTCGCGGTGGGCATCGAGCGCCTGATCAGGCGGACCGCCTCGTCGCTCGTCTTCCTCATCACCGTCCTGATCGCCGCCGGCCTCCTGCTGACCCAGACACGGAGCGCCATCCTGGGCGCCCTGATCGTGACCGTGCTGGCCCTGGTCCCGGCGGCCGGGCGACCGCGGCACTGGCGGACGCAGGTGGCGCTGGTCCTGAGCGCCGTGGCCCTGCTGGGCATCCCGGCCGCATTCGCCACCGGCGTGGCCAGCCGGGTCGAGAGCGTCGGGAGCCAGGGCAACCAGACCACACAGGGCCACGTGGCCGGTTTCTGGGGAGGCCTCAACACGATGGGCAAACATCCCCTGGGGCTGGGACTTGGCACCGGCGCCGGGACCGGCCAGCGGTTCGGGGTTCAGAACGACCAGATCCCTGAGAACAACTACCTGGAGATCGGTGACGAGCTGGGAATCGTCCCGGGGGTGATCTTCCTGATCCTCACGCTGGCCCTCCTCATCAAGCTGAGACTGCTGTCCCGACGATCACCGTACGCCCTGCTGACCATCTGCTCCACGGCCGGCCTGGGGCTGGCCGTGGCGGCGTGGTTTCTTCAGACCTGGGATGAGTTCGCGGTCAGCTGGACGTACTGGGGCCTGGCGGGAGCAATGATCGGAATCGCCGCCAGGCAGGCCAGGGAGGGTGAGCCGGCAGCGGCTCAGCCACCGCGAACGGATCGCCTGGCTCCTGCCGGGGAACCGCTCGCCAGGGCCAGCTCGTAAGCGTCGAGGGTGGCGGAGGCGGTCCGCTCCCAGGTGAACTCGCTCGCCCTCCGGCGTCCGGCCTCGCTGAGCTGTTCTCTCGCCGTGGTCGCGGAGGCGATGGTCTCGATCGCCTCGGCCCACTCGGGAACCCCTGCCGGCTCCACGTAGACGGCCGCCGGGCCCGCGACCTCGCGCATCACGGGAAGGTCACTGACCAGGGCCGGGGTGCCCTCGGCCATGGCCTCCAGCACCGGCAGGCCGAATCCCTCCGCGACGCTGGGGAAGCAGAGCGCCAGGGCGCCGCGGTACAGGCCGGCCAGCTCCCCGTCGCTCACCGCCCCCAACCTCCGCAGACGGTCGTCGACCCCGAGCTCGATGGCCAGGCGCCGGAGGGGCTCCTCATCCCGCCCGGGTGGACCGACCATGACCAGCTCCAGATCACGCCTGACTCTGGCCAGCGCGCGGATCAGGACCGGATAATCCTTGCGCGGGGCGGTCTCACCCACCGTCAGCAGGTACTGGCCCAACGGGCGGAGCGTCTGCGGGAGTGGAATCGGCTCGGGCAACCGGCTGACTCCCAGCGGCGCGACCACGACCCGTCCGGCGTCCACGCCGAGGTCGACGATGTCCTGCGCGGTGGCCTTTGAGACGGCCACAACCGCGGCCGCCGAGGGCAGCCGCCGGATCACGGCTCGCTGCTGGCGGACGTGGCGCTCGGGCAACAGGTGGGCATGCCTGAGGGCCGCCAGGTCATGAACGGTGAGGACCAGCGGCCGCCGGGTCGAGGGGAGGAGAAGCCCCGTGGCGTGGACCAGGTCCACCGGCCCGGTCAGGCCCTCGATGTACGGCCGGCCGCCCAGACCCCACCAGGCCACCAGCAGCCGAGCGGGGATCCGCACGTGCCTGGTCCCCGGCGGAACGGCGAACGCGCTTCGCCCGACGGCAAAAGCCCGCACCTCGACATCCAGGGGCCGGAGGGACGCCTCGACCTGGGTCACGTACCGGGCGATGCCGGTCGCGCCCGAAATGACCGGCGTGACATCGAAGCCGACCCGCCGAGTCTCGCTCACCGGGCCACCGACTCGAAGAGCTGCCGGTAGGCCGTCGCCATGTCGGCCCAGCGATAGTGCTCTGAGTGGACCAGGCCCGCCTGCACCAGCTCGTCCCGCATCGCCGCGCTGTCCACGAGCCGGCGCACCGCCTGGACCATGGCGTCCACATCGCCATCGCTGACCAGGACCCCGGCACCCCCCACGACTTCGGCCACTGCGCTGTTGGCGAAGGCCAGCACGGGCGTCCCACACGCCATGGCCTCGAGCACGGGCAGGCCGAAGCCCTCACAGCGGCTGGTCATCAAAAGCGCCACGGCCCCCCGGTACACCGCCGGAAGGTCGTCGACGTAGCCCGCCACCTGGACGCGGTCCGGCCGCGGGCTGGCCCGGACTGCCGCCTGGACCTGAGCCCCCATCCAGGCGTCCTGCGGTCCGGCCAGCACAAGCCGGTGAGGTAGTCCCAGCTCGGCCAGCCGGGCGATCACGGCCAGCGCCTCCTGGAACCCCTTGTGGGGACCCCAGGCCGCGACGTGCAGCAGGTAGGGCGGCTCCTGGCGCGGGCTCGCGGCGGGGTGAAAGACAGCCGGATCCACGCCCAGCGGGATCACCGTGAGCCGGGCGGGATCCAGGCCAAGATGCCGGATCGCCTCGTCGGCCGAGAAGCGGGAGACGGTGGCCACGGCCGCCGCCTGCCGGATCCGGGGGCCGACCTTGATCCACCGCCGGCGCTCACGCTCGAGCAGCGGATGGGGCCAGGTCAGCGGTGTCAGATCGTGCAGCGTCTGGACCCAGGGCAGGGACGAGCGGCGCGGCGGATGCTGGGCCGGGCTGTGGAAGACGTCGGCCTCCGCGCGGCGGAGATCGCGCGGGAGCAGGAGATCGTGGGCCGCCGGCCGGAAGCGGGCCGGGAACGGGCGGCGGGCGGGGAGCCTGGCCACTCCGGCGGGGAGGCTGAGCCCCGGCTCGGCCAGGACCCTGACCGAGAGGCCCGGCGCCTCACTCAGCCCGGGCAGCAGGCGCTTCAAGAATGTCCCGATCCCGCGGTCACGCGAGGCGTCTGACAGCGCGTAACCGTCAACCAGGACGACCGTCAATGCTGGTCTCCTCCGACAATCCGCTCGCATTGAAGCCGCCCTGAGCGGCGGCTTGCGGACCCGAGCATTTGGCCTAGAGTAGCGGCCGACCCATGCGAGACAAAGGCGCGCAGGCCGGCCTGCGGATCGGACTATTCGCGCACCGGCTGGCCGGTCGGCACCCCACGGGCATCGGGCGTTACTTCCGGGAGCTCGTGTGTGCCCTGGATGCTCTGACCGGGGATCAGAAGCTGGTGGTCAGCTCCACTCGGGAGGTGCAGGACGCCGCGTGGATACCGTCCGGGGTCCAGAAGACGGTCGTCCGCTGGCCTCGGAGGCCGGTGCAGCTGGCCTGGAGTCTGGGCGCGGGCCCCCGGCTCGAGCGGAGCCTGGGCCCGCTGTCAGTGGCCCACCTGCTCCAGCCGTTCCCCCCGGTCCGAACCCGAGCTCCCCAGCTGGTCACCGTGCACGACCTGTTTCCAATCGAGCACCCCTCGTGGTACAGCTCGTCGGAGCGCTGGACGTTCAGGGTGAGCATCGAGCTGCTCATCCGCCGGAGGGTCACAGTTGTGGTGCCATCTCAGTACGTGGCCGAGCGGGTCGGCAGCTCCCTCGACGTCGAGCCCTCCCGGGTCCGGGTCGTCCCCCTCGGCGTCAGCGGGACGTTTTCAGATGGGGGGTCGGCGGGTGACATCGCCGCGGTGTGCCGGCGCTTCGACGTCTCGCCGGACCGGTTCGCGGTCTGCCTGGGCACCGTGTCGACGCGCAAGAATGTGATCGCCCTGGTCCGGGCGATGGCGAAGCTCGCCGGGTCCGGGCTACCCCTGGTCATGATCGGGCCCGATGGGCATGGAGCTCGAGAGGTCGATGCCGAGATCGCCCGCCTGGATGGGCGCTGCCGGGTCGTGCGAACCGGGTTCCTGCCCGACGCCGACACCGCTGCGCTGGTCCAGGCGGCCACCGTGCTCCTGCATCCCGCGCTCGGTGAGGGGTTCGGGCTTGTCCCGCTGGAGGCGATGGCTGTGGGGACGCCCGTGATCGCCAGCCGGATCTCCTCAGTGCCGGAGGTGGTCGGCCCGGCCGCCGTGCTCGTGGATGAGCCCACCGAGCCAGCCGGATGGGCCCAGGCCATGGCCGACCTGCTCGGGGATGAGGACCGGCGATCAGCCCTGGCCCGGGCGGGGGCGGAGCGGGCCCGCCAGTTCAGCTGGGCCGAGACGGCGCGGCGGATGGTCGACCTATACCGGGAGCTGGCCCGTGCCTGAGCCCGCCCGGCCGCCCAGCGGCCGCGGCCTGTTGAACGTGGTCGTGATCAACGACTTTGCCGCTGTGACCGGAGGTTCCGACCGCGTGGCCCTGGCCGAGGCCGCGGGTCTGGCGCAGCGGGGTCACCGCGTAACGCTGATCGCCGGTCACGGGGAGCCGGGCCCGGAGACCACGGCCGCGGGCATCGCGGTTCGGACGACCGGCCAGCCCACGACGATCGCCGACCCGCATCGCCTCCGCGCTGCCGGCCGGGGAATCTGGAACCGGGCCGCCTCAGCGCTGGTCCGCGAGGTGCTGGCCGAGCCGACGCGCGGGCCGACCGTGGTTCACATCCACGGCTTCACCAAGGTCCTGTCGGCCAGCGTGGTTCGGGCGGCGGTCCGTTCAGGCCGGCCGGTCGTGGCCACTCTGCACGAATACTTCGCCGCCTGCCCGAACGGCGGGTTCTTCAACTACCAGACGGATGAGATCTGTCCGCTGGACCCGCTGTCGGCCAGCTGCGTGACCACGCACTGCGACGCCCGGTCGTACTCCCACAAGCTCTGGAGGGTGGCCCGCTCGAGCGTCCAGCGGTCGCTGGGCCAGATGCCCTCGGGGGTGCGCCAGCTGATCGTGCCCTCCCCCACCGCCGGGCAGGTTCTGGGCCGCTTTCTCCCGCCGGAGAGCCGGCTCCACGTACTGCCCAATCCGGTTCCAAGCGTCCGCCGGCCGCCGGCTGATCCCGGGGGCAACGTTTCGTTCGTGTTCATCGGCCGGCTCGACCACGACAAGGGCCCCACGCTGTTCGCCCAGGCCGCGCGGCGGGCGGGCGTCCCGGCGGTGTTCGTGGGAGCGGGCGAGGAGGCCGCGGCCGTGCGGGAGGCCTACCCGCAGGCCGAGCTCACCGGCTGGATCGACGACGACGGCGTCCAGGCCGCGCTGCGCGCCGCCCGGGCCCTGGTCAACGCATCGCTGTGGTATGAGACCCAGGGCCTGTCGGCGGTGGAGGCCGCCGCCCACGGCGTGCCCGCCGTCGTGCCCGACCTGGGGGCGCTGAGAGATGTGGTGGCCGACGGCGAGACCGGGCTGTGGTTCCGCGGCGGAGACGCGGGGGACCTGACGATCAAATTGAGGCGGTTGGCGCAGGACGACGAGCTGACCAACACGCTGGGCCGGGCGGCCTACGAGCGCTTCTGGTCCGGATCGTGGGACATGGAGACTCACCTGGACCGGCTGGAGGCTGTGTACGCCGAGGCGGCCGCGGGATGAGGCGCCTGCGCTGGATCACCCCCATACCCCCCTGCTTCGACGCCGGCGGCGGAGGGGAGATCAGGCAGGCCGAGCTGCTGGCCGCGCTGGCCGACCGGTTCGAGGTGGATCTGCTGACGGCCGGGCCGCTGACCGATGACCGGCTGCGCTCGCGCCTGAGCTCCGTGACGGAGGTCGACGTGGTCCCGTATGTGGACCCATCGGGGCTGACCCGGCGGCGCCTGCGGGACGTCAGGTGGCAGCTGCTCGAGCGCCGGCCAGACGAGGTGGCCCGGCACGTTGGGACCAGGCGGGCGCTGACGCGGGCCCTGGGCGAGGTCCCGCCTGCGGACATCGTATGCGTGGAGTACATCTCGCTGGCGCCGTTGCTCCCACGCCGGCGCTCCGAGCCCTGGACGCTGACGCTGCACAACCTCACCTCGGCCATGGCCCGGCACAACGCCGCGCTGGCCCCAGGCCGGCGCCAGCGGGTGATGCTGGCCCAGGAGGAGCGCAATTCCCGCCACCTCGAGCACTGGGCAGCCCGGGCCTACGATCTGGTCGTCACCCCGTCGCCGAAGGACGCCCGCATGCTCCCCGGCCGCGTCAGCGTGATACCCAACGGCGTGGACTCGGAGCGCTTCCGGCCCTCGCCGCTGCCGTCGGAACCGCGGGTTGTGTTCACAGGCGCCCTGCACACGCTCCCCAACCGCGATGGGATCGTCTGGTTCTGCTCAGAGATCTGGCCCCGGATTCGGGCGCAGCTCCCCGAGGCCCGCCTGGACATCGTGGGCTCACGCCCGCCCCGGAACGTCGCGTCGCTGGACCAGCTCGCTGGGGTGGCCGTGCACGCCGACGTCCCGGCCGTACCCCCGTTCCTGGACCGGGCGCGGGTGGTGGTCGTTCCGCTCCGGATTGGATCGGGGTCCCGTCTCAAGGTTTTGGAGGCTCTGGCCGCCGGACGGCCCACGGTCGGCACCACGATCGGGGTCGAGGGCCTGGAGGCTGTGTCGGGCCGCCACCTGCTCGTGGAGGATCAGCCGGAGGCCTTTGCTCGCGCGGTCGTGATGCTCCTGGGCGACGACGACCGGGCCCAGGCTCTGGCCCAGGCAGGCCGGGAGCTCATCGATGTGTCATACGCCTGGCCTCGGATTGGGCGTCAATACGCAGATCTTCTCGAGGGCCTGCTCACGCCGGACGCCGGGCCGGCGCCTCGAGCAGCTCCTCGACCAACTGGGTGAAGCGCCGCCCGATGAGCTCCCAGGCGAACGAGTCTCGGACGTGCTCCCGGCCCGCCTGGGCCAGGGAGGCCGCCCGGACCGGGTCGCGGAGCAGCTCGACGATGGCCGCCGCCAGCACCGCGGGCTGGTCGGCCATTCGGACGTGGACCCCGTCGGCCAGATCCAGGCCGGCCAGGCCGATGGTCGTGCCGGCCACCGGCCGCCCCGCGGCCAGCGCTTCGAGCGCCTTGACGCGGGTCCCGCTCCCGATCCTGAGCGGGACGACCACCACCCGTGCGGCCTCAAACCAGGGGACCATCGATGGCACGTCGGCCTGGACGCTCACGCTGGGCTGGGCGGCGAGCTCCAGGATTTCGGGCGCAGGCGAGCGCCCGGCCAGGATCAGCCTGGCGGCCGGGACCGCCCGGAGCACGCGCGGCCATACCTCGGAGGAGAACCACAGGGCCCCATCGACGTTGGGCGGATAGGCCAACGTTCCCGGGAACAGAACCGTCGGCTCCTCGGGCAGCGGAACCTCCTCGAAGCTCCCCAGGTCGGCCCCGTTGGGGATCACCTCGATCCGGCCCGCCGGCTCCGGGTCGGCCAGCGCCGCCAGGGCGGCCGCGTCATCTGCCGAGCAGACCACACACCGGTCATAGGTGGCCAGCGCGCGGTGCTCGGCCCGCCGGGCCTTGTCCAGCTCGCGCTCCCTGAACCAGCGCTGGCGCGCGCCCGGGGCCAGCCCGACCTCGCTCTGGATCACCTCCGACTGGAGGTTGTGAAACGTGAGCACCGAACGCTGGGCCGGGAGTTCGAAGAGCAGCGGGGCCAGCCCCTCGTGCTCCACGGACACGAGCTCGTAGTCCCCCAGCCGGGCGCTGAGCCGGGCTCGCAGCGCTCGGCGAGCCGGACCGGCCATGTAGGTCTGAAGCGGATACCGGGCGCCCGCGGCCAGGGCCAGCTGGACCGCTCGGCGGGTGGGCGGCCAGGTGGGCATGAGCGCCCGCCGCTTGGGAACCTCGATCACCTCGCGGACGGCCGAGCGCACCCCCTCGTCATGAACGGGACCCGCGACAGCCAGATCGACGGCCACCGAGCCGGCCAGCGCCAACAGGAGGTGGGCCTGGCGGATGTTTCCCCCGCCCAGCCTCCGGTCGGGAGGCTCCTCGGTGACCCACAGGACGCGCTTCACGGCCGCCGATTATCGGCTGTACGCTGCCCGCCCGTGGAACTCTCGGCGATAGTGCCCACCCACAATCGGCCTGAGGTGCTGCGCCGGTGCCTGGAGACGCTGCGCGAGCAGGCCGTCGATCCGGCCGCCTTCGAGGTGATCGTGGTCGACGACGGGTCGCCCTCGTTCGTCGAGCCCACGGTGAACGAGGTGTCCGCGTCGGGGCCGATTCGAATGCGCTGCGAGCGCCAGCCGCTGTCCGGTCTGAACACCGCCCGCAACCGAGGAGCGGCCGTGGCCCAGGGAGGGGTGCTGGCCTTTCTGGATGACGACACGCTCGTCTCACCGGACTGGGCCAGCGCGCTGCTCGCCGCCTTTCAGGATCCTGATTGCGCCGCCGTGGGAGGTCGGGTCTCGCTGGGCCTGCCCGGTCCGGCGCCGCGGTGGCTGGCCAGCCGGGCCTACTACCTGGCCGAGTACGAACTCGGGGCCGAGCCCCGGTGGCTCGACGGCGACCCCCTTCCCGTCGGGGCCAATTGCGCCGTGCGCCGCGGCGACTTCGACCACATTGGGGGATTCAGGCCGGGGCTGGACCGGATCGGCCGGTCGCTGGTGTCCAACGGAGACACTGACTTCTTCAGGCGGCTGGAGGCCACCGGGGCCAGGCTGCGCTACGAGCCGGCGGCAGGCGTGATCCACGTCGTGCCGGCCAGCCGGCTCACGATCCGCTTCTTCGCCCGGCGCCACTGGGCTCAGGGGATCAGCGACGAGCTGGTGCTGGCCTTCGACGGAGCCCCGGTCACAGGACGCCACCGACTCAGGCTGCTGGGCGGGATCAGGGATGGGCTCAGGGGGTCTATCCGGGATGTGGTGGCCGGCGCCGGCGCCCTGGGCGGTGGCTTCGAGGCCGCCTACTGGGCGGGGCGCCTGACGGCCAGTCTGGGCAGGTCCAGGAAGCTCGCCAGAGCGATGGCCAGCGCGGACCCACCCACGTGATCTCTCGGTGGCGCACCGGCGTGGCGGCGGTCAACCTGCCCGTGCGGTCATCCGAGCTCCGCCGATTTGACCTGAACCGTCCCGGGAGGCGGCCGCTGCTCGTGCTGCGCCAGGCTGGGTTTGAGGTTCACATCATCACCCGGGGCGAGCGTGCCACCCGGGTGGCCATCGACGGCGCGCTGGGCTGGAGCGAGCCTTCCACGCTGGCCGTGGCCCGGCGGATCCTGAGCCTACGACCCGAACTGCTGTTCACCGATTCCAGCACGTACTCCACCGTGTTCGGCGACCTGGCGGGCAGGAGCTGGGTCCGCAACCCCAAGCGGGCCTCCCGGCCCAGCGCGCGCCGGGTCCAGCAGCTGGCCCTGCGGCGCTTTGACGCCGTCTCATTCACCAACCCCGCCGAGGCCGCCCTGTGGTCGGTCGCCCCCGCACAGGTGGCGGACCTCCCGTATCCGGTGGACGTCGGCTGGTGGCGGGAGCGGGTCCCCAGACGTGAGTCCTGGTGGACCGACCGAGGGTGGCCTGTCCCCCACGGACCCGTGCTCGTGTGTAACGCCTCCTTTGACCGCAACAAGCGCCACGCCGAACTGCTGGACTGGCTGGCTCCCCTGCTCCGCTCGCGCCGATCGGCCGTGCTCGTGATGTTCGGGCACCGATGGTTCGAGCCTGAGGTGTGGGAGATGGTGAATACCCGGCCCGGCGAGCTGGGGATCGGCGAGCAGGTGCACGTGACCGACTGGATCTCCTATGAGGAGATCCGAGAGCTCCTGGCCTGGTCCTCGCTGACTGTGATCAACTCGCTGCGGGAGACCCAGTGCCTGGCCATCTACGAGGCACTGGCCGCCGGCGTGCCCGCGCTGATCTCCGCCATCCCTGACCTCACCTCTCAGTTTCCCCACCTCCCGGCCCACTCCACGGGCCAGGAGCTCCGGGCCAATGTGGAGAGCGTCCTGGATCAGCCCGGACTCGCCGAGCGCCTGATCGCGTCCTCCCAGGAGCGCGTGGACTGGGCCGACATCACCCGCCACGATCGGGTGTTTCAGGACACGCTGGAGCGGCTGCTGGCCAGGTGAGCGACCACAAGCTGCCTCATTCGCTCTCTGAACACCCCAGCTGAGAACAGCCGGGCGTGTGCCGCCAGCTCCTGCGGAGCGGCGTCGATCCCGTCCGCCCGTTCGATCGCGTCGACCACGGCCTCCTCGGTCAGCGCGGTGAACAGTGCACCTGTGACGCCATCACGGACGGTCTCCAGCGCTCCCCCGGACGCGTGCGACACCACCGGCTTGCCCGCGGCGTTGGCCTCGAGCGCCGTCATGCCAAAGTCCTCTGTGCCGGCCACGATGAGGGCACGGCAACTCTCCAGCAGCTCCACCGTCTTTCTCTCATCGGGGGGGTGAAATGCCACCGTGGAGCCGGCCGCGGCGCGCAGGTCGTTCAGCATCGGCCCGTCACCCAGGACGTCAAGAGCCAGTCCGGCCCGGGTGGCCGCTCTCACCACCAGGTCCACGCGCTTCCACGGGATCAGGCGCGAGACGACCAGCAGCCGGTCGCCCCTCGGGCGCGGGCTGAACCTATCCACGTCGATCGGCGGGGGGACGATCTCGGAGTCGCGACCATATACCGCGGCGATCCGGCGCCTGACCCACTCCGAGGTGGCCACGTAGACGTCGGCCCGCCGAGCGGCCGCCCGATCCCAGCGGCGCAGCGACCCCAGCAACGGCCCCAGCAGGACGGGGCCCACAGCCCGGCCCAGATGCTCCTGACGGCGATAGAGCCAGCGGGCCGGCGTATGGCAGTACACGACGTGAAGCGAGCCGCGAGCCGTCCTGACCCCGTGGGCCCAGCCGCTGGACGAACTGATCACCACGTCCTCAGACAGCTCTCCGAAGGCCCGGAAGGCCGCCGGATACAGCGGGGCCAGGGCGCGGAAGTGCTCGTCCACGGGGAGTCGGTCCAGCGGGCTGACCCTGACGTCCAGCTGGGCGAACTCGGAGAACGTTGACGAGGGCCGGTACAGCGAGGTGTAGAGCGGGGCTCCGGGCCAGGTCCGGGTCAGCTCGAGCGCGACTCGCTCCGCCCCGCCGCACTGGTTGAGATAGTCGTGAACCACGGCCACCGACGGGGCCTGGACGGAAGCGGTGGCCGGGGGCATGCGCGGGCACGTTACTGCGCAGCGCTGGGCGCCCGAGGCCGGAGCCGAGTTCGTTTGCAACCCCGGTACAAGTGTTGGTGGCCTCGCACGTTGTGTCCACACGATGGGCAGGACTAGGCACAACGCGCCAGTGGGACGGCCGGAACGGAGGCCAGGTTCTCGCCGAGTCGCCCTGTCTGCCACCGACCTGGTGCTGGAGCGCCGGATCAGGCACACGCTGACGCTGGCGGGCCATGAGGTCGTCGGCACGACCGTCGGCCTGCTCGAGCTGATTGAGGACCTCCCCCTACTTGACGCCGACCTGGCCGTGGCCGCCGTCCACCCGGCGCACGACGCAGCCCATCTCAGCCTGCTCCGCCGTCGGATCCCCGGCGTGCAACTGATCGCCGTCGTGCCCGCCCTGTGCGGCGCCCAATCCGGCCGGCTCCTGGCCGCCGACATCGACGGGCTCGTCCTGGCGGACCAGATCGAGCACGTTCTGGCCCCGGCCATCGCGTCGGTGGCCGCTGACCAGCTGTGCGTCCCGTCGGGAGCCCGGCCGGCGCTGGCCGGTCCGGTGTTTTCCCACCGGGAGAAGCAGGTTCTCAAGCTGCTGCTGGCCGGCCTGACCAACTCCGAGATCGCCGGGCAGCTGTTCCTCTCTGAGAGCACCGTCAAGAGCCATCTGAGCTCGAGCTTCCGCAAGCTGGGCGTGTCATCCCGGGCTGAGGTGATGCGCCGAGCCCACGGCGCCGACGCCGGGCTCCGGCACACCCTGCAGGTCGAGCGAAACGTGGGCGGGGCCCGCCCGGTGATGGCGTGAGCGCAACTCGCTCCGTGGAGGCCCAGGTCTCGCCCGTGCAGATCGAACCGGTGACGACCCCGGCCGTCGAGGCGGTCGCGCCGGCCCACGAAGACACCCGCGCGCCGGCCCGGGCGCCCAGCACCGAGGTGGTGGTTGTGACCCGCAACTCCGAGGCCGACCTGGCCCGGTCGCTTGGTGCCATCACCGATGCCGCGACCGAGGCCAACGCGTCGCTCCTCTTTATCGACCTCGGCTCGACCGATGGCACCCGGGCCTTCGCCGCCCGGCACGCTCGCGGATCACGGGGGGTCTGGCTAACCGCCGAGGACGGGCTGGCCGAGGCTCTGAGCGTGGCCGCGGCGGTCTCCAAGGCCGAGGTTCTGGTCATCGTCCGCTCGACCGTACAGCCGTCCGACATCGCCGACATCGCTCGTCTGGTCACCCACCTCGAGGCCCATCCCTACGCCGCGATGGCCGCTCCGGCTCTGCGCGCCCACGACGACAGCCTTCTGACCACCGCTCACCCCGAGCCGGACATGGCCCGCTTCTCCCGCGTGGAATGGGTGCTGGCGGACGCCCTGGCCATCCGACGAGCCGACCTCCTCACCGTCCGGCCCGCCCGCCAGCGCACCGCCCGCTGGGTGGAGGAACTTGACCTGTGCCTACAGCTGCGCCGCCGCGGTCGGGAGGTCCACTACCTGCGCGCGGTCGAGTGGCTCGACGCGGGCGGCCGCACGGCTGCTCGAGTCCGCCCCCATCACCTGAGCCGACGCATGCTCCTGCAACTGCTCAGGCATCCGCGCACTGCCGGTCGGCTGCTCACCAGAACCCGGTTGGCGACGGCGGCCCTCAACGTCGTCTCCCGGACGCTCGACGTCCTCGTGTCCTCCGTCATGATCACGCTGCTGTCGCCGCTGCTCGTGGCCATCGCCCTGGCTGTCCGGCTTGACTCAGAGGGTCCGGCCATCTTCCGCCAGCGCCGTCTGGGGCGCTACGCCCGAGCCTTCCAGATGTACAAGTTCCGCACGATGCGTCACGGGGCGGATTCGGCCATCCACCAGGACCACGTGCGAAACATGATCGTCAACCGGCTGTGCGCCGACGGGAGCGTGAGCCGCCAGGTGTTCAAGGTGCACCCTGATCCCCGGATCACCCGGATCGGCCGAGTGCTCCGCCGCTCCAGCCTGGACGAGCTCCCACAGCTCTTCAACATCCTCCGCGGCGACATGAGCCTGGTCGGCTTCAGGCCCCCGATCCCCTATGAGGTCACCGAGTATCCCGACTGGTACTTCCGGCGCTTCGACGGCAAGCCGGGCCTGACCGGCCTGTGGCAGGTCAGCGGCCGTAACGAACGCAGCTACGAGGAGATGGTCCGCCTGGACATCGAGTACTTCAACCGGCGAACCTGGTTGTTCGACCTCTGGCTGCTGGCGAAGACGGTGGGCGTGGTTATCACCGGCCGCGGCGCGTACTGATCACGCCTCCAGGTCGCCGAGCTCAAAGCCCGCCTCGGCCCCGAACTCCTTGCGCAGACGAGCCTTGAAGGTCGAGTAGCGACGCATCGCCTGGCTGCGGCGACCCGCGCCCAGCAACACCCGCAGCAGTTCGCGCTGGACATCCGAATCGAATGGCTCCAGCTCGGCCAGGCGGTCCAGGTGGCCGATCGCCGCCGCCTGATCGCCCCTGCCCAATGAGATCCTCGCCAGGGCTCGGAGGCTGTCGTTGGCCATCATCCTCAGCCGGTCGCGCTCCACCATCGCCCACTCGGCGTATGGCTCGTCCTCCAGCAGGTCTCCGCGGTATAGCGACATGGCCAGCTCGAGCACCTGCCCGGCCTTGTCGGCGTCCTGGCTCTCCAGCGCCGACAGGCCGTCCCTGACCGCCTCCGTGAACAGGTCGGCGTCGATTCGGACGTGGCGCCGATTGATGGCGTAGCCGCCCCGAACGGTGACGATGAATGGCGTCCCGGCGCGGCGCGACCGGCCTGGCTCGAGCTTGTCCCGCAGCCCATGGATGAAATGGCGCACACTCGACAGTCCCTTGCGACCGGCCGAGGGCCACAGTGCCTCGGCGATCTCGTCGGCCTGGACGACGCGGTCGCGCTCGCAGATGAGGTACTTGAGAATCTGGCCGGGGCGCTGCTGCAGCCAGTTTCCCCCCAGCGGGCCCTCCCGGCTGTCCACCCTGATCCGGCCCAGGGCCTTGATCGTTAGCTCCGGGTCCTTGATCCAGTGGGAATCCGAGCGGCGCCGACGGTCCCGGGCGTCGCCCGGCCGCAGATGCATCACCACCCCCGTCCCCACGCCCAGCGGCGTGGCCGTGACCCACACGGCGCTCACCGGGCTGCCGTCCAGGGTGTTGATCCGGATCTCAGGCAGCGGCCCCCCGGTCTGGGCCGCGCGTTGGGCCAGACAGCCCAGATGGCATGGTCCGTCGGACCGCTGGCAGGCGAACAGCTCGTGGCACGCGGTGGGCGGGGCCGTCTCGCCGGAGCGCCAGGCCATCTCCACGGCAGCGGGGTTGGCCTTCAGGACGTTGCCCTGGCCATCCACCAGGACGAGCCCGTACGGGAGCTGCTCGTAGATCGCCGATGCCAGCTCGGCTCCCTGCGCCACCTGGGCCCTTCGCTCCTGCTGCCGTCGCTCCTCCTGCCCCACCTGCTTGGGCGCCTCCGGCGTCGCGGCTGCCATGGGCCGTGCCCTCCGGGCCCGACTCCGGGCTGGTGAACCGGCTCGATCTTCTCCCTGAACGGCCACATCCCCCTCGATGAGCGAAATTTCGTACTAATTTCGACCTAACAAGGATTCTAATCGCCCAGAAACGGGCCGTCTTTACCTTGCCTCCTCGACACGTCGCAGAACCTGGAACGGGTCCACGCGGCGCGACATCAGCCCAGCAACACCGCCAGGAGTGGCCAGGAGTTGGCTGAGCCCCAATACGGATTGGTCTTTCGACCAAAACCCAGGACGAGGAGAGCAAACATATGTCGCAGGGCTGCTTTCAGGGCAAGAGGACGCTAGAGGCAGAGCAGCGCCCCGGTGAGGTGGCGCGCGCGGTGGCCCGGGCCAAGCAGGGAGACCGGGCCGCGATCCGCTTCCTGTATCTGCGCTACGCCGGCAATGTGTACGGCTATGCCCGCTCGATCGTGCGCAACGATCATGACGCCGAGGACGTGGTGCAGCAGGTGTTCACCCGGATGCTGACGGCGATCCAGAGCTACGAGCAGCGTTCGGTGCCCTTCTCCGCCTGGCTGTTGCGGATCACCCACAACATGGCCATCGACTATCTGCGCCGGCGCACACCGATCTGCGAGGAGCCTGAGAAGGTCGTCGTGGAGGAGCGAGCCGAGTTTGAGGCCGGTCAGCTCCGCGACGCCCTGCGTGACGCCCTGGCCGACCTCCCCGAGCTGCAGCGGGAGATCGTCGTCCTGCGGCATCTGGGAGGGCTCTCGCCCCGGGAGATCGCCGAGCGTCTGGGTCGCAGCGAGGACTCCGTCCACGGGCTGCACCACCGCGCCCGCCGGGCGCTGAAGCTGGCCCTGGCCGACGCCGGTGCCACCCCGATGACGGTGGCCGCGGCCTGACCAGCCATCGCGCAATGGCCTCCGGAGCGTGCCCCCGCTGGGCGCAAGTTCTGCAGGCCGCGAGGCGTTAGATCGGCAGATGATCTCGCGACCCGAGCCCAGCCACCAGACCCACCCCAGCCTCCGCCCGGCCGTCGGCGTGCTGGGCGACGACCTCACCGTCAGGCGGGTCAGGGCCACGTTGGCCAACGCATACAGGGTCGTGGCCCACGGCCAGACGGTGGATGCCCTCCTGGACGCGGAGCGGGCGCCGTTTGACGTGGCCGTGCTGGCGGGCGGGGGCGAGCTGCTGGCCTCCGGCGGCCCGGTTGACCTCCTGCGCAACCTGCGGCCCTCATGTCTGATCGTGGTCGTGGCCATGACCGAGGACGTGGGCGTGATCCGCAAGGCGCTGCGGCACGGGGCAAACGGGTTTGTTTTTCACTCGGCGCTCGAGCGTGGGTTGACGCCAGCCGTGGCTGCGGTGCTGGTCGGTCACCTGTCCGTGCCGCGGGCCATTCGCCGCCGGACCAGCTGGGCGGCCTTCTCGGTACGGGAGCGCCAGGTGCTCCAGCTGGTGGCCGAGGGCCTGACCAACAGTGAGATCGCCGACCGCCTATACCTGTCTGAGAGCACGATCAAGTGCCACCTGTCCTCCGGATTCCGCAAGCTCGGAGTGTGCTCGCGGGCCGAGGCGGCGGCGGCCGTGCTCGACCCCCACAGCGGCCTCGCGGTCAGCCTGGTCTCGGCGGGCCAGCAGCTCCCCGAGCGCGAGCTGGCCGGCTCGTTGGCCTGAGCCAGTTGTAGGCGGGGCTTTCCCGCGGGTTCCTCCTTTGCCATCAGGGCGGCCCCCTGTACCCTCATCACAGATGGCGCACGTGGAGGACAGCACGGCCTCAAGGGGCGCGCGACCGGAGGCGGATACAGCTACGCAGAGCGCGGTGGCGGACGCGGCTCGTCCGCGGGCCCGCGCACTGGGAGGTCGGGGCCCGGGGGGTCATGCAACGGCTCTGGCCGGCGAGTGGCGCCGGCTGCGCACGGCCGCCACGGCCGTGGCCGTCTTCACCAGCCCCCTGTTCTTCGTGGTCCTGTACGACAAGCTCGGGCTGTCATTGGGGGCTGCTTTGGCCGCCACCGTCGGATCGGTGATCGCCTTCCGCGGGCTCGTCGACGTGACCGCCCGCAAGCTCCTGCCCTGGCCCAGCATGTACGGGGTCAAGGACGCGATCGCCGAGGAGGACGTCCTGGCCCGGCGCCGGACCTGGTTCTGGCGCTCGGTGTACCGCAAGGTCGTGTTCGTAGCGATCCTGCTCTTTGCCATCGGGGGAATCATCGCCCTGGCCGGCCACCACAGCTGGATCGGCGGGGTGGGGCAGATCTTCCACGCCTTCGGGACGATCAGCGGATCGATTCCCGGTCTCCTGGTCTACGTCTTCTTCCTGTTCTTCATCAACACCTTCATCCTGTTCGGTCCCCTGCTGGTGGCCAACCTGCGCCAGGTCCGGGGCTACGAGCCCGGAGACGCCAACTGGGGTGTGCAGATGGAGGATGTCCGTGGCCAGGCCGAGCCCAAGGAGGAGGTCTCCCGGGTGGTCGCGCTGTGGCAGTCTGGTGAGGAGTTCGAGCGCGCCGGGGGCAAGCGAGAGCGCGGCCTGCTGTTCCTCGGAGCGCCGGGGACCGGCAAGACGATGCTGGCCAAGGCCATCGCCACCAACTTCAACTGCCCGTTCGTGACGATCCCCGGGTCGGGCTTTGCCGCCACGTTTATCGGGATCGACGTGATCGTGGTGATGTGGCTGATCCGCAAGGCCAAGAAACTGGCTCGGAAGTGGGGCGGCCAGTGCATCGTGTTCATCGATGAGATCGATGCCGTGGGGATGCGCCGGGCCGCCCTGGGCGGCGCCACCGGAGGCTTCCAGGGCAGCCAGGGGCTGGACGTCCCGAGCATCGAGGACTACTGCTTCTTCGGGCCCTGGGGATCGCTCACGCCGTCGGGTGACCTGATCATGGAGACGCGAGCCTGGAGGGAGAAGCTGTTCGCCTCCCGTGAGGAGCGACGAGCACCGGGCATCCCGGCCCTCTTCGCCCGGCCGGCGCAGTGGATCGAGCGGATCATGTTCCCGGGCATGATGGGCGGCATGGGCGGCGGGCTGGCGCTCAACCAGCTCCTGGTCCAGATGGACGGGATCGGTGAGGCGCCGGCCATCCGCCGTTTCTGGACCAACCGGGTCAACACCATCCTCGACGCCTCCTACCTGGTGCCGCGCCGCGTGGGCGGAGTTCCGCTGCGCCTGCCTGCCCCCAAGCCGGCCGCCGAGCAGGTGTTCTTCATCGGGGCCACCAACGTGCCCATCGACCGCCTAGACCCGGCGCTGATCCGGCCCGGGAGGATGGGCCGGCACGTCTGGTTCCGCACGCCCACGTTCGAGGATCGCCGGGACGTGTTCAACCTGTATCTGGCCAGGGTCGAGCACGAGCCGGATCTGGACACCGACCGCCGGCGCGACGAGCTGGCCCGGATCACGAACGGCTATTCCCCGGCCATGATCGAGCAGGTGTGCTCACTGGCCCTGACCTACTCCCACACCGACGGGCGGCAGGCCTTCGGATGGACGGACATCGTCGAGGCGATGACCACGGTGGAGAGCGGCACGGCGCAGAACATCGAGTACATCGAGGAGGAGACGCGGGCCGTGGCCATCCATGAGGCGGGACACGCCGCGGCCGGCCATGTGTACCTGGAGGAGGACGTGCTCTCCACCCGGCTATCGATCCGCAAGCGCGGAGGGTCACTGGGCCACTACCAGAGCATGGAGAAGGACGAGCGCTTCTCGCACTTCCGCAGCCGTGTCCTGGGGGAGCTGATCATGGTGCTGGGCGCGATGGCCGCCGAGCATGTCTTTTACGGCGAGAACTCCCAGGGCGTGGGCGGCGATGTGTACAGCGCCACGGCGCGGGCAGCCCTGATGGTCGGAATGTGGGGCATGGGCGCTGATCCGGTCCACATCACCGGCAGCCTCGACGCCGGTGAGAACAACGAACGGATCCTCAAGCGCCTGGAGCGGATCGGCAACACGATCATGAACCGAACCTCCGGCGCGGCCATGATGAGCGAGGACCCCGTGGCCGCGGTGCTGCGCGACCAGGAGAAGCGCCGGGCGGCAGCGCAGCTGCTCGGTCAGGCCTACGTCAGCGCGTACGCCCTGATGGCGGCCAACCGGGGGGCGCTGGAGCGGATCGCCGAAGCCCTGATCGCCCGCAAGGAGATCTACGGAGATGAGGTGACCGCCCTGCTGGACAGCGTCAGCCTGAAGCGGCCTGAGATCGACCTGATGGACGACTCGACCTGGCCTCAGGTATGAGCCAGGAAGACTCCACCGGCCTGGCCGTGGCCCGGGTCTCGGACATCGGGGCGTCGGGAGGCCGGACCGAGGAGCACAGCCGCCTCCCTCGCGAGCACCGCTTCCGCCTCGGTCTGTATGCCCTCCTCGGCCTCGGCGCGGCGGCGCTGATCTCGGCCGTCGTCCTGTCCGTGTCCGGACGGATGACCGCTGGAGCGGGCGACTGGTCGGTCTGGAGTCCCACGACCAACACTACGTCCGGAGCCCAGCAGATCGCGGACTTTGTCGCTCCCTACTACCGGGCTACGCCCGCCGAGCAGCTGGCAGTTGTGACGACGGTCAACCTCAATGATCCGAACCACCCCCTCCAGGTGGTCGTGCCGGGGTCGTCGGGATCGACCAGCTCGCTCGTACCCCTCCCGCCCGACAGCACGATCGTCTACAACCTGTGCGGCGAGGGGAGCAGCGACTGCTCGATCGGCGTGGGCTCGCCCTCCTCGGCCCGGCTGCTGCTGCTCAAACGCGAGGCCCTGGAGCTGGCGCTGTACACGTTCAAGTACATCTCCGGCGCCAATACGGTCGTGGCGATCCTGCCGCCCGGGCGAACCGGCTGCGTTGGCATCTGCCCCAAGCCGCCCGACCAGAGTGGCACGACCAAGGTCGACCTGGCGCTGGCCTTTGACCACTCAGAGCTCCAGCCATGGCTGGATCACCCGCTGCGCGCCGCCCTGCCCGAACCGCTGCCGCCCACCGTTTCCCAGATGGAGAATGCCCCGGAGGCCGAGCTGGTCAGCGTCATCACGGCTCACGGTCTCTTCCAGGAGCGTCAGGAGCAGGCCCAGGACGGCAGCTCAGTGGTCCTGCTGAGCCCCGAGCCGCCCTCGTAGGGGTAGTCGGTTTGGGGGCCCGCCCCCGCCAGCGGAGCGAGGCTGGTCGAGAAAGCGACGCCACGCGTCGTTCAGTCGACCAGGCTCCGCGGCAGTACCCCCGGGCGAGCCTCTCTCGGCCTGGCGATGGCTCCTAATGACCCCGCTGCTCCCACCCCTCGCAGCGCAGAACCGGCACGCGTGGGTAGCGGGGGAAGCGGTCGGGCTCGGTTCGGGAGCGGCGGCACAGCGAGAACACCGAGCCGCGGGTATTGCGGACGACCTGCTGGTGGGCGCACGAGTCGCACAGGCCGGCGCCCGCCGGGAGATCGGGCCGCTCTACTCCATCCACATCCCTGAGGCTACGCGGGCCTGAACGAGCCTGGGCCCGTCCTGCGCGGCGAGCGCCTCGCGCAGGGCCTCGACCAGCTCGTCGCGGCTGGCCACGTCCCGCGTCGGCACCCCGTAGCCCCGGGCCACGGCCGCGGTGTCCAGGCTGGGCAGGTCCAGCCCTGGCGCGCCGCTCACGCCCTCCATGCCCGCGAACCACTTGAGGATCATGTACTCGTCGTTGCGCATGACCAGGAACGTCACCGGCGCTCGGTAGGCCACCGCGCTCCACAGCGCCGTGATGCCGTATTGGGCCGAGCCCTCACCGAGGACGCACACGACCGGTCGCGAGGGTTGTGCCAGCTGGACGCCCACGGCGGCCGAGATGCCGAAGCCCAGGCCGCCGCTGGCACACATGTAGTAGCTGCCCGGGCTGGAGATGCGCAGGCGGTTGCGCAGGGCCAGTGTGCTGGACGGGCTCTCCACGACGGCGATCCCGTCAGCCGGCCAGGCCTCGGCCAGGGCGGCCATGGCCTCAGACCCGCTCATCGGATCAGACGGCTCTGGGTCAGCGGGTCCCGGGCGCACCGCCGGGGCGGGGCGGTCGGACTGGCCGACCAGCTGGACCAGCTCCTGAAGGGCCAGCCCCACGTCGCCGACGATTGCGTCGCCCATTGGGGCCCTGGCCGCCTCCCCCGGATCCCCCGTGATCGCCACCAGCGTCGTGTCCGGCGCGAGTAGCGGACCGGCTATATACGGGTAGTAGGGGAAGACGGAGGAGCCCACCACGAGCACCACGTCGTGACCCTTGAGCGTTTCGGAGATCGCCGCGATGGCCGGAGGCAGCAGTCCCTGGAATTGCGGGTGGTTCTCGGGGAAGCCCAGCCGGCCGCCGCCCGTGGCCGGCGTCGCCCACACGGCCAGCCGCTGGCTTTCGGCCAGCGCGACGGCGGCATCCCAGCCTCCACTGGCGTCGATGCCCGGACCGGCCACCAGCGCCGGGCGCTCGGCGTGCTCCAGCAATGAGGCCAGCTGGGCCAGCGCCGCCGGGTCGGGTACCGCGCGGCCGTTGACCACGCGTCGCCGGGCCTGGACGGCCCGATCCTCGTCGGCCTCGACATCCCAGTCGTCCATCGGGATCGAGACGAATGCTGGTCCGGCCGGCGGCAGCGTGGCGTGGTGGATGGCCCGCGCCAGGGCCGCGGGGACGTCCTGGGCGCGGGGCGGTTCGTGGGCCCACTTGACGTAGGGCTGCGGGCCGATGATCGCCTCGCGGTTGGTCAGATTGGCTTCAAAGGTGATCTGGGGGCGGACCTGTTGCCCGGCCGTGATCACCAGCGGTGACTTGTTGGCCTGGGCATTGAAGATCCCGCCCACGGCGTTTCCGACGCCAGGGGCGGTGTGGAGATTGACGTGCGTCGGACGTCCGATGGCCTGGGCGAATCCGTCGGCCATCCCCACTACGACAAGCTCCTGCAGACCCAGTACATACGTGAAGTCCTCCGGGAAATCGGCCAGCATCGGCAGCTCGGTTGAGCCGGGGTTGCCGAACACGGTCGTCATCCCGTGCGCGCGGAAGAGCTCGTATGTGGCTTCGCGAACGGTGGTCATGCCTGCGGCCAGCGCTCGTGCCATCGCTCCACCTGCTCCAGCGCCGCGGCCAGCGAGATCAGCAGGGGCTCGGAATTGGCCGGGCCGAGCAGTTGGGCACCCACGGGGAGCCCGCCATCGATCAGGCCCGCGGGTACGTTCACGGCCGGCCAGCCGAGCACATTCCAGGGCCACGTGTAGGGGCAATAGCCGGTCATCTTCTGGTCGGTCTCCCAGCTCGAGAGCCCGTCGATCGCCCCAACGGGCATCGGTCCCCGAGCGGTCGTGGGTGTGATCACGACGTCGTAGCGGCGGAAGATCGCGCCCACCTGCCGGGCCGCGGGGCGTTCCAGGCCACGCGCCAGGCCGACAATCGGCCGGGTCAGCAGGCGCGCCGTGCGGGCCGCCGCACGGGTCCGGGAGTCGAGCGCGGCCCGATCCGGGGTGGCCTCGATCCAGGGCACGAGCCCGGCGATCGCACGGGGCAGCACGCCCAGGCCAACAATGCCGTACACGGGCTCGGCGAACTCCACCTCATGGCCCATTGCGGCCAGGACCGTCCCGAGCCTCTCCACCTGGGTCCGGATCTGGGGATCCAGGCGCCGGCGAACCGGGGCGAAGGGGATCTTGAAGGACACGGCGATCCGCAGCCGGCGGCCCGGGTCGGCCCTCCGGGCGGCGTCCGCAAACGGCTCGACCGGCGGTGGCGGGCGGTCCCGGTCCTCGGGGTGGTTGCCGGCCACCGCGTCCAGGAGCACGGCCGCGTCCTGCACCGTGCGGGCCAGCGGACCGTTGCAGGCCAGGCCGTAAAACGCGTCGGCGTACGGCCACGTTGAGACGCGGCCTCGCTGCGGCTTGATGCCGACAAGGTGGGTCCAGGCCGCGGGCACCCGGATGGAGCCCAGCCCATCCGAGCCGAGCGCGGCTCCGACCAGGCCCGCCGCCACGGCGGACGCCGAGCCCCCGGAGGAGCCCCCCGGAGTGTGCTCCAGGCTCCACGGGTTGCGGGTCACGCCGAACGCCGGCCCCTCGGTGATCGGCCACTGCCCGAGCTCCGGGGCGTTGGTCTTGCCCACGACCACCGCGCCGGCAACCCGTATCCGGCGAACCGACTCGGAGTCGGCCTGCTTGGCCGCAAACTCGCCCGCGCACCCGAACGCCGTCGGATGCCCGGCCAGATCGGTGTCGTCCTTGATCGCCACGGGAACGCCCAACAGTGGCCCCCGCTCGCCCGCGGCCAGCCGCCTGTCGGCCTCGGCGGCGTCACGGAGGGCGTGCTCGGGACAGGTCAGGCGAAACGCGTTCAGGGTGGGCTGGGTGGCGGCGATCCGGGCCAGAGCCTCGTCAACCAGGTCCCGGGATGAGACCTGCCCCCGGGCCAGGAGCTCGGCCTGCTCGCACAGGCTGCGGCCCGCCGCTTCCGAGGAAGCAGATTCGCCCTGGCCGATCACAGGCCGTGCAGGACCTCGGCGGCCGCCCGCTCGCCGGAGCGCACCGCACCGTCCATGTAGCCGTTCCAGAAGTTTGAGGTCTCCGTGCCCGCCCAGTGGATCCGGCCAATCGGCCTGCGCAGCCACGGCCCGTAGGCGAGCAGCGTACCCGTGCTGGGAATCCCCACCGGGCATCCGCGGGTCCAGTGCTCGCTCGACCAGGAGGTCTCGAAGTACGCCGTGGCCTGCTTGGCCCTGGCCCCGAAGAAGACCGCGAACTGGTTCAGGACCGCGGCCCGGCGGGCGGCCGAACTGAGCCGGGCATGTGTCCGGGCGTCGTCGCCGCCCACGAACCCGAAGATGATCCCGGGGCCCCGCCTGGAGCTCGCCTCGGGCGGCGAGTCATCGAAGGTGGCTGTGACCGGGCCGGTTGTGCTGATCGCCGTGCCGTTCAGTCCCGCCTCACGCCAGAACGGCCGGTCGTATACGGCCGCCACCTTGGTCAGGGTGCCCTGGCCGAAGCGCTGGGTGAGCTGATCGCGCTCGAACGGCAGCAGCGGCTCGTACTCAATCCGGCCAGCCAGCGTGGGCGGCACGGCGACGATCACCCGCTTGGCCCTGACGGTCACGCGATCTGAGACGACCGAGACACCGTGGCCGCTCTGGATGATCCGGCGCACCGGTGAGCCGAGGACCACGCGCGAGCCGAGCTGATGGGCGATCTTGATCGCCACCAGCTGGGAGCCGCCGACGAAGCGCCACATCTGCCCGCCGTTGCGGGTGTCGAAGTTGCGCTCAAAGGTTCCCGGGTTCTTCTCATTCCCAGAGGAGGCGATGTAGAACAGCACGAACAGCAGCGACAGCTCGCGCGGCTCGGCCCCAAAGATCGGCCTGGTCGCTGTGTGCACCAGCTTCTTGAACTGCGACGTCTTGCTGTTCTCATCGACCCAGCGTTCGAGCGTGTAGCTCTCCCACTCGGCGGCGTTGAAGGCTGTCCAGGGAGCATTCACCGGCACCTGGGTGGACATCTGGTCCAGGCGCTCCACGTTGACGATGGTTTCGCCGCTGGCCAGCCCGGGAGGCGCCGTACCCAGGGGGCTCGTGTCGCTGTACGTGCTCCGCATGCCGCCGTCGACGAACACGTTCATCCCGGTGTCGTAGGTGTTGAACTTGGGCACGCCGAGCTGCTTGGCCAGGGCGAGCACCCGGTCCTGCGTGGGCCCGACGAAGGTGCCTCCGCGCTCGGACACCATGCCGCCACCGAGGTGGTGATTCCAGACCCGGCCCCCGACCCGGTCGCGAGCCTCGACGACGACCACCGAGTGGCCGGCGTGGGCGACCTGGCGGGCCGCAGTCAGGCCTGCGAAGCCGGCGCCCACCACGACAACGTCGGCCTGCCGGGTATGAGGCCGTTTGCTGATCCCGCTGGGCGCGCTCTGCGGCTTGCCACCCGCCGCCTGGGCGGCGGCCGGAACCGCGGCGGCGGCGCCGCCGGCCAGCGTGCCCACGACAAACCCGCGGCGGGTTACCCGGCCCGGATCACTTTTCCTGTCTGTCATCTGAAGGTCAACTCCCGTGACTAGTGGCCGATGTTTGCCCAGCGCCCTGCGCGGCCGCCCGCTCGGCCACCTCCAGGTCGAAGTCCCCGTGGTCTGAGCCCAGCCCCCCGGCGACCAAGCCGGCGACGGCGCACCCCAGCGCGGCTGCGTCACGGGGAGAGCGCCGCAATGAAATTCCTCGCAGGAAGCCGGCCGAGAAGGCGTCTCCGCAGCCGGTCGTGTCGACCACGTCGACCGCCAGCGCCGGCACCCGCTCCTCTCCCCCCCGGTCCACCACGACCGCGCCCTGGGCCCCGCAAGTCGCCGCCACGCACTCCACCCCCCGCCGGACCAGTTCGCGGCAGCCCTCGACCACGTCGTCGGCCCCGGTCAGTCCGAGGACCTGTTCCTCATTGGGCAGCAGGTAGTCCAGGTGCTCGAAGATCGGCCCGACCCAGTCGGCGATCGCCGCGGCCTGCTCGGCAGGCGCGAGCAGGTCGGCCGAGGTCACGGTCCCGTGCTCCCGTGCCGCGGCGAGGATCCTGGCCGCCTCCTCGCCGCCCATGAACTCGGGCGCGCCCAGATGCAGAAAGTCAGCCTGGGCGATGGCATCCCAGGGCGCGTCGGTGGAGTTGTACGTGGCGTTGGCTCCCACGACGTGAAATGCCGGCCGGGAGCCATCGGGACGGATCGGCAGCACGCTGGCGGAGGTCTGGACACCCTGGCGTCTCACGAGCAGCGAAGTATCCACACCGAATCGCCCCAGCAGCTCCAGTAGCACGTCGCCGAGCTGGTCCTGGCCGATCGCCCCCGCGCTCTGGACCTGGGCCCCGAGCTTGGCCAGCGTGATCGCCGTCCCGCCGGCTGATCCGGCCGGCGTGATCCGGATCTGCTCCACCAGCGCTCCGCCCTGGCCTTCTGGAATCTCCTCCACCGGACGCACGAGCACGTCGACCACGTGTACACCGAGTGTGATCGCCCTCATGCGGGCTTCGATCCGTATCGCTGCCTGACGAAGGCCTCAACCACCGCCTGTTGCTGCTCATTGTTGAGGATCCTGGGTTGGCCGAGCGCCGTCGCGTGCCAGTGCAGGGAGCACAGCCACTCGAGCAGGAGCGAGTTCTCGACCGCCTGCTCGAGGTCGTTGCCGTAGGAGATTGCGCCGTGGTTGGCCATCAGCGCGGCCAGGCGGCCATCGAGCGCATCCAAGGTCGCCCGGGCCAGTTCCTGGGTGCCGAACGTCTCGTAGCGGCCGACCCGCACCGGACCGCCCAGGGCCAGCTGGTGATAGTGCACCACAGGGAGCTCGTCCAGCACACAGGCGATCGCCGTGGCCATCGGAGCGTGCGTGTGAACGACCGCCCCCGCATCGAGCTCCTGATAGATGGCCAGATGCAATCCCAGCTCGGACGTGGGCCTCAGTTCGCCCTCGACGGGCCTGCCGTCCAGGTCGACGACGATGATCTGCTCCGCGGTCAGGTCGCGGAGCACGGCTCCCGTCGGCGTGGTGGCCACTCCGTCGCCAACACGCAGCGAAAGATTGCCCGCCGTGCCGACCACCAGCCCCTCAGCGGCCAGTCGACGGGCGGCCTGAGCCAGCTGCTCGCGTGCCACGTGGGTCCCGGTTGCGGTGCCCATCAGGCCACGATAACATGAAGTCGTTCTCACATTCACCACTGAAGGTGATGACTTTTCCGGAGCTAATCCGGCTTTTCATCACGGTCGGCACATGAGGTCAGGTTGACGGACCAACCGCCGGATCTGAGTTTGCGAAACGCTCCGCTTCAGGCGCGCAGCCGCGCCCGGTTGGGCCGGGTGCTGGACGCCGCCGAGGAGGTTCTGGAGCGCGACGGCGCGGACGGCTTCAGCACGACCGCGGTGGCTCGCATGGCCGGCGTCTCAGTGGGCTCCGTCTACCGCTTCTTTCCGGACAAACAGGCCATCGTCGAGGCACTGGCCGTCCGGTACTGGAGCGACTTCGCCGACCTGGTGGCCGGTGTGGCCGAGGCCGACGCGCACGAGCCGGTGGCCGATCCGGCCTCGGCGGTGCTGGGGGTTCTGGCCGCCGGGTTCAGGGCCCGGCCCGGGTTCCTGGCCCTGTGGTACGGCGGCCTGCGGACCGAACGTGTGCGCGACCGCACCCGCGATTGCCGCCGGGCGATCGCGACCTCAATCGAGCACATCCTGGCCGTGCACTGGCCGGCGACGCCACAGGACATACGGGCGCTGACAGCGCAGATGGTGGTCCTGGCCGGAGACGGGTTGCTCCGGGAGGCATTCCGCCGCGACCTGGATGGAGACGCGGCGCTGCTGGCCGAGTCCAGCGTCGTGCTCTCGGCGTACATCGCTCACCGGCTGGCGGCCGCAGCGCCGAGTCCGTCCGACGTCCGGTGAGGGCGCGCCGGGCTGCCGCGCTGCTGGCCGGCGTCGGCGTCGCCGCGGTTCCCCTGGCCGCGCTGGCATCGCCCACCCGGCAGCGGGGCAACGTCCGAGTCGTGGTCCGGGTCGCCAAGCCCGGGTTTCCCGCCCTCCCCCACGTCATGGGCGGTCGGATCTTCGAGGGCAGCTATGACGATCCCACCGGCGACCCCGCCCCGTCCCGCGTGTTCGAGTACTCGGCAGCGGGGAAGCTGCTGCGGTCGTGGACGGTCCGGGGACAGGACGTCGGCCGGCCGCACGGAGTCCAGGTGGCCGCCAACGACTCCTGGGGCCGGCTGATCCTGCTGGACAAGACGAGCGGTCGGATCATCCGCCTGAATCCGGCAACCGGGGCCCAGACGCTGTACTCGCGCGTACCCGACCTGCCGATCTGCACAGGGGCCGCCAGGGGCCGACCGTGCTCGCCCGAAACGCAGAACCTGGCTCCGATGCCCGATTACGCGGCCTGGGGCCCCGGCGGGGGCCTATATGTGACCGACTACCAGCAGGCGGTCATTTGGCGGATCCCGCCAGGCGGCGGCAGGGCGCGGATCTGGCTGGTCGGTTCGCAGCTCGACGGGGGCATGTTTGGCACGGCCTGCATCCTGCTCATGCCTGATCACCACACGCTGCTGATCGACCAGGCGTCAAACGGCGGGGCACCGGGCACCGGCCCCAGCCCCAGCACCGGCAAGGTGTACGAGGTGGCGATCATGCCGGGCGACCGGCCCGGATCGCTGCACAAGCTCTGGCAGAGCGGGCCCGCGGACGCGCCCGACGGCTGCGTGCTCTCACGCTCCGGGCACATCTACGTCGCGCTGGCCGGGGCGTCGAACCAGATCGTGGAGCTGAGTCCAGGGGGCCGCGTGCTGGCCCGCTTCGGCCAGCAGTACACGGGGACGAACAACTCCTCGGTGCCTTACGACACGCCGTCCGGGCTGGCCTGGCTGGGGACCGACCTGATCCTGGCCAACCAGGCCTACCTGGACCAGGACACCTCGAACATGGCACTGCTCAACGTGGAGGCCGGCGAGCGGGGCCGGGCCGCGTGGGTCCCGCACCGGGCGGGGCTGAAGCCGACACACAGATAGAACGGACTCGGCGCATGCGCCGACCCCAAGCGGACGTTCGGCAAATGCGCACCCCCCTTCGGCACTGAATTGCCATTCACATGGCTCGGCTCGGGGCAACCGCCGCGCGTGGGTCGACGACTCGGTCAGGCCCCGGACGCGGCGATCGTCGACTGGGCCGCGGCCACTCTGGCGATCGGTACCCGCGGCGGAGAGCAGGAGACGTAGTCCAGTCCGGCGGCGTCAAAGAACGCGATCGACTCGGGGTCTCCTCCGTGCTCGCCGCAGATGCCGAGCTTCAGCCCTGGGTGCGCCTCCCGGCCCACCCAGGCGGCCAGCCTGACCAGCCACCCCACCCCCGGGCGGTCGATCGTCTCAAACGGCGAGCGGTCGATGATCCTCTGCTCGACGTACGTGGGCATGAACTTGGACTCGGCGTCGTCCCTGGACAGGCCGATTGCGGTTTGTGTCAGGTCGTTGGTCCCGAAGGAGAAGAAGTCGGCGTGACGGGCGATCCGGTCGGCCACGAAGCAGGCCCGCGGAAGCTCGATCATCGTCCCGACCGTGTAGTCCTGGCGTTCGGCCAGACCGTGCTCCTGGGCCACCCGTACGACCAGCCCCCGGAGAATCTCCAGCTCGTGCTCGTAGGCCACCAGCGGGATCATGATCTCCGGGTGGGGCGGTGGTGAGGTGGCCAGGGCGGCCCGGAAGATCGCCTCGACCTGCATCTCATAGATCTCGGGGTAGAGAATCCCCAGTCGGCAACCTCGCGTGCCCAGCATCGGGTTGCCCTCGTGGACCTCCTCGACGCGAGCCAACAGCCGCTCGAGCTGCTCGAGCCCGGGATCCTCCTCGAGCCGGGCCCGCTCGACCTGGGCGGTGAGTTCGGGCAGGTTGGGCAGGAACTCGTGCAGCGGCGGGTCAAGCAACCGGATCGTCACCGGCAGACCCTGCATCGCGTCAAAGATCCCCGTGAAGTCCGCCTCCTGGAGCGGCAGCAGCTCGGCCAGCGCGCGGCGGCGCCCCGCCCCGTCTGCGGCCATGATCATCGCCTGCATCTTGGGCTGGCGTTCCTGCGCCATGAACATGTGCTCGGTCCGGCACAGGCCGATGCCTCCGGCGCCGAGCTCCCGAGCCCGGCGCGCGTCGCGGGGCGTGTCGGCGTTGGCCCGGACCCGGAGCCGGCGGACCTCATCGGACCACTCCAGCACCTGCTCGAAGTACTCGTTGAGGGTGGGCTCAAGCAGTTTGGCCCCCGACTCCACGACCACGCCCTCGCTTCCGTCAACGCCGATCTCATCCCCGCCCCTGAACACCCGGCCGTCGATCCGCAGCTCCCCGGCGTGGAGGTCGATGGCCACCGCCGCCCCGGTGACCGCCGGGACGCCCATTCCGCGGGCCACGAGCGCGGCGTGCGAGGCCTTTCCCCCCTCGGAGGTCAGGATCCCTCGGGCCACGTGGAAGCCGGCCACGTCATCGGCCTCGGTGAAGGGCCGAACCAGTACCACGTCCTGGCCCTCGGCGGCCGCGGCCACGGCCTCCTGGGCGCTGAACACGATCCGCCCCGTGGCGGCGCCCGGTGAGGCGGCCACGCCCTGGGCCAGCACGGTATAGCCCTCGCCACGGTCGAACGTAGGGTGAAGCAGGGCCTCGAGTCCTCTGGCGTCGATCGTGGCCAGCGCCTGCTCGCGCGTGAGCAGCCCCTCGCCAACCGCATCGACCGCGAATCTCACCGCGGCCTGGCCGGGCCGTTTCGCGTTGCGGGTCTGGAGCATGTACAGCCGCCCCTCCTCGACCGTGAATTCGACGTCCTGCATGTCTCTGTAGCTGGCCTCCAGCGCGCGCAGGATCTCCATCAGCTTCCTGTGTGTGTCCGGCATGACCTCGGCCAGCTCGCCCAGGTCGCGGGGGGTCCGGACGCCCGAGACGACATCCTCACCCTGCGCGTTGATCAGAAAGTCACCTGAGGGCTCGGGCGCGCCGGTGACCTCGTCGCGGCTGAACGCCACGCCGGTGGCCGAGCTCTCGCCCTTGTTCCCGAACACCATCTGTTGGACGTTGACCGCCGTGCCCCAGTCATCGGGAATCTGGTTGATCCGGCGGTACTGAACCGCCCGCTCCCCCATCCAGGAGTCGAACACGGCCCGGATCGCCTCCTTGAGCTGGGCCTGCGTGTCCTGCGGGAACTCGGACTGCTTCTTGAAGTGATGGACAAGCGCTCTCAGGACGTGGGGCGGGAGCTCGGAGTCGGCCTGGACGCCCGAGTCCTCGCGGGCCGCCCGGAGCAGGTCCTCGAACTGCTCGCCCGGAACGCCATGGACGACGTTTCCGAACATCTGCACCAGCCGGCGGTAGGAGTCCCAGGCGAAGCGCTCGTTACCGGTCGCCGCGGCGAGACCATCGACCGTCCGGTCGTTCAGGCCCAGGTTGAGGATCGTGTCGAGCATCCCCGGCATCGACTCGCGGGCGCCGCTGCGAACCGAGACCAGCAGGGGATCCCGCTCGTCTCCGAAGCGCTTGCCGGCCAGACCCTCCAGCCGGCCCAGCGCCAGGTCCACCTGCTCCAGCAGACCCTCGGGCTCCCGTCCACCGGCCCGCATGTACTCCACGCACGCCTCGGTCGTGATCGTGAAGCCGGGCGGCACCCTGTCCGCTCCCAGCACCTGGGTCATCTCGGCCACGTTGGCCCCCTTGCCCCCGAGCAGATCCCGCATCTCCCTGGACCCCTCGGAGAAGTCGTAGACCCACTTCATGGCCGAACCCTAAGGCTTTGAGCCGGCGGTCACGTGCGGGAAGTAGCGGACCAGGTGGTTCCACTCGAAGCCCGGCTCCGCTCGGCAGGGCACATTCTGGAAGCCGAAGTGGGACTGGGAGACGTTGCCCGTGTTGGCACAGCTGGCCGACTCAAGCCCATGGGCCAGGTTGCTCAGCTCGCCCGGGGAGAAGTATGGGTTGTCCCGGTTGGTGGGTTCGCGGATCGACTGGCCGAAGAGCGACTCATTGCCCAGGATCGACGTCGACCGCAGGTAACTGGCTGAGCCTGGGGGATCTGGGTAGCCGTTGGTGTTGGCCGGGGACTGGGCCTCAAGTGAGGCAGCCAGGTTGGACATCGCGGCAACCAGCTCCTGGCGGTACTGGCCGATGAGTGAGATCACCGGGACGATCTGGCGGACGGCCGGCAGCAGCTGATCGACCGCCGGCTTGAAGGCCTGGTTGAAGCGGGCGATGGCCGGTAGCGCCTTGAGCGAGTCGTGGACCAGGCGGGGGGCCTGGTGCAGGAGCCCGAGGGCCGGACCTGAGAGCGTGATCACGTCCTGGAGCGCGGGACGGAGGAGCGGCGCCGAACGCCGCAGGCTGGCCACCGAGGGGCCGGCCAGAACCAGCGTGTGCCCGACCGCGTTCAGCGTCACCCGCAGACGCGCGAGGAAGGGCGGTAGCCGACCGATCGTGGCTGTCAGGGCCGAGTTCCGGGCGGCGGTGGCGGAGAAGACCTGGTCGCCCGCTCTGATCAGGGTCTGGAGGTCAGCCGCCCGTTGACCGAGCGTCGTCAGCACGGTGGCGCCGTTGCGCAGAAGACCGGCCAGCGGTCCTCGCTCCTGGTCGAGCTCACCCACGACCTCGGACAGGTCTGCCACGGCCGGATCCAGGTTTCCCAGCGTCGAGTTGAGATCCGCCGCCCGCCCGGCCAGGGACGCGGCCCCGCCGGTCAGAAAGCGCTCCAGGTCCTGCTGCGTGGGCCGCCCGAAGGCGCCCAGAACCTGGTCGAGCTGCTGGGTCTGCGCCACCTGAGACTGGGGCAGCAGCGCGCCGTCCCGCAGGCTCGGACCGCTCCGCGTGCCCGGCGACAGCTCGATGTAGGCCTCGCCCAGCAGCGTCTTCAAGCGAAGGATGGCCCGGGTGTCCTTGGGCACCGGCGCGTAGCGCTGCTGGATCGACATCGTGACCAGTGACTCCGAGCCGTGCCTGTTGACCGCGGTGACCCGGCCGACGTCCACGCCCGAGATCCGGACATCGGCCCCCGAGACGAGCAGGCCTGCCTCCTTGAACAGCCCCCGGACCTGGTAGCCCTGGGCCGCGAATGGGACCGTCCCGGAAAACTGCGTCCACACGAAGATCATCAGCCCGACGCACGACAGCGTGAAGGCCAGGGCCACCAGCAAGGCGCTGCGTCGTGGTGATTGGGTGACCATCAGCCGACCGTCCCGCGTGAGTCGATCTCAACCATCACTTGCACCCGAAGTTCGTGCCCAGGATCTGTTCCAGAACTGGTCCGACGCTCAGGCTCTTCAAGGTGCCGCAGCTGGCCAGCAGCACCGACCGCCACACCGGCCCATTGGCATCCGAGCTCGAGATGAACGAATCTGAGTTGTGCGCGAACCAGGCCAGCCAGTACAGGAAGCCGGGGTTCTTGCCCGCGGGGTTGTAGGCCAGCTCGTTGGCCGAGTAGGCCAGCACCTTGAAGGCGGCGATCAGGTCCGGGACCTCAATCTTCAGATCGGCGGCCAGCGGCGGAAGCTTTTGGGCCAGCGGAAGCGCCGCCTGGACGAATGGCCTGATCTGGCGCAGCGGGAGCAGCGCGGCGCCCCGGAACAGCGTCTGGGACCGGCGCAGCGTGGATGGCAGCGAGCGGACCACCGGCCTCAGCGCGGTTGAGGCCGGACCGAGCGCGCGCGAGAACGTCGTCAGGTCGCCGAGCGTGGTTCGGGTCCGGCTGAGTGTCCCGGGCAGCAGCATCACCGCCCTGCGCAGCGCCACGTTCTGAGAGGCCAGGGCTGAGACCGTGCCCTGGCTGGCCCGGATCACCTGGCCGATCTGGGCGTCCTTGGAGCTGGCCGCCTGGGTGAGCAGGCCGAGGTTGTGGGTCAGCTGGGCCAGCTCGTTGTGCCGCGCGGCCAGCAGGTCTCCGACCTGGCGAAGCTGGCCCGCGGTGGGCCCGACGGCGCGCAGCAGCGCGCGCATGTCGCCCGCCCGGCCAGCCGTAGCCTGCCCCAGCGACGTCAGGAGGCTGTCAAGCCAGGTTCTGGTGTCGCCGTCCAGCGCGCTCAGGACCTCGTCGGAGTCGACCGGGGAGATCGTCTGAGCGATCGGAATCGTGGCTCCTGAGGGCAGCCGGCCGGAGGAGCGCTCCCCCGGCCAGATGTCCACCTCCATGTCCTTCAGGGGCGTTCTGGGGACCAGGTCTGCGTGAGCATCTCGGTAGATCGCCGGGAGCTGTGAGGGGTCGATCTGCATGCGGACGGTGGCCTGGCCGTCCTGCAATGAGGTGCCGTTGATCTGACCCACCCGCACGCCGGCCACGTTGACCGGCTCGCCCAGTCCGGGCACCACCGCCGCGGCGGTGGTGAACGCGCCGTTGACCTGGTAGTAGCTCTGGAACGGGTTGGGCAGGCGCTGATTCAGCAGGATGAAGAACCCCGCTGCGGTCCCCACGACCATCAGGATCAGAAGCAGCACCAGGTGGCCCCCGTACCGGCGCAGCTGAATCCTCGTCCGGCGGCTCATCTGGTCCTCAGATCGCTCGCCGCGGTGGTGGCGGCCAGGCTGGGCAGCTTCTGGGTCGAGCATGAGACATCGGGCCGGAAGTCGCCGGGCTTGAGATCGCCGATCCACTGGGGCCGAGCTCCCTCGATCGATCCCCCACCAGGAGGTGTCGTACCGACGACCCCTCCGCCGAAGCTGCCGGTCAGGGTGTTGTCACCGGCTCCGGCCAGGAACCTGGTGTACGGACCGTTGCCGTCAAAGCTCCCGCTGGCCCCGGCCACACCGGGCAGGAAGTGCATGAAGTCCTGGAGCACGGTGTTTCCGGTCGACAGCGAGCCGTCCGGCACCTCCTGGACCAGGATCGGAATGATGTGGGTGATGAAGCAGTTCGTGACCTGATTGCCGATCGGGAAGGCCCCGGCCAGCCTGGTCAGGATGTTCGGTAGCTGTTTGAACGTGGCTCGCAACGCGGTCAGCAGCGAGGCCCGCTCCGCCGGAGCCAGGACCCCGGCCAGCCGGTTCACGATCGTCGTCAGGTGATCCAGGATCGGCGGTGCCCTGAGCAGCGTTGGATCAAGCGCCCGGGCCAGCCGGTCGACCGCGGGCAGTGCGCCATCGATCGCCCTCAGCGCAGGCGGGGCGCCGGCCAGCGTCTGGTCGAGGCCGCGGATCGAGGCGGCCAGCGCACCGTCGGAGGAGGCCAGCGCGGTCGAAGTCCGGTCCAGGCCATTGACCAGACCGACCAGCTGGCCCGAGTTGGCGGCCAATGTCGCCGTCACGCTCCGCGTGGCACGCAGCAGCCTGGGAAGGTCGAAGGGCTCGGTTCCGCGCAGCGCGCGGGTGACGACCGCCGTGTCGTGGAACAGCGGTGCCAGCTGCGGGGCCAGCGCCTTGAGCCCGGCCGCGCCGCTCTGATTCAGGCCCTGACCCCGGGGAGCGCCGAACCCCTGGGCGAGCCCCTCCACCGTGCCCACCAGGCTGTGGCGGGTCGAGGTCGTGAACTGCGACAGGAGCTGGTACAGCTGGACGGGCCCGGAGGTGCGCGAAAGCGGGATCGTTCCCCCGTCGGACAGCGTCGGCGCCTCTGGCGTGCCTGGGTCGAGCTGCAGGTAGTAGCTCCCCTCCAGGAACAGCCGGTCCCGGATCCGGACGCTCGCGTCCCGGTGGATGGGCAGGGCGGAGTGGTCGAGGCTGAACCCGATCAGCGACTCTCGCCCCGCGGCGCTCACTCCCTGGACCGCCCCGATGTCGACGCCATCGATCCGCACCGGGTCGCCGCCACGGACGTTGTAGCTGTTGCTGACCTTGGCGTAGAGCGTGAACTTGTGGCCGAACGGCAGACCAAGATTGAAGGCGTAGAACGTGACCGCCGCCACGGCCACGATCACGGCCAGGGCGATCACGAGCGGATGGAGCTGGCGCCGATGCCGGCCCGGCCGTCTCACAAGTAGGCTCATGGCACCAACCCGGCCCTCCGACCCCGCGCCAGGGCCCCGCGCGGCGGCGCCGTGTTGTCCACCACCGTGGAGGTTCGGGGCGGGTTTCCGATTAGCTGCTGGCCCGTGTAGCGCTCGTTGCCGGCCTGGCACTGAGACGAGCTTTCGCGGGGGTAGAAGTTGTCGTGGAGGTCCGCCGAGGGCTGGGCCGACTGCGTGCTCTGGGAGATATCGAGCACCGGCATGACCCGCAGGAACGGCCCGGTGCTGTCACCCGCGGTCAGGCCTGAGGCGAAGTTGCGCAGCCACAGCCCGGTCACGTTGCAGGCGAACTGGGCGCTGGCCACGGTGCGCAGAACCGAGCCCAGGCCGATGAAGGCCGACGAACCAACCGTGGCCAGGTCGTACGGGCCCAGCGCGTTGAAGGTCTTGATCGAGTTGGGGTCCCGGGCCAGCGCCTGGACCGAGCCGACGGCCTTCTGAAGCGCCGGCGCCAGCTGTGGGACCAGACGGAACACCGGCGTCGCGGCGCCCAAGATCAGGTCAAGCCGATTGGCCGCGGCCGGGATCAGGGCGGCCGAGGGCCGAAGCTCGGTCATCAGCCGGCTGGCCGAGGCGAGCGTGGGCAGTGACCTGGCCAGGACTCGGCTCGCCACGGCCTCGGTACCCGGAAACTGATCGATCGTCCGCCCCAGCGATGGCCGGTCGAGCGCATGGAAGGTGACGCTCGAGTGATTCAGCAGCGAGTTGATCGTGGGCGCCACACCGGCCAGAGCGTGCGTCGTCGCCGCGGCCCCGTCGATCAGGGTGCCGAACCGGTTTGCCGGGTTGGTAAACACTGCCAGCAGCCGCTGGAGGGGCCCGAGCAGGCGGGCCAGGGTGTACGTGGAGTCGTTGAAGTCCGAGCCCCGGCCGGCCAGCGCGTCGGCAAACTCGGTCAGGGCCGATCGCAGGGGCGTCCGGATCTGCGGGCCGAAGATCCGCAGGGCTGTATCGAAGTCGACGAACGGACGCTCGCGGTTGGCGCCGGGCCGCGAACTCAGCGTCAGCGTCCCGCCATCCGGCACCCCGCGGGCCCTGCGATGGCCCGGAATCAGCTCCAGGTACTTGGCCCCGAGCACTGAGGCCAGCCTGATCCGGTAATGGGTGTCCGTGGGCAGCGGACGCAGGCTGGGCTGGAGCGCCAGTTCGAGCTGGGCGTACGGGTGGGGCCAGAGCCTGCTCGGCGCCTCGGGGGTGATGGTGAGGATCTGACCGACCAGGGCGCCGCCGACTCGCACGTCGGCGTTCTTGTCCAGCTCGTCGGCGTTGGCCACCTGGACATTGACCCGGTAGGTGGGCAGGAACGGCAGGCCGTTCTCGGCGATGTAGCTCAGGTACACCGCCAGGCCGATGATCATGATCGTCACCACGCCGAGCACCAGCCGGCTGCCCAGGACATTGCCCCCTGGAGTTCTCATTTGACCAGGTAGTTGGTCAGGGCCCGGAACGCGGGGCCGTGGACAGGGTGGTAGGCCGGCTGGGACCCGAAGTGGGCGCTACATCCCGGGACAGGCTTGGTGGCATACCGGCCGCATTTGCCGTTGTGGGGAGAGATCAGCAGCAGGGGGAGCAGATGGGAGGTGGAGTCAAACCGGGACAGCGAGGTGCCGATGTAGTAGGCCACGGACAGGAACTCCTCCACAAACCCGTGCTGCTGGAGGTTCTTGTACAGCTTGGCCGACAGCACCGTGCTGCCCAGCGAGCGGTGCGCATAGGACTCCAGATGGCTCAGCAGCGGAAGCGATTGACGCAGAGCCGGAATCGCCGTGTGCAGTGTGCCGGACAGCTTGCCCAGCGCCGGGTTGGCCGCGGCCACGAACGGCTTCAGGTCTCGAGACACCTGCTCCAGCGCGGGCGCCGCGGCCCGGAGCTGGGTCAGCAGCGGCGTGCCGTTCCTGGCCACGGTGTCGAGCTGGCTCAGAGCCGGGCGGGCCACCGACAGCAGGCCGGGAAGCCGCCTGAGGCCCTGGGCCAGTGCGCTGCGGTGACTCGCGGTCAGGGACGTGAGCGCGGCCGCCCGGTCCAGGAACCTCTTCAGCACCTCGGTGTGGCCGGCCCCCTGGGCGGCGATCGTGGCCGTCGAGTCAATCAGGGTCTTCAGCTGGGACCGCTGCCTGAGCAAAATCCCGATCGCCTGGCGGGCCAGGGCCAGGGTGGGATTGGCTCGGAGCAGGATCTGGTTGAGGTCCCGGCCCCGACCCGCGGTGGCGATGCCCAGTTCATTGAAGAGCAGGGTCAGCCGCTGCCGGGTTGACAGGTTGAACGTGTTGAACAGGTCGAGCAGGCTGACCGGCTCGGTGGTGTGGGTCACGGGGACGGTCGGCGGACGTCCGTCGGTTCCCCGAAGCGGCGGGCTCCCGGGCGTGCCCGGGTCACACTCGACGTAGTTCTCGGCGATCAGCCCTTCGGGTCGGATCGTGCAGGTGGCGTCCCGGTGCAACGGCATGAACTTGGTCAGCACAGTGGCCTCGATCCGGGCCTTGTACCCCACCGTCAGGTGGACGCCTGCCACCTCCCCCGCCCGCGCTCCGGCGACCTTGACCAGCTGACCGGAGACGAGCCCGCGGGCATCGTCGAAGATCACGTCGAAGCGTCCCGAGGACGCGCCTCCGGATCCAGACGAGGCGACCGCTGTCGCCACGCCCGCGACCAGCAGCAGACCGAGTGCGATGGCGGCCAGACGTTTCATCGCTGGTTGTTGCTCGGCTTGCACACGGTCGGGGCGCCGGGCAGGATGTCGGGAAAGTTCCAGGGGTTCGAGCGGTCGGCCGCCGGCGGGCCGCCCCCGCCCGGGCAGGGAGACAGCAGTCCGGTGCGCTCCCCTCCGAACGGCCCCAGCGTCCCCGGGTGTCCCAGCAGCAGGTTCAGGAGGCCGGTCAGCGAGGCACCCCCGCCCTGGATGGTGGCCAGACCGTGCAGGTAATGACCATTGGCGTCGTAGGTCCCGGCCGTGGCCCCACCGACTCCGTTGAAGAACCCGCCCACCACGTCTGAGGTGAACGGGCGCAGCGAGGACAGCGACGGCGAGATCACCCGCAGCAGGGTGGTCAGTGAGTTGACCGCCGGCGTGGCCACACGCTCGACGGCGGGAAAGGCCTCCAGGGCGGCCTCGGCTCCGGGCACGAGCCTCTGGAGCGCCTGGAGCGTGGGAATCGCGTTGGCCGCCGCCGGCAGAACGGCCCGGAGGAGGGTGCCCAGCCGCACGGCCGCGGGGCGGAGATGGACCAGCACCGGGTCGAGGACCCTGAGCGTGCCACCCAGGTGACCAAGCACGCGTGTGCTCTGGGCCAGCACCGCCGGGGCCCGAGAGATCGAGTCGGCCAGCGCCGAGCGCTGAGTGGCGATCTCCCGAAGGACGGCGGCGGTCTCATGGACGGCTCCTCCAAGCTGCTGGCTGTGAGCGGCCAGGGCGTGGGTAAGCTGGGCCGAGGATGAGATCAGCCCGCTCAGGGCGCTCCGGTTGGCCACCAGCGCCGCCTCCAGCTGTGTGCTCTCGGTGAGGGCCGAATTCGAGTACAGAAGGCCACGGTTGAACTGCGAGGCCGTGGGCTGGGACACCGTGTAGGCACCGGTGCGGAGCAGGCTCTCCAGCGACGTCCTGACTCGTGGGGTGAGCGTGTCCAGCAGCGTGTCCAGGTCGACAATCCCTCGCGTCTGTTCGGGCGAGAGAATCGACCCGCTGGGGAGCGGCGGCCCGCTCCCCGGGGTGATGCCCACGAACCGATTGGCCACACCCGTGAGGCTTGTTTGCCCGATCGTGGCGATCGTCCCCCGGCGCAGCGGCGTGAGGGAGCGATCGGTGATGTTGAGCGCGACGTCGGCCATCCCGTGGCCGACGAGCGTGACCTGACCCACCGACCCGACCTGATGGCCGCCAACCGTGACCAGGTCACCGCCCACCAACTGTCCGGCGTCGTAGAACCGGGCGTGCAGCACATACGACGAGTGGCTGCTGACGAGCAGAATGGTCACGGCCGCCACCGCCACGACCAGCACCAGCGGGCCGGCCAGACGGAGAGGACGCCACCCGCGATCCGATGCAACCAAGTCGGCCGACGGCTGGCCTGACCTGGCCGCCGCCAGATGAGGATTCGTCCGGGGCCTCACCACGGCCGCCTCAGCCCCCGATCGGAGTCCGCGCGTTCCCGCCCCAGAACAGCTGAGTCCCAACCATCCCGATCAGGTGGATGCCCAGGATGTTGACGAACATCGACCGGGCGGTCGCCCGGCCCACCCCGACCGGGCCGCCCGTCACGTGGTAGCCGTAGTAAATGCATACCAAGACAATGAACGTGGCCATGACCATCGATTTGATCCCCGAGAACAGAAAGTCCGTGGGGGACTGGAACTGCCAGAAGAGCTGGAGGTAGCCCCCCTTTGAGACCTGGCCCAACTCGATCACATCGGCCAGGTAGGAGGCCACGAACCCCACGGCGACGGCCAGCATGTACAGGAACGGGAGCACCAGCCAGGTGCCCAGCAGGCGGGTCGACCCCAGGTACAGGACCGAGTCGAGTCCCATGACCTCGAGGGCGTCGATTTCATCCGAGATGCGCATCGAACCAAGCTCGGCCACGAACCCGGTGCCCACCTTCGCGGCCATCATGTAGCCGAAGGCGTACGGGATCACCTCCCGGAGGTCGCACACGGCGGTGATCGCGCCGGTTGACGACGGCGCACCGACCGTCTTGGCCGTGTACGCGCCCTCGATCCCGCACTGGAGGCCAAGGATGAACACCAACCCCAGGACGATCAGGGCCGAGCCGGCGATCAGGATCCCAGCCTGGCGCAGCGTCTCCCCGGTGAATCGCAGCACGCGGCCGTCGAGTACGTTCACCATGATCCGCGAGCAGAAGCGCGACGCTTCGCCGAAGGAGTTCAGCGCCCGCAGGGGGCGAGCGAGCGGGTTCGAATCGCCGGGCTCGGGCGGGGTGCGCAGGGCGGTCATTTCGTGCGCGGAGCCGGGCTCGCGTCGGACGCGGGCCGCCGCGCCGAACTTTGTCCCTGCGGTTCACACATGCGACACCTGAGGGACAAGGTTCGTCCGGGAGTGCTCGTTGGTGCCCTCATCGCGGCAGGTTCAGTCCCGGATGGGTGGCCAGGAGCGTCTGGGTGAACGTGTAGTCGATCGCCCCGATGCCCATGAACGCGATCACGACCGCCTGGTTGACCGCCCGGCCGACCCCCTCCGCGCCGCCGGACACGGTCAGGCCCTTGTAACAGCAGACGATCGCGATCATCGCCCCGAAGACGGTCGACTTCAGGATCATCGCCTCGAACTCGGCGGTGTTCGCCTGGGCGAAGAAGGTCGTGAAGAACGGGCCCACCTGGGCCCCGTTGGAGAGCGTGACGAGGACGCCGCCCAACGTCCCGAACAGCAGCGCGTAGATGGAGAACAGCGGCGTCAGCATCATCAGCGACAGGAACCGCGGCACGACCAGGCTCTTGATCGGGTCGATGCCCAGAACCATCAGCGCGTCGAGCTCCTCGCGCATCTTCCTGGCGCCGAGGTCGGCCGTCATCGCCGTCCCGGCCACTCCGGCCATCACGATCGCGCACACCAATGGGGCGAATTCGCGCATCACGATGATCACGAAAATCCCGCCCAAGCGGTCCATCGCGCCGAGCAGGTTGAGGAAGTTCCCCACCTCAATCCCAGCGGGTCCGTAGGTGAAGGCCAGCGAGGCCACGATCATCGGAAACCAGCCCAGCCGGAGCGCGAACAGGAACTGATCGACCAGCTCGGGACCGTAGTCGTACGGCGGCTTCAGCGCGGCCACGATCGTGCGCCGGAGCAACACCACCATCGCGCCGATCGTCTGTATGAATGCGCGGAGCGGCTCATAGCCGTACCTGACGACAACGTCCACTTTTCGACGCTCTCCTCTCTGGCGCGCTTCCAGCCCCTGCCGGAATGTGCCGGGATCATAGGCGCGCAGTTCTCGGTGCGGCAAGTGGGAACCGTCGCCAAATCGGGCATTAGAGCGGGCCCGAACGGGTAGATCCTATGTGTCGATCCAAATGGAGGTGCGACGTGGCCAAAGATCACGGACCGAGCGTTAAGAACGACAAGCAGTACGAGGGCCTGCGTGAGAAGGGCATGAGCAAGTCCAGAGCGGCTGCGATCAGCAACTCGCCCGGCTCATCCAGCCGGGGCGGGAAGAGCAGCGGCTCCAGCCAGAGCCGGAAGAGCTCGGGCTCGGGCAGCGGCGGCAATCAGGCCCAGAAGGCAGCCGCCGGGCGCAAGGGCGGCAAGAAGTCGAGCTAGCGCCGGCGTGTCCAGCTAGTCGGGCCACGCGATGTCCGCCGCCAGCGGCGAGTGGTCGGACAGCGTGGCCTGTCGCCACTCGTGGGCGTAGGAGATCGCCCGGACCTCGACCTCGGCTGAGGCGATCAGGTGGTCCAGGCGGTAACCGCCCCCCCAGCGAGGCCACTCCCAGCTCAGCTCCTTCCAGGCCGGGCCGTGCTCCTCCCGGAACGCGTCCCGGAAGCCAAACGACTCCAGGCCCTTGATCAACGACAGCTCGGCCTCATCCCAGCGCTCCCCTCGGTCCTCCCGCAGCCGGCCGTACTGATCGCGAGCGAACGTCCACACCCGCCCGTCTGCATGTTCCCGTCGCGGCGTGTTCAGGTCCCCGCACAGAATCCGAGGACCATCTGACGTGCTCATGTGGCGATGGAGGGCTTCATGGGTCAGGACCTTGGCCAGACCGGGAGACGGGCTGATCGGCGAGTGAACGTTGACCACCTCGAGGCCCTGAGTCCGGACCGCCAGCGCGCGCTCCGCCCACGGGAGGTCCGCGATCTCAGTCCGGCTGGCCGCCTCCCGTGACGTTGTGAGCACGCTGAGTGGCCGTCGTCGCGGCTTTGTCCCCGGCTCTGGATCGCCCGGCCAGGCCACATGCGTGTAGCTCCATCCGGCCTGCGCCAGGAGAGCTGTCCAGCGCGGGGCGGTGGTGGACGTGACCTCCTGCAGACAGATCAGGTCGGCCCCCAGAGCCACGACCAGTTCCGCCTGCTCGCCCAGGCGCTGGACCCGACCGGCCACGTTCCAGCTCACGAGCCTGGCCCGGTTCAGTTGCGGCCTCCGGGGAGGCGCGACCAGACGGACGGTACTATACTTTCTGAAGCATGCAGATCTTCGTAAGGCTTCTGGGCTTCTTGCGGCCGTACCGCAAGGCCGTGGCCTGGTCGTTTGTGCTCGCGTTCGTGGCCATGGGGGCCACGGTGCTGATCCCGTACCTCACGGGACGGGCCATCAACGGGATCAAGGGGCACGATCGCCATACATTGATCGTATGGGCGGTCGTGATCGGCGTGGCGGGGGTGCTCCGCCTGGTGATGAGCGTGTTTCGCCGCCTGGTGGCCGGTCGGGTGTCCCTGGGAGTAGAGCTCGACCTGCGCAACCGCCTGTACGAGCACCTTCAGTCGCTGGAACTGTCGTTCTTCGACCGCCAGCAGACCGGCCAGCTCATGTCCCGGGCGACGGTCGATCTTCAGGCCGTGCGTTTCTTCCTGGGCTATGGCCTGATCTTCATCGGCCAATCGCTGCTGTCAATCCTGCTGGCCGCCGCGGCCATGTTCGCGCTGCGGCCCGATCTGGCCGCCCTGTCGCTTGCTCCGGTGCCGTTCGTTGTGCTGATTGCCCACAGGTACGGCAAGCACTCGCGCCCCGCACTCCAGGAGGCCCAGCAGCGGATCGCCGAGCTCACCGCCGAGGCCGAGGAGAACGTCTCCGGCATCCGCGTGATCAAGGCCTTCGCCCAGGAGCAGCGTCAGCTCCGTCGCTTCCGCCATTCGGTGGGGCGCGTGTTCGACCAGCAGATGACGGCCACCCGGATCCAGGCCCGGTACACGCCGCTGATCAGCTTCCTGCCCAACCTGGGTCTCGCGGTCGTGCTGCTCGTGGGCGGCCGAGACGTGATCAACCACACCCTGAGCATCGGAGCATTCACGGCCTTCTACGCCTATCTGCTGATGCTGATCTCCCCGATGCGCACGCTCGGGTACATGCTGAGCGCCGCCCAGCGAGCGACGGCCTCGGGAGCCAGGATCTTTGAGCTGCTGGACCGAAAGCCGGCCATGACCGTGCCCGACGGAGCGCCGGCCCTCCCGGCCGGCCCGGGCCAGATCTCATTTGAGAACGTGGGTCTCACGTTCGTGGGCACGAACCGACCGGCCCTTCACAACGTGAATCTGGACATCGCTCCCGGAAGGACCGTGGCGTTGGTGGGGGCGATGGGGTCAGGTAAGACGGCGCTGATCTCGCTCCTTCCGCGGTTGTACGACGCCACCGAGGGCGTCATCCGGATCGACGGCGCGCGAGTTGATGAGGTCGAGCTGGCCAGCCTGCGCCGGGAGATCGCCCTGGTCACCGACGACCCGTTCCTGTTCTCGGCCACGGTGCACGACAACATCGCCTACGCCCGCCCCCAGGCCACGCGCGCCGAGGTGGAGCGGGCCGCTCGCGTCGCCCAGGCCGACGGCTTCATCCAGAACCTGCCCAAGGGTTACGACACCCTGATCGGCGAACGCGGACTGACGGTGTCCGGCGGCCAGCGCCAGCGAATCGCGATCGCCCGGGCGGTCCTGGCCGACCCACGGATCCTCGTTCTGGACGATGCCACCTCGTCGGTCGATGCCTCCACCGAGCAGCAGATCAAGCTGGCCCTGCGAGACGTCATGGCCGGCCGGACCACATTCGTGATCGCCCACCGGCTGTCCACGATCGCCCTGGCCGACGAGATCGTGGTCCTGGAGGACGGCACCGTGGCCGCCACCGGGACTCACGACGAGCTCCTGTCCAGCTCCCCGCTCTACCAGGAGATCGTGGAGAAGGGGATGCCCGACCAGGTGTTCATCAACCGCAAGCCGCTTGAGGCGGAGGTGGCCGGGCTATGAGCTCGCTGGATCGCCTGCGCATCTCCCGGGCCGAGATCCGTCGTCGGCTGAGGGCCACGTCCGGGCGCCGGCGCAAGCTCAGGGGCCTGACCCAAATCCTCGCTCCGTACCGATGGCGGGTGGTGGCGATGTTCGTCTCACTGGTCGCCGCCACGGCCGCGGCGCTGGCGCCCGCCCCGCTGGCCAAGCTGGCCATCGACGACGGGATCTTGAAGCACGATGTCGGGGTGCTTGACGTGATCGTGGGCGGGTTCCTGCTCTCGGCCGTGGTCTACGCCCTGGCCTCGATGGCCCAGACCTACCTGGTGGGCTGGGTCGGTCAGCGGGCGCTGCAGGACCTCCGCATGCGGTTGCTTGAGCACCTCCAGCGACTCTCGATCGGTTTCTACTCGCGCAATCGAGCCGGCGTGATCATCTCCCGGATCAGCAACGACGTCGAGGCGCTCGACCAGCTGGTCGAGGACGGGATGGCCACGCTGTTCCAGTCCGGGCTGACCCTGATCGGCGTCGTGGTGATCCTGCTGGTGCTGGACTGGAAGCTCGCCCTGCTGACGTTCATCGCGCTGCCAATCCTGGCCGTCGGGGGATTCCTGTTCCGGATCGCCTCGGCCGACGCCTACAGGCTGACCCGGGAGCGGATTGCCGCCATCACCGGCTATCTGCAGGAGACGCTGTCAGGGATTCGCGTGGTGCGCGCCTTCGGCCAGGAGCCCAGGCACATCGAGCGCTTCCACGAGCTCAACGAGGAGAACCGAGCGGCCAACATGACCACGGTCAACCTCAACGCGGCCTACTTCCCCGCGGTCGAGTTCCTGTCCTCGCTGGTCACGATTGAGATTCTGATCATCGGCGGGATCGAGGCCATCACGGGCCACACCTCGACCGGTGTGGTGTTCGCGTTCATCGCCGCGCTGAACAACTTCTTCGATCCGATCCAGCAGCTGTCGCAGCTCTACACCACCTACCAGTCGGGCATGGCCGCCCTGGACAAGATCTTCGACCTGCTGGATGAGCAGCCGGACATCGTGGACGCCCCAGACGCGACCGAACTGCCGCCGATTCACGGCGAGCTGGTGCTCCGGGACGTATCGTTCCGCTATGGCACCTCCGATGACGCCGTCTACGCGCTCAGGGACATCGACATCGTGGTTCCGCCCGGGCAGACCGTGGCGCTGGTCGGCGCGACCGGCGCCGGGAAGTCGACGCTCGCCAAGCTCGTGGCCCGCTTCTATGACCCGACCGAGGGGCGAGTGCTGGTCGACGGACACGACCTGCGCGAGGTCACGATGCATTCGCTGCGCTCCCAGATGGGAATCGTGCCGCAGGAGGGCTTCCTGTTCAGTGGCACGATCAGGGAGAACATCGCCTTCGGCCGGCCCGGGGCGACGCAGGAGGAGATCGAGGCCGCGGCCCGGGCGGTCGGGGCGGCGGACTTCATCGCGGCCCTGGAGCAGGGATACGACACACAGGTCGGCGAGCGCGGCGTGAAGCTCTCAGCCGGCCAGCGACAGCTGCTGGCCTTTGCCCGGGCGCTGGTGGCCGACCCCAGGATCCTGGTCCTGGACGAGGCCACATCCAACGTGGACGTCCACACCGAGACGCTGATCGAGGATGGCCTGCGCCGGCTGCTGGCGGGGCGCACGGCGATCGTGATCGCCCACCGCCTGTCAACGATCCAGCGAGCGGCCCGGATCATCGTGTTGGAGCACGGCCAGGTGGTCGAGCAGGGCACCCACGAGGAGCTGCTCGAGGCCCACGGGCGCTATTGGCGCCTGTACCGCGACTGGGCCGAGCAGGCCGCGGCCTGACCCGGGCTGGCAGACTGCCGGGATGGTCACGGTCAGAGGCTTGAACATCACCCCGGTCAAGGGCACACAGCTCCAGAAGGTGACGGAGCTCCGAATGGACCGCGACGGGGTCCGGGAGAACCGCCGCTTCTACCTGATTGACGATCAGAATGAGATGGTGAACTCACTGCGTCTGGGCGCATTGCACACCGCGGCGTTCGGCTACTCCGACGAGGAGCGCCGCCTGAGGGTCGAACTGCCGGACGGCAGGGTGGTGGACGAGCCGGTGGCCTTGGGCGCGCCGGTGCAGACCCGCTTCTACGGCAGCGATCTGGAGGCTCGGCTGGTCGACGGGCCATGGTCGGAGGTGCTGAGCGAACTGGCGGACAGGCCCCTGCGCTTGGTGGAGGCCGGCGAGACCAGCGCGGTGGACCGGCGCGACGTGGGTGCCGTGTCGCTCATCTCGCGCGGGTCGCTGGACCGCCTTGCCGCCGAGGGCGGGTTGGACGGGATCGATGCCCGCCGGTTCCGGATGCTGATCGAGGTCGACGGCGTTGACGCGCACGCCGAGGACGCCTGGGTGGGCTCGACGGTTCGAGTCGGAGAGGCGCTCGTCGGGTTCGAGGGTCACGCGGGGCGGTGCAACATCACGACACGCAATCCGGTCACAGGCGAGGTTGATGCTCCGACGCTCAAGCTCCTGGGGCGTTACCGCCAGGACATCGAGAGCACCGAACCACTGCCGTTCGGGATTTACGGACGGGTCGTTGAACCCGGCTTCGTGTGCGTTGGGGACCCGGTCGCGCTGGAGGGATAGGCTGCCCTCATGACTGAGACGACAGCTGTCGAGCAGCGCGTTCAGGTCGAGATCGCCGAGCACGTGGCCACGGTCACGCTGTCGCGGCCCGATAAGCACAACGCGCTGGACATACCGATGTTCGATGGGATCCTGGCCGCCGCCGAAAAGGTCCGCCAGACGCGCGGGATCCGCGCGGTGGTCCTCCACGGCGAGGGTCCGAGCTTCTGCTCGGGCCTCGACATCGCCAGCGTGATGTCGGCCCAGCAGGGCGTCGAGGGGACGAACGGGGGCGACGGGGGCAGCGACCTGATGAACGTACCCAACAAGTTCCAGCGTGTGGCCTACGACTGGGTCACGCTGCCCGTGCCCGTGATCGCGGCCATCCACGGAAACTGCCTCGGCGGAGGCCTGCAGATCGCCCTGGGCGCTGACATCCGCTTCGCCACCCCGGACTCGCGCCTGTCGGTGATGGAGGGCAAGTGGGGGCTCATCCCCGACATGTCGATCACCCGCACCCTCCCTCGCCTGGTGGGCATCGACGTGGCCAAGGAGCTCACCTACACCGCCCGGGTGTTCAGCGGCGAGGAGGCGGCGCGTCTCGGTGTGGTCACGCACCTGGCCGACGACCCCCTGGCCTCAGCCCGCCAGCTGGCGGGCGAGATCGCGGGGCGCTCACCGGATGCCGTCCGCAGAGCGAAGCGGCTCTTTGAGGAGTCGTGGAATGGAGCGCCGGAGGAGACGCTGCGGATGGAGGCCGAGCTGCAGCTCCAGCTGATCGGCTCCCCCAACCAGCTGGCCGCGGTGATGGCCGGGATGAAGCGCGAGGAGCCGGAGTTTCAGGACCCGGAGTAGGGCCACCTCGGAATCCGAGGCGCTTCAAAAATCGAGCTGCGGGGGGAGGACTCGAACCTCCGTCTCCCGGTCCAGAGCCGGGCGTCACTGCCACTGGACTACCCCGCATAGCAGCTGATCGGCTGGCGCTCCTAGGAACGCCGACCGATCTTGGATCCGAAGTGTAGAGCCGCCGAGCTGTTTAGTTCCGTCCGATGCATCAGCGAACATGTGTTCGCTGATGCCATCAAGACGAGGACCAAACGGCGCGAGGCGCGAAGCCGTCGCCAGGCTCTACGACGAGGGCTTGTCGGGCACTCAGATCGCCCGCGAGCTGGGGATCTCCAAGCCAACGGTCTGCTTTCACCTGCGGATGCTTGGTGTCCCGCCGTCGGTGGAGTTCGCCACCCGTTACGACTGGGACCAGATACGGGCGTATTACGAATCCGGTCATTCGATGACCGAGTGCATGCAGACGTTTGGGTTCAGCCGGAACGCCTGGTGGGACGCCATCCGCCGTAACGTCATCTCTCCCCGCCCACGCCTTGAGCCGATCGGCCAAATCCTCCGTAAGGGCCGGCGCCGCAACCGGTACCACGTCAAGTCCAGGCTGATCGCAGCTGGCCTTAAAGAGGCGAGGTGTGAGCACTGCGGTATGACCGATTGGCGCGGAAAGCCACTTTCCCTGGAGCTACATCACATCAATGGGGATGGTCTCGACAATCGGCTGGAGAACCTCAAGTTGCTGTGTCCCAACTGCCACAGCCAGACGGATACCTGGGGAGGTCGCAATCGCGGCCACCAGGCGGTCCAGGGGGCCGACGAGGAGCTGGATGCCGCCTAGATCTCCCCCAGATCGCTCCCGAGGTCGCCCAGCGCGTCGGCCTTCGACCCCACGTCGGCGTGCGAGGTGATCAGCCGTCGGGCGTGCTCCAGGTCGTCGGAGCGGCCCACCGAGAGGGCGGCTGCGACCTGGCCGTCGGACAGGTAGAAGATCGAGAACTCGCCCTGGTCAATTGAGCCGCGGACGACCTCGCGATCCCAGCCAAAGGCCGGGCCGACGTATTCCAGCGAGGCCCAGTTGGAGAGGTCGGAGAAGAAGTAGGGCACGACATCGTGGGGCTGGTTGCGTCCGAGCATGTTGAGCGCGGCCGTCTTGCCCTGGTTGAAGGCCACGTCCCAGTGCTCGATCCGCAGCCGGCGGCGATGGACCACGCTGTCGTACTCGGCGATGTCGCCGGCGGCGAACACGCCCGAGATCGGCGTCCGGAGCTTCGAATCGACGATCACCCCGCCGCTGTCCCCCAGGCCGAGGCCGGCGGCCCGGGCCAGGGAGACGTCGGGCGCCACGCCGGCGCCGATCACGACCGCGTCGGCCTCGAGCTCGAGCCCCGACTTCGTGATCACCTTCTGGACCCGCCCATCCCCCTCGAAGCGCTCGAGCGAGTCGTCGGCATGGATCTCAATCCCGTGCTCGCGGAGCCGGTCCTCAAAGAAGCGGCCGGCCTGCTCGCCGAACCCACGGCTCAGGACGACCGACTCCATCATCACCAGGGCGCACGAGCTGCCCAGCTCGGTCAGCGACGCCGCCACCTCGCTGGCGATGTACGAGCCACCGATCAGAACCACCTTCTTGCCCGCGGCGTCCTCGCGGATCGTGTCGCTGTTGCCGAAAGTGCGCAGGTAGTGAATCCCGTCCAGCTCGCACCCGGGCACGTTCAGCCGGCGGACGTTGGCTCCGGTGGCCAGCATCGCCTGGCCGAACTTCACCTGGTCTCCGTTTGAGAGCTTGGCTGTTCGCTGCTCCAGATCCACCTCTGTCACCGACACCTTGGTCAGAGCCTCAATGTCCTGCTCGGCGAACCAGTCGGCGGGGCGGAACAGGACATCCTCGCGCGGCTTCTCCCCCCGGAGGTAGTCCTTCGAGCAGTCGGGGCGGTTGTAGGGGAGGTCCGGCTCGCGGCCGATCAGCAGAATCGATCCGTCGGCTCCCTCCTCTCGCAACCAGCGGGCACAGTTCCCGCCGGCCAGGCCACCGCCGATCAGGGCGTATTCCACCTCTCGCTCAGCCATCACTGCCTCCCTCCACGAAATCGTTAGCTGGGTTTCTCATCGGCGCGTGTCTCGGGCCGGAGAGTCGAGCCGTACGCGAGCCTCCTGCATCAGCGCCAGCCCAGCGCCCCGTCTTACCGACCGCCGGAGGCTTTGGCTGGCGCCGGCGCGAAAAGCGGCGTGATCTCCGACTCGAGTCCGGGGTCCAGGATCAGCAGCACCTGGTCGCCGGCCTGGATCTGAGAGTCCGGTTGGGGCACGAAACCCATCCCGTCGCGAAGCACCGAGATGATCAGGGAACCAGCGGGCAGCGGGACGTCGGCCACGCCGACGCCGGCGGCCTGCGAGCCCTCTCCCACCTCGACCTCGATGATCTCCAGGTGCTCCTCCTCCAGCGCCAGGAGCTGGACCAGGCCGTACTCGGGCACCTCGTGCTCGATCAGGCGCAGGATCAGGTCGGTGGCCGAGACGGCGGGCTGGATTCCCAACAGCCGGAAGTGCTGGAGGTTGCGGGGGTTGTTGACCCGGGCGACGATCCGCTGACAGTCGTACCTCTCCTTGGCCACCTGGCAGATCAGGATGTTGTCCTCATCGTCGCCGGTGACGGCGATCGTCAGGTCGGCCCGCTGGATCCCGGCCCGCTCCAGCACCCACAGCTCGGTGGCGTCCCCGTACTGGGCGGCGTGCTGGAGCTCGCCCTCAATGACGCGGTAGCGGGCATGGTCTGACTCGATCAGCGTCACCTCCTGATCGCGCCCGATCAGCTCGCGGGCCAGGTTCCACCCAACCTTCCCGGCGCCGGCGATGATCACGTACACGACGTGCTCCTGGCGCTCGCGCTACAGCCGGGGCGTGTCATCTGGCCAGCACCATCTCAGACGCCTCATCGATGGCCTGCTGGGTCGGGCAGACCGTGTGCAGCCCCTGCTCCCCGTACCAGGCCGCGCGACCCGGGTCGGCCACCCGGACAACCACCCGCTCCACCTTGTAGCGGCGCTGGGCCACCTGGGCGATGACCAGGTTGGTGTTGTCGCCGCGGGTCGCGGCCAGGAACACGTCCGCCCGATCGATGCCCGCCTCAATCAGAGCGTCGATCTCCAGCGCCGTACCCACCGTGAAACGTCCACCCGCGTCCTCCCAGGTGGTCGTCTGATCCTTGTCCAGCCGTTCGTGCGACAGAGGGTCGGAGTCGAGCACGGACACCTCCGCGCCGGCGTCGAGCGCCCGCTTGGCCACCGCTGAACCGACCCGTCCACAGCCCACGATCAGGATGAACATCGGGGGTGGAATCTAGCGTGCGGCGGTGGCCGGGGAGCTGAGTGAGCGCAGGCGCCGGTGGCCGGGAGCTAGGTGATGATCGGAATGATCAGGATGGCCACGATGTTGGCCACCTTGATCATCGGGTTGATGGCCGGGCCGGCGGTGTCCTTGTAGGGATCGCCGACCGTGTCTCCGGTCACCGCCGCCGCGTGGGCCTCTGAGCCCTTGCCGCCGAAGGCCCCGTCCTCGATCAGCTTCTTGGCGTTGTCCCAGGCGCCGCCGCCGGCGGTCATGGAGATGGCCAGGAACAGACCGACCACGATCACACCGATCAGCAGACCACCGAGCGCCTCGACGCTGATCAGCCCGACGATCAGCGTGACGACGATCGGGATCAGGGCGGGCAGGATCATCTCGCGCTGGGCGGCCCGGGTGACAAGCGCCACCGCCGTCCCGTACTCGGGCGTGTCCGTGCCCTCCATGATCCCGGGCTTCTCCCGGAATTGGCGGCGGACCTCCTCGACCACGGCGCCGCCGGCCCGGCCCACCGCCTCCATCGACAGCGAGGCGAACAGGTAGACCATCATGCCGCCCACCAGGAGCCCGATCAGCACGGGGGGATTGCCCAGGGTGAAGTCCGCCACTACGTTGCGCCCGGAGAGCTCGCGCTGGAAGGCATCGAACAGCACAAGCGCGGCCAGCGCGGCGGAACCGATCGCATATCCCTTGGTCACCGCCTTGGTGGTGTTGCCCACCGCATCCAGTGGGTCGGTCACGTTGCGGACGTCCTCGGGGAGGTCGGCCATCTCGGCGATCCCGCCGGCGTTGTCGGTGATCGGGCCAAAGGCGTCAAGGGCCACGATCAGCCCCATCAGCGACAGCTGCGCCATCACGGCCACGCCGATGCCGTAAATCCCGGCGGTCCCGCCACCGGCCAGCTTCCACGACCCCAGGATGCCCATCGCGATCACAATCGCCGGGGCCGCTGTGGCCTGCATGCCGGAGGCCAGCCCCTGGATGATGTTCGTGGCGTGGCCTGTCTGCGAGGCTCGGGCGGTCCGCTTGACCGGGCCGAAGCGCGTCGAGGTGTAGTAATCGGTGATCACGAACAGCAGCCCTGTGATGCCCAGGCCGATGAGCGCGCAGAGGTAGAACTTCCACCAATGGGGAGCGTTCGCGATCTGGAGGGTCGTAGCGCTGTGCGCGGCCGCCGAACCCTTGTACGTCAGCCCGCGCATCATCCAGTACGTGGCCGGGATGAAGGCCAGGGCGGCCAGCACGGCCGACACCACCATCCCCTGATAGAGCGCGCGCTCGACGTTGCCCGAGCGGGAGCGGACGGCGAAGGTCCCGATCAGCGAGGCGATGATCGAGATCGCTCCCAGGACGAGCGGGAACAGAGCGACGTTCGTCGACTCGTCAAACAGCAGCACGCCCAGGAGCATCACGGCCACGGCGGTGACGGCGTAGGTCTCGAAGAGGTCGGCGGCCATGCCGGCACAGTCGCCCACGTTGTCGCCCACGTTGTCGGCGATCACGGCCGGGTTGCGAGGGTCGTCCTCCGGGATCCCGGCCTCGATCTTGCCCACCAGGTCGGCGCCCACGTCGGCCGCCTTGGTGAAGATGCCTCCGCCGAGCCGGGCAAAGATTGAGATCAGCGAGCCCCCGAAGCCGAGGCCAACCAGGGCATCCACGGCTTCCTTCGGCGTGTAGCTGGCCACCCAGGTCAGGATCCCGTAATAGGCGGCGACGCCCAGCAGGGCTAGGCCGACGACCAGGAGCCCGGTCACGGCGCCGCCCCGGAACGCCACGGCCAACGCCTTGGACACGCCACCCCGGGCCGACTCGGCCACGCGGGCATTGGCCCGCACGGACACGTTCATCCCGATGTACCCGGCGGCCGCGGACAGGATCCCTCCGATGGCAAAGCCGATGGCCACCCGGATGTTCTGGAGCGGGATGAGGAGCGCGAACACGACGATCCCCACGCCGGCGATGATCGTGTACTGACGGTTCAGGTACGCCCGGGCGCCCTCCTGGACGGCGGCTGAGATGGCACGCATCCGCTCGTTGCCAGGAGACAGGGCCAGGAGCGCGCGCGAGGTGACGGCTCCGTAAACGAGGGCGGCGGCGGCACACACCAGCGCAATCACTACGCCGTGGTGCGTCAGGAAGCTGGACAAGGAAGGTCCTCCGAAGACTCTTGGATCGACGGGGCGCGGATCGCGCCCACAACGGCAAAACGGGCCACCACCCGATGCGCCGAGCGGAGGCCCCGTAGGAACGGCGCGAGTGTAGCGTGCGGGCTACTGCCCGGGCACCCAGAGGCGCCCGCTGCGCTGCGCCGGGCCCGGTTCTCCGGACGTCTCGGCGGGCGGCTGCTCGGCCTCAGGAGGCGAGGGAGGGCCGTCGGGAGCGTCCTGCGCGGCCGTGGGAACCGGACCCCCGGCCTGGCCTCCAAGCCTCACGTAGGCCATCTGGAGCTGGGACAGGGCGTCGCGGATCTGGCGCGCCTGGTTGGGAAGCGACTGTTCGATCAACGGCAGCTGGACCCGCACTGACTCAATCGCCACCCGGACCTGCTCCGGATCGCGCTCGTCCTCGGTCCCAGGGGCCATTCCGGTCCTGCGCATGCCCAGGTTCAGAACCGTGACCACGTTCTCGAGCACGATCTGCTCCACCTGGATCTGCTTGACCTGGGCCTCGTAGGCGGCACGCAGCTCGTCCTCGCTGGGCTCTGGCCCGCCGGTCTGTGCACCTTCGTCGTTCACCGATTCACCTCCTCTGAGCCTCCAGGGCCGGAGCATACGTCTCTCGCGTCTGCGCGACGGTGGCGGTGTAGACCTCCTCGAGCGTCAGGCCGGACTGGAGCATCCGGCGCTGGCGCTGGGCCCCGTTCTCAGTCGGTAGAGCGGTCTCGGCCCCGATCTCAGCCCGGGCCGGCTCGCACCAGCGGAGCAACCTTTCGGCCGCCTCCGCCGTCGGCCAGACGGTCCCCTGCTGAAAGTCGATCATGTGCCCGTCCAGGCCATGGCGGATGGCTCGCCACGTGTTCTCGTCGATCAGTGTTCGTGGCACCTCGGGGTAGGGCACGCCCTCATCGACGTCCCGAGCCGCCTGCGCCACGCAGGCCACGATCAGGCCGGCCAGCGCCTCGGACTCCTGGGCTGTGGCCTGGCAATCGCAGATCCTGACCTCAACGGTGCCGAAGGCCGGATGGGGCCTGACCGACCACCACACCTGGGTGTACTCGACGATTGAACCCGTGCGGTCCAGGAGCTCCACGTAGCGGGCAAAGGCGTCCCAGCTCCCGAAGGGGTCCGGCACTCCGCACCGGGGGAAGCTCTTGGTGAAGATCTGGCTGCGGGCGCTGGCCAGCCCGGAGTCCCGGCCATCCAGAAACGGTGAACTGGCCGAGATCGCCAACAACGGCGGCAGCACGGGCCGCATCCGGTCACAGATCTGGACCGCCCGGTCCGCTCCCCGGATCCCAACGTGGACGTGGAGCGAGAACGTGTTGTTGCGCCAGGCCACGTACTTGAGCCCGTCCTCCACGCGTCGGTAGTGCTCGGTGTCGATGATCCGCTGGTCGCGGTAGTCCGACCAGGGATGCGTGCCCGTGCTCCCGAGGCCGTATCCCAACTCGGTGGCCAGACCGAACAGCCGGAGGCGGCGATCGCGCTGGGCCGAGATCGCCGCGGCCAGGTCAGCCCCCCGGCCGGAACGGATCTCGATCTCGGAGGAGATCAGCTCGCCGGCGATCGACTCGGCCAGCACCGGATCGTCGGCCGCCGCCGTGCGCAGGTGCTCGAACCCGGGCGTCAGGGCCAGGTCCGAGTCGAGCACGGCGAACTCCTCCTCCAGGCCCACGGTGAAGTCCGTGGACCGCTCGAAGACCTCGCGGGCAGTGTTGAAGTCGAGAACCACGTCGCAGTGGTCGGAGATCAGGTGAGGTAGAAGTACAGGGCGTACAGCAGGTCTACGGCCGGGCTCGAGGTGTGGACGGTGACCTCGGGTGGGACCTGGAGCAGGGCCTCGGAGTAGTTGAAGATGATCTTCACCCCGGCGTCGACCAGGTCATCGGCCAGTTCCTGGGCCGACCCCGACGGAACGGCCAGGACGGCCACCACGATCTCCTCCTCGTCAACCACGTGTCGGAGCTCGGAGTTGCTGCGCACGGTGAACGGGCCGATCTGAGCGCCCTCCTTGTCCTGATCGGTGTCAAACACGGCCACGACGCGGAAACCATGGTCGGCAAAGATGTCCGAGGTGGCGATCGCGGTGCCCAGGTGGCCGGCGCCGAACAGGGCGATGTTGTGCTGGCCGGCGGTGCGCAGGATCTTCCGGATCTGGCTGACCAGCGAGTCGACGTTGTACCCGACGCCCCGTTTGCCGAACTTGCCGAATCCCGACAGGTCGCGGCGGATCTGGGTCGAGTTGACGTGGGTGTAGTCGGCCAGCTCCTGGGAGCTGATCGTGTCCTTGCCCATCTTGCGGGCCTGGGTGAGCACCTGGAGGTAGCGCGAGAGGCGCGCGGCCACGCCAAGCGAGAGCTTCTCCCCTGGTTTGTCTGCGCCCGTGACCTGCGCGGACGTGAAGCGATCGCGGTCCGCGGTATAGCTCATCCGGCTCTCACAATACCTAGCCTCTGTTCGAGTTCGGATTCGTCCACTCCGAGCTCGAAGGCCTCTTCGCCGTCGATCGTGAGCACCGGAATGCGCTCCAGATAGGCCAGGTGAAGCTGGTCGTCGGAGTCGATGTCCCGCTCCTGCCAGGCGAAGGCCGCAGGGTTCCTGCCGTGGAGGCGGACCAGCACCGTACGGACCTCGTCACATAGGCAACAGCCCTCCCGGGTGTAGAGCACGACGGTCCTGGTCCGGTCGGCGTCCATGGGTCTTCAGGCGGCCACGGCGGCCGGCACCTCGCCGGTCGCGTACACGTCCAGACCCAGATAGTCGGGGAAGGCCAGCGGCTGCACGAACCGGGCGGCGCTGGCGATCATGGCCGCGTTGTCGGTGCACAGCTCGACCGGCGGTGTGTCGAGCTCCACGCCCAGCCCGGAGGCCGCCTGGCGCAGCGGCCCGTTGGCGGCCACCCCGCCCCCCAGGGCCAGCCGGTCCAGCCCGGTCTCAGACAGGGCGCGGCGGACCCGGATCAGAAGCGACTCGACGATCGCCCGCTGGTAGGAGGCCGCCAGATCGGCTCGCCGGCGCTGCGCCTCGGGCTCCCCCAGGTCCCGCACCCGGTACAGGAGCGCCGTCTTCAGACCGGCGAATGAGAAGTGCAGGCCGCGCAGCCGGGCCGCGGTCGGAAAGTCAAACGCGTCGGGATCGCCGTCCCGGGCCAGCCGCTCCAGCGCCGGGCCGCCCGGGTAACCCAGACCGAGCAGGCGCGCCCCCTTGTCAAAGGCCTCGCCGGCGGCGTCGTCGAGCGTCTCCCCCAGCACCTCGAACGACGGGCCGTGATCCCGCACGTGGGCCAGGAACGTGTGGCCCCCGCTGGCGATCAGGCTGAGGAAGGGCGGCTCGAAGGGCGAGCCCCCGAGGAAGCTGGCCGCGACGTGGCCGTGGAGATGGTCGACGGGGGCGAGCGCGGTGCGGTGCACGGCAGCCAGCGCCTTGGCCGTGGCCACGCCGACCAGGAGAGCCCCGATCAGGCCCGGGCCCCGGGTCACCCCCACAAGCTCGATTTCCTGCAGCGCGACGCCAGCCCGGCGCAGGGCGTCGTCCACCACCGGTCCGACCAGCGCGAGGTGGTGGCGCGAGGCGATCTCCGGGACGACCCCGCCGTAGTGGTCGTGCACCCCCTGGGAGGAGATCACGTTGGCCAGGATCTCGCCCTCGGGCGACAGCACGGCGGCGCAGGTGTCATCGCAGCTGCTCTCCAGCGCCAGGATCATCGCCGGCCCTCCGAGCCCAGGCCGTCCTCAACGGCCCGCCACATGATCAGAGCGTCCTCTCCGGTGTCCCGGTAGTAGCCCGGCCGCAGTCCCGCGGCCTGGAAGCCGAAGCGCTTGTACAGCGCGATCGCGGCCCCGTTGGAGGGCCGGACCTCAAGCGTGATCGGCTCTGCCGGGCTCACCCGGGCGATCAGCTCCTCCAGCAGCAGACCGGCGAGGCCCCGGCGGCGGACCGGTGGGTCGACGGCCACGTTCATGAGATGCCACACGTCGGCATAGCGCGAGGCGATCAGGTAGGCGGTCAGGCTCCCAGCCCGGCGCCGGCCCGGCAGGAAGGCGCCGACCGAGATGCTCGATGCCTTGGACAGCTCGAGCACGAACATGGCCGAGGACCACGGCGTGACGAAGGCTCGTCGCTCGATCGCAATCACCTGCGGCAGATCGGCCAGGCCGAGCCGCCTGATCGTGATCTGTTCAGCCCCCTCGGCGTCGGTCCGGGGTGGCGGCGGTGGTGGATCTGGGCTGGGCATCGGGGAGGCGTTGATAATCGGGGGCCAGCTCATCGGGGCTGGTGACCGGGAGGCGCCGGGCAAGCCGGCAGTGGCTGGCCGCCGTGACCCGGTGAAGCTCCGAGCAATCGCTTGGAACGTCCACCCCGGCGCGCTCCAGCACGTCTCTGAATGCTACTGCGCCCTCCCCGACGGCCAGCGGGCGCGAGCCGAGGCCGGGCAGCGCATCCCGCAGTGCTTCGGGGCTGAGCGCGCGCGGCGTGAGCAGTGGGGGCCCCTCGAGGCTCTGTGGACTCCAGGCCCCGGCGTAAAGCTCGCCCCGCCGGGCGTCGAGCAACGCCAGCACGGCATCGCGATCGGCGCCGTCAGGCCCGCCCGTGCCGACGGCCAGCGCGTGGAGGGTCGAAACCCCCACGAGCGGCGTCCCGGAGGCCTGGCCCAGGGCCTTGGCCGTGGCCACTCCGATCCGCAGGCCCGTGAACGTGCCGGGTCCGAGCCCGACGGCGATGCGGTCGATTTCCGGCCACTCCAGCCCGGCCTCGTCCATGACCGTGGAGATCAGGGGAAGCAGCCGGCTGGCGTGGGCGGGACGCTGGCCGATGGGCGGATCGTCGCGGCGCTCCCACAGACCTCCGGGCGTGGCCAGCGCCACGGCGGTGGCCCGGCTCGCGGTATCAAAGGCCAGAATTCTCACCCCGGATCTATCTCCACCGTCCGACCGTCCTGCCCGGCGTGTTCGATCCGGACGCGGGCGACGATCGCTCCGAGGGCGGCCAGCTCGGCCTGCTGGCGGGGCCACTCCACGAACGCGATCGTGTCGGGTCGGAGGTATTCGGTCAGCAGGTCCGGGTCCTCCTGGTCCAGGTCCGCCACCCGATACAGGTCGACATGGGCCACGGGCACCGGGGCGGCGTAGCGGTGTCCGATGCTGAAGGTCGGGCTTCTGACGGTCGCGGTCACGCCCAGGGCTCGGCAGGCTCCCCTCACGAACGTCGTCTTCCCAGCGCCCAGCTCACCCTGGATCAGGATGACCTGCCCGGCCGTCAGCCTGGTGGCCAGCTCGGCTCCCAACGCCTCGGTCTCCGCGGGGCTGCGCGAACGATGAGAGCCCATCTGTCCTGGCCACTGTATTCGGTACCGTCACCGGGGCCATGACGGATCACCGGCCACAGCGCCGACCGGGTGGATTGGCGGCGTTGCGGGCGCGCCTGCAACCCCAGCTGACGGCTCTGCGCGGCTCGGGCACGGCCACGGCCGCCGGTCTGGCCGGCGCGATGATCGCCAACAATCTGGTGGCGCTGGTGGCCACGGTCGTGTTCGCTCACGAGCACCTCGACTACGGGTCGCTGGGCGCGCTGGTCAGCTACCTGGTCATCCTGTCGGTGGTTGGCCAGGCGATGCAGGTGGCCACGGCCCGAGAGGGGGTCCTGGGACATCTCGGCCTGGGACGATCGCTGGTGGCCACCGTGCGGGGCTGGACGCGCACGCTCCTGATGGCCACGGTCGTGCTGACGGTGGCCTCGGTGCTGCTGCGCCATCCGATCGCCCACGCCGTCGGTGTGCGCGCCTACTGGGGCGCCGCGCTGGGGATTCCCACCGGCTGCGTGTACCTGGAGCTGTCGCTGTTGCGAGGCGCGCTGCAGAGCGTCGGGGACTATCGGACCGTGGGCCTGAGCCTGGTGGGCGAGCAGGCGGCCCGCCTGCTCGCCGGAGCCCTGCTGGCCATCGGACTCGGGGTGACGGGCGCCTACCTGGGCTCGATCCTGGCCTACGTCGCCATGTCGGCCTATTGCGCGGTCAAGTTGCGGACCTACGCCGCCTCTCACTCCGACCAGACCGACGCGGCGGCGGTCTCGCTGGGCCGGCACGTCTGGCGGGCGGCCGCACCGATCGCCGGACTGGCCGTGATCGCCGTGCTCCAGAACATCGACCTGATCGCCGCCAAGCATCGCTTCTCAACCTCGTTGGCCAGCTCATACACGGCGACGGCCGTGGCGGCCAAGGTGTTGATCTGGGTGGCCATGGGAGCGGCCTTCTATCTGGTGCCGGAGGCCTCCAGGCGCCGGGCGGCCGGAGAGGACACGAGGCCGGTTCTGGCTCGGGCTCTGGGGATCGTGCTGGTGTGCGCCGCGCCCTGCCTGCTGATCTTCGCCGTCGCGTCGCACCCGCTCCTGAGCGTCGTCTTCGGACATAAGAAGGCCACCGCCTCGGACTCGCTGCTGGTCCTCGGGATCGCCTTCACGGTCCTGGCCTGCACGTACCTGGCGATCCAGTACATGCTGGCGCTGAAGCGAGTCTGGTTCCTGATCGCCGTCGGCGCGGTCGCGGCCGCCGAGCCCGTGCTCCTGCTCCAGGCGTCCCGCCATCCCAAGGGCTTCGCCACTCTCGTCCTGGCCGTCCAGGCCGTGGGGGCGGTTGTGGCCTTCGCCCTGGCGCTGCGCAGGGACGGCTCTCGGCCCTCCACCCGGCCGCCCACCGGCGACGCCGAGCCGCAAGCAGGCGTGGCCGAGCTGGTTTAGAACAGCCCGAGCTGGGGAGCCGGCTCCGGCTGGCCCGGCTGGTCCATATCGCTCACGGCCTGGAGCGCGGACTCGACCTCGGACTCGTCGATCTCCGGCAGGCCGCCGTCGTCCCCCGGCTGCTCCGGCGCGCCCTGGCTCAGCAGGCCGGGGATGCGGTGAAAATCGGTCCGCAGCGTCTCCAGCATCGAGGGGGTGTAGAGCGCGGCGGCCGGGTGGTAGAGCGGGTACAGCTGCACCGCCCGCGAGCCGATCACCCGGACCTCGGGCTGGCCGTGAAGACGAGAGATGCCCGTGGTGTCACCACGCAGCAGCTTGGTCGAAAAGTTGCCCAGCGTGCAGATCATCGTGGGCTCGATCAGCCTGACCTGCTCAAACAGATAGCCCTGGCAGGTTTCAATCTCCCTGGGCTGGGGGTCACGGTTGTCCGGCGGCCGGCAGCGCAGGACGTTCCCGATCCACACGTCCTTTCGGTCCAGGTCGATCTCAGCCAGCAGCTTGTCCAGAAGCTTGCCGGCGGCGCCGACGAACGGCAGACCCAGCCGGTCCTCGCTGGCCCCCGGCGCCTCTCCGATGAACATCAGCTCGGCGTCCGCGTTGCCCGCCCCGAAGACGGCATTGGTCCTGCCCTGATGGAGCGGACAGCGGGTGCATTCGCGCACCTGGGCGTACAGGAGCTTGAGCTCATCCCGTCGCTGCGCCGCCGTTTTCATACCCCGTGACGCCTCCTCATCCGGGCTGGGACATCGCTCACACAAGCGATGGTAGACCCGATTTCCTACGGGTATCATGGCTCCTGAGGCCGTCACCAGATGGGGCGGACCTCGCTATTAGCGACGTACTTCATACCCAAGCCGACCGGTATCTCACATGCGGGAACTGGAACGGGATCTCCCCTCACAAGACGTTGGGCGCGACCGGATCGCCATCGTTGGTGCCGGGCGGCTGGGCACCGCGCTGGCCGGGGCCCTGGCCTCAAGCAGCGAGTTTGAGCCCGTGGGTCCGCTCGGGCGGGGAGCCGATGGCCGGGGTGCCGAGGCCGTCCTGCTGTGCGTGCCCGACGGCCAGATCGCCGCCGCCGCGTCGCTGATCGCACCCGGTCGGCTGGTCGGCCATTGCTCGGGCGCCACCACTCTGGACGCACTCGCCCCCCACGAGGCGTTCTCACTACATCCGCTGATGACGGTGACCCGGTCCGAGCCGAGCTTCGTCGGAGCAGGAGCGGCCGTCGACGGAGCGACCGAACGGGCGCTGGATCTGGCCGAGCGCCTGGCCGGCGCGCTGGGCATGACGCCGGTCAGGGTGGCCGATGAGGACCGGGTCCTGTATCACGCCGCCGCCTCGGTCGCCTCGAACTTCCTGGTCACGGTGGAGGCCGCGGCTGAGCGCCTGGCCGGGCTGGCCGGGGTGGACCGGCAGCTGCTGGCTCCGCTCGCCCGCGCCACGCTGGAGAACTGGGTCGCCCAGGGGCCTGAGCGTGCCCTGACCGGGCCGGTGGCCCGGGGCGATGAGGAGACGGTGCAGCGCCAGCGCAGCGCGATCGGCGAGCGGGCGCCGGAGCTACTGCCTCTCTTTGACGCCCTGGTGAGCGCCACCCGCTCGCTCGCCACTGAGGCCCAGCCGGCATGAGAACGCTCCGGACAATTGCCCACGTGCGCTCCGTCCTGGCCGGCCATCGGCAGGCCGGCGAGGTGATCGGCCTGGTGCCGACGATGGGCGGCCTGCACGACGGCCATCTGTCCCTCTTTCGCCAGGCCCGTCGCGCCTGCGACGTGGTCGTGGCCTCGCTGTTCGTCAACCCAACCCAGTTCGAGGATCCGCGCGACCTGGAGGCATATCCGCGCGATGAGGAGCAGGACGCGCGCCAGGCGGCCGAGCAGGGCGTGGACTACCTGTTCGTGCCGGCCCTCGAGGAGCTCTATCCCGAGGGCTTTGTCACGACGGTGTCCGTGGCCGGGGTGACCGAGACGCTCGAGGGAGCGATCCGAGGCCGGGCCCACTTCGACGGCGTGGCCACCGTGGTGGCCAAGCTGTTCAACATCGTCCTCCCCGACGTGGCCTACTTCGGCCAGAAGGACGCCCAGCAGGCGGTCGTGATCAGACGAATGGTGGAGGACCTCGCCTACCCGATCCGCATCGAGCTCGGCCCGATCGTCCGCGAGTCGGACGGACTGGCCATGTCCAGCCGCAACGTACGACTAAGCGGCGATGAGCGCCGCCGGGCCAGCGCCCTGTACCAGGCGCTGATCGGGGTCCAGCGCACGGTCGACGGCGGCGAGTCAGACGCCGCGGCGGTCCGGGCCCAGGCCCTGGCCGAGCTGAGCTCAGCCGGGATCACCCCGGAATACCTGGAGCTCGTGAGCGCCGATTCGCTGGCGCCGGTGGCCACCGTCGACGACCACGCTTTGGCCGTCGTCGCGGCCCGGGTGGGCGGCACCCGCCTGATTGACAACTTGATCATCCAGAGAAGTCCTGAAAACGGGAGACCCTGAATGCCGCGAATGATGTTGACCCCAATCTCCGGCCAGTTGGTCGGAGCGACCATCGCCTAGAGGAGCCCGATGTCTGCCACCCCTCACCTCACCATACCCCACACGCTCGACGATCCAGCACCGATGACCCTGCCCCGGCTGGCCGAGTGCAAGCGCGCCGGCGACCCAATCGTGATGGTCACGGCCTACGACTACCCCTCCGCGCAGGTGGCCCAGGCGGCCGGCGTGGACATCGTCCTGGTGGGCGACTCCGGCGCGATGACCGTGCTGGGCTACCCGTCCACGGTCCCCGTCTCGGTGGAGGAGATGCTGATGCTCACGCAGGCCGTCCGCCGCGGCCTGGAGACCCCGCTGCTGGTCGGCGACCTGCCGTTCGGCTCCTATGAGGCCTCCGACGAGCGGGCCGTGGCCACGGCCCAGCGGTTCGTCAAGGAGGGCGGCTGCGATGCGGTCAAGCTGGAGCGGGGCGGAACCAGCGCCGACCGGGCCAGAGCCATCATCCAGGCCGGTATCCCGGTGATGGGGCACGTGGGGCTCACGCCCCAGACCGCGACGGCTCTGGGCGGCTACCGGGCCCAGGGACGGACCTCCGCACGGGCTCTCAAGGTCGCCACCGACGCGCTGGCCCTCCAGGACGCGGGCTGCTTCTCGCTCGTGCTGGAGGCGATCCCGGCCGCCGTGGCCCATGAGCTGATGCCGCTCCTGGAGATCCCCGTGATCGGGATCGGCGCGGGCGGCGACACCGACGGCCAGGTGTTGGTCTTCCACGACCTCCTGGGCATCTACGACGGCCACGCCCCCCGGTTCGCCAAGCGCTACCACGACCTCCGCTCGGAGATGGTGACGGCGATCGGCCAGTACGCCCTTGAGGTGCGCGGCCGGGAGTTCCCCGGGCCCGAGCATGTCTATTCGATCGATGCCGAGGAACTGGAGGAGTTCAGGCTGGGTCTGTCCCGCCTGTAGCGTCCTCGCGCGGCCGGGGAGCAGCGGGCGCCCAGGCCCGTCAACATTCCACCGGCAGATGAGGAGCATCATTCATCCCGGCCTCGCCAGAGGCGTGTTGGTCTGTCTGGCCCTGGCCGCGGCGGCCTGCGGCGCCGGGCACCGCACGGTCAAAACCCCCGTCGGCTCCTCGACGATCGTCTTCGGCACCCACCAGCCGCAGTCGGGCCCGGCGGCGCCAGGGTACAGCCAAATCGCGACCGCCTCGCAGGCCTTCTTCGATTACGTCAATGATCACGGCGGCGTGTACGGGCGCAACGTCCGCCTGCTGATCTTCAACGATGCCTACAACCCGACCCAGGCGGCGGGAGCGGTCGAGCACATGGTCCTTTACAACAACGTGTTCGGGATCTTCGAGGGACTGGGCACGCCCACCCACCTCCAGGTCACACCGTTCCTGAACGCCTACCAGGTGCCGGACGTGTTCGTGGCGTCGCCATGTCCCTGCTGGGACAACGGGACGGATAACTCGTTCACCTACGGCTGGCAGCCCAACTCGACGATTGAGGGAAAGATCCTGGGCTCGTACATCCATCGCCACTTCCCCGGCCAGAGGGTGGGTGTCCTCTACCAGGACGACGGGGCCGGGCAGGCCGGCCTGGCCGCGATCCGCGATCAGGTGCCACAGGTGGTGGCCGCCAAGACCTACCAGCCGGGGGCGACCACCGTCGAGTCCCAGCTGCGGGACATCAAGCGTGCCGGGGCAAAGGTGGTGGTCGACCTCACCCTGCCCGCGTACACGGCCATGAGCGTCCTGTCGCTGCTCAAGCTCCGCTACGGCCCGCAGCTCGTCGTGTGGAGTGGTGGGATGGACCCGATCACGGTGGCCAGGCTCCTGGACACGTACTCCGGCGGGGCGGTGCATGGATTCGGACTTATCGACGGAGCGATCACCGACGCCTATCTCCCCTCTCCAGGCGAGACCTCCAACCCCTGGATCCGGCTGTTCCGGAAGATCGATACCCAGTACGACAAGAACGCCCCGCTCACCACCAACGTCGAGTACGGGATGGCCAGCGCGTACACGCTGGTCCAGGCGCTGCGAGCGGCCGGGCCGAACCTGACCCGCCAGTCGCTGATCGACGCCATCAACAACGAGGGGAGCTCGTGGCGAGGCCCGGGGCTGGTCCCGCTGCGCTACTCCGCCAGCGACCACAGCGGGTTCACCGGAGCCCGGATGGGGCGAATCGTGGACGGGCACCTGGTGCTGTTCGGACCGACCTACACCACCACCACCCGGGCCGGCTCCCCGATCACCGCGTACCGGAAGGCCCAGCCAGCGCCACCTCCAAACGGGTTTCCGGGCGCCACGCCGTAGGGGGCCCGCACATGTGCGGACCCCTCGGGTCGGTGCATGCACCGACCCGCTGGCGGTGCATGCACCGCCAGGGCCCCGGCGCATGCGCCGGGGCCTCCCCCTACCCCGGATACTCGATCCGCTTGAGCACCCGGGCGGGCGAACCCGCAGCGATTGAGAACGGGGGGATGTCTGAGGTCACGACCGAGTTGGCCCCGATCACCGTCCGGGCCCCCACGGTGACCCCGCTGGTGATGACCACATGAGCGCCGCACCACACGTTGTCGCCAATCCGGGTCGGCCCCCTGGTGGTGAAGCCCTGCCAGGGCACCGGTCTGACCGGATCATCGAACCGGTGCGAGGCGTCGGAGATGAAGCAGCCGTTGGCGAACATGCAGTGATCGCCGATCTCGACCAGATCCAGGGCGGCCACCATCACCCCCAGGTTGAGGAACGTCCCCGATCCGATCCGGATTCGGGCCGTCTCGGGGGCGGTCAGCCACACGCCCGGCTCCAGCAGCGTGTTCTCGCCCACCTCCAGCCGGCCGTCCCGAAAGGCCTCCAGGACGTTGCCGTGCACCGGCCAGCGGACGAAGGCTCGGCGGCGGGCGAACTCCCGGTGGATCAGCAACCGGTTCCAGGGCATCGAGTTGCGCTCGTACCAGCGCCACTTCTGGGCCCACAGCCTGAGCTCTGCCGCGGTTGGGCGGCCGGCCAAGCTCAGGCCGCAGCCTTCTGCGGTGACCGACCGGTGGAGCGCCGTTGCCGGGTCGGGCGGGCGGGGAGCAGTCCGGCCAGGAATCCGCCCGTGTAGGACCCCTCGACGTCGGCCACCTGCTCGGGGGTGCCGGTGGCGATCAGACAGCCGCCCTCGTCTCCCCCCTCGGGCCCCAGGTCGATGATCCGGTCGGCCACCTTGATCACGTCCAGGTTGTGCTCGATCACGACCACTGAGTTCCCGGCGTCGACCAGCCGCTGGAGGACCTCGAGCAGCCGCTGGATATCCGCGAAGTGCAGGCCGGTGGTGGGCTCATCCAGGATGTACAGCGTCCGGCCGGTGGCCACCTTGCACAGCTCTGAGGCCAGCTTGACCCGCTGCGCCTCACCGCCCGACAGGGTCGTGGCAGGCTGGCCCAGCCGCATGTAGCCCAGGCCCACGTCGTTCAGGGTCTCGATGCGCCGGCGGATCTTGGGGATGTGGGCGAAGAACTCCAGCGCCTCCTCGACCGGCATCTCGAGCACGTCGGCGATCGTCTTGCTCTTGAAGCGGACATCCAGGGTCTCGCGGTTGTAGCGCTTGCCGTGGCACTGCTCGCAGGGCACGTAGACGTCGGGGAGGAAGTGCATCTCAATCTTGATCTGGCCGTCGCCCCGGCATACCTCGCACCGCCCGCCCTTGACGTTGAAGGAGAAGCGCCCCGGCTTGTAGCCCCGAGCCCGGGCCTCCTGGGTCTTTGAGAACAGCTCCCGGATCTGGTCGAAAAGCCCGATGTACGTGGCCGGGTTGGACCGCGGCGTGCGGCCGATCGGCGACTGGTCCACCGAGATGATCTTGTCCAACTGCTCCAGCCCCGTGATCCGCCGATGGGCTCCCGCCCGCTGGCGGGTGCTGTGCAGCCGGTTGCTCAGCGCCTTGTAGACGACGTCGTTGACCAGGGTCGACTTGCCCGAGCCCGAGACCCCGGTCACGCAGCACATCACGCCGAGGGGGAGCCGGACGTCGATGTTGCGGAGGTTGTGCTCGGCCGCGCCCTCGACCATCACGTACCCGCTGGGCCTGCGCCGGCGCCGGGGCAGGTCGATCACCCGGGTGCCGGCCAGGAACTGCCCGGTCAGGGACTCCGGAATCCGGGCCACCTCCTCGGCCGTGCCCTGGGCGACCACATACCCCCCGTGCTCGCCGGCGCCAGGGCCCATGTCCACCAGGTGGTCGGCGGCCCGCATTGTGCCCTCGTCGTGCTCCACCACCATCACGGTGTTGCCCAGGTCCCGGAGGCGCTCCAGGGTGGCGATCAGCTTCTCGTTGTCCCGCTGGTGCAGGCCGATCGACGGCTCATCCAGGATGTACAGGACGCCGACCAGCGAGGACCCGATCTGGGTGGCCAGCCTGATCCGCTGAGCCTCACCGCCGGACAGCGTGGCCGCGGCGCGGTCCATCGACAGGTAGCCGACGCCCACGTTGTCCAGAAACTGGAGCCGCTCCTGGATCTCCCGCAGGACCAGCCGGGCGATCCGCCGGTCGTGGTCGGAGATCGACTGCTCCAGCCTCCCCACCCACTCCAGCGCCCGCCGGGCCGACAGCGCCGTGAACTCGTGGATCGGGGTCTCACCGACCAGCACCGCCCTTGACTCCGGGCGCAGCCGCGCCCCCCGGCACTCCGGGCACGGCCGCAGGGTCATGTACTCCTCGATCTTCTCCCGGGTGAACTCGGAGTCGGTGTCCCGGTAGCGGCGCTCCAGGTTGGGGATGATCCCCTCAAAGGTCGTGGCGTAGGACCGGCGGCGGCCGAACCGGTTGCGGTAGGACACCTGGACCCGGTCCCCGCCCGACCCATGCAGGAAGAAGTCGCGCGAGCTCTCGGGCAGGTCCTCCCAGGGCGTGTCCAGATCCACCTCATAGCGCTCGGCGATGGCCTGAATCAGCTGCTCGTAGTACTCCGAGGCGCTGGCGGCCCACGGAGCGATCGCCCCCTCGCCGATCGATCGCGTCGGGTCGGGCACGACCAGTTCAGGGTCGATCTCCATCTGCGAGCCCAGCCCGGTGCAGCGCGGGCAGGCCCCGTGCGGGGCGTTGAAGCTGAAGACCCGTGGCTCGAGCTCGATCAGGCTGGGGCCGTGGACCGGGCAGGCGAACTTCTCGCTGAACGTGAGCGTGCGCTGGCCGGACTCCTCGGAGTCGACCAGTTCGATCTCCACCAGGCCATCTGCCAGCGCCACCGCGGTCTCAATCGAGTCGGCCAGGCGCTTGCGCAGCTCGGCCTTCATGACCAGCCGGTCGACCACCACGGCGATGTCGTGCTTGAACTTCTTGTCCAGCGTGATCTCCTCATCCAGCCGCCGGATCTCGCCGTCCACCTTGACCCGGCTGAAGCCCTCGGCCCGGAGCTCCTCGAGCTGCCGGCCGTACTCGCCCTTGCGGCCCCGGACGACCGGCGCCAGCACCATGAACCGCACCCCCTCCGGCAGCTCCATCACCTGGTCGATGATCTGCTCGGTGGACTGCCCGCTGATCGGGCGCCCACAGATGTGGCAGTGGGGATGGCCGATCCGGGCCCACAGCAGCCTCAGGTAGTCGTAGATCTCGGTCACGGTGCCGACGGTGGACCGCGGGTTGCGCGAGGTCGTCTTCTGATCGATTGAGATGGCCGGCGACAGACCCTCGATCGAGTCGACATCCGGCTTATCCATCTGACCCAGGAACTGGCGGGCGTAGGCCGACAGTGACTCGACGTACCGGCGCTGCCCCTCGGCGTAGATGGTGTCGAAGGCCAGCGACGACTTTCCTGACCCCGAAAGCCCCGTGATCACGGTCAGCGACCCCCGAGGGATGGCCAGCGTTATGTCCTTGAGGTTGTGCTCCCGCGCCCCCGAGATGACAAGTTGATCCACTAGTGTCTCCCGCGGTGGGTCCGGCCGCACAGAGAGCGGCCACTGATGGATGGGTGGCAAGGACGCAGGACCGAAGGTGTAGCAGCGCTACACCGACGTCCGAGGACGCCGCCGGCCGCCCTGAGGGGGCGGTCGAATGAGGGCATATCCGGCGTGGGAGGCACTCCAAACCAGTCTAGTCGGGCGAACGGACGTTCGGGTGGCCGGGTATCGCTATTCGCGGGAAGCGCGCGCGAAGCGCGCGACAAGCGCGCGTGACGCACGCGCACGCGCGACGTTTCGCATTTGCGCGCCCCCCTTCGGCGCTGAATTGCGATTCACCCCGCGGGGCAAAGCCCCGGCGGCCCCTACCCCTCGACTGAGGCGTAGACCTCTTCGATCAGCCCGGCTCGATCACTGAGATCGAAGTTCTCAGCCAGGTACCGATCGACCTCTTCTCGAGGCGTCCCGTTCAGCGCCATGTTGAGGGCGATCAGGCGCGCCCCCTCGGTGTCATCGCCGAAGTCGGGCTCTGGGGACTCGGCCTCAAACTCCTCGACGACCGTGGTCTCGGAGGCGTAGTAGCTCGGCTCGGGCTCAGGCTCAGGAGGCGGCGGTGGCGGTTCGTAGGTCACGACCGGTTCGGGCTCAGGCTCCTCGAGCTCAAACTCGGGCCGCGGCGACACAGCATCCCTGACCTCAACCAGGTGGTTCTCAAGCAGCTGAAGGTCGGAGCTGGCCCGTGAAACGCTCGTCCGCAGGCCCTCGAGCATCGTGCCCAGCTCCTGCTCGATCGCGTCCAGGCGCTCGAGGGTGGAGCTGGTGGCCGACGATACGTTGGCCACGTACTGGCTCGCCTGAGTGGTGGCCTCCTCACGGCTCTGCTTGGCCTCATTGCGGGCCTCCCGACGGATCTCGCGAGCATCCTTGTCGGCATCCGACCGGATCTGGCCGGCGCTGCCCTCGGCCGCCTCGACGATCGAACGTACCTGCTCGGCCGCGGACTCGGCGAGCGATTCGCTCCTCCGCCGGGCATTGCTCTTGAGCTCCTCGATCTCATCGGCCATCGCACTGAGGTGGCGGTCGACGGCTTCAGGGTCGTAGCCCCTCCGCCCGATGGGGAAGTCCTTCTTCTCGATGCTCTGACGGTCCAGGGCCACGGCGAACTACCTCCGGATGCGAGGGGAGTGACGGCGCGAGACTACCGGAACGGGGCTCGCTTGCGGAGCGTTATCGGCTCGGCGACGCGTCTCCTGTAGCCACGGCCTGATCCAGCTCCCGTTTCAGGTCGCGGATCTCATCCCGGAGCTTGGCCGCATACTCGAAGCGAAGCTCCTCCGCGGCCTGGAGCATCTCCTCCTCCAGGGCGACGATCGTCTTCTCCAACTCGGCCGGCGACATCCCCGCCCGGTCCCTGACTCGGCGGCGGCGCGAGCGCGGGACCTTGGACTCGGACTGGAGAAACTCCGCGATGTCCGAGATGCCCTTGACGATCGTCTCCGGCGTGATGCCGTGCTCCTCGTTGTAGGCACGCTGAATCTCGCGGCGGCGGTCCGTCTCCTCGATGGCCGCGCGCATGGCCGCCGTCTCCTTGTCGGCGTACATCAGAACCTTGCCCTTGACGTTGCGCGCCGCCCGCCCGATCGTCTGGATCAGCGAGGTCTCGCCGCGGAGGAATCCCTCCTTGTCGGCGTCCAGAATCGCCACCAGCGAGACCTCGGGGAGGTCGAGACCCTCCCGGAGCAGGTTGACCCCGACGAGGATGTCGAACTGGCCCAGACGGAGCTCCCGGATGATCTGGATCCGCTCGAGCGTGTCGACCTCGGAGTGCAGGTAGCGCACGCGGAAGCCCATCTCCAGCAGGTAGTCGGTCAGGTCCTCGGCCATCTTCTTGGTCAGCGTGGTGACCAGCGTCCGCTCGTCGGCGTCGACCCGGCCCCGGATCTCGTTCATCAGATCGTCGATCTGGTTGCGGGTCTCGCGCACGTCCACCTCGGGGTCGACGATCCCGGTGGGCCGGACGATCTGCTCGACCACCCGGGTGGAATGCGAGCGCTCGTACTGACCCGGGGTGGCGGACACGAACACCATCTGCGGCGTGATCGAGAGAAACTCCTGGAACGTCTGGGGCCGATTGTCGAGTGCGCTGGGCAGGCGAAAGCCGTAATCCACCAGGGTCTGCTTGCGCGAGCGGTCGCCCTCGGACATGCCGCCAATTTGCGGGACCGTCTGATGGGACTCGTCGATGAAGCAGATGAAGTCGTCGGGGAAGTAGTCCAGCAGGCAATAGGGGCGCTCACCCTCGCGGCGACCGTCGAGGATCCGGGAGTAGTTCTCAATCCCCGAGCAAAAGCCCAGCTCGCGGAGCATCTCCATGTCGTACTGGGTCCGCTGGCGCAGGCGGTGTGACTCGAGCAGTTTGCCCTGGGCGTCGAGCTCGGCGCAGCGCTCGTTCAGCTCGCGGCCGATCTTGGCCACCGCGTCCTCGATCATTCCCTCCCGGACGTTGTAGTGCGAGGCTGGCCAGATCCCGATGTGCTCGATGTCCTCCTGGAGCACCTCGCCGGTCAGCGGATCGAACTCCTGAAGTTGCTCCACCTCATCGCCGAACAGGACGACCCGGTAGGCCGTCTCGGCGTAGGCCGGGAACACCTCCAGCGTCTCCCCCCGGACCCGGAACGTCCCCCGGGCCAGCGCGGTGTCATTACGGGTGTACTGGATCGAGACCAGCTTACGCAGCAGCTTGTCCCGGTCGACGAAGTCGCCCTTGGTCAGCGTCTGGAGGTTCTCGTCATAGACCTCGGGAGAGCCGAGCCCGTAGATCGAGGACACGCTGGCCACGATCAGGACGTCGCGGCGGGCGAACAGGGCCGCCGTGGCCGAGTGGCGCAGACGGTCGATCTCCTGGTTGATGGCCGAGTCCTTCTCTATGTACAGGTCCCTGCTGGGGACGTAGGCCTCGGGCTGGTAGTAGTCGTAGTAGGAGACGAAGAACTCGACCGCGTTCTGCGGGAAGTAGGTCCGGAACTCATTGCACAGCTGCGCGGCCAGCGTCTTGTTGTGGGCGATCACCAGAGCGGGCTTCTGGACCGCCTGCACCACGCCGGCCATCGTCATGGTCTTGCCCGTTCCGGTGGCCCCCAGCAGGGTCAGAAAGCGCTCGCCCGCCTCCACGCCCTCGGCCAGCGAGCCGATCGCCGCCGGCTGGTCGGCGGTCGGACTGAAGGCGGAGTCCAGCTCGAACTTGGGCATTCGGATTGAGGCTAGCGGGGGTTCAGGTCACCATGTGGCCGCAATGCCGCCCCTCCGGCGCCCAGGAACCGTCGCCGAATTGATCCAGGCCGCGCGGTGTGTTCGAATAGATTCCGGAGGCGACCCCAACCAAGGAGGAATCGACGTGTCAGTGATCGTGACGGTGTTGACGAAGGGCGACCCGAAGCAGGTCGAGGAGTACGCGTCGGCAAACGCCGACTCCATGCAGGCGATCACCGATAGCGCCAAGAGCCACGGGCTGATCGCCCATCGCTTCTACGGCGCCGATGGTCAGGTCCTGGTGATCGACGAGTGGCCCGACGGCGACAGCTTCCACGGGTTCTTCGAGGAGAACAGCGGCCGGATCGGGCCGATAATGCAGGCTGCGGGAGCACAGGGCCCGCCCGAGGTCACCGTCTGGCAGAAGCTCGAGACGGGCGATGACATCGGCTGGGGGGCCTGACCGGCCGAGGCCTCGACGGGGGCCGGGGCGGCTCGCCGCCCCGGGCTACCCGTAACCCAGTTGGCTGGCGTAGGTCTGCCGGTAGTCCCGCTGGGCCTGCATGACCTTGAGCACGTAGGCCTGGGTCTGCGGGAACGGGATCTGCCACACGGTGAAGGCTCGGCCGGCGCTGTGAGCGGCGTCGAGCCATTTGTCGACGTTGGTCTCGCCTCCGTTGTAGGCGGCCAGGGCCAGGACCTCGTTGCCGTCGTACTGGTCGAGCAGGTAGCGGAGGTAGTAGCTGCCGTAGGCGATGTTCACCGCGGGGTTCTCCAGGTCCGAGGTTCGGAACGTGGTCGCCCCTGAGCGCCGGGCCAGGAACTCGGCCGTCCGGGGCAGCATCTGCATCAGTCCCTCGGCACCCGCCGATGAGGGGCGCGAGTCGAACTTCGTCTCGGCGTAGATAACCGCCGCCACCAGCGCTGGGTCCAGCTGCTTCTGGACCGCCTGTTGGCGGATGATGCCGGAGTAGGAAAGCGGCAGGCTCAGGTCCTCGTACGCCCGCCGGAAGAGCGGGACGGTCAGGATGGCCACCAGAGCCAGCAGCGCGCAGAACATCGCCAGGGCGACGCGGCGGCGCCAGAGCACGCGCTGCCGGAAGCGGCTGCGGGTGCGGACTGCGGCTGTGGCGGCGGGTGGTGTCATCGGCTCTCAAGCATCTCAAGCACCGCCGACAGCTTGGCCTCAAGCTGATCGACGGTTCCATCGTTATCTACCACGTACGTCGCCCGCTCTGCCTTTTCCTGCTGGGAAAGTTGCCGCGCGCCCCGTTCGTCGAGCGCCTCGTGGCCCCGAGCCGCAGCCCGCTCGGAGCGGACACGCTCGTCAGCCACGACCGCGATCGTGGCGTCAAACGCTCCCTCCATTCCGGACTCGAACAGCAGCGGCACCTCAACCACGGCTGCCCGGGGCGCCGGATCTGCCCGGTCCGCGTCCTGGCGCCACTGCGCCATCCGGGCCCCCACCCGGGGCCACAGCAGCTCCTCCAGCCACTGCCTGCCCTCGGAGGCGACGAAGGCGGCTCGCGCCACTGCGCCGCGGTCGATCTGCCCGCCCGGCGCCACATCTGGGCCAAAGCGATCAGTCACCGCTTCCCGCACGCCTGGATCGTCATAGAGCTCATGCACGACGCTATCCGTTGATAGAACCGATGCCCCGAGTCGCTTCAGCGCCTCGAGGGCAGTTGACTTCCCGGCCCCGATCCCACCCGTCAGGCCGACGAACGGGACGCTCAGGCGCCTTCGTCCTCGGCTGCGGGGGAGGCCTGCTCCTCCTCGGCTGACGCCTCCGGCTCAGCGGCAGCCTCGGGCTCAGCGGCCTCCGGCTCAGCGGCCGCCTCCGGCTCAGCGGCAGCCTCGGGCTCAGCGGCCTCGGGCTCGGGCTCCGGCTCAGCGGTCTCCGCCGGCGGAGCCTCCGCCTCCGGCACATCAGCCACGGCAGCCTCTTCCGCTGGAGCCTCGAGCTCTGGCTCCTGCACCTCGGCCGCCTCCGCCTCGGGCTCCTGGGCCGGCTCGGGCTCCGCCGCGAACACGTCCTCGGAGAGCCCCAGCTCGGGCACATGGTCCAGGTCGCCGGCCTCGGACTCCGTGGGAGCGATGATCGGCCGGACGGGAAGCTCCTGGCCCTCGACCCGCTTGATCGACAGCGACAGCCGCCGACGCTCGGACTCGATTTCCAGGATCTTGACCCGGACCTGGTCTCCGGGCTGGATGATCTCCCGCGGATTCTCGACGTGGTGCTGGGCCAGCTCGGAGATGTGAACCAGGCCCTCGACCCCGTCCAGAATCTCGACAAAGGCGCCGAAGGCGACGACCTTGGTCACGGTCCCCTCCAGCTCGTCGCCGATGTTGTACGTGTCCACGACGCGCTGCCAGGGGTCCTCCTGGGTCTGCTTGAGACCCAGCGAGATGCGCTGGCGGTCGCGGTCGATGTCCAGGACCTTGACCGTCACCTTGTCGCCGATCCCCAGAATCTCGGAGGGGTGGTTCACGTGTGACCAGGAAAGCTCTGAGATGTGGATCAGGCCGTCGATCCCGTCCAGATCCACGAATGCACCGAAGTCGACGATGTTGGAGATCGTGCCCTCCACCACCTCGCCGGGCTGAAGCCGATCCAGGATCCGCTCGCGGTCTTCCTTGCGCTGCTCCTCCAGGACGGCCCGGCGGGACAGCACCACATTGTTGCGAGAACGGTTGAGCTCGATCACCTTGCATTCGATCGCCTGGCCCATGTACTCGTCCAGGTTGGGCACCCGGCGGATGTCGACGAGCGAGGCGGGCAGGAAGCCCCGCACGCCGAGGTCGATGATCAGCCCACCCTTGACCACCTCAATGACGGTTCCAGATACGGGCTCACCAGACTCGGCAGCACCCTCGATCCGGCGCCAGGCGCGCTCGAAGCGAGCGCGCTTCTTGGACAGGATCAGCCGGCCGTCCTGGTCCTCCTTGGTCAGAACCAGCGCGTCGACCTCTTCGCCCAGCTCGACCTCATCGCCTGGGTCCACGGACTTGCGGATCGACAGCTCGCTGGCCGGGATCACGCCCTCAGACTTGTAGCCGATGTCGACCAGGACCTCGTCGTTGTCAATCCGGACCACCTGTCCGGTGACGACATCGCCCTCCTGGAAGGGGTGGATCGTGGCGTCGTAGTTGGGAACGACCTTTCCGTCGATCTCCAGCAGCAGACCGCCGGAACCCTCGACCACCGTGGCTGCAGGCTGTTCCGTATCGCTAATCACAGACATTACGTTCGTCGGAGGATAGCCACGTTCCGGTAAAGAAGCCCTCCCTATCATCCGATTGCCATGCCCCGGCGAGCCACCAAACGCGGCGCTGAGCGCACTCCGTTGCAGCGCGATTGCGACGTCCTGATCTGCGGAGCGAGTTTCGCCGGGCTCGCCGTGGCCCGAGAGCTGACCGGGAGCGGCGCTGAGGTCCTGGTCATCGACCGCTATGAGATCGGCGAGCGCCAGACCTCGGCCTGCGCAATCCCCACCTCCTGGCTGGAGGCCCTGGACGTGATGGGGGCCCACCAGCAGAGATTCGACGAGCTCGTCATCCACACCCCACACGCCAGCACCCGCTACCGGCTTCCCTGGTCATTCTCAACGTTCGATTACCGCGCCCTGTGTGGCGAGCTGGCCGACCAGGGTTCGGGTTTTGAGTTTGAGACGGCCACGGTCGAGGGCCGGACCGGGGACACCGTGCTGACTGACCGGGGTGAGATTCGGGCCCCGCTGATCGTGGATGGACTGGGCTGGCGCCGGGTGCTGGGATCAGGGGCGACCATTCAGCCCCCGAACGCGCTGCTGTCGCGCGGGCTGGAGGTCCATCCGCTGAGCTCCGGGCGCGAGATGGAGGTCTGGATCGACCGCTCCTACGTCCCGGCCGGGTACGGGTGGAGCTTCCCGGCCGGCCAGGAGACGAGGATCGGCGTGGGCTCATTTGACCCTGGGTTCCACGTCAAGGAGCCCACGGTTCGCCTGGCCGACGATCTGGGCGCCGAGTCCGTGCGCTACCAGGGCAACTGGATTCCTCACGCGCTCCGGGACGCCACTGAGGACGGACTGTTCTTCGTCGGCGACTCGGCGGGGCACTGCCTGCCCCTGACCGCCGAGGGGATCCGGACGGCCCTGTACTTCGGCCTGGCCTGCGGCCGGGAGCTCCGAACGGTGCTGGCTGGCCGGCAGACCAGGGAGCAGGCGCTGGACCGCTACCACTCCTTCTCGGCCGGCCACGCTCGGCCCTTCCATTGGATGCTCCGCGTCCAGCGCCTGATTCCCCGGGTCCCCCCACGCCTGCTGGGTGCCGGGCTGCGGGCCATCGAACGTGACCGGTTCATCGCCTGGGCCTTCAACCACTATCTGCAGGTGGCCCCGCCCGAGTTCGTGGGCCCACGACAGACCCGGCCCAGGACGGACTACGTCACCGGGACCGCGCGCGTGTAGCTGCTCCAGTTGTCCCAGCTGTCGGTGACCCGCAGCCTGACCGCATAGTTGCCGCCGGCGGCGAACCGGTGGGTGACCGTTCGCCCGCTGCCCCGGTGGCCGTCGCCGAACAGCCAGTGATAGGAGAGGATCCGGCCCTCAGGGTCGTCGCCGCTGCCCTTGAAGGCGAGCTTCCGCCCCGACCGGCTGCCCACCGAGAACGAGGCATGGTCGGGCCTGGCCCGGGGCTCGCAGCTGCCCGAGGCGTTGCTCCACAGCTCCTGCAGGTAGTAGTGGCCGTCGGCGATGCTCTCGTTGTACGCCCGCTGGCCCGAGCCGCCGATGGCCGGGCCGAACGTGGTGATGCACAGATCCGCGATCTCCTCGCCCGTGCTGTCGGTCCAGCCATCCCCGTTTGGGTCGGTGATCGTCTCGGCCAGCTCGTGGCCGATCGTGGACAGAGCTGGGTCGGCCGTACTGCCGTTGGGCCGGGGGTTGTTGGACTGGCAGTGCCCGACCACGGCGTTGTATGGGATGAACGCGTAATCGACCCTGCCGTCATTGGTGTAGCGGTGATAGCCGCAGTACCCGTTGACTCGGCCGGCCAGCGCGCAGCCGCTGGTGGCGGCCGCTCCCATGCAGCTGCCCAGTCCCCGTGGGGTCACCAGGAGGTACACGTCGCGCTGGGTGGTGGGCAGACGGTGGGTGTGGACGACGTGCTCGATCTCACTCTGGAGCTCCGCATCGGTCAGGCAGACCGTCCATCCCGGCCCGGCCACCGGCGGCTCGGTGCACTCGGTGGCGGGGAGCTTGTCGCTGTCCATGACGGCGCCGCCGTACCGCGAGGCGTATGCAGCGGGCTGGCCCGAGGAGTCGGTGTACTGGCCCGTCAGGGCGAACACGTTGTTGGTGCGGTGGCTGGCCGTGGCGACGTCGCGCAGGAACCGCTCCACCAGCGGCCGGTAGCCCGGGTCGAAGATCAGGTGCGAGCCCGCGGGTTGCCAGAAGATGATGTGGGTCCGGTTGGAGGTCAGGACCGGGCCGTTGCCGTAGCCCACGGACGCTCCGGTGCCGATTCCCGGCGCCAAGGTGTGGAAGATGTCGGCCTCGGGAGGTTCAGCCGTCGCGTGTCCCGCGGCGGAGGAGTGCGCCTGCCCTGTGGCCGCCAGCAGCAGGACCGCCGCCGTGGCCAGCCCGCCGATCCGATACCTCATTTGGCGGCCAGCCAGTCCGGGCCGACGCCCACGTCCACGGCCAGTGGCGGGTCGAGCTCGAATGCCCCCTCCATCTGGCTGCGGGCCACCCGGCTGACCTCCTCGCTCTCCTCGGCCGGTCCCTCGAACAGCAGCTCGTCGTGGATCTGGAGGACCATCCTGGACTCCAACCCGGCCTCGCCCAGCGCCCGGTCGCAGCGGACCATGGCCACCTTCATGATGTCCGCAGCCGTGCCCTGAATCACCATGTTGACCGCGAAGCGCTCTCCCTGGCGGCGCATCTCCCACCGCCGGGCCCGGAGCTCGGGGACCTGGCGCCGGCGGCCGAACAGCGTCGACACGTAGCCGTGCTCGGTGCCCTGCTGGATGGTTTCTTGGATGAACGTGGCCACGGCGGGGAACCCAGCCAAATAACGTTGGATGAACTCGTCTGCTTCCTCTTGGGGGATGTCCAATCTGTCGGCCATGCCCCAGGCCGACAGTCCGTAGACGATGCCGTAGTTGATCATCTTGGCCTTGGATCGCATTCCCGGATCGATCTGATCCGCCTGCACCCCAAACACGCGACAGGCCGTGGCGGTGTGCACGTCCTGGCCTTTTTTGAAAATTTCCTCCAGCGCCGTCTCACCGGCGATGTGGGCCAGGATTCGGAGCTCGACCTGTGAATAGTCGGCTGAGACGAGCAGACTTCCCGGCTCGGCCACGAAACAGGCCCGGATCTCCCGGCCCAGCTCAGTCCGGATCGGGATGTTCTGGAGGTTGGGATTGTTCGAGGAGAGCCGGCCCGTCGTGGCCGCGGTCTGGTTGAACGTGGTGTGGATCCGGGCGTCGGGCGCGATCAGGGCCGGCAGCGCGTCCAGGTATGTCTGGGCCAGCTTGGTCAGCTCCCGCCAGCGCTCGATCTTCGGGATCACCGGGTGTTCGTCGCGGATCGCCTGAAGCACGCGAGCATCGGTTGAGTAGCCCGTCTTGCCCCGGCGCTTGCGGGACAGGCCGAGCTTCCCGAACAGCATCTCCTCCAGCTGCTTGGGCGATCCCAGCGTGAACTCCTCGCCGCAGAGGTCGAAGATCTCCCGCTCGAGCGCGTCGGCCTCCTCCTTCACGCGCGTGGAGATGGCAGCCAGCCGTTCGGTGTCGAGCTTCACCCCAGCGGTTTCCATCTGGCGCAGCACCCGGACCAGCGGGAGCTCCACCTGCTCCATCAGGTCGGTGAGTCCGCGTCCGCGGATCTCCTCGCGCTGCCAGTCCGCCAATGCGCCCACCAGCAGGGCGTCGGCTCCGGTCTCGTCCTCCAGCTCCGCGGCCAGACCGCGCTCCTCGCACAGCTCTCGGAACGGATAGGCCCTCCGGGCGGGTTCCAGCAGGTAGGCGCCGATCTCCGTGTCATGGGCCAGGACCTCCGGGACCTCGCCCAGAGCCTTGGCATCGTGGGCCACGACGGGACGGGATCCGATCTCCGCCACCACATCCTCGGGTCGCTCCGCCTCGCCCACCCAGACGCGGTCGGTGCCCTTGGGCTGGAGCGCGAAGTGGAAGGCTGGGTCGGGTGCGAACAGCGCGTCGTCGGGCTTGTCCGGCGGCCTCACGGCCAGCGCCACCTCACGATGCGGGAGCCTGGTCAGATCGGCCACCGTGGCCTGACGGAGCCGGGCCGTGAGCGTCCCCTCGGCCTCGGGCGCCGGGGCCGCCGCGTCGGCTGAGCCGAGCGCCTCCTCCAGCCGGCGCAAGGGGTCACGGAGCTCGTACTGGCGGAAGGTATCCCTGAGCTTTGACCGGTCGGGGGGCGCGGACATGAATTCCTGGAGGTCCAGCTCGAGAGGGATGTCGCGCTTGGCCGTGGCCAGCAGCTTGGAGGTCCGCGCATCGTCGGCGTGCTCGGTCAGGTTTTGCTTGCGCTTGACCCCGCTGATGTCCTCCACGTGCTCCAGGACGTCCTCAAGCGATCCGAACCGCTGGAGGAGTTCGGCGGCCGTCTTGTCGCCGATCCCGGGGACACCGGGGATGTTGTCGCTGGTATCGCCCTTCAGGCCGATGAAGTCGGGAATCAGCTCCGGGGGGATGCCGTAGCGGTCGATCACTCCCTGGCGGTCGTACACGCGGGTATCGGTGATGCCGCGCGAGGTGGTCATGATCTTGACCGTGCCGTTGTCCACCAGCTGGTAGGCGTCACGGTCGCCGGTCACGACCATGACCGGGATCGGTGGCTCGGCCTGCCGGGCCCGCTCGACGATCGAGGCGATCACGTCGTCGGCCTCGAAGCCCTCGACGCCCAGGTTCTTGTAACCGAAGGCCTCCACCAGGGGCTCCAGCGCCGGCCACTGCTCCTTGAGCAGGTCGGGCCGGCTGGTCCGCTGGGCCTTGTACTCGGCGTACACCGCCCGGCGGCCCGTGTCGCCGCGGTCCCACACGACCACCGTCGCCTTGGGCCCGTAGTCGGTCAGGATCTTGACCAGCATGGAGGCGAAGCCGAAGATCGCGTTGGTGGGCACCCCGGTCGAGGTGGCGATCGACTCGGGCAGCGCGAAGAAGGCCCGGTAGGCCAGGCTGTTGCCATCGATTAGGAAGAGCTCCCCGTCCATCTCTGTATGTCAGGCTATCTCGCACAATGGCGTCCACACCGAGCGCTCAATTCAGCCTCACACTGCGGGTCCAGATCGTTCATGAGCCCGGCATGCTTGGTCAGGTCGCCAGCGCCATCGGCCAGGCCGGGGGGACGATCGGGGCGGTCGACCTGGTCCAGGTGGACGGCCGGCACACGATCCGGGACATCACCGTGGACACCGCCGATGCGACCGAGTGGCCGCGGCTGACCGAGGCCGTCAATGCGGTCCCCGGGGCCCGCGTACTCGAGTACATCGACCGGACGCTCCAGCTCCATCTGGGGGGCAAGATCGAGGTGCAGAACAGGAGCCCACTGAAGACCCGCGATGACCTGTCGATGGCCTATACGCCCGGCGTGGCCCGGGTTTGCGAGGTCATCCATCAGGACCCCGACAAGGCCTTCCAATACACGATCAAGCGCAACACCGTGGCCGTCGTGTCCGACGGGACGGCCGTCCTCGGGCTCGGTGACATCGGGCCGCGAGCGGCAATGCCCGTGATGGAGGGCAAGGCGATGCTGTTCAAGGAATTCGGAGGCGTCGATGCGTTCCCGATCTGTCTGGATACTCGCGATCCGGATCAGATCGTGGCCGCCGTGAAGGCGATCGCCCCGGGCTTCGGTGGCATCAACCTGGAGGACATCTCCGCCCCCAGGTGCTTCGGAATCGAGGACCGCCTCAAGGAGGCCCTGGATATTCCGGTCTTCCATGACGACCAGCACGGGACCGCCGTGGTCGTCCTGGCCGCCCTGCTCAACGCGAACAGGCTCACCGGCCGGCGAATGGAGGACCTGTCGATCCTGATCATCGGCACCGGCGCGGCTGGCGTGGCGGTGACCAAGATCCTGATGGCCGCCGGAGCCCGGAAGATCATCAACTGCGACTCCCGCGGCGCGATCAGCGTCGAGCGGGAGGATTACGTGGACGGCACGATGCACCCGATCAAGCGCGCGTTGGCCGAGGCGGGTAACCCCGACCACCGGTCGGGCGGGCCCGTGGACGTGATCGACGGGACCGACCTGTTCATCGGCCTGTCGGGAGCCCGGGTGATGCCGGCCGCGGCGCTGGCGCGGATGAACCCAGACCCGATCGTGTTCGCGATGGCGAACCCAACTCCCGAGGTCTCCCCCGAGGAGGCCGCTCCCTACGCGCGCATCATGGCCACCGGGCGTTCGGACTACCCCAACCAGATCAACAACGTGCTCTGCTTCCCCGGCGTGTTCCGGGGGGCACTCGATGTCCGGACGCCCCAGATCACCGAGGCCATGAAGATGGCCGCCGCCCAGGCCATCGCCGACATCGTGGCCGAGGACGAGCTCCGAGAGGACTACGTGATCCCATCGGTCTTCAACCGCGACGTGGCGCCGGCGGTGGCGGCCGCGGTGGCCTCCGAGGCCCGGTCAAGCGGCCTGGCCGAGGCCGGGACCAAGCTCGGCTACGGGCACACGGAGGAGTTCGGGGTGCTGCCGGCGCGGTAGGCGCGGGACGCGCGGGCCTGCCGAAGCCCTCTAGGCCCCCGTCGGGACGATGGCCAGGCCGATCGGGTTGGTTCCGATGGGGACCGGGATCCTGACGGGCGAGGAGCGCTCCTCGGTCAGCCGGCCGTCGGCCGCGATTCGAAGGGCGTGAAGCTGGTTGCCCTCCTGGCGCGGGATCTGCCGGACGGCCCGCATGTCCAGCAGGAAGATCACCCGGCCGGTGGGATCGATCTGGAAGTTCCACGGATTCCCCGGCGCGTTCAGCTTCACCGACTGGATCTCGCGGGGCCGGGTGGGATGCCCGGCGATGCTGAACACGCTGACGCTGTCACTGCCAGCGTTGCCCGAGTAGATCCGGGTGCCGGCGGCGTTGACGTGGGTCCAGCAGGGCAGGAACGAATGCGGGTTGGGCAGCGAGCGCACGAACGTGAGCCGGGCCCGGTCATTCCAGCGGTAGACGACCGTCCGCGAGACGTTGGCCAGCTGGGCGTAGAGAATCCTGCGCTTCGGATGCGACTCGAGGCCCGCCGGCCACACCTTGGGCTGGCGCCGCCCGCCGGCGAAGGCGGCGTCGGGCAGCCGCACCGGCGAACCCGGGCCCTGTGTGAGCCGCCCACCCGGTCCGATCCGGAAGGCCCTGAAGACGCCCGTCTCCTCACTGCTGATCATGACCCTGCGATCGGGCGTCACGTAGGCCTGAAGCGGCGACGCCCCGGGCCTCACTCTGATCGTGCTGATGGGCGCGCTGAGCGAGCCGTCGGGCCGGACGTGGAAGCTCGTGTAGTTGGGGTGGACCCTGGTCAGGTTGCGGATGCCGTCCTGCGCCTTGTTGGCCACGATCAGGGTGTCTCCGGCCAGTCCGAGGCTGGCCGGAGCATTGCCGTGGGAGCGAAACGGCGATCCGGCGACCGCCCGCAGCGACCCATCCGGCCGGATGTGGAAGATCGCGATCGTGTCCGAGCCCGAGTTGACCGCGAACAGCAGCGTCCTCCCGAGGTTGACGATCAGCTCCTGGTCTGAATCCAGGACGCCCGAGTTGCTCAGGTCATGGGAGCCGCTTCCGCCGGTGAAATAGCGCCGCACACCCTGCCGGCTGAGGACCCCGTCGCGGTAGCGGAAGGCCAGGATCTGGTTGGCGTCCCGGCGCGAAGAATTTGACTCGATGTAGACGAAGCCGTCGGCCCTCGGCGCACCGGCCGGCCGATCGGAGGCGGCGGCCAGCGAGGCCAACGCGGCCAGGCCGGCCACCAGTCCGCCGGCCACGGCTGTCCTCACGACCGCCCCGTGGGCACCCACGGGGCGAAGCCTAATCGACGCTCAGCCGCCGACCGAGCCCGCGGCGACGCCTCCGCCACCGACGTGTACCAGCAGTGGCTTCTCAAACTCGCGGCCGTACTGCTCGCCCACATTGGCCTGCTGACCGGGAAGCATGACCATCCGCTGCTCGGAGACGATCTCATCGATCGGAATCTCCTGGCGGGCGTTGTCCGACTCCAGTTGGAACAGCAGGTGCAGACCGTGAGTCCCGATGTCGCCCTGGTAGTAGCGCTGGTCGCCCGGCTTGGGGATGCCATCGGAGGGCTTCCAGCACTGGCGCGGCGCGGTGGCGCCGGTCGTGGGGTTCACGTAGGTCCGGGGCTCGTTGGACGACCCCGGGTCGACGCGCGGCCCGGGGTCGGAGCCCGTCCCATCGTCGAAGCACGAGTCATCGCGGTAGTAGGGCAGTGCCAGCATCGACTGGACGACGCCACCCGGTGTGAGGTCGGTGGCCTGATCGACCTGGTAGCGGTCGACGATCGAGCCCCAGGGGCCGGCGGTCTCATTCCACTGCAGTGAGGCGTTGAGGCCCTCAAACGTGGGGTCGGCCATGTTGATCGACTGGTGGTAGGGCCAGGGCGAAGAGCAGATGCCGGCCCCCTGGTAGGCCTGGCGGTAGGTCTGGTTGGGGTCGGTGCCGTCCAGCGGCGTGCCCGTCCCCTGAATGCCCGTGCCCTCGTTCATCCCGTCGTAATTGCTGTTGCACGGGTCGTCCAGGTTGCCGAACACGGTGTCGTTGCGCCCGTCCACGGCGACCCCGTTTGAGACGTTGGGGTTGTAGTACCTGGTCATCCGGCCGGCCCGGAAGTCCCACTGGGCATAGATGCCGTCCAGCGGCGGGATCACGTGCACGCGCAGCCACGACTTCTGGCGGACCTGGTCGGCATAGAAGGTCTCCATCCGGACCACGTTGGTCCCCGAGTCGGCTCCCCAGGTGGCGCGGATCGCCCGCACCGGGCCGACCAGGTCTCCCATCAGTGAGGAGGAGCCACCCCAGTGGGTGTCCTCCTCCTCAAAGCCGCAGCACGGCGTCTTGGACGACGGGTCCTGAGCGAAGGCCCGGGCCTTCCAGCGGTCGACCAGGTTGGGACCGTAGTCGGCGCGGCTGAACCCGCGATCGTCGGGGGAGATCGAGATCCCGGTCATCAACCAGCGCCCGTCGTAGCGGAACCTGTACCGCGGCGTGAACACGCTGGCCGTGTCCTGCGGACGGTGGCGGGCGATCACCGGCCTGCCGTCCGGGCCCAGGATCGGGGTTCCGTAGGGATGGCCCGTGGACGGCGCCCCACAGATGTCGCCCTTGGGCGCGTTGCCGTAGTTGGAGTAGTCCGACTGAGAGAACACGTACTCGTTGGCCGGCGTGGCCGAGCCGGGCGGGTCGGTGAGGTAGCGCACGTAGCCGTTGGAGGCGTTGTAGGCCGGCTTGGGCCCGTTCGGAGCCGCCACCATCACGTACACGTAGCTCGGGGCGGAGCCGGGGCGCAGCGGGTCGGTGATCTGCACCGCTCGCGTCGTCGTGATGCCCTTGGGCAGCGGGGCTCCGGCCGGCGCCAGTGGACCGCTGTCCGAATCCATGAACGACACCTCGTCATTGGTGTCGAAGTACGGGATCGGGTCCTGAGCCGCGGGGTGGTACAGGGCGTGGCACGGATCGCCCGGGTCCGGGTAGTTGCGGAAGCCCTCCTGCTGCCACTGGTACGTGGTCATCTGATCGGCGCCGGAGTAGATCGCGAAGCCCGAGGCGTCGTTCTCCAGGTAGCGGGTGAAGACCTTGTCGACCTGGAAGGGGATCTGTCCGAACTTATGGGAGTGGGGGTTGTAGCGGTAGCCGAGCAGCTGGTCCGGGTGGATGCCCTTGACCGGGAGCTTGTTCTGAACGCCGCTGGTGTCAACCTGCGGCGGCGAGTACTCGTTGTGGTTGCAATCATCGGTGTTGGCCCCCGGCTCACAGGACAGGAGGTCGGTGAACGGCGCCTTGGCGGTCGCGTTCTGGGCCACGGCGATCCCGGGGAACTCAGCGCCGGTCATGACGATCGGCTCCACCGTCCGGTTGGGCGCAACGGTCGGGTCCACAATCGGCAGCGGCAACCCGGCCTTCGACGGGGCGCTCCAGGCCACTCCGGTCGCCAGACCCGTGGCCGATACGACGGTGGCGATGGCAATCAGCCTCGCCCTGCTCCAGCTGGCAGCTCGCACCTGCGCTCCTCCCCGGCTTCCGTTTCCCACTCGGGAGATGAACGCTGGTCGGCACGAGAACTTGCGTGCCCCGGCCCCGCAGCGTGGAGCGTCTGGGTGCTACTGCTGCCGTTTGCGCTTGGGCAGCCAGCCCTCGACCCGCCACTTGGACCCGGGCCGGCTGGGCAGCAGGAGCACGATCAGGAGCCCCACGACGGTCAGGACCAGGCCGAACGTCAGCCCTACCCGCTCGCCGTATCCCTTGCGCTCGGCCAGCCACGCGGCCCCCGCCGCGGACAGCAGCCACACGAACAGCAGGTACAGCCCCTTGGCTCCGATGTTGGCGGCGATCACGATCATCCGTTCACGTCCCCAGGTAGGCCTTCTGCACGGCGGGATCGTCGCGCAGCTGCTTTGACTCGTTCGACAACACGACTCGCCCGGTCTCCAGGACGTAACCCCGCTTGGACACGTCGAGCGCGTAGTTGGCGTTCTGCTCGACCAGCAGGATGGCGACCCCCTGCCGGTTGATCTCGGCGATCGTCTCGTAGATGCGCTGGACCAGGTTGGGGGCGATGCCCATTGAGGGCTCGTCCAGCATCAGCAGTTTCGGCCGCGCCATCAAAGCCCGCCCGATCGCCAGCATCTGCTGCTCGCCGCCGGACATCGTCCCCGCCTTCTGGCGTTCACGCTCCTTCAGCCGGGGAAACAGCGTGTACACCTGCTCCAGGTCCTGGTCGATCTCGACGCCGCGCTTGCGGCGAAACGCCCCCAGATCCAGGTTCTCAGCCACGGTCATACGGGGAAAGCAGTGACGGCCCTCGGGGGCCAGGGCGATCCCCCGGGAGGGGATCTGGTGGGCCGGAAGCCGGGTGATGTTCTCACCGGCGAAGACGATCGTCCCGGAGCTGGCGGGGGTGAGCGCGGTGATCGACCGCAGCGTGGTCGATTTCCCCGCTCCGTTGGAACCGATGATCGTCACCACCTCCCCTTCCTCCACGGTCAGTGAGACGCCGCGCAGCGCCTCGATCGAGCCGTAGTGGGTGTGGAGGTCTGAGACCTCCAGCAGCGTGGTCACGCCTGCACCCCCAGGTAGGCCTCGATCACGCGCGGGTCCTGGCGAACCTCCGCGGGCGGGCCCTCGGCGATCTTCTGGCCGTAGTCGAGCACCGTGATCCGTTCCGAGACTCCCATCACGACCTTCATGTCGTGCTCGATCAGAAGGATCGTCAGCGCAAGCTCGTCTCGCAGCTGGCGCATGAAGTCCGTCAGGGCATTGGATTCCTGCGGGTTCATGCCGGCGGTGGGCTCGTCCAGCAGCAGGATCGTCGGGTCGGCGGCCAGGGCGCGCGCGATCTCCACCCGGCGCTGGTCACCGTAGGACAGGTGGACGGCGAGCTGGTCGAACAGCCCCTCACGCAGGCCGACGTAGCGCAGCAGCTCGTAGGCCCGCTCGCGGACGGCCTTCTCCTCCCGGGCGACCCAGGGCGGCCGGACGACGGCCCCGAACACCCCGGCCCGCATTCGGGCATGGCGGCCGATCATCACGTTCTCGACTGCGCTCATGGCCCCGAACAGGCGGATGTTCTGGAACGTCCGGGCCACACCCCGGCTGGTGATCTGGTCGGGCCGCAGGCGGGTGATGTTGCGGTCGTCCAGCCAGATCGTGCCCGACGTGGGTTTGTACAGACCGGTCAGCATGTTGAAGAACGTCGTCTTGCCAGCGCCGTTGGGGCCGATCAGGGAGACGATCGAGTGCCGGGGGATCTCCAGCGACACGTCGTTGACGGCCACCAGGCCGCCGAACGCCTTGCGCACGCTCCCGGCGTACATGATGGAGTCGGTCGGGGGATCGGTCGGCGTCGCGGCGCCCATGTCGGGGGCGGTCGAACTCATGACCCCGCTCCGACCGAGCCCGAGACCTCCGCCAACTGGGCGTCCTCGGGCGCCACCTCGCCCGCGAGCTCAAGCTTCCGTCTTCGCTCCGGGAACAGGCCCTGGGGCCGCACGATCATCACCAGCACGAGCAGGAACCCGTAGACGCCGAATTCGACGGTGTCGAGCTGGAAGTTCAGACCCAGCTTGCTGGGGACATTGTTGAGCACGTTGGGGAGCAGCCAGTAGTTGACATAGCCGAGCGCCATCCCGCCGATCAGCGAACCCCAGATCGACCCCAGCCCTCCGATGATGATCATCGACAGGATCAGCACCGAGAACCCGAACTGGAAGTTGTCGCCGCTCACGACCGTGAAGTAGCTGCCCAGGAACGCGCCGGAGACCCCGCCGAACGCCGCTCCGAGGGCGTAGGCCAGCAGCTTCGTGCGGACGAGCGGAATGCCCATCGACACGGCGGCGACCTCGTCCTCGCGCAGCGCCACCCAGGCCCGGCCGAGCCGCGAGTCGCGCAGCCGGACGTTGACGAACAGCACGATGAACAGCACGCCCAGGATCAGCCAGTACCAGGGTCTGAGGTTCAGCTCGCTGAACGGGCCTCCCAACCCGAAATACGGCGAGTCGATCGCGCTGATCCCAAAGTCCCCGGCCGTGAGCGTCATGCCCCCACCGATGTGGATGTCCTGGCCGTTGACGGCCAGCACCCCGATGATCTCGCCGAAGCCCAGCGTCACGATCGCGATGTAGTCCCCGCGCAATCGCAGGGTGGGCAGGCCGATGATGATGCCCGCGAGGGCGCAGATAATCGCGGCGGCGATCATGATCAGGACGAAGTTCAGATGGATCCCCGGCCCCCCGCTGACCATGTGGTCGATCCCGACGTGAGCGTTGGCCTTGAAGAAGAATCCAGACCCGAACCAGCCTGCGGCGTAGGAGCCGAAGGCGTAGAAGGCGACATAGCCGAGGTCGAGCAGCCCGGCAAAGCCGACCACGATGTTCAGCCCCAGCGCCATCACAGCGAGCGCCAGCGACTTGATCGTGGCGTCCATGAAGTTGCTCGCCTCCGAGAAGGCGAACGGGAGCAGGATCCCGACCATGATCGCCGTGGCGGCGAGCGCCCTCGTCCACCATGGAGGCAGGCGGCGATCGATCGTCGCGCGCCATTCTCTCAGCTGGGCCTGAAGCTCTCTCCAGCCTCCCTGCGGCGGAGGCGGGGTGCCCGTCGGCTGCTCGGGGGCGGCGCCCACCGCGTCCGAACCGGGGGTGCCCTCGCCGGGACTCATCCAGCCTCCCTGGTCTCCTCGCCCAGCAGGCCTCGCGGCCGCAGGACCATGATCAGGATCAGGTAGGCAAACACGACCGCCTCGGTCCACTCGCCGCCGGACATCCGGCTGTCGGCGAAGGCCTGGATCACCCCGATGATCAAACCTCCGAGCACCGCCCCGCGCACGTTGCCGATCCCGCCCATGACCGCGGCGGTGAAGGCGATCAGGCCGGCCGTAAAGCCCTGGTTGTAGACGATGTTCGTCTGGTAGAGCTCGTACACAAGCCCCGCTGCGCCGGCCAGCATGCCGCCGATCAGGAAGGTCAGCGAGATCGTCCGATCGACGTTGATGCCCATCAGCCGGGCTGCCTCAGGGTCCTGTGCCGTGGCTCGCATGGCCCGGCCCAGCCGGGTCCTGGTGATGAACCAGGCCAGCGCGATCACGAGCGGGATCATCGCCCCCAGGGCCAGAATGTAGCCCCGCTGAATCGGGACGGCCGAGATGCTGAAGACGGTGTCGTTCTGCTGGATCAGGTCGTTGACGCTCTGGACCGCGCCGCCCTTCCAGAGCAGCCCGACGTTCTGCAGAATGAAGGAGATCCCGACCGCGGTGATCAGGGGAGCCAGCTTGGGGGCGTTCCGGAGCGGCCGGTAGGCCACCCGCTCGATCAGGACGTTGAGCGAGCCGCACACCAGCATGCAGATGATCAGGGTCGCGATCAGCCCGAAGATCAGCGGCAACACGCCGCTCCCCAGGCCGAGGCCCAGGGTGGCGGCAAAGCCGACGGCGGTGAACGAGCCGATCATGAACACGTCGCCGTGGGCGAAGTTGATCAACTCGATGATCCCGTACACGAGCGTGTACCCGATCGCGATCAGAGCCCAGATGGCGCCGTTGGCCAGGCCCAGAATCACGTTGGACCCGATGTTGGTCAGGTCGTGCCGGATGATCAGGTGGTTGTGGACAATCCCGGCCGCGTAACCATGGGTGAGGTCCCGAATCGCGTAGTAGACCGGCAGTGCGGCCAGGGCCGCGATCAGGCCCCAGCGGCCAATGTAGGTCCGGGCCAGGACCAGCGGCCGCCAGGCGCTGATCGGCATCCTGCTTGAGAGCGATCTGGCCTCCACTATCCGTCCCCAGTCATTGCGTCTGCCGTCCCCTCGCGGAGCATATGCCTTGGCTCAGTCAGGCGGGAGCATATCCGCAGGGACGGCCGGTGGGGAGGGCATTGGCTGCCCTCCCCACGACCGACCGATTCAGGCCCTAGACGACGTGGGTCGGCGTCAGGGTCTTGAAGAACTTCAACTGGCCGCCCGAGACCTTGTACAGCCCATAGGCCTTGAGCGTCGTATCACCGTTCTTGTCGAACGAATACGTGCCCAGCACGGAGTTGCGGTTCTTTGTGGCCAGCAGGGCGTGCAGGACGGCGCTCTTGCTGTCGCCCTGGGAGCCGAGCTTGGAGATCGTGTCGAGCACGAGCTTCATGGCCTCGTAGCCGTAGATGGCGTACGGAGCGGGGGTGCCACCGCCGTACTTGGCCTGGTAGGCCTTGAGGAACGTCTTGCCACCCGGATAGGCCGACAGGTCCAGCGTGGCCACCGTGCACTGCATCAACGGATCCAGCGACAGCGGTACACCGCCCTGCTTGGGATCCGTCCAGGAGCTCAGGCACATGCCGTCGGGGCCGAACAGCTTGGCCTTCGGGATCGCCGAATTCACGTCCTTGGTGATCTGGACGCCGCCGGTCGACGTCAGTCCGCCGTAGAAGAAGCAGTCCGCGCCCTGACCCTTGATCGTGGATGCATAGGAGCGGAAGTTCGGCGCCGTCGGGTTGACGCCCAGGTCGCTGACCACGTTGATCCCATAGGAGTTCTTGACCAGCTCGATCTGCTTCGTGATACCGGCGCCGTACGGCGTCTTGTCGTTGGCCAGGGCCACGTGCGTGCAGCCGGCCTGCTTCATGGCCAGCGCATCAGAGGCGGCCTGAATCGAGTCCCGCGGGACGATCCGCATGTAGGTCCGGACCCCAGAGGGGTAGTACTTTGCGGGCTCGCCGGGGGCGCTGCCAGGCTCACTCGTGGTCAGACCCACGTACGTATTGGCCGGGCTGATCATCGGAACGCCAGCCTTGTTGAGGATCGGGAGCGACGCCTCGGTGCAACCCGAGTTGAACTCTCCGATGTAGGCCACGGCATTCGGGTCGGCGGCCGCTGTACGTCCGTCTGACGCGCACTGGGAGATGGTGTAGTTGGCCGCGGCCGCCGTGGCGTCGTCCAGCGAGGTGAACTTGACCGTGAACGGCCCGGCCTTGCCACCGGCCTGAGACAGGGCAAGCTGCTCACCGTTCACCGCCGGCTTGGTGTCCGCGGTCAGCGGGCCGAGCAGCGGGAGGCTCGAGTAGATGTCAATCGTCTTCCCGCCTGAGGCGGCGGTCGTGCCGGAACTGCTGGTGCCGGTGTTGTTATTGCTGCTTGAGCCGCAGGCGGCCAGTGCCACCACGGTACCGGCCACCAGGCAGCCGGTCAGAACGATCCTGGGAACTTTCATGCTCCTCCTTTCATGCTCCCGGGGTCTGAGACCAGCCGGGACTCTGTCCACCCCGGGCCAAGGCCGACCCGGCAGGTGCGCAGCCTAGTTCCGTGGGCAGGGGGATCAAGTGCTGCGGGGACTTGCTAACGGAATGTCAATCAGGCCGGGGGCGATCAGGCCGCCCCTCCCCGGCGCTGGTCAGGGCGCCGATGCCGCGGTGATCGTCACGGTGCCGTCCTTGGCTACGGTGTAAGTGCCGAGCTCCGGACCACCCGGTCCGGCGAGGAGCTGCGCCCCCTTGAGCACGAAGAAGTCGCTGCGGACGGTGCCGCGGTCGTTCGCGCCTGAGCCCGCCTTCTGGAGCGCCTTCAGCACCGCCGCCGCCGCCGCGTACCCGAGGATCGCCCGCGGAGACGGAGCATGACCGTACGTACTGCGGAAACCGCGCACGAACGCCTTGCCCGCGGACCCGCCGAGGATCGCCTGCGCCGCCTGGTCGCTGTTAGGGGCCATGCTCGCGAACGTGCGCCCGTAAGTGCTGAACGACTCGAGGTCCTTCGTTGGCACGGACGCGGCCGGCGTCGGGCTGACCTGGAGCAGGTCCTGGCCGTTGGTGATCCCGAGCGAATCGACCGAGCTGCCCGGCCCGACTTCCCCCAGGTACGCCACCGAGGTCTTGTCCTCAATCGCGCTGCGGGCGTTATCGGAGGTCTTGTTCGCCTTGACGACCTGGAGCTTCAGGGTGTAACCCTTGACCTGGCCCGAGAGCTGGGTGAAGGCCAGCTTCTCGGCGTCGATCGCGTCCTGGGCCGCGCTGTTGCCGGCCAGATTCGAGGGCGCGCTGAGGTAGACGGTCAGCGTCTTGCCGCTGACCGTGGGCGCGGGCGGGGTGGTCGAACAGCCAGCGCCAGCGGTCAACATCGCGAACACGGCACAGGCACAGCCGGTCAGCAGTCGGCTGCGTTTGAGCAGTCCGGGCGAGATCACGTTCGCGGCGTCCCCGCGGCGCTAGGGCCGCCGGCGCGGCAGATACGGGAGCACGTTGCGCACCGCGATCGCAATCAGGACCATCGCCGCGCCGATCAGGATTGAGTCAAATCCGCCGAACAGGTCAACCGACCACAGCACAATCCAGATGCACAACCCGGCGGTGGCGGTGAGGATCAGGCCCACGCCGCGGGATGCTAGTGGGTTCGGACGTGGAGGGTGTCGGAGCGAGCGGCTAGCTGAGCGCCTGCGCGAATGAGCGGACCAGCGTGGCCACCGCGGCCACGGGATCGGCCTCCTCACCGGCGGCCCGGACCAGACGGGTACCCACGATCACCCCGTCGGCCCCGGCGTCCGCGGCGGCCCGGACCTGCTCCGGCGTGCCGATTCCGAAGCCCACGGCGACGGGGACCTCGGTGTGGGCGCTGGTCCGTCCCAGCACCTGCGAGAGCGCCCCGTCGAGGCTCCCCCGCTCGCCGGTCGTCCCGGTCACCGACACGGCATATACGAACCCGCGCGCCTGAGCCCCGATCACAGCCAGGCGGTCCTCGGGGGTGGTGGGCGCGACCAGGGGCACGAGCGCGATCCCGGCGGCGTCGCACAGATCACGCAGCTCCCCGCCCTCCTCTGCGGGCAGGTCGGGGACGATCAGGCCGCTGATGGCCGAGGACGCCAGGGCGTCCAGAAAGCGCTCAGCCCCGCGGGCCAGGATCGGGTTGGCGTAGCACATGGCCACCACGGGAACCTGCTCTGAGACCAGCCGGCCGACCTTCAGGACATCGTCGGTGCGGACGCCCTCCCGCAGCGCCCGCGTGGCCGCTGCGTGGATCAGGGGGCCGTCGGCCAGCGGGTCGGAGAACGGGAAGCCCAGCTCGATCAGGTCGGCCCCCTCCTCCACGTACGCCGCCACGATCCGCTCGGAGCTGGCCGGGTCGGGGAACCCCCCCATCAGATAGGGCATCAGGGCGGCCCGGCGGCCGTCGGCCCCGGCCCGGGCGAAGGCCTCAGCGATTCGCTCCAGGCCGGTCACGATGCCGAGGCGGTCACCCGCCCTGCCCGAGCAAATCCAGCGCTTCCGCCAGGTCCTTGTCGCCACGCCCGGACAGGCACACCAGGTCGAGCTCGCTGGGCGCAGCGGCCAGGACCCAGGCCAGGGCATGGGCGCTTTCTAGCGCCGGAATGATCCCCTCGAGCCGGGCCACGCGGGCGAAGGCCTCCAGCGCCTGCCGGTCGGTGACGGCCTCATACCGGGCCCGGCCGGAGTCGCGCAGCCAGGCGTGCTCGGGCCCGGTCCCCGGGTAGTCCAGGCCGGCCGAGATCGAGTGGGCCTCCATGATCTGGCCGTCCTCATCCTGCATCAGGGCGGAGAACGCCCCATGCAGAACGCCGGGCAGGCCGGCCGCGGTCAGCGGAGCGCCATGTCGCGTGGTGTCAAGGCCTTCACCGGCCGCCTCCACCCCCACGAGCTCGACCTCAGAGTCGTCCAGGAAGCCGGCGAACGTGCCGATCGCGTTTGACCCTCCCCCGACACACGCGATCACGCGCTGGGGAAGCCGCCCGGCCTGGGCCAGGACCTGGGCCCGGGCCTCATCCCCGATCACCCGCTGCAGATCGCGGACCAGCGCCGGGTAGGGGGCCGGACCGACGCACGAGCCAATGATGTAGTGGGTGCTCTGAATGTTGGTCACCCAATCGCGGATGGCCGCCGACACCGCCTCCTTGAGCGTCCGCGCGCCGGCGTCGACCGGCTCGACCCGAGCCCCCAGCAGCCCCATCCGCTCCACGTTGGGCCGCTGCCGACGCATGTCCTCGGTCCCCATGTAGACCACGCACTCCAGGTCGAGGAGGGCGCACGCCGTGGCCGTGGCAACGCCGTGCTGGCCCGCCCCCGTCTCGGCGATGATCCGTCGCTTGCCCATCCGCTGGGCGAGCAGGGCCTGCCCGAGTGCGTTGTTGATCTTGTGGGCACCGGTGTGGTTGAGGTCCTCGCGCTTGAGGTACACGGGATGGTCCACGACGTGGCTGAGGCGCCGGGCCAGATACAGCGGGGAGGGCCGGCCGACGTAATCGCGCAGGAGCCCGTCCAGTTCGGCCTTGAAGCTCTGGTCCTGTCGCGCCCCGAGCCACGCCTGCTCGAGCTCGGCCAGCGCGGGCATCAGCGTCTCGGGCACGTACTGGCCGCCGTAGCGGCCAAAGCGGTGCTCGACCGCGCTCATGGGACGCCCACGGCCGCCGTCGCCCGGACGGCCTGGGCGAACGCCGCCAGCCTTTCGGGATCCTTCTCGCCGGGCCGGCGCTCGACGCCGCTGGCCACATCGACGGCAAAGGGGCCCGTGGTGGCGATCGCGGTGCCCACGTTGTCGGCGTTCAGGCCGCCGCTCAGAATCATCGCTGAGGGTCCTCGGTGGGCTCGGGCCAGCTCCCAGGCGAACGTCTCCCCGGTGCCGCCGAAGCTGCCGGGCACGTGGCTGTCCAGGAGGTGAAAGTCGGTGTGAAACGAGCCCAGCGCCTGGATGTCCGCCCCGCTCTGCACGCGGACCGCCTTGATCACCCGGCAGCCCGTGCGCCTGGCGATCTCGGCGCAGAAGGCCGGGCCCTCATCCCCGTGCAGCTGGACGATCGTGAGCCCGACCGCATCCGCGGTCGCCACGACCTCGTCGAGCGATTGGTTGACGAACACTCCGGCCACCTCGGTCCGGCGCTTGACCGCGGCCGCGATCTCAGCCGCCCGCTCAGGCGAGCAGGCTCGGGGCGACCCGGGCCAGAAGATGAGCCCAATCGCCCACGCTCCAGCGGCCACGGCCAGCTCGGCGTCGGGCAGCGATGTCGTCCCGCAGAACTTGATCTTCGGCGCGGCGCTCACTGATCACAATCGTAGGGCCACCTCAGCGGCCGGTCAGCGCCCGGACGGCCGTCTCTATGTCGGAGGAGCGCATCAGCGCCTCGCCGATCAGCACGGCGTCGACCCCGGCTCCGGCCAGCTCGGCCAGCTCCTCGGGCGTCCTGAAGCCCGATTCGGCCACCCTCAGGGTGCCGGACGGCGTCTGGGGCAGGAGTTCGAACGTCCGCCGCGTGTCCACCTCGAGGGTGGCCAGGTCCCGGTTGTTGATTCCGATCACCTGCGCGCCGAGGTCGACGGCCACGCCCAGCTCACGCTCATCGTGGACCTCGACCAGCGGTGTCAGGCCACAGGCCAGCACGCGCTCGTGCAGGGCCCCGAGCTCGGACGCGGCCAGTGCGGCCGCGATCAGCAGCACGGCATCGGCCCCGGCCGTGTATGCCTCGACCACCTGGTACTCGTCGATGATGAAGTCCTTGCGCAGCAGCGGGAGCGAGGAGGCCTGGCGGGCCGCCCTGAGGTCTTCCAGCTCGCCGCCGAAGCTCGGGCCCTCAGTCAGGATCGAGAGCGCCGCCGCTCCGCCGCGCTCATACGCGCTCACGACGTCGGCCAGCGCCAGCTCCTCCCGGATCACCCCGGCCGACGGGGAGCGGCGCTTGTGCTCGGCGATCAGCGACAGCCCGGGCCGGGCCAGCGCGTCGCTGAATGACCTGATGTCCGACCGCGAGCCGGCCAGCTCAGGCCAGTGAAGCGGCCGAGCGGATTTGCGCTGCTCGACCTCCTGCCGTGTCTGCGCGACGATCCGCTCCAGCGTGTTCAGGGCGCCAGCTCCCGCGTCCGGGCCACGAACCGGTCCAGCGCGGCCAGCGCAGCCCCACTGTCGATGGCCTGCTCGGCCCGCCTGACCCCCTGCTCGAGCGACTCCACGCCGGCGCCCACGTAGACGGCGGCGCCGGCGTTGAGCACGGCCAGATCCCGCGACGGACCGCTCTCCCCGGACAGGATCGCCCGCGCCGTGGCCGCGTTCTGCGCTGGGTCGCCTCCCGGAATCTCCGTCAGCGGCGACCGGGCCAGTCCCACCTCCTCGGGGGTGACCGAGTACCGCTCCAGCTCTTCTCCCCGGACCTCGACCACGGTGGTGGCGGCGCTGCTCGAGAGCTCGTCCAGGCCGTCCTCGCTTGAGACGAGCAGCGCGTGCTCGGTCCCCAGCAGAGCCAGGGCCCCGGCCATCGTGTCCAGGTAGGCCGGGTCGGACACGCCGATCAGCTGCCGCCGCGCGCCGGCCGGGTTGGTCAGCGGGCCCAGGAAATTGAAGATCGTCCGCACGGCCAGCTCGCGGCGCACGGGCACCACGTAGCGCGTGGCCTGATGGTGGGAGGGAGCGAACATGAACCCGAAGCCCACGTCGGCGATGCAGGTGGCGACGGCCTCGGGGGTCAGGTCGATTCGGGCTCCCAGGGCCTCCAGCAGGTCGGCCGAGCCGGACAGTCCGGTGGCCGAGCGGTTTCCGTGCTTGGCCACGGCGCAGCCTGCGCCGGCGGCGATCAGCGCGGCCGTGGTGGAGACGTTGAACGTCCGCTGGCCGCCCCCGGTTCCCGCCGTGTCCAGGAGATCGTCGCGGGGGATCGTGACCGGGGTGGCGAAGGACCGCATGGCCTGGGCCAGACCGGCGATCTCCTGGACGGCCTCGCCCTTGGTGCGCAGGGCGATCAGGAAGGCCGCGATCTGGACCTCAGAGGCCTGTCCGGACATGACCTCCCCCAGGACCGTTGCGGCCTCATCCTGGGTCAGGTCGCGTCCGCCGGCCAGCGCGTCGATCGCGTCCCGCAACTTGTCCATGAGCGGTCAGGCCCCGCTCAGGAAGTTGCCGATCAGCTCGTGCCCCTGCTCGGTGAGGATCGACTCGGGGTGGAACTGCACCCCCTCGGCCGGCAGGTCGCGGTGGCGCACGGCCATCACCACGTCATCGGCCGACGCCGTCAGCTCCAGGCAGTCCGGGAGCTCGGGGTCCGCCACCAGCGAGTGGTAGCGCCCCACCTCCAGTGGTGTGGGCAGATCCCGGAAGATCGTCCGGCCGTCGTGGGTGATCCGGGCGGTCTTGCCGTGAACCGGCTCGTGCTGGATCACCCGGCCGCCCCAGGCCTGGACCAGGGCCTGGTGTCCCAGGCACACGCCGAGCGTCGGGAGCCGGGCCTCGGGCAGTCGCCGCGACGCCTCCAGGGAGATTCCGGACTCATTCGGCGTGCAGGGCCCGGGGGAAATGATGGCCCGGTCATAGCCCCGGACCAGGAGCTCGTCCACGGTGGCGTGGTTGTTGCGGACAACCTCGATCTCAGCCCCGAGCTCGCCCAGGTACTGGACCAGGTTGTAGGTGAAGCTGTCGTAGTTGTCGATCACCAGCACGCGCACGGCACACGAAAGGTAACGGGCCTCCCGCGTGGGCCTGGGCGCTTCCGCTCAGCGATGCGGGCAGGTGTCGAGCGCGGGTTTTCCGGCGAACCTGGCGGCCAGGTATTGGAAGGCGGGGACCACGTACGCACCGGCGCCCGTCAGGTGCTCGCCGGCCGGGTTCCGGTGGTAATCGATCTTCGCTCCTCGCTGGCAATCGGCGGCCACGAGCTGGTCCACGGGCTTGATGATGGCCAGCTCGTCGTGGATCTCCTGGTACAGGTAGGACGGGGCCTCCGGCACGGGGCGGCCGATCAGGTCGAGCTTCTTGAACACCCGCCTGACGCGCGGGACCGCCTCGAGCGCCTGCGGCGTGCTGTAGTGGCTGTAGTCGCCCACCGTTCCGCCCGGCGCGTTGGTCACCGAGCCGGCGCAGCCGCTGGCGTCCGAGCCATCCTTGGCCGCCAGCGCACGGCCCTGGGCGTTCAGCAGGGCGTTCAGGCGCAGCTGCGGATAGGCCCGGTTGATGGCCACGGAAACGCCGATGATGGTCCCGGCAAACGGCCCGCCATTGACGTGGCCCAGGTTCTCGATCGGGTTGGGGACGTTGCCTCCGGAGGCGGCGCCGACCAGATGGATCCTGGGCGCGTAGCGCCGGGCCAGCATGTTGGCCCACAGGGTCGGGATCGACCCACCCGAGTAGCCGATCATTCCCACAGCCGTCTGCGTTCCCGCCAGGTGGGCGGGCCGGAAATGCTCCATGGCCCTGATCGAGTCGAGCGTCGTGCGGCCCTCGATCGCCCCGACCGCCCACTCCGAGCGTGGGCCCTGGTAGTCGGGGACCACCACGTCCCAGCCGCGCGCCAGGCCGTTGGTGACCTCTTGGGATTCCGCCCACTGCGTGCTCCCGCCGTTGTGGCCGCCCCGCATCGTGTACGACGGGGCGCACCTGGTGGTCAGGCTGTCCTCAGCGGTCTGGTAGGAGAGCAGCCTCCGTGGTCCTGGCGCAGGGGCCGACGGCAACAGCAGGGTGGTCACCGTGGCGATCGGCCCGCCGGTTGCGCTCGTGGTGCGGTACAGAAGCTGGAAGGCCGTCGCGGCGGCGAGATCGTCCGAGGGCGAGAGCGTCACCCTGCGCCAGCGGAGGATTGCGCCCGGCCGGTCGGACCGCAACGAGGGCGGCGGCCTGTAGAAGGGATCGGCGCTCGGGGGCGTCGGCCCACTGGCAGCGATCGCCGGACTCGCCAGGCCCATTAGGATCAGGCCGATCAGGGTTGCTCGGGCAGGGCTCATGCCGACACAACGGCTCGGAGGCCCGCAGCTTCTAAGGCCACTCCGCCTGACGCGCGGCCAGCTCGATCGCGGCCATCACGGCCCGCGCCTTGGCCACGGACTCCTCGAATTCGCGCTCGGGCACGGCGTCAGCCACGGTCCCCCCTCCCGCCTGGACGTGGACCTGGCCGTCCTTGACCACCACCGTGCGGATGTGGATGCAGGTGTCCAGGTCACCCGTGTAGCTGACCCAGCCGATCGCCCCGCCGTAACCCCCACGCTTGACCGGCTCGAGCTCGTCGATGATCTGCATCGCCCTGACCTTGGGCGCTCCGGACAGCGTCCCCGCCGGCAGCACCGACCGCAACGCGTCCAGCGCGCTCACGCCCGGACGCATCCGGCCGGTGACGTTGGACACGATGTGCATCACGTGGCTGTAGTTCTCCACGGCCATCAGCTCGTCCACCGTCACGGTCCCGTACTCGCACACCCGCCCCAGGTCGTTTCGCCCCAGGTCCACCAGCATCACGTGCTCGGCTCGCTCCTTGGGGTCGGACAGGAGCTCCTCGGCCATCCGCCGGTCCTCCTCGGGATTACCGCCCCGGGGCCGCGTCCCGGCGACCGGCCGGGTCGTGAGCTGCCGACCATGCACGGTGATCAGAGGCTCGGGGCTGGCTCCGGCGATCTCGAAGTCGCCGAAGTCCAGGAAGTACATGTACGGGCTGGGGTTGACGGCCCGGAGCCCCCGATAGATCGAGAACCCCTCGACCGGAGCCTCAGCCGACCAGCGCTGCGAGGGCACGACCTGGTAGGCGTCCCCGGCCCGGATGTACTCGATGATCCGGGCCACGGTCGCCTCAAAGCCCTCCCGGGACATATTCGATTGAAATTGTGCTGGAGCCGGGGGTGACGACCGGTGCTCGGCCGGCGGGACCGGGCCGGCCAGGCGCGAGCGGATATCGGCCAGCGTCTGCAGCGCCTGACGGTAGGACGAGTCGAGCTCCCCCTCCTCCGGATAGACGTTGGTCAGCAACGTGATGGTGTGCTTGAGGTGGTCAAAGATCACCAGCACATCACTCAGCATCAGGGCCAGGTCGGGCAGCCCGATCGGGTCGGGCCCCGGCACCCCCAGCGGCTCCACCGTCCGCACCAGGTCGTAGGCGAACATCCCCACGGCGCCACCCGTGAAGGGCGCGGCCAGGCCCATCTCCCCGCCCACCGGAGCGGCCCGGAAGCCGCTCAGGGCCAACGCGGCCAACTGGTATGGATCTCCAGGGTCGCCCAGTGACCACCGGAGCACCTGGCGCGGACGCACGCCGATGAACGAGTAGCGCCCGACTCGACCCTGCTCGGCGGACTCGAGCAGAAAAGCTGGCTCGCCGTCCCGGAGCTTGAGGAAGGCCGACACCGGGGTCAGCAGGTCGTCGATAAACGTCTCGTGGACGGGAATCAGGTTGTACTGCTGCGCCAGCTCACGAGCGACCTGAAGCGAGGGCAGTGCCTCCGAGGCCGCGTCAGTGGCGACGGCCATCGAGCACCCGCCCAGCGTCGTTCAGCGTCAGCCCGCGGCCCCGCAGCAGCACCGTGAGGTGGTAGATCAGATCGGCGGCCTCCTCGGCCACGCGGTCGTCGGACTCATCCCTGGCCGCCCGAACGACCTCCTCGGCCTCCTCCTGGACCTTCGACCCGGTCAGCTCGCGGTCCTCAAGCAGCCTCACCGTGTACGAGCCGTCCGGACGGGCGGCGTCACGATCGGCGATCGTCCGCTCAAGCGTGGGCAGCGCCTCGTGCGGCGCCGCCGGCTCGAGCTGGCCCCGGTGAAAGCAGGTCCGCTCGCCGGTGTGGCACGCCGGGCCCGCCGGCTCGACCAGAGCCAGCAGTGCGTCCCCGTCGCAGTCGTACCGGATCGCCCTCAGCGCCTGGGTGTTACCGGAGGTGGCGCCCTTGTGCCAGAGCTCCTGGCGCGAGCGGCTGAAGAAGTGCATCTCCCGGGTGCTCAGGGTGAGGTCGAGCGCCTCGGAGTTCATGTAGGCCAGCGTGAGCACCTCGCCCGTGCGCCAATCCTGGACGATGCACGGGACCAGCCCGCGCTCGTCGAACTTCAGCTCGTCCAGCTCCAGATCAGCCACGGAGCCAGTGTACGTGGGCGCGATTGACGTACGAGCAGGGGTTATTCGATCCCCAGTCGGTCCAGCACCCGCTCGTCGGCCCGCCAGTGGCGGCGGACCCGGACCCGGAGCTCCAGATGAACCTGAACGCCGATCTCGGCCTGGATCACCCGCCGGGCGGCGATCCCGATCGCCTTGATCATCTGCCCCTGAGCCCCGATCAGGATCCGCTTCTGGGACTCCGCCTCAACCAGCACCACGGCCTCGATCCGGGCCAGCGTCCCGGCTTCACGGTCCTGGCGCTCGAGCGCCTCAACCTGGACCTCCACGGCGTGGGGCACCTCCTCGCGGGTGCGCCGCAGCACCTGCTCGCGCACCAGCTCGGCCAGCCGCACGTACTCGCCTTGGTCCGAGCGCTGCTGGGGCTCGAAGTAGAAGGGCCCGGCGGGCAGCAGTGACACCAGATGCTCGGTCAGGGGGCCGATTCCCGCCGCCGCCCGAGCTGACACGGGGAAGACCTCATCCCCGACCCCCAGCCCGGCCGCGTCCTGGAGCGCAGCCACCGTCCTGGCCTGTCCCACCCGGTCGATCTTGTTGACCGCCACCACGACGGGCACGGGAGCGGCGGTGAGGAGCTGGGCGATGAAGCGATCACCAGGACCGACACCCTCCTCGGCGTTGAGCACGAGCAGGCAGCCGTCGGCGTCCTGGAGCTCACGCTCGACGCGCCGCTGCATCCTCTCGGTCAGGGCATCCCGCGGCCGCTGGACTCCGGGCAAATCGACCAGCACGAGCTGGTAATCGGGACCGGTGACCACCCCGCGGATGGCTCGGCGGGTGGTCTGAGGCTTGTCGGACACGATCGCCACCTTGGCCCCGACGATCGTGTTGGCCAGCGTCGACTTGCCGACGTTGGGGCGGCCGGCCAGGGCGATGAAGCCAGACCGCGTCGACGGTCCCGAGCGCTGGCGGCAGGTCACCGGATCCAGCGCATCAGCTCGGCCTGGAGGGCGAGCATCTCGCCGTCGTCCGCCTCGTGGTCCATGCCCGTCAGGTGGAGGGCGCCGTGGAGCACCGCCTCGCGGACGTCGATCGTGTGCTCGGGGCAGACCACGATGTCACCCAGCTCCCGGGGTCCGGCCGCCGGGGCGTCCTCGTCCACGCCGAAGGCCAGCACGTCGGTCGGTTCATCGATTCCCCGGAAGCGGCGATTGAGCTCCTGGATCCGCTGCTCGGAGACGAACTGCACCGCCGCGTGGCCCTCGTCGATGCCGGCGGACGACAGCGCCAGCGCACACAGCTCCTCGACCTCGTGCGCCGTCGGGCCGTCCGCATCGCCCTCCGATCCGCCGGGGGCGATTCCGTCGATGCCGATCACGTCGACCTCGAGCACTTACCGGGTACTCAGGGGCACGGGCCGCTTCAGGCCCGTTTCCGCGGCCGCAGATCCGGCGCCAGCTTCTGCGCGTGCTCGGCGTACGCCTCGACGATCCTCCGGACCAGCTTGTGCCGGACCACGTCGTCCTCCCCGAACCGGACGAAGTCGATTCCCTCCACCGCCTTGAGAATGTCGGTCACCACAATCAGCCCCGAGTCCTGGTCCGGCGGCAGGTCGATCTGGGTGATGTCGCCCGTCACGACCATCTTGGAGTTGAACCCCAGCCGGGTGAGGAACATCTTCATCTGTTCGGGACTGGTGTTCTGGGCCTCGTCGAGGATGATGAAACTGTCGTTCAGGGAGCGGCCCCGCATGAAGGCCAGCGGGGCCACCTCGATTACCCCGCGCTCCAGGTACTGGCTGACCTTGTCGGGCTCGAGCATGTTGTGCAGAGCGTCGAACAGTGGGCGCAGGTATGGATCGACCTTGGCCATCAGGTCGCCGGGGAGGAAGCCCAGCCGCTCGCCCGCCTCCACCGCGGGTCGGGTCAGGATGATCCGGTTGACCTCCCGGCGGCTCAGCGCAGCCGCAGCCAGGGCCACGGCCAGGAACGTCTTGCCGGTTCCGGCCGGCCCGATCCCGAAGGTGATCGTGGTGCGGCGGATCGAGTCTACGTAGCGCTTCTGGTTGACGGTCTTGGGGGCGATCTTGGCCGCCCGGTGGCGCCACACGACGTCCTCCAGAATGTTGGCCGGGGACTCGTGGGCGTCCAGCGCTCGGGTCACCGCCTCGATCGTCCCGGGGGCGATCTCATGCCCCTGCTCGACCAGTTCGGCCAGCTCGCGAACGACCGTCTCGGCCGTGTCCACGGCATCCTGGGCGCCGTCAAGGGTGAGCACGTTGCCCCGCAGAAAAACGTCGCATGCGAGGTCCGCCTGGAGCGCCCTCAGGACAGCGTCCCCACTTCCCGCCAGCTCGGTGGCCACCGCGTTGTCGAGCTCGAGCTGCTTGCGCATCAGCTAGTGGCCGCGAGGGCCTCCCGTACGCGGGCTGAGACCCGCTTGCCGTCGACCCGGCCGGCCGCCTGGGCCATCACGACCTTCATGACCTGGCCCATGTCCTTCGGGTCGCTGGCCCCGGTCTGTTGAATCGCCGCGCTGACCATCGTCTGAAGCTCGGAGTCATCCAGCTCGGCGGGCAGGTAGGCCTCAATCAACCCGGCCTCCGATTCCTCCTGGTCGGCCAGCTCGGAGCGCCCGGCGCCACGAAACTGCTCGGCCGCCTCGAGCCGGCGCTTGCGCTCGCGCCGAAGCACGGCCAGCTCATCGGCCGAGCCGTCCTTGTGGGCCTTTTGGAGCTCGGACAGCACCATCCGCAGCGCGCCCGCGCGGTCGCGCTCACCCGCCTTCAGGGCGGTGTTGATGTCGGCCCGAAGCTGCTCGGTCAGATCCACTCAGATCAGGATAGTCGCGGGGCCGCGGCGGTCATCGAGGCGTGGTCTAAAAGGCGGACTCTTTCCGCAAAAGCGACCACGCTGGCGCGAGTCGCGCGCTATGGCACCTGGCACAGCACCCCATCGGCGTGGAGCTCGGCGCAGATCACGTCCACCAGCTCGCCCCGGGCGGCCGCCCCCGCGGGCAGGTAGCAGCGCGTGTAGTCGGCCGTGTAGCCCGAGCACTGGGTGTCGGCCACCTTGTCCACCAGCACCCGCTCGGGGGCGCCCAGCTTGGCGGTTCGGCGCTGTCGGGACAGGACCTCGGAACGGCCGCGCAGTGCCTGCGAGCGGCGTTTCTTCTCCGCCGGGGGCACCCGGTCGCCCAGTGCTGCGGCCACGGTCCCCGGGCGGGGTGAGTAGGAGAACGTGTGCACGCGTGAGATGCCCGCCTCCTCAACCGCGCGCAGCGTGCGCTCGAACGCGGCCTCGGACTCGGTCGGAAAGCCCACGATCACGTCCGTAGTGACATTCACGGCCGGGACGGCGGCGCGGAGCGCGGCCACGATCTCCTGATACTCCTGAGCGGTGTAGTGGCGCCGCATGTCGCCCAGCACGGCGTCGTCCCCGGACTGCATCGGGATGTGGAGGTGCGGGCACACGCTCGGCTCGGACACCAGCGCCTCAATCAGCGATTTCCGGACGTGGATGACCTCCACGCTGGACAGCCGCACCCGCTGGACGCCCGGGACCCGAGCCACCTGCACCATCAGCTCGCCCAGCTCGAGGCCGCGCTCGGGATCGCGGTAGTCGCCGACGCTGATCCCGGTCATGACCATCTCAGGCTGGCCCTCGGCCACCCGCCGGCGGGCCTCGTCCAGGATCGCGCTGGCCGGGCGGGAGCGAGCGCTCCCCCGGACGGCGGGGATGATGCAGTAGGCGCACCGGCAGTCGCACCCGTCCTGTACCTTGACGAACCCGCGCGTCCGGCTCGGCCGGGGGATTGGACCGGTCGACTCGCGGGCCAGCTCCCGGGCCAGGACATCGTGGTCGAGGTCGGCGCAGCCACCGAGCTCGCCGGCCACGTCCTCGGCCGTGCCCGTGAGTGTCGTCACGCGCGAGTCGATCGAGTCGAACTGGGCCGCGTTCAGGTTGGCCGCACACCCCGACACGTAGACGCGCTCGGCCGCGCGCAGCGACCGCCTGACCGAGTTGCGCGACTTGGCCTCGGCCTCGCTGGTGATGCAGCACGTGTTGACCACGTGCAGCTCGGCCTCCTGCTCGGGGGCCTCATGATGGCCGGCGTCGATCAGCGCCTGCCGGGCCAGCATCGCGTCGGCCTGGGAGACCTTGCAGCCCAGGAACTTGACCGCGAACGACGCCACCGGGTCTGAGACTAGTGGAGCTCGACGAGCAGCGCCGTCCAATCGCCCCGGCCCCGGCGAGCGGTCTCACGCAGGCCAAGCGGCGCGAACGCCGCCGCGATCTCGTCGGCCTCCGTGGTCAGGAGCCCGCTGGCGATCAGCCGCTCCGGGACGCCGTCTGAGGAATCCTGCCATCCCCGGGCCAGCTCCAGGAGCAGCGGCCGGAGCAGGTTGGCCGTCATCGTGGGCGCCACGGGGACGCGCTCCCGGCGCAGGTCGAGCCGCCTGACGTCCAGGTCCGCCTGGTTCTCAAGGCCGTTGGCGCGGGTCACCTCGATCGCCACCGGGTCGTTGTCGACCGCCAGGACCGGGGCAAATCCAAGCCTGGCGGCCGCGATCGCAAGCACGCCCGAACCGCATCCGACGTCCACGAACGGTCCCTCGGCCGCCAGCTCGAGCAGCAACTCCAGGCACAGCCGCGTGGTTGCGTGGGCGCCGGTCCCAAACGCCCGGCCCGGATCGACCACAAGGTCGATCGGGGTCTGGCCGGGCGGCTCCCACGGCGGCCGTACGGTCAACCGCCCGTCCAGGACCAGGGGCCGGTGAAACCGGCGCCAGCGCTGGTCCCAATCGTCGGCCACCTCCTGGGTGCTGATGTCCAGGAGCGCCTCCCCGGCCGCGGCCTGAAGCGCGGGGAGGGCCGGCAGCTCGCCCGATGCCCCATAGACCGCGTACTCGATGGCTCCGTCCGGCAGCTGGACCTCCTCCACACCACTCGGAGCGAGGTCCAGCAGCTCCGCCAGTACCAGGTCGGCGTGGTCTCGACGTACCCGCACCGCCAGACGAATCAAGACTGCGTTAGCCCCCGAAGGCCCGCCGGAGCTTGCCGAACACGCCGTCGCCCGAGTGGAGGTTGTGCTCGGTCATCGTTCCCGCCAGGCGGTCGTAGAGCTCACGCTGGTCCTTGGTCAGGTGGCGGGGCACGATCACGTTGACGACCACTCGCAGGTCGCCGCTGCGAGCCGGGCGTCCGCGCAGTGACGGGAGCCCAGCGCCGCGGACCTTGAGCGTGTCGTGCGGCTGGGTGCCGGCCGGGATCTCGAGCTCGACCGGGCCATCGAGCGTCGATACCTCCACCGTCGTCCCGAGCGCCGCCAGCGGGGCCGAGACGTCGACGACCGTGACCAGGTCGTTCCCGTCTCGAACGAAGCGCGAGTCCTCTTTGACTCGGACCAGCACGTACAGATCACCCGGCGGACCGCCCCGCTCGCCCGCGTGGCCGCGACCGGCGATGCGCATCCGCTGGCCGTCGGCGATCCCCGCCGGGATGTCGACCGACACCTCGGTCTGCTCGGCCCTCCGGCCTCGGCCGCGGCACTCGCGGCAAGGGTCCTTGGCCACCCGGCCATCGCCGTCGCACCTGTCGCATGCCATCGCCCGGACCATCTGGCCGAAGGGAGTGTTGGACACGGCGCGGAGCTGGCCCGATCCGCCGCATTTCGCACAGGTGTCGATCGGAGTGCCTGGCTCGGCCCCGTTTCCATGGCAGTGAGGGCAGAGTGAGACGACGTCGTAGGACACCTCGACGGTGGCGCCCCGGGCCGCCCGGCCGAGGTCGATCTCGGCCGCCACGGCCACGTCTCCGCCCTGGACGGGGCCGCTGGCCCGGCCCCCACCCCCGAAGATGTCGGCCAACCCTCCAGAGCCGCCGAAGAAAGCGTTGAAGATGTCGGCCACCGAGCCGAACGTGTCGAAGTTGGGCGCGTAGCCGCCGCTGCGCAGCCCGTCGTGCCCGTAGCGGTCATAGGTGGCCCGGCGATCGGAGTCGGACAGCACCTCGTAGGCCTCGGCGGCCTCCTTGAACTTCTCCTCGGCCTGCGGGTCGTGGCGGTTCACATCCGGATGGAGCTCCCGGGCCAGGCGACGGAAGGCCTTCTTGATCGTGGCCTCGTCGGCCTCCCGAGAAACGCCCAGGATCTCGTAGTAATCGCGGGTCACAGCCATGGGGTCACCGCTCGTCGTAGACCTCGGCCACGAAGCTCGAGAGCTGGCTGGCCGCTTCCCTGACCGACCTGATCGCCTGGCCGTAGTCCATCCGCAGCGGCCCGATCACCGACACTGCCCCGAGCCGCCGCTGAGGCAGGCCGTACCCCGCGGCCACCAGCGCCACGGAGCGGAGCTCGGGCACGTCGTTCTCGGTGCCGATCCGAACCACGACGTCGCGTTCGCTGAGGGCGGCCCGGAGCAGGCCGAGGAGGCTGACCCGGCGCTCGAGCACATTCATCAACGCGTTGAGCTCGGAGACGTCCGTGAACGCATCCCCGCGCACGAGGCGGGACGTGCCCTCCACATACAGCGACTGCACCGACTCCGCCACCAGCCCGGTGAACACGGGTGCCAGCGCGTGCAGGAAGGCGGACTCCGAGGTCGAGAGCGATGGGTCATGAAGGCGCTGGTGGAGCATCCGGGCCCCGAGGCCCAGCCCGACCATTCGTTCGTTGAGGTAGCTGGCCGCCCAGTCCGCCAGCCCCGGGTCGACGGACTGCGAGAAGGTGAACAATCGCTTGGTCACTCCGCCGGTTGAGGTGATCACGACCACCATCAGCACCTGCGGTTGGAGCAGGAGCACCTCCACGTGCCTGACCGTCGAGGTCTCAATCGGCGGCGCGGTGACGATCGCCAGCAGGTTGGTCACCTGCGAGAGCGTCTCCGTGGTCACGCGCATCGCCTCGTCGAGCTCGCGCCGGACCAGCGACAGTCCCAGGCGAGGCCCCGAGTCGGGCTCCTGGGAGGCCAGCAGTTGGTCGACGAAATAGCGGTAGCCGGTCTCCGTTGGCACCCGGCCGGCCGACGTGTGTGGGTGACCCAGCAGGCCGAGATCCTCGAGGCTGGCGAGCTCACTGCGGATCGTCGAGGGACCCCACTGCACCTCGGCGGAGAGCAGCTTTGAGCCCACGGGGACGCCGCCCTCCAGGTATTCCTCAACCACCTTGCGCAGCACGAGCTGTTGTCGGTCTGTCAGCACGGGATTGATTCTAGGAGCGGGGTTGGCGGGGTCCGCGGGGACGGCGCCGGGACAGGCATCTGCCGCACGAGGGGAGCGGGAGCCTCAGATCGCAGGTGAATCGCGATTCAGGTATCAAAAATAGGGGCTGAATCGCGATTCACCATCCGCCGCGCCGCCGCGCCGCCGCGCCGTGGCCGCCGCGCCGTGGCCGCCGCGCCGCCGCGCCGCCGCCGCGCCCCCGATGCCCGACAGCGACCGCGTCAGCCCGTCAGCTCAGCCCGGCCGTTGCGGATGATCCGCTGGCCGGCCTGCTCGGCCTCGGACTCGACGGTGGCCACGCCGTCCTGGACCGCGGTCACGGTTCCCGACACGACTATCTCCTCACCGAGTTGGCCGATCCCGCGGAACTGGACCGACAGCCGCCGCAGCTTCTCCGGACCTCCGGCGGCCTCGGTGTGGGCCCGGGCCAGCTGGGCCATCGTCCACAGTCCGTGCAGGATCCGTCCCGGCAGGCCAACCTGCTTGGCGAATGCCTCGTCGATGTGGATCGGGTTGAAGTCTCCCGATGCGCCCGCGTAGCGCACGGTGACGTATGGGTCGGGAGTGACCCGGAGCTCGATCGTCTGTCCCTGCTCGAGGCTCATCAGCCCCTCACGATCTGGGTCCAGGTGCCGGTGCACACGGTCTCTCCGCGCTGGTTCGCCGACACCGACTCGAACACGAAGAAGTTCATGCCGCCACGCTCGGAGATGTCCTTGACCAAGGCGGTCGTGGTGATCTCATCGCCGGCCACGACGGCCGATCCCCACACGAACTCCTGACCGGCGTGGAGCATCCGGGCGAAGTCGATCCCGACCTCGGGGTCGAACAGGCCGGGCGCAACCGACCGGGCCGCGTACACGACGGCGAACATCGGTGGCGCGACCACGTCGTCATATCCAGCCGCCCGGGCCGCGTCCACGTCGAAGTGCAGCGGGTTTGTCTCCCCCACGGCCGAGGCGTACTCGCGGACCTTCTCCCGACCCACCGCGTAGGTCGTGGGTTCATACCGCTTGCCGATCACCCCGCTGGCCATGAGGCGGTGAGTGTTTCAGATGATCACCGGGACGGTGCCGCCGTCGACCGCCCAGGCCGCGCCGGCCACGTTGGAGGCCGCCTCCGAGCACAGGAACACGATCGCGGCCGCGATCTCCTCCACGCGGCCCAGCCGGCCCAGCGGAGCCCGTTTGGCCACGCCGTCCAGGACCTCTTCACGGCTTATCCCTCGGGCGGCCGCCGTCTGGTCAGCCAGCCCTCCGGGGCCCAGCCACAGATCGTCGCCCACCGGCCCCGGGGCGACGGCGTTCACGAGCACGCCGCGTGAGGCGTAGAGATCGGCAAAGGCCCGGGATAGCGAGAGCACACCGGCCTTGCTCACCGAGTAGGCCATGTTGTTGCCCGAGGGCCGCTTGCCCGACGAGGAAGCGACGTTGACGATCCGTCCCCACCCCCGCTCGGCCATCACCGGCGCCGCTGCCCGCATGGCCCGCATCGGGGCCATCACATGGAGCTCCCACTGCGCCTCCCACTCCTCGTCAGTCAGGTCTTCAAGGGCCCGCACGGCGCTCGTGCCGGCGTTGTTGACCAGCACGTCCAGGCCATCGAAGCGGTCCAGGCAGGCCTGAACGAGCTGCTCCCCGGCGTCCCGGTCGGTGACGTCAAGCGCGAGCAGGTGCGCCTGCCCGCCAGCGGCGCAGCACGCCTGCACCGCCTCCGTCAGGGCCGCTCGATCGCGCCCCACGACCAGGACGTTCGCCCCCTCCGCGGCCAGCGACAGCGCGGTCGCTCGGCCGATGCCACGCGATCCTCCGGTGACGATGCAGGCTCGCCCGGCCAGTCCGAGGTCCACGGCCTGATTATGCGCGAATTGCCCGCGCCAGACACGCGATTCCTCGCTCGATCGCGGGTTCGGTCAGGTTGGCGTACCCCAGCACGAGCGCCGGTCGACCCGCCTCGGCCGGCTGGACGGCCACCCCGCGCTCCGCGGCCGCGCTGGCGATCGCCCCGGGGTCGAGCCGGTTTTCCAGCGACACGAACGCGAACGCGCCTGCAGGGATCCCCTCCACCTGGGCCTCGGGCAGGCACTGCGCCAGGGCGGCCACGAGCGCCTGGCGACGGGAGCGGTAACGGCTGCGCATCCGGCGCAGGTGCCGGTCGAGCTCGCCCCGGGCCAGAAAGTCGGTCAGGGCCAGCTGGTCCAGAACGGCCGGCGTTCCCCCGGAGAGCCCGAGCTCATAGGTCAGTGCTCCGGTCAGCCAGCTCGGGGACAGGATCCAGCCCATCCGCAGCGCAGGTGCCAGGCGGAGGCTGAGCGAGCCGACCTGACACACCCGCTCGGGCGCCAGCCCCTGCAGGGCCCCCACGGCCATCCGGTCGTAGCGCAGCTCGGAGTCGTAGTCGTCCTCCACGATCAGAGCGTCCTCGTCCTCGGCCCACTCCAGCAGCGCGGCACGGCGCTCCGGGGCCAGCACGCGCCCGGTCGGGTACTGGTGGGCCGGCGTCAGCACGGCGACCTCGCAGCCCGAGGCGGCCAGGCCGTCGACCTGGATTCCCTGCTCGTCCACGGGCACGGGCACGGGTTCCAGGCCCGCCCCAGCGGCGACCAATCGATGCACGTGCCAGCCGGGCGACTCGACCGCGACCCGCTCGAGACCCCGTTGGCGCAGGACCCGGCACAGGGCAGCGAAGCCGTGAGCGAAACCACCGCCGATCAGCGTGTGCTCGGGCTCGGGCGCCGCGCCCCGGACGCGGCCCAGGTATGCCATCAGCTCATTGCGCAGCTCTGATGTGCCCCGGGTATCGCCGGGTCCGAGCGCGGCGAAGGGCGCTCCGCGCAGCGCCGCCCGCAGGCACCGCAGCCACTGCTCCCGGGGAAACCCGGCCAGATCGGGCAGCTCGGGCGCGAAGTCGTAGGGCCGCCGCGGCTCAAGTGAGGTGGCCGGAACGGGCGGGCGCTCCGCGCTGGCCGCCGGGGCCACGCGGGTCGGCGCCCCCTGGCCGGAAACGAGATAGCCCTCGGCCGTGAGCTGGGCGTAGGCCTCGACGACCACCCCGCGCGAGATGCCGAGCTGGGCCGCCAGGGCCCGCGAGGATGGGAGCCTGGCCTCCGGCATCAGCCGGCCGGAGCGGATGTGCTCGCGCAGCGCCTGCTCGAGCTGCTCGTGCATGGGGGCACCCGAGCCTCGGTCCACGCCGAGCAGCAGATCGGGTGTCAGGTCAACTGGACCAGTATCAGTGGCCACGACTGGACCTTAACACCGGACCAGTTTCCCCGTAGGGTGTCGGCATGGACACCACCGACAGAATCACAGTCGTCGGCGGCGGACTGGCCGGTCTGACCGCCGCCATCACCTGCGCCGAGGAGGGAGCCCGGGTCACACTGCATGAGGCTCACGATCAGCTCGGCGGGCGCGCCCGCAGCACCACCGGTCCGTACAAGGCGAACCTCGGCCCCCACGCGATCCTCTCCAGCAGCCCGCTGTGGAGGTGGCTAGGTGAGCGCGGGCTCATGCCCCGCTACGCCCGGCCCCGCCTGTCCGGGGTGCGCTTCCGGTGGCAGGACGACATCCGGCGCGTTCCGGCCGTGGGAGCGACCGTGGCAGCCCTGCGTCTGCGCAACCGCCCGGCGCCGGTCGACGTCGACTTCCGCACCTGGGTCACCGAGCAGGTGGGCGAGGAGGCCGCCGAGATCCTGGCCCGGAGCATGGGAATACTCACCTACTACCACGACCCCGGAGAGCTGTCGGCGGCCTTCATCTGGGAGCCGCTCGTCCGCGGGCTGCTGTCGGCGCCGCCGTCGGCGCGCTATCCGATCGGCGGCTGGAGCTCGCTCGTCGACGCAATGCGTCAACACGCTCAGAATCTCGGGGTGGAGATCCGAACCGGCAGCCGGGTGGAGCAGCTAGCCGATCCACCCGTGATCGTCGCCACCGAGCTGGCCGACGCCCGAGTTCTAACGCGAGACGAGTCGCTGCGCTGGACCTCCGGGCACGCCGTCTGCCTGGACGTGGCCCTGACCCACCGCCGGGGCGACCCGTTCGTCGTGGTGGATCTCCAGGAGTCCGGCTGGGTCGAGCGCTATTCGGCGGCCGACTCGAGCCTCGCCCCCGACGGCGAGGAGCTGATCCAGGCCCAGATGCCCGTCCGGCCCGGCGAATCTGCCGATGCGGCGGGCCAGAGGCTCGAGCGCCTGCTCGACGCCTCCTACCCGAGCTGGCGCGAGCGCGAGCGCTGGCGCCGGCGCCAGGTCATGGACGGCCGCACCGCCGCCCTGGACTTCCCCGGCCAGACGTGGCACGACCGCCCGTCGGTCGACCGCGGCGACGGCGTGTTCCTGGCCGGAGACATGGTCGCCGCCCCCGGCTGCCTATCGGAGATCGCCTGGGCCAGCGCAATTGAGGCCAGCCGGCTGGCCGTCACGGCCGCCGGGGCGAAGGCCCCCCGCCTGGCCGCCCTGTGACAAGAGACCGATCGAGAGGAGAACCTGATGCGACTGCCAGCAGCTAAACCGCACGGAGCTGACCTGCTCCGCCGGATGACGTTCCGCACGGCCCGGCGCATGTACGGCCGCGAGACCGAGCCCCTGCAGGCCATGGCCCACCACCGCCCGTTGATGCTGGGCCTGGGGGCGATCTCCTTCGCCGACGAGCGCTTCTCCCACGCCGTGGACGAGGAGATCAAGCATCTGGCCCGGCTGAGGGCGGCCCAGCTCGTGGGGTGTGAATGGTGCCTTGACTTCGGGTCCTACCTGGCCCAGAAGGCGGGCAGCGACCCCGAGAAGCTCCGGGCGCTGGCCACGTGGCGCGACTCGCCGCTGTTCGACGAACGCGAGTGCCTGGTGCTGGAGTACGCCGAGGCGATGACCCGGACGCCCGTGGACGTCTCAGACGAACTCTTCGCCCGCCTCCGCGAGCATTTCGACGAACGCCAGATGGTCGAGCTGACCATGTCGGTGGCGCTCGAGAACCTGTACACGCGCTTCAACTGGGCGATGGGGATTGAGGGCGAGGGCTTCTCTGAGGGCATGTACTGCGTCACACCCCAGGGCCGAGCCGCCGGGACCGAGACCGATGAGCGACTCACGGCGGCATAGGTTCAAGCGGCGGGTGGGGCGCGCGTCTGAGAAGCGGATCGTCAACCCGCTCGTCCGGCGGGCCGTGTTTGCCGGTCGCCTCGGACGAACGTACGCGGTGCTCGAGACGACTGGCCGGCGCACCGGGAGGACGCGGCGAACGCCCGTGGCCAACGGCCTGCTCGGGGACACCTTCTGGCTCATCTCCGCCCACGGGACTCACGCCCACTACTTCCAGAACCTCCTGGCGCAGCCGCGCGTCAGGGTCGGACTGGCCGATCACGGCGACCTGCGCTGGCGCACCGGCACGGCCGAGCCGTTGCCCGACGACGACGCCCGGGCCCGGCATCGCCAGCTCGTCCGCGGCCGCTTCGGCTATTGGCTGGATGGATTTCTGCTCCGGGGCACGGCCACGGCTCTGACCACCGTGCGGATCGATCTCGAGCCGAACTGACCACCACCCCGCGGTAGCGTGGGCGGCGGATGGCCGACGGCACGCTTCCGATGACCACGGCGCTCGAACTTCCGGGCCTGCGCATCACGGAGAACATCGGCGCCTCGGAGATCGGCCAGCAGTTCACGGAGATCGTGGCCTACGGGACGGCCGTCAAGACGCAGCCCGGCGCGTAGCAACCGGGTGAGGCTGAGCGACGCCGACCGGGAGCTGCTGTACGAAAAGCTGGCCCGTCATCATGCCGTGGGCCGTCTGACCGTCGAGGAGCTGGAGCGTCGCGTCTCCGCGCTGGCCGCCTGCGAGACCGAGGAGCAGGCTCGCGAGATCCTGACCGACCTGCCTTCACTGCCCCCACCCCCGCCGGCTCGGACACCGTCCACACGGGGCCGGGGCCACGGCGAGGCCGAGGCGGCCGGGCCGGGCTGGCGGCCCACTCCCGAGCGCTTCCGCGACCCCCGCACGGCCCGTGTGATGCGGGTGTGGGTCGATGAGGCGGGCAACCGCCGCTACGTGCCTGAGAACGCGTAGCGACCCGGGTTGTTCGCGTCCCGGACGATCGATAGCCTGAGGCCCGTGACCCGCCGCTCGGCATTGAGGGCTTCCGACCGGGACCGTGACCAGGCGGCCGACCAGCTCCGCGACGCGGCCACCGAGGGCCGGCTCTCGCCCGACGAGCTCGAGGACCGGCTTGGGGTCGCGCTGTCAGCCCGCACGTACGGGCAGCTCCATTCGGCCATGTCCGACCTGCCGGCGGTACGGCAGGGCGGATCGCCGATCCCGCTGTGGGCCCGGGCCAGCCTGGCCGTGGCCGGCGCCGTGGGCGTCGTCGCGGCCGCCGCGATGGCGGCGATGCTGTTCGCCCTGGTGGCCTGCCTGTCGGCGGCCTGGATGGTAGTTTCGCGGGCGACGTCGGGGCGCAGCGGTCGCCCGCCCCGTCCGGCGGTCTCCCCGCGAGGCCGCCCGTCGCTCCTGCCCTAGCGCGACTCACCCAGCTCGAGCACGGCCAGGAACGCCTCCTGGGGGACCTCGATCCGGCCCACCTGCTTCATCCGCTGCTTGCCCTTCTTCTGCTGCTCGAGCAGCTTGCGCTTGCGCGTGATGTCGCCGCCGTAGCACTTGGCCGTCACGTCCTTACGGAAGGCCTTGATCGTTTCGCGGGCCACGATCCGCGAGCCGATCGCGGCCTGGATCGGGACGTCGTACTGCTGGCGGGGAATCTTCTCCCGCAGCTTCTCGGTCAGCGTCCGCCCGGCCTCGTAGGCCTTGGAGCGGTGGACGAGCATCGATAGGGCGTCGATCGGCTCGCCGGCCAGCAGGATGTCCAGCTTGACCAGGTCGGACTCCCGCAACCCGATCAGCTCGTAGTCCAGCGAGGCGTAGCCCCGGGAGCGCGATTTGAGCTGGTCGAAGAAGTCCAGGACGATCTCGGCCAGCGGCAGGTCATAGGTCAGCTGGACCCGCTCCGGGGACAGGTAGTGCATCCCCGAGTGCTCGCCGCGGCGCTCCCGGCTGAGCTCCATGATCTGCCCGATGAACTCCTTCGGGGTGATGATCGAGGCCCGGATGTAGGGCTCGCGGACGGCGGCCACCCGGTCCGGGGCGGGCATGTCGTTGGGGCTATGGACGGCCTTGACGGAGCCGTCGGTGAGCGTGACCTCATACTCGACGCTGGGCATCGTGGCCAGCAGCTCGAGGTCGTACTCCCGCTCCAGGCGCTCGCGCACGATGTCCATGTGGAGCAGGCCCAGAAAGCCGCACCGGAAGCCGAAACCCAGCGCGTCGGATGTCTCGGGCTCCCAGCTCAGAGCGGCATCGTTGAGCGACAGCTTCTCCAGCGCGTCGCGCAGGTCCGGGTAATCGTCGGTGTCGATCGGGAACAGCCCGCAGAACACCATCGGCTTGACCTCGCGGTAGCCGGGCAGCGGCTCGGAGGCCGGGGTGCGGGCCAGGGTCAGCGTGTCTCCCACACGGAGCCTGGTCACGTCCTTGATCCCCGTGATCAGGAACCCCACCTCGCCCGCGCCCAGCGACGGGGCCGAGGTCATCTGCGGGGTGAAGAAGCCGATGTCGTCGATCTCAGCCCGGGTCCCGGCCTGCATGGCGAGGATCGGCTCTCCCTGGGAGAACGTCCCGTCGACCATCCGGATGTAGGCGATCACGCCCCGGTACTGATCGAACTCCGAGTCGAAGATCAGGGCCCGGGCGGGCGCCTCCGGGTCGCCGCTCGGGGGCGGAACGCGCGCGATCAGTTCGTCCAGGACGTCGGTCACGCCCTGACCCGTCTTGGCGCTGATCCGGCGCACGGTCTCGGGCGGCTCGCCCAGCAGGTCGGCCACCTCGCCGGCCACCCGCTCGGGCTCGGCCCCGGGGAGGTCCACCTTGTTCAGGCACGGGATCAGCTCCAGCCCGGCATCGATGGCCAGATACGTGTTGGCCACGGTCTGGGCCTCGACTCCCTGCGACGCGTCGACGACCAGCAGCGCCCCCTCGCACGCGGCCAGCGAGCGTGACACCTCATATGTGAAGTCGACGTGGCCGGGGGTGTCGATCAGCTGGAGCTGGTACGTCTGGCCGTCAGCCCCCGAGGTGTAGAGGACCCGCACGGCCTGGGCCTTGATCGTTATCCCGCGTTCGCGCTCCAGGTCCATCGAGTCGAGCACCTGGGCCCGCATCGACCGCTGATCGACGGTGTGGGTCAGCTCCAGAATCCGGTCGGCCAGCGTCGACTTGCCGTGGTCGATGTGGGCGATGATCGAGAAGTTGCGGATGTGCGCCTGGTCGGACACCCGCTCAAGGGTATTTGGCCGCCACGCGTCCGTTGCCCGACTCAGCCTGGTGGGCGCTCTCGCGCTCGGCCCGCGGCGGAGGGAGCAGCCCCAGTTCCTGCAGCGCGCTCCGGCCGGCCACGCCCATCGTCAGCAGCCCCCCGAAGATGGCAACGGCGTCGATCGACTTGCGGCCCTGGCTGTCCCAGTAGTCGTCCTGGAGGTCGAGCCACAGTGCGAACTCGTCCAGCGTCAGCGCTGACGCGACCCCGTAGGCAGCCGCGCTGACCCGCGAGCCCCAGCGGTTGCCCGGGTGACCGAAGCCCCACCGATAGGTCCAGACGTAGCCCACGCCCAGGAGCCCGAAGATCCCGAAGGTCGAGTGGTGGATGTGCCGCCCACCCGCGCTGACGTTCTGAAACGGCCCCACCCCGGCACGGATGGCATGGGTGATGCCGCGCGCCGTGGCAAACGTGGTCGTGAAGCCGACCGCGCTCAGGAACGCGCGCTCGCGCCGGGGGTCGGAGAAGTGGCGGCCGTAGAAGCTCACGCCGTCTGTGTCCTACCCAACCGTTGGCGGATCAGGAACTCGATCTGCCGGGCCTCTGGAATTCGCATGGCCAGCGTGAGCCGGGCGTACAGCACGCAGGCCGCCAGCCCGGCGATCCCCAGCGAGAAGATCTGGGCCACAAGCGAGGTTCCGAGCAGGCTGTCCAGCCCCTTCCACAGCCCCCATCCGACGGCGGCCATGATCACGGTGGCCACGGCAATCCGGGCCGTGATCATCAGCGTCTGACCGCCCTCCAGCCGCCCGTTGAACCCAATCCGCAGCCGGTAGAGCTGGAGGATCGTCATCACCAGGTTGGCTGAGACCGTCCCGATCACCAGGCCCTGGATGCCCAGTGGCTTGTACAGCGTGACGCTCACGATCACGTCGACGACCATGTTCATGGCGGCCAGCTTGGTGGGAATCCAGGGCTGCTGGAGGGCGAAGAACGTCCGGGTCAGCAGCAGGTTGAGCCCGGCGAACGGGAGGCTGAAACCGAACCAGAACAGGGCCAGCGAGACCAGGTGGGTCGAGTAATGGTTGAAGGTCCCGTGCTGATAGAGCAGCCGGGTGATCGGCGTGGCGAGGACGATCAGGAGGGCCGCCGAGGGGATCAGCAGCAGGTTGATCTGGCGCATGCCGTTGCCCACTGTCCGTCGCATGCCTCGGGGGTCGCGCCGCACCGCCATGCGGGCCAGCGTGGGAAAGAGGACCGTGGCCACCGCCACGCTGAAGATGCCCTGGGGGAGCATGTAGATCCGGAACGCATCGTTGATCGCCGCGGGGGCCTGGTGAGACACCAGCTTTCCGAAACCGGCGTTGATGAAGATGTCCAGGTTGACGATCCCGATGCTCATCGTCACCGGCACGAACAGCAGCAGGACCTGGCGGACGCGGGGATCGCGCCAGTCGAAGGAGAAGGCCAGCCGAAAATCGATCCGCCCCATGGCCGCGCCCACCATCCCCAACTGGACGACCGTGGCGATCAGCCAGGCGACGGCATAGGAGTAGATCTGATCCTGGCCGCGGAAGACGAAGTGCAGCCCAACCAGTCCGATGAGGATGACCAGGTTCCAGACGGCCGGGGCCAGGGCGGGGATCGTGAACTCGTCGTAGGCCTGGAGAATCCCCACCAGCAGTCCGGTCAGGCTGAGCAGGAGCACGACCGGGAACAAGACGCGGGACAGTCCGGCGGTCAGGCCGGCGCTGATTCCGTTGCCGCCGAACAGCGGCCCGCTGACCAGGTCAGCCACACCGATCCAGACGAGCGACAGCGCCCCTAACCCGACCAGGATCACCCAGAACAGTGTCGAGGCCAGCCTGAACGCCTCGCGCTTGCGGTTCTGCTGCATGAGCTCGGTGAACACGGGCACGAACGCGGCCGACAGCGCCGCCTGGGAGAACAGGTTGGAGAACAGATTCGGGACCTGGGAGGCCAGCGTGAAGGCCGAAGCGGCCGCCGTCGTGCCGAAGTACACGGCCTGGACGACCTCCCGGCCCAGCCCGGCGATCCGCGAGGCCGCCGTGGCCACGGCGAAGATCGCCGTGTTGACCGCCAAACGCCGCCGGGGCGGCATCGGAGGCGGCGGCGGCGTGGGTTGCGCCGGCCCGCCCGTGACGGTCATGTCGGTGGACACGGGGCCGCTATAGTACGCACGCGCCGCGGCAGAACCGCCGCGGTTTTTTCCTGCCATGGCGAACATTCCCTCTCAGAAGAAGCGAATCCTCCGGGCCGAGCGCGAGCGCCTGGAAAACCGCCGCTACACGTCCAAGATCCGGACGTACTTCCACCGGCTCGAGGGCGCCAGTGATCAGAGCCAGGCCGACGCCGAGCACCGGATCCTGATGCAGACGATCGACAAGGCCGTCAAGCGCGGAGCGATCCACCGCAACACCGGCGCGCGCAAGAAGTCCCGCGCGGCCCGGATCCTCCATCAGAAGTAGGCCTTAGCCCGCGGTGCATGCACCGCGGGCCGGACGGGTGCATGCACCCGCCCGAGGGGTCGGCACATGTGCCGACCCCGGGGTCGCGTATACGCGACCCCGAACTACTGAGACAACCGATGGATGGCCACCAGCGCGGCCGTATCCTCGCTGGCGTTGCCTGCGCTCCCTCCGCGGGAGGCCAGCTCCAGGTCGGCCAGCTCCTCGATTGCCAACCGCAGCTGGTCGGCGCCGCTGCTGCGGGCATCGGAGATCAGCTGGTCGGCCGCCCGCGAGGGCATCCGCAGGCCCCGTTTGACCTGGGAGACGGACTCCCCACGGTCCAGCGCCTGAGCGGCGTCCAGGGCAGTTCGGACCCGGCCGGCCATCCAGTAGATCAGGCCGCTCAGCCGCTCGCCCTGAGCGCGGAGGGCGAGGTAGCTGGCCGTGGCCACCTGGCCGTCGCCTGAGAGCAGCGAGTCGGCCAGCGACCAGGCGCGGCGCTCGGCCGAGGGCGCGACCAGCTCCTCGATCGCCTCGCGGTCGATCCGGGCGCCCTGGCCGTGGGCCAGAGCCAGCTTCTCAAGCTCGCGCAGCAGCCGCTGCTGGCGCTCGCCGACGAGTCCGACCAGGGCCCGAGCGGCCTCCAGGTCCATCTGAAGCCCGGCCGCCCCGGCCTGCGCCATCACCCACTTGGGCAGCTCCCAGGGCTTGACCGTGCCCTCCGGGCTGATGTCGCCGCCGGCCTTGCGCACGGCGTCGTGGAGGCGACCCGGGGCCTTCGCCCGTCCCTCCTCGCGGGCGAAGAAGGCCACCGTGGTGTCGGGGGCGATCGCCTGCAGCGCGGCCTCCAGCACCTCCATGTCCTGGTCCTTCCAGCGCTCGGTCCCGTCGACGATGATGAACCTGCGCCCGAGGGCGAAAGTCATCGCGTTCAGCGCGCCCGCCACCTGCTCAGGGGTGGAGCGGTCGTCCTCGAACACCTCCACACCCTCGGCGCCGCTGGACTCCTCGGCCAGGGCCCTGAGCCGGGCCCTGCGCTCGGCGATCCGGCCGTGGTTCTCGCCATGGATCAGATACGCGGGCTTGAACGCGGGCGCCATCTCTAACGGACGACGAAGTTGACCAGCTTGTCCGGCACCACGACCACCTTGGCGACCTCGTGGCCATCCATGTGCGCCTGGACTCCCCGGGTCTGCCGGCAGAGCTGCTCGAGCTCGTCTTTCGACGCTCCGCTCGGCGCCGAGACGCGGTCGCGGACCTTGCCGTTGACCTGGCAGACCAACTCGAAGGTGTCGGTCTGGAGCATCTCGGGGTCGGCGTCGGGCCAGGACGTCTCCCAGACCCGACGACCGGTCAGAGCCTCGTAGACCTCGCAGGCCAGATGGGGGGCGAACGGAAACACCAGCGAGGCCGCGGTGGCGGTGGCGAAGCGGCGAGCGGCCGGATCCGCCTCGGGGTGGCGGTAGATCTCATTGACCAGCTCCATGATGGCCGCGATCGCGGTGTTGAAGGCGAACCGGCCGCCGATGTCAGCGGTCACCTTCTCAATCGCCCAGTTGGCCTTGCGGACCAGGATCAGGGCGTCGCCGTCGGGGTCGGGTGGTGAGTCGGCCCCCGCTGCCTCGCCGCCCATCCTTTCCCCCAGCCTCCACAGGCGGGCCAGGAACCGGTGGACCCCCTCGACGCCTGAGTCCGACCAGGCGGCGTCCTGTTCGGCCGGAGCCAGGAACAGGATGTATGTCCGGGCCGCGTCGGCGCCGTAGCGCTCGACGATCGTGCTGGGGGCGATCACGTTGCCCTTGGAGCTGGACATCTTGTTGCCGTCGGGCCCCAGGATCATGCCCTGGGTGAACAGGGCCTGGAACGGCTCCTGGAACTCCAGCAGCTCCATATCGGCCAGTGCCTTGACGAAGAAGCGCGAATACATCAGGTGGAGAATCGCGTGCTCCACGCCGCCGATGTACTGATCGACCGGCATCCACATCGACAGGACGCGCGGGTCCCAGGCCTGCTCGTCGTTGCGGGCGTCGCAGTAGCGCATGAAGTACCAGCTCGAGTCGACGAACGTGTCCATCGTGTCGGTCTCGCGCCGCCCCCGGCCGCCGCACTCGGGACATCGGATCTGGGCCCAGTCCTCGGCCGTGGCCAGCGGCGACCGGCCCCTGGGCTGGTAATCGTCGATGTCGGGCAGCTCGACCGGGAGGTCGTCCTCGGGGACGGGCACCATCCCACAGCGCTCGCAGTGAATGATCGGGATCGGGCAGCCCCAGTAGCGCTGGCGGGAGATCAGCCAGTCACGCAGCTTGTAGCTGACCGAGCCGTGGCCCAGACCCTCGCGGTCCAGCCAGGCCACGATCGCCTCGCGACCCTCGACCGAGGTCAGCCCCGAGAACTGCTTTGAGTTGACCAGGACCTCGTCCGCCGAGTGGGCGATGAAGGCGGTGTCCTCCGGCGGGTCTGAACCGTCGGCGGGAGCGATGACCTGGCGGATCGGAAGATCAAATGCCCGGGCGAAGTCGTGGTCGCGCTGGTCGTGGGCCGGAACCGCCATGATCGCCCCGGTGCCGTACTCCATCAGCACGTAGTCGGCGACGAACATCGGAATCTGCTCGCCGTTGACCGGGTTGGTCACCGTCCGGCCCAGGGGCACGCCGGTCTTGGGCTTCTCCGCGTCCCCGCGCTCCTCCAGCGACTCGGTCAGGGCCCGGTTGACGTACTGGTGCACGTGCTGCTCGTGCTCCGTGCCCGCCGCCAGCTTGAACACGTCCGGATGCTCGGGGGCCATCACGAAGAAGGTGGCTCCGAAGAGCGTGTCCGGCCTGGTCGTGAAGACCGGGTAGTCGACGCCCAGCTCCTCGCAGCGGAAGGTCACCTCGGCCCCCTCGCTGCGGCCGATCCAGTTGCGCTGCATGGCCTTGACGTGGTCCGGCCAGTCGATCTCATCCAGACCGTCGAGCAGGCGGTCGGCGTAGTCGGTGATGCGGAAGAACCACTGCTCCAGCTGCCGGATCTCAACCTCGTGGCCGCAGCGCTCGCAGCGGCCGTCGATCACCTGCTCGTTGGCCAGCACGGTCTGGTCGTTGGGGCACCACTTGACCGCCGCCTCCTTGCGGTAGGCCAGACCGCGCTTGAACAGCTCCACGAAGATCCACTGGGTCCAGCGGTAGTAGGTGGGCTCGTCCGTGGCCAGTTCCCGGCTCCAGTCGATTGAGATCCCCCAGCGATGGAACCAGTGCCGGTAGGCCTCGATCGACCTGTTGGTCGCCTCCCGGGGATGGATGCCGGTCTTGATCGCGTGGTTCTCGGCCGGGAGGCCGAAGGCGTCATAGCCCATCGGGTGCAGCACGCGCTGCCCGCAGCGGCGGTGGAAGTGGGCGATGGCGTCGCCCAGGGCGTAGTTCTTGAGGTGTCCGATGTGCGGCTCACCGCTCGGGTAGGGGAGCATTTCCAGCACGTAGGAGCACTCGACCTCATCCGGATCGAGGTCGTTTGAGACCTCCCAGGTGCGCTCGTGCTCCCACACCGCCTGCCATTTGGGCTCGATCTGAGAGGGTTCGTAGCGGCGGTCGGCCATCGCGCTGAAAGCGTACTTGCAGGCCGATCGAGGGAAGAGCGCGCCTTTACCATCTGATCGTGGCCGCAGAACAACGTCCCCAGGCCGGCCGTGGCGTCGGCCAGGCCGCCGCCGACCGTGTCGGCTCGATCATCAAGGCCGCCGAGCAGGCCGCCGAGAAGATGGAGCGCGACGCCGAGACCCGGATGCGGGAGCGGCTGGCCGAGGGCACCCGGGCAGCCGACTACCGGATCCAGGCCGCCGAGCAGGAGGCCCAGGAAATCCTCACCGAGGCCCGAGAGGAGTCCGCCCGCCTCCGGGCCGAGGCCGAGGCGGCCACCAACGACGCCGCCAGCAGGGCCCTGACCGTGGTGGCCGAAGCCGAGTCGATGGCCGAGCGAATCGTCACCGAAGCCACCGAGAGCGCCAACGAGGTTCGCCGTGACGCCGACCAGAAGGCCCGGGCCTACCTGGGCGATGCCCGCCAGACCGCCGACGGCGTGCGGTCCGAGGGCCTCGAGCTGGTGTCAAACCTCCGTGAGATGGGCGGGGTCCTGCGCTCCAACGCCGACCGCCTGCTCAACGACATCCGCCAGGTCCACTCGCGCATGCTGGACCAGCTCGATCTGGCCGAGCGCGAGCTGGCCAGCCGCTCGGGTGGGACGCCACCCTCGAGCCGCCGCGACCTCCCCGACCCGCCTGACGGCGAGGTCCTGGACGTGCCGGAGTTCATCCCGTAGGGGCTAGCGTCAGGATCCCAGCGGCTCTCCCACCGGCAGGAGCCGAACGCGGGGCCTGCCTCGGAAGGTCACAAGGACCTCTCGGCCGGCGGCCACGTGCTCCATCCAGTAGCCGAGTTTGTCTCCGAACGGGTTCGATGCGACGGTCGTAGGTCCGTCGGCACTTAAGGTGGAGCTAGCCGGGCTCGAACCGGCGACCTCGTGGCTGCCAGCCACGCGCTCTCCCAACTGAGCTATAGCCCCGACGAAGTCGAAGTCATCTGCAAGGTTAGTACATGCCTGCTGACCGTTTCGCGCCGCGGTGAGGCGCAAGTAGACGTACGTGGCGCCCTCGAACCGGGCTACCGGAAGCAAGAAGCACCGGTCGAGTTCCTCGCAGTAGACGGCGAAGAAGTCGATTTCATTCGCGCCGTATGTGCGGCTGACATACCCGTTTGGCGTGCACCGATTCGTGGACAGCCGCGCCCTCACGATGCTCCCGTCCGCGCTCAGCTTTCCGAAGGGCGGATCCGGCGCGGAAACCTAGCCCGTTCTCGCCGCCTCCAGCGCTCCCGCGGGATCGAGTGTGCTGTCGGCCTGAATCATCCGCAGGGCCCTGTCGGCCAGCTCGACCGCCTGCTCGCCGGACACCGAGTCCTCACGGAGAGCCAGGGCCAGGAGGACCTGCCGGAGCAGCTCGGGGTTCTGAAGATCCGGGGGTGGCCCGGCCGGTGGGAGGGTCTTGGCCAGCGCCAGCAGCCGCCCCACGTTGTTGCCCCCGCCCAGCAGCCGGCCCGGGTGGCGGTCGGGGATCAGCAGGGCCACGGCGCCGCTGGCCGGGTTGAGCACGCTGATCTTGCTCCGGACCCCCGAGCGTTCGAGCACGAGCCGATAGCCCGACAGCCGCAGGTATCCAAGATGAGCCGCCAGCTGGGTGAAGGCCGACGCCTCGGTCTCATCCTTGAGGCGCGGCTGGTGCAGGGAGATCTGCGTCCCGGCCTGGGGCAGGTTTGGATCCGGATCGGGCGCGACGAGCAGGAAGGCCTGCGAGCCCAGCCTCCCGGCCCCGACCCCGGCCACGTCGGCCAGCAGCTGGTAGCCGCCGATCCCCAGCGCGCCCAGGATCCCGCTCGGAAGCGGGTTGGCGGCCAGGTGCCCGACCGTGAACGCCGTAGATCCCGACTCGGTCGTCATCAGCTCACCACCTCCTCAGCCCGCCGACGGCCTAGTTGCCCAGAATCCCGCCGAGGATCCGCGCCCCGGCGGCCATCGGGCCCTGGTCCTGACCCTGGGCGCCGCCGGCGTCCGGGGGCCGGTAGTACATGCTCTGGAGGCACACCCGACCCGGGCCGGTGAAGCGGTTGAAGACCAGCTGGCCCGCTCCGCCGGCCAGGAAGCCGGTCTTGAAGCCCATGATCTCCTGGTTCATCTGGACGGAGTGGTCGCGGTACACCCAGCCGCCGGGATCAACGTCGATCACCTCACCGTTGTCGAGCTCCTTGATGAACAGGTTGCCGTAGCCGTGGATCCACACGACTCCCTCCTGGTCGCCGGCCAGGAAGTGGTCCACGAACAGGCCGCCGCCGTAGAACATGTTGGCGAAGCCCTTGATCCGGGCGTAGTCGTACTGGACGGAGTTGGTGGCGGCCAGGAACTGGTGCTCGCGAACCATGATCGACTCGCCCGGCTGGAGGTGGACCGCGGCCACGTGCCCCGAGGCGTCACGGCTGAACGCGACCTCTCCGGCGGATTGGGTCTCAAGCTGGATCAAAGGCATCCCGCCCAACAGGCGGGTCTTGAGGCCCTTGCGAAGTGGATGCAGACCGATCTGCAGATCCGGATTACGCCACAGCAGCGCGTGATGCTCGAAATAGATCGGCACGTTGCCGTCGAGCTTCATGTGGAGCACGGGGACGAGCTCACCCTCGAGCCGGTACGTGACTCCCGGCGCCTGGCCCTCCTGCACGGACGTGGGCAGAATCTGCGGTGGAGCCGACATCTATTTCTCCTTGGTCGTCCTGGCAGGACAGGTGGTACCCCGGGGGATCCCCCAGCTGCCCCTTACGGCCAGGGAAGGTATCGCGGAATCCGTGGGGCGGCAACCCCGGCCGGCCGGGGGGAGGCCGGCCCGCCGGCGGGCGGGCGGGACCCGGGCTACGCCACCTCGACAGCCCGCATCGGAGCCTCGCCCCAGAGCTGCTCCAGGCGGTAGTACTCGCGCGTCTCCGGGGTGAACACATGCACCACCGCGTCCAGGTAATCGAGCAGGATCCAGCGCGACCCGGACACACCCTCGACCCGCTCGGGAAGCCGTCCGTACTGCGACTTCATCCCCTCATAGATGCCGTCGTGGATCGCCTTGGTCTGGCGCTCCGTTCGGCCGGTGCAGATGACGAAGTAGTCGGTGTAACCGATCATCCCTCGCAGATCGAGCTGGATGATGTCGAGCGCCTTGCGGTCGCCGGCCAGCTGGGCCACGGCCGTCGCCACCTGCTCTGGGCTCATCTGGACCTGCTCTCTCATCACTGTGTGGTACCCCCGTAGAGGTGGTGCTGATCGACGTAGCCGCGCACCGCGTCGGGCATCAGGTACTGCGTGGACTCCCCGGACCGCACCCGCTCTCGAAGCATCGTTGAGGAGATGCCGATCTCAGGCATGTCGAAGAAGCAGAACCTGTCCGCGTCGGCCAGCCGAGCCAGGACGTCCTCCACAACGGCCCGTGAGGTCCCCGGCCGCTGCGCCACCACGACGGTGGCCAGCTCCAGGACGCGCTGCGGCTCCCGCCAACCGGCGAAGCCAGCAGCGACGTCAGCCCCCACGAGCAGAAAGAGGTCGCTATCTGGAATCTTGCTGTGCAGCTCTTGAAGGGTATCGACGGTGTACGACGGTCCGTCGCGCCGGGCCTCGACGTCGCTCACGGCGAACCGCCGATCCCCGTCGATGGCCAGGCGGCAGAGCTCCAGGCGGTGGTCGATCCCGAGATCATCGTCCACAGCCTTGTGGGGGGGCAGCCGGGCGGCAACCCACAGAACCTGCTCCAGCCCCAGCTGCAGATACGCCTCCTGGGCACACACCAGGTGACCGAGGTGGGGTGGGTTGAACGTTCCCCCGAGGAGGCCGACCCGCACAGCGCCTCAGGGCCGGACCTGGCCGGAGCCCTCGACGAGGTACTTGAAAGTGCAGAGCTCGCGGAGCCCGATCGGTCCGCGGGCGTGGAGCTTCTGGGTCGAGTTGCCGATCTCGGCGCCCAGCCCGAACTCGAACCCGTCGGTGAAGCGCGTGGAGGCGTTGACGTAAACGCAGGCCGCGTCGACGCCGAGCTGGAACGCCCGGGCGGCATGGGCATCGCCGGTCACGATCGCCTCGGAATGGCCCGAGCCGTAGCGGTTGATGTGCTCGATCGCCCGCTCAGCGGAGTCCACCACTCCGACCGCCAACTCCAGGGCCAGGTACTCGGTGGCCCAGTCCTCCTCGGTCGCGGCCAGCACGGGTACGTCAGGCGCCGCGGCCCGAGCCCGCTCGTCGCCGTGGAGCGTCACACCGGCTTCGGCCAGGGAGCGGAGCGCACGCCGCAGGAACTCCGCCGCGATGCGCTCGTGGACGAGCAGCGTCTCGGCGGCGTTGCACACACCGGGGCGCTGGACCTTGGCGTTGAGCGCGATCGCCTCGGCCGAGTCCAGGTCGGCGCTGGCGTCCACGTACACGTGGCAGTTGCCCGACGCGGCGTAGATCACGGGGACGGTGGCCACGCCCTTGAGCGAGGCCTTCAGCCCCTCCCCGCCCCGCGGCACGATCAGGTCCACCACCCCCGACTGCGTGGCCAACTCGGCGATCTCCTCTCGCCCGCCCTGGAGCAGAGACACGCAGCCATCGGGGAGCCCCGCCCCGGTGGCGGCGGCCGAGGCCACATCGGCCAGCACGGCGTTGGAGCGAGCCGCGGCCGAGGATCCGCGCAGGACGATCGCGTTGCCCGACTTCAGGCACAGCGCCGCCGCGTCAATGGTCACGTTGGGCCGGGCCTCATAGACCACCCCGACGACCCCGAGCGGAACCCTGACCCGGCGGATATCAAGGCCGTTGGGCAGCCGGCGGCCATCGATCACCTCGCCGACCGGATCGGGCAGCGCCACGATCGCCCGGACGCCGGCGATCATGCCCTCGAGCCGGGCCCGGTTGAGGGTCAGCTTGTCCACGAACGCGTCCGGATACTCGGCCTGCGCCGCCTCGACATCGCGTGAGTTGGCCTCCAGGATCTCATCGGCCCGCCGGTCGAGTTCCAGCGCGACCGCCTCCAGGGCGGTGTCCTTGGTGGACGAGGGCAGCGGGGCCAGGGCCCGCGAGGCGCGCTGGGCCGCGGCGCAGATCTCAGCGACGGACAGGGTGGTCGTGGCCATCAGCAAAGCTTAGAAGAGGCCTCGCCCGGCTCGTGGGCTCCACTAGGTCAACACGAAGTAATCGCGGTGGACGGCCTCCTCGGTGGCCCGGGGCAGCACCTCGCGGACAGCGGCCGACTTGAGCCCTCGGACCTGGCGCAGCTCCTCGGCCGAGTAGTTGCAGATGCCCTTGCCCACCGTGACGCCGTCATGGGCCACCTCTACCGCGTCGCCGGCATCGAAGGAGCCCAGGACCTCGACGATCCCGACCGGCAGGAGGCTCGTCCCCCCCTCGCGCAGCGCCCGGGCCGCTCCGGCATCGACCAGCACCCGCCCGCGGGTCGGTTTGGCGTAGCGAAGCCAGAGCTTGAAGCTTGAATAGCGGCCCTCGCGGGCCTCAAAGCGCGTGCCCACGGGCTCGCCGGAGGCCGCCGCCTGAACCACGCCAGGCGAGAGCCCGCTGGCGATCACGGTCGGGATCCCGGCCGCGGTGGCCATCTCGGCCGCCACGACCTTGGAGCGCATGCCGCCGGAGCCCAGCGGCGAGGTCGTGTGGCCGATCTCCAGATCCTCGATCGCCTCGAAGTCGGTCACGCGGTCGATCAGCGTGGCCGTGGTGTCCGAACGAGGATCGGCCGTGAACAGGCCGGCGGCGTCGGTGAGCAGCACGAGCAGTTCCGCCCCGACCAGAATCGCCACCTGGGCGGCCAGGAAGTCGTTGTCGCCGAATGAGATCTCATCGGTGGTCGTGGTGTCGTTCTCATTGATCACCGGGACCACGCGCCAGTCCAGCAGCTTGCGCAGCGTCTGACGAGCGTTGACGTAATGCGTCCGGGCGCTGAGGTCGAAGAACGTCAGGAGCACCTGGGCGGTGGGAACGCTGAGCGCTCCCAGAAGCCGGTCGTACACCGCGTAGAGCTGGCCCTGGCCGACGGCACTGGCCGCCTGGAGCTCCTCGATCGCCCGAGGCCGCACGGGGATCGAGCGGATGCCCATCCCCCGGGCGATCGCCCCGCTGGTCACGATCACGGGGTCGCAGCCCTGGCCGCGCATGGCAGCCAGCTGCTGGCACAGGTTTTCCAGGACATCGACCCGCGGGTCCCCGCGCTCGTCCACGACGATGCTCGAGCCCAGCTTGACTACCACGTAGGCCATGGCCAGAGGTTATGAGGCGCAGGCTTGCCCGCGCGCGGAGCGGGCCGAGCCTCGCGGTGTGCGGGGCTCGGCGCGCGTCACGCGGGGGCGGTTACCCGGTGAACCTGGTGTCCCGGGCCGCGCGGTGCCCGGGCGGGCACCACGGGTTTTTGGGAACTCCGGAGCACGGATTGGGCATCGTCCCCAGCTTGCCGGCCGGCGGCAGCGGGTGCATGACCACCTTCGTCCGGCGCGGGTAGTGATCACCGGGCTGACAGCCGAATGGCGGATCACTGACCTGCGAATCGCACAGAACCTCGTTGAGGAATGGCTCGTTGAAGTCCAGCGGGACATTGCTCTTGGTGCACGTCGGGTACTTCTGCTCCAGCTTCTGCGAGTCGGACGAGAGGCCAGCGGGGTCGGTGTTGGCCCGGAAGCAGGAACTCGGATGGGACTCGAAGTTGAGGTGATCGAAGTCGCCGTTGGTCGGATTCCCGTATCCACCGTTGTGGGTGAACTTGTTGTGGATGATCGCGTCGCCCCAGTCGTCAAACAGGCAACTGCCCTGACCGGTGAAGGGAGAGTTGGGCGTGCCGCCAGTGCACGGTGGACCGGAGTCCGGGAACGGGACGAGGATCACGCCCCAGGCCTTGTTGTTGCTGAAGCGGTTGTTGATGATCGAGTCGTTGCGACCGCCGGAGACGGACATGCCGGTTCCGACCGGCCCTTCGCCCGCCGAGCCCGCGTACGGGAGGTTGACCAGGTTGTTGTCGTGGACATAGTTGTCCATGAAGACCCAACAGCTGTTGGCGCCCTTGACCGTCGGCTTCTTGCCGTTTGGACAGGCTCCGTTCTGCGGCGGCGGGTTGTCGCCGTTCTGGGTGTTGGTGTCGAAGCCGTCCTTGTTGTTGTCAAACTCGGAGTTCTTGACGATCAACACCCCGCCCGAGTTTGAGCCCGAGTAGCCGAGAGCGTTGAACTCGCTCCAGGCGTGGTTGACGGTCTGATTGCACTGCTGACCGCACGCTCCGATGTAGTAGCCGGAGTCGTTGAAGTTGCTGGCATACGTCTGGTCCCACGTGCCGCCGTTCCAGTTGCTGGAGAAGATCCCGTACTGGGCCGCGCTGTGCTCGGACTTGTCGGACAGGCCGTTGCCGTCGATGAACGTGCTGGTCGCGGTCAGATAGCTGCCCAGGAAACCCCAGCCATGAATCGACACCTTGGTGGCACCACCGCTGTCGGCGCCGCCGTTCCACCAGATCTCATTGCCGGCCGCGCCGTTACCGCCGAGGAAGTTGCAGGCCGTGAGGTTCTGGACCCAGACGTTGTCGGCCTCCCACACCATGATCCCGTTCAGGCCGCCCGGGCCGCCCTTCACCGTGGGGCCGAAGTTCTGGTCGCCCTTGACGTTGTTGCAGGCCGGCCCGCTCTTGGTCCCGTCCACGATCACCTTGTTTCGGTCCATCCCCCGCAGACGCAGACGGGGCTTGGTGATCAGCACGGCCGCCGGGAAGGTATCCGCCGGGTGGCCGGTGGTGGGAATGCTGCTGGAGTGGGTCTTGTAGTCGCCGGGCCCGATCAGGATCCAATCACCCGGCTTGGCCGCCTTGACGGCCGCCTGAATCGTCTTGTACTGACCCTTGATCCCGTGGTACTTGCCCACCCGAAGGACGTGCGCCCCGGCCACAGCCGGAAGCCCCATCGCCACCATCACCACGAACCCCAACAACAACCGGCGCCGCATCTGATCTCCTTTCGCTGGGTACCGCGGGCGGATCGTACACGCGCGGGCCGCCTTTGGGCGACCGGGAGGATCGGATGATGAAGCTCAGCCGGTGAAGCCCCGGGCGGCGCGCGGCGGGAGGCTCCTGGTGGCATGCCTCCGCGTCCCCCCGTGCCCGGGGCACCAGGGATTGCGCGGAACCCCCCGGCAGACATCGGCCATTGTCGGGAGCGTGCGGCGCGGTGGGAGCCTATGCATGATCACGCGCTTGCGCCGTGGATAGTGATCGCCCGGAGCGCACGGCGCCTTACCCACCGTGGGCAGCGGAAGCGTGGCGTCGCAGGCCACCTCCTCGGTGAACATGGCGCCTCCAGGAGTGGTGTCGCTCGGGGCCGCCATATTCCCCTTGCACCTGGGGTATGTCTGCTGAGCATTGGAGGGCGAGGTGGTCAGACCCGTGCGGTCCTTGTTCCCGTGGAAGCAGTCGGTGGGCTCGTTGGGGAAGAAGTTGGTCAGCCCGATATCTCCGTTGGTCGGATTGCCGTAGCGGCCGTTGTCGCTGAACGTGTTGTTCATCACGGCGTCGCCCCACGAATCCCAGAGACACGCAGGCTGTCCCCCGGGTCCGCCCTGGCCGCCGGTGCATGGAGTTCCGCTCCCGGGGAACGGCGTGATGGTGATCCCCCAGGCGTTGTTGCGCACGATCCGGTTGTCCATCATCGTGTCGTTGCGCGCCCCGGCCAGTGATAGGCCGGTGCCCACCGGGCCCCCGGCGGCCAGGCCCGCGCCGGGAACGTTCGGGTTGTTGTTGTCATGGACGTAGTTGTGCATGAACACCCAGCACGAGTGCGTGTGGGTGATCGGGCTGGTGCCGTTGTGGGGACATGCGCCGTCCTGGGGCGGCGGGTTGTCGCCCTCCTGGCTGTTGGTTGAGAACCCGGTCTCGTTGCGATCCCACTGTGAGTTCTTGACAACGAGGTGGCCACCGGAGTTGGACCCTGAGTAGCCCAGCGCATTGAACTCGGCCCACCCGTGATTCAGGGTCTGGTCGCAGACCTGCCCGCAGGCCCCGATGTAGTACCCGGAGTCGTTGAAGTTGCTGGCGTACGAGCGATCCCAGCTCCCGCCGCTCCAGTTGCTGGAGAAGATCCCGTACTCGGCCGCCGTGTGCTCGTCCTTGTAGAACGTGCTCGTGGTGGTCAGGTACGAGCCATAGAAACCCCAGCCGCCGATCTTGACCTTCGTGGCGCCGCCGGTGTCGTCTCCCCCGTTCCACCAGATCTGGTTTCCGGCCGAGCCGCTGCCGCCGAGGAAGTTGCAGGCGGTCAGGTTCTGCACCCATACGTTGTCGGTCTTCCAGACCATGATCCCGTTGAGGCCGGCCGGGCCGTCCTTGGTCTTGGGCCCGAAGTTCTGGTCGGCCTTGATGTGATTGCAGGCCGGACCGCTCTTGGTGCCGTCCACGATCACCCGGTTGCGGTTCATGCCCCGCAGCCGCAGGCGCGGTGTCGTGACCAGGATGGCCGCCGGGGTGAACGTGGCCGGATGGCCGAACTTCGGAGCGCGGCTGGAGTGGGTCTTGTAGTCGCCGGGGGCGATCAGGATCCAGTCACCGGCCTTGGCGCCGTCAACGGCGGCCTGGACCGTCCGGTACTGGCCCCGGATCCCGTGGTAGGTCCCGACTCGCAGCACGCGCGCGGCGGCGACCGACGGCGTCAGCGCCGCGAGCGGCAGCACGAACATCAACAGGGCAAGACGACGCATCCAAGCTCCTCTGTAGACCGCAGACCGCGAGGATGCTACCTCTCCGGGTCGAGCTCAAACGCCACTCCCGCGATCACCACCTCATCGCCGGGGGTGAACCCGTGGGCCTCGAGCGCGTCGATCAGACCGATGCCGCGCAGGCGACGCTCCAGATAGGCCAGTGCCTCCTCATTGTCCAGGTCGTAGCGGGCCACGAGCCGTTCGACACGGCTGCCGGTGACCTCGAAGCTGTGGTCGTCCAGACGGCTCACCTCGTAGCCGTCGCCGCCCGGCCTGAACACGCGGTGCTCGGGCAGATCATCGTCCTCGGGAACGGCCGGCGGCGCATCCTGCACCGGGACGCTCGTCAGCAGGAGGCTGGAGAGCTCCGACAGACCGAGCCCCGTGGCGGACGACGTGACGACGACCGGGACGTCGGGCCCCAGGCGCTGCTGCCACTGCTCGCGCTCGCGCTCGCGCGTCTCGGGGTCGATCAGGTCGGCCTTGGACAGGGCGAGAATCCGGGGCAGGCCGGCCAGGCGGGGATCGTGCCGGGTCAACTCCTGCTCGACGGTCTCATGATTGGTCTGCGGGTCGGTGCCGTCCAGGGGCTGGCAGTCCAGCACGTGCACGAGCAGTCGGGTGCGCTCGATGTGGGCCAGGAACTCGTGTCCCAGGCCGGCCCCGCCCGACGCGCCCTCGATCAAGCCGGGGATGTCGGCCAGGATCAGCTGGCGGTCATCGGACTGAAGCGTCCCCAGCACGGGCTCCAGGGTCGTGAACGGGTAGTCGGCCACCTTGGGATGGGCCCGGGTCAGCCGGGCCAGGAGCGAGGACTTGCCCGCGTTGGGCAGCCCGACCAGCCCAACATCAGCCAGCAGCTTCAGCTGGAGCATCAGCCACGTCTCCTCGCCGGGCAGTCCGCGCTCGGCGAATCGGGGAGCCTGGCGAGTGGGCGTGGCAAAGCGCTTGTTCCCTCGGCCGCCCGTCCCGCCTTGGGCCACCACCGCGCGCTGTCCCGGACGAACCAGGTCGTGGCGGGCCCCGTCGGCCTCAACAATGGCCTCGGTGCCCGGGGGGACCTTCAGCTCGAGTTTCTCCCCGTCCTTGCCGTGACGGAGCGCCCCCTGACCGTGTCCGCCCCGACCGGACCTGAAGCGCGAGGAGCGCCTGTACGTGGCCAGGTCACGGAGCGACGGGTCGGCGATCAGGACCACGTCACCGCCGCGACCGCCATCACCCCCGTCGGGGCCACCCCGGGGGACGTGGGCCTCCCGGCGGAAGCTCAGACAGCCGTCACCGCCGGCTCCGGCCTGGACGTGGATTCGTGCTTGGTCCTGCATTGCCATGATCCTGACATGAGCGACGAGGTGTTCCTGATCACCGGAGCGTCCAGCGGCATCGGGGCGGCCACGGCCCGGCAGGCCGCCGAGGCCGGATTCCGGCTGGTGCTGGCGGCCCGGTCGGTCGATCGCCTGGCCGAACTGGCAGCCTCCCTCGGGGGACCTCAGAGGGCGCTGGCCGTGGAGTGTGATGTGACCGAATGGGAGCAGCAGGAGGCGATGGTCACCGCTGCTCTGGATGCCTTCGGGCGCATCGACGTGGCGTTCGCCAACGCGGGCTTCGGCGCAGCTCGGGGCTTTCTGGCCGAGGCGGTCGAGCACTGGCGATCGATGGTCCTGACCAACGTGTACGGCGTGGCCCTGACCATCCGGGCCACGATGCCCGCCCTGAAGGAGTCCCGCGGCCACCTGCTATTGACGGGCTCGGTGGCTGGTCGGCGGGCGCTGCCGGGATCTCTGTATTCGGCCACGAAGTGGGCGGTTACGGCGATGGGAGAGTCGGCCCGGCAGGAGCTCTCGGGAACGGGCGTGCGCGTAACCCTGATCGAACCGGGAGTCGTGGACACGCCGTTCTTTGAGAACCGCCCGACCGACGCGCTCACGCCCGAGGACGTGGCCCGGGCGGTCATGTTCGCCGTCTCACAGCCCGGGCACGTGGATGTGAATGAGATCCTGGTCAGGCCGACTGGGCAGGCGGGTTGAGAACCTCCCGCACCTCGGCCATCAGCACATGGCCCTCCTCGTCCACCTGCTCGTCTGAGTAGCGCAGCACGAGGAGCTTCGCCGCCCTGAGGTCGAGCTCCTTGCGCCGGTCGCGCCTGATCTGAGCCGGGCTGCGGTGGTTGCCTGGGCCGTCGATTTCGACGGCCAGGCGCTGCTCGCGCCAGAGCGCGTCGACCTCCCAGCCCGCGATTTCGGCGTTGAGCTCAGGCAACGGCAGGTTGTCGGCCTCACAGAGTTCGAAGAACTTGACCTCCTTGCCGCTTCGAGCCCGGGCGAGTTCGGGCTGGTGCTCCCGGAGTGCGGTTCGGAGCCTGCCGCTCCCGAGGCGACCGCTCCCCAGTCCGGCCGCGACCGCGGCGACGTTGAGCCCCCCGTGGAAGTCGGCCTGGGCCAGGGCGCGGCGGACATCTGAGAGCGTGGCCCTGGTGGCGTAGTCGAGCATCGTCTGGCTGAAGCGGGTGATGGGGATGTTCTTGTGCCAGACGCGTTCGATCACGCGGCGCTGATGGACCCTGATTCCGGGGAGCGAGCGGCACCGGCGGGGCGTGCTCACATCGATCATGTACGGCTTCGTGCTGGTCAGGCCGACCCACCAGGCAGCGGTGGCGTGGCTGAGCATGGCCCCGGGGCCGGCATACAGCACAGCAGCAATGAGATCGGATTCCGTGGTTCTGGCCCGGTGGCCGACGGCGTAGACAGCTGGGAGGACGCGGATCAGATAGCCGGTCTGGATCCAATAGTGGAAGGTTTGCTTCGGGATACCCAGCGCGGTCAGTTGCACCCACGAAACCCGCCCGAACTGCCCTCCCGCCAGTCGGCTCACGCGTTCTTTGGCGTTCTGGTCCGAACCATTCGGACCAATTCGCCATAGTTCCGGCACGCGCTGAGGGTTGCGCGGCGCGCGTCACGGAACAAGACGCGCTTCGTCAAATGTTTGTCACGCGCGCCGCACTTGGGCGCGCGGGCCTGCCCGGGCCTACTCCCCCGGGACGACCTTGATCACGCGGCCCGCCCGGCCGCGCTTGAACTCGACCGTCCCCGCCGCGGTGGCGAAGATCGTGTCGTCCTTGCCGATCCCGGTGCCGTCACCCGGCTTGAAGCGGGTGCCGCGCTGGCGGACGATGATCTCGCCACCCGTCACCGTCTGGCCGGCGAAGACCTTCACGCCCAGACGCTGGGCATTCGAGTCGCGCCCGTTGCGTGAGGAGCCAAGCCCTTTCTTATGTGCCATCGGTTTCCTCCTCGGAAGTCCTCTTGGGGGTGCGGGGGGGCCGCGGCTTGGCCGGCGCCTTCGGCTTGGCCGCCGCCTTGGGCTTGGCCGCCGCCTTGGGCTTGGCCGCCGCCTTCGGCTTCTCCGCCGCCGTGCCCTCCGCCGCCGTGCCCTCCGCCGCCGCCTCGCCGGCCACAGGCGCCGGGGCGTCCGCCGACGCCTTCGCGGTGCCCCGCGAGCGTCCGCCGCCGACCTTGATCCCCGTGACCTCGAGCCGGGTCAGCTCCTGACGATGCCCGTTGCGCCGCTTGTACCCGCGCTTGGGCTTGAACTTAACGATGCGCAGCTTGGGGCCGCGTTCGTGAGCGACGACGCGGGCCTCCACCTTCACGCCCGACAGCCCGTCCACCTGGTCGACGACGTTGGAGCCGTCCACGTACAGCAGCGGAGCGAGCGTTACCGATTCGCCCTCGGACGCGGTCAGACGCTCGACGAGCAGCGACTGGCCCTGCTGGACCCGATATTGCTTGCCGCCTGTTTTGACGATTGCGTACATGTCATTCAATCCGCCGACGAGGAAGGTGCTGACTCGGCCGATTTGGCCCTGGCACCAGAGCGGCGCCGTCCGCCTCTGCGGCCACGACGCCGAGTTTTCGATTGTAGGCCATCGTCTGAGTCGCCCTTGGCGGGTCCGCCATCGCCCTTGGCGGCCCCGGATTCGTCCGCGTCCGCGACGGCCTTCTCCTCACCGGCCTCAGCGCCGTTGGGCGATCCGCTCTTGGGCTTGGCCCGGGTGGCCCGCCGGCGTGGGGCCGACGCCTTTCCGTCGGGCGAGGACTTCCGGGCCCGCGACCCCGAGGCCGCCGGCTTTCCAGCCGCCACACCGCCGCCGGATGTACCCGGCTCGGCGTCAACCAGCGAAGCCACGGCCGCGGTGCGTCCGGCCTCGTCGATCCGGACCAGCTGCTTCTGGCCCACGTAGGGGCCGCCGCCGACGATCGAGATCACGTAGCCGTCGACCTTGGCCACGGCATCGCCGGGGCTGTACATGTGGGGCTCCACGATCTGAACGTGGACCTCCTCGCCCACCCGGAACGGCATGGCCCGCTCCACCACCTCCTCGCGGGAGCCCTCCAGGACGACCGCGAAGTGCTCGAGCGGCAGGCCCTCGGAGCCCTCGAACACGAACACCTTGCCGGTTTCCGCTTCCACCGCCCTCAGGGCCCGAGCGTCGTCTCGGATGAACTCGGCCGTGACCCGCGGGTTCATCTGGATCAGGATCGCCTCTGCCTTCGTGGCTGCCCCCACCTCGCGCATCTTCCGCTCGAACTCGATCGCGATCGTCTCCTCGGACTTGATCACGCCCTCTCCCCCACACGTGGGGCACGCGCGGGTCATGATCTCCCGCACCCCGTCGGTCACGTTCTGGCGGGTCATCTCGACCAACCCCAGGGGCGAGATCTCGACCACGAAGGTCTTCGTCCGGTCCTCGTCCAGGGCGCCGCGCAGCGCCTTGAGCACGGCCTCGCGGTTGCGAGCCCGGGCCATGTCGATGAAGTCGATCACGATGATCCCCCCGATGTCCCGGAGCCGGAGTTGGCGCACCACCTCGTCGGCCGCCTCAAGGTTGGTCTTCGTGATCGTGTCCTCAAGGCGGGCGGCCTTGCCCCGGCCCACGAACGAGCCGCTGTTGACGTCGATCACGGTCAGGGCCTCGGCGTAGTCGATCATCAGGTAACCCCCGCTGGGCAGATCGACCCGCCGGTTCAGCGTGGAGTCGAGCACGTCCTCCAGCCCGTACGCCTCAAACAGGGGCTCCTCGCCGTCCCACAGCTCGACCCGGTCGACCAGGTCTGGAGCCGTTCGCGAGAAGAATGAGATCAGCCGGTGGTGCTGCTTGGGGTCATCCACGATCGCCGACTCAAACTCGGCCAGGAACACGTCGCGAACCACTCGGACAGATAGATCGGCCTCCTGGAAGACCAGCGCCGGCGCGCTCGTCTCCTCGACCCGCTTCTGCAGGACCTCTGAGAGCTTGAACAGGTACACGAGCTCACGCTCCAGGTCCGCGCGCTTGGCTCCCTGGGCCGCGGTGCGGATGATCGCCCCGGCCCCCTTCAGATCGAGCTTGGAAGCCTCCTTGCGCAGCCGGTCCCGCTCGGAGTCATCCAGCCGGCGGGACACGCCAACGCCCTCGCCGAACGGCGCATAGACCATGTACCGCCCGGCGATCGTCAGTTCCATGGAGAGTCTGGCGCCCTTGGTCTTCAGCGGGTCCTTGACCACCTGCACGACGATCTCCTGGCCGGGCTTGAGCAGCTCGGTGATCTCGCGGCTCTCCCGGCCGGATCCGCGGCCGCGCTGCGGTGCCTCGACGCCGGGCAGCACGATCTCATCGACGTGGAGGAAGCCGTTCTTCTCCAGCCCGATGTCGACGAAGGCCGCTTCGAGGCCGGCCAGGACGTTGTCCACCCGGCCCTTGTAGATGTTTCCTACGATTGAGCGCGCACCGCGCCGCTCCAGGTAGAGCTCGGCCACCCGGTAACCGGACGGCGCCTTGCCCTTACCCCGGCGACGCCCCCCGCCCGAAGCGGACGGCTTGCGCGCAGCCACCTTGCCGGTGGCTTCCAGCAGCGCGACCCGGGTCTCTCCCCGGTCGACGCTGACCAAAACTTGTTTCTTCAATGGTTTTCAGTCCTTTGCTAACTGGGCCGCGCCCGTGGGAGGGCTGCGGGCCTGTGTGTTGGATTGGGCCGCGCTGGCGCGAGCGCACCGCGCGGCTGGTGGAAATGCCCCTCATGAGATCAACGCTCGGCTCTTCGACGAACTGGCCTGTCGACCCTGCACATAAATCGACTGTAGAAGGCCCACGGCTATAAACGTGACAAGAACCGAGCTACCTCCGTAACTCATCAGCGGTAACGGCACCCCGGTGGTGGGCATGATTCCCAGGGTCATACCCACGTTGACGAATATCTGGAACATGAGCATGGCCAGGATCCCCCCCGCAATCACGGTCCCGTACAGGTTCTTGGCCATCATCAGAATCCTCAGCGCCCGCCAGATAAGCAGCGCGTACAGCGACAGGACGAGCGCGGCTCCGATGAACCCATAGGTTTCCCCGAGGGCGGCGAATACGAAGTCCGTCGACGGTGCGGGCAGGTAGCTCAACTCGGTCTGGGTTGCCCCCACCGCCCCCCGTCCGGTCTTCTCACCGGAGCCCAGGGCAATCAGCGACTGGTTGAGCTGATAGCAGGTCGTGTCGCGGGGCCCGCACACCGGGGGCGGATTCAGGAATGTGGTCAGCCGCTGTTGCTGGTATGGCTTGAGCACGTGCACGCCCAGCGAGGGGCCGGCCAGAACGACGGCCGCGCCGACCAGCACGACCGCGGCCAGCGCCGCCAGCTGCTTCCACGGGGTCCCGGCCACGAACAGCAAAGTGAATCCGACCACCACATAGACCAGCGCCGTTCCCAGGTCGGGCTGCGGCATCACGATCAGGGCCGGGAGCAGCGCCAGCAGGACGATCCTCAACGTGGTCCGCCACTGGTGCAGCCGCCTGGCCCGATCGGCCAGAAATGCCCCCACGGCCAGGATCAGCAGGATCTTGCCGAACTCTGATGACTGGAACTGGAGGAAGGGGAGCGGGATCCAGCGCCGGGCTCCGTTGATCGGCGAGGTGCCCAGCACCACGACGTTGAGCACGATCATCAGCCCATAGAGGACGTACTTGTACTCGCGCAGGCGGGAGTAGTCGACCAACGACAGGATCAGCGCGAGGAGCAGTCCCCCGGCCGCGTACAGGGCCTGGCGTTCGACGTAGTACGACGGACCCGGCACCTGGCCCCGGGTGGCCACGTGCAGCGTGACCAGCGAGCACGCCACGAGGCCGAGCGCGGCCAGCAGCAGCAGCGGGTCGAGCATCAGCAGCGGCCGTGAGTGGGCGGCCGTCTTCTGCTCGACGGGCCGGAGCGGTGTGGCGGTCGTGGTCACCACTACAGGGCCCCGGCTCCCCCGTAGCCCAGGAACGGGCCCTTCTTGCCGAAGAACCACTGGGACAGGATCTGGCGGGCCACCGGCGCGGCGCTCTGGGCCCCGAAGCCGGCCCGAGCGACCGTGACCACGACCTCAATCGGCTTGCTGGTCGCCGTGGACGGGACGAAGCAGGTGTACCACGAGTAGTCGGGCTGGCCGGTGTACTGGGCCGTTCCGGTCTTTCCGTATACCTGCTCGGGGAAGTTGCCCATCACGGCGAACGAGGTACCTCCGGGCTGGGAGGCTGCGGCCCGCAGACCCTGGCGGATCGTGTCCAGGTACAGCGGATTGATGGGTAGGTGGCGAACGCTCGGCGGCTTGATGGGCTGCACCAGGGTCCCGTCGGCCTGCTGGATGTCCAGGCCAAGGTGGGGGCGGACGATGTTCCCCCCGTTGGCGATTGCCGAGTAGGCCACCGCCAGCTGGAGCGGCGTGACCTGGACGTCACCCTGGCCCACGGCCAGGTTCTCATTGTCGCCCGCCGACCAGGGGCGGTCGGTGCCGTCGGCGATCCCGCACCCACCCGGCGTGTGCTTGGCCTTGCCCCTGAAGGGCCCGAGCGCGTGGTCGCACTGGTACTCGAGATGGTTGACGTGGTTGCGCCAGGCGGCATCGGGCAGATTTCCGGCCACCTCGCCGCCCACATCGATCCCGGTCGCCTGGCCGATTCCGTACAACCGGGCCCACTTCTGAAGCGCCCCGCCCCGCGCCGCGGGATCGTTGGTCAGCACGCCGAGGTTGTAGAAGAAGTCGTCCGAGGAAACCTTGATCGCCTGCTCCAGGTCCACCACGCCGTACGCGGCCATGTTCGCGTTGTGGCGGCACTGGCCGGAGAAGCAGTACTGGCCGGTGTCGTCGAACACGTCCGAGGTGGTCCAGGCGCCGCTCTGGAGCGCTGCGGTGGCCGTGATCGGCTTGAACGTCGATCCGGTCGGCCCGGCCGTCTGAATCGCGCGGTTGAGCAGCGGGAAATCGCTCGTGGGGCCGAACTTGGCGTCGTACTCACGCTGGGTGATCGGATGGGTGAAGATGTTGGGGTCAAACGATGGGTCAGAGCCCATCGCGTAGATCTCGCCGTTGACCGGGTTCATGGCCACGAAGGCGCCGCCGTTGGGATCGGGAACCTGGCTCACGGCCTGCGCCAGGGCCTGCTCCCCGGTCCGCTGCAGATTGACGTCCAGCGACAGCCTGAGGTTGTTACCGGCCGTGGGCTGGATCGTCCGTCCGGCCGCCCCGGCGGGCTGGCCGAGCGCGTTGACCTGCACCTGCTGCTTGCCGTTGTGGCCCTGGAGGTAGCGGTTATAGAACCACTCCAGGCCAGACTGGCCGACGATTGCGTTCTGGGGCAGGCCCTTGTACCTCGGGTCCTTGAGCTCGCTGCGACTGATCGGCCCGACCGTGCCGAAGAGCTGCGCGGCCACCTCCCTGAGCGGATAGGTCCGGAGCCATACCGGCTGGACGCTGACCCCGGGGAATTGCCGCTGGCGCTCCTCCAGATAGAAGAGGACGGTTCTGGGCACGTCGGTGGCCAGCGTGACGTTGGCGTAGGAGACCTGGACGAAACCCTGGGCCAACGCGCAGCCGATCGGCGAGAGCTGCACGCTGGCAGCGCCGTCAACGACGCGTGCGCCCTGGGCGGCCAGGGCGCGCCGGAGCGTCGCATTGGCGTTGATCGGGCAGGGCCGCGCGCGCCCCCGCATTCCGAGCACCCGGGCCAGCCGCCGGTACAGGGCCACGTCGGGCCGGGGCGGGTGGGCCACGAGGTGCGCCTCCTCGGTGTCGGTCGTCGCCTGCAGGGGAGCGGGGAGTTCGGCGGGTGTGACCTGGACGGCGATCGCTCGCTTGGAATCCACCAGCAGGTTGCCGCTGCGATCCATGATCTCCCCCCGCGGAGCCGGAATCGCGATGTCCCGCACGCGGTTCACCTTGGCCTGGGCTATGTACTTCTGGCCCGAGAGGATCTGGATGAACCAGAGCCGGAAGAAGATGATCGCGAACATGGTCAGGGCGAACGTGCCCAGGATGGCCACCCGCCGGACGAGCTGGGGGCTCATCGGGGTACGCCGATCGTCGTAAGAGGGAGGCGGGTCCTGGATCATCGGGTCAGCGCCCGCCCCCTCGAGCGCGCGCGAGCCGCCGTGGCCTCCAGCGGGCTCAGCCCACCGGTCGTGTAGGCGCGTCGCCGGCGGCGGCGCGGATCCTCGGGCAGGACCGGGCGGAGCACCCAGCGCACGAACGAGTACACGGGGAGGGCAATCAGCGTGTTGACCAGCACCGTGACCAGGATCTGCTGAAGCAGCAGCCAGCTCACGGGGGCGTCAACGCCGAGCAGGAACTGGATCAGGGCCATCCCGAGCCCGGCGAACGCCGTCGTCGCGGCTCCGACCCCCATCGGCACGAGGCCGTGGGACGGGTCGCGCAGCTCCAGCAGCCGGCCCGACCAGTAGCCGATGGCGATGTAGAGGAGAGAGGTCACCCCAAGGGTCTGAAACAACACAGTGTCCACCAGCAGCCCCGTCCCGAAGCCCATGATCGCCCCGGAGATCGAGCCGGCCAGGAGGCCCACGGACATCACGACCAACGGCGTGAGGTCGGCGCTGGTCCCGAAGATCGTGATCTGGGACAGGGCCGCCTCCTGGATGATCACGACCAGCAGGGCCAGGATGGCCAGCCGAACGGGCAGCCGCCAGGATTCGCTCAGGCTGATGCTCACGGCAGCTGGGCTCGCACGCCGCGGGCTCGCGGGCGGGTCAGGATCTGAACGACAGAGATGTGCGCCAGGTCAGCCACCGGACTCACGTGCACCGTGCCGTTGTTGGCCAGCGCGGCCTGGTTGAAGTTGGTCACGGTGCCGATCGGGATTCCCGGCGGATACAGATCCTGGAGCGACCCCGATTTGAAGCCCACCGTGAGCACCAGGTTGCCGGTCCTGATGCCCTGGGCGTTGGTCGGCAGGTACTGCATCACGAGCTGATTGGGATCGCCCACGGCGGGGACCAGAACACCCGAGTCGTTCTTCTGGTCCACAACCTGTGCCGCCTCGGACATCGTGTGGTTGGTGATCAGCGTGACCTCCGAGTACGTCGCTCCCACGGTGCTGACGTTGCCCACCAGTCCGCCGTCGCCGATCACCGGATCGCCCACCCGGATGCCGTCGTCCGAGCCCCGGTCGACCTCAATCTGCAGGTACCACACGATCGGGTCGCGGCTGATCACGTTGGCCGCCACGGGGTGATAGGAGGAGATGCTGTCGCTGTGGTCAAGCCCGACCAGCCGGCTCAGCTGGACGTTCTCGGCCAGCGCGGAGCGGGCCCGGGCCAATTCCGCCACGAGCTTCTGATTGTCAGCCTTCAGCTGCTTGACCTGGGAGCGGGCCTTGAACGTGTCCGAGAACCAGTTGCCAATGTCCCTGACCGGGGAGAGGACCGTGCTCGCGCCCTGCTGGATCGGGGAGAACACCTCCACGATCCCCCGCTGGATGGTGTGCAGCGGGCTGGAGGGGGACTCACCGAAGTAGTCGGTGAGCAGGATCAGGGAGATGACGACAAGGACCGCCAGGACCAGTCGCCGCCGCCGAACTTGCTTTGAGTGCACGAGCTTCGGGTCTCCAAAAACTTTCTGCGGCCACCGACCGGCACGCAGCTGTCAAAAGCTAATACCGGTGGCGCCGATTGCGTGAATTCTTGCTTGAACGGTGGATCGCCTCGAACTCCTCCAACGACCTCCCCGAGCCGACCGCCACGCAGGTGAGCGGCGACTCGGCCAGATGCGCGGGCATCTGCGTCTCGTGACGCAGACGCTCCTCCAACCCTTGCAGCAGCGAGCCGCCTCCGGCCAACATGATGCCACGATCCATGATGTCGGAGGCGAGCTCCGGCGGCGTGCGGTCGAGCGTCTCCTTGACCGCGTCGATGATCTGAGTCACCGGCTCCTCCAGGGCGCCCCGGATCTCCTCGCTGGTCAGGATGACGGTCTTCGGGAGCCCGGAGACCATGTCCCGACCGCGGATCTCGGCCTGAACCTCTTCCCCGGTCGGGTGGGCCGATCCGATCTCCAGCTTGACCTCCTCGGCCGTCTGCTGGCCGATCAGCAGCTTGTACTCCCGCTTGACGTAGTTCATGATCGCCTCGTCGAGCTCATCGCCGCCGACCCGGATTGACTGGGACACGACGATCCCGCCCAGGGAAATAACGGCCACCTCGCTGGTCCCGCCGCCGATGTCGACGACCATGGATCCGGTGGGCTCTCCCACCGGCAGGCCAGCTCCGATCGCCGCGGCCATCGGTTCCTCAATCAGGTAGGCCTGGCGGGCGCCGGCCGACAGGCAGGCCTCCTCCACAGCCCGCTTCTCCACTCCCGTCACACCGCTGGGCACACACACCACCACCCGTGGATGGGCCCACCGGTTCTGGTGGACCTTCTGGATGAAGTGGCGGAGCATCTCCTCGGTGACCTCAAAATCGGCGATCACACCGTCCTTGAGGGGCCGGATCGCCTGGATCGTGCCCGGAGTTCGGCCCAGCATCCGCTTGGCCTCAATCCCCACGGCGTGGACCTCACCGGAGCGGGAATCCACAGCCACCACGCTGGGCTCCGAGAGCACGATTCCGCGCCCCCGGACGTAGACGAGCGTGTTCGCCGTCCCGAGATCGACGGCCATGTCGCGGCCGCCGAAACCGGTCAGGTAGCTGAAAAAACCCATGTGCGAAAAGGAAGCAGGAGTGGGGGTATGGGACCGCCTGGGACGGGGCGGCAAACCTTCGAGCCCACGCCCACGCTGCCTTGACCGTCCAGCCGCGAGTGTAGCCGAAGGAGGCCGAGCGCGGAGGCCCGCAAAAGCCCGCCCAGACCGCAAAATCCGCTGGAAAGTGGCGGCAACCGGGGCTCTGAGGCCAATACTCAACCTCTGGTTGAGATTGAGGTAACTAGAGGTTTAACCAACCCCTGGGCCACCAACCACCTGCACCTGCGCCAAAAGCTCTACCCCAATAGCCTCGGCACCATCTCGACCAGGGTGGCGACGGGCAGTCCGACAACATTTAAGTAGTCGCCCTCGATCCGCGCCACGAGCGCCGCTCCCCGACCCTGGATCGCGTACGAACCAGCCCGCTCACGCCACTCGCCGCTGTCCACGTACCACCGGATCAGCTCTTCGGAGAGGTCGCGGAACTGGACCTGCGTGCTGGCCAGCGCGGTACGGGTCTGGCCCGGGCCAATCAGGCACAGACCCCCCAGAACCGTGTGGTGGCGACCGCTGAGCGCCCGCAGCATCTCATCGGCCTGCTCTGCCCCGGCCGGCTTGCCGTAGATCGTCCCGTCCAGGTACACGAGCGTGTCAGCCCCGAGGACGAGCTCGTCGGGCCGCTGCGCGGCCACCGCCGATGCCTTGCGGGTCGCGTTCTGAACCACCACCTCCTGCGGCACTCCGTGCTCGATCTCATCCACACCGGATACCACGACGGAGAAGGGGATCCCGAGCTGCTCGAGGATCGCCCGGCGCTGGGGCGAGCGCGAGGCCAGGACCAGCGTGGGCCGCTCAGCCAAGCCCAGGGAAGAAAAGCGCCACCTCGCGGGTGGCTGACTCGGCAGAGTCCGAGCCGTGAACCATGTTCTGGCCCACCTGGATCGCGTAGTCGCCCCGGATAGATCCGGGCGCGGCCTGCACTGGGTCGGTCGCCCCGATGACCTGGCGGGCCGCCTCGACGGCGCGGTCACCCTCCAGCACCATCGCCACAAGCGGGCCCGAGGTGATGAATCCCACGAGCTCTCCGTAGAAGGGCTTGCCCTCGTGCTCGGCGTAGTGGCGCGAGGCCAGGTCGGTATCGATCTGCATCTGGTTCAGCGCCAGCAGTCGCAGGCCCTTGCGCTCGAACCGGGCGATGATCTCGCCCGTCAGCCCCCGCGCGAAGGCATCGGGCTTGACCAGGATCAGCGTTCGCTCCATCAGATCACCAGGGCGGCGGGCGGTCAGCGGTTCGGCGGCCCGCTGGCGCCTGGATCCACGATGCCGGTGGCGCCGATCGGGCGCTCCGGAGAGGCCTGTCGCTCGGTGCTGACGTTGCGCTTCGCGGCCCCCTGGCGCTGCGAGGCTGCTCGAGTCTCGGCGGCCGCGGCGCGGTCGGGCTCCCGCCTGCGGCGGGGTCGCCGTGCCGGGGGTGCGACCGTGGACTCGACATCGGCCTCGCAGTAGGGGCAGATCTTCCACATCGGGTCCAGGGGCTTGCCGCATGACGGGCACGGATCCTTGAGCTTGCGCAGGCAGTTCGGGCACCGGAGGTAGTCGCGCTCGACCTCGTGGTCACAGTGGGGGCACAGCCGGACGCCGAGCTCGGCCAGGCGAGCCTCGGCGGCCTGAATCTCAAGCTCACGCTCGCGGACATCATCAAGGTATTCGGGCGGGCGCACGATCATGTACACGAGCGTCCCCACGAACGGGAACAGGGCGGCCACGGTGGCGCAGCCCACGAGCAGAGGATCAGCGATCCGCCGGCGGGCGTCGGCGTAGGTCCAATAGACCAGCGCCAGCCAGATCACCACCAGGAACAGGATGATCAGGTCGATCGCCAGATTGACACCGCTGTTGCTGATGCCGAAGATCGCTGGAGCGAGCATTAGGCCGCGGAGTGTAGTGGCGAGCGGGGCCGGATCGACGTTATGAACCCCGAAGTGCTAAAGGAAGACGCGCCCGAACAGGTAACCGATCCCGAAGAAGACCAGGATCACCACCGCGACGACCAGGGCCACGAGACCGACCATCGAGAGAAAGCTGGGCTGGTCGTGGTCGGCCCCGTCGGCGCCTGAGCCAGCGCTGGCACGCGGCTCGGCCGCCGGGCGAAGTCGATCTGGGGGGTCTTGGCGATCCACGGCTCAGGGTTCAAAGAATCGATGCCCGCTGCCCAGCGCCCGGGGCCACCAGGTCGGCCACCAGGTACAGCGACCCCGCCACGAGCACCGCTCCGTCGGAGCCGGCCAGCTCCCGCGCGCGGGTCATGGCGGACAGGGGATCGGGCACGATTTCGGTGGGTGGACCTCCGAGCTGACGGCTCAGCGACTCCAGCGTGGCCGGCGGCAGGGCGCGAGGATTATGGCTGGAGGTGAGGACCAATGACCGGCAGTGAGGCACCAGCGAGCTCAGCATCCCGGCGGCGTCCTTGTCGGTGAGGATTGAGACCACGGCCACGAGCGAGCGCGCCCGTTCGCCCAGCAGCTCCGGAAGGGAATCGATCAGGGCGCTCATCCCCTCGGCGTTGTGGGCTCCGTCGAGCACGGTGAGCGGATGCTGGTCGATCACGTCCAGCCGGCCGGGGATACGAATCCCGGCGGCGGCCGCCTCCACGGCCGTCTGCTCCAACTGGCCCAGGTAGGCCTCGGCGGCCGCACGGGCGAGGGCGAAGTTGCGACGCTGGAAGCCGCCTGGGGCGGCCACTGGGACCTCCGGGTCCGCCGGGGCCCGGACCAGGACAGCCCCACGCTCGGCGGCCACGCGCACGGCCAGCTCCTCGGCGTCGGGGTGCAGGCCGTGACCCAGCACGAGCGTCGCTCCCGGCTGCACGACGTCGAGCTTCTCGCCCGCAATGTCACGGATCGTCGGCCCGAGCCAGCGGGTGTGCTCGAGTCCCACGCTGGTCAGGACCTGGACTCGCGAGGGGATCACGTTGGTGGCGTCGTAGCGCCCGCCCAGCCCGGCCTCGACCACGGCCACGTCCACGCCGTCAGCGGCCAGCTCGCTGTACGCGGCCGCCGTCAGCAGCTCGAATTGGGTCACGCGGTCCTCGGGCCCACCCAGCCGGTCCACCAGCTCGACCGCGCGGACCACTCGGGAGACGGCAGCCGCGAACCGCTGGGGCGAGAGCGGCGCCTCATCGACCATGATCCGCTCGCCGAAGGACACCAGGTGGGGAGACAGGTACGCGCCGGTGCGCAGGCCATGGCGGGCCAGGATCGCCGCGATCATCCGGGTGGTGGAGGACTTGCCGTTGCTTCCGACCACGTGCAGCGAGCCGAAGCGGAGCTGGGGGCTCTCCAGCGTGGTCATCAGCCGGCGCATGCGGTCGAGCCCGAACCGCATCCCGAAGAGCTCCCGGTCCAGCACGTAGCGCTCGGCCTGCTCGGCGTTCATCGCAGGGCCTCCCGCTCGGCCTGTAGGCGCTCGAACTCATCCCGGGCCTTCTGGACCACATCGGCCGGGGCCTTCGCCAGAAAGCCGGCGTTGCCCAGCTTGCGCTCGATCGCCTCGATCTCGCGCTCCACCTTGACGCGCCGGCTCTCACGCTTGCGCTCGGCGGCTCCGAGGTCCAGATCCGGGCTCGCCAGAAGCTCGACCGCGCCCCCGGGAACCGGGACCGCTGCCACGGGGTCACCGCCGTCGGTCTCGAGAGAGAGGCGGGCCAGTCGCCCCAGGTGCTCCGCGGTGTCGTCGTATCCGTCGGCCAACAGCCGAGCCGGGAGCAGCGCCGCCGCCCTGACCTCGGCGAAGTCGCGCCAGGCGCGCACGTCCTGGATCGCCTTGATCACGCGGTCCAGCGAGGCCTCCGCCGCCTCATCCACCGGGGCCGGGGTACCCTCGACGCCCGCGGCCAGCAGACCGCCGGCCCCCGGAACGTAGCTGTAGATCTCCTCGGTGATGAAGGGGATGATCGGGTGGGCCAGAGCCAGGGTCGCAACCAGGACATGGAGCAGCGTCGCGCTCAGCTCCGGCTCGTGGTCGCGCAGCCGTGGCTTGACCAGTTCCAGGTACCAGTCACACAACTCGGCGTACACGAAGTCATACAGGGCCAGGGCGGCGTGGGAGAAGTCGTAGGCATCGATCCGCTGAGTCACCTCAGCCCTGGCCCGCTGCAGCCGCGACAGGATCCATCGGTCCTCGACCGTGCGCGGGCTGACGGCGGCCGTGGTTTCGGGCGCGATTCCGAGGAGGATCAGCCGAGCTGCGTTCCACAGCTTGTTGGCCAGCTGCGAGCCCTGGGCGATCTTGTCCTCGGCGAACCTGACGTCCTGACTCGAGGACATGGCCAGCAGTCCCCAACGCAGAGCGTCGGCGCCGTAGGCCGGGAACTCACCTCCCTGCTCGAATACGGGCGGGCGCGGGCCGCCGTTCATCAGGTCGAGCGGGTCGATCCCCGTGCCCAGCGACTTGGACATCCGACGCCCGTCCGGGGCCTGAATGATCGAGTGGATATGGACGTCGGAGAACGGGATCTGCCCCGCGAACTCCAGGCCCATCATGATCATCCGCGCCACCCACAGAAAGATGATGTCCCGCGCCGTGACCAGCACATCGGTCGGGTAGAAGGCCCGGAGCGCCGGCGTCTGCTCGGGCCAGCCGAGCGTGGCGAATGGCCACAGCGCGCTCGAGAACCAGGTGTCCAGGACATCCGGGTCGCGCTCCCAGCCCTCGCCCTCGGGAGCGGTCAGGCCGACGTGCGTCTCCTCCCCCCGGTACCAGACGGGAATCCGATGCCCCCACCAGAGCTGGCGGGATATGCACCAGGGTCGGATGTTCTCCATCCAATCCATGTACACGCGGGTCCAGCGCGACGGATGAAAGGTGACCTGCCCGCTCCTGACGACGTCGATCGCCGGCCGGGCCAGCTCGTCCATGCGCATGAACCATTGGAGCGAGATCAGGGGCTCGATTCGCTTCCCGGATCGCTGGGAGAACGGGACGGAGTGCAGATAGTCCTCTCGCTTTGAGATCACACCCCGCTCGTCCAGCGCCGCCACCACGGCTGCCTGGGCCTCGGCGGTCGTCAGTCCCGCGAAGCGCTCAGGGGCCTGATCGGTGAGACGGCCATCCTCGCCGATCACGCTGATCTGCTCCAGGCCGTGGCGCCGCCCGATCTCGAAGTCGTTGGGGTCGTGCCCGGGGGTGATCTTCAGCGCGCCCGTGCCGAACTCCGGCTTGACGTATTCGTCCGCGATGATCGGGAGCTCGCGGCCGACGAGCGGGAGGATCGCTCGGCGTCCGACCAGGTCCGCGTACCGCTCATCGTCGGGATGCACCGCCACCGCGGTGTCGGCCAACATCGTCTCCGGCCTGACGGTGGCCACCGTGACCGACCCCGATCCATCGGCCAGCTGGTAGTCAATGAAGTACAGGGTGTCGGTGACCTCCTGCTCCTCCACCTCCAGATCGGAGATGGCCGAGGCCGTGCCCGGGTCCCAGTTGACGAGATAGCGATCGCGGTAGATGTAGCCCTTCTGATAGAGGACCACGAATACCCGCAGCACGGCCTGGACGTAATCGTCGTCGAGCGTGAAGCGCTCGTCGTCGTAGTCGCACGAGGCTCCGAGCCGCTTGAGCTGCTCGATGATCGTGCCCCCGTACTGCTCTCGCCAGCGCCAGACCCGCTCCTCGAAAGCTTCGCGGCCAAGTTCCTCCCGGCTCATTTCCTCGCTGGCCAGGAGCTGCTCGACCTGGGTCTGCGTGGCGATACCGGCGTGGTCGGTGCCCAGGATCCACTTGGTCCGCTGGCCGGCCATCCGGTGTCGCCGGATGAGGGCGTCCATGATCGTGTCCTGGAACGCGTGGCCCATGTGCAGGGAACCGGTCACGTTCGGGGGTGGGATCGCGATCGAGTAGTTCTCCGCCGCCGTGCCCTCCGGCTCGGGCCCGAACAGCCCCGAATCCAGCCACCGCCGGGCTATCCGCGGTTCAACCTCGGCGGGGTCATATCGGGTTCTGTTCTCCAGCTCGGCCACCCGGGCCAGTGTATGCCGGAGCCCTTGCACTGGATAGTTGACTCTTGCGCTGGGGCAGCCCAGCCCGTACTCTCAGCGCTCCAAGGACGGCCGGGTCAAAACGACAGCTCAGCTTTGAGGAGGGCACATGCGCAGGTTGATGACGACGATTTGTCTGGTAGGGCTCGTCGGAGCCGGGGGGGCCGTGGCGCTGGCCGCCACGCCGGCCACCAACACATTCTTCAGCGGCTCAGCCGCCAACCTTGAAAACCAGCACGGATCCTGGTCCCACAATGGCACGGCCGCATTCCAGCTCACGACCTCGGGGAAGCAGTACACGGGGGTCAAGAAGTTCTTCGTGTACATCAAGTCCCTCCGCGGCAACTACAGGACGACGTGTAACGGGGTTCACAAGGTTGGCGCGAACTACGTCAAGGTCAACTCCGACGGCTCCTGGAGCATCCGCTTCGCCGACCACGGAGCCCACGTGAGGATCTGGGGGAAGTTCGGCTCCCGGAATCGAACCAGCGTGAACTACGTGGTCAACTTCCACGGCTCCAGCACGAACCCCAGCGGCCTGAGTTCCAGCTGCGCCAGCTGGGTCCACGGTTTCGCTCACTCGTAGCCGAGAGGTCGACTGCTTGAAGGGCCGCGTCGCAGGGCGCGGCCCTTCTACGCTGCAGCCTCGCCCTGATCCTGGTCTGGCTCGTCGGCCTCCGGGGCGGCCACGGTGACCAGGGTGGGCGGGACGCCCTTGTCGATCGTCTCCTTCGTGACCACGCACTTGCGCACGTCACGACGCGAGGGGAGCTCGAACTGGACCTCCAGGAGCACCTCCTCAATGATCGAGCGCAGCCCCCGGGCCCCGGTCTCGCGCTCCAGCGCCCGGTCGGCGACTGAGGTCAGTGCGTCATCGGCGAACACAAGCTCGATCCCGTCGAACTGGAAGAAGCGCTGGAACTGCTTGACCAGCGCGTTGCGGGGCTCGGTCAGGATCTGCATGAGCTCGTCCCGGGAGAGCTGGTGGATGGCCGACATCACCGGCAGGCGTCCGATGAACTCGGGAATCAGTCCGTACTGGATCAGATCCTCCGGCAGGCAGTGCTCGAAGATCTGGCCGGTGTCCCGCTGCTCCTTGGACTGGATCGAGGCGCCGAAGCCGATGCCCTGGTGACCGATCCGCCGCTCGATGACCTTGTCGAGGTTGGCGAACGCGCCGCCGCAGATGAACAGCACGTTGGTCGTGTCGATCGACAAGAACTCCTGATGGGGATGCTTGCGGCCACCCTGGGGCGGGACCGACGCGGTCGTGCCCTCCAGGATCTTCAGCAGCGCCTGCTGGACGCCCTCGCCTGAAACGTCCCGCGTGATCGAGGGGTTGTCCGCCTTGCGGGCGATCTTGTCCACCTCATCGATGTAGATGATCCCGGTCTCGGCCTTCTTGACGTCGTAGTCCGCGGCCTGGATCAGCTTGAGCAGGATGTTCTCCACGTCCTCGCCGACGTAGCCCGCCTCGGTCAGAGCCGTGGCGTCGGCGATCGCGAAGGGGACGTTCAGGATCTTGGCCAGCGTCTGGGCCAGCAGCGTCTTGCCGCAGCCGGTCGGTCCCAGAAGCAGGATGTTGGACTTCTGCAACTCGATGTCCTGCTCATCGGACTGCATCATCTGGACGCGCTTGTAGTGGTTGTAGACGGCGACCGAGAGCATCCGCTTGGCCTGCTCCTGCCCGACCACGTACTCGCCCAGCACGTCGTAGATCTCGCGCGGCTTGGGGAGGTTCTCGATGTCGAAACTCGGCGGGGCGGTGAGCTCCTCGTCGATGATCTCGTTGCAGAGATCGATGCACTCGTCGCAGATGTAGACGCCGGGGCCGGCGATCAGCTTCTTAACCTGCCGCTGCGACTTGCCGCAGAAGCTGCACAGAAGCTGTTCGTTGGAGTCGGTGGGACGTGCCATGGTGCCCTTGGAGTCGGCTGGCCGCGGCCGCTGCTTTCAGAGGGTAAACCCTCAGTGCTGCGAGATCACACGGTCGATGATTCCGTATTCCTTTGCGTCCTCCGCGCTCATGAAGTAGTCGCGCTCGGTGTCCTGTCGGACCTTGTCCAGGTCCTGTCCGCTGTGCTTGGCGATGATCTCATCAAGTCGTCGGCGCACATCGATGATCTCTTTAGCGTGGATCTCGATATCCGTGGCCTGGCCCTGGAAAGCAGAGGACACCTGATGGATCAGGATCTTGGCGTTGGGCAACGCCATCCGCTTGCCATGGGCCCCGCCCGCAAGCAGCAGAGCGCCCATCGACATCGCGATGCCGACGCAGATCGTCTGCACGTCGGGCTTGATGAACTGCATCGTGTCGTAGATGGCCAGGCCGGCGTACACCGACCCCCCGGGGGAGTTGACGTACACCGAGATGTCCTTGTCGGGGTCCTCGGACTCCAGATGCAGGAGCTGGGCCACGATCAGGTTGGCGATCTGGTCATCCACCGGGGTTCCCAGAAAGATGATCCGCTCGTTGAGCAGACGGCTGTAGATGTCAAAGGCCCGCTCCCCGCGGGAGGTCTGCTCCACAACCATGGGTACGAGTGGGCTCATCGTCCTCGCTTCTTTCGCATGCCACGCCGGATTCCTGCCGACTCTAGCAATGGGGTTGTTGCGGCCTGGACGGTAAACGCGTCCGGCTCGGCGTCCAGCCGGACCTCAGGAACCGGGCGTCCAGATCTGCCCTGACTCGCCGCGCTCCTTGTCGGGAGTCCACAGCTCCTCGCGGGCCTTGGCCTGCTCGGCGGTGATCGGTTTGGCCTCTTTGACCAGCAGCTCAAGCGCCTGCCGGTTGGCCACGTCCTCGCGGATTCGATCCAGGCGATCGGCCTTGACCAGCTGCTCAAAGAGCGCGTTCACGTCCTCCCCAGCCCGGGTCGCACTGGGCTCGAGCGCCTCCCTGACCTCCTCATCCGACGGCTCGATCCCCTCCGCCGCGACCACCGCCGTCAGAACGGCCTCTCGCTTCAGCGCCGCCGACGCGGAGGGCTCGGCTTCATGGGCCAGGGTCTCCTGGTCCTTGCCGGTGATCCGCAGGTAGGTCTCGGGGGAGATCCCCTGACGGGTCAGGGCCCGCATCGTGTCCTCGAGCATCTCGTGGGCGCGGGCGTGGACCAGCTTGTCCGGGACCTCGAGCTGGGCCTGCTGGACCACAGCGTCCAGCACGGCCTCCTCAAACTCCCGCTCGATCTCGCCCTCCTCAATCGTCTCAAGCCGCGTCCGGATGTCCTCCCGAAGCTCGTCCAGGCTGTCGAACCCACCCGCCTCGGCGGCGAATTCATCGTCCAGCTCCGGCAGACGCTTGGCCTTGACCTCATGCACGGTGACGGCGAACTGGGCCGGCCGGCCGGCCAGCGACTGCTCGGGGTAGTCCTCCGGGAACGTGACCTCGACCGTGCGCTCATCACCGGCCTCTGCGCCCATCAACTGCTCCTCGAAGCCCGGGATCAGGGTCCCCTTGCCGAGCTCGAGCAGCTGGTCGCGGGCCGCGCCTCCCTCGAAGGGTACGCCAGTGGCCGAGTCCACACCGGCGTAGTCGACCACGAGGTGGTCCCCGTCGGCGGCCTTCCGCTCCACGGTCTCGAGCCGGGCCAGCTGCTCCGCAAGACGCTGGACCTCGCCGTCCACCTGGGCGTCATCGACAGCCGGCTCACGCCGTCCCACCTCCAGACCCTTGTACTGGCCGAGCGTGGCGGGTGGCCGCACCCCGATCTCAATTGAGAACGACAGTGCCTCACCCTCCCCGGGAAGATCACCCACGTCGAGCTCGGGCTCACCCACGGGAGCAATCCCGGCCCCATCGATCGCGTCGGTGTACCAGACGCTGAGCGAGCTGCGCAGGGCCTCATCGAGCACGGCCTCCCGGCCCAGACGGCGGATCACCACCGGCGGAGGGACCTTGCCCTTGCGAAAGCCGGGGACGCGCATCTGGCGGCCCAACTCGCGGGCCGCCTGCTGGAGGCGGCGCTCCACCTCCTCGGCCGCCACCTCGGCGTCCACGCGAACACGCGACTCAGGAAGCTCGGTGACGCTGGTCTTGACGATCGACACGGTGCGGAGACGATAGCTGTAGCTTGGGGCTGTGCTCTCGCGGCTCGCCGGCAGGACTGTCACCGGCCCCCTGGCCTTCCTGGCCGCCGGGCTCACCGACCTATTCGCGTACTGGACGGCGGCCCGCCGGCGACAGGGCCGATCGCTGTGACCTCAGGCCATCGGAGGATCGCGGTCCTGACCGGGCTGGTATCCACGTGCGCGCTGCTGGCGGCCTGCGGCGGCAGCAAGAGCCACGTCGTCGATACCGGAGCCACCGCGCCTGCACCCGCCGTGGCCGGACGGAGCTCTGCGAGCTCGTCGCACCTTCAGTCGATCCTCCAGGAGGACGACGACCTCCTCTACACCCCGCCCAAGCAGCAGTACCAGACGCTGCGACAGATCAAGGCGCTGGGGGTCGATGTGGTCAAGGTCGCCCTGATCTGGCGCCTGATCGCGCCGGCCCAGAAGGCGACGCAGCCGCCCCCCTTCAATGCGGCGGATCCGAGCGCCTATCCGGTCGGGGTCTGGAACAGGTACGACCTCCTCGTCGAGGAGGCTCACTACCTGGGGCTGAAGGTGTACTTCCAGATCGATCCTCCAGCGCCGCGCTGGGGGCTGAGCACGCAGTTCCCCCGGGGCCAGGGCAAGGTTCTCGGTCAGGTCCCGGATTACGACCAGTTCAACCAGTTCGTCCAGGCTGTGGGCCGCCGCTACAGCGGTTCCTCACACGACATCCACGGCCGGGCGATTCCCCGGGTGAGCATGTGGGGGATCTGGAACGAGCCCAACTGGCGCAATTGGCTGAATCCGATCCACCTGGACGTGAACGGCATCACACAGACCAGCCAGCCGATGCTCTACAGAGGGCTGGTCAACGCGGCCTGGAGGGGTCTGGAGCAGACCGGCCACGGCCAGGACACGATCCTGGTCGGCGAGACGGCCAACGTCGGCAGCGTCACGCCGATCAAGTTCGTGGAGGACATGTACTGCGTGGGGCCCACCTACCGGGCCCTGACCGGCGCGGCGGCGACCGCCGCGGGTTGCCCAACCTCGGGCGACCGCTCGGCGTTCGTGGCTGCCAACCCCGGGCTGTTTCACATGAGCGGCTACGCGCATCACCCATACGCCTTCGGGATCCCGCCCGCCCAGCCTTCGCGCGTGGCCACGGAGCTGGCCCTGTTCAACATCCCGCACCTCGAGCGGGTGCTAAACGGGATCTTCGCCGGCTATGGAACAAGCCGGCCCGGCGGGGTGCCGATCTACTTGAGCGAGTGGGGATACGTGACCAATCCGCCCAACCCGCAGTACCAGACCTCGCTGAGCCAGCAGGCCACCTATCTCAACCAGGGCGAATACCTGATGTGGCGCGAGCCGTTCGTCAAGGCGTTGGCCCAGTTCCTGCTCACCGACGTCCCGCCACCGCCGACCAGCTCGCCCACCCCGAGCCAGTGGCTTCGCACGTTCACCACGGGACTCATCTTTTCCAACGGCAGGCCCAAACCGGCGCTGGCCGCTTACCGCCTCCCGATCTGGGTGCCGGCGCCCCGACCGGGCCGGCGCGTGCTCGTCTGGGGCCAGCTCCGCCCGGCCAACCACTCCGCGACCCAGACGGGGATGATCGACTTCCAGGCCCAGGGCTCCTCGAGCTGGCGCCAGCTCGCGCAGGTGAGCACCACGAGCTCCGAGGGCTTCGTGCTCACCCACGTGGCCGTCCCCGCGGCCGGCCTGCTCAGGCTGGGTTGGAAGAGCCCCTCCGGCCCCGTGTTTTACAGCCGGTCGGTGTCGCTGCAGTGATGTCATGCACGGCCGCGTCACGCGCTCTGTCTACCATCGGCTCGATGAGCCGCCGGACACGGACCGCCCCCCGATGGACCATGATGGCTTGCCTGCTGGCGGGGATCGCTGTCACCGCCGCACTCGCGTTGCCCTCTGGGGCATTGGCCGCCGGCGACCAGCAGTCGGTCCTCCAGGACGACGCTCAGCTCCTGTACGGCAGCGGCCGGCATCAGTTCGTCACGTTGGAGCAGTTGAAGTCGATCGGCGTCGGTGTGGTCAAGATCTCGGTGATCTGGAGCCTGGTCGCGCCCAAGCCGAACGCCCGCGACAAACCTAATTTTGACGCCAGCAACCCCGCGGCCTACCCCACGGGCGCCTGGACCAGGTACGACAACCTGGTGGAAGAGGCCCACTACCTGGGCCTGCGGGTTTACTTCCAGTTCGTCCCGCGGGACCCCCGCTGGGCCGCGGCCCAGAACGTGGCCAGTGGGCAGAGCTTCCAGCGCGCCCAGGCCCCGAATCTGACGTATTTCCGCCAGTTCGTGACCGCCGTGGGCAGGCGTTACAACGGCTCGGATCAGGACGTGGAGGGCCGAACCCTCCCACGGGTGAACGAGTGGGCGCTGTGGAACGAGCCCAACTGGGAGGGTTCGCTCAACCCCTGGCACAAGACCGTCAAGGGACAGCGGGTCCTGACCCAGCCATCGCTGTACCGGGGGATCGCCAACACCGCCTACAAGGCCCTTGCGGACACGGGCCACCGCAATGACACGATCCTGGTCGGCGAGACGGCGGACTTCGGCAACATCCCGCCGCTGTACTTCATGGAGGACGTGTACTGCGTGGGACGCGGCTACCGCCTGCTGAGCGGGAGCAGCGCCCAGGCCGTGGGGTGCCCGACCAAGCCCAGCCGCGCCAGCTTCGTCTCCCAGAACCCGGCCCTGTTCAAGACCAGCGGATGGTCGCACCACCCGTACGGCTTCAACGTCTCCCCGGATCGTCCCAGCAAGATCAAGACCGCGATCGGTCTCTACAACGTCGGTGAGCTGGAGCGCGCGCTCAACGGCACGTTCGGCCAGTACCACCGCCGGCGCCAGGGCGGGGTCGGGATCTACCTGACCGAGTGGGGATACGTGACCAACCCGCCCAACCCGGCCTACACGACCACCCTGAAGGAGCAGGCCGCGTGGCTCAATGAGGGCGACTACATGACCTTCCGCGATCCCTATGTCAAGGCGCTGGCTCAGTTCGAGCTCCAGGACGTCCCGACACCCGGCCACCAGACCAAGCACGAGTGGTCGCGGTCATTCACCAGCGGCCTTGAGTTCTCAAACGGCAAGCCCAAGCCGGCGCTGGGCTCCTACCGGATCCCGATCTGGCTGGCTTCGCCCAGGCACGGCTCCAGCGTGCCCATCTGGGGTCAGCTCAGGGCGGCCAACCACTCGACCACCCAGGTCGGGCAGATCCAGTTCCGCGCCCACGGGTCATCGACCTGGAAGACGGTCAAGACCGTCCGGACCACCAGCGTCCAGGGGTTCGTTTCCACACAGGTGCAGCTCTCCTCGGCCGGATCGGTCAGGCTGAGCTGGACCGACTCCACGAACCACACGTATTCCAGCCGCACCGTCTCAGTGAGCTAGCCGGGGCGCTCGTCGCCCTCCTGAATCAGGCGCCGGACCTCCCGGATGGCGACGGGCAGGGTGGTCGTGTCGTAGGTGCGGGAGGCCCGGATCTCGGCCAGCGTGGCCAGCCACCGCTCAACCGCGTCGGTATTGCGCGCCGCCCAACTGTCGATCGCCTGATCGCTTGAGCTGCCGCTACCGGCCTCCAAAACCTGACAGGCCAGGCGGCGGTGCAGCAACAGCAGGTCCTCGCGCAAGGCCGCCCGGGCCAGCGCCTGCCAGCGGTTGGCCCGCGGCAGGTCCACGATCCGGTCGCGCAGCCAGTTCAGCTCCAGTCGGCCCCCGAGCCGGAAGTAGGTGTGCATCGCGTCCTCGGGTGCACACTTCGTCACCGAGGAGATCGCCACCACGTCGAATGCCGAAGGCATCGAGGGCATGGCCGCCACCCGGGCACTCAGTGGCCGGGGCACGCCGGCCTCGGTCAGCTGGGCCGCTCGCCCTTCGAACGCCTCGCGCTCGGTCCCCTCGAGGATGTCCGGGAGCGCTCGGCGCAGCAACTCGACTCCGGGGGTGTAGCGAGCCGCCGTGGCCGCTATCTCGATCGGCTCCGAACACTCTCTGACCAGCCAGCGGGTGACGCGTTCGACCAGGCGCCGGCCCTCGATCAGCATCTCGAGCTGCACCGCTGCATCGACCTGGTTGTCCAGCGCCTCCACCTCCTGCCAGAAGGAGCGCATCGCGAACACCTCGCGGCCCACCGCGAATCCGCGGGCCAGGCTGGCCGGGGAGGCGCCGGTCTCCTCTCCCAGACGGAAGGCGAATGTCGTACCCGCCCGATCCACGAGCTGGTTGGCCACCACCGTGGCGATGATCTCGCGCCGCAGCCGGTGGACCCGCATCAGGTCGGAGTACGGGTGGCGCAGGGGGGGCGGGAAGTAGCACTCCAGGTCCTCAAACAGGTGCTCGTCCTCGGGCAGGTCCGTTTCCAGCAGGCGGGAGTACAGGAAGACCTTGACGTAGGCCATGACCACGGCCAGCTCGGGCGCAATCAGCCCCTCCTGGGCCGCCTTGCGCTCCGAGATCGCATCCTCGCTGGGCAGGAACTCCAGCTCGCGGTCAAGCCCCGTCACCTGCTCCAGGCGCCTGATCACCCGCCGGTGGACGTCGATCATCGGCGCGGCCTGAGCCACCGCCAGGCTGATCGCCTGGGCCTGCGTGTAGCTGCCGTAGAGGACGTTCTCGCCCACCGACTCGGTCATATCGACCAGCAGCTGATTTCGGTCGTCCTGGCTCAGCCGGCCCTGGGCCACGGCGGCATCGATCAGGATCTTGATGTTCACCTCGTGGTCTGAGCAGTTGACTCCGGCCACGTTGTCGATCGCGTCCGTGTAGATCCGACCACCCTCGCCCTCTGGCCCTCCCTTGAGCGCGTACTCCACACGTCCCCGCTGGGTGAAGCCCAGATTTCCGCCCTCCCCGACCACCCGGCAGCGCAGCTCGCGCCCATTGACCCGGAGCCCATCGTTCGCCTTGTCCCCGACCTCTGCCTGGGACTCGGCCGTCTCCTTGACGTACGTGCCGATCCCGCCGTTCCAGAGCAGGTCAACCGGGGCCCGGAGGATCTCCTTGATCAGATCCGACGGCGGGAGCTCCTGGGCCTCGATTCCCAGCGCCTCCCTGACCTCCGGGGAGATCCGGATCGACTTCGACGTGCGTGCGAACATCCCCCCACCCGCGGAGATCAGCCCGGGGTCGTAGTCGCCCCACGAGGAGCGCTCGAGCTCGAACAGCCGCCTGCGTTCGGCAAAGCCGGCCTCCGGGTCGGGGTCGGGGTCCAGGAACACGTGCTGGTGGTTGAACGCCGCCACGAGCTTGATGTGCCGCGACTGGAGCATCCCGTTCCCGAACACGTCCCCCGACATGTCACCGATGCCCACAACCGTGAAATCTGTGGCCTGCACGTCTGTTCCGAGCTCCCGGAAGTGGCGCGTCACCGATTCCCACGCCCCGCGGGCTGTGATTCCCATCTGTTTGTGGTCGTAGCCGTGCGAGCCACCTGACGCGAACGCGTCGCCCAGCCAGTACCCGTACCGGGCCGCCACCTCATTGGCGATGTCCGAGAACGCAGCCGTCCCCTTGTCGGCCGCCACCACCAGATACGGATCATCGTCGTCGTAGCGCACGATCTCCGGTGGAGCGGTGACCTCTCCGTCAACGATGTTGTCGGTCAGATCGAGCAGCCCGGACAGGAACATGCGGTAGCAGGCCACGGCCTCCTGACGGAGCTGCGCCGGATCCTGCGGAGCCCGCTTGAGCACGAATCCTCCCTTGGCCCCCACCGGGACGATCAGGGCGTTCTTGACCATCTGGGCCTTCATCAGGCCCAGGATCTCCGTCCGGAAGTCCTCGGGCCGGTCCGACCAGCGGATCCCACCCCGGGCCACCCGGCCACCACGAAGATGAACCCCCTCGAACCGGGGCGAGTACACGAACACCTCGAACATGGGAACCGGCTTGGGCAGGACGGGTATCTGGGCCGGGTCGAGCTTGATCGACAGGTACGGAGCCGGCAGGCCGCGCGGGTCGTGACGGAAGTAGTTGGTCCGCAGCGCCGCCCGGACCACCGACAGGAAGCCCCGCAGGATGCGATCCTCGTCCAGGCTCTTGACGCCGTCGATCGCGACCTCCATCGCGCGGCCCAGGTGAGCGGCGAAATCGGGGTTGGGATCCTCGGGATCAAACCGGGCCAGGAACAGCTTCACCAGCAGCCGTGCGATGTCGGGGTGGGCCAGCAGGGTCCGCTCCATGTAGGCATCCGAGTACGGGATGCCGGACTGACGCAGATACCTGGCCACGGCGCGCAGGACCATGATCTCGCGGCCGGGGAGCGCCGCTCGCAGGACCAGGCCGTTGAGCCTGTCGTCCTCGAGTTCCCCGATCACAGCCCCCAGGAACACATCCTGGAAGATCTCCCGCACGCTCTCAGCGTGCTCCGCCGGGCTGCGCAGGCCGAAGTCGTAGATCCACAGTTCCCGGTCTTCGGCGAGCTTGATCCGGTACGGGCGCTCGTCGATCACGCGCGCGCCCATGTGCTCGAACGTGGGCAGCACATCTGACAGCGCCACCCCCTCAGCGCTGTAGAGCTTGCACCGCAGCAATCCCGCGGCGGCGCGATACAGGTCGATGATCGACGACCCGGTCCTGGCCAGGTCCTCCAGCTTGGCGATGTCATCGACGGCGTCCCCAGCGGACCATTCCGAGCGGTAGCTGGGCGGGAACGCATCCTCGTAGCGTGCGTACAGCTCCGCCCCCCGTTCCGGGCCGCGCTCGGCCACGAGCGCATCGCGCAGATCGTCCGTCCAGGCTCGAACTGCCCTAACGAGCCGTGCTTCCAGGGCCGTGAGATCGTCGTGCTCGGGCACGCCATCCGGACACCGGACGATGAAGTGGATTCGGACGAGCAGGGACTCGGAGATCTGAAGCGCAAAGTCGAGCTGCCGGCCCGAGAACTCCTCGAGCAGGATCCGGCCCACCCGTTCGCGGCTCTCCGTGTTGAAGCGGTCGCGAGGGATCGTGACCAGGCAGGACACAAACCGGTCCAGCGGGTCGCGCCACACGAACAGCCTCACCCTCGGCCGCTCGCCCAGGCCGAGCAGGCCCATGGCGATCTCAAACAGGTCCTCCGTCGGCATCTGCAGGAGCGCGTCGCGTGGGTAGCTCTCAAGGATCTCCAGCAGAGCCTTGGCGTCGTGGCTCCCGGGCGGGAACGAGGCCCGATCGAGCACATATCGCACCTTGTCCCGGACCACGGGCGTGGTCTGGGCACTGGCCCGGTAGGCCGAGGTCGTGTACAGGCCCAGGAAGCGGCACTCCCCGGTCACCAGCCCGTCCGCGTCGAACCGCTTGACCCCGATGTAGTCAAGGCGGGCGGGGCGGTGGATGGTCGCCACCGAGTTGGCCTTGGTCAGGATCAAGAGCTGTGGGCTGCGGGCCAGCTTGGCCGCCCTGGCGCTCAGCGGCTTGCGCGGCTTGGTCGGCGCACTGCGGAGAATGCCCAGCCCCGAGTCGGGCACGACCTCCAGCCGCGCCTGCGAGCCGCTGTCGCGCAGTTCGTACTCGCGGTAACCGAGGAACACGAAGTGCTCATCGGCCGCCCAGCGAAGAAAGGAGGTGGCCTCGGCCAGCTCGCGCGGGTCAGCCTCGCCGGGGAGGCCTCCGAGCCCGTCGGCCAGCTCCAACATCCGGGCGCGCATCGCCTGCCAGTCCGCCACGGCGGCATCGACCTCATCCAGCACCCGCTCCATCGCTCGCGTCAGCTCCGCCAGTCGGTTTGGGTCGTGCTCGCCCGAGACCTCGGCGTGCAGGATCGACTCGGCCTGGCCGTCGCCTGCCTGGTCGTGCGGTTCGAGCACGTCCACCAGCCGGCCGTCCGAGTCCCTGCGGACCCGGATCACCGGATGGATGACCAAGCCGAGCGTGCGGCCCAGCCGAGATAACTCCATCGTCACCGAGTCGACGATGAACGGCATATCGTCGCTGACCAGGTCGATGCACGTGTACGCCCCGGCCTCACCGTCTCCGTCCTGGCCGGTGTTGTACACGCGCACCTTTGCCTCATGCGCCCGCCGTTCCCCGGACAGCTCCCAGACGGCGATGGCCACGGCATAAAGATCGTCCTCGCTGCGACCGGCCAGGTCGGAGCTTGGGACCCAGTGGTAGTACTGCCGGACGAACGACTCGGCGATCGCGGCCTGCGCGTCAGGGAGCCGGTCCCTGAGGCGGTCGATGACCGCCTCGATCAGTTCCGACTCGAGATCGCCAGTCTTGACCGCCATTCGCGAGGATGCTCCTGGACCCCAGGCTACTCCCCGCGCCCGCTGGCAGAGCAAGATCTCCTGCTCAGCGCGCCGATGGCCGGGTCACTATCCTGGGGCGCCATGCCGGGCCAGACGGCTGACCCTCTGAGGGCATCGGCGGCAGGGACCGCGGACAGTCCAGACCCTCTCACCGCCCCGGCGGACGCGATCGCACGCCGTAACCCCGGCGCGCTCACGCTGGGCGATTGCTGGCGGGCCTTTATCCGCCGGCCCTCTCCCCCGCTCCTGGCTGCCGCAGTCGTGGCCGCGCTGGCACTGCGGATCGTGCTCGGCTCGTGGGACTGGCGCGACCTCGTCGTGGCGGGCGGAGTGATCGCCCTCACGCCGGTTACCGAATGGGCCATTCACGTCTATCTGCTTCACGCCCGCCCGATCCGGTTACGAGGGCGCCGCTACGACCTGCTGGCCGCGCGCGAGCATCGAGCCCACCACATGGCCCCGACCGAGCTGGATGGGGTTCTGATCCCCACCTACGCGGTGTTTATCTTCGTGGTCCAGATCGCCGTCACGGTCTGGCTGGTCTCGTTCCCGATTCATGCCGTCCTGGGCGGCGACCGGCTGGCGCACGCGGCCACCGGTCTGCTGACCAGCTACACGATCCTGGGGCTGTACGAGTGGTGCCACTTCCTGATCCACACGCCCTACCGCCCGCACGGCCGCTACTACCGGACGATCTGGCGCGGACACCGCCTTCACCACTACAAGAACGAGCACTTCTGGTTCGGCGTGACCTCGACGCTCGGCGACCACCTCCTGCGCACCGCTCCCCAGCAGTCCGACGTTCCCAAATCCCCCACGGCCCGAACGCTCGGGGTCGAGGTTCGCTAGGAGCGCGAGCCGAACGGCCCGGTGCGGGCCCGTTGGTCTGCGTCAGACTTGCGCTATGCACGTAACCGCCCGAGGTGACTATGCGGTACGCGCCGCCGTTGAGCTGGCCGCGGCCGAGGGCCAAACGCGCAAGGTGGCCGACATCGCGGCTGCTCAGAAGATCCCGCCTCGCTTCCTGGAGAACATCCTGCTGGCGCTGCGCCGCGCCGGTCTGGTCCAGAGCCGGCGCGGAGCTGACGGCGGCTTCCGGCTGGCCCGACCCCCGGAACAGGTCACGTTGGCTGACGTCCTCCGGGCGGTCGAGGGGCCGCTGGCCAACGTGCAGGGCGTCGCGCCGGACCAGGTCGAGTACGTCGGGACCGCGAGCTCATTGCGCGACGTGTGGGTAGCCGTCAGAGCCAGCCTGCGGGTTGTGCTGGAGCGGGTCACGCTGGCCGAGGTGGCCAGCGGAACGCTCCCGGCTGACGTGGCGGCCCTGATCGCCGACCCGGAAGCCTGGCGCGTGCACACCCCGCAGGTGTGAGATGGCCTGTCAGCTCGTCGCCCGCCTGCCGCCCGGCGCTAGCATCACTTTCCCGGTAGGAAAGATGGTTCTGGTCCTCTGAGGTAGGGAGCGCACGCCTTGCACATCGATCCCGTGGTCGTCGGCTTCGGGCTTGGCGTTGGCACCCTCATCGGCATGACCGGGGTGGGCGCCGGGTCGCTGATGACGCCCATCCTGATCCTCGTGATCGGCGTCAAGCCCATCACCGCCATCGGGAGCGATCTGGCCTATGGAGCTATCACGAATTCGGTGGGTGGCTGGCGGCACTGGCGTCAGCGAACGGTGGACGTCTCGCTGTCAACCTGGATGGCGCTGGGCTCGCTGCCGGCTGCGATCGCCGGCGTGATCGTTCTCAAGCTGCTCGAGCATGGGGACAGGGAGTCCATCGATGACACGCTCCTCATCACGCTCGGCGCCGTTCTGATGATGTGCGCCGTCGCCATGCTGGCCCGGCTATTGCTCGGGGAGGCCACGGCACGCGAGCGGGATCGTGTACCACTGACCCCGCGTCTCCGCATCACCGCGGTGGCGCTGGGACTGGCGATCGGCTTCATCGTCGGCGTAACCTCGGCCGGCAGCGGGTCGCTGATCACCGTGGCGATGATCCTGGCCTTCGGGCTCGCGCCGCGCCAGGTTGTGGGCTCCAGTGTCTTCAACTCCGCGATCGTGCTCTGGGCGGCCGCGCTGGCCCATGTCGTGGCAGGCGATGTCGATTACGGTCTGGCCGGCACGATCCTGATCGGCTCGGTCCCCGGCGTTTGGCTGGGAAGCGCCCTGAGCTACCGGGTCCCCGTGGGGGCGCTCCGGGTGTCTCTGGCGCTCCTGATTCTGGGCGCCAGCATGGCGCTTCTTCAGAAGGCTGGAGCGGGCATCCCCACGGTTGCGCTGGCGGCGTTCCCGCTCGGGGTCGGAGCGCTTTTCCTAATCGCCGCCATGCGCTCGCGCAATCGAGTTACTCCGGCGGAGCTCCGCTCCCTGGATCGCCCGGCGGCGCCGCCGATGCGGGAGACCAGCAGGACCCGGCTGGCGGCCGAAATATCGGCCGGCGGCCGCGACTAGCCGCCTGGGAGAGCCAGCGGCAGGGGTCTGGTATCATCACATTTCCGGTGGGGAAGGCGATGATTTGTACGGTCTAATCAGGATGAGCTGCGTTGCACATTGATCCGGTCGTGGTGGGCTTCGGCCTCGGCGTTGGAATCCTGGTCGGCATGACCGGGGTCGGCGGCGGGACGCTGATGACCCCGATTCTGATCCTGATCATCGGTGTCAAGCCGATCACCGCCATCGGCACCGACCTGGCCTACTCGGCCGTGACCAGATCGGTCGGCGGGTGGCGGCACTGGCGTCAGCGCACGGTCGACGTTCCCCTGTCGCTGTGGATGGCCGTTGGGTCGGTGCCTGCCGCGGTGGCCGGAGTGGTGGCTCTGAAGGCGCTCCAGGCCGGTGACAAGCAGTCCTTTGACGACACCGTTCTGATCACGCTGGGCGCGGTCCTGATGCTATGCGGGATCGCCATGCTGGCCCGGCTCCTGCTCACCCAGGCTGTGGCCCGCGAGCGCGAACGCGTCCAGCTCACTCCCCGCGACAAGTTCGTGGCGGCGTTCCTCGGGTTGTGCATCGGGTTCGTCCTCGGCGTCACCTCAGCCGGGAGCGGCGCGCTGATCACGGTCGCCCTGATCCTTGTCTTCCGGATGGCTCCGCGCCAGGTCGTGGGCACCGACATGTTCCACGCCGCCATCCTGCTGTGGGCGGCGGCACTGGCCCACATCGTGGCCGGCGACGTTGACTACGGACTGGCCGGAACCATCCTGATCGGATCGGTCCCCGGCGTATGGCTCGGCAGTGCCGTGATCTACCGCGTGCCCGTCGGCGCACTGCGCATCTGCCTGGCCCTGCTCCTAATCGGTTCGAGCATGGCGTTGCTGCAGAAGGCCGGGGCGGACATTCCGACCGCCGTGCTGGCCGGATTCCCGATCGCGGTTGGCGTCCTCTGCCTGACCGCCTACCTGCGCTCACGAAACCGGGAGACGTCGACGGAGCTGCGCTCGCTCGACCGCCCGTTGGCGCCGTCGCCGCGATCCCCGGACCGCGGGCCGCTGGCCGTGGACCTTCAGGCCGTCGGCCGCGACTAGCCGGCCGAGCGCCCGGTATCCCGGGCGCTCTGACGCAGGGTGCTGACCGGCTGCGACGTTCCCAGCACCTGGCCGCTCGAGCCCAGCGCCTGTACCGCCACCTCCGGATAGCGCCGGTTCAGGGAGATGCGGGTCTCAAAGCCCTGTCGCTTGACCGACGAGCTGATCGGAGCCAGGGCGGTGGGAGCCGGTCCGACAAGCACTCGCCAGGACACCACCTTGGTGGCCCCGTTCCAGGACGCCCACACCTTTGTTCCGGAGGTGGTGGCCTGGGCGGCGACGGAGGGCTTCGTCGTGGGGCTTCCCACCCAGGCGTCGCGGAAGCCCCGATAGGACTGGAATGACAGCGAGAGGTCCATCACGAGCTTCTTCCCGTCGGGGCTGTACTGGGTGATCTCAGGCTGATTTCCCCAGTCGACCAGCACGTCGCCGTTGCTCAGCCGCTGCACGCTGCCCAGGTAACCGGTGTCGATCGCCGGATGATGGGTGTAGGCGTGGACGAGCGTCACCCCGGCGGGCTGCTTGGAGGGATCCACCCGGATGATCAGCCCACGCGAAGCGTGCTCGCTGCGCCCGGGGAGGCAGTCGGGGCCGGCGCCGCCGTCATCAAACAGGCTGTACTCATTGTTTCCCAACGGGTCGATGTCGTGCTGGAAGCACCACGGGTGGCCTAGCCTGTGGTCCCCCCTCGCACCCACCTGCCACAGGATCTGCCCCGTCCTTGCGCTGACCTTGTAAATCGCCCACGTATTACGCGCGGAGATCAGCAGATTCCCGTCGGTGTCCTGGGCGACCGCGTTGCCGTGGAAGTAGTCCCAGGCACCGCCATCGCCGGGATTCCCGGCATACGAGTCCGAGAGCGGGACGTGCCTGAGCGAGCGCCACTGAAACAGGACCTTGCCGGTGTGGATGCCACTGGAGTCGTGGACCAGTGAGAGCTTCTGTACGACGTACTGCACAACGGTCACCGACCGATGGTGGATCGTCATCCTGTCGGGCTCGTAGATCCCGATCAGTGCATCCCCCTGAGGAGTGATCCGGAACTCGTGCATGTCGACGCGATCCGGGTTGAACGGAGGACCGGCGGTGATTTCGCCGACCTGCTGGTAGTGCTCGTTGTAGAGCAGCACGGTGCCGCTGTTGACAGAGACCCCGTTTTTTCCGATCTGCCGGGCCGTGCCCGCCCACGCCGCCAGGTAGCGCCGGCCCCGCAGCTTCACCACCGTCGCGTCGTGCTCCTCGGTTGCGCCCGCGGGTCGCTGAAGCCACCCCACCAGGGCCCCGGTGTCCCGAAAGATCCCGACCCCGTCGTTGTCGGGCGTGAGGAACAGGTAGGACCCGCTCTGGGTCCGGTGGGTGTGAACGCCCACGTTCATGCACGCCCGTTGCGCATTGAGGTCAGGCTCGCTGCGGAACTTGACCGTCTGACAGGCTGGTGGGGTGTAGAGCGCGGGCCTGGCTGCCGCACCTCCGGGGCCGGCAAGACAGCAGGCCATTGCCGCCAGAACCAGCGGCCCGAAGGCCTTCCGCAGGATCGACTGGCCCCTCATGCGACGCCGGATCGTAGCGGCCACCGAGGGCCCTCGCGCCGCAGGATGGCCCGGGCAGCTCAGAACGGGAAGCTGCGCAGGACAAGTTGACCAGCAGGCGGCTCCCAGCCCTCACGCAACGGCCGCCACATCGAAACCATCGCGATCTCCACCGGTCCGTCCGGCTGCTCGACGAGCACGGGAGGTGGGATCTCCACGAACCCATGACGCTTGTAAAGCCCGGCTCGGTTGCGGTGGCAGAACAGGAGCGCGAGTTCACGTCCAGTCGCCTTGGCCCGCGCCAGGACCTCGATGATCACCCGGTTCCCCAGGCCCCGGCCCCGATACGGCGCCGACACCAATACGCCTCCGATTCCGACGACCGGAATTGGCGGCGCGTTGCCCACCTCGACCTCGGCCAGCACCAGCCCGGCCGAGGCCACCAGACGTCCATGGTCTCCACGCAGCGCGACATGCTGATCCTTGGAGCGCCACTGAAGCGTGTTGCCGGCGGCGTCAAACGGATCCTCCTCGTCCCCCTCAAGCTCGGCTCTCTGAGCGTCACCGAGCCGTCCGAATTCGACCACTTCCATGGCGCCATCGTATGCGTCCAGCGCGGGCAGGTGCCCGCTCTATAGTTGGAGCATGCTCAGGGGCGCCTGGAGCACTGTGGTGGCTGGGATGGGCCTGGCCACGGCCGTTGTCATCGCACTGGTCGTGCCGGGAGCCTCCCATGCCGCGAGCTCGCGCTCACCCGCGTACTGCACGATCCCCACCAAGAACTACTCGCCGTGGGGCTTTCATACGGGGCAGCCGATCACCGGCCCGGCCGGCAGTTACGCCCACGGGCACGGCACCTTCAATCCCTCAGCGCACAGGGCGTCGGGAATCATGTGCCAGGTTGATCGGGCACGAAACGGTCCGGACCGGCAGGTCGTCCTTACGATCGGCCACCGCCTGGTCTCCTACTCCCACACGGCCGTGCGCTGGGGGTTTCCGGGCAACCTGGTCAAGCTCGCTGTCCGCGTCAGGCAGAGCACCGACCCGAACTGCCCGGTGGGCACCACCGGCCTGGTGACGATCTTTGCCAGCTACAACGGCGTCCACCAGGACAGCGTCAAGTTCTTCTTCCCGGCCGCCTGTAAAAGCCACCGGCATCTGTACCACAGCCCGAGCGTGGTCACCAACGTCGAGCCCGCCTGAGGGGCAGGGCGGGCAAACTCAGCTCACGGGCTCGGGGCGCGGCCACCGCCCACCAGCCGCTTCATCTCGGCCAGCAGCCTCGGTCCCCGACGCGGGTGGGGGCCGTAGCCCGACGCAGTCCGGTTCACGCTCCCGTTGGTCACCGACTCACAGCCCCTCAGGCCAACGCTGATCCGGACCTCGTGCCCGCCGGGATAGCTCACCAGGGCGGCTATCTCGGACGCATCGTCGGCCGGACAGGCGACAGCGCCCGGCGGGCCCGAGGGCAACCCGTCAAATCTCTTCACGAGCTCGGCCACAGGCCCGGCCCGGTCCAGCCGTCGGGCCCTCACGAGCGTCCGCGGCGGATGGGCGTTCAGACCGGAGTACCGGCACAGACGGATCTCAGTGGCGCCGGCCGGGGCGAGCGTGTGCCGGGCTGCCCGCCAGCGCTCAGGCGGGATACCGGGCGGTTTGCCTGAGCAGCGGGCTGCTGCCCGGTGGCCTGCTGAGTGCCCGGCCACACCGCCGCCTGCAGCCAGGGCCACTCCTGCCGACACCACCGCTGTGGCCACCAGAGCCAGGCCCCACCCCACCACCTTTGACCGCCGCGTCCCACGCATCTCTCACAACACTACGACCGCCCCGCCGCGATGTCACGTCAGCGGTCGTTCAGATCCAGGACCGTGATCGGAGGCTCGATGCTGACCGGCTCGTCGGTCGGGATGATCGCCGTGCCGAGGGCGAAGAACTCGATCACGTGGCTGCCCCAGCCGTGGCTCTTCTCGGACAGTGAGACTCCGACTATCCCCTCGGCTCCCAGTTCCTGCGCCTCGGTCTGCATCCGCTGCATGGCCAGCTCGCGGGCGTCGTACAGGGCCTGTGTGAAGTTGGGCATCTCGACGTTCCGGCCCGTCTGGGCGATCGTCCGGAACGGTCCGCGCCTGCCCACGTGGTAGACGCAGCTGCCCATGACCATCCCGACGGGCCTGTGGCCCGTCCGCAGCAGCGTCCAGAACTCCTGCCCCGAGAGGTCGCTCTGGAACGGCCGGCCGTTGGGCGCCCGGTGCAGCGCCCCGGCCCGATGCTTGACCGCGGTTCCGATGGCGATGAACTCGGCCATGTTCGGACCCCACTCGTAGCGGCCGACATCAAGCCGGACCCCCACTATCCCGTCGGCCCCGAGCTGGTGCGCCTCCTCCTCCATCCGCGTCATGGCCAAATGACGAGCGCTGTACATGGCCTGTGAGAGCACATCCAGCTCGCGGCTGGACGTCGGCCCGGCGACCTGCAGTCCGATGTGGAAGATCGAGCTGCCCACCACGAGGCCCACGGGGTCAAAACCCGCCTCCTTGACCAGCAGGAACTCGCTGACGCTGAGATCTGAGGTGAAGAGGCCGGCGCGATTCTGATCCAGCCGCTCGAGCCCGGACTCGGGCACCCCTTCCAGGGACTGCTGGTCATGTTCGGTCATCGTGCTCCCATCCGGATCGCGGTCTTCAGGTCATTCGCCGGCGTCTGCTCGGACCGCCGGACGGCGGTCCCGTACATGTGCATGGTGATCACCCACCCGTGTCTGTCGGCCTCTCCCTTACCCGAGACGTAGTAGGGAATCCCGAAGCGCCCCAGGCGCCAGCCCCGGCTATCGAGCGTGGACAGCGATGAGGCCAGCGACAGCTTCTCCCGATCGAGGGAGTGGCTGAACTCGACACCCACCGCTCCCTCCGCCCCAGCATCCTTGACCTGGCCTCCGAGCCGGATCCGCAGCGTGTCCCTGGCCAAATGGAACGCCTTGCTGAGCTCCTGCAGCTCCTGGTTCTGACGGGTCGTGCGCACTCTCCGAAGACGGGTCGTTCTGGCCGGGGCGGCGAACACCACGATGCTCGCCCCCAAAAGGCCCACCGCGTCGTAGCCGCCCTGCCGCAGCCGCCACACATCCTGGGTCGACAGCCCGGTGAGCGCAGGCCCGACCTTCCCGGCCCGGCTCCCCTCACGGACCGCGGTCCCGGTGACAACGAACTCGATCGTGCGGCGACCCAGGTCGTGGTCGCTTCGGTGCAGATGAACTCCGACCACCCCGTCGCCGCCCACGTGGAGCGCCTCCTCTGTAAGCCGGTCCAGCGCCCGCTGCCGGGCCATGTTCCAGGCTGCCGTGAGAACGTCCAGCTCGCACACCACCTCGGCGTGCCAGAGGTAGCTCCGGACCTGCGATGGCGAAGCGTCGGTGAACCGGTTCATCGCGGCGCCCGGACTCGGAGCGTGTGGCGCATACCACGTTCCGCCCATGACATTCATCCCAGGAGTCAGGGCTGGCAGCAGCTGTAGTGCAGGCCGGACGACGCTCGCGCCCATCACCTGGGCCAGGGGCCGAGGACCGAGCCGGCCCAGAACCGAGAACTCATTGACCGACAGGCCGCTCGTGAACAGGGCGCCCTCAGTGCCAAGCCCCTGCAGCCGCCGCCGGGCGGCCGGTGGCAACCCACCCGCCTCGATCGGGGAACGTGACTCCTGCGTCACCTCGCTTGACTCGCTCCTACGCCCGAAAAATCCCACGTCACAAGACTTGGTCGATCACTGCCTGGCCCGTAGTATCGCGTCGATGGCGGACCAGCAGTTCGACCTCGCGGCCTCGCTGCTGCGAGCGGACGGCTCAGATGCCAGGGCCCTGGCCGAGGCTCTGGCTCAGAAGTTGAGCAGTGCGCTCCCGGATAACACCCGCGTCCATCGAAGGTCCAGCGGCGTGCTCCGCCGCCAGAAGAAAATCGAGGGCGTCGAGGTGCAGCTCGGCGACGACATCTACTCGCTGCTGCTCACCGGGACCGGTGCGACCGCCAGCCGCGCCAAGAGGGTGCGGGGCATCGTGCTGCGACGTGAGGAGCTCGCGCTCGACCAATGGCTGAGCGCGCTCAACGGCGCGCTGGCCGACGAGGCTCAGCGGTCGCAGGCAGCCCGGCAGGCCCTGGAGCAGTTACTCGAGGGATGAGGAGTACCCGCCGCGGCCTGATCATGGTCACCATGCTCGCCCTGACGGCCTGCGGAAGCTCGACGCCCGGAGGCTCGGTGTCGAGCAGCTCGACGCCCGGTGGCTCGGCGCACCGAACCAGCACGCCTGCAGACCGCCTCGAGCGAGCGGCCCGGGCCTATGTGGTGAGGCGCGGTGTTGGGGTGCGTGGCGTCAGCTGCGGTGAAATCAATCAGGGCTCCGCGGGATGCGTGGTCCACGACACGCACGGGCGGAGCTGGACCTGCTCGCTGCGGCTGAAGGCCACGGGCGGTGTGGAGGGCGCATGCTTCCGGGTCCCGCCGGCGTAGCGGCCGGCCCCGGATAGGGTTCCGCCGTGAGGGATCGCGAAGTGGCGCGACGGCGGCCGCCAGGTCCAGCGCGGGCTCGGGTTCGACCACTCCAAGACTCACCCGGACGGCCTGACCCGAGCCGAAGCCGAGGCGGCGCTCGGCAGGCTCCGCGACCAGGTGGATATCGAGCCTGTCCAGGAGCGCCATGCGGACGCGAGGCGGGCTGCGGAGGAGCGGCGGCGGACGCTGGCCCAGGTCGGCCAGGCGCTGATCGCGGCCAAGCGCGCGGCCGGACGCAAGCCGTCCACGATCGAGGCGTACTCCTACTGGCTGCGGCGAACGCGCTCGGAACGCTCCACTCGCTGATCGAGTTCGCGATCGACGAGGGCTGGATGGTCGGTGAGAACCCGGTCAAGCGCGTCGAGAAGCCGGCGCTCGCCGAGACGGACCCCGACGTTCACTTCCTGGAGACCGAAGAGGTCGAGGCGTTGCTGCGAGCGGTGCCCGACGATCGTGTCGGCGTTGGTGGTCATCGTGTCGGCGTCCCGAGACGCCGAGGCGGTCAAGTGGCGGGCCGACGCGGGTAGGCAGCCGACTGGGCCGTGCTGGCGCAATTTGATCATGTCGCCGCGGCCAAGGAGGGTAGCGCTCGGCCCTGAAGACGCTTTGACTTGGGGGGACGCCCGGGGCGCCACCCCGACCCACCGGCGCTCGCCGGCCCTTCCGGCCTCCCGCGCCACCGCGCTAGGAACGTTCCCGCGCCTAATCGGCGCCGACGACTCTGAAGTCCCCGGTGACGAAGATGTGATGGGGCCAGTTGACACCGATGTTGTGCACCTCGTACTCGCCGTTGCTCAGCAGCACGACACGATCGACGATGCCGCCTGCGTAGGCGGCCAATGCCGCTTCGGTGGCCTTAGTCGCCGCGGTTCCACGGACGAGGGTGCCGGACCCCTGCTTGTAGCTCGCAGGAATCTGACCGACCATCTTTGATGCACTCGGCGCACCGCGCTTGAAGGGAATTACCTTCGACGACGCAGCAGTCCTGGCGCCTGTCGGTTCCACGATGACCTGAGTGGCCGATATCGTCGTGCTGTCGGTCGTTCCTACGACGAGGGCGGTCTCGCCTTTGGTGACTGCGCTCGCCGACGCCGCGCTCATCCGTTTCTCGTATGTCGTCAACGATGTCTCCTTCACGGTCACCTTCTCGCCAGCCGACGTCAACAGCCCGAAGCCGGAGGACGACACGCTGCTCACCTTCCCGACCGATCCCCCTGCGGCCGGTCCGGACCGTGCGTTGGCTCCGCCGCCGCCCAACCCGGGCGACCCGCCAGACGCGGCCGTTGTCGACGCGGTCGTGCCTGAGCCCGAGCTGGAAGTACCACCGCAAGCCGAGAGCCCGATCGCGGGAACGAGCAGGCCGACAGCGGCAGCGATGGACGGGATCAGTTGGCGCCTAAAGGGCGTCTGCTGGAGGGTCATGATGCTCTTTCCTTTTCGAGTTATCGGAATAGCTCGGAGCTTCTCAGCGGCTCGGGGTCGCGTACATACGGACGTGCCAGAGACCTTGTCTCCCTAGTCCCGTAAGGTCCGGTAGGGCAATCCCCACCTGCCCGGCGCTTTGCGTGGGCGAGGCGTTTCCGCGGGATACGTATGCAGACGAATCCGAGCCCCTGGAGCGGATCGACGAGGCGCCCAGAGTCGTCGCACGGCTATCCCTGGTGGTAGGACATCAGCACTCCTCAGCTCCTACTTCGTCGTCGCGGTGTGCCCGCCTGGGAAGTGACCGTTGGCACCGCAGGCTTTGAGGGCGGCGCGGCGGGCTGAGCTGTTGGCGCCGCTGCCGAAGCCGCCGGGCGGAGGGCCGGTGTGAGTGCCACCCTTCCCCGCGCCCGGAGGTGGGGCGATCCCGTGGTTCTTCAGGCATTGGATGAACGCGGTGCGGTTGGTGCTTCCCCCGGCGGAGGATGCCGAGGCCGCGCCGGTCGCCGAACTGGTGCTCGTCGAACTGCTGCCGCAGGCCGCGAGCGCGAGGCTCGCGGCGCCTGCGGCAAGCACGGGCATCAGGCGACGCGCTCGCCGATGAGTCTTGTAGGGGGATTTCATGTGGATCCTTTCGTGTTGTGGGGGTCGATCAGCCACCGCCGGCGGAGTTGGTGCTCGTGCCGCCCGACGCGCTTCCGCTGCCGGTGGTGCGGGCGCCCTGGTCGCTCACCGAGGTCGCGACGATCGTGCCGCCGGAGTTCTTGACGCCCTGGACGAGGACGGAGTCGCCGGGGTGAAGCGAGCCCTTGGCGACGCTCAGGCTCTTGGTGAGCGCTGCGCTCGAGGAGAGGGTGACCTTGACCGTGTTTCCGGTGGTGGTGGTGAGGTAGATGGTGTTGCCGTTTACGCTTGAGATCGTTCCGAACGAGGCGTTGCCGCTGGCGCCGCCGCCGAACCGTCCTGCGAACCCGCCGGCCGCCCCTGCGCCCCCAGCCGCACCGGGCCGGGCCGCAGCGGCGACCACACCGGCCGCTCCCGGGGCGCTGGTTGTGGCGGCGGACGCCGTGCTCCCGACCTGGCTCTTTTCGACGCGGATGCCTGCGTAGAAGCCGGCGGCGCAGGCGAGCAGCGCGGCCAGCGCGGCGCTCTTGCGGTTGAAGAAGTGGCGGCGGGGCCGGCCGGGCGGCACGAACGGCTCTTGTTCGGGTGACTCCCAGTCCTGCTCAGGGCTGTCGTAGGGGATGGCGCTCATGGGGATTCCTCTGGGTTGGCGTGGTCGGTCATTCGAAGCGCAGCGCCTCGATTGGCCGCATGGCGGCGGCGCGCGAGGCCGGGTAGGTGCCAAAGAACAGGCCGGTAACGAGGGCGGCGCCGAAGGCCAGGAAGACGGAGTAGGGCGCGATCACGGGGTGAACGCCGGCGATCGTGAATTGGCTCCCGATGACGCCGAACAGCACGCCGGCGATACCTCCCAGTAGCGAGACCAGGACGGCCTCGATCAGGAATTGAGTCAGGATGTCGCTCCGTCGGGCGCCGACTGCCTTCCGGATCCCGATTTCTCGCGTCCGCTCGGTGACGGAGACGAGCATGATGTTCATCACGCCGATGCCACCCACCAGGAGCGAGATCGCCGCCACCTCGCCCAGCAGGGTGGTGAACACGTTGCTGCTGGAGGCCGAGGTCTGGAGAATCGACCCCTGATTGATGACGTTGAAATTGCTCGTCGACGCCGAGCCCGGGGTCGACGGGTCGACCTGGCCCAGGATCTGTGTGACCTCGGTCTGCGCAGCGCTCAGCTGCGGAGTCGACTTGGCCTGAACGACGATTTGGCTGATGCTCCCGTAGCCGGTGAGGGTGTCCTGCACCGCCGTCAGCGGAGCGAAGGCGACGTCGTCCTGGTTGGTGATCCCGTTCGAGCCCTTCGAGGCCGTGACGCCAATGATCTGGTAGCTGCTTCCGTTGACCTGAACGGTGTCCCCAACCGGATCCTGACCACCGAACAGCTGGCTTACTACCGTGGGACCGACCACGAGCACGCGGCTGTGCTTGTTCTCCTGGCTGCTCGTGAACCAGGAGCCCTCGACCGTCGTGTAGCTGCGAGCGGTCTTGTAGCTCGGCGTGGTACCGAGGAACTGCGAGGGCGAGTAGGTAGCGCCGTCGTAGGTCAGGGTGACTCCGTTGGCCGTGACGACGGGCGAGACGTCCGCCACGTCCGGAGCCCGGAAGCGGTTCTCCAGTGCTGTGGCGTCCGCGGGCGTGAGCGCGGTGCTGCTCGAGGTCGTCCCGCGCAGGCCGCCGATCGCGGAGGTGCTCTGAACCAGCAGCACGTTCGAGCCCAGGGCGTCGATCTGCTTCTGGACGGCGTCCGAGGAGCCGGTGCCGACCGCGATCAGCACGATCACCGAGCCCACGCCGATCATCAGGCCAAGGATTGTCAGCCCCGAGCGCAGCCTGTTGGCCAGCAGGCCGGCAAACGCCACGCGGATGCTCTCGATCATCGGGTCCCAGCCCTGGCCTCGGTCTGCTCGTCGGCGACGATCACGCCGTCCCGGATCCTGATCACCCGCCGGGCGTGCCCGGCGACGTCGTCCTCGTGCGTGATCAGGACGATCGTCCGCCCCTCCCGGCTGAGTCGCTCGAAGATCCCCAGCACCTCCTCGCCGGAGGCGGTGTCAAGGTTGCCGGTCGGCTCGTCGGCCAGGATCAGCGCCGGGTTGGTCACCAGCGCCCGGGCGACCGCGACCCGCTGCTGCTGGCCCCCCGAGAGCTCGGACGGCAGATGGTTGACTCGGTCTGCCAGCCCGACAGCATTCAGCGCGGCCAGCGCGCGCTCGCGGCGCTCGGCGCGCGGTACGGTGGCGTAGGACAGCGGCAGCTCGACGTTCGCGAGTGCCCGGGTGCGAGGGATCAGGTTGTAGCTCTGGAAGACGAACCCGATGAACCGGTTGCGCACATCCGAGAGCGTGTCTTCCTCAACGTCCCGGACGTCGAGCCCGCGCAGCAGGTACGCACCGCTGGTTGGGAGGTCCAGGCAGCCCAGGATGTTCATCAGCGTCGACTTGCCGCTGCCCGAGGCGCCCATGATCGCCACGTACTCGCCGCGCTGCACCCGTAGGCTCACCCCGCGCAGCGCGTGGACGGCGATGTCGCCCAACTCGTATGTCTTGCGGACATCGCGGACATCGATCACGGGCGCATTTGTGTCGCGAGCCGGGTCCGGTCTGGACCGCGCAGCCGGCAGGGCCTGAGCTGCGTGGAGCCTGCGCTGGGCGCGTAGGACCGTGCTGCGCCTGGGTGTCGGCATCAGCCGCCAGCCCCGGTACCCGCCGCCCCGCTACCCGGGGCCGCGGTCCCGCCTCCGGGACGCACGCCGCCGAACCCACCGCCGCCACCGGGGAAGCCCCCGCCGCCGAACCCGGGCCGGGCGCCCGTTCCGCCGAGCGTTCCGCCGCCGGTGCTCGAGGTCGTGGTGCCGGATGTGAGCGGCGGCAGGATGGTGGTAACCGCCAGCTGCTGGCCTGCGCTGAGGCCGCTGACGATCTGCGTGCGGCTGGTACCCCGCAGCCCGATCGCGACCTGCCGCTGCGTCTTGTTGCCGTTGCTCACCAGCGTGACGGTCGCGAGCGAGCCCGTCCCGGTGACTGCGCTGTTGGGGACATTGACCCCGTGCGCCTGGGCGACGATGATCGATCCCGAGGCGCTCATACCGGGCTTCACCTGCGAGTTTTTCTGGTCCAGTGCCAGCGTCGCGTCGTAGGAAACAACGCCGCTGCTGTTGGTCCCAACCGTCGAGATCGTGGTCACGTGGGCGGCGAGCTCGACGCCGGTCAGTGCGTCAAGCGTCACGGTCGCCTTCTGGCCCACCTTCACCTTGCTGATGTCGGACTCGCTCAAGGCGAGCGTCATCGTCATCGAGCTGGTGTTGACGATCTCGGCGAACGGCGTGGCGGAAGCCGAAGAAGAGGAGGAGGAAGCGCTCGAGCCCCCGAGGCTGCCCGCGGTGGTCCCGCTCGTGGTGCCGGTAGAGGAGCTCGACGAGGATCCTCCACTGGACGTGGAGGATCCAGAGGCGCTCGAGGTTGAGCCGGCGGACACAGTGTCACCCGGGGAGAGGCCGGACAGCGACACGATCGTGCCACTGATCGGCGCCGACAGCGTGGTGTCCGCGAGCGCCGTCTTGGCGCTGTTGACATTCGCCTGGGCGCTGTACACCGCCGCCTGCGCGGAGGCGATGGTCGCCGGCGAGGGCGTTGTCGTGGTCGAGCCGCCCGTGCTCGATCCGCTCGATCCACCAGCGGCCGACGGCGCCGTCGCGGGGCTGCTCGGGGTCGTGGTCGCCGTCGGCCTGGTGGTGGTGGGGGCGGGGGTGGTTTTGGTTGAGGTGGTCTGGCGCTGGGTGGTCGTGGTTGGGGTGGTCTTGGTCGTTGTGGTCGGGATGGTCTTGGTCGTTGTGGTCTTTGTGGTCGTCGTCGGAACGGTCTTCGTGTCGGACACAAACTCGGTAGTCGCCGGGCTCGAGGCGGCGTTGAGGCTGGTGGCGGTGGCGCCGGCCGGGCTGGGCGTGGACGTCGAGCCAGATTCTGCGGCGCTCAGCTGATCCTCGGCCGCGGTGAGGTTTTGCTCAGCCTGTTTGAGCGAGAGCTGCGCGACTGTGGGGTCAAGCGTGGCCAGCAGCTGGCCCTTGATGACGTGCTGGCCCGCCTTAACGTAGACCTTCGAGAGCGTGCCGCTGGTCTGGAAGTTCACGTCGAGGTCCTGGCCGGCCGCGATGGCGCCCGTGCCAGTGACCGTCGATTGGATGACACCGTTCTCCGCCGTGACGATCTGCGTCGAGGTCCGTGCGGAGCTGGTCGGGGGGCCTATCTCGGTGACTCCGAGGACGGCAAGGACGATCACCGCAACCGCGAGCGCGTAGAGATACCCGGGCCTGCTCTGGCGCTCGCTCATGACGTGGCTTCCATCGTGCGCTCAATTTCGTGGCCCTGCCTGAGTCCCACCCCAGGAGGGCCTGAGACTTTGCTGAGCGCCGGACTGGCCGGATCGCGGCGGTTCGGGGCCCTGGATTGCGATTGATCCACGGTCTGGAGCGAGGTCAACCAGCCGGGCGTTCATCTCCTCAAGCCGAGCCTCGAAATCGGCGATTGCCTGCTGTAGGTGCACCGGGGCCATGTCCAGCCCGCGCCGGTGTGCCCCCAGACGTTCGCGCAGCGCAGCGATTGCGACCGTCGTCCGCCGTATACGGCGCGTCAGACGATCACGCTCGAGCTCGCTCCCGAGGGTTCGGCCGGGGGTGGGTTCCGTGGCGTTCATCGTGCGGCCCTCCTTCGGGTCCGGTGGATGGTCAGGCTTCGATGCATACCGGTGATCATTCCGCGCTTTCCTGGACCCTGGCCCGGAGGAAGCTGAGGCTTTGCTGGGTTTGGCATCGGCTCTGCGGTGGGCTCACGGTTGCGCCCTCCGTGGTCGGGCATCTGGGATTGAGCCGAGGCTCTCAGCGGCGCCTGCCTACGTACATGCGGGTCCGCCCGAAACCTCCCCCCCCGAGCTCCAGAGGCCCAGGTAGGGAAATTCCTACTGGCCACCGGCCGCGCCGGGACGCGAACCCTGGCCGGCGGCACTCGAAGCTACTGGCCCGACGAGTCTTGGGTTAACGTCGAGTCCGCTATCGGCAGCTGGGCCCGGAGGGACGTCCCCCCGTCGGGGGGGCTGACCACCCCAAGGCGGCCCTCAAGCGCCGAGACGCGGTCCCTGAGCCCACCCAGCCCGGAGTCGTGACTGCCTTTGGCGCCGCCCACTCCGTCATCGCGGATCTCCACGTGCAACTCGCCGCGCTCAAGCCGGGCCGTCACTTGGGCGCGGGTCGCGTGGGCGTGCTTGACCACGTTCGTGAGCGCTTCGCTGATGATGAAATAGGCTGTGGCCTCCACGCTGGGGGGAAGACGTTCGGCGGTCACATTCGTCCTGACGGGGAGGGAGATCCGGGAGAGGAGCGCCTCAACCCCGGCTCGTAGCCCGCCGCGGGTGAGAGCGGCCGGGAGGATGCCGTGGGCCAGCTCGCGCAGCTCGGAGTTGGCCTGCTCGGCGTGCCCCAGTGCTTCGGCCAGCAGCTCGCGCGCGTTCGCATCTTCGTCCGCCAGCTCGCGCAGTGCGAGCTTGAGCACGATCACGGCATGTACGAGACGTTGCTGTGCGCCGTCGTGCAGGTCGCGCTCAATCCGCCGACGGCTCTCGTCGGTGGCGGCGACGATTCGGGCACGCGAAGCAGCAAGCTCGGCGCGCGTCTGGGCGTTGGCAATCGCCGTTGCCGCCAGCTCGGTGAAGTTCTCCAGTCGAGACTCGAGGTCCGTTGGGAGCGTCTCCTCAACGGTCGAGCCGGCAGTCACGACGCCCCAGACCCGGTCCTCAACGAGGATTGGCGTTCCGACCGATGATCGTATGCCCAGTTCGCGACCGGCAGCCCCGAGTGCCCCGAACGCATCGCTGTAGCGATCGAGCCGCGCCGAGCGTCCCGTTTCGAACACGATCGTCGTGAGGTTCCTCCCTCCCAGATTCCACCGGCGGCCAACGCGAAAGGTCTCGGCCGTGCTCCCCGAGGAGGCGACGACCGTGACCGTTCCGTCGCCCTCGTAACGGCCCATGTGGGTGAAATCGACCGCGAGCAGCTGCACGACTTCCTCAGCGACGGCGGCAAACACTTCCTCGGGCGGCACGCCCTGGGCCACCAGCGTGGCGACTCGCCGCAAAGCGGCCTGCTCTGCCGCTAGCCGGCCGAGCCTGGCATGACTCTCGGCGTTTGCGATTGCCGTGGCGACGAGCTCGGTGAAGGACTCCAGACGCGTCTCAGTCCCCGCAGGCAGCCGCGGCTTCGGCAGAACGGAGCCGACGGTCATCACTCCCCACGTGCGGCCGTCGACGACGATCGGCGCTCCGATCGCGGAGTGGAACCCGCTCTGACGGCCAACGTCACCGATTGGCCCGGAGGCGTGGGCGAAGTCGTCGACCCTGGCGGGACGGCCAGTCTCGAGCACGATCGTGACGAGGTTTTCCCCCTCGAGCTTTGAGCGACCGCCCACGGGGAAGCGGGCTGCGGCGGCTCCCCACCCCCCGACGGAGGTGACCGTCCCGTCGCCCTCGTAGCGGCCCATGATCGCGAAGTCGACCGCAAGCAGCCGCCCCAGCTCCTCCGTGACCGCCCTGAACAAGTCGGCCTGGGCCATCCCGCGCGCCACCAGGGTCGCGACGCGCCGCAACGCCGTCTGCTCCTGAGCCAGGTGGGTCAGGCCGGCTCGGCTCTCCGCGTTCGCGATCGCCGTGGCCACCAGCTCTGTGAACGAGGCGAGCCGCGCCTCCGTGTCCGGCGCCAGCGGCTGCTCCAGGTTGGAGCCGGCGACGATGACACCCCAGAGGCGGCCCTGGACCAGGATCGGCGAGGCTACCGCCGAGCGGACGCCCATGTCGTGGATGGCGGTAGCAATCGGGCCGGAAGCGTCCACATAGTTGTCGATCCGCGCTGGACGTCCCGTTTCGAGCACCATCGTTATCAGGTTCTTCCCCCCAGGGCTCCAGCGGCTCCCCGCGGGAAACCCGATTTCGGCCTCACCCCAGGCGGCGACAGCGGTGACCGTCCCGTCGGGCTCGTAGCGAGCCATGCTGGCGTTGAAGACCGGGAGCAGCCCCCCGACCTCCTCGATGACCGCGGCGAACACCTCCTTCTGCGGGGCGCCGCGCGCCACCAGCGTGGCGACCCGCCGCAGCGCCGCCTGCTCCTCAGCCAACCGCGCGAGCGCGCCGCGGCTCTCGGCATTGGCGATCGCCGTCGCCAGCAGCTCCGTGAACGACGCCAGCCTCGCCTCCGCGTCTGCCGGCAACGGTTTGTCGATGCTCGAGCCAGCAGCCACCATGCCCCACATGTGGCCGTCGACGATGATCGGAGTCCCGACGACAGAGCGGACGCCGGCCCCGCGGACAGCGGCACCGATCGGACCTGAGGCATCGGCATAGTCCTCGATCCGAGCCGAAGCACCCGTCTGCGCGACGAGCGTGCTGAGGTTCTTCCCCCCAAGCCTCGGCCGGGCGCCGGGAGGGAGGACAGCCTGTGTAATGCCCCAGGTGGCGAGGATGGTAATCGTGCCGTCTGACTCGTAGCGGCTCAGGTCCGCGAAGTCGACCGGAAGCATCCTTCCGACCTCCTCGGTCACCGCCCCGAATACCTTCTCCGGCGTCGCTCCGCTGGCCACCAGCGTGGCCACTCGCCGCAGAGCAGCGTGCTCATCGGCCAGCGTATGGCGCTCCTCACCGCTCAGGGTCACTCTGGGCCCATTCCGTCAGCGGCGGAATTGTTCGGCTGCCTGGAAGTGTGATCGCTTGTCGCCCATCTCATTGTGCCACCAGGTCTCGCGGCGCCAGCGCCGGTAGCGATCGAGCAGGGTGTCGGCCGCGCTGCTTTCCACAACGGCCTCGGGGAACCGGCGCGGCTGGACGCCCGAGCAGGGTCGACGCGCCGGCGAAGCTGAACGCCGCCGGGCCGAGGCGCCGAAAGGTCTTGGCGCCCAGCAGCATTCGGTCTCGGTCCAGCCACTCAGGCTCGCGCTCTGACTCTTCGAACAGACGCCGCCTCGTCGATCGGGTCGGCGTCATAGCAGCCGCGGGCGAACTCGCGCACGCGCTCCTCGCTCGGGACGGCGTCGAAGCCGAACAGCCGGAGCGCCAGGGCGCGCTGGCGTTTGACGCCCGGTCCCTCGAGCGCCTTCCAGTACGCGGCGAACTCGGCCGGGATGTGCTCGCCCGTTCTGGGGGCCAGGGCCTCGGCGGTGGCACTCATGGCGCGCGGCGCAGCCGAACTGCCACGTGAAGATCGACGGCGCGAGGCACCATCCCGCGCGCCCCGCGAACGCCGGCAGCGATGCGATCTAGTCGCGTCCGGCAGGCGATGGCGATCACGCCATCGGCCTCGTGATGCAGCTCGCCAGCGAGCGGCAGCGGGATCCGCGTGCCGGCTATCAGCAGCTCACCGTCGATGGTCACGCGCGGACCATCGACGACGATCGAGACGGCCTCGTACCGAAGCTCGGGGTGCTTCGACACACCAAAGAACTCACTGGAGCGAAGGTGACGGTCACGCAGGCGGTTGCCGGTGTCGATCGACGCTGCATCGATGACCAGCGTGCCCGTCGTCCTGCGCTCGTCGAAGGACATCGTGCCCGCCAGTCTGTGGAAGACCCCTGGGACCTTGACCAGGCCGGCGAGTGTGCGAGCCGTGAACCGGGCGTGCGAGCCCTCGGCGTCGAGGTGCCAGGTGCCGGCGAGGCTCCTGGCCTGGGTGGACGCAACGCGGGTGGTGCTTGACATTGGGACGCCTCCTCTCGGACGTACTGGCGAGGGGGGATCCTAGACCAGATGTTGATAGCTGTCAACTAATTTATGGACATCCGTCCCAACACTGCGCTATCCTGCCCCGGCATGACCGCCAGCGCCGAACGACCGCGGGCCGGGCGTCCGAGGGCCGAGGACGCCCCGGTTACGCTCGAGCAGATTCTCGACGCTGCGTTTCGAGCGTTCGCGACCTACGGCTATGACGGGGTGTCGGTGAGGATGTTGAACCGAGAGCTCGGGGTGAGCCACAACCTGATCCACCAGCGTTTCCGGTCCAAGAGGGGTCTGTGGTATGCCGCAGTCGACCGGGCCTTCGGCTCCGAGGTCGCAGAGCTCGCGACAACGTTCGACCCAACGCTGAGCGACCCGGTCGATCAGCTGGGCCACACCATCCGGCAGTTTGTCCACTACTCGGCCGCCCATCCAGAGCTGCTCGGCCTCATGAACATCGAGGGCCGCGTGGAGAGCGACCGGCTGGACTACATCTACGACAACTACGTATCTCCGGCACTGGCGCCGCTTGGCCTCCTGTTGGAGTTCCTCATCTCGCAAGGACGTATCCGTCCGGTCTCCCTACGAACGCTCTGGCTTCTAGTCGGACACGGTGCCGTGGCGGCGTTCACGCTCACGCCACTCGCTCGCCGGCTCGACAAAACCGACCCGCTCGACCCCGCCGAGATCGACCAGCACGCCGCGGCGATCGCCGCCATCATCACCAACGGCCTGAAGCTCGACCGGCCCGACGACTAGCCAGGCGCCTTATCTCAGCAGAGTCTCAGGTTCCTCTCAGGTTCAGGGCAGATAATCGGTGCATGGTGGAAACGCCCGAGGGCCCACGGGTACTGGTCGTGGACGATGAACCGGCGATCGTCGATGTCGTTTCGATGGCGCTGCGCCATCACGGATTCGGCGTGGAGACGGTCGGGAGCGGTCGGGAGGCACTCGACCTGGCCCGTCGGTGGCGGCCCCACGTGATGGTGCTCGACGTAATGCTGCCTGATATGGAGGGGTTCGAGGTTGCGCGCAGGCTGTCGGCCGAGCATGCCGAGGTACCGATCCTGTTTCTCAGCGCCCGCGACGCCCCGGCCGACAAGCTGCGAGGGCTGACCACGGGCGGCGATGATTACGTGACCAAGCCCTTCAGCCTGGAGGAGCTGATCGCCCGGTTGCGAAACATCCTCCGCCGCACAGGCACGCTCGCGGAGGCTTCCAGCCGCGTGACCTTCGCCGATTTGGAGCTTGACCAGGACACCTTCGAGGTCTCCCGTGGCGGTCGATCGATCGAGCTCACGGCGACCGAGTTTCGGCTGCTGCGCTACCTGATGCTCAATCCCCGGCGCGTGCTCACCCGCGCGCAGCTGCTCGATCACGTGTGGAGCTACGACTTCGGCGGCGATGGGCGCGTGCTCGAGACGTACATCAGCTACCTGCGCAAGAAGCTCGATGGCGACGGGCCCCCGCTGCTGCACACCGTGCGCGGCGTGGGCTACTCGCTCCGGCTCCCGAAGGCTTGACGCGATTGTCGCTGCGCTCGCGCCTGCTGGCGGGTCTGGTTGTGCTGGCGGCTATCGGGCTCGGTGCCGCCGCACTCGTGACCTACGAGGAGCAGCGATCGTTCCTGCTCACCAGGGTCGGTCAGCAGGTTGGCGACTCCAGACTCCCCGTGGCCGTCGCACTCGGCCTGATCCCATCCCGGACCGGCCTTAACCGGCCACCGCGTCCCGGTCGCTCCCCTGGACATGCGCCGACGACGCTGCACACCTCCGGGACTTACGGTGTGCTGCTCGACTCGAGCGGCAAGGTGATCGAGAGCCACTCCTTCACCTATGGCGAGGCCGCGCCCTCACCCCCGGTGCTGCCGGCCAAGCTGCCCATCGCTGGGTTCAAGTCGACGCGGTTTCGTCTGTTCACGATCGACTCGCAGTCCGGCTCGGGCTTGCGGTACCGCGCGGCAGCGTTCTCGGTGCGCGGCGGACGCGTGCTCGTGATCGCGGTTCCGTTGCGGGACGTCGATCAGACGCTGGGCCGGCTGATCGTCGTCGAGCTGCTGGTCGGCGCTGGGGTCATCCTTGGGCTGGTCGCGCTCGGATGGATCGTGATCAGGTTGGGCCTGCGCCCGCTAGAACGGATGGGGCGGGTGGCCAGCGAGATCGCGCGCGGCAACTTCTCCCGCCGCGTCAGTCCGGACAACCAGCGAACCGAAGTCGGGCGGCTCGGATCATCGCTCAACCAGATGCTCGCCCAGATCGAGCAGGCGATCGCGGACCGAGACGAGAGCGAGGATCGCCTGCGCAGCTTCCTGTCCGACGCCTCCCACGAGCTTCGCACGCCACTCGCCTCCATCCGGGGCTACGCCGAGCTCTTCCGCCTCGGCGCTACCGCCGAGCCCGAAGAGCTCGAACGGGCGATGGCCCGCATCGAGGCCGAGGCGAGCCGGATGGGAGTGCTGGTCGAGAACCTGCTCCTGCTGGCGCGGCTCGACGAGCTGCCTGAGATTCGACTCGTCCCGGTAGACCTGCGCGAGCTGGCTGAGCACGCTGCGCAGGACACTCGGGCGGTCGCCCCCGAGCGTGAGGTTCGGTTCACGGCAGACGGCGCACTGCCGATCCTCGGGGATCCCGAGCAGCTGCGTCAGGTGGTGGGCAACCTCACGCAAAACGCCGTAGTGCACACGCCCGCGAAAACCGCGATTGACATCAGCGTGCAACGCGGCGATGATCGAGCCGTGCTCGAGGTTCGCGACCGCGGCCCCGGTCTGCCGGCCGGCGCCGGAGACCGTGTATTCGATCGCTTCTGGCGCACCGAGGGAGGGCGAAGCCGGGGGCCCGGCGGATCCGGCCTGGGGCTGGCGATCGTCAAGGCGATCGTCTTAGCCCATCACGGCGAAGTGCATGCCAGCAACGCGCCGGACGGTGGCGCCGTATTCCGGGTGACGCTGCCGGTCATCGAGGCCTCCACGGAGGGATGAGCTTGACGCCTCACCCACTGGACGTGATCTCAACGACGAGATGCTTGGTCACCGGCTGCTCGCTCTGCGAGCTGTAGTCAGCGATCCCGCAAAGAACGTTGAGCTCAGGCATGTAGCCCGCCGCGCAACCGCGTGGGATATCAAACCGAACCGCCCGGTAGCCATGGGCGGTCCGCCTGCTGCCGTCCTTGCTGACGGAAGACTCGGGTAGGGAAATCCCTACCTGGCCACGCATTTCCGGATTTCCCTACCCAGACGCCGCAGCGAGGCGGCGATGATGCTCGTGTGACTCAATCCGTTCTAGTCGTGGACGACGACGCGGAGTTCCGCGAGCTG
>DASXCS010000028.1:0-107968 GCA_036490975.1 Solirubrobacteraceae bacterium
TCCTGGACGTCCAGAATCTGAGCCGGAGCGTTGACGCCCGCCTCCTCCAACCTGCGCTTACGCTTCCCACCGCCAAACAGCCCCATGTGGTCCCTCCTTCGGTGTTGCCCCGATCCGTATCGGCCGCCCAGGATCCTATCGGCCAACGCCCCCGCGCGGAAGGCCTAGAGGCGTCGGCTAGGCCCCGAGCCCCGGAAGCAGGTAGCCACGCTTGAACAGGCCGCGGCCCTGTTTGGCCGCGACCTCCGCGGCCGGCACGTGGAAGGCGAGCGCATCGGCGAGGCGCACGATCACGTTGAACAGCGCGCACACGTGGAGGGCGTCCACGAGCGACTGGTCGCTGGCCCCCGCCGCCCGCGCGGCCTCAACGTCCTGCGGCGTGACGGAATCGGGTTCGAGCGTCAGCTTCTGGACCAGCCTCAGGGTCGCGCGCAGTCGCTCATCGATTGGGGCGGTGGCGAAATCGCTCCTGACCGCCTCCCATGTCTCCTGTCCGAGCGCGTACGACGCGACCGCGCCGTGGGCTTGCGTTCAGAACGGGCACTGGTTCTGCACGGACACGAACGCCGCGATCAGCTCTCGTTCGCCGACGCTCCATTCCGAGGGTCCGCGCATCACGTCGTGCATGACGTCGCTGAACGGACCACCGAAGAACTCAGGACGGTAGAGCAGCGTCCTGACCACATCCGGCGGCGCCCGCAGGCTGAGCAACTGAATCATCCACAGGACGAGCCGCTGCTTGAGACGATGCTCGTGCTCGACGTTGTGGAGTCTCATCCGTTCACCCGTCCCAGCAGGGCAAGCCCCTTCTCCAGGCGACCGAGACCCGCGCCAAGCGCGGTGCAGACCGTGGCCTCAAAGATCTCCTCCTCAGAGCAGCCAGCCTGTCGCAGGGCCGTGATGTCAGCGTCCGTCAACTGGTACGCGTGGTGTCGGACCTTCTCGACGTAGCCAGCCAGCCGCGCCGGTGGATCGCCCTCCGCACACTCGCGCCGCTCCTCTGGCGATAGGGTCGCCGGCTGCTCCAGGCCGGCCGTGCGAAGCCGGGCGATCTTCGCGCTGTACGGCGTCTTCACGGCGCTCAGGATAAAGGAAGGATCGCGCGGTGGAGCAGGGGACGTCGCTTCACGCGCTCTCGCCGACGAGCGACTCGACGAGCACGGAGTACACGTTGATCGGCCGGGTCTTTCCCTTCATCAGCACCTCCCCCTGCGGCTCGACGGCGATGCCCTCGCCGAGGCCCTGCCGCGTGTCCTCGTCGATGAGGATCGGCCGCTTGACGACCTTGGTGTGCGACTCAAGCCGTGCGGCGACATTGACGGTGTCGCCCACGCACGTGTATGTGGCGCGCTGGTGCGTGCCGGTGTAGCCGGCGACGACCTGTCCGGACGCGATCCCAATGCCAATCTGGATCTGGACCTTGTCCCGCGCCGCCTGCTCGTGATTGAACAGGCGGATCAGGTCGATCATCTGCCGCGCCGCGAGCACTGCGGCCCGGCAATGGTCCTGGCGCGGCACGGGCGCGCCGAAGATCGCCATCAGGCCGTCGCCCTCCATCTGGTTCACGATCCCGCCCTCGCCGCCAATCGCGTCCATCATCAGCGTGTAGTAGTCGTTCAGCAGCTCAATCGTCTCCACGGGATCCTGGGCCTCCGCGATCGTCGTGAACGAGCGGATATCGCAGAACATGGCCGAGGCGTCGACGTGCTTGCCGCCCAGCGAGAACCCCGATGTGAGCAGATCCTCCGCAACCTCCTTGGTGGCGAACCTGCTGATCAGCTCGCGCTGCTGGTCGCGCAGTCGCTTCTTCTCAAGGCTCGCGCTGATCCGGGCATTGAGCAGCACGGAGTTGACCGGCTTGGAGAGGTAGTCCTCAGCGCCCATCTCGAGGCACCTCACGACGCTGTCCAGCTCATCGAGCGATGAGGTCACGATCACCGGAATGTCGCGGAGGTGCGGATCGCGCTGCAGCTCTCCCAGCACTCCGTAGCCGTCGAGCTCAGGCATCAGGACGTCGAGCAGCATCAGGTCGAACTGCCCACCTCGCAACAGGTCGAGCGCCTCTCCGCCGTGTTCGGCAAAGACAACGGCATGCCCCTCCTGCTGGAGGCCGCGGCCGAGCAGGAGACGGTTCACCCGGTTGTCGTCGGCGATCAGGATCGTGCCGGGCGCGGCGGCGGGAGCGCTCACGAAACGGGTTCCGACCGAAGCGAGGCGAGGGTCTCCTGGAGCGTCTGGTAGTCCTGCTCGATCTGATCGACGAGCTCAGAGACGCCGTCGAGGCGGCCGTCCTTGGCGTGCTGTTCGACCGTGCGGCAGAGCTTCGCGAATGCCACGGCACCCAGCGTCGAGCCGTTTGACTTCAGCGTGTGCGCCGCTCGGCGGAGCTCGTCGGTATCTTGACCCGCCATCGAGGTCCGGAGGCTTGCGATCAGCGCCGGGGCGTCGGCAAGAAAGACGTCGACGACCTCGGAGAGGAACTCAGCGCCGCCCAGGTCTCGGAGGCTCTGGAGTGCGGTTGCCTCGAGGCCGATTTCACTCGCACCCGGACCGCCGTCACGCTCGCGGAGCGGCCGCGTGCGCTTCAGCGCGGCTGCCAGTTCGTCGAGGCGGATCGGCTTTGCAACGTAATCGTTCATGCCGGCACCGAAGCAGGCCTCGCGATCCTCGGGCAGCGCGTTCGCGGTCATGGCCACTATGTGGGGGCGGCTCTCTGGCGGCCACCGTTCGCAGATCCGGCGCGAAGCGTCCAGGCCGTCGAGCTCCGGCATCTGGATGTCCATCAGGACGACGTCGTAGGGCTGGCGCTCGAGCGCTGCCAGCGCCTCCAGACCGTTGGACACGACGTCCGCGCTGTAGCCGAGCCGTTCGAGCAGGCGCAGCGCGACCTTCTGGTTCATCGCGTTGTCCTCCGCGAGGAGGATTCGCAGGGACGACATCGCCTGCTTGCCGTCTGTCACAACCTCAGCCATCGCCTGGTCCGCCTGGTCCAAGGTCAGCACGTGCAGCAGCGTGTTGTAGAGCTGTGAGGCCTTGAGGGGCTTCGCGAGCTGGGCTGAGAAGACCCCGGCCAATTGATCCTCCGGCAGCCGGCCGAGTGAGGTCAGAAGCACGAGCGGAAGACCGTGTTCGCTCGATCGGCTCCGAATCTCTCCGGCCAGAGCGAGCCCGTCCATGTCGGGCATCATCATGTCCAGCACGGCCACGTCGAAGGGCTCCCCAGCCTCGACCAGCGCGAGAGCCTCCGAGGGGCGCTCCACCGCAACCGGCTCCATTCCCCACGAGCGGGCGTGCCGGGTCACGATCTCCCGGTTCGTGGCGTTGTCGTCCACGACAAGGATCCGCTTGCCGGCGAGCTGCGGAAGGCCGTCCTGGAGGTGGATCGGGCTTGGCACCTCGGCCGCCGTGACCGGCAGCGTGATTCGGAAGGTCGAGCCGCTCCCCTGCTGGCTCTCGACCGAGATCGAGCCGCCCATCAGATCCACCAGGCGCTTGGAGATGGCCAGGCCGAGCCCGGTCCCCCCGAAGCGGCGCGTCGTCGAGGCGTCCACCTGGCTGAACGACGTGAAGAGTCTGTCCATCCGGTCCGGTGGAATCCCGATCCCGGTGTCGCGCACGAGGAGCTCGAGCCGGTAGGAGCCCGATCCAGTCGGTTCAGCGTGGACGAGAACGACGACCTCGCCCGCCTCGGTGAACTTGACCCCATTCGAGAGCAGGTTCAGGAGCACCTGGCGCAGCCGGGCCTCGTCGCCGAGGATCCCGGCAGGCGCGGCCTCGTCGATCAGGCAGCCAAGCTCAATCCCCTTTTCCCACCCGCGTGGCGCGACGATGTCCAGAGCTCCCTCCACGCACTCGCGCAGCCCGAAAGGCTCCCGTTCGAGGTCGAGCTTGCCAGCCTCAATCTTCGAGTAGTCGAGGATGTCATCGATCACATGGAGGAGCGCGTCTCCGCTCGCCCGGACGACCTCGGCGAACTCGCGCTGCTCGCCGGCCAGCTCCGTGCCCAGCAGGAGATCGGTCATCCCGATCACGGCGTTCATCGGCGTCCTGATCTCATGGCTCATCGTGGCCAGGAAGGCACTCTTGGCCTGCGTCGCCGCCTCGGCCTCCTGCCGGGCACGCTGAAGCTCGGTGACATCGTGGTAGACGCCCAGGAACCCGACATGGGAGCCATCGACGGTGAGCGGGACGAGCATCAGCTCGACATCGACCAGCGTTCCGTCTCTGCGCCGGCGCTGAGTGATCCCCTGCGCCCGGCCCTGTCGCATCGACTCCCGTGTGATCTCGCGCCCCTCCTCGCGGCCGGAGTTGCCGAACACGAGGTCGTCGATCGGGCGGCCGAGAGCCTCCTCCGCGGAGTAGCCGAACAGCTCGGCCGCAGCCGGGTTCCAGTCGGTCACGCGCTCCTCGGCGTCCATCACGACCACCGCCGCCGGACTGATGGAGACAAGCGACTCGAGATGTGCACGTTGCCGCTCCACCTCGGTGAACAGGCGGGCATTGTGGATCGCGACTCCGACGTTGGCCGCAATCGTCGCCAACAGTCGGGAGTCGGCCTCGCCGAAGCGGCCCTCCTCCTCAATGCTCTGGACGCTGAGGACGCCGATCGCTGCATCGCCGACGATGATCGGCACGCCCAGATAGGACCGCACACTGGTACCGACCACCTCGTGTCCCTCGAACTGCGGCGAGCGGTTCAGCAGCAGCGGCTCGCGTGAGTCGATGATCTGCGTCGTCAGCCCCTCGCCGTAGGTCATCGGCGCCTGCTCGCCACGCTCCCCGCTCTCGTGGTAGTAGGCGAACTCGATCCGTCCCGACGTCCGGTCGTGGAGGGCGACATAGGCGATGTCGGCCTCGAAGGTCTCCCGCACCTGCTCGCCAACAAGTTCGATCAGCGCATCGAGGTCAAGCTGCGACGAGAGCGCCTGGCCCACGCTGTTCACCGTCGCGAGCTCGGCCACGCGCTGGCGCGTCTCATGGACGAGGCGAGCGTTGTCGAGCGCGACGCTGAGGCTGCCGGCCAGCGTCGTCAGCAGCCGCTGGTCGTCCTCGCCGAAGGCGCGCGTCCGGTCGATGTTCTGGAGTGAAATCACGCCCGTGGCGCGTCCGCCAAGAACCAGGGGGACGAAGAGCGCCGACTTGGTCGCCTCCCCGCCCAGCACCCCGGGGTTGCCGTAGCGCTCGTCCACCTCCGTCGTGATGTCGTCGAGCAGCAGCGGCTCGAGTGTTTCCATCACGTGCTTGCGGAAGCCGATAACGGGGATCGGCTGCGCGTCGAGGCGCTCGCCGCGCTCGATCACGTACGGGAAGGTCAGAAGCCCGCTCGACTCGTCGTGGACGTTGATGGTCACCACCTGGGCGTCGAAAACCTCCTGGAGCCTGTCGCCCACGAGGTCGTAGATCGCCTGCGGGTCGAGTTCGCCGGCGATCGCCGACTGGACGCTGTTGATGAGCGCCAGCTCCGCGTTTCGCTGGCGCGTCTCGTGGACGAGGCGGGCGTTCTCGAGCGCGACGCTCAGGCTGCCCGCCAGGGTCTCGAGCAGCCGCTGATCGTCCGCGCCGAAGACGTGCGTCCGGTCAACGTTCTGGAGCGAAATCACGCCGGTGGCGCGACCACCGAGGACCAGGGGGACGAACAGCGCCGACTTCGCCGGCTCCCCAATCAGCACGTGTGGATTGCCGTAGCGCTCGGCCAGCTCGGGCGTGAGCTCCTCGATCATCAGCGGCTCGCGGGTTTTCATCACGTGCTTGCGAAAACCGATCAGCTGGATCGGCGGCTCGTCGAGCCGCTCGCCGCGCTCGATCGTGTACCGGAAGTGCAACAGGCCGGATGCCTCGTCGTGGATGGCAATGTCGACGACCTGGGCGTCGAAGACCTCCTGGAGCTTGTCGCCCACCAGGTCGTAGATGGCCTGCGGATCAAGTTCGCCGGCGATCGCGGCCTGGATGCTGTTGATCAGCGCGAGCTCGGCGTTCCGCTGGCGGGTCTCGTGTACGAGGCGCGCGTTCTCGAGCGCCACGCTCAGGCTGCCCGCCAGGGTCTCGAGAAGTTGCTGGTCGGACTCGCTGAATGCGTGCGTGCGGTCGAGGTTCTGAAGCGAAATGACGCCTGTCGCGCGCCCACTGACCACCAGGGGGACGTAGAGCATAGACCTGCTGTGCTCCCCGCTCAGGACGGGGGGGTTGCCGTAGCGCTCCGTCAGCTCGGGCGAGCTCTCCTCGATCATCAGCGGCTCGCGTGTCTCCATCACATGCTTGCGGAAGCCGATCAGCTCAATTGGCTCGTCCGGGAAGCGCTCGCCGCGCTCGATCACGTACGGGAAATGCACCAAGCTGGAGGTCTCGTCGTAGATGCCGATGTCGACGACCTGGGCGTCGAAGACGTTCCGGATTCTGTCGCCGACGGAGTCGTAGATGGCCTGCAGCTCGAGCTCGCCGGCGAGCGCCTCCTGGACGCTGTTGATCAGGGCGAGCTCGGCGTTGCGCTGGCGGGTCTCCTCGATCGCCCGCGCTCGTGAGAGGGCGGCGCCGACATGCTGGCCCACGAACACGAGCAGCTCCTCGTCCTGCTCCGTGTACCGAACATTGGGCAGGTATGACTGCACGACCAGGACTCCGACCGTGCCCCCGTCGGCGGATCTGAGCGGAACCCCCAGCCAGTCCTCGCTCATGCTCTGAACACCGCCGACCAGTTCCATCTCGCCTTGCTCGATGAGCTGCTCCAGCTGCTGTTTCAAGAGGTGCTGTGGCCTTCCCGTCCGAAGCAAATACGCGGTGACGCCCCGCGCGTCGCCGCTGCCGAACGGATCCCATCGATTCGGATCAGGGATCTCGGTGTCGACATCATCGACGAAGTAAGGCCAGCTGATCAGCTGGCGCTCCTCGTCGTAGAGCGCGATATAGAAGTTGCTCGCCTTCATGAACTCGCCCACGACACCATGGATCGCCAGGTAGAACTCCTGCAGGTCGCGGGCCGCGCTGGCCAGCTCAGCGATCCGGTACAGGGCGTTCTGAAGCTTGGCGGCGCGCGCGCTCTCGGCCTCGGCGGCCTCGAGTTCGGCCAGCCTGCGTTGCGCCTCGGCGAGCTCGGGCGAGGGGTCTGCGGAGGGACTCATTCCGCGTCGATTCGACGGCTGGCCATGACGGGAAGTATCTCGCGGGGCGGAGAGGTCGTCCAGGGAGGCTGTTTCCGGGTCGATTGGCTCAGCAGCTAACGGGCGGGCTGGTGACGCACGGCCTCGACGTGGTTGCCTTCGCGGTCAAGCCTGACGGTCTTGTGGAAGAAGACCTTGGCGCTGAGCGTGTGCGTCCCGGTGCTCAGCCTGCTGAGCTTGAACGAGACCGAAGTCGGCTGCTGGCGCCGGATTTCCCGGGCGAGCTGGCCCTGGGTCGGATTCGCGAAAAGATGCGAGATCGCGCTCGGGGCACTGATGAACGAACGAGCTCGAGGCGCGACCCGTGAGGTCGCACACTCAGCCTGGGCGTATCCTGACGCCGATTTCGCCCGTCTCGCCAACCCCTCTGCCGAGCGCAAACCTCGACCCGAAAGCCGCTGCGCGCGCGAGTCGTGCCCCGCGCGGCCCGTGGTTGCTCGTGGGCGCGGCGGTCGTATGGAACCTGGTGAACCTCCGCGCACTGACGCTGGGGGTGCCGTACGTCAATGACAGCTCTGTGCATGCGCAGATGGTGCGCTTCGCCACCGAGCAGTTCCAAAGCGGCCATTTGCCGCTGACCAGCTGGTTCCCGTATCTGGGCCTGGGCTCGCCTCAGTTCCTTCACTACCAGAGCGTGGCGGCGATGCTGACGGGGCTAATCGGCCTGGCAACCGGTCCAGATGTGGCGTTTCGCTGGTCGTTGTACCTGCTGCTGGCCCTGTGGCCGGTCAGCGTCTACTTCTCCGCCCGACTGTTTGGGGCGCACCGTTGGGCCGCCGGCGCGGCGGCGGCGATGGCGCCGTTTCTCATGAGCGCGGTCGGGATCGGCTACGAGCAGAAGGCGTACGTTTGGAGCGGGTTCGGGGTATGGACGCAATTGTGGGCGTCACTCACCCTGCCGCTGGCGTGGGGGCTGAGCTGGCGGGCGATCCGCGAGGGTCGCGGCTTCCTTGCCGCGGTCGCCCTCGTTTCGCTGACCACGGTATTGCATTTCGAAACGGGCTACCTCGCACTGCTCCCGCTCCTGTTGTGGCCGTTCGTGTCCGGCGGCCCGATTGTGATTCGGCTGCGGCGCGCCGCTGTCGTGATCGCCGGTTCGCTGCTCGTGAGCGCGTGGATGATCGTGCCGTTGCTGGAGCAGCGTGCGTGGGCCGCGACCAACGAAATCTTGCGGGGGACCGCTGACGCCAATGGCTACGGGGCAGAGAAGGTGCTCAAGTGGCTCGTCTCGGGCCAGTTGCTCGATTACCGTCGGCTCCCGGTCGTGACCGTGTTCGCCGCCATCGGCCTGGTGCTCGCCTGCTCGCGGGTGCGCAGGGATGCCAACGCGCGAGGGCTGCTGGTCGTTTTCGCTGCGAGCCTGCTGTTGTCATTCGGCCGCGCCACGTTTGGAGGCTTGGTCGATCTGATCCCCGGCAGCGCGGACATCTTTTTTCGCCGCTTCATGATGGGCGGGCAGCTCGCGGCGCTGCTCTTGGCCGGTGGCGGCGCTGCCTGGTGCGCCGCCACGCTCGTGCGCGGGGTGGATCGATGGCGGGGCGGCCTCGGGCTTAGTTGGCCGGGGTCAATGCCCCGAGGGGAGCTGGCGGGCACCGCCGCTGGGTTCGCCGCAGCGGTCCTGGTGCTCACGCCGGCCTGGATGCAGCTCAGCGCATTCGACCGTCGGGACAGCAGGTTGATACACGCGCAACGGACCGCGGACGCCAGCCAGGGGATCCAGCTAGACCGACTGATATCTGTGATCAAGCGAGATGGCGGCGGGCGCGTCTACGCCGGCACGCCGTTGAATTGGGGAGCGAAGTTCGCGGTGGGCACGGTCCCGGTCCTCAAGTACCTCGAGGACCGGGATGTCGACGAGGTCGGGTATCTGCTCCGTACCGCATCGTTGATGACGGACCCCGAGGCCTATTTCGACGAGAGCGACCCGGGCGATTACTCGCTGTTCGGGATCCGCTACCTGATTCTTCCATCCGGCCGAATTCCCGCAGTACCGGCACACCTGGTAACGGACTCCGGCATCTACACGCTGTGGCGCACGCGCACGGTGGGTTACGTCGATGTTGGCCGGATCGTGGGCGGCCTCTCCGCCGACCGGACGAACGTGGGCTTGCGGAGCATCGCGCTGCTCCGCTCCCGGCTGACGCAACAGGGTGACTATCTCCGCGTGACTTTCGGGCATCCGGGGGCCGAGAAGGGGCTCCCCCCCGCCCGCCGCGAACCGGCCGTCGGCCGCGTCATCTCTGAGCATGACGATCTGGATCGGGGGGAGATCGCGGCAACGGTCAGCGTGCGCAAGCCAGGTGTTGTCGTGCTCAGCAGTTCCTTTGACCCCGGCTGGACGGCCACCATGGACGGCCGCGCACGCTCTACCCAGATGGTTGCGCCAGCGCTTGTTGCAACTGCACTCCCCGTGGGCGTCCACGCAGTTACGTTTCGATACCGCGGGCTTCAGGGTTACCCGCAGCTGCTCGCGCTCTGCGGACTGACGCTGGTCGTGCTACTGGTGGTGGACCTGGCTCGGCGGCGATCGAGTGTCCGCGACTAGGGTCGCGTTGGTGATGTCAGCGCGCGTGTCGCACGTACAGGAAGGCTGACACCGTCCCGCGCCTGAAGTGCGCGACGAAATACGCGAAGATCGGTGCGGTCCACGGGATTCGCCGGTTCATCAGCTGGCAGACGGCCGCGCGCGGCGGACCGCAGGTCAGCCACACGTACGCGGCACGGCGCAGCGCCGACAGCCAAGCGGCCTGGACTGCCCTGACACGCCCCGCGCCGGTGAGTCCGTTGCGGCCGTTCGCGAGCGCGTAGTTGGTTCCGACCGGGTCGACGGTCGGCGCGCAACCAGGTGCGTCGGAGACGAACCTGTCTGCGGCTAGCGTCAGCGAGGGGTCGTCGGTCAACACACACGCCCTCTGCGGGATCCGACGCTCAACGGCCACGGCCGGGCCGGGTGCGCTCCTCGCGCTTTCGTCGCGCAGGTCATGGACCACCATGCCGACGATGACCGCCACGATGGCGACCAACGCAGCAGGCTGCGTGGCACGCGGCCGTTGCCTCGGACTCGCCGACGTAAGACCCCAACCTCGCACCAGGCTTCCGGCCGCAAGACCAATCGACAAAGCGAAAAAGGCAGCGAAGAAGCCGGCGTAATGGGTGTAGTAATCATCCGGCCACATAAACGCGGCGAGCACGAGCGCGGCCGTCGCAAGCGCGAACTGTTCGATCGCGGGCGGACGACGACCTCTGAAAAGCGCACCCACAACAGAGCAGACAACAATGCCTCCAACGATCGCGCCTGTCGCCGCAATCACCTCGGGCTCTCCGAGTGAAAGCTTGTCGAGCCCGAACAGGCTGATCAGGCGAGTCGGAACCGGTACGCGGCTCACATCGATCCTGGAGAGCTGCGCGGTGATCACGCTGTCGAAGAAAGCCTTCGGCGCCTGCGCAGCGAACGGCGCCACGGGCACGCAGAAACCCCCGACCACCCCCGCCGCGTAGGTGGCTGCGCGGCGCCAGCGCCGTTCAGTAGCCAGGAGCACGAGCAGCACGAGCGCCGGGAAGACGGCCCATACCTTCACCACGGCGGCCAAGCCGAGCATAAAACCGCCAGCCGCGAGCCGCCTTCGGCTTGCGGTTACTCGGTCCCGATCGAACACGGCGACAGCGCCCAGCAAGCAGAAGAGGACCAGCCAGGGCTCCAAGAAGACCGTAGACGCCGCAAGGATCGCGTCTGGATGGAGCGCCGCGATTGCGCACGCCAGCGTCACCGCGAGCGTGCCCCGATGGCGCACGAGCAGCCCAACCAGGGTGACACTCGCCGCGCCGGCACAGGCAGTGATCAGCCGCGCGACGGCGAACCCGGTGTCCGTACTTGTGATCTTGGCGAGCACCGCCACCGGCGCCATGAGCAACGAGATCCCGGGCGGCTGGACGAACGCGAAATCCCGGTACGGGAGGTAGCCGTGGACCAGCGCAACGGCGCTGCCGAAGTCGACCCCGTCGTCGTACTGGGGTGAGCCGAACAGCAGACCAGGTCGTGCGAGCTGGTACAGCCGCAGCGCCAGGCCAACCGCCGTGGCGATCGCCACAATCAAATCGGCCATCGTGATCTCCGCCATCCGACGACGCAAGCGCGCCACGCGCGCCGGTCCCGACGGCTCCTCCGGGCTCCAATTCGCACCGGTCATCTCTCGGTTGCGCCCTGGTACCCGACGACCACGACGCAGTGAATGCCGACCACGGCGCCAATCAAGATCGACGCAGTTCGTAGGAGCCGCCGGCGGATCGGCGGGTCAAGCCGCCCATAGCCAGCCGCCAGCGACCACAACTCGACTGACATGTACTAGAGCGACGCCTTGCTGGGACTCGAGGCCATTGCTCCGCGTGAGCGGGTACCGATTCCTGGAGACGAATGTCTCCACCGTCCTGCGCGCGACACGGCTCGTCCTTCGGTTCCACCACCGGGATCAGCGCTGGAACCGTGCCTCCTATGAGCGACCCCCCTGCGCACGTATCCGTCGAATTGGAGCCAGATCATCGCGCCGTAGCAGCCTACTCACCGTCGGATCGCCGGGAGGAGTCCGGCGGCACGGGCGTGGAAATCGCCTGCCTGCGGTGATACGATCGCTGCGGATCGGAGTTGTTTGAAAGGGGTGAGGTTGACGGTTGCGAGGACCGCAGCGGGCGCGGAGGCGATCGAAGGCGAACCGCCGCATTCGGGGCTGACTGAGTATGACCGGCTGTACCGTCAGACCGTCGGAGCGGTGCTCGCGTACTTCGCTCGGCGCTCGTCTGACCCGCAGATCGTGGCCGATTTGACTTCAGAGACATTCGAGCGGGCCGCTGGCGCGTTCCGCGACCTCGATGCCCGCAAAAGCAGCGCGCGGGCGTGGCTGTTCGGGATCGCCGCCGAGGTCGACGCGGTGCGTAGCGTGCCACCCAGCGATGGGTCGCAGGCCGACGCAGTGGCAGCAGTGCGTGTACCGCTCGAAGGAAGTGAGGTCGCCGAACTGGCGGCAAAGATCGACGCCGAGCACACGGGCCGGGAACTGCTCGCGCACTGCGGGCGGCTGTCCGCGCTCGACCGGCATGCCATCGAGCTCGTCGAGCTTGCGGGGTTGACGCCGGAGGAGGCCGCGGCCGCGCTCGGGGTGTACACCGTCGTGCTGCGAACCCGGCTCGCGCGTGCACGAAGCCGATTGGTCGAGGAGAACCAGAGCGATGGGTAAGTTCGAAAGCAATCTTTGGCGGCGGATCGTCGAACGACACGGCGCGGAGCTGGCGTCCACCATGCTGCCTGCATACAAGCTGCGGCGACGAGCACTGCGCCTACTAGCCCGGACTGGCCTCGCTCTGGCCGGACTCGGATTCGCGCTGGCAGTCGTGCTCGTCCCCCCGGCCGTGTCAGGCCGAACCCCTGGGGGCGGCGGCGCCGGGAACAGCGGCACCCTCGCCAGCGAGGCTGGCAACAGTGGGGTCGGGTTCTCGTTCGGCACCTCGACCGGGCTGTCCTCCTCGCCCAACGCTTCGCTGGTCGGCCAGCAGGTAAGGCTGACCGCGACTGTCAATCCGGTTCCGGATGGCGGGACGGTCCGGTTCACCGACCCGGGGACGACGATCACCGGGTGCGGGGCGGTACCTGTCAACACCACAGGCCAGGCCACCTGCACCACCACCTTCACCGTGATGGGCAGCCACCAGGTCCAGGCGTTCTACTCAGGTGACGCCTCGTTCACTGGGTCGCAGTCGCCGGTGATCACTCAGATTGTGTCGCGGAAGACGACCTCGCTGCACCTGAGCTCCTCGGTCAACCCGGTGGTGGTGCGCCGGCCAGTGACCTACTTGGCGGTCGTCAGCCCGGTACCCGGCGGCGGCGGGGTGACCTTCCTGCAGGACGGCCGCCCGATCCGCGGGTGCGTGGACGTCCCCGTCCAGCGGACCAGCAAGGTAACCTGCCGCTGGAGCTACGCTTTTCCGAGACGGCGCACCATCCAAGCCCGCTACACCGGCACAGCCCGGTTCGCCAAGTCGACCTCCAACCAACTCACCGAAACCGTCAAGGCGACACATAAGCACCGCCACTAGCTGGCAAGGCGCGGTCAGCAGAATGTCGCTCCCGGCTTACCGGTTAGGCCTTTGGGGTTGTTGGTGGATGTCGGGAAGAGCGCCGCTTTGGGCTTGCCCGTTAGAGCCAGTCATAGACAGCACGTTCCCGACGAGCCCCGATTTGTTGCCACGACGCGGCGAAGGAATCGAACCTTCCAAGCCGGGGGCTGCCCGGCCCGGCCAGTTTTGAACGCCGCGCTTTGCAGGGGCATGACCTTCACGCGGATCACTGTCCGGCCGGACCAGATGGATGGCGTGCCATGCCTACGGGGCCTCCGTATCCCTGTGGCCACCGTCGTGGGGATGGTTGCGGACCGCATGACGGATGATGAGATCCTCGCGACGTATCCGGATCTGGAGGCCGAGGACATCCGCGAGGCGCTTCAGTACGCCGCAGAGGCCGTGAGAGAGCGCGAGCTGCCGCTCTCGGCCGCCGGTTGAGGTTCCTGATCGACAACGCCCTCTCGCCGCTCGACGCGGAGGAGTTGCGTGCGGCCGGCCACGATGCCGTTCACGTACGTGACCACGGACTCCAAGCCGCAAGCGACGAGGAGATCTTCGAGCGCGCACGACGCGAGAAGCGCTCCGTCGTTTCGGCAGACACCGACTTTGGAACGATCCTCGCGACCAGGCGCGAGAAGGTCCGTCGGTCGTGATCTTTCGGCACGGCGCCGAGCACCATCCCGCCAGTCAGGCGACGCTGCTGCTGCGGAACCTGCCAGCCCTTGAGGACGCGGTCGAGGCCGACGGCGTCGTCGTCATCGAGCCCGGCCGCGTCCGCGTGCGATCGCTGCCGATTCTTGAGTAGCGCCCGGCTGTCGGATTTAGACCAGTAAGCCCAACGGGGAAGCGATGTGCCGGGGGGATTTAGTGCGGGTGGTGCTGCTTGGGTTTGCGCTTGACGGTTTCGGTGAGCTTCTTCGCGGCCGAGTTGGCAAAGCGTGCGGTGCCGGCATAGCCCGCTTGGATGGTGTGCACTGCGGCCCTGGAGTAGGTCCACTTGCACCTCGCCGTGCCCTTGTTGTTCACGGGCACCTTTCCACAGCCGGCGATCACGTGGCCGTTGTCCAGGAACGACACGTGCCCCCCATTGGGGTCCGGGGTCACGTGGGCGGTGTAGGTCACCTGCGTGCCGACCCACACCGAGCTGGCGGAGGAGCGCAGGCGCAGTGAGGTGTGGGCTGGCTTGGCCGACGGCTTTCGGGTGACCACCTGCGTGATCACCGGCGACTGTGACCCGCCGAAGGCCTCGTCCCCTGAGTAGATCGCCTGGATCGGGTAGCTGCCCGGCGTGTTGAACGCGGTCGTGCAAGTCGCCTGCCCTGTGCTCGTGTTCACCGGAACCGCCCCGCAGCCGGGGATCGTGGTCCCCGGGTCGGTGAATTGCACGCTTCCGCCATCCGGGACCGGTGAGACGGTCGCGGTGAACGTGACCTGCTGAGCGGCCCTCGATAGGTTGGACGAAGAGCTGACCGTGGCGCTGGTTGACGCCGGGGTGCCCCCGCTCCCACCGCTGCTCGAGACCTGATACTCGTAGGCGCCGATGTCACAGTTCCTCTTCCCGCTCCCCGGACGAGGCCGGCCCCGCTGATCGACCTGCAAGAACGGAGCCTCGCGGCACGCCGACGTCGGCACCCCGCCGTAGGCAGCGCTGCTCGGGGTGATCGCCTCGGTCTGCGTGGGGCCGCCGTTGTCGGCCAGCGGCCCGAGCATCGGATCCACCGTGGGCCCCTGAAAACAGCTGTGGCCCGTGGGCCCCTCGAGGTTGTAGCTCGTGGTCGACGCCGCGTTGGCAAATCCGCCATCGCACTCGGCCGCCACCCCAAAGGTCAAGGAGTTGCGCGAGATGATCGTCCCATACGCGATCAGACCACGGGCACCGCTGATTGCAGCACCACTCGTGCTGGCAACGTTGCCCTCGAACGTGTCGTCGGTCAGCGTCCCCCCCCCGGCGAAGAGCGCTCCGCCCTCCCCGCAGCATTGCCCGCCGCTGTCCGTCGCCTCGTTGCCCGTGAACGTGCTGTTGTCGATGGTCACGCCTCCGGCGACCGCGCCACCCTCGGCCTCCCCTGAGGGCAACGTGACCGTGTTGTCCGCGAACGTGCTGCCGTCGATGTTCAGCGGGCCGGAGGCGTAGATCGCGCCCCCCGAGGCGAAGGAGTTGTCGGCGTCCGTGCTCGCGCTGTCGCGGGTGAAGCTACTGGCGTTCACCGACAGGGTGGCGTTACTGTCGGTGGCGACGGCACCACCCAGATTTCCTGTGGAGCTCCCCTGTGCCGAGTCGTTGACGAACGCGTCGTCGGTGAGAGTCAACGTGCCGGCGCCCTGGTAGGAGATCGCGCCGCCTTGGGCAACGGAGCTGCCCGTGCTGGTGGCTTGGCCGTTCTGGAAGGTGAGACCGGAGATGGATAGCGCAGTGGGCGGCAGGGCGCTCAAGATCTGGATGCTGCCGCCGCCGTCGACGGCCAGCCTGCGGGATCCGGGGCCGTCGATGGTCACGTCGCTAGAGACCACCAGTGGGCCATTGGGCGCGCTCAGCATGATCGTGCCAGTGACTCCGAAGGTAATGATGTCACCGGGTGTCGCCTTGTCCAGCGCCTGGCGCAGTGAGCAGTCAGACGGGGCTCCCGAGCACTCGCTCGATGCGGCCGGGTTGTCAGCCAGCGTGTTGACCGAATACACCGCCGCCGAAGCGCCCTCCGCTGCGATCGCCAGCCCCACCACCGCGGCTGCCACACCGACCACGAACCGGCACGCCAGTTCGCGCCCAGACCTCCACGGCATCGCACCACCCATAAACCCCCACCTCTCTGAACGATTTGCGGCGGTCCGCGATGGCCAAGCCGGCCAAACCCCGGGCGAAGCTTACTCGACGGGCCAGGGCGACAGGTCGGTCGCCGCTTCCGCTCTGATCGACGCTTCTTCAAAGAGATGAAGTCAAGTGGTGGGCAGAGTGTCGGATCCACGTCGTTGGGGAAGCGCCGGGTCTGCCGCTGGAGCGGCGGGCTTGGGCTTGTTAGCCTTTGGCGCGGGAGGGCGCTTTCATAGGGGGTTGGTGGTGGCGGAGTCGATTGAGCTTGCGACGATCTTGCTGACCGATCTGGTCGGCTCGACGCGGCTCGCGATGTCGGTGGGGCCGGTGCGGGCGGATCAGCTTCGTGACGAGCACTTCGCGCTGCTGCGCCAGGCCATCGAGTCCGCGGGTGGGCGAGAGGTGAAGAACACGGGCGACGGGCTCATGGTGGCGTTCAGGTCGGCGTCGGCGGCGGTGCGCTGCGCGGTGGCGATGCAGCAGCTGTTCGAGCGCCGCTACCGGCGTTCGGAGCAGCAGTTGCACGTGCGGATCGGGTTGGGGGCCGGGGAGTCGACGGTGCAGGACGGTGACTACTTCGGGGTGCCGTCGATTGAGGCCGCGCGATTGTGTGACCAGGCACCCTCGGATGGGATCCTGGCCTCGCCGGCGGTGCGGATGCTCGCGAGTCGGGTGGATGGCCTGGCGTTCGAGTCGATGGGCGAGGTTGAGCTGAAGGGTTTCGACGGACCCGTGGAGACTTTCTCGGTGCCGTGGATTCCGTTGGGGGAGGAGTCGCGTTCGCTCGGCCGCTGGTCGTTGCCGGCGGAGCTGCGGTCGGTGCCGCCGATTTCCTACGTCGGGTATGAGACTGAGCGGGCGCTGATCGAGCAAAGCTGGAGCGAGGCTCGTGCAGGTGCTCGGCGGGTGGTGCTTCTGGGCGGCGAGCCGGGTATCGGCAAGACGAGGCTCGCCAGCTATGCGGCGCTCGCGGCCAATGTCGATGGGTCCGCGGTGGTTTGGGGCTCGTGCTCGGAGGAGCTGGCGGTGCCGTATGAGCCGTGGATCGAGGTTTGCTCGCAGCTAGTCGAGCGCGCACCCGAAGAGCTGCTGTCCGGCTACGTTGAGGACCATGGGGGCGAGCTTGTCCGGCTGGCGCGGAATCTCGCCCGCCGCGTGCCCGGATTGCCCGCGCCCCAGTCCTCGGACCCCGAGACCGAGCGGTTTCTCCTGTTCTCGGCGGTGGCAGGACTGGTCGGTGATTTCGGCCAGGTGGCGCCGGTGTGCCTGGTACTCGATGATCTCCACTGGGCGGATGCGCAGTCCGTGGCGCTGTTCAAGCACTTGGTCCGCACGGTCGAGCAGAGCACGGTCCAGCTGATCGCGACCTACCGCGACTCCGATCTGGGCCGCGACCATCCGCTTACGGCTGTGCTGGCGGATCTGCGCAAGGTGGACGGGGTGCAGCGGATCGGCCTGCGCGGGCTGGACGCCGATGCGGTCGCGCAGATGCTGGCGGCAGCGGCGGGTCATGAGCTTGAACAGGAGGGTCTGGCACTGGCGGGGCAGATCGCGTCCGAGAGCGACGGCAATCCGTTCTTTGTGGGGGAGATCCTGCGCAGCCTGATCGAGTCGGGGACGCTCCAGTTCGACGAGCTGGCCGGTCGCTGGCGGATCGACCGCTCGGCCCCGCTCGGCCTGCCCGAGAGCATTCGTGAGGTGATCGGGCGCCGGGTGGATCGGCTGGGGGTTGACGCGCGCGGCCTGCTCACGGCCGCAGCAGTGGTCGGCCGGTCGTTCGAGATCGAGCTGTTGGCGGAGGTCGGCGAACTCGGCGAGAAGCGACTGCTGGATCAGCTCGAGTCGGCGGTCGCGGCGTCGGTGCTCGAGGAATCAACCGAGCGGGCCGGGGAGTTCCGCTTCACCCACGCGCTGATCAGTCAGACCCTGTATGAGGATCTCGGCGCCACGCGTCGCGCGCGGCTGCACCGGCGGATCGCCGAGACGCTGGAGGCACAGCTGGGCGGCGACCCGGGCGAGCGGGTGGGCGAGCTCGCGAACCACTGGGCGAAGGCGACCACGGTGGTCGATCTCGAGAAGGCGGTGAGGTACGCGCGCATGGCGGGTGAGCGTGCACTCGCCGAGTTGGCTCCCGGCGAGGCGGTTGGGTGGTTCGGTCGCACACTCGAGCTGCTCGGTGACCGCGCGGAGCCCGCGACACGCTGCGATCTGCTGATCGGACTGGGAGAGGCACAACGCCTCAACGGCGACACGGGTTATCGCGAGACGCTGCTCGACGCGGCGCGGCTCGCCTCGGAGCTACACGACGGTGAGCGCGCCGCGCGCGCGGCGCTGGCCAACAGCCGCGGACGGGTGCCGAGCGCGTTTTTCCAGGTCGATCAGGAGCGGGTGGAGGCCGCGATCGAGCGGGCGCTGGAGCTCGACGACGATCTCGGCCGCCGCGCGATGTTGCTTTCGCTGCAGGCGATCGAGCTGGTCTACCGGCCCGACCACCGCCGTCGGCGAACGCTCGCCGAGCAGGCACTCGCGCTCGCCCGCGAGTTCGGAGACCCGCGCACGACTGCTCGCGTGCTCACCGACTACTTCTTTATCTACTATGCGCCCGACGGGCTGGAGCGGCGCCTCGAGCACCTGGACGAGCTGCGCGCGAGCGTGCAGGCTGCTGGCGATCCCGCGGTCGAATTCTGGGCTGCCAACGCGGAGATGTGCGCGTTGGTAGAAGCCGGCGAGCTAGAGCGCGCGGAGAAGCCAGCCGAGCGGATGAGCGCGATCGCAGCGCGCCTCGGCGACCCGACGATGCGCTGGCTGGCTGCACTCGTCGCCCGAGCGGGCATGGCGCTCCTCCGGGGGGACCTCGCCGAGGTCGAGCGCTGCGCCAAGCAGGGGCTTCAGATCGGCAGCGACGCGGGGCAGCCCGACGCGTATGGGTTCTACGCCGGGCAGCTTGGCGTCGTCCGGCTTGTGCAGGGTCGCGTCAGCGATGTGCTCGCGCTCGAGAAGATAGTTCGGGCACAGCCGCTGGTTGCCACCTGGAAGGCAGCGTTGGCGTGGAGCCTGTGTTGGCTGGGTCGTGGCGGCGAGGCGGCTACGATCGTCGCCGAGGCCGCGGCAGACCGCTTCGAGCATGTGCCCTGGGATTGGCAGCGAACGAGCGTCCTGGCGATGTACGCGGACGCCGCCGCCCAAGCCGGTGTCACCGACGCCGCAGAAATCCTGTATGAGCTGATCGAGCCGTCGGCCGACCAGGTTGCGTGGACCGGGTCGAACACCTACGGACACGCGCGCACCTACCTGGGTCTGCTCGCCGCAACGCTTGGTTGGGACGAGCGGGCGGACGAGCACTTCAAGCTCGCGTGCGACCTCCAGGAACAAGCGGGGATGGTGCTGTGGGCGGCGCGCGCCCACCTCGGCTGGGCCGAGGCGCTGGCCGCGCGCGGCGAGGCCGAGCGCGCCCGCGAGGCGGCTGGACGCGCGCTCGACCTGGCCCGCGAGAACGGATATGGCTTGTTCGAGCGGCGCGTGGCGGCACTCGTCGCTACACAGTCAGCCGCCGGCGCCTAACGCAGCCACCGCAGCGAGCGCCCGCTTGCGCTTAGCGGAAACACGAGCAGCGAGTTCCGATCTCGCTGCCTCCCCAGTCGGGCTAAGAGCAACAGCGGACGAGCTCGCCCCCGGGACGCCGGTCACCTGAGGATCAAGGACCGGGCTCCCAGTGCCGGCTCTAGACACTTCTCGCGACAAATTAGCGACAAAGTTCGATGATCGTCGAACTATGCTCCGCCGAAGCGACCCGGCTCTAAACCCCCAGACAACCCATAAACGAAGCCGATTCCTCCCACGACGCGGCGAAGGAATCGAACCTTCCAAGCCGGGGGTTGCCCGGCCCTGCCAGTTTTGAAGACTGGATGGGCCACCAGGCCCGTGCCGCGCCGGCAGTGATCCTACGGGGGCCGCGCCGCTAGCCGTGGTGGCTCTTGAGGTAGCGCACGATGTCCTGGGCGAGGTTGTAGACGTCGGGCGAGCCCAGGCCGGTGGCGAAGTCCCAGCCGGGGGTGGCGGGGAAGAAGCGGTTGGTTCCGATCGTGACGTCATGAAACGGGGGCGCCACCTGCGGGGTCGAGGCGATCCGGTAGAGCATCGGGTCGATGAACCCAAGTTGCCCGTCGCCGCGTTGGCGGGCGTACTGCTCGACCAGCGCCATCGCCCCGGCCCAGAACGGGGCCGCCGCGCTCGTCCCTGCCGTGGGAGCCAGCGAGCCGCCCGTGACCAGCGCCCAGCCGGTGTTGGGGTCGGCGTTGGCTGACACGTCCGGGATCTGGCGGTTGCCGTCCGAATAATGGCTGTTGACCCCCGGAGCACGCTGCCAGCCTGGCCGGGGGAACACGGCACTTGCACCGCCGCCGCCGCCAGCCGCTTCCAGCACGTCCTGCCAGGCCGTCTCTCCGGCGTAACCACCGGTGGCGGTCACCGCCAATGAGGTACCACCGACGGCGATCACCCCGGGGCTCGAGGCGGGCCACTCGACCGACAGCCGCCGGTCGCTGGAGTTGAAGCGCTCGCACTGGTAGGCGCCGCTGTCGCCGGTTGACTTGAAGATGTTGATCCCGTGCGAGACGGCGGCCTCGATCGCTTGCTCGTCACGTCGGATATCGGCGGCCGGGAAACCGAGCTCGCAATAGCCCATGCTGTCGGACACGATCTTCACCCGGCCCTGGGCGACCAGGTGGTCGATCATATCTCCCAGCGTGTCATCACCGGCCGGGGATACATTGGGGGCGTTGTAATCCAGGATCGTGGCCTGGGGCGCGACCTCGTGGATCAGCTCGACATCGAGCTCGGTCTCCTCCTCTCCGACGTTGCTGTGGTCCGTGGCCGGCCCGTCGTGGGGGATCGGGACGCTCTGGGCGGTGAACTGCGGAAGCCGGAAATGACTGCTGAAGGCGTCCAGGTCCGACTGGGCGAACCTGGAGCTCTCAAGCACCGCCACCGTTTCACCCTGACCGCGAATCCCCCGGGAGTAGAGCGGGGTGAGGTTGTACACCTTGGCGCCGATCGCTGGCGACACGCCGTCGGCGGGGACATCGTCGCTGCGGGAAACAAGGGCGCCGTGCAGCCCGGCGACGCCACTCACCATTCCCCGCAGCGGATCCGGGATCACAGGCGCCTTCAGCGGCGAGTGGTAACGACGCCCGCTCGAGCTGCGGTAATCGGCTAGCTGCACGCCGAAGACACGGTCAACCACCCCGGCTGGTGCAACCACATCGAGCGCTGTCCGCTGCGGATACTGGTCCGTGATCCTGATTCCGGCCCGGGTGAGCGCCAGGCGTAGGTCGGCCAGCTGGAGATCCGACACACCGAAGCGCCGCCCGAACATCCGAGCGTTGATGTAGTGGTGATATAGGGCTGAGCCAGGGTCATAGAGTCCGGTGAGAAAGCGGTGAACCTGGGGCTGGCGGAGCGCCAACACCAGCGAGAACCTCACCGGCGTCCTCACCGGCGTGGGGCCCAGGCGTCCGGTCTTCACCCGAGCCGCGGCGCGCGAGCCCGACGGCGCTCGTCCCGCCACGGCCCCGGCCACGATCGCCACCAGGACCGCCACTCCCGTGGCCACGCGGCGCCAGCCGACCATCACGGTGCACCGCCCCCTGACGCTCGGCCGCTCGCGTCCGCCGGCCAGCGAATGCTGTTGATGATCTGATCTCCCAGCGCGAACAGAAGTGACCGTGGTCCCGTCTCACTCGTTGGGCCGCCGACGGTCACGCTGACCGTGACGTTGCCCTTCGACGCGGCCTGGGAGGCGAGGGCGACCGGCTGCCCGACGCCCTGGGGAGCGCTGAAGTATCCGATCGAGACCCGTCCGGCCCCCGGCTGATACCCGACGCCGCTGCCCAGCAGCTGGTCGGACTCGTTGCTGTCCACAGCGAGCTGGGTGACACCCGTGAGATTGGCGAGCTGACGGGAGATGGCGCGAGTCGGGGCACCCGCAGCTCGCGAGTAGCCCTGGATCAGGATCGTGCCCGTGTTTCCGCCCTGCAGATCCGCCTGGAGAATGAGGCTGCCGGGATCCTGCGCAGAGACCGTCACCAGGTTGCCGGGGTACTCCACGCTGAATCCGAACCGCCGGCTCCGCCACACGGTCTGGTTGATGAGCGGCTGCGTGGCCCGGGGAGGCCCGCACGGTTGGTAGGGCCGACACAACGGCTTGATCTTGGGCGCGCCCACGGCCGCGCCCAGCACGGCCAGCCCGATGATGAGTCCGAATCCAGCCCCGAACACGACCAGCAGCCGGTGGCGCAGGCGCCCGTGCCCGCCGCGCAGGTGCGGATGGACGTGAGCGCCGCGCAGCGGGAGCTGCGCTCCCCCTCCCGGTGCCGGGGCATCGGGAACCGTCACGTGCCCTCCGGTGTCGGATTGGTCAATGGTCCGTGACCGGCGGCCGCATCACGGCCCGAGAGCTTCGGCAGCGCCTGCAGTGAGATGCCGCAGTTGGAGCAGAACGTGTGACGGGCGGTCTGGGCCCCACAGTTGGCACAGGTGAACTCGGGGCCGATCGGGATCTCCAGCGACTCCTCCAGCAGACCGACGTGGATCGCCCGGCGCAGGAGCACGATCACCACCAGGTCAAAGGCCACCAGCCAGCCGAGCCATGCTCCAGCGGGCAGGAACGTCTCCCCGACGGCGCCGCCCATCACGAGCAGCGCGGCCACCGGGAGTGCGACGAGCGGGTGACCGAGCGGGCCCAGCGCCTCGGCGTCGCGAGCCGGCGCGCGGTGGCGCAGCCACAGAGCCGCACAGGCGGCCGCCGCCGCACCCATGGTCAGGACGGGCATGGCGATTCCCAGTGACAGAAGCCGCCAGACCCACGGAACGGCAGCACCCCCGGGGCGCAGGCCGTGTTGGAGCACGTGGAACCCGTACGTGATCGCCTGGGCACCGCCGAAGGCGGCGGCGGCGCCAGCGCCGAACGTGACCCCGTCCAGGACGCTGTTGAAACGGTGGTAGCGGAGCAGCACGAGCGACCCGCCAAGGAGCACGAACAGGCCGCAGAAGGGCAGGATCAGCCCCTGGCCGACCAGGTACTGCGAGTCCCCCTGCACAATCAAGGCCGAGGACCTCGGCGTGACGTCCAGCGCCAGCAGGCCGAACCCCACCCCGGCCACCGCGCCCCACCCAATCGTCAGCGCCATCGCCCACAGCGGCTCGTCCTCATAGACGTTGACCTCAACCAGATACAGGACGACCAGCAACGGAAGGAGCAGCGCGGCGGCGATGAGAGCCACCGGGAAGACACGGGTCACAGCCAGTACGACAACCACGACGGTCCCCAGCAGCAGCGACAGCCGGAAGGCCAGGTGCGAGGCCCGGGGAAGTTGCGGGAACAGGCTTGAGACCACCGCCGGCAGCGCCACGTGCTCGTGCGGCGCGGCCGCGAAGTGTGAACGCCCGCTCGAGCGCCCGGTGAAGTCGTCGACCAGCGGGGCGCCACACCGGATGCAGAAATGGTCCTCCGGGGTATCACCCCCACAACTCGAGCACGCCCTCATGCCCCGGCGATACTACCCAGCCGCGGCGCGTCCCAGGGAGGTCTCAGCTCCATGCTCCTGAGAAGGCTGAGAGTGCCTACGCCATCTCGTCCGCGATCACGTGTTGCACGGCGTTGATCAGAGCCAGGTGCGTGAAGGCCTGGGGGAAGTTGCCGAGGTGGCGCCCAGTCTCGGCCTCGATCTCCTCGCCGTAGAGGCCGAGCGGCGAGGCCAGCGCCAGCATCTTCTCGCACAGCGCGCAGGCCCGGGCCTTCTCGCCGATCTCGCTCAGCGCGGCCACCAGCCAGAAGCTGCAGATGGCGAAGGTTCCCTCCTTGCCGTGCAGTCCGTCGTCGGTCTCATCGACCTTGTACCGGAGCACCAACCCGTGCTCGGTCAACTCGTCGGCGATGGCGAGCACGGTGGCCCGGAGCCGCTCGTCGTCCGGCGGCAGGAAGCGCACGATCGGCATCAGCAGCAGCGAGGCATCCAGGGCATCGGTCTCGTAGTGCTGGCGGAACACCCCGCGATCGGAGACGCCCTTCGTGAGGATCTCGTCATGGATCTCATCGGCGATCCCCTGCCACCGGGCGGCCAGCTCGGGATCGCCGTAGATCTCGGCCAGCCGGGCCCCCCGGTCCATGGCCACCCAGCACATGAGCTTCGAACTGATGTAATGCTTGGGCGCTCCCCGAGCCTCCCAGATCCCCTGATCCGGCTGGTGCCAGACCTTGGCCGCGCATCCGACCTGGTCCTGGACCAGCGGCCACAGGTCGTGGGGCATGTGGTTGCGCCGTTTGGTGTGGAGGTAGACCGAATCGACGACCGCGCCGTAGACGTCGTTCTGACGCTGGCAGTAGGCGCCGTTGCCGATCCGCACGGGGAGCGAATGGTCGTAGCCACGGAGATGGTCGAGCGTCGTCTCGGTCAGATCTCGCTGGCCGTCAATGCCGTACATGATCTGGAGCGAGCCGTCCTGGTTGCGATCGAGGTCGACGACGAACTGCATGAAGTCGTCAGCCTCCCAATCGAGGCCCAGCGCGTGGAGCGCGTACAGGGTGAAGGTGGCGTCGCGCATCCACGTGTACCGGTAGTCCCAGTTGCGCTCGCCGCCCGGCGTCTCGGGCAATGAGGTCGTCAGCGCGGCCACGAGCGCGCCCGTCGGGGTGTAGGTGAGGCCCTTCAGGGCCAGGGCCGAGCGCTGAAGATGCGACGCCCACGGATGGTCGGGGAACTCGCCGTCGGTCAGCCAGCCGCGCCAGTAGTGGAACGTCTGGCGCATCCACGCCTCGGCCTCGTCAAACGTCCGCGGGATGAGCTTGTCGGCAGCCCAGCCCAGGGCCACGAATGCCTTCTCCCCCTCAACCAGGGTGTGCCGAGCCCGTACGCGTGATGACTCGACGCCCAGCCGCAGATCGCTGGCCATCCGGATCTCAAACTCCTCCCCGTGTGGCCCGTGGCGGCCCCGTCCGTGGGCCAGTCCGCCGTGGTCGTCCTCGGCCAGCTCCCAGACCGCGGGCTCGCGCGCGTAATCGAACATCGGCTCGCAAACGACCTCGAGCTCGACCTGCCCCTGGACGCACTCGATCACGCGGAGGAGGGTCTGCTGCGAGCACTCGTCCGTGGGAGGGCGGGTCCGCATGCCGTGGTCAATCCCATCCCGCCATGGCCCGATGGCCAGGGCATCACGGACCACCAGCCAGCCTCCACGGGTCATCCACGTGGTCTCCAGCACGTTGGTCCCGGGCAGGTACCGGCGGGCCAGCGCCACATAGACCCCGTACGGGCCGACCCGGAACTGACCGGCGCTGCGATCCAGCAGCGCGGTGAAAACGCTGGGGGAGTCGAACCGCGGGACCGACATCCAGTCCACGGCGCCGTCCGGGCCGACGAGCGCACCGGTGTGGCAGTCGGACAGGAAGGCGTACTCGGCGATCGGGGTATAGCCCTGACCCTGGGCGGCCGCACGAGCCGGGCTGAATTTCGGCATCCCGGATGAGATGGGGAGCGGTTGAGCGCTCACGGTCAGCGCACCCTAGCGCCCGCCGCTGCGTGGAACTAGGGCGCGCCCGGAAGGCCCTGCTCGAACGCAGACTTGACTCCGGCATCCAGCGCGTTGCACCGGTACAGAGCCAGCGCCTCCGGCGAGTGAAACCTGCCCTGCGGGGCGCTCGCGGGACCGTGGTGGCAGAGCACGCAGTGCAGCAGGGCGAGCCGGCGTTCGTCGTCCAGCATCCCGGAGCGCTCGGAGAGCGTCCGCTCGCCGATCACCAGGTGGCCGAGCAGGCGCCCCTCATCGGTCAGGCCGATCTCCGCCCCGTAGGTGAACTCGCGGGTCCGTCCGAGGTCGTGCGTGATCGCCGCCGTGAGCAGCAGGTCGGAGTTAAGACGGGGATGCAGCGAGCAGAGCTCGTGGGCCAGCGTGGTCACGGCCACGGTGTGCTCCAGCAGGCCGCCCATGTACGCGTGGTGCCCGGCCCGGCTGCACGGGGCCTGGCGCCAGGCCGTGCGGAGCTGACCGTCGGCCAGCAACTCGTCCAGCAGCAGCCGGAAGGGCCGGTCGTACACCTGCCCGGCCAGGTGCTCCAGGAATCCGTCGAGCTCATCCAGGTCGCGGTAGGCCGTGGGCAGGAACGCGCTGAGCTCCGCCCCGGGACCGGGGTCGGTCCGCTCGATATCGCCGATCTCCACCACCAGCTGGTCGCGGAACCTCTCCACCCGTCCCGCCACCCGAACCAGGTCCCCGCGGTCAAACCGGCCGGCCAGCGCGTCGGCGTCGCGGAACGCCCGGGCCTGGACCGCGCCCGTGCGGTCGCGCAGCTCGAGCGCGAGATACGGGGAGCCGGTTCTGGTCATAAGGCGGTCCTTGCGCGTGCAGGCAAACACCCCGTCGACCTCCGAACCCGCCCTGAGCAGTGCCACGCTCCCGCGCTCCTGGACGGGCGAATCGGCCGCCGCGGCGGCCACGGCGTAATGCTGGGGGGCCATGTGCTCATCATGTACGGTGGGTCGGATGCACCCCCTGCAATGGGAGTATCGCCCTGACGGCCTGCGGGCCCCGGCGCTGGTGTGCGCGTTCAAAGGCTGGAACGACGCCGCCGATGCGGCCTCGACCGCGCTGACGTTCGTCGCCGGGACCCTGGGCGGGCAGCGCTTCGCCACGATCGACCCTGAGGAGTTCTACGACTTCCAGGCCACCCGTCCGAGCGTCAAGCTGGTGGGAGGCGAAACTCGAGAGATCGTGTGGCCGACCGTCGAGCTGTTCGAGGCTCGTGTCCCTCGCGCCCCCCGCGACCTGATCCTTCTGGTGGGCACCGAACCCTCGATGCGCTGGCGAACCTTCACGGCCGTGGTGGTCGAGCTGGCCGAAGCACTCGGTACCCAGCTCGTGGTCACGCTCGGAGCGCTGCTGGCCGACGTCCCCCACACCAGGCCGGTGTCAGTCACGGGACTGGCCTCCGACCCTGTGCTGATCGCCCGCCTGGGCCTCAACCGCTCCTCATACGAGGGGCCCACGGGGATCGTGGGAATCCTCCACGCCGCCTGCCAACGCGACGGCCTGCCGTCGGCCAGCCTGTGGGCGGCGGTGCCGCACTACGTGGCCGCCAGCCCCAACCCCAAGGCCTCGCTGGCCCTGGTCCGCAAGCTGGAGGGGCTGGTCGGCGTGGCCGTCGACGCCTCCGAGCTCGAGGAGGCCGCGGGCGAGTACGAGCGGCGGGTCAATGTGGCCGTCCAGAGCGACCCAGAGGTCCAGGCTTTCGTCGAGCGCCTGGAACAGGTGACCGGCGAGGACGCGGTGGATGAGGAGGCGCCGCTGCCCTCGGGCGAGACGATCGCCCGCGACCTGCAGCGGTTCCTGCGCCAGCGGGGCGAGGACCCTCCGGGCTAGATCAGCCGCACTCCCCAGCGGCTCACATCGGTCCGTCCCGGTTCCAGCCGGATCAGGCCCTCACCGCTCTGGAGCGCGTTGGGCGGGCAGGTCATCGGCTCGGCGGCCAGCCCCAGCCGGCGACGCGGAACGGCCAACGTGTCCCCGGTGTAGAGCTGGATCACGCGGTAGCTCGAGTCGCACCACAGCTCGACGGTGTGTCCGTCAGGCCCACTCAGGCCCACCCGGGCCAGCCCGTCCCGGTCGCGCTCCAGGTCCGTGAACGGATCGTCGATGCAGACGCCCTGGAGCATCCGCGGAGCGCGGAAGTCGAGGTCGGTGCCGTGGACCGGCTCGGTGCCGGTGGGGAGCTGGCGGTCGGGGTCGGTCAGGACCCGCGTGCCCGCCTTCAGCTGCAGCCGGCACTCGTCGAGCTTCCAGCCGGGCCCCGCCGACAGGTAGGGATGCTGGCCCGAGCCGAGCGGGCAGGCGCGAGAACCGATGTTGGTCACGCTCGTCTGCACCGTCAGTCCGTCCTCGCCCAGTGAGTAGCCGATCGCCACATCCAGCGGGAACGGCCAGCCCGGCATCGGATTAAGCCTCGTTCCCACCACCACCCGGTCCGGAGCGCGCTCGAGGGCCCGCCAGTTGCGCCACCGCAGCAGCCCGTGGATGGCGTTCCCGGCCTCGGGCTCGGTCAACGACAACCGATAATCCTCGCCCTCGAATGAGTACCGGCCGTCGCGCAGCCGGTTGGGCCACGGGATCAGCGGCATCCCATGGGCGCCGTCGCAGATGCTCTCGGCGGGATAGGGATCGAGCACCGGGCGCTCGCCCACCGCGTACTCCCTAATTCCGCCACCCACCTCGACGATCGTGGCCCGCTGCTCGCCGTGGGCGATCTCGAACTGCTCTCCCGAGGGGACTGCCCCGCTCACCGCTCGGCCGCCGGACACATCAGCCGGTAATCGCAGACCGAGCAGGCCCCGTAGGACGGGGTCGGCTCAAAACCCTGAGACAGGATCCCGGAGGCCACCTCCATCGCCACCTCTCGGATCCATTCCGAGCGATCGCCCTGGTCGGCCGGCACGCTCACCTTCTGGTCATCGAGGACGTAGTAGTAGGCCTGACTGGTGCAGTCCAGGCTCCACGCCTCCCGAGCCCCGACGGCGTACAGCGACAGCTGCACATCCTCCAGCAGCTGCTCGGAGCTCTTGGGCCGGCCGGTCTTGTAGTCGATCAGCTCGTATTCCCCGTCGGGCAACCGGTCCACCCGGTCCACCCGCCCCCGCAGTAGGTGCGGTCCGAGTTTGAACGTGAATGAGCGCTCAAACCAGACCGGCTTTGAGTCCTCGGAGCGGAAGCGATCCCAGTAGCGCTCCAGCGAGGCCGCGGCCTTGCCCCGGAGCTGGCGCTCCTCCTCGCTGTCGCCAAAGCCGGCCCTGCGCCAGCCCGCGTCCAGCAGCCCCAGGAGCTGGGGCAGCGTCCCGGTGGCCGCCTCCCGGGCGTGGAACCGCTCCAGCACCTGATGGACCAGGATCCCGAAGCGCTGATGGATGGTGGGCTCCTGGGGGATCCGGAACACGCGGGCGAACTTGTACTTCAGCGGACACGTCCGGTAGGTGTCGATGTCGGAGGCCGAGAGCAGGACGCCGTCACCACGCTTGGGCAGAAACGGCTCCAGCGAGGGCTCGTCCCGAGATGCGATCGCCTGGGCCCGGCGGCGCACATCGCGTTCGGCGTCCAGCAGGAAGTCATCCAGGGCCGATGAGGTCAGGATCTCGCGCTGCTCGGCCGTGACCGCCTGAAGGATCCTGGAGTTCACGTCCCTGATCGCCTCGGCCAGGCTCTGGCCCTCCGGCCGCGCAATCAGGGCGGCGAGCTTGAGCAGCTCGAGGTAGCGCACGATGGCGTGGGACACGTCGAGGTCGGTGTCCAGGCGGAGCTCGCCCAACCGCCCACCGACCCGCATCGTGGACTCGAGCACCTCATCGCGGAGCAGCCGGTAGGTGGAATGGAGCATCTCGGCCGGCCCGAACAGCTCCTCGGGCTTGTCCTCCCAGTCCGCGCCCAGAGCGGCCCTGGCCCGTTCAATGCGAGGCAGGGGGCGCAGCGTCGCCCCACGCTCGCCCTCGCTCGGGTAGGTCAGCACCACCCGGGACCCGGCCCTGGTGATGGCCTCATACAGCGCCCGCCTCAGCGCCAGGTCCGAATCCTGAGGCCGGCGCCGGGCGGCGTCCGCCGACAGCAGCGGACTCGGGATCGAATCCCGTGCCGGCAGCGCGAGCCCACCGTGCACGCCCAGGACGTAGACGTGCTGGGCTCGGACGGCCCCGCACACGTCGAGTGAGACCACCTGGACCGCCTGTTGGGTCGACTCCTCCAGCTCCTCCTGCTCACGGGCCCCGGAGTCGGCCACGGCGGCGATGTAGCGGGCGAACTGGCGCGGTGTGGCCTGAGGGGAGCGCCGGGCGTAGGCCGCCGCCAGCTCGCCGAACCGAGCCAGGGCTCGGAGCCGCTCAACGACGTCCGCCTGGGCGGCGAACAGCTGGTGGCGGCGCAGCCCGAGCCGGTCGATCAGGCGATGGACGTAGAGGTCGGGCCGGGTGGTGTCGAAGGCAGACATGCCGGCTCGGTAGAGCTTGAGCAGAACGCGGATCCGCTCCCGGGCCTCGGGGGGGACCTGGGGAGCCTCGGTGGCGGCGGCCAGCGCGGCGATCATGTCGAGCTTGCGCCGCCGGGCGATCTGGATGCAGCGGGCGATGTCCACCGAGCGCAGCTCGACCGGCGGCCGGGCCAGGACGCGGACGGCGGCCGGGGCATCGGAGGCATCGGCCAGCAACCGCAGCCAGGCCAGCAGGTCCCGGATCTCGGCCCGCTGGAAGAAGGCCGCCGCTCCCACCAGCCGGTGGGGCACGGCCCGCTCCTCCAGGGCCACGGCCATCGCCTGGCCCTCCCGGGTGATCGACGGGACGACCACGGCCACCTGATCGGGCTCGACGCGTTCGCGTGTGAGCAGGCGCTCGACGTCCGCGGCCACCGACTGGGCCTGGGCGCGATCACCGGCGCAGCGCCAGAAGCACACCTCGCCGGCCTGTCCCGACGGCTCGGCCGGCACCTCCACCTGGGCCGCCGCGGCGATGAGGACGGGGGCTGGGCAGCGCAGGCTCCGCCTGAGCTCGATCACCTTTGCCTGGCCGAGCGCGAACCCGCCGAGCACCGGATCCGCGGCCGCAGTGATCCGCCCGGCCGCAAGCTCCAGGGCCAGCTGCGCCGGCGCCGGGTCGAACTCGTGGGCGTCGTCCGCCAGGATGTGGTCAAACCGGCGGACGGTGGCGGGCCGCTCCCGGATCAGACGCAGCGCGTCGGACAGCAGGTCGCCGGCGTCGCGCACCCCGGCCTCGGCCAGGATCCGCTCGTGGGCCCGGTAGACCTCGGAGAACTCGCGTTCCAGCGCCGCCTGCCCGGGCTCGACCCGGTCGTCCAGACCGGCCGCCCAGCGGGCGTAGTCCTCGGCCCCGATCAGGTGGGCCTTGAGCCGGTCGATCCGCCGCACAAACCCGGTCAGTAGCGCTCGTGCGCTGCCCCCGAAGTCGTGCCGCTCCAGCGGAAGCTCGTTGATCCGCTCCATCAGCAGGGCGAAGCGCTCGCTGGCCTGGAGCGTTGGATCGAGCGTGTCAAGTCCGCCCGTGGCCTCATTCAGCAGCAGCGTGGCCAGCCGTACCGGCGTGGCCGCAACCAGCTCGTCGTAGCCCTGGTGCAGGCCACGTTCGAGCCCCTCCCGCAGGGCGTCGGCCCGGCCCTGGGAGGGCGTGATGATCGCGATCCGATCCGGCCGCTGGCCCTGCTCGACAAGCCAGCGAAATCGCTCGGCGAGGATCCCGGTCTTGCCGGTCCCGGCTGCCCCCAGGACCAGCAGAGCTCCACCGGTGAAGGTGATTGCCTGCCGGTCATCGGGAGGCAGGTCGTCAGGCGGCGGGCCCACGTCTGACAGCATAGGTCGGGTGACAACGTCTGCAGACTTGGCGTGACTTCGACCCGCTCGGCCCTCGACGCCGACTGGCTGGGGGCCTGCCGGCGCGCCGTCGTGGGCCTCGAAGAGGTGCTCGCCAACGCCCCCACGACCGAGGAGCGAGCGGTGGAGACCGGGACTCGCGGCGAGGGCGGGGACCGGACGCTGGAGATCGATCGCAACGCCGAGACCGTCGTCCTGGACCAGCTCGATGCGCTGCGTCAGGAGGGCTACGCGTTCACCGCCCTGTCCGAGGAGCGCGGCCAGGTCGACTTCGGCGACGGGGCCGTCACGGTGATCATCGACCCGATCGACGGCTCGCTCAACGCCAAGCGGGGGATTCCGCATCACGCCCTGTCGGTGGCCGTGGCCGGCGGCCGCACGATGGAGGACGTGGAGTTCGGCTTCGTGCACGACTTTGGCACCTCAGAGGAATGGTGGGCTCGTCGCGGCGACGGAGCCTGGCGCAATCGCCAGGCGCTCGATCCCACGCTCGGTGAGCGCCGGGGCCGGGACGGCCGCCTGGAGGTGCTGGGGATTGAGTCGGCCGACCCCCGGTGGTTGGCGGCGTCGATCGACTCGCTGGTTGGCTCGGCCTACCGGCTGCGGGCGCTCGGGACGATCGCCTCCACCCTGTGCCAGGTCGCGGCCGCCCGATTCGACGGGATGGTGTCGCTGCGCCGGGCCCGGGGTGTGGACTGCGCCGCCGGCCAGCTGATCGTCCGGGAGGCGGGCGGGGTCGTCTCCTTTCCGTGGTGTGAGGAACCCCTGGCAGCGCCGCTGGATGCCGTGCCCAGCTCGCCCGTGGTGGCGGCCCGCAGTCTGGCGACGTTGCGCGAGCTGGAAGCGATCCCCCCGCGCGAGGCGACGGAATGATCGACTGGTATGTGGCCCGGCGCATCGCCACGTTCGTGGCGGGCAACGGCGACGCCCCCCTGCCCACCGTCGACCTGGCCCCCCTGACCGCCGAGGCCGAGCAGCGCGTTGTGGCCTACACCGGCCTGACCCCGACCCGGCCGCTGCCCCAGCCGGAGGGGATTGGGCGCCCGGAGTGGGTGGCCAGCAACATCGAGACCATGCGGGCCGTGCTCGACCCCGTGCTGTCACGCGCCGGGAGCAACCTGGGACCGCTCCGTCCCGCTCTACAGATCGGGACCGGGTTGATCATCTCAACCGAGGTGGGCGTGATCCTGGGCTACCTCGGCCAGCGCGTGCTCGGGCAGTACGAACTCGTGCTGCTCGACGAGGCGGCCCAGGAGCGGCCCCCACGGCTCCTGTTCGTTCTGCCCAACCTGGGCCAGTCGCTGCGCTCCTTCGGGGCCGACGAGCGACAGTTCATGACCTGGGTGGCGCTCCACGAGGTCACCCACGCCGTCCAGTTCGCCGGAGTGCCCTGGCTTCACGGCTACGTCTCGGGGCTGGTCCAGGAGCTCCTGCAGAGCGCCGAAACCCGCCTGGACGCGCCACGCCGGTTCAGGCCCCCGAGCCGGGACGAGGCGGCGCGAATGCTGGCCGCCCTGCGCCGAGGCGATGTCATCTCATTGATGACCAACGAGAGCGAGCGGGGCCTCCTGGATCGGGTCCAGGCCGTGATGGCGGTGATCGAGGGACACGCTGAGCACGTCATGGACGTCGTCGCGCCCGACCTGGTGCCGTCGCTGTCCCGCCTCCGGGAGGCGCTGGACCGCCGGCGCCGCTCGCAGTCCCGCCTGTCCCGGCTGGTCGGCCGGCTGCTCGGGCTCGACCTGAAGATGCGCCAGTACGAGCAGGGCAAGCGGTTCTGTGACGCGGTCGTGGCCCAGGGCGGGGTGGCGGCGCTGCACCACGTGTTCTCAGGGCCCGAGGCACTGCCCACGCTGGTCGAGCTGGACGACCCGGGCGGTTGGCTCAGGCGGACGGCGGCGGCGGTTTCGGCTGGGTAGGGGCGGCGGCGGTTTTGCCGCCACGCAGGCTCGTGTGGTTTGCAACTTTGGATGAACCTTTCGGTATACGAAAGTTTCATCCACAAACGCCCGCGATCGAGGTGCCATCCCATGCCCGTCGATCCACGGGCACCGGGCCGCCGGTCTCTTCCCTCAACCACCCTGTAACCCGCGACGGGGCCCCGGGGTACAAACATGTGTTCGGTAGAATTCGTTCCGATAAACGACACTGGAGAGAAGCCAGATGGCCACGACAAGCAACACGAGCGGCCGCAAGACCACGCCCGCTCGAAAGACCACCGGTCGCAAGACCACGCGGTCGGCGAGCAACCGCCGGTCGACCCGTACGACCCGCAGCACGCGCACCGCGGCTCGCGCCCGGACCACGAGCACGACTCCGACGACCCCGCTGGCCCAGGCCGGCCAGATCGCGGAGCGCGCTGTCCTGGTCCCGGTCGGCGCCAGCCTCCTGGTTAGAGACAACCTGGTCTCCACGATCCAGGGCCTGGCCACGAAGTACTCAAGCCGGACCAGCGTGCAGCACGAGATCCGGCGCTACGAGCGCCGCGGCACGACCGCGCGCAACCGATTCGAGCGTCAGGTCAAGCGGACCCGGACTCGTTTCGAGCGTCAGCTGCGCCAGCGCCGCAGCCTGATCGAGCGCACGATCAAGCAGAACCGCCGGCGCGTCGAGCGCGAGGTGAAGTCCGTGCGCAAGGACCTGACCAAGCAGTCCGGTCAGCTGGGCTCGCGCGTGGAGAGGATGGTCTCCGACGCGCAGAGCCTGATCACGCGCTAGGCACCCTTCCCCCGCCGGCGCCCAGGAGAGCGCCAGGCGGGGAGAGTTCGCCGGCCTCATATTTCCGCCGGCGAGCGTAGTACCTCTCCTCCCTCAACCGCCGGGGCGTCACGAAAGTGGCGCCCCGTCGGTCCTTAAGGGCCGGTGGGACGGATGCCCGGGGCCGAACTCTGTCCCTGAGGTACACATATGCGATAGCTGCGGGATAAAGTTCGATTGACAGCGCGCAGTGACGCGCGCCATGCCCCGCCTACAATCAAACACATGCCCACGAAGGACCAGATAATCGACGCCCTTCGCTCCGTCATCGACCCCGAGCTGCGCCGGGACATCGTCGAGCTGGAGATGGTGCGCTCGGTCGACATCCATGCCAACGGGGTCGTCGACGTGATGGTCTCGCTGACCACCGCCGGCTGCCCGATCCGCTCGCACTTTCAGACCGGCGTGGCCCAGGCGGTCCGCGAGCTTGAGGGCGTGTCCGGGGTCAACGTCTCCTTTGACGTCCTGTCCAACGACGAGAAGAACGCCCTGGGCCGCAAGCTGGGGCGCAACACGCTGCCCGACGGCGCCCTGGCCCAGGTCAAGAACGTGATCTGCGTGGGCTCGGGCAAGGGCGGGGTCGGCAAGTCGAGCGTGACCGCCAACCTGGCCGCGGCGCTGGCCTCCGATGGCAAGACGGTGGGCGTGCTGGACGCCGACGTGTGGGGCTACTCCCAGCCCCGGATGCTGGGGCTCGGGGCCGAGCGCCCGCGGGTCAACGGCGAGCGCAAGCTGATCCCGCTGACCGCCGGCGGCGCGGCGGGGATCAAGGTGATGTCGATCGGCTTTTTCATCGAGCAGGACGCCGCCGTGGTGTGGCGCGGCCCGATGCTCCACAAGGCGCTTCAGCAGTTCCTGGAGGACGTCGACTGGGGCGAGCTGGACTACCTTCTGATCGACCTACCGCCGGGCACGGGTGACGTCTCGATGACGCTGGCCCAGCTGCTCCCCCAGGCCAAGTTCCTGATCGTGACCACGCCCCAGCCCGTGGCCCAGAGAGTGGCCCGGCGCTCGGCTGAGATGGCCATCAAGCTCAAGCTCGAGATCGCGGGCGTGATTGAGAACATGTCCGGCTTCGTCACTCCCGGCGGCGAGCGCTACCAACTGTTCGGTGAGGGCGGCGGCGAGCAGCTGGCCCAGGAGCTGGACGTGCCGCTGGTGGCCAAGATCCCGCTCACGATCGCGTTGCGCGAGCACGCCGACACGGGGTTGCCCGTGGTCCTCTCAGACCCTGACGACCCGGCGGCCCAGGCGCTCCGGCACGCGGCCCGCGGAGTTATCGCACTGACACCGGTGGAGCTGCCGGTGATGCAGGCCGTCGCACCTGCCGATGGGCCCAAGCCCATGGGCATGTCGCTGCCGATGGCGTAGTCCGGGTCCGCGAACGCGGACCCCCTCTACTCCTTGCCGAAGTAGTCTGAGTTGATCTTGGAGTACTGCTGCCACTCCTCGGGCAGCTGGTCCTCGGCGAAGCAGGCGTCGACCGGGCACGCCTCGACGCAGGCGTCGCAGTCGATGCACTCCTCCGGATCGATGTAGAGCATCTCGACGTTTTCGTACTCCGGCTCGTCCGGAGTCGGGTGGATGCAGTCGACCGGGCAGACCTCAACGCACGAGTTGTCCTTCGTGCCGATGCAGGGCTCGGCGATCACGTAAGCCATAGTTTCCAGTTCTTCCTGAGTTTCGAACTTCCGGGTGAGGCGCCCATTCTAGGAGGCGATCCCATCGATAGCCTCCGCGATCGTGCTTCTTCTGACTGGAGCCACCGGAACGGTCGGCCTCCCGCTGGTCCGGCGCCTGACCGCAGCCGGCGTGCCCGTGCGCTGCCTGGTCCGGGACCCTCGGCGGCTCGGATCCCAGCGGGTCCGGGTCCAGATCGCGCTTGGCGACCTGGCCGACCCCTTCTCCTTCCGGCACGCCCTGCGCGGAGTGGACACCGTGGTCCATCTGGCCGCGCCGATCCGAGACCAGCCCGGCGGCTCAATTGAAGAGCTGGCCGGCGTGGCGGCGTGGCGGCTGGTCCGGGCGGCCGAGCTGGCCGGGGTGGAGCGATTCGTGTTCTTCTCCACGCTCGGGGCCTCCCCGCGCAGCCCGGCCCGGCTGATGCGGGCCAAGGCGACGGCCGAAAAGGCGCTGCTCGAGTCCTCCCTGGGCACCACCGTGTTCGCGCCCTCGATCGTCTACTCGCCCACCGACCGATTCATCACCCTGGTCGAGCGGCTGTCACTGCTGCCGGCTGTGCCGATCGTGGGCCAGGGAAGTGCCCCGTTCCAGCCGATCTGGGCCGAGGACGTGGCCGACTGCGTGATGGCCGTCCTACCCGGCGGGTCGATGGCTGACCAGTCGCTGGGGGCCCGCTACGAGCTGGCCGGCCCCGAGACGCTCACCTACCATGAGATCGTTCAGTGCGTGTTGCGCTCGCTGCGCCGGCGCCGCCCGATCGCGCGGGTGCCGATCAGGACGGCGCGCCGGCTGCTGAACACGATCGAGCTGTTGATGGGACCGGCCGCCTTCGCCACCTGGGACGAGGCCGAGTTGCTGGAGGTCCCACTGGTCAGCCCGCGGGGGACGGCGGACGCCGAGTTCCTGAGCGTCCAGCCCAAGCCGATGGCGGCCGTGCTGGGCGTCGGCTAAACGGCGGAGAGCAGCTCCTGGAGCGGAAGCTCGACGGGCGGCCTGGCCGCGTCCAGCTCCTCCAGTACTGCGGCCACGACCACCGGGTCAAACTGGCGCCCGGCCTCGCGCACCAGCTCGGCCCGGGCCGCTGCGGCCGGGCGAGCCGGCCGGTAGCACCGGTCGCTGATGATGGCGTCGTAGGCGTCACACACCGCCACAATCCTGGCGGCCAGTGGAATCGAGTCCGCGGCGAGCCCGTCGGGATAGCCGCCTCCGTCCCACCGCTCGTGGCTGGCCCGGACGATCCGGGCCACCGGTCGCAGCGCCGGCGCAGCGCTCAGGATGCGCTCTCCCAGCAGTGTGTGCTGGCGGATGAGCTCCCATTCGGCGGCGTCGAGCGCTCCCGGCTTCTCCAGGATCGCGTCGGGGATGCCCACCTTCCCAATGTCGTGCAGGTCCGCCGCCCGGGCCAGCTCATCGATCCGCTCGGCCTCCATGGCCAGCCGCCTGCCGACCGCAACCGCCAGCCGCGAAACCTCGCTCGAATGGTCATTGAGACCGGGCTGCTTGGCCTGCATGATCCGGACCAGGACATCGCGCGTCTGCTCGCGAGCCGCCGACGGACAACGCTCCTGCTTGCGCAGGTACATCCGCTCGTCGGCCAGCTGCAGGGCGTAGTCGGGGGTGGTGGCCTCATGGGGCAGGAGCACGGCGCCGCCGGAGGCCGCAATCGAGAATGTCTCGCCGTCCTCGCGCAGGGCGGCGGCGGCCAGGGCCACCGCGGCCGGGATCTCATGCGGCTGAGTGGGCAGGACGACACAGAACTCGTCTCCGCCCAGCCGGTAGGCGGCACCGCCGGGCGAGACCACGTCGGCCAGCCTGCTGCCCATGCGGGCCAGCAGGGAATCGCCGGCCATGTGCCCGAACGTGTCGTTGTAGGTCTTGAAGCCGTCGAGGTCAAAGACCATCAGGACCAGCGGCTCGGCGTGAGACACGTTCTGGAGGCGCTCGGTCAGGTCGGCGGCCAGCTTGCGCCGGTTGCCCAGATGGGTCAGCGGGTCGGTGATGGCCAGCTCCAGGCGCTCCTGGGCCTGGACGATCCGGTGCGTGCGGTCGCGCTGGAGAACCAGGAGCAGAGCGCCCAGCGGCAGCACCATCAGAACCGCCGGATGATCATGCCTGGCGCCCAGGGCCAAGAGCAGGCCGAGCGGGGCGATGCAGGCGTCGATCAGCCAGACCTGAGCGGCCACGCGTAGCTGGACCTGAGGCGCGACGCCATTCGCGGCCGCCTCGCGGATGCCTGAGACGACCAGATCAATCGCACACCCGGCCAAGAAGGCCAGGATGTAGATCCCCGCTGTCAGCACCGACGAGTGGTGCGTCCCGCCCACCAGCAGCACCGCCGCCGGGCCGAGGGCATGCCAGGCGTTGGGCACGGCCATCAGGACGTGCTCGGGCCGCCCCCGCCGGGCGGCCAGCCGGCCGAGGCTGGCCAGGACCCAGCCCACAGCGGCCACCAGCGGCACCGTGGCCGGCGGCAGCAGCAGCAGCATGGGGACGAGGATCACGTAGGTGGGCACCAGGTAGCCGGCGCCGATCGGGAAGCGGACCGCGGCGGCGACCAGCGCATACAGGGACACCAGCAGCACGGCCAGCGGCACGTCCAGCCGGCCTGTCAGCAGGGCCGGGAGGGCCATCGGAATGGCCACGGCCAGGAACAGCCCCGCCGCAGCGCTCTCAACGACCAGCTCGCGGCGGGCGGCGCGGCTCTGGCGCGTGGTCCAGGAATCCTCCAGGAGCCTGTCGGCCGGGTCCGCGGCCCGAGGGTCGAGCGGGGCGTTGGCCGCCCGCTCGAGCGCAGCCAGGGCGATCTCGGTGGCCATCCGGATCAACCCCTGGCGTAGGGGTCGAGCTCCAGATCGTAGAGCTGGAATTCGCCGTGGCCGCCGTCCGGGACCAGCGTCACCCGAAGGACCTGCCAGCCCGAGACGTTGCTGGGCTGAAGGTGGACGGAGTCGGACAGCGTCCAGCTCTTGTTGCTGCCATGGACATGACCGGTCTCATGCGGATTGGTCCAGGTGTTGGTGCCGCCGTAGGACACACGGAAGGAGATGTCATCGCCCCCGTACAGGCTGCGGAGCATCATTCGGGCCGTGGGGTACAGCGAGGTCACGCACATGTCGGGGCTAACGGCCATCGACCCGGCCGGCAGGTCAAGCACCAGGCCGCCGGTGCCGTCGTCCCGCGTCGTGGTGACGATGTTGGCCCCGCCGGTGAGCGTCCAGCCGGTGCCCACGAACCCGCCCCCGGTCTGTCCCGGCGCGGGCGTGTAGTAGCTGGCGTCCCCGGCAGGCAGGAAGATCTGGCTCAACACCGGTTCGCTGCACGGACCGGTGCTCGGCGTGGGCGGCGGGACGGCCAGGCTGAGGCCTGACAGGTTGAACTCGCTGTGCCCACCACCGGGCGTGAGCGTGAAGCGAACGATCTGCCAGCTGCTTGACCCACCTCCGGGCGGCGGGGGGCCGCTGCCCGGCGGAGGCGGCGGCGGCTTGGGAAGGTTGATCGTGCCCGAGAGCGTCCAGTTGGTGCCCTGGCCGTTGACGCCTCCGGCCGGTTTCGCCTTGCTCCAGCCAGCCGACGTGTAGTACGACACGCTGACCTGCACGCCGTCCCCTCCGTTGACGCTCCGGACCATCATGCGGACCTCGGGGTTGTCGGAGGTGATGCAGACGTCGGGGCTCACGGCCTGCGACCCGGCGGGCAGATCCAGGACCCCACCGGCGGAAGCGGCACCGCCATTCAGGCTCCAGGTGCTGCCGTCAAACCCGGTGCCGCCGGGTCCAGGAACGTCCACGTAGTAGTTGAAGTCTCCCTGAGAGAGGAACGACTGGCTGGGCGATCCCTGTGAGCACAGCGCGGTGCTGGGCGTGGTGGACGTATCGGTGGCGTTGGCGACCTTGGCACCGGTCCTGACACCATGGCGGTGCCTCCGATGGATCCGGGTCACGTGATGGCGGTGCTTGGAGCGGTGGTGCACGTGGGCCTGCGCGACGGCCGCAGGCACGGCTGGTGCGGCCAGCGCAACGCCGAGTGCGAGTACGCCCCTGCGCCAGCGGTCGACCAACGGCCCCATCCAAATACCTCCGTCCTTGGCTTGTAAGTGGACGTCGGCGGCTGGGCTGTCTGCGAGAGACCCCTGGCTTTGCGCCCCCGCCTCGCGACGGGTTCGCCTTTTGCGACAGAGGGCTAATCGGCCAACTTGAGTGAAGGCTTTAGCGTCTGGACGAATGTTCCAGCTGGCTCAGGCGGTGCTCGGCTCAGCCACCGGCGGCTGAGACGGCCCTGAGACGGCCTCCTGCCCCAACTCCCTGAGCGCGTCCAGGACGATCTCGACCACCTCGGGATCGAATTGGCGCCCGGCCTCTTGGACCAGCTCCTCCCGGGCTGCCGCCGGGGACAGCGCCGCCCGGTAGCAGCGGTCGGAGACCATCGCGTCGTAGGCGTCGCACACGGCCACGATCCGCGCGGCCAGCGGGATTGCCACACCAGCCAGACCGTCGGGATACCCGCGGCCATCCCAGCGCTCGTGACTGGAGCGCACGATCCGGGCCACCGGCCGCAGCGCGGAGGCGGCGCTGAGGATCCGCTCACCCAGCAGCGTGTGCTGGCGCACCAGCTCCCACTCGCCGGCATCGAGCGCTCCCGGCTTCTCCAGGATCGCGTCGGGGATGCCCACCTTGCCGATGTCATGAAGGTCGGCGGCACGGGCCACCTCATCAACCTGCTCGCCGTCCAGCTCAAGCCGGCGGGCCACGGCCACGGCCAGCCGAGACACGTGGCTGGTGTGGTCGGTCAGCCCGGGCTGCTTGGCCTGCATGATCCGAACGAGCACGTCGCGCGTCTGCTCGCGGGCCACCGACGGAGCGCGGCTGCTCTTGCGCAGGTACATCCGCTGGTCGGCCAGTTGGAGCGCGTACTCGGGGCTGTTGGCTTCATGCGGGAGCAGCACGGCGCCACCGGAGGCCTCGATCGAGAACCGCTCGCCGTCCTCGCGCAGCGCATCGGCGATCCTGGCCATGGCCGCCGGAACCTCGTCGGGCTGGGCGGGGAGCAGCACGCAGAACTCGTCGCCGCCCAGCCGGTAGGCCACTCCGGCCGGACGCGCGATGTGGTCGAGCTTGGCGCCCATGCGGGCCAGCAGAGCGTCACCGGCCATATGCCCGAAGGTGTCGTTGTAGGCCTTGAAGCCGTCCAGGTCGAAGACCATCAGGACGAGCGGATTGGCATGAGTCGCCATCTCAATCCGCTCGATCAGGTCGGAGGCCAGCTTGCGGCGGTTACCCAGGCGCGTGAGCGAGTCGGTCAGCGCGAGTTCCAGACGCTCCTGGGCCTGGACGATTCGCTGGGTCCGGTCGCGTTGCAGGACCAGCAGCAGCGTCCCCAGCGGGAGCACCATCAGCAGGGCGGCGTGATCGTGCCGCGCGGCCAGGGCCAGGAGCAGACCAAGCGGGGCGACGCAGCCGTCGATCAACCATACCTGGGCGGTCACGAGCAGCTGGATCTTCGGGGCCACCATCAGTGCGCCCGCCTCCCTGAGCGTGGAGGTGATGAGATCGGCCAGGCATCCGGCCAGGAAGGCCGCGAGGTAGACGCCCGCCATGACCAGCGAGCCATGGTGGGTGCCCGCCGACATCAGAACCAGCGTCGGACCCAGTGCGTACCAGGCGTTGGGGATTGAGAACAGGACGTGCTGAAAGTGGGCCCGCCTGGTGGCCATGCGGGCCAGACCGGCCACCACGCCGCCGGCCGCGGCGAGCAGAGGAACCACGGGCGGGGGGAGCAGCAGGAGCATCGGCACCAGCACCGTGTACGTGGGCACCAGGTAGCCGGCGCCGACGGGGAAGGCGATCGCCCCGGCCACCAGTGCGTACAGGCCCACCAGCAGGACGACGAGCTCGGCGTCCAGCGGGCGCGTGCTCAGCGTGGGCAGAGCAAGCGGGATGGCCACGGCCAGAAACAGCGCCGCGGCCGTCAGCTCCACGACCAGTTCCCGGTGGCCCGAGCGCCGCTTGCGCTCGCCCCAGGAATCCTCGAGCAAGCGGTCGGCGGGGCTCTCGGCCCGCGGGTCGCTGGCCAGGTGGCTGTCGTGACTTTTGGCCATAGCTGCTGGTCAGTTGGCGGCGGTGAGGCCGGTGGCCGGGTTCAGCGCTTGGCGTACGGGTCGACGTAGAAGTTGTAGGCCTGGTGGTCGTTGTTGCCGTTGTCGGGGACGAGGGCGAAGCGGACGATCTGCCAGCCGTCGGTGTTGGCGGGGGAGAGCTTCACGTTGTCCGACAGGCCCCAAGCGTTGCCCTTGCCGTGGCAGGATCCACCATCCTTGGCCTTGCTCCAGGTGGAGGTGCCGGCGTAGGTAACGAACACATGCACGCCACCGCCACCCTGGACGTTGCGGACCATGGTCCTGGCGGTGGGGTAGTTGGAGGCCACGCACATGGGCGGGCTGATGGCCATCGAGCCGCCGGGCAGGTCGAGCACGCTTCCGGTCGTGCCGTCCGACAGCGTGGAGGTCGTGATGTTGGCGCCGGCCAACAACGTCCAGCCGTCACCGGCGAAGTTCGAAGGCGACTCCCCGGGGGCCAGGACGTAGTAGTTCTGGTCGCCGAAGCTCTGGAAGGGCTGCGTGAGCGTCGGGTCCGTACAGGTCGGCGGGACGTAGGTCGTTGTCCCGAGCGTGGCGGCGATCCAATCAGGCGGCGGGGGAGGGTTAGGGGCCGCGCTGGCGGCAGCCGGCAGCGCCATGGCGGCTACTGCGGCGGCGAGAATCGCAACTGCTCGCCTGCGTCCAGCCGGGATGTAGGGCATCCGAAACCTCCGTCCGTGGTCATTTCGTTGGACGTCGGCGGCTGGGCTGTCTGCGAGAGACCCCTGGCTTTGCGCCCCCGCCTCGCGACGGGTTTGCCTTTTGCGACATGGGCCTCATCGGACGGACGCGCGGGGACCTTTAGCCCGCTGGACCAGATTCTGGACGAATGTCGGGCCTGATCTTCGTGGCCGAAAAACCACACCATGTGGGGAAAATCGACCACGCTGGGCCCTGGCGCGGCCCCGAGAGGGTGGCCGCGGGCGGGCGGATGCTCGGCCGCTAGGCCACTGCCAGCTCGGGCCGGCGATCGGCCCAGGGGAGCGCGTGCTCGAGCGCTGACGCCACGGCCAGCAGATCGCCCTCGCCCAGCGGACGGCCGATCAGCTGGACGGCCAGGGGCAGACCGTCGTCGCCCTGGTACAGCGGCAGCGCGATTCCGGGCAGGCCGGTGATGTTGCAGACAGCGGTGAAGGGCGTGAAGTGGCCCGAACGTCGGTAATGATCCCAGGGCTCCGGACCGCGGCCGTGGATCTCGCCGATCGGCACGGGAGGCTGGGCCAGGGCCGGCGTGACCACCAGGTCATACGGCGCCAGGAAGGCCACGATCGCCCGGGCCAGGGTCTTCATCCGCCCCTCGGCCAGGACGTAGGCCAGCGAGTCGCTCGAGTGGGCGTTCTCCCACATCACCCAGGTCAGGGGCTCGACGTCCTGCGCGGTGGGCTCGCGGCCCCGCAGCAACCCGCCCACGGCGGTCTGGGCCGAGATCAGCGGAGCCCATACGCGGGTGAACTCGGGCAGGACGTCGCCCTGGTCCCAGGGCGGCGTTATCTCCTCCACCTGATGCCCCATCGATTCCAGGACCTGGGAGGCCGAGCGTGCCGCCTCAGCGCACACCGGGTCCACAGCGGCGTCCCTCAGCGGGGGATTGAGGGCCAGGCCAACTCGCAGAGGCCCGGGCTCGCGCCCGGCCAGCTCGGCAAATGGAGCCTCGGGCGCCGGAGCCCAGGTGGCATCGCCGGGCTCATACCCGGCCAGGACGTCCAGCAGTTGGGCCGTCTCCGCCACGGTGCGGGTGAGCACGCCGTCGCTGACCAGGAAACTGTCGCCCACGTCTGGGCCGACGGACACCCGCCCCCGTGAGCCCTTCAGCCCGACCAGGCCGCAGCAGGCGGCCGGGATGCGGGTCGAGCCGCCGCCGTCGTTGCCGTGGGCCAGCGGCACCATCCCGGCGGCCACCGCGGCGCCCGACCCGCCGCTCGAGCCCCCCGGGGTACGATCAAGCGCCCACGGATTGTGGGTCGGGCCAAACCGGCGGGATTCGGTGGTGGGAAGAATCCCCATCTCAGGCAGGGCGGTCTTGCCCACGATCACGAAGCCGGCATCACGCAGGCGCCGCACGAGGAAGGCGTCGTGCCCCGGCATAACGTCGGCGAACAGGTCGCTGCACAGCGTGATCGGCATGCCGGCCACGGGGCGGTTGTCCTTGACTGCGATCGGAACCCCGGCGAACGGGCGCGGATCGCCGGGCCCAATCGCCGCGGCGGTCTCCATCGCGGAGTCGTGGGCCAGGTGGGTGAAGGCGTTGATCTCCGGCTCGAGCTCATCGATCCGGCGCAGCGAGGTCTCGACCAGCTCGGTGGCACTCAGCTCTCCGGAACGGATCAGGCCGGCGAGCTCGCCTGCAGGGCGGAAGAGCAGGTCATGCACGGCCGCACAGCCTACCCCGATAGCCTTCCTGGCCGGGCTTGGAGGAGGCCTAACCCGCAATAGGAGACACCACATGACCGCAACCGCTGAAGTCCAGTCAGGCCTCGAGGGCGTAGTCGCCTTTGCCACCGAGATCGCCGAGCCCGACCGGGCCGGGGGTTCGCTGCGCTATCGGGGCGTCAACATCGAGGAGCTCGTGGGCAAGGTGCCGTTCGAGCAGGTCTGGGGTCTGCTCGTCGACGGGACGCTGCTCCCGGGGATGCCGCCCGCCGAACCGTACGGCCTGACGGTCCACTCGGGCGATCCGCGAGTCGACGTGCAGTCGGCGCTGGCGATGCTCGGTCCTCAGTGGGGCTTTGGCGAGCTGATCGACATCTCCGACGATGAGGCGCGGGACAACCTGGCGCGGGCCTCCGTGATGGCGCTGTCGTTCGTGGCCCAGTCCGCGCGGGGGATCGGCAAACCGCCGGTATCCCAGCGCGAGGTCGACAAGGCCAGGTCGATTCCCGAGCGCTTCCTGATCCGTTGGCGGGGCGAGGCCAACCCCGACCACGTCAAAGCGATCGACGCCTACTGGATCTCCGCCGCCGAGCACGGAATGAATGCCTCCACGTTCACCGCCCGGGTCGTGGCCTCGACCGGGGCTGACGTGGCCGCGGCGCTATCGGCCGCCGTCGGCGCCCTGTCCGGCCCGCTGCACGGCGGCGCGCCCAGCCGGGTCCTGACGATGCTGGACGACGTGGCCCAGATGGGCGACGCCGAGCGCTACGTCAAGGATCTGCTCGATCGCGGCGACCGGCTGATGGGATTCGGGCACCGGATCTACCGAGCCGAGGATCCTCGGGCCGCGGTGCTCCGGCGCACGGCCAAGGAGATCGGCGCCCCTCGGGTGGAGGTGGCCGAGGCGCTCGAGGAGGCCGCGCTGGCCGAGCTCCAGGCCCGCAAGCCCGACCGCGTCCTGGCCACCAACGTCGAGTTCTGGTCGGCCGTCGTCCTGGACTATGCCGACGTGCCCTCCGAGCTGTTCACGCCGATGTTCACCTGCGCCCGGACGGCGGGCTGGTCGGCCCACATCATGGAGCAGAAGCGCGAGGGCCGGCTGATCCGGCCCACGGCCAAGTACGTCGGGCCCTCGGCCCATCCCCTGTCTGACCTGCAGTAGAGCCCGGGCGTCACGCAGGACGCCCTATCGCCTGTACGGCCCCTGGACGTACTCGGCCAGCATCCGGGTGGCGCAGAAGCGGGGGCCGATTGAGCGCAGCGAGGCCCGGATCCGGGCCAGCCACGGCGCGGACATGCCGCGCTCATCCCGGTCGTAGAACGCGGGCACGATCTCCTCTGCGAGCAGGCCGTGCAGGAGGTCGGCGTCGCGCTCGTCCTGGGCGTACGGGTCGTCCATCACGTCGCCGGGCAGCGCCCAGCCGTTCTGGCCGTCGTAGGCCTCGGCCCACCACCCGTCAAGCACGCTGAGCTGGAGGCCGCCGTTGAAGGCGGACTTCATCCCGCTCGTTCCGCTGGCCTCCAGCGGCGCGCGGGGCAGGTTGAGCCAGACGTCGCAGCCCCTCACCAGCGTCGCCGCGAGCGCCAGGTCATAGTCATCCAGATAGACCACGCGCTGGCCGACGACGGGCGCGGACTTCAGGCCGAAGAGATGCTGGAGCGAGTGTTTGGCCTCCTCATCGCGGGGATGGGCCTTTCCGGCCAGCACCACCTGCACGGGGCGCTCACCGGCCAGCAGCGAAACCGTCCATTCGGGATCCCGAATCAGGAGCCCGAGCCGCTTGTACGTGGCCACTCGGCGGGCGAAGCCGATCGTCAGCGCGCCGTCGTCGAAGGCCCTGAGCGCGGCGTCCACGTAGTCGCGCGTGTCCCCCCGCATCAGCCGGTCCTGCATGCTGCGGCGGCGGACGAACTCGACCAGCTCGCCGCGCTGACGCTGGCGGGCCTCCCACAGTTCCTCGTCCGGGATCTGGTCGACCCCAGCCCAGGTCTCGGGATCGGCCGCCCGGGTGATCCACTCCGGGCCGAGGTGGCGGTCGAGCAGCTCCCGCATCGGCTCCCCGATCCAGGTCGGCACGTGAACCCCGTTGGTGACGTGTCCGATCGGAACCTGGTCCTCAGGCGCGTCGGGCCACAGCGGCGCCCACATCCCGCGGGCCACCTCGCCGTGCCGCCGGCTCACGCCGTTGGCCGAGCGGCTGAGGCGCAGCGCCGCCTGCGTCACCCCGAACGGCTCTTCGGGCCGATCGGGATGGGTCCGGCCCAGCCCAAGAACCGTGTCCGCCGGGATGTCGAGCTCGCCGGCCAGCCGACCGATCGCCCGGCCGACCTCCTCGGCGGGGTATGAGTCGTTGCCCGCCGGCACGGGCGTGTGGGTGGTGAACACGGTGCGATCCTGGGCCTGGGCCAATGCCTGGTCAGCCGCCTGGCCGTTGCGCAGGCGAGCCGCCAGCGTCAGCGGCGCGAGCGCGGCGTGTCCCTCATTGAGGTGGATCACACCGGGGTCGATGCCCAGCGCCCCCAGCGCTCGGATACCGCCGGCCCCGAGCAGGATGTACTGCGACAGCCGCGTGACCGGATCGGACTCGTATAGCCGCGCGGTGATCCAGCGCTCCACCGGTCCATTCCTGGTCAGGTCTGTGTCCAACAGGAACAGCGGCACCCGGCCGACGTCCACCCTCCACACGTGGGCCGTCACCTGCGAGTCGTGGATCGGAACCTCGACCGTCACCGGCGACCCCTCGCCGTCCAGCACGCGAGCGGCGGGTAGTCGCTGGGGGTCGGTATCGACCCAGTACTCGTGCTGCCAGCCGCCGCCGTCGATCCGCTGGCGGAAGTAGCCCTTGCGGTACATGAGTCCCACGGCCACCATCGGGATCGCCCGGTCCGACGCCTCCTTCAGCAGGTCACCGGCCAGCGCGCCCAAGCCGCCCGAGTAGATCGGCAGCGAGACATGGATTCCGTACTCGGCGCACAGGAAGGCCACCGGGTGCGCATGGTCGATCTCCTCGGCGGGCGGCCTGCTCAGATCGCTCTGGACCTGCAGCTCCAGGTCATGCGCTCGCGCCACCAGATCCGAGTCGGCCGCGGCTCGGCTCAGGGCCCGGGAGGACGCCTCCTGGAGAAGGCGGACGGGGTTCTGGAGGCAGAGCTCGAAGCGCTCACGGTCCACGGAGGCGAACAGCTCCGGCCCTCCGGGCAGCCAGGACCAGCGGTAGTTGTAGGCCAGTCGGGCCAGTGGAGCCAACGGCTCGGGCAGCCGGTCGGCGAGTTCCTCGGCGGCGCGGACCATGTCCTGCGCGCCGGGGAGCCGGTCCAGGGCTGGGGAGCCATGGGCTGTGAAGGCAGCCTCCCGCACTGCGGCCGATTATCGACTAGTGGGCGCCGCGCCGGTACGCTCGCGCTTCCTTGAGTCAGGGTGCCTCTTCCTGCCGCCAGGGTGTGCTGGCCTTCGGCGACTCGATCACCAACGGTGGCGGCGAGCTGCAATGGGGTGTGGCCATGCGCTCCTGGGCCGAGTGGGTGGCCCGGGGGCTCGGTCTGGCCTTCACCAACTATGCGGTGGATGGAAACCGGGCGGTGCATGTGCTGCATCAGCAGATCCCAGCCTTCAATCGCCGTGCCGTGGACCCCGACGCTGGTTATGACCTGGGCTGCCTGTACGTCGGCGTCAACGACGTCCGTGCCGCTGACTGGGACGCCGAGACCTTCAACGTGGATTTCCGTTTCTCGGTCGGCTTCCTGCTCAGGCGGTGCGACCGCGTCCTGATAGTCACCGCGCCATACGACCTGGGCCGGCCGCGGGGGCCCGGTAGGGTCGCTCACCTGAACGGGCTGGTCGAGACAGCCGCTCGCGAGAGCGGGGCGCTGCTGCTCGACCTGAGCGAGTTCCGCGGGCGCAACCTGGTCATGGCAGACCATGTCCACCCCACGGCCTTCGGCCAGATCGCGATCGCCGAACGGGCCCTCGCGGTGGTGGGGGCGGCGGGGATGGAGGTCCGGGCCCGGCCGAGTCAGATGATCATGTATGAGACGACGTGGTGGCGCCGGCTTCGGTCAGACGCCACGTACGCCTACCGCCACGCCAAGGTCAGCGGGCGGGCAGCGGCACTCAGCGCGCTGACGCCTGGTCCAGGATGGCGTCGAGCGCCTGATCGGGGTCGGCGGCCGGAAGCTCCCGCCACACCGCCTCAAACGTCGTGACCACCTGCGGATCGAATTGTTCATCCGCGTCGCGGCGGAGCTCGCCGAGCGCCTCCTCAGGAGTGCGGGCCCGGGCGTAGGGTCGATCGTCCCGACTCCCCCGTCGCCTCCCGCAGTCTCCGCGCCAGCGCCGGTGTGAGCGCGCCCGGCTCCATCTGCCAGCGCCAGCTTCCGCCGGCCCGCGAGGGGTCATTCATGCGGGCCTCGGTTCCCAGTCCGAGGATGTCCTGGACCTGCAGCATGGCCACGCGCGCCGGCGAGGCCAGGGCCAGGTCAATCAGGGCCCACCAGGGCCGGCGCCCCACCCGAATGCCGTGCGCCGTGGCCGCCGCCCTGACCAGTTCTCGCTCCGGAGCCCCGATCGACTCCCACCAGCCACGTGCCGTGTCATGGTCATGGGTGCCCGTGTATACGACCCGGTTCTCGGCATGGTTCTCGGGCCGGTGGGGACTGTCGGGCTTATCGGGGTCAAAGCCGAACTGGAGGACGATCATCCCCGGGAGACCGAGCTGATCGCGCAGGCGCTCGACGGCCGGAGTGATGACGCCCAGGTCCTCGGCCACGAAGGGCAGACCGGATCGAGGGCCCAGCTCGGCCGCGATGGCCTCAAACAGGGCCCGGCCCGGCCCCCGTCTCCAGTGACCGGACCGTGCGGTCCGGGCGCCCTGCGGAACCGCCCAATACGCCACGAGGCCGCGGAAGTGGTCGATCCGGATGAGGTCGAACAGGTCCAGCGACCGGGCCACGCGCTGGGCCCACCACCGGTAGCGCCGGCGCTGAAGCGCCGGCCAGTCGTAGAGCGGATTGCCCCATAGCTGGCCTGCGGAGGAGAAGGCGTCCGGTGGCGCCCCGGCCACCAAGCCGTCCTGGAACAGCTCCGGATGGGCTCGGTGATCGGCGCTGTCTGGGGCAACGTAGATGGCCAGATCGCCGAACAGCCGCACGCCCCGCTGCGCGGCATAGCCGCGCAGCGCGCCCCACTCGCGCTGGAAGCGGACCTGGTGGGCCACCGCACCGCGCCCGGCCAAACGCTCCCAGTCCTCCACCCAGGCGTTGTCGGCTCGGAAGTCGCTCAGCTCGGCCGCGCTGACCGACGCCCGGCGGTCGGCCAGCAGCCCCGGCCAGGCCGCGAACGCCGAGCGGGACTTGTACGGAGAGTGATGGCGGTCGGGCGGCCCCAGCGGCAGAACCTGCCACCACGACTGGCCTGCCGCGGCCAGCCAATCCACGAAGCGGTAGGCCTCAGCCCCCAGCCGGCCACCGGGCAGAGAGGTGATATGGAGCTGGACGCCGCTCGAGCGGGGGAGGTTCTTCATCGACGCGGTTTACCCATTGCGCGGGTGGATAGTTTCCAGATATGGCCAGTCCCGCGACGGGCACGCAACCGGGCGTCCGGGCCGGCGGGGAGCCGAGCACGCCCGCGGCCCTGCCGGAACGCATCGTGATTCAGTACGCGGCGCCGGCGGTGGATGGGGGCCGGTATCCGGCCAAGCGGTGCATCGGCGACCGCGTTGAGGTGCAGGCCGACGTGTTCCGCGACGGGCACGATCTGATCCGGACGGTGGTCCGCTATCGGGAGCCCGGCGAGCGGAAATGGCGGGAGGCTGAGATGCACCGCCTGGACGCTCACCTGGGGGGCGTCCGCTGGGCGGGAGGGTTCGACGTCACTCGCATGGGCCGTTACCAGTACACGGTCCAGGCCTGGACGGACGTGTTTGGAACCTGGCGCGATGAGCTGGCCCGAAAGCTGGAGGCGGGACAGCACGATTTGATGGGCGAGCTGTCCGAGGGGATTCTGCTGCTGGAGGGGGCGGCCGAGCGCGCCCCCGAAGGGGCCGAGCGCAGGGTGATCGAGCACGCGGTGGCGACGCTCAAAGACCCCGCCGCCCCTGAGGCGGCCAAGCACGACGTCGCGCTGGGTCCGGAGCTCCATGAGGCCGTGGAGCGCGCTCAGGAGCGGCACGGCTGCGTCTCATTGGAGCAGCCGCTGCAGCTTGAGGTCGACCGGTTGCGGGCCCGGTTCGGCTCGTGGTACGAGCTTTTCCCACGGTCGTGGGGGGGGCTCCAGGGGGTCGAGAAGCGCCTGCCGGAGCTGGCCGAGCTGGGTTTCGACATCGTCTACCTCCCGCCGATCCACCCGATCGGACAGGCGAACCGCAAGGGACGGAACAACGCGCTGATCGCGGAGCCCACCGATCCCGGCTCCCCCTGGGCGATCGGCGACGCCACCGGCGGGCACGACGCTGTCCACCCGGACCTGGGGACGATCGACGATCTGCGCTCGCTGACCGCCACGGCCCGGGAGCACAACATGGACGTCGCGCTGGACTTCGCGATCCAGTGCTCGGCCAACCACCCGTGGCTGAAGGAGCACCCCGAGTGGTTTCATCGCCGGCCTGACGGAACGCTCAAGTACGCCGAGAACCCGCCCAAGCGCTACCAGGACATCTACAACGTCAACTGGGGATCGCCGGACTGGCGCGGGCTGTGGCAGGCGCTGCTCGAGGTGATGCTCCACTGGGTGGACTGCGGGGTGAAGGTCTTCCGGGTCGACAACCCTCACACCAAGCCGTTTGAGTTCTGGCACTGGCTGATCGAGCAGGTGCACTCCCACGACCGGGACGTCGTGTTCCTGGCCGAGGCGTTCACCCGCCGGTCGGTGATGCGCCACCTGGCCAAGGTGGGCTTCAGCCAGTCCTACACGTACTTCACCTGGAAGAACTCCCGCCACGACCTGACCGAGTACATCTCTGAGCTGGCCTACTCGGGCGAGCAGGAGTACTTCCGCCCCAACTTCTTCGCCAACACGCCGGACATCCTGCACGCCTACCTCCAGCACGGAGGGCGGCCGGCGTTTGAGGCCCGGCTGATTCTGGCGGCCACGCTCAGTCCCAGCTACGGGATCTACTCCGGCTATGAGAACGCGGAGAGCGTGGCCGTGCGAGAGGGGTCTGAGGAGTACCTGAACTCCGAGAAGTACGAGGCCAAGGCCCGAGCCCTCAACGGGGAGCTGCTGCCGCTGATCGGACAGATCAACTTCATCCGCCGTGATAACCCGGCCCTGCAGAGCTTCTCCAACGTCACGTTCCTGGATACGACCAGCGAGGCTCTGATCGCCTACGCCAAGCAGGCGGGACAGAACACGATCGTGACCGTGGTCAACATCGACCCCCACCAGCCCCAGGAGGGCCTGGTGACGATTCCGGCCAGCCTGGGGGTGGCGCCCAGCTTCACGGCCCACGACCTGCTGTCCGACGAGCGCTTTCAGTGGCGGATCGGTCCCAACTTCATCCGGCTGGAGCCCGCTCACCGCCAGGCCCACGTGATTCGGGTGGAGTCGTGAGCGCGGGCCCCCCCACCCTGACCCACCTGCTGGCCGCCGAGCAGCGCCCGGGCCCGCAGGGCAATGGCTCGGCGGCTGACTCTGCGCCCCAGGCCCAGACGCGCCAGTGGTTCGAGGCCGAGCCGCTGTGGTTTAAGTCGGCCGTGTTCTACGAAGTCCACGTCCGGGGCTTCTACGACGCCAACGGCGACGGGATCGGCGACTTCCGCGGCCTGACCGAGAAGCTGGACTACCTCCAGTGGCTCGGCATCGACTGCATCTGGCTGCTGCCCTTCTACCGCTCGCCGCTGCGCGACGGAGGCTATGACATCGCGGACTTCACCGACATCCATCCCGACTACGGGACGGTCAACGACGTCCAGGAGCTGATCGACGCGGCCCACGCCCGGCGGATCCGGGTGATCGCCGACCTGGTCATGAACCACACCTCGGTGGAGCACCCCTGGTTTCAGGAGTCCCGGTCCGGTCCCGACTCGCCCAAGCGCGACTGGTACGTGTGGTCGGACAGCGACGACCGCTACCAGGACGCCCGGATCATCTTCATCGACACCGAGTCCTCAAACTGGACCTGGGACCCCGTGGCGGGTGCCTACTACTGGCACCGATTCTTCTCCCACCAGCCCGATCTGAACTACGAGAACCCGGAGGTCCGGGAGGCCATGATTGAGGTCCTGCGGTTCTGGCTGGAGATGGGGCTCGACGGGTTCCGGTTGGACGCGGTCCCGTACCTGTTCGAGCAGGAGGGAACCAACTGCGAGAACCTGCCCAGGACCCATGACTACCTGCGGCGGGTCCGCCGCGAGGTGGACGAGCTCTACCCCGACCGGGTGCTGCTGGCCGAGGCCAACCAGTGGCCGGCCGACGTGGTCCAGTACTTCGGCCAGGGCGACGAGTGCCACATGGCCTTCCACTTCCCGGTCATGCCCCGGATGTTCATGGCCATGAGGCGTGAGGAGGCGGCTCCGATCTACGAGGTCCTTGAGAACACGCCCCACATCCCGGAGAGCTGCCAGTGGGGGCTGTTCCTGCGCAACCACGACGAGCTGACGCTGGAGATGGTCACCGACGAGGAACGCGACTACATGTACAGCGAGTACGCCAAGGACCCGCGGATGAAGCTCAACCTGGGAATTCGCCGCCGGCTGGCGCCGCTGCTGGACAACGGCCGGGACGAGGTCGAGCTGATGCACGCGATCCTGTTCTCTCTCCCGGGCTCGCCCGTCCTCTATTACGGGGACGAGATCGCCATGGGCGACAACGTCTTCCTGGGCGACCGCGACGGCGTGCGCACGCCGATGCAATGGACGGGTGACCGCAACGGCGGGTTCTCCCGGGCCGACTTCGCCCAGCTGTACGCGCCGCCGCTGATGGACCCGGTGTTCGGCTTTCAGGCCGTGAACATCGAGGCTCAGCTGAGGACCCCGACCTCTCTGCTCCGCTGGCTGCACCGGTTCATCGCGCTGCGCAAGGAGCACCCGGTGTTCGGCCTTGGCACATACGAGCCGATCGAGCCCTCCAACCCGCGCATCTTCGCGCACCTGCGCCGATTTGAGGATGATCTGGTGCTGTGCGTCCACAACCTGGCCCGGTCTGCGCAGGCCGTAGAGCTCGACCTGCGCGAGCACGAGGGCCGCTACCCGGTGGAGCTGTTCGGGCGCTCCCGCTTCCCCCGGATCGGCGAACTGCCGTACCTGCTCACGCTCGGCTCACGGGGCTTCTACTGGTTCGAGCTCGTCGAAGAGGGGGAGTCCCGGCCGGATGACTGAGCGCGTCGGGACCGAAGAGATGGAGCTCAGCCGGCTCCTGGATGACGAGAGCCTGCGGGATTGGATCGCCTCGCAACGGTGGTACGGCGCCAAGGCTCGCTCGATCGCCGGCCTGGAGATCGTCGAGTGCCCGACGCTGCTGATGGAGGATCCGCTGGCCCTGCTGGCGCTGGTCCAGACGCGATTCGCCACCGGCACGCACGAGCTCTACCAGCTCCCCCTGGTCCTGGTCGGCGAGGAGGAGGGCCTCCCCCGGCCTCTCCATCAGGGGACCTCGCCGATCGCCTCAGGCGGCGGCCTTGCGGCGTACGACGGCCTGGCCGACGCTGGCGCGGCCTGGGAGCTGCTGCGGCGGATCGGCGGCGGCGAGGAGATCGAGACCGAGCAGGGGCGCTTTACCTTCCACGGCAGCGAGGCTCTGGCCGCGCTGGACAGGACGGGGTCGGCCCGCCTGGTCGGGGTCGAGCAGTCCAACTCCTCAATCGTGTTCGACGAGCGCTTCGTGATGAAGCTGTTTCGCAAGTTGGAGCCGGGGATCAACCCCGAGCTGGAGATGCTCCGGTTCCTGGCCGGACATGGCTTCGAACAGATCGCGGCGCTGCACGGCTGGTATGACTACGACGGGATGGCGCTGGCGGCCACGCTGGGAGTCGTCCAGACGTTCCTCCATGACGCGGTCGGGGGCTGGGAGCTGGCGCTGGACGAGATCGCCCGGGAGCCCGAGACCTTCCTCGGGCGGCTGGACAGTCTCGGCCAGGTCACGGCGGCGATGCACACCGTGCTGGCCACCGATGCCGGCGACCCGGCCTTTTCCCCCGAGGAGCCCAGCCAGGAGGCGTTGTCGCTGCTCACGGCCACGGTCGACGAGGACATCGAGCGGATCTTCGTCCGGCTGCCTGACAACCCGGCCGTGGCTCCGATCATCGGGCGGGGTCAGGACGTGCGCGAGCGTCTGGCCGCCCGGGCCCAGATCGGCATCGGGGGCCGGGTCATCCGGACCCATGGCGACTACCACCTGGGCCAGACCCTGAGCACTCCTCAGGGCTGGATCATCATCGACTTCGAGGGCGAGCCCGCCCGCCCGCTGCCCGAGCGCCGCCAGAAGCGCTCCCCATTGCGCGACGTGGCGGGCATGCTGCGCTCGTTTGCCTACGTCACCTCAGCCGTCGAGATGATGGCCCAGCGCAGGGCTCCCGAGGATTTCGAGCAGCGGGCCCGCGAGCGCTTCCTGAGTCAGTACCTGGAGCACGTGGATCAGACGCTGCTGCCCGCCGGTGAGGCGGCGATCGCCAACCTGCTCTCAATCTACGAGCTGGAGAAAGCGATCTACGAGCTCCAGTACGAGCTCAACAACCGCCCGGATTGGGTGTCGATTCCCGTGGCGGGTATCAGGAGATTGTTGGAAGCAACATGACCACGATCGCGCCCACCGAACTCGAGTCGCTCGTCCACCGCGAGCACTCCAATCCCCACGCCGTTCTCGGAGCCCACTCCGAGTCAGACGGCGTGGTGATCCGGGCTTTCCGGCCCGGGGCCCGCGCGATCACGGCGCACACCGACCCGGGACCGGCACTGGAGCTCAGCCAGATCCATGCCGGCGGGGTGTTTGAGGGCGTGCTGGAAGACGCCGAGCCGCCACAGCCCTACAGGCTCGAGGTCGACTACGGGGACGCGGGCACGTTCACCGTCCACGACCCGTACTCATTCGTGCCCACGCTGGGTGAGCTTGACCTGTATCTGATCGGCGAGGGCCGCCACGAGCAGATCTACGAGAAGCTGGGCAGCCACCCGATGGAGCACCAGGGGGTCAGCGGCACCGCATTCACCGTCTGGGCGCCCTCCGCTCGGGCCGTCAGCGTGGTCGGGGACTTCAACTCCTGGGACGGGCGCCTGCACGCGATGCGCTCGCTGGGATCGAGCGGGGTGTGGGAGCTGTTCCTGCCCGATGTCGAGCCGGGAGTCCGGTACAAGTACGAGATCGTGGGAGCCGACGGTGAGCTGGTCCTGAAGGCCGACCCGTACGCGCTCCAGACCGAGGTGCCGCCGAAGACGGCGTCGGTCGTCTTCCGCTCAGAGCACGAGTGGAGCGAGGACGACGCCCGGTGGCTGTCTCAGCGCGCCGAGGCCCAGCCGCTGAACGGCCCGGTCTCCATCTATGAGGTCCACCTCGGGTCCTGGCGCCTGAACTCCCTTGAGGGCAACCGTCCGCTGTTCTACCCGGAGCTGGCCGACGAGCTGGCTGCCTACACGAAGGACATGGGCTTCACCCATGTCGAGCTGCTGCCGATCATGGCCCACCCGTTCACAGGCTCGTGGGGCTACCAGGTGACGGGGTACTACGCCCCGACGCCGCGCTACGGCACTCCCGATGAGGTGAGGGCGTTCGTGCAGCGGCTGCACGAGTCCGGCGTGGGCGTGATCCTGGACTGGGTGCCGGCCCACTTCCCCCGGGACCAGTTCGCGCTGGCGCGGTTCGACGGCACCGCCCTGTACGAACACGCCGACCCGCGGCGCGGCGAGCACCCCGACTGGGGCACGCTGGTGTTCAACCTCGGGCGCCACGAGGTCCGCAACTTCCTCATCTCCAACGCGCTGTTCTGGCTGCGGGAGTACCACGTGGACGGGATCCGGGTGGACGCGGTGGCCTCAATGCTGTACCTGGACTACTCCCGCCGCGAGGGCGAGTGGGTGCCCAACCACTTCGGCGGGCGGGAGGACCTGGATGCGGTGGCCTTTCTCAAGCAGCTCAATGAGGTGCTCTATGCCCGTGAGCCCGGACTGATCTCCACCGCCGAGGAGTCCACGGCCTGGCCCGGCGTGTCGCGGCCGACCTACGTGGGCGGGCTCGGCTTCGGCTTCAAGTGGAACATGGGCTGGATGCACGACACGCTGGACTACTTCCAGCAGGATCCCATCTACCGCCGCTACCACCACCACGAGCTCACGTTCTCGCTGATGTACGCGTTCAGTGAGAACTTCATCCTCCCTCTGTCCCACGACGAGGTCGTGCACGGGAAGGGCTCGCTGCTGGCCAAGATGCCCGGCGACCGGTGGCAGAAGCTGGCCAACCTGCGCGCGCTGTACGCCTACATGTGGGCCCACCCGGGCAAGAAGCTGCTGTTCATGGGATGCGAGTTCGCTCAGGAGAGCGAGTGGAGTCACGAGCGCTCGCTGGACTGGCATCTGCTCGAAAGGGGGGATCACGCCGGGATCCAGTCGCTGGTCCGCGACCTCAACCGCCTGTACCGCGACGAGCCGGCGCTGTGGGAGGTGGACTCCGACCCCTCGGGGTTCTGGTGGATCGAGCCCAATGATGCGGACGCCAATGTGGTCGCGTTCGCCCGCCAGTCCCGGAACGGCGAGCGGGTGCTCGTCTTTGTGGCCAACCTGTCCCCCGTGCCGCGAGAGGATTACCGGCTCGGACTCCCGCGCTCCTGCCGGTGGCGCGAGGCGATCAATACGGACTCGACGTTTTACGGGGGCAGCGACCAGGGCAATCTTGGCGGGGTGGTTCCCGAGCCCATCCCCTGGCACGGTCAGCCGGTTTCGGCCGAGGTGACCCTGCCTCCGCTGGCCGCCGTCTGGCTGGTTCCGGACTGCTAGTGGCGTCAAGGTTCCCATGGGAGCGGCCGCTGGGCGCGCGGCCGATCGACGCTGAGCGCGTCGAGTTTCGCGTCTGGGCCCCGCGGCCCCAGTCGGTCGCGCTTGCGCTCGGCGACGGTCAGGTTCCGATGGAGCCGGCCGGGTTTGGGGTCTATGAGGTGGTCGCCCCGGCTCGCGCCGGGGACGACTACGTGTTTGTGCTCGATGGCCAGCGCGTCCCTGACCCCTGCTCACGCTGGCAGCCGGAGGGGTTGCGGGGCCCCTCGCGAGTCGTGGCTGTGGAACCGCCCGCTGCCCTGGGACACCGGCCGACGATGGGCGAACTGGTGCTGTACGAGCTCCACGTGGGGACATTCAGCCCCGAGGGGACGTTCTCAGAGGTGATCCCGCATCTGGCCGAGCTGGCGCAGCTGGGTGTGACCGCGATCGAGGTCATGCCCGTGGCCGAGTTCCCGGGCCGCTGGGGTTGGGGGTATGACGGCGTCTACCTGTCCGCGGCGCAGTCGTCGTACGGCGGGCCGGAGGGCCTGCGGGCGCTGGTTGCCGCGGCGCACAGGGAGGGCCTGGCGGTCATCCTCGACGTGGTCTACAACCATGTGGGGGCCTCCGGCGCCAGGGCCCTGGAGGCGTTCGGCCCCTACTTCACAGACGTCTATGAGACGCCCTGGGGCAAGGCGATCAACTACGACCAGGCCGACTGCGACCCGGTGCGGGAGTGGGTGCTGCAGAGCGCGTGTGGATGGATCGCCGATTTCGGGCTGGACGGCCTGCGGCTGGATGCCATCCATGCGATCTTCGACTCGAGCGCCGAGCAGATCGTTCAGGCCGTGGCCCGGCGGGTCCATGACGTCCGCCCCGCTGCGCTGGTGATCGCTGAGAGCGGACTGAACGACCCGCGGGTCATGCGGCCCGTGGCCCGAGGGGGTTACGGGTGCGACGCCGCGTGGGCGGACGACTTCCACCACGCGCTGCGGACGCTGGTCAGCGACGACCGCGACGGCTACTACTCCGACTTCGGCCGGGTGGCCGACCTGGCCAAGGCGTTTCACCGCCCGCATGTCCAGGACGGTACCTACTCGGCCTTTCGCCGCCGGCGGTTCGGCGCCCCGGCCGACGACGTCCCGGCCCAGCGGTTCGTGGTCTTCTCTCAGAATCACGACCAGGTGGGCAACCGGGCCGTGGGCGACCGGATGCCCGCGGATGCTCGATCCCTGGCCGCGTTCTGCACGCTTCTGGCGCCGTTCGCTGTGCTGCTGTTCATGGGCGAGGAGTACGGGGAGTCGGCGCCGTTCCAGTTCTTCTCCGACCACATCGACCCGGAGATCGCGCAGGCCACCCGCGACGGCCGGCGCAGCGAGTTCGCCTCGTTCACGGCCTTCTCCCGCGAGGAGATACCCGACCCCCAGGATCCCGAGACGTTTCAGCGCTCCAAGCTGACTCGCGAGCGGGACCCGGTCGTGGAGGGCCTCTATCGCCAACTGCTGGCCCTGCGGCGCGAGCTGCCCGATGGCGAGGCGGACGAGATCACCTTTGACGAGCAGGAGCGCTGGCTCAGGGTGAGGAGGGGCTCGTTCGAGCTCGTGTGCAACTTCGGCCGGGAGGAACTCTCCCTGCCCTGTGGCGAGGCCACCGTACGTGTGACCACCTCAGCGGTTTCACAGCTCTCGGACGCCGAGATCCGGCTTGCGCCGCTTTCGGGCGTGGCCTTGGAAGCCGTCCGTGTGACCGCATGAGGGAGGTATGGCCGGGGCGCCCGTTCCCGCTCGGCGCCACCTGGGATGGCTCGGGAACCAACTTCGCGGTCTTCTCCGAGCACGCCGAGGCCATCGAGCTGTGCCTGTTCGACGGAGATGGGACCGAGGAGCGGATCCCGCTCACGCAGCGCCGGGCGCTGAATTGGCACTGCTATGTGCCCGGAATCAGTCCGGGACAGCGGTACGGCCTGCGCGTCCACGGACCGTATGCCCCGACCGAAGGCAAGCGCTTCAACCCGGCCAAGCTGCTGATCGACCCGTACGCCAAGTCGATCGAAGGTGTCGTGAGCTGGGCCCACGACGCCAACGTCCTGCCCTACGTCCCGGATGGGACCGAAGACGGCGACCTGGAGATCGACGACGAGGATGACGCGGCCGCGATGCCCAAGTCCGTGGTGGTCGATGATGTGTTCGATTGGGAGGGGGACCGGCCACCCCGGGTGCCATTCGCGGACACGATCATCTACGAGACCCACGTCAAGGGCTTCACGATGCGCCACCCGGAGGTCCGCGAGGAGCTGCGGGGAACGTATGCCGGGCTCGCCTCCGAGCCCGCGGTGTCCTATCTGCAGGACCTCGGCGTGACTGCGGTCGAGCTGCTCCCCGTCCACCACATCAGCGATGAGTCGTTCCTGTACGAGCGGGGGCTGCGCAACTACTGGGGTTACAGCACGATCGGCTACTTCGCCCCCCACTCCGAGTACGCCGCCACCGGGCGCTGCGGGGAACAGGTCCGGGAATTCAAGGGGATGGTGAAGGCGCTGCACCGGGCGGGCATCGAGGTGATCCTGGACGTGGTCTACAACCACACCGGCGAGGGCAACCACCTGGGACCGATGCTGTCATTCAAGGGCGCGGACAACGAGGCCTACTACCGGCTGATGCCCGATGACCCCCACCACTACATGGACTTCACGGGGACCGGCAACTCGCTGAACCCCATCCATCCGAGCGTCCTGCGGCTGATCATGGACTCCCTGCGCTACTGGGTCACCGAGTGCCACGTGGACGGGTTCCGCTTCGACCTGGCCGCCGCACTGGCCAGGGAGTTCTTCGACGTCGACCGCCTGTCGGCGTTCTTCGACGTCATTCACCAGGACCCGATCCTGTCCCAGGTCAAGCTGATCGCCGAGCCCTGGGACGTGGGGCCCGGGGGCTACCAGGTGGGGAATTTCCCGGTGCTGTGGTCAGAGTGGAATGGCGTCTACCGGGACACCATGCGCGACTACTGGCGGGGAGAGACCAATTGCGGGGAGTTCGCCTCCCGGCTCTCGGGCTCCTCCGACCTGTACGAGGCCGACGGCCGCGACCCATTCGCCTCCATCAACTTCATCACGGCCCACGACGGGTTCACGCTGGCCGATCTGGTCTCCTATAACGACAAGCACAACGAGTCCAACCACGAGGACAACCAGGACGGCACGGACGACAACCGCTCATGGAACTGCGGCGCCGAGGGCGCCACCGACGATCCCGAGATCAATGCGCTCAGAACCCGGCAGCAACGGAACTTCCTGACCACCCTGCTGATCTCCCAGGGCACGCCGATGATCCTGGGCGGCGACGAGCTCGGCCGGACCCAGCGAGGCAACAACAACGGCTGGTGCCAGGACAACGAGCTGTCCTGGTACGACTGGGGCGAGAACCCCGGCGGAGCCGAGCTGCGCGCGTTCACCCAGCGGCTCATCCGCCTGCGGCGCGAGCATCCTGTGTTTCGCCGGCAGAGCTTTCTGGGCGGCCAGGAGGGGGAGTCTGGTCTGCCCGACGTGTGGTGGTTCCGGGCCGACGGGCGCAAGATGACGCGCCGGGACTGGCAGGGCGGCGAGCACGTGCTCGGGATGTTCCTCAACGGCAGGGAGATCGATACCCCGGGCCCGCGCGGCGAGGACATTGAGGACGACCCGTTCCTGATCCTGTTCAACGCCCACCACGAGGAGCGGCAATTCATGCTCCCCCGCCGGCGCTTCGGCGCCCAGTGGACGCTGGAGCTGACCACGTCTGACCCCTCGGCCGCCCCTGGGAGCACCAGCTACGGGGCTCGGACTGAGGTGGCCGTCATATCTCGCTCGATCGTGATGCTGAAGCGGGTGGCGTGAGCGGCGATGAGGTCACGGGTGCGGCGGAGCTTCGCGCCACATACAGGCTCCAGCTGACCCCCGCCTTCGGATTCGCCGCTGCCCGGGAGCTGATCCCATACCTGCGAGACCTGGGGATCTCACATCTGTACCTGTCGCCCTCGCTTCAGGCCCGGCCCGGATCCCAGCACGGCTACGACGTGATCGACCCGTCGCGGCTGTCCGAGGACCTGGGGGGTCGCGACGAGTTCGAGCGTCTGTCGGCGACCGCGCATGAGGCCGGACTGGGGCTCGTGCTGGACGTGGTCCCCAACCACATGGCCGCCGACCCGGCCAACCGGTACTGGGCTGATGAGGGGTTGCGGGCCAGGTTCTTCGACGTGGACCCGGTCACCGGACGGCACCGGCGGTTCTTCGACATCGACGACCTGGCCGGGGTGAGGCAGGAGGATCCGGATGTCTTCACGGCCACGCACAAACTGGTGCTATCGCTGGTCCGCGAAGGGTCGGTGGACGGGTTGCGTGTCGACCATCCGGACGGCCTGGCCGACCCGGCGGAGTATCTGAAGCGGCTGCGAGCGGCGGGCGTCGAGCGGGTTTGGGTCGAGAAGATCCTCGACCCCGGGGAGAGGTTGCGCGATTGGCCGGTGAGCGGGACCGTGGGCTACGAGTTTCTGAACGACGTGTGCGGGCTGTTCGTGGATCCTCGGGGGGAGGAGGTGCTGACCTCGTTGTGGGCGGACGTATCCGGGGATCCGCGGGGCTTCGGCGAGGTCGCGTTTGAGGCCAAGCTCGAGCAGGCGTCCGGGACGTTTTCACCTGAGGTCGAGCGGCTCGTGCGAGAGCTCGGGGCGAACGATGGCGAATCGGTCCGAAGGGTTGGGACTGAATCGCCAAAGAACGAGGATTTGACGGCGGCGCTGTCTTCGCTGCCCGTGTATCGGACCTATGTGGAGCCCGAGGCCGGGCGGGTGGATGAGGCCGATCGCCAGGCCCTGGGTGACATCGAGCCTCGCATCCGGTCCAAGCTGCTCCTCGAAGACCCCGTGCCGCCGGCCTTCGTCACACGCTTCCAGCAGACCACTCCAGCGATCACGGCCAAGGGCGTTGAGGACACCGCGTTCTACCGCTACGGACGGCTGCTGGCGCTGAACGACGTCGGCGGCGATCCGTCCCGGTTCGGGATCGACGTGGACCGGTTTCACGCCGGGTGCCTGGAGCGGGTCGAGCGCTTCCCGGAGAACCTGCTGACCACGATGACCCATGACGCCAAGCGCTCGGCCGACGTCCGGGCCCGGATCGCTGCACTGTCATGGATCGCTCAGGAGTGGCAAACCGAGGTTGAGCGGTGGTTCGAGCTGGCGGCTCCGCTGCGCTCGGGCGACGCCCCCGACGCGGTCGAGCAGTACTTCCTGTTCCAGACCCTGGTCGGCGCCTGGCCGATCGAGGTGGAGCGGATCGAGTCCTACATGGAGAAGGCGCTGCGGGAGGCCAAGCGCAACACGGCCTGGGTGGACGGCGACGAGGAGTGGGAGACCGCGGTCAGGAGCTTCTGTCGCAGCCTCCTGAGCCATCCGCCATTCCGAGAGCGACTGGAGGCGTTCGCGGCCCGGGTGGAGCCGATCGGATGGCGGATCTCCTTGCGCCAGCTGGCGCTCAAGCTCACCGCCCCCGGCGTACCCGACGTCTACCAGGGCGACGAGCTCACCTTCCGGGCCCTGGTCGATCCGGACAACCGGCGGCCGGTGGATTGGGACTGGCGCCAGGCCATGCTCAGACGGCTGATGGGCGGCTCGCCGCCGGACCACGACACGTGGAAGCTGTTTCTGATCCTCCGGCTCCTGGGGCTCCGGGCTCGGCGGGGCGAGGCGTTCGCCGGGGGAAGCTACGAACCCCTGGCCGGGGGCGAGACCGTGTGCGCCTTCACCCGGGCCGGCCGGGTGCTGGTGGCCGTGACGGTGAGAGAGGCGGCGTCCGGCGAGCCGGTGCAGGTTCCGGCCGGGCGGTGGCGCGACGTGCTCACGGGTGAGGAGCGGGCCCTGTCCGCGAGCGTCCCGGCGGCCGAGCTGCTGGACGAGCACGGGATCGCCGTGCTGGAGCGGGATTAGGCCGTGTGTGTGGGGCATGTCACGCACAGCTGGCCGGGCGCGTCGTAGTTTGAATGTCATGTACGGCTTAGAAACAGTCACGATCGGCGCCACCGTCGGTGCCGCGGTCGCCGGGACGTGGGCATACCTGCGTGGCGGTGGGCCGCTGTCCACCCTCGGACGGCAGGGCACGCTCTGGTTTGAGCATGTGACCGACCGTCCGCTGGCCGAGGTTCCCTCCGAGGACCAGGTGGACCCGCCGATCCCGCGCCGGCCCCTGCGCGGACGAGTCGACTAGCCCTCGCCGGGCGTCCGAGTCGGCCCTGCACCCCGTCACTGGGCGATAATCGCTCCGTGGCGGAGCTCGCCAACTTCTCCCTGCCCAGGCTTCGCCAGGCCGTCGTCGCGGCCAGAGACCTCGACGCCGTGGCCGGGGAGCTGCGCGAGCGCCTCGGGCTCAGCGAGCCCTATGCCGATCCCGGCGTGTCCCACTTCGGGCTGCGAAACGCCGTGTTTGCGCTCGGCGACACATTCCTCGAGGTGGTCTCGCCCACCCAGGCGGAGACCGCGGCCGGGCGACTGATCGATCGGCGCGGGGGCGACTGCGGGTACATGCTCATGTTCCAGGTCGGGGAGCTGGACGGCCGTCGAGAGCAGGCCCGGGAGCTGGGGATCCGCGAGGTGTTCGAGGTCTCGGTCGATGACATGGCTGAGGTTCATCTGCACCCGGCGGACATCCGAGGGGCGATCGTTTCGCTGAGCCAGCCCACGCCGCCCGCGAGCTGGCGCTGGGGAGGACCCGATTGGGACACGCGAAGCGCATCGCGGTCCATCGCCGGAGCCACCCTGGAGGTTCCGGATGCCGGCCTGACCACAGAGCGCTGGCGGTCGGTCCTGGGCGAGGAGCCTGAGTGGCTGGGCGTTCGCCTGACCGACGGCGACCGCGGCCTGACGGAGATAGTGATCGAAGGCCTGGAGACCGAGTTCACCCTTGCTGGCGTACGGTTTGCGCCATCGGACTACGAGGAGGAGTGATGAGCGAAGTGGTGCTATTCGATGTGCAGGATGACGTGGCGGTCCTGACCCTCAACCGTCCCGACCGGCTGAACGCCTGGATCCCCGAGCTTCAGACCCGGTACTTCGACCTCCTCGACGAGTGCACTGAGCGTGAGGACGTTCGGGCGATCGTGGTCACCGGGGCAGGTCGAGGCTTCTGCGCCGGGGCCGATATGCAGGGACTGCAGAACCTGTCCGAGGGCGAGTCCAACGGGCAGTCAGGCTCGACGGCCCACGATCCGCGGCCGGTCACGTACGCGCTGGGCATACCCAAGCCTGTGATCGCGGCCATCAACGGCGCCTGCGCCGGGCTCGGCCTGGTTCACGCCGTGATGTGCGACCTGCGGATCGCCGCCGAGGGCGCCAAGTTCACCACGGCCTTCTCACGTCGGGGGCTGGTCGCCGAGCACGGCCTGTCCTGGATGCTGCCCCGCCTGATCGGGCCCTCCCGGGCGCTGGATCTGCTCCTCTCCGGGCGGGTATTCCTGGGAGCGGAGGCGGCGGAGCTCGGCCTGGTCAACCGGGCCGTGAAGGACGGCACCGCGCTGGATGAAGCGCTCGACTATGCCCGGATGCTGGCGGCCGACTGCTCGCCGACGAGCATGGCGATGATGAAGCAGCAGGTGTACGCGGATTACGACAGGACGATCAGCGAAAGCCTCGAGGAGGCCAACCGGCTGATGGCGGAGTCCTTCGCGCGCCCCGATTTCGCGGAGGGCGTCCGGAGCTTCGTCGAGCGCCGCCAGCCCGACTTCCCGCCGCTGGAGCGCAGGCCGGCCGGCGTCTCCTCCTAGCGGCGCACGGCTCGGTGCGCGTGCTGCTGGTCTCCTGGGAGTACCCGCCCGTGATCGAGGGCGGGCTGGGCCGGCACGTGCGCAAGCTGTCCGAGCACCTGAACGCTGAGGGGGTTGAGGTCCACGTCCTGACCCGGGGCGGCGGACGGTCGGCGGCCCGGGAGGAGCGCCATGGGGTGGTCGTGCACCGTGTCAGCGAGCCCGACTTTCCGCGTGATGTGAGTGCCTTCGTTCGCTGGGTCACGGCGATGAACCGCGACATGGTGGAGCGGGGAACGGAGCTCTGCCAGGGGCTCGAGTTCGACGCCGTGCACTCCCACGACTGGCTGGTGGCCGAGACCGGACGCCGGCTGGCCCGGCGGTTCGACGTTCCCTGGGTCACGACCGTCCACGCCACCGAGTTCGGCCGCCACCAGGGCTGGGTCCAGAACCATCCCCAGTCCTACATCCACCGCGTCGAGCGAACGATGGCCAGGCGCGCGGACCGAGTGATCACCTGCTCCCGGTTCATGCAGGAGCACGTGGCCGATGTGTTCGAACTCGACCCCGAGCGGATCACCGTGATCCCGAACGGAATCGATCCGCACGATCTGCACCCGGTGGTGGACGACCTGCCGGCGCTGCGGGGCCGCTTCGCCCGCCCGGACGAGCACCTCGTGCTGCTGGTAGGGCGCTTGGTCTATGAGAAGGGCTTTCACCTGGCGCTCGACGCCCTGGCCCCGGTGGCCGCTCGCCTGGGCAATGTCCGGTTCGTCGTGGCCGGCACGGGAACGGCCGAAACCGAGCTCAGGCGCCAGGCCCGCCGACTCGGTCTGCTTCGCCACGGCACGTTTCTGGGCTGGGTCGGAGACGACATGCTCCACGCCCTCTACCGGGTGTCGGAGATCGTGATCGTGCCCTCAATCTATGAGCCGTTCGGGCTGGTGGCGCTCGAGGCGATGGCCTCGGGCTGCCTCTGCGTGGTGGCCGACACGGGCGGCCTGCGGGAGGTCGTGCCGGGGGACGGCAGCGTCGGGCTGCGGTTCCCCTCCAGAGACGCTCAGGCCCTGGAGGAGGTCCTGGAGCAGGCCCTGGTCGACGCGGACACCAGGGCCCAGGTTGTGGCCGACGCGCGCGAGCACGTCCTCAAGTTCGACTGGACCGAGGTGGCGCGGCGCACCCGACAGGTGTACGCCGACGCTCCTACGCGGCGCCCGTCTCGGCCGGCTCGGGGCTCGCCTCGGATGGCTCGCCCAGCATCGGCCCCTCTCCCGAGGGATCGATGATCCCCTCCTCAAGCCAGGTGTAGCGGCCGTCCAGAATTCGTTGGGCGGCCGAGTGGTTGGCGTCGTCCTCGTTGGCCCACAGGGCGGTGAACAGGCTCTCCACGCGGCGCCGGGCCTGACGGCAGAAGAGGTCGGCGAGCTCGACCGCCTCTTCGGCCCGCTCGGGATGCTCCCGGCCCACGGTGTCGGCGTAGACGCAGGTGGCCGAGATCACGAACAGCTCGGCGCCGATGTCGACGATCCGCGCCAGGAAGGCCTGGCGCTTCTCCAGGGCGGCCTGCCATCGGGTCATGGCGTAGAAGGTGGAGCGGGCCAGCTTCCTGGCCGACCGCTCGGCGAAGCGCACGTGCTCGGCCAGCGGACCAAGCTCGGCGTAGGCGCCGGGTCGCTGCCCCCGCCCAACCGCCAGCTGAGGCAGCCAGCGGCCATAGAAAGCCGCCGCCTGGACGGCTGCCCGGGCCCGGTCGCCCGGATTGGTCTCCGGGTCGAGCACGTCGCCGGCCACCTCGAGATGGGTGTCGACCGCCTCACGCGCGATCAGCAGGTGCATGATCTCGGTCGAGCCCTCAAAGATCCGGTTGATGCGCATGTCCCGCATGGCCTGCTCGACCCCGACGGGCCGCTCCCCCCGTGCGCGAAGTGACTCGGCGGTCTCAAATCCGCGGCCGCCCCGGATCTGCATCAGCTCGTCGACGACCTGCCACGCCATCTCGGAGGCGTAGAGCTTGGCGATCGCGGCCTCGATCCGGATGTCATTCTTCTTGTCATCGGCCAGGCGACTGGCCACATCGAGCATCGCCTCGAGCCCGAACGTGGTCGCGGCCATGAACGCAATCTTCTGGGCCACCGCGTCGTGCTTGCCGACGGGCTGGCCCCACTGCACGCGCTCGCACGACCACTGGCGGGCGATCTTGGTCGACCACTTGGAGGCGGCCAGGCAGATTGCCGGCAGCGCCAGCCGCCCGGTGTTGAGGGTCGTCAGGGCGATCTTGAGACCCTGGCCCTCCTTCCCGATCACGTTCTCGGAGGGCACGAACACGTCCCGGAGCAACGTCACCGAGTTCTCGATTCCCCTGATGCCCATGAAGCTGTTGCGATGCTCGACGGTCACGCCGGCGGTCTCGCAGGGCAGGATGAAGGCCGTGATTCCGCCTCGATGGTCCTCGGATTTGGGCACCTTGGCCATCACGACCACGACGTCGGCGATCGCCCCGTTGGTGGCCCACAGCTTGCGTCCGTTGAGGATGTAGCCCGAACCGTCGTAATTCGGCACGGCGGTGCAGGCCAGGCGGGCCGGATCGGAGCCGACGTCGGGCTCGGTGAGCAGGAAGGCGGAGATCTGGGTCTGAGCCACGAGCGGAAGCCAGTGCCGCTTCTGCTCCTCCGAGCCGAACAGGCGCAATGGCTCGGACACGCCGATCGACTGGTGGGCGGACAGGAGAGCGCCGAGCGAGGAGTGGGCCGATGAGGCCAGAGCCAGGGCTCGGTTGTAATACACCTGCGAGAGACCCAGGCCGCCGTACTGGAGAGGGATCTTCATTCCGAGCGCGCCCAGCTCCTTGAGGCCATCGATCACCTTTTCGGGGATCCGGGCATCTCGCTCGATCTCCAGTGGATCGACCTCGAGCTCCAGGAACGCCCGCAGACGCTCCAGGAATCGCTCGCCCTTCTGGACCGCCTCGGCGTCGAGCGGCGGCTGGGGATGGATCAGGTCGAGTCGCAGACGCCCCAGGAACAGCTCCTTGCCGAAGCTGGGCAACCGCCACTCGCGCTCTCGCGCCTCCTCGGCAACCTGACGTGATTCGCGCTCTGAGACTGTCGTGGCCATGGGACTCCTCTACCGGCGATCCTTGTCTTACCCGGGATCAAACATGACCAAGCCGGGGTACGAACCTGGTCACCCACTGACCTAACGCCGCCTGCGGGCGGTACTTGCGGAGCCCGCCGGCGGCGTGTTTGCCCTACCTCGGCAGGGGTAGCTCCCAACGTAAGTCAAGGACAGATCGGAGGAGAGAAATATGGTCGTGGCACGCTTGATCCGCGCCCTGGCGGGCGCAGTGGCAGCCGTGATTGTCATCGCAATCATCCTCACGCTGCTCTCAGCGAACCCGCATAACGTAATCGTGAGCGACATCCACGATGCCGGACAGTGGCTCGTGGGACCGTTCAAGAATGTGTTCTCGGTGAGCGGCGCGAAGCTGCACGAGGCCCTGAACTGGGGCCTGGCCGCAGTCGTGTACCTGATCGTGGGCAACCTTCTGGCCAGCCTGCTGGCCCGCAGCACCGCGGGGTCGCGGTACAGCCAGGCGCGTCCGGTCGCCTAAGCGGAACAAAAGAGGGCCCGGCGGTTCGCCGGGCCCTCGATCAACACTCGCCTGTTGGCCTGGATTACACCAGGCCCGCGGCGGTCTTACATCATCCCGCTCATGTCGGGCATGCCACCGCCGCCGCCACCGCCGTCCTTCTCCGGCACCTCGGCCACGATGGCCTCGGTGGTCAGGATGTTCTTGGCGATCGACGCCGCGTTCTGAAGCGCCGAGCGGGTGACCATGGCGGGATCAATGATCCCCTCCTTGACCAGGTCGACGATCTCGCCGTTGGCCGCGTTCAGGCCCTTGCCCTTGTCGGCGTTGCGGACATCGTTGACCACAACCGAGCCTTCAAGCCCGGCGTTCTCGGCGATCTGACGCAGCGGCTCCTCGAGCGCCCGGCGCACGATGTTGGCGCCCGTCCGCTCGTCGGCGTCTGACAACGCGTCGATGTTGAGAGCGTCCTGAGCGGAGAGCAGAGCCACACCGCCTCCGGGGACGATGCCCTCCTCGAGCGCGGCCCGGGTGGCCTGCAGCGCATCCTCGACGCGGTGCTTCTTCTCCTTCATCTCGGTCTCAGTGGCTGCGCCGACCTTGACCACAGCCACACCACCGGAGAGCTTGGCCAGGCGCTCCTGGAGCTTCTCCCGATCGAAGTCCGAGTCAGTGTTCTCAACCTCGGTCTTGATCTGATTGATGCGGCCCTTGATGGCATCGCTGTCGCCGTTGCCGTCCACGATCGTGGTCGTGTCCTTGGCCACCACGACGCGGCGAGCCCGGCCGAGCTGCGAGACCTGAGTGTTCTCGAGCTTGAGGCCCATCTCCTCGGTGATCACCTCACCGCCGGTCAGGATCGCGATGTCCTCCAGCATGCGCTTGCGGCGATCGCCGAAGCCCGGGGCCTTGACCGCCACGCCGGTGAACGTGCCGCGGAGCTTGTTGACCACAAGTGTGGCCAGCGACTCGCCCTCGACGTCCTCGGCGATGATCAGCAGCGGCTTGCCGGACTGGATCACCTGCTCCAGAACGGGCAGGAGGTCGCGGACGGAGCCGATCTTCTGGTTGGCGATCAGGATGTAGGGATCCTCGAGGGTCGCCTCCATCCGGTCCTGGTCGGTGACCATGTAGGGCGAGATGTAGCCCTTGTCGAACTGCATGCCCTCAGTGAACTCGAGGTCCATGCCGAACGTCTGGCCCTCCTCGACGTTGACCACGCCGTCCTTGCCGACCTTGTCGATGGCGTCGGCGATCACGTCGCCGATCTCATCGTCGCCGGCCGAGATGGTGGCCACGCGGGCGATCTGCTCCTTGCCGGAGATCTCAGTCGACTGGGTCTCGATGTGCTTGACCACATCGTCGACTGCCTTTTCGATCCCGCGCTTCAGGGCCAGCGGGTTGGCGCCGGCGGCCACGTTCTTCAGACCCTGGCGAACGATCGCCTGGGCCAGAACGGTGGCCGTCGTGGTGCCGTCGCCGGCGACGTCGTTGGTGGCGGTGGCCACCTCACGCACCAGCTGAGCACCCTGGTTCTGGAATACGTCCTCGACCTCGATCTCACGGGCGATCGTCACACCGTCGTTGGTGATGGTGGGCGCGCCGAATTTCTTGTCGAGGACCACGTAGCGGCCCTTGGGACCGAGTGTGACCTTGACGGCGTTGGCCACCGCATCGACGCCCTGCTCGAGCGCCTTGCGGGCCTCCGCCTCGTACTTAAGTTCCTTGTGTGCCATTGGTTTCAGGTTCTCCTAGCTCTGGACCTTGGCCAGCACGTCGGACTCGCGGAGGACGAGGAGCTCCTCGCCGTCCACCTTGATCTCCGTGCCGCCGTACTTGCTGTACAGGACTTCGTCGCCCTCGGCGACGTCGAGCGGCGTGCGCTTGCCGGTGTCCTCGTTCACACGGCCATCGCCGACGGCGAGGACCTTGCCCTTCTGGGGCTTTTCCTTAGCGGTATCGGGGAGGACGATGCCACTGGCAGTGGTCTCCTCCTCCTCGATCGCCCGCACGATCAAACGATCGCCTAGGGGCTTTAGCTTCATTGATTAAACCTCCGAGAGATAACGGATGTGCTTGGCACTCATGCACCCAGAGTGCCAACGAAGAAGAATATAGCTTGTTCTCGCAGGCTTTCAAGGATTTCTGGCGCTCTGGGGAGGAGAGTGCCAGACGCTTGGGGTCGCGCACCGCCGGGGAGGTCGCCACGGCGGTGCTGTCCTCCCGAGAGAAAGGTCCGTAGAAATCCCGGGCCAAAACGTCACCCTCGAACAGGAGAGTTGGCTCCCGGGCGACAAAAGGGGCCCTATACGCACCTTTCGTAACCAGATCCGCCGTCCCCGTAGTTGAGGTTACGAAAAGGACGGGGGTGCGCGGTGGGGGGCCGGTGGGGAGTCGGGGTCGGGGGTTGGGGGGTGTGACTTTTGTCGATCTCGACGCGATGCCGGGAGGGCGAGTGCAGAAGTGGGCGGATATCGCCCCGGAGACCGCGGTGAGCACCAGAGGGGTGCCCCCCACGGCGCAGGTTAGTTCTGCGCCCCGCCCAGTCCGTGCATGCGGTCGCGGATCTCCGGCCGGTTCTCAATGATCTGGGAGAAGCGCACGACGGTCACGGTGTCGTCCAAGTCCACCTTGCGCCCGTAGATCTGCTCCAGGAAGTGCACCATCTCATCGATCCGGCGAAACTCGGGGTTGTCGTGCTCGACGTCGCGCGGAGAGAGATCCTTGACCCGCTTGACCTCCACCTGGTCGATCACGGCGTTGAAGATCTTCTCCCGAGGCGAGTGCTGGTAGCCGATCGTCACCAGCACGCAGTCGTTCTTGCGGTACTTGTGTGACTTGTCGCCCAGGCGGATCGTGGCGGTCTTACGGCCGCGTCTGAGCTGATCGGCGAACACCGAGGAGTAGAAGTTGAGGACGCGCACCGGTCCGCCAGCCTACCGGTCTGCCCGGGAGCGCGACAACGCCCGCTGGACCATCGCTCGCTCCCCGGAGTGGGTGAGGACCCGGGCCGCCTCCTCAAGGGGCATCCAGCGCACGGCGGCGATCTCATGATCGTGAGTCAGCTCCCCCTCGCGGTAGCGAAACAGGAAGAAGACCACCCGTTTGTCCACCTCGCGACCTCCCCGCTCAAATGTGTACTCGATCTCGCCCAGCTCCTCAATCGGGTCGCCCTCGACACCCGTCTCTTCGCGGACCTCTCGGGTGGCGGCCTCAAGGGGAGTCTCGTCACCGTCGGGGTGGCCCTTGGGCAACGCCCACACCTCGCGCTGGTTGCCTCGCCGGGCAGGCTTGATGACGACCACCTCATCGCCCCGCACCACAACCCCTCCGGCTGAAAAATCTGTCTTGCGGGCGCTAATAGACGTACCGCTCCAGCGCAGAGGGGTCGTGGACGGTCAGCTTTCCCCTGCCTTGGGTGATTATTCCAGCGCGCTCGAGGACGGCGAGGAACCGGCTGGCCGACTCCCGGGAAGATCCGGCCAGCTGGGCCAGCTCGGCCTGGGTTGCGGTGATCAGGACATCCCCGTCCCCCCCCGCACCCTCGGCGCGGGCGGCGGCCACGAGCTGTCCGAGGGCGCTGGCCACGCGGCTCTGGACGGTCTGGAACGACTGGCGGGTCAGGCGCTCGTTGGTCTCCCGCAGGCGCCGACCGAGCGCGGCGATCAGCTTGACCGAGATCTCAGGGTGCTCGCGCAGGAGCCGGCGCATGTCGGTGCCCAGGATCGCCAGCGCCTCGGTCTTCTCGAGCGTCTCTATCGTGGCCGACCGGCGCTCCTCGTCGAGCATGGCCAGCTCGCCAAAGAAGTCACCGGGGCCGAACTGGGCCAGGGTGATCGTCCGGCCGTCGAGGTGCGCGCGCACCGCCCGGACATGGCCGTCGCGAATCACGTAGCAGGTGTCACTGGAATCACCCTCCCGGAACACAACCTGGTTGGCGGCAAAGTGACGCGGGACCGCCACCTGAGCCACCTGGTCGAGCTCCTGCGGAGCCAGCGTCATGAAGAGCGGGACACGCCTGAGCAGCTCGAGCGTTTCTTCACTGACGGTGCCCATGGCTGGCAGGGATAGCACACGGCAGCCCGGAAAGCCCACGGTGCGGGGCTATTGCGACGGCGGCCGGCGGTCAGATCTGGTCGAGCGCCTGCAGACGCGAGCGCCGCCGAAGCGTGGCGTAGATCCACCACACGAGCGCCAGGACCAGGGCCAGCGGCAACAGTCCGGCCAGGCCGATCAGGGCCACCCCCGCCGCCACGGTCAGGACGTGGCCGGCGTCGTGGGCCGCCTTGCCGACCGTAAACCCGCCGCCGCCCTTGTGCACGGCTACGGGAACGAACCCGGCATTGATCTCCACGTAGATCTGGCTGTAGCCGACGCTCCGGTTGATCGCGTGGAGCGCGTTCTCATCGGAGGAGATGGCCGCTGCCGCGTCGTGGATCCGTGCGTTGAGGCTGTCAATCTCGGCCTGCGTGACCGCGCTCGCCAACTGCTTGAGGAGCGCGGTCCGCAGCGCCCGGTCGTCGGCCAGCCGCCGCTGGTCGACCCGGAACTGGTTGGTCACGTCCTGGCTCGAGTCGGTCCTTGATGCCACGTGGGCGTATTGCAGGTCGGACAGGGCGGCCATCGTGGCGGCCAGGTTTCCGTTGGGCACGCTGAGCTGGAACTCGGCGTTGCCGCCGGGTCCGCCGTTGGCTGTGACCTGGGAGCTCTTGACGATCCCCTTCTGCTGAGCGATGACGTTGAACACCTCCTGGGCCACCTGGTCCACACGCTTGGAGGTGGTGGAGAGGGAGAGCCGCGCGCCCTGGACGACCTTGCGGCCGGCGGTGGAGGGGCCGTTGAAGGGAGTGAGGGCGGGGGTGTTCAGGCCCTGCGGGACGGCGGGGGCGCGCGGCACGGCGGCGGTCGAGGCAGAGCTTGAGCCGGTGGTCGAGGTTCGGCTCGGGAGGCTGAAGGTCTTGTCGAGGGTGCCCTGAGCCGCAGGCACCAGCTTTTGGGCCGCTCCATGGTGGTGCTCGTTCGGCGCCGAAGCCGCCGCCGCGGCTACCCCCGCCGACCCGGACTCGGTGGAGTTTGTGCTGGACCCGCCCCCGCTCTGGCTGGCCACGATCACCACCGCCACGATCAATGACGCGGCCACCGCGGCGGACGGGGCCCAGACCGACCAGGCGAAGCGACGCCGCGCGGCTCGTGACGGGCGCTCAAAGCGCCGCTGGACGCCCTCATCCAGAACGGTGGCAAACGCGGCGTCAACGCGGGGCCTTTCGTCGGCCAGCAGCAGGGCCAGTTCGGCGATCTCGGCGTGGCGGGGATCGACGGCCTCGCCGGCCAGCGTGGCGTCGATCGCGTCCAACGTGGCGACCACCTCGGGATCGAATTCTTCAGGCTTGGTCATCGCATGCCTTCCTCAGCTTCTGCATGGTTCGGTGGAGCAGCGTCCCGGCGTTTGATTCGCTGACTCCGAGCACCCGGGCGATCTCGGCGTTGGACATGCCGGCGTGGAACTTGAGCGCCACGATCTCCCGCTCGCGAGCGGGCAGCCCGGCCAGAGCGGCTCGGACAGCCGTACGGCGGAGCGCCACCTCGGCGCCCTGATCGCCGGGATCCGACGCGGCCACGTCCTCGGGGTCGGTGGCCAGCTGGGCCGTGCGCTTGCGTCGACGAAGCTCATCCAGGGCGGCGTTGCGGGCGATTCCGAACAGCCACGCCCGCTCCTCCCCGCGGCGGCGGTCAAACGTTCGCCGGCGGCGATAGGCGCGCTCGAAGGCCTGAGCGGTGATGTCTTCGGCGGCTGACGGATCACGGAGGAGGGTGGCAACGTAGGCATAAAGGTCATCTCTACTTGAGCGGTACAGCGCCTCAAACCGCTCCCAGTTGCTAGAGGCGGCGGACCCTGTAGCCGGAAGCGACTCGATCACATCCGTACTACGACGCCACGCCCGATCCATCACACCTGAATTGTCGTTGAGGGAGAGCCCGTTCTCCGTGTTCTTTGTCCCTCAGGTTCGTAATGCCGAAGCTCAGGGACAAAGTTCGACGAGCCGGCCTTACCTGGCCCGGCCCCCGTTGACCAGGTGCTCGGCCACCCGCTCGGCCGCCGTCCGCAGGCGCCGGAAGTACGCAGCCCGGCTGAGCGAGATCTCGTACGCCACCTGCTCGTGGCTGGCGGCGGGCTCGAGATACCCCCGGACCAGAACGCGCTTGAGCAGCTGCTCATTATCAGTCTCGCCGAACGCGGAGTCGACGGTCTCCCTGAGCAGACGCCGGACGGATTCGGCCCGCTCGTCCGAGCTCTCGCCGACGGCGAGGGGACTCAGGGCCAGCTCATGTGGCAGGCGGAAATTGCGCAGAGCGTCCCTGACCGCCTCGGCGTTCACCCCCACAGGCGCGCGCGCTGTCTGCGGGTTCGGGAGCCCGAGCTCGGTGTAGACCACCGCGCGCTGGGCGGCCATCAGACCGCCGGGCCCGTAGTCGATCCGGTGGCACTCGATCCGGCGAGCCGACAGATCCAGATCCAGATCCTGGAGATGCTCCGCTCCCAGGGCTCGGGCGAAGTTCACCGCCCCGGGGACGCTGGGGTTGATCGGCATGTAGGCGAAGCGCGGATTCGCCACGCCCGAGCGCAGGATGCCGGCGATGCCCAGCATGGCCTGCACCCTGGCGCCACGCTCACGGGTGAAGTCGACCGAGTCGTGCCAGAGCACGGCCTCGCCCAGGGTGGCGGCGTCCCGGGCGTGCGCCAGCCAGTGCCCGACCAGCGGATCGTCCCAGGCGAACTCCGGTGCGGTGGCCAGGCTCATGCAGACCATGTAGCCGCACAGCCGGTCGTGCTTGTCACGGGCCACGGCCACACGCTCGGGCGACTCTTCGAAGAAGCGGCTGGTCAGCAACCACCAGTCATCAAAGCCGTGCTGCTGGGCCACCAGAGATATCTGGACCGCGTCCTCGGGGCGGGCGTCGTCAATCCGATAGTCGACGCTGCCCTCCCAGCCGAAGCCCCACTTGATCATCGAGTTGTCGATCAGGTGCGCCATGTCGATCATCAGCAACGGGTTGCCCTCGCGGGCCCGGTCGTAGAGGTGGTCGATGATGCGCCGTCTGAGCTCGCGCTCCCGCTCGGGGTCGCGGGCTCGGAAATCGGCTCGCAGCGCCTTGCGAACCAACTCGTGAAGCGTGATCCCGTCTCCCAGCGGCTCAGTGAATGACAGCGCGCGCAGCCGCTCATAGGCCGTGACGGGCTCGCTCTCGGGCAGAACCGCCGTCAGCAGATTGACCGTCGTGACCCGGGTGATGGCCGCCACGAGCAGGGCCGACAGCCTTTCGCCCCGGAGCTCGGACTCGACCAAGCGCCGGATCAGCGAGCGCATGATCTCCGAGCTCTCGTCCTCCGCGGCGGGTGTCCAGCTTGGGTCCTTGACCGCGGTGTCGGCGGCCAGGGCCAGCACCAGCGGCGACCCCTCGGCCCAGTCGGCGATCGCCTCGGCCCGGGCATCGTGGACTTCATAGGCCTCCAGCAGCGCCAGCGAGTCGGCTCGCGAGAGCTTGGCCAGCGGGAGCTCCGCGGACACGCCCTCCCAGATCCCGGTGAGCCACTCGGGCTCGGGCGCAAGGCGGCCGGCGATCACGATCACGGCGTTGCCCGGGAGCGAGGGGAGCAGGGTCCGGCGCAGGTAGCCGTCCAAACCGCTCATCCGCTCATAGGTGTCGATCAGGACGAGCGGATGAGCGCTCTGCTGAGCGTCTCCCAGGGCAGCCTCCAGCGAGTGGGGAGCCGGGGAAAGCTCACGGCCCTCAACATGAAACGGGTCCCAGCCCTGCGCGACCGCCTGGCGTTCAAATTCGCGCAGCAGCGTGCTCTTGCCGATGCCCCCGGGCCCATGGACGAACACCACACATGCGGGCGGGTCATCCGACAGGCAGGTGCCCAGGAAGGCCAGCTCTGTGCGCCGACCCGAGAACCGCTCATGATCGCGTTCGGCCAGACGGGCCGCCAGCGTCCCTGCGGCCGATGTCTGACCACCAGCCGATGACCTCTGCCCCTCATGCACGACGCGCGAAAGCCTAGCTGGTCCCGAAGCGCGGGACCAGCCGTTCAGGGCTTTTGCAGATGTGACCGACGGGCGATCAGCTAGGTCACCCGCGGATCCACCCCTCCGCCGTGCGCGGCCGCGTCCTCGCGGATGGCCGCTGCCACCTTCTCCTCGGCCTGGCCGGTGATGGTCACGCGTGAGCCGGAACCGTCGGGCTCGAACCTGAGCGACATCGGGTAGTACGAGGTGCCCAGGCCCAGGAAGACGATCCTCTGCCACAGCGGGGTGACGTCCGCCCGATAGCTCAACCCGTTGTAGCTCTCATCGAGGAGCTGGAAGCGATTCATCCACGTCGGAGGGCTCTGCTTCCAGTCCGTCCGGGCCTTGTCGGGCGGGGCGTCCAGGTGGTACTGGATCGTGATCTGATTGACGAGTCCCGACACGGCTACATCTCGGCCAGGAGTTGAGCCTTCTTGGTCTCAAACTCCTCCTCGGTGATCGCACCCGAGTCACGGAGCGCTGCCAACTCCTTGATCTTGTCGGCCGGGCTCTTGACGCCGATCATCGGGCCCGTCATCGGGACCCCGGGCACGGCCTGGCCCCGCGCGGCGGCATCAGCCGCCCCGGAGTACGTGCTGGTCAGTCCGGCGGTGACGGCCGCCATGTCTCCGCCGGCCGCGGCGATCTCCGCCTTCTGGGCATCCCACTGCACGGCGATCTTCTGCGGGTCCGCCGGGTCAACCTTGACCGGAACGACCATCCCGACCGTGATCGCCGCCTTCATCCGAGCCGTCGGAAACACATAGTTGACCCGGTACGGGGTGCCGCCGCCGGGTGGCTCGACGTCCAATGGGATCTGCATGGCGAACGCGTCCCCCGGGACCGGGGTGGTGAAGCCCTGCACGGTGGCCTTGGTCGGGGTCCCGTTCTGCAGGACCGCCTTCTCGCCTCGGTCGTCGGCCAGTGCCTCCATCGATTTGAAGGCGTCCCGCATCCTGGGCATGCCACCGTGGTAGTCGCCCAGCTCCTTGGCGCCCTTCATAGCCTTGAAAAAGCCCATCGCTCCTCCTCTCCGTGGTCGGTCTGGCTACCAGCTGTAGATCAGGGCAGCCGGTGGGTTGTCGGGGTCGTACTTGACGCCGATCGACGCGCCGGGTGAGAGGCCCTCGAGCTGGGAGGGCAGGAAGCTCTGCCTGACCGTGGTCTGGTACGGCGTGCCGCCGTCGGGGCTGATCGTCACGTCGACCTCGGTCATCTGACCGCCGCCCATGTCGGTCTGCCCGGTGGGGCGCAGCGTGTCAATCACTGCCGACGCCTGGACGCCGACCTTGCCAAGCTTGTTCACGAGCTGGGCGTACGCGGCCTGAGCCGCCATGTCACCGCCCATCGTCGCGCCCATCCCGGAGCCCATCCCGCCCATGCCGCCGGCCATGGCGCCGGCCGCCTGTGACTGGGCCGCCTTAACCCTGTCGAGTAGTCCCATCGCGCTCATCCTCCTAGGTTCATGAAGCACACCCGATGTGCGCTCGGCGGCCAAGCTACCGCCGGTCCGGCGCAATTACAGTCTCCGATGGGTCTCGCTTACGTATCGGGGCTGAGATTGGATTGAGACCCCTCCGATACTGACAAACAGGGCCAGCGGATCTAGGTTTGCCATCGATCCACCACCGGACTGGGACCGGGGGCTGCGGATCTCCACACCACGACTGATAGGAGGACGAAGTGGGACTATTGGATCGCGTCAAGCACGCCGCTGAGTCGGCTCAGGCCGCCACGAGCAAGATCGGCGTCGGCGCCTCGGCGGAGCAGATGGCCCTGGCCAACCGGGCCCAGAAGTTGATGAAGGTCGGGGTCGACACTCCGGGCCACATCGACTCGATGACCTCCACCGGGAACACCGACACCCCCGGGGGCACCGAGTACAACATCTCGCTGACGATCAGTCCGGCTGGCGGAAGCGCCTACCAGACCACGATCAATCAGTACATCTATCCCTCCAACCCGTTCACCGAGAGCGAGGACGTCAAGGTCAAGGTCGATCCGGACGACCCGAACGTGGCCATGCTCTTCGGCCACGCCGAGTAACTCACGTCCGCTCGGACTGCTATGAGATCTCGACTGCTCGGTGTTCCCCTCATGCTGGCGGGCACCGGGGGCTTCGTCGCCGCCCTGGTCAGCCTGTACATCGGGATGCGCCATGTGATGCGCACCTCCGGCGGCTACTGCGCCAGCGGCGGCCCCTACGTGATCGCCCACCAGTGCAGCAGTTCCGACGTGAAGCTGATCCTGTTTGGGATCTTCGGCACGTTGCTGGCGGCAGCGGTCGTGATGGTCGGGCTCGGCCTGCTCAGAGGGCCTCTGCTCGCGGCCTCGCTGCTGATGTGGACAGGGCTGTTCGGGGCCCTGGGGTGGAACTTCCTCTCGCTCGGATTCAATCCGCCACGCGGCCAGAGCGGTAGTGGCGGCTGGATCGCCTGCGGGGTGGTGTTCGAGCTGATGGCCGCAGGCGGCCTAATCCCCGCGCTGATGGTGATGGTGAGCGGGGTTCGAGACCGAGCGGCGAGGGGGCCGCACGGCCCGGGGCCGCAGATCCATCCGATCTAGGCCCCGAACAGCCGCGGATCATTCGTGATGACCCCGGTGACGCCGAGCGCCTGCAGGGTGCGGAGCGCCACCGGGTCATCCACGGTCCACACGTACAGCTCGCCGCCCGCTCGACGGACCGCGCGGACCAGGCGCGGGGTCACGAGCCGCCAGTGGGCCATCAGCGCGTCGCATCGGCCCCGTCTCATGGCCCGAGCCGCCTGACTCGGCAGGAGCAGCCGCATGACCAGCAGCGCCAGGAGCGCGGGCACAGCGGTGCGCTTGGATCGGAACGGGTCGCGGCGGAGTTTGGGTACCGACCAGCCGAGCCGGAGCTGAGGCGCTGCCGAGCGAATCGCTTCCAGGCTGGACCAGTGCTGGCTCGAGATCAGGCTGCGGTCGCTGACGCCGTGGGTTGCCAGGGCTGCCACCACCTCGAGCTCGTACCCCGGCAGCTTCAGGTCCACGTCCAATTCGATGCCGGCAAACGGCGCCGAGGCGAGGTGAGCCAGGCCCTCGTCGAGTGAGTGTGGCTCGCGCCGGGCCGCATCGTGGTGGTCGTGGGCCAGGATCAGACGGCCGGAGCCCCGCTCGGGCAGAACGTCGAACTCGATCATGTCCACCCCGGCCTCGAGGGCGGCGTCGAAGCTGGCGTACGTGTTCCCGGGGGCGATCAGGTCCGCACCCTTGTGTCCGACCCGGCGCAGGCGATTCACCGTTGACATTGCGGGCACCAGTATGTCGTCCGGTTGGCGTCGCCCTGGCCTCTGGCGGTGATCGTCCCGCCACACCGCGGACACGGCTGGCCGGTCTTCTTGTAGACACGGGGTCCGATCGTCCGCGGACCTCTGGCGGCCGATCTCTGCATCCGGGGCCGGACCGCCTCAATCACGGCCAGCGCCTCCGCGTCGGTGATCGTGGCCAGAGCGCGCCAGGGGTCGATCGCCGCCTCCCAGCAACCCTCGGCCTTCCAGATGTTGCCCAGCCCGGCCACGTTGCCCTGGTCGAGCAGAGCATCGGCGAAGCCCCGCGTGGGGTCATCGGCGTGAAGTCGGGCCAGGTAGCGCTCGCCGTCGAACAGCTCCGCCAGGACGTCCGGGCCAAGCCCGGCCAGCCGCCGGTCCGAGCGCAGCCGGGCATCGGTCATCAACTCGAGCAGGGGCCCGTTGAACTCGCCCACCCAGCGATGGTCGACCCTGAAGATGACCCAGGCCCCCCGCCAGGGCCGCCGCTCGGTGGCCACCCGCCAGTACCCGACCATGCCCAGATGGGAATGGAGGGTCAGCCCCCCCTCAAACCGTACGAACAGGTGCTTGCCGTGGGTGTCCACGCGCTCCACCGTCCGCCCGGCCAGCCGCTCGGGCCAGCGGTCCATGGCGTGACGAGGCTGAGGGGTCAGGATCTCATCAGGTATCCGACCCACCAGGGCCGGCCGAATCCGGTTGGCCGCCCAGGCGATGGTGTCGCCCTCAGGCATCGGCTCGCTCGCGCCGGTCGCCTACGCGCTCAGCGTGAGCCGCCGAGGTCCGCCATGGAATCCGAGTTCGACCAGCCTGGGGGCCAGGGAGGAGGTCAGTGCCGGCTCGCCATCGATCTTCTCCAGAGCCAGGCGCTTGAGTCGTCCGCCCCGGACGTGCTCGACCAAAGCGCTCAGGGCCGGGCCGAGGCGATCGTCATCCGCCACCGTCAGCGTGTGGAGCGAGCGCCCACCCCGCTCGAGGTAGAGAACCGGCTCGCCGCCGGTCAGGACGACATACGCCCCGGCTGTGCGGGTGGTTTTGGCCGGACTCTCGGGCCAGGACAGCACCGAGCCATAGGGTTGAGCCGGATCCACGGCGGCCAGGACCTGGGGCGCGGACTGGAGCGGGGCGGGAGCGCGGAGCCGCTCGACCGCGCCCGAGAGCGCGAACTGCGCCCCACCCAGCCCCTCCACGAAGTAACCACGGCGGCACACTCCCAGCATCTCAAGCTGGGTGAGCTCGGAGTAGATGGCCGAGAACCCTCCGGGAATGCCCTCGGCCAACACCTGCTCCCGCGTCAGTACGCCGTAGCGCTCGAGCAGGAGCTCGGCCAGCGCCCGCCGCCGGGCCCCGGGATCTGCCTCCGCGCGGAGCAGCGGTGCCGTGAGCGACCACCGGCCCTGCACCTGGGCCGCCGCGCCCAGCCGGCGGCGGGCTGAGAACCGTGAGCCGCGCTGCCCGCGGCGCTCCCGCTGGGCCCGAGCCAGCGTCAGCCTGGGGGCACGGAGCGGGGCGAAGGCATCGTTGGTGGCCTGCCCGGCCCAGGCCAGATCCCACAACGTGTCCTGGAGAACCTCCGGGGCCAGGTCGACGTCCACGAGCAGATCGCTGAAGAAGCACGCGCCGGCGGCCAGCCGGTCGCGGACCAGTTGATGGGCCTCCGAGTCCGGCTCGGCGCCCCGGAAGGGCGGCGGGCCCAGGATCGGCAGGTCCTCACGGAAGTAGAGCGCGACCCTTCCCGAATGGCGCCCCAGCGCGCCCGCCCCGACCCACACGATCTCCCCTCCAGCGCAGAGCTGATCCATCCAGGTGGGCGAGTAGGCGCCCGTCCGGCGCGGCAGCACATCACGCTCCCAGACCTCGACCGGCAGCGCGAGCCCCTGGAGTGAGACCAGAACCTCGCGCAGCCGGTCCACACCGGCTCCGCCCGGGGGATGGCGGTCGACGTTCTGCCACGAGGGGAGAAACCTGACCAGGGCACGCTGATCGACAGGCTCGATCTCTTTGCGCAACACGGCCAGCGAGGCCCGCCGGATGCGCCGCAGCACCTCGGGATCGCACCACTCGCGCTGTCCCCTCGCCCCGGGGGCGATGCCCTCAAGCGGCCGGAGCTCCCCGCGCAGGAGGTCGCCCCCCCGCTCGAGCGCCGCCAGCACCGCCGAGCAGTCGACCCCGTAGCGCTCGCGCAGCTCGGCATCGGTGAACGGGCCGTGGGTGGAGGCGTAGCGGCGGACCAGGCGGACGAGCGCGTCGGGCACCTCCTCCAGGAAGGCGTCCGGCAGCCCCGACGGGGGTGCGGCTCCCAGCGCATCCCGGTACAGGCCCGCATCGGCCGCATCGATCCAGCGCAGTTCGCCGCGCAGGCGGACCGGCACGGCCCGGCGCTCGGCCCGCAGCTCCTCCAGCATCCGCTCCCGGTCGAGGCCCTCCAGCACGCGCGCGGCCACCTCGACCGGGGTCAGGTCACCGACAACCCGCAGGACGTCGTGGAGCGCGTCGCGGCCGGTGACCCGGCGCACCGGCGAGAGGAACTGCAGATCCTCCTCCACCTGTCCGAGGGCCCCGGGATCCAGGAGGTCCCGCAGCTCCTCCTGTCCCAGCAGCTCCCGCAGCAGGTCGCGGTCCAGCGACAGGGCCGCCGCCCGCCGCTCGGCGTTGGGCGTGTCGCCCTCGTACATGTAGGTGGCCACGTAGTCGAATAGCAGCGAGGACGCCATCGGCGAGGCGGTCGGGGTCTCGACCTCGACCAGCGAGATCTCCCGGCGGTGCAGCCGCTGGAGAATCTCGGTCAGGCCGGGGAGATCGAGCACGTCGCGCAGACACTCGCGGTAGGTCTCAAGCACGATCGGAAAGTCCTCGTGTTTGCGGGCCACCTCGAGCAGCGACTGGGCCTTCAGACGCTGCTGCCACAGAGGAGTGCGCTTGCCCGGCCGAGCCCGCGGGATCAGCAGCGCACGGGCCGCGTTCTCCCGGAAGCGGGCGCCGAACAGCGCCGAGGAGGCCAGCTCCGCCACCACCCGGTCCTGGAGCTCATCCGGATCGATCATCACCAGATCGACGCCCGGCGGCTCCTCGGCGTCGGGCAGGTGAACGATGATCCCGTCATCCGACCAGATGGCGTCTGACTCCAACTCCAGCTCGTCCCGGATCCGGGCGCTCAGGGCCAGTCCCCAGGCGGCGTGGACGCGGCCCCCGAACGGGGACAGGACGCACACCCGCCAGTCACCGATCTCATCCCGGAACCGCTCCACGACGATCGTGGTGTCGGAGGGCACGACCCGGGTGGCGTCCTGCTGCTCACGCAGAAAGGCGATCAGGTTGCCCGCCGCACGGCGATCCAGGTCGTAGTCGCGCTCCAGGAGCTCCGGCTCCTGATCCACCGCCCAGCGCGAGAAGGCCCCGATGGCCTCACCGAGCTCCTTCGGCCGGCCGACGCCGTCGCCCTTCCAGAACGGCACAGCTCCCGGCAGTCCCGGAGCCGGCGTGACGATCACGCGGTCGCGGGTGATCTCCTCGATCCGCCAGGTGCTCGCGCCGAGCAGGAACGTCTGACCCGGCCGGGCCTCATAGACCATCTCCTCATCCAGCTCGCCCACCCGTCGCCCATCGGGCAGCGTGACGGAGTACAGCCCGCGATCGGGAATCGTGCCGCCGCTGGTGATGGCCAGCTGGCGCGCCCCCGGTCGGGGACGGATCGTCCCCTTCACCCGATCCCAGATGATGCGCGGTCGAAGCTCGGAGAAGGACGAACTCGGGTACCGGCCGGCCAGCATGTCCAGGACGTTCTCCAGCAGTGACCGCGGGAGGTCGGCGTAGGAGTGCGTGTGAGCCACCAGGTCGGCCAGCTCGTCCACGGTCACGGGCCGGTCCTCAGGCGCGGCGGCGGCGATGGCCACGATCTGCTGAGCCAGTACGTCCAGGGCATTGCGGGGCACGACAGTGGCCTCGATCGCTCCTTCGCGCATCCGCTTGGCGACGACCGCGCACTCCAGCAGGTCGGCCCGGAACTTGGGGAAGATCCGGCCCCGGGAGACCGCGCCGACCGAGTGGCCCGAGCGCCCAATCCGCTGTAGGCCGCGGGCCACGGACTTTGGCGATTCAACCTGAATCACCAGGTCGACGGCACCCATGTCGATGCCCAGCTCGAGCGAGGATGTGGCCACCAGGCAGGGCAGCTGACCGCTCTTGAGGAGCTCCTCCACGACGAGGCGCTCCTCGCGCGCCAGCGAGCCGTGGTGCGCCCGAGCGATCTCCGTGCGCGGTGCCGGCTCCGCTCCCTCCTCCACGTCGTCCGCAGCCAGCTCATTCATGCGCAGGGCCAGCCGCTCGGCGGCCCGTCGGTTGTTGACGAACACGATCGTTGAGGTGTGTTCCTGGATCAGCTTCAGCAGTTCCGGATAGATGGCCGGCCAGATCGACCGCCGCGTCGCCTCCTGCCCCTGGAGGGGATCCAGGTCAGGCGCCTGCTCGGCCTCGGGCTCCACCATCGACTCGACGGGCACGTGGATCTGAAGATCGAGCTTCTTCTCCACCGCCGCGGCCGCGTCCACGATCCGGCACTTGCGCCGGGGCCCGACCAGGAACTTGGCGATCTCCTCGAGCGGCCGCTGGGTGGCGGACAGTCCGATCCGCTGGACCTCATCCCCGGCTGCCTGCACGAGCCGCTCCAGGGTCAGGGCGAGATGGGCACCCCGCTTGGTCGCGGCGACAGCGTGGATCTCATCCACGATGCACCAGCGGGCCCCGGCGAACAGCTCCTGGGCCTGTGAGGTGAGCATCAGGTACAGCGACTCCGGCGTTGTGATCAGGATGTCCGGGGGTTCCCGGAGCATCGCCCGCCGCTCGCGCTGGGGGGTGTCACCGGTGCGGACAGCCACGCTCAGGTCGGCGCCCAGGCCGCGGAGCGGGACGCGAAGGTTGCGATCGATGTCATACGAGAGCGCCTTCAGCGGCGAGACGTAGACCAGCGAGATGCCACGCTCCGCGGGCTCGCCGGCGGTGTCGGCGCCGCGCTCAGCGGCGCGGCGCTCGGCTACCAGACGGTCGATCGCCCACAGGAACGCGGCCAGCGTCTTTCCCGAGCCGGTGGGCGCGCTGATCAGCACGTGCTCGCCCGAGGAGATGGCCGGCCAACCCTGCTCCTGGGCCGGCGTCGGTGCCTCAAACGCCTGGGTGAACCACTCCTGAGTTTGAGGACTGAAGGGCTCCAATGACACCGTCAGCCGAGCGTAGCGCGGGGGGTGGAGCCGCTTTCCGGCTTAGGGCTCAGGCGTCATGAACGCCACGGCGGGGCTGATCCCGGCCGAGGCTCGGAGCGTGGCGATCCGGCGGCCTGGCTGGACTGCGTCCTTGGCCGGCGCCAGGTGCTCGCCCAATCGCTCCGCCAACGCCTCCAGGTCCGACACCACGACGACCAGGCCCCAGAACCGGGCAGGCTCCGAGCGCTCGCCGGAGGACACCTCGACGAGCTCGAGGATCAGGGGGCCCAGCCGGCGAAAGCCCTGCCGGCCGCGGCCGGTCTCCCGGATCCGGCGAAGCTCCAGCCCCACCCCGGCCAGGGCTGCCGCCGTGCGGTCGAAGTCCGGGGTGGTCACGACAACGTGATCAATCCCGAGGGCGCGGTTCGGGTGCTCGGGCCCCGGCGGCGGAGGTCCCGGGACGACCTCAGTCGGGAGACCATCGATCGAGTTCACGTCCTCGATCTGATCCAGAGCCCAGGAGGTGATCCCGCCGTTGCCTCCCCGCTCCAACTCGACTCGCACACCCCCCAGGTCAAGCGTCCTGTCCTGGACGGTGAATCCCAGGGCCATCCACGGCTCCGGAGGGTCAGCGATCCGGAGGCGCGTGACCGATGCTCGCGTCACGCAGGCTCGATCTCAAACCAGACGGCGAACCGCCTGCCCCGATCGTTGTCCAGCCGCCGGGTCCCCCAGCGCTGGGCGGAACGATCGACCACGAACAACCCCCTTCCCCCCTGATCGGGACCTGGCACCCGCAGCGGCTCGAGCGCCTGCGTCGAGGGATCGAAGCCGGGGCCGGGGTCATCCACCTCCACCCGGATCACGTCGGGGTAGGTGACAACGCGCAGGCCCACGGACGACGACGGTTCGGATGCGGAGGAGTGACGGACGGCGTTGGTCACCAGCTCGGAGGTCATCAGGACCACGCTGGAGAGCACTGACTGCTCCAGCGCGCCTCCCAGGAGCTCCCGCACGGTCGACCGGGCCCGGGAAGGGGCCAGGGCATCCGGCGTGTACTCGGTGTCCGTCCGCTCCAGGAAGTCCCATGCCGCCGGTCCGCTCGGGCCGTCGTCCACCAGCCGCAGGCGCTGCGCCACGCCGGCCAGCTGGAGCAGATGGGTCACCTCCTCGGGGGCCGGGACCACGACCAGCGCGATCTCCCGCCGTTCGGCCCCGTGCTCGAGCTCGATCAGCGCCCGCAGGCCCGCGGAGTCGATGAACTCCAGGTGACCCAGATCGAGCGTCAGCCGCCGCGCCTCGCCGCTGGACACAAGCTCGTGGAAAGCCTCCAGCAGCGTAGGGGCGCTGGCGCCGTCGAGCTCGCCGGTGACGGCGATCTGAGTCGTCCCGGCGCTGCCCTCTTCGCCGTGGGTGATGTCGAGCTTGAAGGCGGGTAGCGTGGCCAGGCCCCCCTCAGGCGATCGGCCGGAGCGCCAGCGCGCCGGTGTCATCGGAGTGGCCCTCAATCTGAAACTCAGTCAGCGCGGCCTCCAGCCGGCCGAGCAAATCGGCCGGAGACGCCCCGGCGTGGCGCTTGAGCAGGTCACGCAGCCGGCGGGCCCCGAAGCGGTCGTGCTCGCCCCGCGTGTCGGTCACCCCATCGGTGTACATCAGCAGTGTTTCCTGCGGTTGCACCGCCACGAGCCGGTCCTCCCATGTGCTTCCCTCCCAGCCTCCGAGCAGCGGCCCGGGACTGCCGATCTCCCTGATTCGGCCATCATCCCGAATGATCAGCGGCGGGGGATGACCGGCCGAGCTCATCACCAGTTGGCCAACCTCCAGCCGGGCGCACAGCGCGCTGCACAGCGAGAGGCCCGACTGCTCACGCAGCGACTCGTTCAGCCGGGTGAGGATCATGCAGGGGCTGTGCTCATCCCTGGCCAGGAAGCGCGCTCCATGCCGTACCAGCGACGTCATTGACGCCGCCTCAACGCCACGCCCGGTGACATCGCCCAGCAGCACGATCCAGCCCTCGGGGGTCTCGAAGAAATCGTAGAAATCCCCTCCCACCTCAACCTCGTCTGAGACACTGGCCGGCCTGTAAAGCGTGGCCACCTCCCAGCCGTCGATCTCCGGAACCGCATCGGGCAGAAGGCTGCGCTGGAGCGTCTCGGCGATCTGGCGTCGGGCCGTGGCCAGTCGCGCATTGTCCACCGCCACGGCGGCGCGGCCGGCAAGCTGCTCGGCGAAGGCCAGGTCACCCTGATCGAATCTCCGCAGCGACTCTGCCGTGACCAGCGTCATTACACCCAGGCTGCGACCACGGGCGCGCAGAGGGACGACCAGCGCCGACCGGAACCCGACCGTCCTCAGAAGCTCCAGGTGCCCGTCATCGACCGCTCCCCCCCTCAGGAGGTCGTCGGTGATGTCGGGATACAGCTCGCTCACGCCGGTGAAGACCACGCGGCCGATCCCGCGATCAGGGGTGAGCTCGCCGGTGTCGTAGGCCCGTAGTCGCTCCGCGAGGGCGAGCTTCGCAGGGTCGGGGTGCGCCACCACGACCTGCTCGCGCTCGCCGCTCTCGTCGACGAGGTCAACCGCGCACCAGTCGGCGATCTCAGGCACCGCCAGCCAGGCGACGTTGCGCAGGGTCTCCTGGTAGTCGATCGACGACATCAGCGTTTCGGTGGCGCGCCCGATGAAGTGCTGCCGGAGCTCGGCCGTCTTCTCCGTCGTCACGTCCTCAATGATCGTCACGGCCGCCACCGACTGGCCGGCGTCATCCCGGATCAGGGTGGCCTTGAGCAGGTTCCATCTGATCTTCCCGGTCCTGCGGTGAACAGTGCGCAGAACCAGTGGCCGTGCCTCCTCCCCTCCGAGCAGGCGGACGGACGGAATGTCGCCCATCTTCAGCGCCTCGCCGTGCTCGTCCTGGACGATGTAGTCGTCAAAGATGGCCTGGGTAGGTCGGCGCTGGAGCTCCTCGAGCGAGCTGAAGCCCATGTGTCGCACCGCGGCCTCGTTGGCGTAGATGATGTGATTGTGGGGGTCGCGGATCGTGACCGCCTCGGCCAGCGCATCGAGGATCTGCGCCATCCCGGGCCCCTGTCCGCGAAGGTGGACCTCGAGCTCCTGGAGCAGCTCCACCCGCTCGGACACATCCTGAACCCAGAGATGCACGACCCGGCCCATGTCGGTCATCGTCGCGATGGCCGAAATCTCAGCCGGAAACTCCCGCCCATCGGAGCGCGTGATGGGGACGTCCAGACGCCAGCGGACCGGGCGCTCCTGGTCGGTGACGGTCAGCGACCCGAGCGCTTCCCGGACCAGCTCCTGCTCGCGCCTGGCCACGAACGCGTCGGTGAAGTTCAGCCCGGCGATCGCCCCCGCCTCGATCCCGAACAGCTCCTCGGCGCGGGGGTTGGCGTAGATCACGCAACCGTCGGCGTCGAGGGTGAGAAAGCCATTGTGGGCGATCTCAAAGACCTCAGGCGGGGAGGGCATCCCGGGTTGCCCTGACCCGATCAACGATCCGGCGATACCGACCCCCTGCGCTTTCCTCGGCATTTCGCTACAGCCTATCCCGCGGAGCGATCGGCCAGCCCCCGTGCCGTTGCGAAGACGTCGTCCAGCATGCCCTCGGTCAGGCGGCCGGTGAACGTGTTCTGCTGGCTGGGGTGGTAGCAGCCCAGCAGCTCCCAGCGACCGATCGATGCCCGGGCCCCGTGGCCGAACTTTGGCCTGGGGCGTGGGAGCTCAGCCGACAACGCGCGGAGCGCCCGAAGCGCGCCGTCCCAGCCAAACCCGCCCAGGGACACGATCACCCTGGCCGCCGAGAGCAGGCTGAGCTCACGCTCAAGATAGGGCAGGCAGTTGTCCCGCTCGGAGGGCAGCGGCCGGTTGGCCGGTGGTGCGCAGCGAACCACGGCGCTGATCCAGCAGCCGCTCAACCTGAGCCCGTCGTCCCGGGACACGGAGTGGGGCTGGTTGGCCAGGCCGGCTCGCCAGAGCGCGGCGAAGAGCCAGTCACCGGAGCGATCGCCGGTGAAGATGCGGCCCGTCCGGTTGCCGCCGTGGGCCGCAGGGGCCAGGCCGACGATCACAATCCGAGCCGCCGGATCGCCGAATCCAGGCAGCGGCCGGCCCCAGTACACCTCGTCGGCGTACGCCGCCCGCCTCGTCCGGGCCACCTCCTCTCGCCAGGTCACCAGCCGGGGGCAGCGCCGGCAGCCGACGACCTCGGCCTCGATGCGCTCCAGCTGATCCCGTACGCCAGCCCGATCAGCCGACACCAAGCTCAGCCTTTCAGAGCCCGGCCGTACTGACGCTGGTAGTAGTCGCGGTACTCGCCCCGACGGACCGGCTCCCACCACCAGCCGTTGTCCCGGTACCAGCTGACCGTCCGCGCCAGCCCGTCGTCGAACCGGGTCCGCGCCTCCCAACCCAGCTCCCGAAGCTTGTCCGAGGACAGCGAGTATCGCCGGTCATGACCCGGGCGGTCGCGGACGAACTCGATCAGCGACTCTGCGGCGCCGCACTGCCCGATGATCCGACGGATGACCTCGAGGTTCTGCTCCTCGTCGGGCCCTCCGCAGTTGTAGACCTCTCCCGGGACTCCGTGCTCAAGCACGTGCCCGATGCCCCGGGCGAAGTCCTCCACGAACAGCCAGTTGCGCACATTCTGCCCATCCCCGTACACAGGCAGCGGATCGCCGGCCAGGGCGTTGAGGATCATCAGCGGGACCATCTTCTCGGGGTGTTGGTAGGGCCCGTAGTTGTTCGACCCTCGGCAGATGACGGTGGGCAGGCCCCAGGTGTGGAAGTAGCTGGCCACGAGCAGGTCCGCGCCCGCCTTGGTGGCGCTGTATGGGCTCGAGGGGGCGAGCGGCGAGGACTCGGTGAACGAGCCGCTGTCAATCGATCCGTACACCTCGTCGGTCGACACCTGGACGTGCCGGATGCCGCGCTCCCGGGCAGCATCAAGCAGCGTGTGAGTGCCCTCAATGTTGGTGGACAGGAACGCCGCCGGGCCAGAGATCGAGCGGTCCACATGCGTTTCGGCCGCGAAGTTAACTATCGCCTCGGCGCCGCCGACCGCCTCGGCCACAGCCTCTGGATCCTCAATCGCACCATGAACGAATCTGATCGCGTCGAGGACGTCGTGGAGGTTCTCCCTCCGTCCGGCATAGGTGAGCTTGTCCAGGACGGTGATCTGGTCTCCGTGCTCGCGGAGGCGGACGCGCACAAACGCGGAGCCGATGAATCCGGCACCCCCGCACACCAGCAGCTTCATACGCGCACCGCCATGAACTCCTCGACCCCCTGGCGCCAGGGCGGCAGCTCGGGCAGATCGTCGCGCTCGCTGCCGAGCACGCTGTAGGCAGGGCGAGCAGCCGGCCGCGGCATCTCGGCCGTCGAGATCGGTGCCAGCTGGCAGTCGAGCCCAGCGCGCTGAACGACGTAGGCCGCGAGTTCAAACCACGTGCACGAGCCGGCGCCGGCCAGATGCACGATCCCGGGCGGCGGGCCATCGGCCATTTCCACGATCGCCCGAGCCAGGTGCCCGGTGAACGTCGGGCAGCCCCGCTGGTCATCGACCACCGTCAGTTGGTCGCGTTCGGCGGCCAGGCGGAGGATCGTGGCCGGGAAGCAGCGGCCGTGGGCGCCGAACAGCCACGAGGATCGGATGACCGTGTTCCGGCTGGGAGCCGCGTCGGCCACGGCAATCTCGCCGGCCAGCTTGGAGTGCCCGTAGGCGGACAGCGGGTTGGTCGGGTCGGACTCCACGTACGGCTCGCGCTTTGTGCCGTCGAACACGTAGTCCGAGGAGATGTGGATCGTCCAGGCCCGGCAGCTGTCGGCCGCCCGGGCGACGTTACCGGCGCCGGCGCCGTTGGTCGCGATCGCAGCCGTCGTGCTCTCCTGCGCTGCGTCGACGTCGGTCCAGGCCGCGGCGTTGACCACGACGTCCGGGCGCTCGGCAGCCAATCGTGCCTCCACCGCCTCGCGGTCGTCGATGTCCAGCTCGCCGTGTGACAGGGGCACAACATCCCACCCCGCGGTGGCCCCGGCCTGAGCCAGATCGTGGCCGAGCATGCCGCCGGCACCGGTGATCAGCAGCCGCATCTGATGATTCTCCGTGGGGGGACCACTACTCAGTCCAGAAGTCGTGAATCATCTCCCCGTCGCCATCCTCGGGGCGGTCGTTCCCGACCGCGATCATCTCAAGCCCGCTCGGGCCCGCCTCAAACCCCCGGACCACCTGCGGCGCGACGCGGATCACGTCGCCCTTGCGGACATCGATGATCTCCTCGTCCAGCCGCAGCCGTCCGCCGCCCGAAGTGATCACGTAGACCTCCTCCTGCTGGCGGTGACGGTGCCCGTAGGGCGGCCGCACGCGCGAGCCGTAGGAGAACTGGGAGACGCCCAGATGCTCTGAGTCGATGTGCTTGCGGGCGAACCGGGCCTCAATGTCAAATCCGCGCCCCGAGGCGCTGTTCTCTATGTCGGCAAAGTTGATCTTTGTGTAGTCAGCCATGGACCGGACGATATCCGGACGGAGCTCAGCGCTAGTGGCCGAGCACCTGGGTCCAGAAGCGGATGTACTCCCGCTCGTGACCGGTCCCGGCCTCAAGCGCCAGTCGCATGCCCTCCGTCATCGCCTCCTGGCCCAAGGCGAGCTGCTCGTACAGGGCCAGGCGCTGGCGGTGGTGCGTGAGCTGGCGGTCGGCGACGGCGGCCGGGTCGGCGCCGCAGAACAGCTTCAGTAGACCTTGATCTCGCAGCTCATACAGCTCGGTCTCAGGGCTCGAGCGCCACGCGTTGAGTGCGTCCAGGCCCGCGGAGGTCAGGCTGTAGAGCCGGCGACGGCGGCCACCCGCCTCGCGCTCCTCCGTCAGCAGGCCCGCCTCGGCCAGCCGGGCACACTCCGTGTACAGCTGGGTGTGCGGGATCGTCCAGAAGTGAAAGATGCTCACCTGGGCCGCCTGCTTGAGCTGGTACGGGGTCGCCGGCTGGCACTGCTCGAGCAGTCCGAGCACGGCGTAGGAGGTGGTGCTGAGGCGGATGCTTGACATCGCGGCAGATCTTATAGTACGGTTCGGATGGTTCGATCCGAACGATTCGAGTGAAAGGATCAATGCATGAGCACCGTCACCGTCAGCACCAGCCCCCGCCGCGGCTTCGATTCGCTCCAGGATGAGGTCCGCCTGGATCGGCTGGAGGTTCAGGGGACGGTCCCCAGCTGGCTCACCGGGTCGCTGATCCGGACCGGGCCGGCCCTTTGGGATCTCCCTGGCCAGACGATGAGCCACTGGTTTGACGGCCTGGCGATGCTCCACCGTTTCTCATTCGCCGACCAGAGCGTGTCCTACGCCAACCGGTTTCTGGAGACCCGGGCCTACCGCGCGGCGCGGGAGCACGGCCGCCTGTCGTACTCGGAGTTCGCCACCGACCCGTGCCGATCGCTCTTCCAACGCGTGACCGCGATGTTCTCCCCGGCCATCACCGACAACGCCAATGTCAACCTGGTCAAGCTCGGTGAGCGCTTCGTGGCCATGACCGAAACGCCGCTGCCCGTCCAGTTCGATCGCGACACGCTGGCCGCGGCCGGACTCGCGTACCGGGCTCCCGGCCACATCTCCACCGCTCACCCTCACATGGACCGGGGGGATCGGGGGATGATCAACTACGCCGCCCAGCTCGGGCCGCGCAGCAGTTATCGCTTCTTCCACCTGCCACCGGGGAGCGAAACGCCGCAGGTGATCGCTCGGCGACCGGTTCGCGAGCCGGCCTACATGCACTCATTCGGGCTGACCGAGCGGTGGCTGGTGCTGATGGAGTTCCCACTGGTGGTAAATCCCCTCCGGCTGGCGCTGAGCGGGCGGCCGTTCATTGAGAACTACCGCTGGAGGCCCGAGCTCGGGACGCGCATCCAACTGCTCTCGCGAACCGGGGAGGCTGATGTTGGCCCGTTCCAGACGGACGCCCGGTTCGGTTTTCACCACGTCAACGCCTACGAGGAGGGCCAGGACGTGATCGTGGATGTGTGCACGTATCCGGACGCCGGAATCGTTCAGGACCTGTACCTGGAGCGGCTCCGGGCCGGAAAGCCGATCACGGGCGCGGCGCTCGAGCGCTTCCGGATCTCTCCCGGGTCCGGCGAGGTGACGGTGGAGCGGCTGCTGGACGAGGCCATTGAGCTACCCCGGATCAACTACGGCCGGTGCAACGAGCGCCCCTACCGCTATGCGTGGGGGGTGGGCTCGGCCGGAGGCTGGCTCGACCGGATCGTCAAGGGCGACCTCGTCGCGCGAACAAGCCAGACCTGGCAGCAGGACGGGGCGTTCCCCGGCGAGCCGGTGTTCGTGGCCGCCCCCGATGCCAAGGACGAGGACGAGGGCGTGCTCCTGTCCGTGGTGCTGGACGGGCGCCGGGAGACCTCCTTCCTGCTCATCCTGGACGCCGGGACGCTCGAGGAGCTGGCGCGGGCAGAGGTTCCGCACGCGATCCCATTCGGCTTCCACGGGTCGTTCACGCCGTAGGCGGGGGCGCCTACGCCACCGCCGAGAGCTCTTCGCTGAAGTCGAGCAGGACGGTGGCGAAGCGGTCGGGCGCCTCGACCTGTGGACAGTGACCAACGCCGGGCATCAGCTCGAGCTTGGCCCCCGGCACCTCCTCCAGGATCCGCTCGGCGCCTTTGTGAAACACCAGCCGGTCCCGGTCGCCCCACACGATGAGGACGCGCGTTGACACGCGATCGAACCGATAGGGATCGTGAAGCTCGGGCAGCAGTCTGTGGGCGGTGGCCAGGTACCCCGCCACCGTGGCCCGGTCCTTGTGGTGGGAGGTGAACGCCTTGACGATCGCCTGGTCGACGGAGCGGGGCCGGGCGAAGGCCAGTTGTCGATAGAGCCGGGCCACGGCCCCCTGAATCAGGGCGCGGGGCACGGGCGAGGGCAGAGCCAGCAGCGACCGGAGCACCGGATCGCGCTCGACCAGCGCGATCAGGCGGCTCATCTGGAGCCCCGCCGGTGCCACGGCCACCACTCCGGACAGCCGGTCGCTTCGCCGCTCGGCCAGCCGCAGGGCCACGCACCCGCCCAGCGAGTTGCCGACGGCGATCACCCGCTCGTCCTTCCCGCCCACATAGTCCAGGCTGGCCGCGGCGAAGGCATCGAGCTGGGCCAGGATGGGCCCGGACCGCAGTCGGTCGGCGGCTCCGAACCCGGGGAGGTCGACCGCGATCGCCCGGCGCCCCCGCCGGCCCAGCTCCGCCAAACACAGCCTCCACGTGTCGGCGCTGTCCGCGTAGCCGTGAAAGAACAGGATCGGGGCGCCATCCCCCTCCAGCTCGAGCACCCGGGTGTTGAACCCGGCCAGTTTGATTCGGTGCTCAAAGAGAGGCTGGATCATCGGCTGGGGCTCGTCAGGCTGGCGCAGACTCCGCAGCTCAGGAGGCGGTGGCGGCGGCGGGCTCCTGCGCGGAGTAGGTCACGAAATCCCTTCGGCGAACCAGTAACAGGGCCAGGACCGCACCCACCAGGGCCACGATCCCGCCCACCAGAAGAATGTCACTCAGGGCGGCTGTGAACGCAACGTGGATGGCAGCCGACGCACGGGCCCGTGCGTCGGGTGGCACAGCTTTGAGGATCTGGTGGGCCCCACCGGCGGCGACACCCCGGGCAATTCCGGCCGCGCGGCCTGCGACCGGTGTGCCGGCCAGCTGGGTGGTCAGGTGCCTGGTCAGGACGCTCTCGAAGATGGCTCCCAACGCCGCGATGCCGGTGGCCGTCCCGACCTGCCGGAAGGTGTTGTTGATACCGGTGGCCATCCCGCTGCGCTGGGGGGTGACCACGCCCACGGCCGCGGAGGCCAGGACCGGATTGATCATGCCCACGCCCGCACCGCTGATGAGGAAGCCCGGGAGGAACACCGTCCAGCTCGAGCTCGGCGTCACGGTGCGCATCAGCAGCAGGCCGAGGCCCGTCAGGGCCAGGCCGACAAACAGCAGCAGACGCGCGGGGAGGCGGTTTGACAGCCGGCCCGTCACCGCAGCGGCAAAGAAAGAAATGATCGTGAACGGGAGAAAGCGAAGCCCGGTCTGAAACGGCGAGAAGCCCAGCAGCGTCTGGATGTAAAGGGTCAGGTAAAGGAACATGGCAAACATCCCTGCCGCCACGGCAAACGCGGTCACGGAGGCGCCGCTGAACGTCGGCTTGCGGAATAGCTGAAGGTCCAGCATCCCCCGCTTCTGGGTGACCTGGGAAACCAGGAACACGGCCATGAAAACGACAGAGCCGCCGAACAGGCCCAGAATCAAGCCGCTCGTCCAGCCCTCGTCATTGCCGCGAATCAGAGCCAGCACGAGCATGAAAAGACCAGCTGTGAACGTGACCGTTCCGACCCAGTCAACCCGCTTGCCCTCAGGATCGCGCGACTCCTTGACCCGAGCCAGCGTCAGGACCACGACAACCACACCGACGGGAACGTTGAGGTAGAAGATCGACGCCCAGCCGAACCCATCGGTCAGAGCACCACCGAGCAGCGGCCCTACGGCCGCGGAGGCGGCGATGGACGCGCCCCAGATGCCGAACGCGGTGCCCCGCTCGCGGCCGTGGAATTCCTGAGCCAGCAGGGCCAGCGCGGTGGCGTACATCATTGCCCCACCGATGCCCTCGGCGCCACGGGCCAGGATCAGGAAGAGGGCGCTGGGAGATAGGGCGCATAGGAGTGAGGATCCGGCGAACACGACCACGCCGACGAGGAAGATGAGCCGTCGGCCGAACAGGTCGGCTAGCGCCCCGGCGCTCAGGAGCAGCGCGGCCAGCGTGAGTGCGTAGGCGTCGATCACCCACTGGAGATCGGAAAAGCTGGCCCTCAGGTCATGGGTGATCGTGGGCAGGGCCACGTTCACGATCGTGATGTCCAAGAGGAGCATGAATGTGGCTACACACACGACGGTCAACGTCCACCACTTGCGCTCCATGGGTTCGATCGTAGTCGGGCAGGTCCGGCCTCCCAGCTTCCGTCCCGGTAGGTGGAACGAGGGGGGCGGGCGCTTCCGGCGCGGGGGCTGCGGAAGGCGCGACCGGCCGCGAATTCGCGAGCCTGGTCGAATAAGCGACATATGTGGTCGCTTTCTCGACCAGCCTCTCACGCACCACCCTCCACTCAAGCTTGTGCGGTCTGCAGCTTGGATGATTTATGGCGCTATGCGGGCGAAATCGCCCCAAGCGCCTTCAGGAGCGGCCGGCCACCCCCCCTCGCCCCGCCCGCCGCGCTACGCCCGCCCGTAGACCGGGATCGCGGCGCCGCTGACGGGCGCCGAATCCTCCGACAGCAGGTGGGAGATCACCGTGGCGATCTCTTGCGGCTTGACCCACTTGGAGAAGTCGGCCTTCGGCATCGAGGCGCGGTTCCCGGGCGTGTCGATCACGCTCGGGAGGACCGCGTTGCAGCGAATTCCGTCGTCTTTGTACTCCACCGCCACCGCTTCGGTGAATGAGAGCACGGCGGCCTTGGATGAGATGTAGCCAGCCGCGCCGCTGAACGGGCGCCGGACGGCCCGGGTGCCGACGCAGACGATCGCGGCCCGGCCCTCGCCATTGGCGCCACCCAGGACGCTGGACACAAACGCCTGGGTCATCAGATACGTGGCCCGCAGGTTCAGCTCGAACTGGCGCTCGAAGTCCTCAATCGGCGTCTCATGCACCCGACCACCGGCGGCGAACCCGCCCACCAGGTTGACGAGGCCGCCCAGCGGCGCGTCGGCCGCTGCGGCGCCTGCGTCCACGACCTTGCGCACCGACTCGGGATCGAACAGATCGGCCTGGATCAGCTCCAGGCCCGAGCGCTCCTGAACCCGCTCGAGTTCGCGCTCGACGATCCAGGGCACCACCACCCGCCAGTCCTGATCGAGCAGGCGCGCGACGACCGCGGCTCCCAGTCCGCCGGTTCCACCAGTGACGATTGCAGTGCGTTCCATTTGTCGTCCGCAGGCCTCTCTATCTTCGCCGAAGTATGCAAGTACGGGACTTTTCTGACGGATGTGAGGTCTCCCAAGCCCTCCTGGTGCGTGAGGCCGAGACCCGATCTCGCCGTGACGGAGGCGAGTTTCTGAAGCTGACACTCGGTGATCGAACGGGCAGTGTTCCGGCTGTGATCTGGGACGGGATCTCTGATCTGCGTGAGGTGTGTGTGACCGGAGAGGTCGTATTGGTCGCCGGTCGCTACAACGTACACCCCCGGTTCGGTCCCCAGCTGACAGTTCAGGGACTGAGGACGGCCCAGCCCCACGAATACGCGCCCGACGACCTGATGGACGGTCCCGCTCGAACGGCTCAGCAGATGGAGACCGACCTCAGGGAACTGGAGAGCACGATCCAGAACCCCCACCTGCGCCGCCTGCTCTCGCTGATCTTTGGCCCCGGCTCGGCCACCTGGGAGAGCTACCGGGAGGCCCCAGCCGCCAAGCGCTACCACCAGGCCTACCGCCACGGCCTGCTCGAGCACTGCCTGACGGTGGCCCAGGCAGTCAGTGCGATCTCGGCCACTTTTCCCGGAATCGACCGCGACGTGGCGGTCACGGGCGCGCTGCTGCATGACATCGGCAAGCTCCAGGCTTACGAGCGTCAAGGCGGGGCGATTGCCATGTCGGACGAGGGCCGGCTGTTCGGGGAGATCCCGATCGGCTACTACGTCGTCCGCCGCTCGATCGAGGAACTCGACGGGTTCCCCGACGACCTGGCCCAGGCCGTCCTGCACATCATCCTCAGCCATCACGGCTCGCTTGAGCACGGCAGCCCGGTCGTCCCGTGCACGCGGGAAGCCACGCTCGTGCACATGATCGACAACCTGGGTGGGCGCCTGGGCAGCTTCGACCGGCTGGAGAAGGAGCTCCCGAACGGGGAGCAGTGGTCGGGGTATGACAAGGCCTTGGGGTCCGGCGCGTACTTCGCCGCCCGCGCGGAGCCCGCCCAGGCGGCGTGACCGCTTGGCCACACCGCCACTCGGAAAACCGCAAATAGCGTCAACAGTGGGTGACGGGCCCGTGGCGGGGGATCCCTGTCCCGCCCAGGGTCTTACAGTTGGCGGCGATGGCCAAGGACACCGAGAAGCTGATCCGCCAGCTGTCGCTGATCTCCTACCTGATGGCCGAGCGGCGGCCCGTTACGGCCAACGAGATCAGGCGGGACGTCGAGGGGTACAGCGTGATGAACGAGGACGCGTTCGCCCGCCGGTTCTACGCCGACCGGTCTGAGCTGGAGTCGCTGGGCATCGTCCTCTCGGTTGAGAAGCCGGTCGACGGGCAGGTCGAGCAGGAGACGTACTCGCTGCCTCCAGAGAACTTCCACCTTCCCCCGATCGAGTTCACCGACAAGGAGCTGGCCGCCCTCCATACCGCGCTGCAGTTGCTGGACGGCGAGTTCGCGTACGCCGAGCCGCTCCGTTTGGCCCTCCAGCAGATCTCCTGGGGCCGTCCGAGCCCACTCACCGCCCCTGACCAGCAGGGGGTCGCGTTGGGCATTACCGGGTCCGCCGGAGGCCACGATGTCTCCCAGCGGCTGGCCAAGATTGAGACCGCGATCTTCAGGCGCAAGACGATCGTGTTCGACTACTACACGATGGAACGGGACGAGGTTGGTTCGCGCCGCATCGATCCCTACCAGCTCCTCTACCAGGGCGGTCAGTTCTATCTGGTCGGCCGCTCCCATGAGCGCGATGCGATCCGGGTCTTCAGGCTGTCCCGGATTCGCGGCAAGGTCGCCTATGCCACCAAGGCCGAGCACGACTTCCAGCGGCCGGCGGATTTCGATCCCCGGGGCTACGCCAACCGGATCCATTGGCAGTTCGGCGACCCGATCGGTGACGCCGAGGTCTGGATCAGCGGGCGGATTGCGTGGCAGATCGAGCGGCATTTCGGGCGCTACGGCTCAACCCGAGCAGACGGTGACGATGGCGATCTGGTGTTCAGCACGGCGTTTGCCAACACCCGACAACTGATCGCCTGGGTGCTCGGCCTGGGTGAGCACGCCAGGATCCTCGGCCCGTCCGACCTGGTGGCCGAGTTGGGCGGGCGCCTGGAGCTGCTGATCGATCGTCACGAGGGCGAGCCGCAGCTGGCTCCGGCCACCGATGTCGTGGCCGCTGCGGAGGTGACGGCGGCGCCGGCTGAGCTCGATGCGGACCGGCACAGCGACGCGGCGGGGCCGGACTCCGGCAACGGCCACCATCCTGAGTCGGCCATCCGCCCCGAACGCTTTGCCCGCCTGGTGACGCTGGCCAGCATCCTGATTGAGGCCGGGCGGGCGGGGCGCCGGGTCGGGACGGAGGAGATCTGCCACGCGCTCAAGGTGTCAGACCAGGAGCTGCGCGAGGACATTTCGGTCCTGAACGTCGTCAACTTCGGGGCGGGCACCTACGTGCTCTACGCCGAGATCGATCAGGACGGGATGATCGAGGTCGATCCCGAGCCCTACGGAGATTCGTTTGCCCGCCCGGCGCGGCTGCTGCCGGTTGAGGCCAAGGCCCTGATCGCGGCCATCGACCTGATCGGAGAGCACATCCCGGAGGGCTCGCTGAGCACGGTTCGCGCCAAGGTCGTGGCCGCGCTGGGTGAGGACCCCGTCCAGGAGGGCCTGCAGTTCGCCCACGCCAGTGGCGACGACGCCGAGATCGCCGCCGTTGTCTCGCGGGCCATCGCCCGACAACGACTGCTGTCCTTCGAGTACTACAAGGAGAACGAGGACGAGTTCTCCAGCCGCACGGTCGAGCCGTATGCCCTGATCAACGGCCAGGAGGGGTGGTACCTGGCCAGCTACGACCCGTCGCGGGACGACGTGCGCCACTTCCGCCTGGACCGGATCAAGTCGGCCACGGTCACCGACGATTCCTTCGAGCCCCGGTCCGACGTGGACCCCGCCGCCGACGTCGACGGCTGGCCACGGACCGGAGAGGTGCCCTCCTCCCGCCGGGCTCGGATCTGGATCTCCCCGGATCGCGCGCGGTGGGCTCGCGAGGAGCGGACCGTGGTGGGCGAGCTCAGCGACGGGGCGGTGATCGTGGAGCTTGGCTTCGCGGGCGTCGACTGGCTGGTCCGCGAGGTACTCAAGGAGGCCGGCGACGCGGTGGTCCTGGAGCCCGAGGATGCCCGCGGGGCGGTCCTCACGGCCGCGGAGGCGATCCGCGGAGCGATCGAGCCCGTGGTCAGCTGACCGAGCGGACCCAGGGCCTGGCGGTAGGCTGGCGCGCATGCAAGCGCTGAAGGGCCTGATTCTCTCCGGCGGTCGCGGGACCAGGCTGCGGCCGATCACCCACACGAGCGCCAAGCAGCTGATCCCGGTGGCCAACAAGCCCGTGCTGTTCTACGGGATCGAGGCGATGGCGCAGGCGGGGATTGAGGACATCGGGATCATCATCGCCCCTGAGACCGGAGATGAGATCCGGGCCGCGGCCGGCGACGGCTCGCGCTTCGGCGTGAGCATCACCTACATCGTCCAGGGCGCTCCCCTCGGCCTGGCCCACGCGGTCCTGACGGCAGAGCCCTTCCTGTCCGACTCGCCGTTCGTCATGTACCTGGGCGACAACCTTCTTCAGGGCGGCATCGGCGAGCTGGTGGAGGCCTTCCGGGATCACGCGCCGGACGCCCTGATCCTACTCACCCCGGTCCCCGATCCCGAGCAGTACGGCGTGGCCGAACTGAAGGACGGAGCGGTGACCCGCCTGGTCGAGAAGCCGAGCGAGCCGGCGACCGACCTGGCGCTGGTGGGCGTGTACATGTTCACCCCGGCGGTCCACGACGCCGCCCGCTCGATCCAGCCCTCCGGCCGGGGCGAGCTGGAGATCACCGACGCGATCCAGCACCTGGTGGACGGCGGAGGACGCGTTGAGCCTCACATCGTGCACGGCTGGTGGAAGGACACCGGACGGCTTGACGACATTCTGGCCGCCAACCGCCTGGTCCTGGACACGATCGAGGGACGAATTGACGGGGAGCTGATCGGCTCTCAGGTCGACGGGCGGGTGGTGGTCGAGGCCGGAGCGCACCTTGAGCGCAGCACGGTGCGGGGACCGGCGATCATCGGCCGCGGCGCGCAGCTGATCGACTGCTACATCGGCCCCTACACCGCCGTGGGCGAGGACTGCACGATTGAGAATGCCGAAGTCGAACACTCGATCCTGCTCGCCGGTTCCGTGGTGAGGAATCTGGCCGGCCGGATGGAGTCCTCGCTGCTGGGACGCAACGTGACCATCGGACGCGACCATCGCCAGCCCCGGGCCTACCGGTTCCTGGTGGGCGATAACTCTGAGGTGGGGATTCTGTAGCTAGCCGACCTTGGCCAGCAGCCTGCGGGGCTGCCCCATCCACTCGCTGAACGCCTCGGGCGCCAGTGGCCTGGACAGGTGATAGCCCTGAGCCAGGTCGGCGCCGAGCAGGGCCAGGCGCATCAGTGTCCGCTCGTCCTCAACGCCCTCAGCCACGATTCTTAGGCCGAGGTCGTGGCCCAGATTGATCGCCGAGCGGACGATGATCAGGTCACGCTCGTCCTCGAGCATCGGGATCACGAACGAGCGGTCGATCTTGAGCTCATTGATCGGCAACTGGCGCAGGTTGGCCAGCGACGAGTACCCGGTTCCGAAGTCGTCCACGGACAGATGGACCCCCAGGTCGTGGAGGCGCCGCACCGTGATCATCGCCCGCTCGGGGTCGGACATGATCATGCTCTCGGTTATCTCGAGCTGCAGCGCCTCGGGCGGCAACGAGTACTGGGAGAGCAGTCGCTCGACTTCCTTCGGCAGGTCGTGGTCCAGGAGGTTGCGCACAGACAGGTTGACCGCCACCGACATCTCACTTCCGTCCCGGCGCCATTCAGCGCATTGGGAGATCGCCCGTTCGAGCACGTGTTGGGTCAGCGGAACGATCAGGCCGGTCTGCTCGACGGCGCTGATGAACGCGGCCGGCGGGAGCAGACCCTGCTCGGGGTGCTCCCAGCGCACAAGTCCCTCGGCTCCCCGGACGACCAGGTTGTCCAGATCCACGATCGGCTGATAGTGGAGAACGATCTCATCGTGCAGCAGGGCGCGGCGGAAGTCGCTGAGAACGGACAATCGCTGGGCCGAATTGACGTCCAGCTCAGGGCTGTAGAAGCTGAAACCGACCTGCCCGGTTTTGGCTGCGTACATGGCCAGGTCGGCCCGGCGAAGGAGCGTGTGGGCGTCGTCACCGTCCTGCGGGAACATGGCGATGCCCACGCTTGCGTCGAGCTCCAGAGAGAGCTCGTCAATGACAATCGGCTGCCTGGCCAACTCGAGAAGACGGTTGGCGAATGTCTCAAGTTCGTCTTGGTCATCGGTGAACAGCCCGGAGAAGAAGGCAAACTCGTCGCCGCCCAGCCGGGACACCATCCCCGCCGAGCCGACACATTCGATGAACCGCGTCCCCAACTCTCGCAAGAGCAGGTCGCCGTAGTCGTGGCCGAGCGTGTCGTTGACCTCCTTGAACCGGTCAAGGTCCATGAGAATCACGGAGAACGGCTTGCCTGAGGCCGTGCACGCGGCGACCTCCTCACCGATCTTGCCCCGGAAGTGCTCGCGATTCGCCAGGCCGGTGAGATCGTCGATCGTCGCCATCCGGTGCAGCTCCTTGCTCCGGCGCTGGGAGAGGAGCAGCTCGCCGACCAGATACTGGAAGACGACGAGGACGAGGGCGAATAGGACCAGGCCCACGGGACCTAGTGTCACGGCTAGATAGACGGCCACCATCGTAAGCAGCGCCGAGAAGAGCTCCGCGGGCAGCATGGGAATTAGCGCCTCGCGCGTCATGCGCAGGACCGTGGTTCTCCCTAGGTAAGACTGGTATGCCGCAATCGCCAGGAAGTTGACCGCGAGCGCCACCACGAACGCCGCGAACACCAGGAGGTAATAGCTCGCGGCGCCGTGCCCAACGTGGGCGACGCGAACGAGGGCGTGGAAGAAGAAGCCGCTGATCAGTGGAAACCAAGCAAACGTCGCCGCGTTGTTCACCAAGGCGTGCAGCTTCGTACGCCACCGCAGCCAGGTGGCCGCGATGGTCAGCACGCCTATCACAGCCGCAGGTCCGCCGCCGAGCAAGACAGTGGCCACGACGATCCCGAGGAAGCTCCCCGAGAGATCGACCTTGCTTGAGACCTCGACCCGAGTGAGGTCGCTGACCACGGTCATGACCGCGATCACAACAATTGTGTCCAGAGTCCAATGGGCGCTGCCCGCCGTGATGCCGATCAGCGCCGCAGCGCCAAGCAGCGCGCCGTAGTGGACGATCTCAACCGCTCGGGACGGCCTCTCACGAGCTTTGCGAGCCGCGGTGCCTTTCTGCTCCGCCTCCATACCGGGGGCTTTATCGGCAGTTGCGGGATAAAACTTATGTCCAGGGGAGAAAGTTCACCCTAAGGCCCGGTGTAGAACTGCCGATGTTTGAGTCAGCAGAAAAAAAGAGAGGCCCGCTGGCACGGACCCCTCAACAGTTCGGATTATCTGCCCGTATATCCCACGATCCCTCCTTCCGTGAGGGCATTGGCATGTTTCCGCTTTGGGCTATCGGCAGCGCGGACCCAGGACTTTAGTTCTGGGTTTTCGCGTGCTCAATCTCATCCGGAGTTCTACCGGTCATCGGTCCCGGGGTAAATCCGGGAAACCCGCAGATTTGTGATTGCTGGCGTGCAGTCTGTGCGGCGCTCTCGGCGTACAGTTATGTCCGGGAACCCGAGGAGATCGGGTCCGCGGTCCCGGGAGGGCGACATAACGACGGTTTTTGGACGCGAGGCTGAGAGCGCCCGCTTGGAGGAACTGCTGGACAGGGTTGAGTCCGGCCCCACGGCGTGCGTGCTGGAGGGAATGTCCGGCATCGGGAAGACAACCCTGTGGCGAACCTCCGTAGAGAGCGCTCGCCGCCGGAGGTACCAGGTCCTCGAGACAGCGCCGACAGAACCTGACTCGATCCTCGCGTTTTCTGGCCTGGGCGACCTTTTCGAGCGGCTCGCAGAGGAGGCCCTTGATGGTCTCCCAGAGGTGCAGGCGCAGGCACTCAGAGTCGCCCTCTTTGTTGGTGAGCCGTCGGACGGCTCTGCCGATCTTGAGGCTCTTCCGCGCGCGATCCTGCGCGTCCTACGTGAGCTGTCCGGTGCCGGTCCGGTGCTGATCGCAATTGACGACGAGCAATGGCTCGATCCCGCATCGGCGCGCGTGCTCGCCTTCGCACTGTCCCGGCTGCGGGAGGAGCGCGTCGGGGTGCTCATCGCACGCCGATCGGAGGCAGGAGGCGCTCTCTCGACTGAGTTGGATCAGCGCCTCGGTAGCCGCGGGCTGGAGAGCATGACGCTCGAGCCGCTGCCGATGAGCGCGATCAAGAGGCTGCTCGAGGCCCGGCTCGGCCGAAGCATCTCGGCTCCGGTGTTGCGGCGCATCCATCACGGGGCCGGCGGTAACCCGCTGTGGGCGCTCGCGATCGCGGCCGAGCTCGAGGCTGGTCACTCGGGCGGCGAGCGCGCAGGCGATCTTCCGATCCCTCGCACGATCTCGGATGCGATCAAGCTGCGGCTCAGGCACCTCGATCCCCGTACCGACGCGGCGCTGCTGGTTGTCGCGGCACTCTCACAGCCGACCCTGGCGATGCTCCAGGCGGTGATCCCGGAGTTTGCCCTCAGCGATCTCGAGAGCGCCGAGCAGGCGGGAGTGATCGAGAACGCCGAAGGTCGGCTGCGCTTCACCCATCCGCTGCTCGCATCTACCCACTATGCGAACACCCCGGTGTCGAAGCGACGCGAGCTGCACCGGCTGCTTGCCGCCGTGATCGACGATCAAGAGGAACGAGCGCAGCACCTTGCCCTGGGAGCCGAGGCACCCGATGGCGATCTCGCTGACACCCTGGAGAACGCCGCGAATGTGGCCGCGCGCCGCGGCGCTCATGAGTCAGCCGCGCAGCTGCTCCAGGACGCCGCACGCCTGACGCCGATCTACCAGGCCGACGTGCAGCGAGGGCGGATCGTCGCCTGTGCGGAGCACCGTTTCACCAGTGGGGAGGTGTCCCGAGCGCGGGACATGCTGGCTGAGGTGATGCCGCAGCTGACAAGCGGGCCACTGCGAGGCAGGGCGCGGCTCCAGCTGGCGGTGATTTCGGGCGAAGAGCCAGGCGCCGCGATCAAGTTGTTGGAGGCGGCTCTCGAGGATGCGCACGAGGATGACCGGCTGCGCGTCCAGATCGAATCTGAGCTCACCTACGAGGCCGCTGGCGTCGGTCAACTCGCCGGCGCCCGGACCTACGCCGAGTCGGCGCTCCGGACAGCTGAGCGCCTGGGCGATCCCGAGCTGGTGGCGAGGGCGCTCGGAGAACTGGTGCTCACATCGGTCACCACGGGGGAACCCTCCCGCGACGACCTGGTGGCGCGCCTCTCGACGATCGAGGACTTCGCCACGATGACCACCTACTACCAACCAGCAACGGCTGCAGCGATGGCGCGGTACTGGTCCGGGGATTTCGAAGGCGCCCGCGGTGGACTAGAGCAAGCGGCCCGGAAGGCGCTATCGCGGGGCGAGGAATGGGACCGAATGTCGCTGGAGTTCACGCTGGCAGGCCTTGAATGGGAGCTGGGAAACCTCCCCCTGGCGGAGCAACATCGTCAGGCGGCACAGGAGTCGATGGGCGAGTTCCCCGACGCACTCACCTGGCTGGTCGTCCTGGATACGGCGTATGCGCTCCGAAGCGGCGATCTGGTGGCTGCCCGTACGACACTCGAGGAGGGTCTCAGTCAGGCACGGCCCACGGGTGAGGTTTGGAAGACCGCTCGCTTCATCGCCGCCCTCGCTGAGGTCGATCTGCTCTCGGGGCAGCCTGAAACCGCCCACGTCCGATTGAAGGAGCAACGCGCGTGGCTTCAGTCGATCGGGTACGGCCCGGCTGGGTACGGACGGACACATCTGTGGTTCCTGGATCTCGAGGCACTGGTCGCACTGGGGAAGCTGGATGAGGCGGACGACGTCCTGACGGAGCTGCGGGCCCGCGCGGAGTCCTGCAGGAGCGACAATCTGCGGGCTATCGCCATTCGCAGCGAGGCAATGCTGCTCGCCGCCCGCGGCGAACTCGTGGCGGCGATCGACGCGATGGATCGCGCTATCTCTGCCCACCTGCGGTGCCGTCGACCGCTCGAGCACGGGCGCACCCTGCTCGAGAAGGGCTCGATCGAGCGGCGAGCCAAGCGCAAAGCCGCGGCCAAGCAGACCCTTGAGCAAGCTGTTGAGCTCCTCGAGCCGATCGGCGCCCAGATCTGGGTGTCGCGCGCCCGCGACGAGCTGTCCAGGATCGGCCTACGCCGCGCGAGAGTGACCGAGGGGCTGACCCCGGCTCAGGAACGTGTGGCCGAACTGGTCGTGGCAGGCTCGTCCAACGCCGAGATAGCGCGCGAACTTCACATGAGCCTTCGGACTGTCGAGTCACATCTGACCCGGGTGTACCAGGAGCACGAAGTGAAGTCACGCACTCAACTGGTCGCGGCTCTGGCGGCTGCGGGGGATCCGGCAAGTCGCGCGTAGCTCAGCGCCCGGCATTCGGGCGCTCTTAGACCTGGGGGCCGGTCGGCGTCTCGTCGAAGCTAGGCCGGAATTCGGAGCGCTGGTGGGCAGCGAACGTCAGCGGCCCCACCGGGGCAGAGTCCGGGGGCAGCGCTCCGAAGATCCCCGCGCCCGGACGGAGAAGAATCGCCACGACAGCCGCAATCAGCAACGAGCCAACGCTGCCAACCCATAGCGCCGTCCGAGGACCGTCAAGCTGCGCCACAGCACCTCCGAACAGTATTCCGACCCCCGGTAATGCCTGCCACATCGAGTCATTCAGACTCATGAGAAGCGCTATCCACTGCGGGCGCGAGTGCTCCTGCAACGCCGTACGCGCGGCCACCGGTAGTACACCGTTGCCAGCTCCGGCGACGGCCGATCCCACCGCCGCAACGGCCAGTGTCGGCGAGACCGCCATGATGATGAAGCCGAGTCCTAAAGCGGAGGCACCAAGCGCCATGAAGAGCCACGTGCTGTGAAACCGCCAGCGGGCGAAGACAACGCTGCCGACGATCCCGCCGCTGCCCCAGGTCGTGAGCAGCGCGGCATAACCGCCCGCGCCTCCGTGCAAGGTGCGCTGGGCAAGGACCAGCTCGACCGGGATGGACATCGCGAAGAACACCAGTCCGACCGCTTGAATGGCAAGAAGCGACCGAAGAACAGGCTGATCGCGTACATAGCTGAGAGCAGCGCGGAGGCGCCCCTTTGAAGACCCCTCCTGTAAGGACGCGGCAGGTAGCCCGGTGGCAGCGCGAAGGGTCACTGCGACTAGACCGACCACCGCGCCGGAGGCCCAAAGGGCTGCCCTCACGCTGCCCAACCCGACGATTACCCCGCCGAGCAGAGGCCCGATTACGAAGCACACCGAGAACACGGTGTTCGTCATCGCATTTCCCTCCCGTAGGAGGCCCACCGGAGCCGTGACGGCGACGGTCGCCGCCCGCGCGACGGCGCGAATCACCAGGGCGATGACACCGTCGAGGAGCACCAGCGCGAGAACCCAGCCCACCCCGATGTGGCCGATGAGCCACGACACAAGACCCAAAAGGACCGCCTCCAGGATGAGGAGCACCGGCAACACGCGCCCGGCAGCTCGACGATCGACTCGAGCCACGACTGGTGGCGACAAGAACGCTGGGGCGAACTGAGAGCAGAGAAAGAAGCCCGACGACCCGATTGCG
>DASXCS010000029.1:0-32009 GCA_036490975.1 Solirubrobacteraceae bacterium
GTTGTACTTGAAGCTCGCCCGGCGGTTGGTCGCAACGTCGCCGGGCGCAGCCTTTCTCTTGCTTCCCTTGGCCATTCTTAGTCTCTATCTACTGGTAACAGGTCCACCCTACCCCGTGGCGCGTCGACCCCGCCGATCGTCACCGCCACCGAGTCCCCAAGTCGCAGCGCGCCGCCGCTGCGCGTACCGATCAGCGCCGTGCCCTGTTCGTTGAGCTCCCACCAGTCGTCGCGCATGCGCCGCACCGGCAGGAGGCCCTCGTATTCGCCCTCCTCGCCGAAGGCGACGAACGCGCCGGCGCCGATCACGCCCACGACTTCCCCTTCAAACACCTTACCCAGGCCCCCAGCAGGCTCGCCGGCCAGCATCGACTCGAGCAGGAAGCAGCGTGCGATGTCATCGGCGTCGCGCTCAATCGTCATCGCCACGCGCTCACGCTCGGACGTCCACGGCCCCGCCTGCGCCACCCATGACGCCTCGGGAACCGGCTCGTCCCCCGTGACAGCCGACAGCAGCGAGCGGTGGCAGATGATGTCCGGGTAGCGCCGGATCGGCGAGGTGAAGTGGCAGTATCGGGGCGATTGGAGCCCGGAGTGCCCCAGGTTGCGGTGGTCGTAGTGGGCTTGTTTGAGCGCCCTCAGGACCAGCCGGGTCAGCGCCCGGCGGCCGTGGCCCTGGCGGGTCAGCCAGGCCTCGAGCTGCTGAGAGGTCTCCCCCACCAGGCGGGCCGCCTCCGAGGGGGCCAGCGCCCCACGCGGAAGCGGTGGGGTGGGCACGCCCAACGAGGCCAGCTGAGCCACCAGCCGCTCCACCGACGTTCCCTCGGGTCGCTCGTGGACGCGATACAGCGCGGGCACCTTGCGTGACTCGAGATGAGCCGCCACCTGCTCGTTGGTCGCGATCATCAGGTGCTCGATCAGCCTGTGCGCTTCGGTCTGCTCGGCCGGCTCGCCTGAGACCACGTTGCCCTCCCGGTCAAACTCGAACTCCGGCTCGTCTGTGGACAGGACGACTGCAGCCTCGGCTCCGCGCCGGGCTGCCAGCTCGCCAGCCGCCCCCCGGGCGGCCTTCAACGCCCCCGCCCAGGGCTCGGCGGCACGCTCGAGGCCGCTGAAGATCCGGTCGACCCGGGGATAGTCGAGTCGCGCGTCGGACCTGATCAGCGAGCGATAGAACGAGCTTGTCACGACCCGGTCCCCCTGGATGAGCATCTCGACGGTCACGGCCAGCCGATCCTGCCCGGGTACGAGCGAGCAGGCTCCATCGGACAGGCTCTCTGGAAGCATCGGCTCCACCGCCCCGGGGACATACACGCTGGTCCCCCGCCGATAGGCCTCACGGTCGACCAGCGACCCGGGAGCAATGAACGCGGCCACGTCGGCGATGTGGACCCAGACCCGCCATCGCCGGTCGTCCTCTGAGACGGCCGACACGGCGTCGTCAAAGTCACGCGCGCTGACAGGGTCGATCGTGAACGTCACCAGGTCACGGAGGTCCTTCCGCGCTCCCTCAGCGGCCAACGGGGACTCAGACGCCGACGCGGCCTGGCGCTCGATGGCGGGGTCGAAGCCGCGCCGGAGCCCGCGATCGATCATCAGGGCCTCGATTACGTCCCGGGCCACCGCGGGCCGTCCGAGCCGGCGAGCCACGACGGCGCGCCCACCCCCCCGGCCGCCGCGTCCAGCGCTCGGCCGGACCACGACCAGGTCGCCCACGGACACCGCTCGGTCCCGACTCACCGCGAACCTGGGCCCGGGGCCGAAGAACGGCTCGGCTACCAGGAACTTACCCCGCCGTTCGATCACCGCCACTCTGGTTGCCCCAGGCCGCGCCTGATCGCGGCCGGTTCGGGCCCCGGCCACCCGGCCCGCCGGGTTCATCTGGCCCGGGCGGCGACGACGCGTTCGGCTGTCTGGAGGGCGTGGTCGACCTGAGCAGTGAACGTGTTCGGAGCATAAACGTTGGGCTTGACACCCCGGCCCTCGCGCACTCCCCCTCCGCCCAGGTTCTGGCCGTTGGGTGTGAAGTACTCGCCGACAGTGATGTCCAGTGCTCCGCCTCCGGGCATCGGCATGATCTCCTGGAAGACCCCTTTTCCGTACGTCCGCGTGCCCACCACCGCCGCCCGCCCGTGATCCTTCAGCGCCCCGGTAACGATCTCAGCCGAAGAGGCGGTGTCGTGGTCGACCAGGACGACCATCGGAAGCTTCGGCGCGATCGCGTTGCGCTTGGCGACGTAGACCTGAGTGGGCTGGCTGCGACCCCGGGTGGTCACGATCGTCCCATCCGCGATGAAGATGCTGCCCACGTTGACAGCCTCATTGAGGAGGCCTCCGCCGTTCTCCCGCAGATCCAGGATCAGCGCCTGCGCGCCATGCCTGAGCACGTCGCGCACATCGCTGCGAAGCGCATCACCGGAGCCGGGGGTGAACGACGTCAGGCGCAGGTAGCCGATCCTCAGGCCGTGGTAGTCGAGGATCCGGTCCGAGGTCACGGGGACGACCACGTCGGCGCGAACGATCTTGAACGTCAGCGTCCGCCGGCCGCGGAGTACCGATAGCTGCACCGTCGTCCCGGCCGGGCCGCGGATCAGGTTGGAGGCGAACGCCGCGGTGTGGCCGGCCAGCTTGTGTGAGTCCACTGACACGATCAGGTCTCCGTGCTGGAGCCCGGCCTTGGCCGCCGGCTGCCCCGGGAACACGTCGATCACCCTCAGGCCGTGGGGATCCTGGACAACGTCCACGCCGATGCCGTGGAACCGACGGTTGGACTGGTTGAGGAAGTCCTGGTAGGCCGACGGCGAGTAGTAGTGCGAGTACGGGTCCCTCAGGCTGGCCACCATCGCCACCAGGCCCTTGTTGACCAGCTGGCCGCGAGTGATCTTCCGGTAGTAGTCCTGGTTGATGCTGTTCAGCACCGTGCTGACCAGCGGCGTTGAGGAGTTGTCATCGAACGCGTCACGGACCGCGCCGGGCAGCCAGCTGGGGTGACCGCCGAGCCACAGGCCGAGCACGAATACGGCCAGTACCACAACCACAGTCGCGGCCACCCGCGGGGCACGTCTCGGAGAGGACAGCATCGGTTTCAGGGTAGCCAGCCGGCCTCGCCGGGCCGCCGGCAACGGCGGCCAGAACTAAAGAGGGATCAGACCCGGAGGAAGCGGCGCAGCGACAGCCCGGACCCGGCCGCCGACACGAGCGCGCTGGCCCCGAGCAGAATCGCGATCAGGGTCGAGAATGAGATCGTCCGGATCTGACTGACCAGCGACCAGCCTGAGAAGACAGGATCCAGCAGCGCAACCTTGGTCACCCCGAGGACGACGATCGCCAGCACTCCGCCCACCGCGCCCACGATGATCCCCTCGATCACGAACGGCCAGCGGATGAACCAGTCCGTGGCCCCGACCAGCTTCATCACCTCGACCTCACGACGCCGGGCGTACAGAGACAGGCGAATCGTGTTGGCGATCAGCAGGATCGAGGCGATCGTGAGCAGGATGGCGAACGCCAGACCACCCCACTTGACGGCCGAGGTCAGCTCGAGCGCGCGCTTGGTGTAGCCCTTCTTGTTGGACACGCTCTGGATCGCCGGATCGAGCACACCGCCCCCGGGCGCGAGACCGTTGCGCACGGCCAGGACGTTGGCCGGATTGTCGGGGTAGACATGGAAGGTGTCGGGCAGCGGGTTGTTGGACAGCAGCGCGTACGCGGCCGGGTTCGACTTGGACTGCTGCTGATAGGCCTGCTGCTTGGACTCGAACTGGACCGACTTGACGTGCGGAATCCTGAGGATCTCCCGCTTGACCCGGGCCTCGGCGGCCGGGGTGGCGCTGTGCTGCATGTACACGTCCACGATCAGCCGGCTGCGCACTGTGTTGGCGGCGTCGGTGGTCACCTCGACCGCCGGGATAAACACGCCCACCACGAGCATCGTGACCAGGACCGTGGCCAGGGCGGCGAAGCTGGGAGCGGCGTTACGCCGCATCGCGCGGATCGCCTCGCGCAGGAAGAAGCGCAGTGCGACCACCTAGATCTCCTCGTCGAAGGCCAGTGCGTCGGCTTCCCGGGTTTCCCCCAGCCCGTCCAGGCCCGGAGGACGCTCTGACGGCGCCCGGAGGCGCCGAGCAAACTCGCGCGTGTTCTCCTCCCGCGCGTACAGACCGGCGGCCTCGTCACGGATGATGCGACCGTGCGAGAGCTCCAGCACGCGGCGGCGCATCTTGTCGACCATCGTCTGGTCGTGGGTGGCCACGAGCAGGGTCGTGCCGGTGCGGTTGATCCGATACAGCAGTCGCATGATGTCGATGCTCGTTTCCGGGTCCAGATTCCCGGTCGGCTCGTCGGCCAGCAGCAGCGGCGGATGGTTCACGAACGCCCGCGCGATCGAGACGCGCTGCTGCTCGCCGCCCGAAAGCTGGTCCGGGTAGCTGTGGAGCTTCAGTGACAGTCCGGTCAGGCGCAGGATGTCGGGCACCTTGGCTCTGATCTCCTTGCGCGTGCCCCCGGTCACCTGGAGTGCGTAGGCCACGTTGTCGTAGACCGTGCGACTGGGTAGAAGCTTGAAGTCCTGGAAGACCACGCCGATGTTGCGGCGGTAGAACGGGATCCGCCGCCGGGTGATCTGCGACAGGTCATGACCGGCCACACGGATCGTGCCCTCCGTGGGCTCGACCTCGGTGAGCAGCAGCCGCATGACGGTGGACTTGCCTGAGCCGGTGCTGCCGACCAGGAAGACGAAGTCGCCCCGGTCCACGGAGAAGGTGGCGTGGTCGAGTCCGAGGTCGCCGCTCGAGTAGCGCTTGCTGACGCCGCGGAACTCGATCACGGACGAGCCGGCCGGGGAGCCGGCGGGCTTGCGCCTGCGGAGCACAGAGGCGGCATCGTGCGGCGTCGGGAGCCGCTTACGACTCTCGGCGGAGGGCTGGGGCCTGGCCATCAGTCCGGCCAGGGTACCGGGCCGACTGGCGGCGTGACTGGTCGACGGGCACCTGCAACGCGATTTGCAGGAATTCGATACATAAGCCCGGCGAAGCCGTGGTACCCGCCCGGTACCGTTACGGGATGGCCACGATCGCCCACACGGAGCTTGCCAATGGGCTCCCGGTGCACCGCGTGAACATCCCTGGGACGCGGGCCGTCACGCTCCTGGTGGCCTTCGACGCCGGCGCTCGCTGCGAGCGCCCGGAGGAGAACGGGATGGCTCATTTCCTGGAGCATCTGGTCTTCAAGGGAGGCCAGAAGTACCCCACCTACCGGGACGTCAACCAGGCTGCTGAGGCGATCGGCGCTGTCCTGAACGCGTACACGAGCCATGACCTGGTGGCCTTTCACATCACCGCACGGGCGGAGCGCGCCGGCGAGGCGGCCGATCTGCTGACCGACTTCGTCGGCCAGCCGCGGATCGATCCCGACGAGCTCGAGCGGGAGCGGGGCGTCGTCGTCCAGGAGATTGCCCGGGCCAACGACCAGCCGGCCGTGATGGCCGAGCACCTGATCGACGAGGCGGCCTTCGGCGACCATCCCCTCGGCCGGCCGGTGCTCGGACCAACCGAGCACATCCGTGACCGTTTCACCCGCGAGGGGATCGTGGCCTTCCGGTCTCGCCGCTGGTCCCCGACCCGGGGGGCGGCCTTCCTGGTGGGAAACCTGGACGGGATCGGGGAGGAGGTCGACGAGCTTTTCAACAGGTTCCCCGAGCATCCCGCACCCGGACCGTGCGAGCCCGCGCCGGCGCTCGAGCCTCGCACGCTGGTCAAAGAGCGAGATTCCAGTCAATCCCACCTGCGGATGTCCTACCGGCCCTCGATCGACGTTTCGGATCCCGGCCAGCGCGCGGCCCTGGGCATCTACTCGACCCTGCTCGGGGGCTCGATGGCCTCGCGGCTGTTCGATGAGATCCGCGAGCAGCGGGGGCTCGCGTACTCGGTCCACTCGCTGGCCCACGCCTACGCCGACGTGCCGGTGCTCCAGCTGTCGGCCGGGCTTGACTCCACCAAATGCGTGGAGGCGTTCGGGCGCATGCGGGAGATCGTGACCGAGCTCCGCGAGCAGGGGCCAACGCCCGAGGAGGTGGAGCGGGCGCGCGCCTACGCTGCGGGCGGCCGGGCGATCGCGTTTGAGAATTCAGGGGCTGTGGCCCGGTACGGTGCCCAGCAGGCGGTCCTGTACGGGGAGGACGTGGACCCGGATGCGGCGATCGCGCGCCTGGACGAGGTCACCTTCGACCAGGTCCGGGAGGTCGCGGCGGGGATCAGTGACCGGTTGGCGGTGGCGTGCGTCGGACCGCACGGCCAGGAGGACTTCGAGTCAGTCTGAATCGGGGCATTGCGGTCGGGGCGCTCGTCGCGGTCGGGCTGGCCGGCTGCGGTCGAGGCGCGCCTGCGCCCACAACGCGTCGGGTCGTCTCTGCGATGCCGCCGCTCGGCGCGAGCGGCGATGAGCATATGGCCCGGCACCGTCCGTCACGCGTCCCGGTCGCTCGGCAAAAGCTGATGGCGGCGATGGACTCAGCCCTGCGCCCGGCCTCGGGGCGGGGCGCGGAGGTTTATGACCTGACCAGCCAAACCACGCTGTTCAAGCGTGACGCGCAGCTGTCTCGCCCGCCCGCCTCGGTGGAAAAGCTCTACACATCGGTGGCCCTGCTGAGTCGGCTGGGCCCGAGCGCACGGCTGACCACGGCTGTGCTGGGCGTCGGACACCTGGGCCGACGCGGGGTATGGCACGGCCGGCTGTATCTGCGCGGAGGCGGCGATCCGACACTGGGAGCTGGGACCTTCAACCAGGCCTGGAACGGTGGTCACGGCCCGACCGCGAGCCAGCTCGTGGCCCAGCTGAGCGCGCGCGGAATCCGGCGGGTGACCGGCGGAGTGGCCGGCGACCCGTCGCTCTTCGACGCCGCGCCGGGCGGGCCGAACACCGGATTCGCCCCTGACATCCCCGATATCGGCGGCGAGCTCTCGGGCCTGGCCTATGACCACGGAGCCACGGCGAGCGGGCGCTCGCCGGGCGCCTTCGCGGCCAGGGAGCTGGTGTTGACGATGCGCCGCGCTCACATCCGGACGCGGGCTCGCCCGACCACCGCGCCCACGCCGGCCGGGGCGGTTCGGCTGGCCGAGGTCAGCTCACCGGCGATGCAGACGATGCTGGACCTCATGAATGTCCGCTCGGACGACTTCTTCGCCGAGATGCTGACCAAGCAGCTGGGCGTACGGTTCGGGCGCGGCGGGACGACCGCCGCCGGGGCCCGGGTCGTGTCCTCAGTGGTGGCCCGCCATGGCGTTGACCCAAAGATCGTGGATGGCTCAGGGCTGTCGCGGTCTGATCGGTCCAGCCCGCAGCAGGTGGTGAGCCTGCTGCGCTCGGTGTGGCACACCGCGGTGGGGCGGGAGCTCAGCTCGACGCTGCCGGTGGTCGGAGTCAACGGCACCACCGCCCATATCGGGCTCCACACCCGGGCCCAGGGGCGGTGCATCGCCAAGACGGGCACGCTCGACGGGGTCACCAATCTGGCCGGGTTCTGCCACTCACGCGGCGGGCACATGGTGGCCTTTGCGCTATTTCTGGACGGCCCGACCCTGGATCGGGCCAGGGTGCTGCTCACCCGCATGGTGGCCGCGATCGCGTCCTACTGACTCGGGCTTGCTTCACAGGTGCGACGGGGCGACAATCGTCTCGCGTTGCCCGCAGCCGGTGTCAACCATGGCGAGCTGCGCCGATACCTGGATCGGCTCGGTGACCGCTGGCCGCTCGACCGGGCATTGCTAGGAGGGGCGCGGCTGGCCGACGAGCGGGGCGCGCCCGAGCAGCGAGAGCGCGGGCCGGAGTTCATCGTCGTCCTGGTGTCCTCGGCCTACGACGGCATGCCCTGGCTCGAACGGGTCTATCAGGCGGGCGCGCTGTGGGATGCCCTTGAGATGGGCGCGGGGGCCGACGTCCACTGCTACACACCGGCCGAGTTCGAGCGCAAGCGCGTGAACCTGCGATCCGTTCGCGAGGTGGCGCAGGACGGCCTGGACCTGCTGCATCGGGAGCAGACCCCGCCACCGGCCGGGACCCCGACTAGTTGATCGCCACCATCCGCTCGATCGCGGTCCGGGCCCGGTCGGCGATCGCGTCTGGCACCCGGACCTCGTGGACGCCGTCGCGCAGCGCATCCCGAAGCTTCGGCAGCGTGATCATCTTCATGAAACGGCAGTGCGCCGCCTCATTGGCGGCGATGAACTCGCTGTCCGGCGCCGCCTGCCTGAGCGGATGAAGCATGCCCACCTCAGTGGCCACGATCGCCTTCCCGCCGCGCATCTCATGGGCGTGCTTGAGCATCCCGCCGGTGGACAGCATCCGCACGCCGGTTGGGTCAACGTCCCCGGCGGCGACGTACTCCATCACGCTCGTGGAGCACCCGCACTCGGGGTGGATCAGCAGGTCAGCCCCAGGATGGGCTGACCGCAGCTCGCTGATGTCGGTGGGGCGGATTCCAGCATGCACGTGGCATTCGCCGTCCCACACGTGCATCGACCGCCCGAGGGTTCGCTCGACGTAGGCGCCCAGGAACATGTCGGGGCCGAACAGGATCTCGGTGTCCGGGCCATGCTCGCGGTACACGTGCTCCACGACCCGGACAGCGTTCGCCGAGGTGCAGCAGTAGTCCGTCTCGGCTTTGACCTCCGCCGAGGTGTTCACGTACATGACCACGATCGCGTCCGGATGCCGCTCCTTCCACGCGCGCAGCTGGTCGGCCGTGATCGAGTCGGCCAGCGAGCACCCGGCGTCCAGGTCGGGGATCAGCACGCGCCGGTCGGCACACAGGATTGAGGCTGTCTCGGCCATGAAATGGACCCCGCAGAAGACGATTGTGTCCGAATCGGCGGCCGCCGCCTGCTGCGAGAGGCCAAGCGAGTCACCAACGTAGTGAGCCGCGTCCTGGACCTCGGGAAGCTGGTAGTTGTGCGCCAGAATGAGCGTGTCGCGCTCCGCCGCCAGAGCCCGGATCTCCTGCTGCAGCGCGGGAATGTTTTCCAGCATCAGGGGTGCGTGGAGGGCACCGAGGACCGGAAGGTTCATGACAAACGCTCGAGGATCAGAGAGAAATCGAGTGCCGGAGCGCTGTGGGTGATCGCGCCCAGCGATATGAATTGTACGCCGGTCCGGGCGATTTCCTGGAGATTTTCCAGGGTCACACCGCCACTGGCCTCGAGCTTGGCCCGGCCTGCAACGCGCTCGGCGGCCGCCCTGAGCCGGTCGGGGTCCATGTTGTCCAGCAGGATCCAGGGCGCTCCCGCAGCCAGGGCATCGTCGACCTCCGCAAGCGTCCGGCACTCGACCTCGACGGGCACCCCGCGGCCCGCCTCGAGGGCGCGACGCACCGCCTCCCCGACCCCGCCGGCCAGGGCGGCGTGGTTCTCCTTGATCAGGATCGCGTCGTACAGGCCCGCCCGATGGTTTGTCGCCCCGCCCGCGGCCACCGCGGCCTTCTCCAGGGCCCGCAGGCCGGGGGTCGTCTTGCGGGTGTCCAGGATCGTGGCTCCCGTCCCGGCCACGGCCCGGGCCGCCCGAGCGCTCATGGTGGCCACACCGGACAGGCGTTGGAGGAAGTTGAGCGCGGTCCGCTCGCCGGTCAGGATTGCCGCGGCAGGGCCCCTGACCTCCATCACCGGGCCCCCGTCACGCCATTGCCCTTCCGGGGCCAGGCGCTCGCATTCCACGCCACGATCGAGCTGACCGAAGGTCTCATCCACCAGGTCCAGCCCGAACACGACCCCGGGCGCCTTCTGGGTGATCCGGGCCTGGGCCTGAGCCTGTGCCGGCACCGTGATCGCCGTGGTCAGGTCGCCGTCGCCGACATCCTCGGCCAGCGCCCGACAGACGGCCTCGCTGACGATCTGCTCGTCCATGGGCGGCCAGGGTAGCCGTCGCCGCTCGGAGGCGTGTTTGGTCGCTCCCGACCCGGGAAGTCTGGCCGTGATCGACCTCGCTAACCTGCCCGGGCAGAGGGGGCCCCGCAGGTTCGCGGACATGGTCTGTCTGGGGGAGGGGTTGGCACACCAACGAACGACAGGTTCCGAGGAGGATCCATGTACTCACGCATATCGAAAATGCTGGCTGCAGCCTTTCTGGTCACCGCCGTGGCCGGAACGACCGCTGTGGCGGCGGGCTCAAGTGGGCCCACGACACGCAACGGCAAGGCCGCCCAGCTGGTGGTGAACGGCGTGGCGACGCCCACCTCATTTGCCTTCGGTGCCGGCCAGGTGTTCTTCAGCGACGGCACCCCACCTCCCGAGGCTCCGGTGGGCGGGGTCTACGTGATCAAGCACGGAGCCGCGGTGAAGCTTCCCGGCTCACCGCCGCTGTCCTTCGGGGTGACCTGGCGCCAGGGGACGCTGTACGTCAGTGGTCCGAACGACATCCTGGCCTGGAGCGGCTGGAATGGAACCACGTTCGCCCACCAGAAGACGATTTACACGGTCAAGTCGAAGAAGTTCACCGGGTTCAATGGCCTGGGCTTCGGCGCCAACGGACGGCTGTACGCCGGTGTGGACCTCGGCAATGGCAACGACCACGGTCCCGCCACCGGTCCGTTCCAGTACGACGTGGTCTCGATGACCGCTACGGGCAAGCACGTCAAGGTGGTGGCGCGGGGTATGCGCCAGCCCTGGCAGCTGGCCTTCCCCACGGGATCGTCCTCCCCGTACGTGAGCGACCTGGGCCAGGACACCGGGGCCACGAACGCACCCGACTTCGTCCTGCGGGTCAAGCAGGGCCAGAACTACGGGTTCCCGACGTGCAACCGGACCTCGGCCAGCGCCTGCAAGGGCGACGCCAAGCCGTTCCAGTCCTTCTCCGCCCACACCGACGTGATGGGACTGGGGATCATCGGCAAGCGGCTGTTCATGTCCGAGTTCGGCGCGGCCACGCCGGCCGAGGTGGCTTCCATCCCGCTCACCGGCGGCAAGCCGCGGACCGAGCTGAACGGCTTCCCCAAGGGCCGGAACGTCGTTGGCCTGGGAGTCCACAACGGATGGGTCTACGTGGCTGAGATCGCGGCCGGCCCCACCGAGCTGGGTGCGATCTACCGCTTCAAGCCGTAGAAAGACCGAGCAATGCTCCCCGGAGCCGCCGTGGCTCCGGGGAGCGGCGCTCCGCGTCACCTAAAGGAATGCGAAATTTTCCCCCCGCCTCAGCCCGCCCAGGTGTAGGGTCGCCCGGCAGGTTTGGGACCACTCGACAGTTAGGGGCACCCGTGCGACGACTCGCGTCATTTTCCGTTCTACTCGCTGCTGGTGGGGTCGCGGCGCTGACGCCGGGGCTCGTCCAGGCCAGCGCCCGCAAGGCGCCGCACGTGTGCAACGGGACCACCAGCAAGCCCGGCGTCCTGACCGGGCGCTACCGGTCAGGCGTGGTGGTCAAGGGCTTCTGCGAGGTCAACTCGGGCCCGGCGCACGTGATTGGGACGCTCAAGCTGAACCGTGGTTCGGCCCTGATCGCGGCGTTCGGCCAGAAGCACTCCAAGCTGACCGTGACCGGAGATGTGACCGTCGGCCAGGGAGCGACGTTCGTCCTGGGCTGCAATACGACCTCGAGCCCGTGCGCCGACGATCCGAACCAGAACGCGCCCACGCTGACGAGTCCGGGCACCGTGACCGGGAACATCACCTCCAACGCCCCGCTGGGGGTGATCATCCACTCGACGACCGTCGGCGGAGACGTGACCCAGACGGGCGGAGGCGGCGGCCTCAGCTGCACACCGCCTAAGACGGGGCCATTTGCCATGTTCATGTCCCCCGTGTTCAGCGACTACGAGGACAACGCGATTACCGGTGATCTCACGGTCACCAAGGTCACCTCGTGCTACCTCGGAATCATTCGAAACGGCGTCAGCGCCATGAAGGTGACCTACGACTCGATGGGCGATCCCGACGCGATCGAGATCGAGACCAACGTGATCAAGCACAACCTGGCCTGCTGGCACGACAAGCAGCATGTCTGGGACAGCCACGAGACCACCGAGACCGGCCTCTACCCGCGCGCTCTGAGCCGCAACACCGTCCACGGCAACCGAAAGGGCCAGTGTCGGACGGCGGGTCCGCTGACCCAGAACGGGCCGCCGGCCGGAGGACCCTTCTAGGGCTCGGCCGAGTCGACCAGCACCCTCACCGTTCTGAAGCTGGGGTCGGCTGCGCCGTGCAGTCTGGCCCCGGCGGTGGTCAGCTCGCGTAGATAGGCGATCACCTCATCGGTTATCCGTTCGCCCGGCAGCAGCGCGGGGATGCCGGGTGGATACCCCGCGATCGACTCGCAGGAGATCCGTCCCACGGCCCGGTCGACGGGCACCGCCTCCCCCACCCCCAGGAACGCCTCCCGAGGTGGGATCACGGTCTGGTGCTGGAGCGCCCCCGGAGGGCGCGCGACCGCCGCCAGTGCTCCGGGGCGCCTGATCTGCCCCACCGTTTCGCCGAAATCGTGGGCCAGGCGCTCGAGCGGTTCGGCCGTCTGCCCGAGCCCCAGCACGAGCACCAGCGTGGCGTGCGTGGCAAGCTCGATGTAGATGTCGTCGGTCACACGGAGCGCGGCGGCGACCTCATACCCGGTGCAGCCTGTGCCGCGCACGTCGACCACGATTCGCAGCGGGTCCCAGCCGGCAACCCCCGGACGACCCACCAATCCCTCCCCCACCACGGCGCAGCCCTCGACTGCGGCGATCGCGGCCCGAGCCTGGGCGGCCGCCTTGAGCGTCCGGTCCAGCAGCGCCTCGCCGTGAACGGCCAGCTGACGCCGAGCGGCATCCAGAGAGGCCATCAGCAGCGAGCTCTGGCTGGTAGAACGAACCAGCCGGACCGCCCGGGCCACGGCGTCAGTGTCCAGCAGCTCGGTCTGAGCCACGAGCAGCATCGCCGACTGCGTGAGGCTCCCGACGATCTTGTGGGTGGAGGCCAGCATCGCGTCGGCTCCGAGGCGGAGCGGACACTCCGGCAGCGCGGCGTGAAAGCCAAAGTGCGAGCCCCAGGCGTTGTCCACGATCAGGGCGGCTCCGGCCCGATGAGCCATCGCCGCACATCCCTCCACATCCGCCGACAGGCCGTAGTAGGTCGGCGAGACGATGAACACAGCCCGAGCGCCGGGCGTGCGGCTCACTGCCTGCTCCACGGCCTCCGGTGTGACGCCGTGGGCCATCCCGAGCTCCTCGTCGTATTCCGGCGCCACCCAGCTCGGCTTTCCCCCGCTCAGGATCAGCCCGTCGACCAGACTGGCATGCGAGTTGCGCTGCACCACCACCTCGGCCCGTGGCGGGGCCAGGGCCAGGCATAGGGCATGATTTCCCTGCGTGGCCCCATTGGTCAGAAACCATGTGCGATGGGCGCCATAGGCATCGGCGGCCAGCCGCTCGGCCAACTCATAGGGCGTCGGCGAGGGACCCAGGTCGATCCCCTCGATGTCCTGGGGGATGTCGAGCAGCAGCGCGCGCTCTCCCAGGGCCAGCCGCAGACCCGGATCCGCTCCGTCGCCGCCCTTGTGCCCTGGGACGTGGAACCGGGTCGAGCCGCGAAAGCCGTAGGCGGTGACGGCCTCGAGGTAGGGCGCGGTGGGCTGCGCCGAGGGGCGGGCGTCGGTCACCTGGCCGCCTGGTGCAGATAGGCGCGGGCGTAGCCGTCGAGATCCCCGTCGAGCACGCGGGCCACGTCGCCCATCTCAAATCCGGTTCGGTGATCCTTGGCCAGCGAGTAGGGGTGCATCACATAGGAGCGGATCTGGGAGCCGAAGTTGACGTCCTGGGCCTCGCCCTTCTCGCGGGAGATTTCCTCGCGGCGCTGGCGCTCCTGGAGCTCCAAGAGCTTGGACCGGAGCATCGTCATGGCCTCGGCCTTGTTGGAAGACTGGGAGCGCTCGTTCTGGCACTGGACCACGATCCCGGTCGGTTTGTGGGTGATCCGGACCGCGGAGCTCGTCTTGTTCACGTGCTGGCCGCCGGCGCCGCTGGCCCGGTACACATCGACCTGGAGGTCATCGTCATCGATCTCCACCCCCTCGATCTCATCGACCACGGGCGATACCTCGACGCCGGCGAAGCTCGTCTGACGCCTGTGCGCGGCGTCGAACGGCGACAGGCGGACGAGCCGGTGAACTCCCTTCTCGCTGCCGAATAGGCCATAGGCGTTTTCGCCTCGGACCAGAAACGTCGCCGACTTGATCCCCGCCTCCTCCCCGGGCGAGACCTCCAGCAGCTCCACGTCGAAGCCCCGGCGCTCGGCCCAGCGCATCTCCATACGCAGCACCATCTCGGTCCAGTCCTGGGCGTCGGTGCCGCCAGCGCCGGCGTTCACCGCCACCAGCGCGTCGCCGGAGTCGTAGGGCCCTGAGAACAGCCGCTGCTCCTCTAGCTCGGCCAGACGCCGCTCGACTGCCGCGAGCTGCTCGTCAAGCTCGTCCGCGAGATCGGGATCCTCCCCAGCCAGCTCGGCCAACGGCTCCAGGTCCTCGACGTCGCTCTCAAGGTCCTGGTACAGCGACAGGCGACGGTTGGCCCGGGCGTGCTCGGCACCCACCTTCGCTGCCTGCTCCTGGTCCTCCCAGAAGCCCGGCTCGCCCATCTTGGCTTCGAGCGCCTGAACGCGCTCGCTCAGCGTGGCTGGGTCAAAGGTAGTCCGCGAGCAGCTTGAGCTGTTCGCGGATTGCCGCGAGACGCTGAGGGAGCGACTCTGAGTGCACGCTGGCCATGCAGATCAACCCTATCAGCGGGTGTGGTCACGACCGGCGTGGAAATGGGTAACTTGAGCCCATGGCTTCTCTCAACGACACAGCAGTCCGTGGGCTGCTCCAGCAACCCAACTATGCCCTCGTCTCCACCCTGAACGCCGATGACTCGATCCACAGCACGATCGTGTGGGTCAGCTCGGAGGGGGACGACGCGGTGGCGGTGAACAGCGCCGTCGGGCGCCTCTGGCCGACCAACCTCCAGCGAGACGCGCACATCAACGTGCTCGTATTTGAGGCGGGCAACCCGTACCACTTCGTGGAGATCCGGGGGATCGCCGAGGTGGCAGACGGGGCCGATGAGCACATCAACGCCCTGGCCAAGAAGTACATCGACCAGGATGAGTATCCGTACCGCCAGCCCGGCGAGGAGCGGATCAAATTCGTCGTCAGGCCCGAGCGGGTCAGGTACGTCAAGCAGAACTGACCGCTCAGCGCCGGCGGTGCCTGTGGCGGCCGTGGCCCCGGCCGCCATCGCGGGCTCGACGCTCGAGCTCGCGCTCAACCCGGTCGAACTCCGGAGCCGGTCCGTAGAGCCGCCAGCCGTTGCGGATCAAGGGCAGGACCACGAACACCGCCACCCACGCCGGCCAGAAGCCGTCGTGGGCCCCGTTGCCGGCCCACACGATCACGCACACGACGAAGATGGCCAGACCCCCTCCGCTCTCCTGGATCAGGCGACGCTGGAGGTGGCGCCGGCGCTCGACCAGTTCGGCCTTGAGCTGCTCTGGTGTGGCCGGGAGGACCGGCAGATCGCGTAACAGGCCGGCGAGCTCCTGCTGCGTGCGGGCGCCGTAAGCCGCCTGAACACGCTCGTTGAGCTCGTCCTGGGTTATCCGCCCGGCGGCGAAATGATCGCGCAGAACCGCGGCGGTTTGGTCCCGCTCCTGGTCGGAGACCCGTACATCCGCGGACCCCTCCACGGGGGGAAGTCTAGAACCGGCGCTTCGGCGCGGCTAAGCCCCGTGGCACTTCTTGAACTTCTTGCCCGACCCGCACCAGCAGGGGTCGTTGCGGCCGAGCTGCTCGCTCTCCGTGACCCGGCGCTGCTCGACGGGGGCCAGCGGCTCCTCGGAGTAGCCGTTGCCCTCCACGCCGGCCTCCGCGGCCGCGGCGGCCAGGGCCACCGAGCCCTGAGCAGCCATCCCACCCGAGTAGCTCACGCGCCCGCCGCCGGTGGGTGAGCTGGCCGCCTGGCTAACCTGCCGTGAGGGGGCTGGAGGAGGCAGAGGCTCGCCGTCCGGACCCACGGGCGTGACCTCGACGTGGAAGATCATCTGGGCGTAGTCGCCCCAGATCGTGTTCATCAGGTCCCGGAACAGCTCAAAGGCCTCATTCTTATAGGCCACGAGCGGCTCAATCTGGGCGAACCCGCGGAGATGGATTCCCTCACGTAGGTAGTCCATGTCATACAGGTGCTCGCGCCAGCGCTGGTCGATGATCTGCAGCAGCAGGAAGCGCTCGACCTCGCGCATCAGCTCATCCCCCATCTCGTGCTCACGCTGGTCGTACCGGCTCGCCGCCTCCTCCTGCAGCACGGACACGAGCTCATCGCGATCTGCCGTTCGGGGATCAATCGCCTCGACGGCCTCGCTGGCCCCAAGGATCTCCTCGATCCGCCGCAGCAGCCCCTCGACGTCCCACTCCTCAACAAAATCGCCCGCCGTGTACTCGCTCACCAGCCGGTCGATCAGCCCGGACACCTCCTCGCGCGCCGCCCCGCTCATATCGCGGCCCTCGAGGATCTCATCGCGGTAGTTGTAGATGACCTCACGCTGCTGGTTGAGCACGTCGTCGTACTCCAGCGTGTGCTTGCGCTGCAGGAAGTGCTGCTCCTCAACCTTGCGCTGCGCCTTCTCAATCTGCTTGCTCAGCATGCCGGCCTCAATCGGCTCCTCGTTGCCCTCCTCGTCGGTCGTCCCAAGCCGGTCCAGGATCTTGTAGATCCGCTCGCCCGCGAACAGCCTGACCAGGTCGTCCTGGGCCGAAAGGAAGAAGCGGGATTCGCCCGCGTCACCCTGGCGACCGGAGCGGCCCCGCAGCTGGTTGTCGATCCGGCGGGACTCGTGGCGCTCGGTGCCGAGGATGAACAGCCCGCCGGCGTCCAGGACCTGCTGGCGCAACTGGGTGATGCGCTCGGCGATCGACGGCAGCACCTTCTCGTAGTGCTCCTCGTAATCGGGGTCGCCGGGGTTCAGGCCGAGCTTGGCCACCTCCAGCTGAGCCAGGTGCTCCTCATTGCCGCCGAGCTTGATGTCGACGCCTCGACCGGCCATGTTGGTGGCGATGGTGACCGCGCCGGGGGCACCGGCCTCGGCGATCGTCTCGCCCTCGCGCTCGGCGTACTCAGGCTTGGCGTTCAGCACCGTGTGCTTGATCCCCTTGCGCGTGAGCTGCGAACCGAGGAGCTCTGAGACCTCGACCGAGATCGTTCCCACGAGCACGGGCTGGCCGGCGTTGTGGCGGGTCTCGATCTCCCTGACCACAGCCGACCACTTGCCGTCCTTGGTCTTGTAGACCTGGTCGTTGAAGTCCTTGCGGACCATGTCGCGGTTGGTCGGGACCTGGATCACCGGGAGGTTGTAGATCTTCATGAACTCGGTGGCCTCGGTCAGCGCCGTACCCGTCATTCCGGCCAGCTTGTCGTACATCCGGAAGTAGTTCTGGAGTGTGATCGTGGCCAGGGTCTGGTTCTCCTCCTGGATCCGCACGCCCTCCTTTGCCTCGATGGCCTGGTGCAGACCCTCGGACCAGCGGCGACCCTCCAGGATGCGACCGGTGAACTCGTCGACGATCTTGACCTCGCCGTCGACGATCGCGTAATCGACGTCGCGCTTGAACAGCGACTCGGCCTTCAGCGCCTGGTTGAGGTGGTTGACCAGATGGCCGTTCGCGGCTGTGTACATGTGGTCGATCCCCAGGAACCGCTCGGCCTTGGCATTGCCCTGCTCGGTGACTGAGACCGTCTTGTGCTTCTCGTCGAACTCGTAATCGAAGTCGGCCACGAACTCCTTCTTGGTCCGGGGATCCATTCCCTCGGGCGTCTTGCCGGGCTGAAGCTGCCGGGCCAGACGGGCGAACTGGACGTATAGTTCGGCCGCCTGCTCGGGGGCGCCGGAGATGATCAACGGGGTCCGCGCCTCGTCGATCAGGATGTTGTCGACCTCGTCCACGATCGCGTAGGTGTGATAGTGCGAGCTCCCGTCCTGCGGCTTGGGCCGGCCGCCGTGCTGGACCTTCTCATCCAGTGTGGTGGCCATGTTGTCGCGCAGGTAGTCAAACCCGAACTCGGAGTTCGTCCCGTAGGTCACGTCGGCCGCATAGGCGTCGCGCTTCTCCTCGTAGGGCTGCATGTTCTGGAGAATCCCGACCGACACGTCCAGCAGGTCGTAAATCGGCTTCATCCACATGGCATCGCGCCGGGCCAGGTAGTCGTTGACCGTGACCACGTGGACGCCGCGACCGCCCAGGGAGTTGAGCACCACGGGCAGCGTGGCCGTGAGCGTCTTACCCTCGCCGGTTTTCATCTCGGCGATGCCGCCGTCGTGCAGCACCATCCCGCCGATCATCTGGACGTCGAAGTGGCGCATGCCCATCGACCGCTTGGCCGCCTCGCGGACCAGGGCAAAGCACTCGTAGGTCAGGTCATCCAGGTTCTCTCCCCCCCGCGCGCGCTCGCGCAGGGCATTGGCCCGCTCACGCAGCTCGTCGTCGGATTCGAGCTCCAGTTCCTCCTCAAAGAGGTTGATCCGCCCCACCCGATCTTCGTACGTCTTGAACTTCCTCGCTTCGCCCATGCGGAGCGCACGGTCCAGAATGGACATGGGGCTAGCGTAGCAGTGGGTTCAGGGGGCCTGGAGGGGGCCAGCGTGGTCGATTTACCACACTATTTTGGGAAAGTGACCACGCCTCCGGGGATGCGGCAGCGCCGCCCCCGGGCCAGGATTTGAGGCTCAGGCCGCGTCCGCCGGCCGCTCGGGCGCCGGCTCGAGCAGCACGCCCTCCACCACCGGTCCGCCCAGGTCGGCCTCGTCGGGCAGCACCGGGATCTCGGCCACAGCGCCCTCGGCCACGGTGGTGGCGGCCGCCCGGGCCTCGCGCCGCCGCCGCCGCTTCTCGCGGTGGCGCTTGACCTGCTTGGTCAGCTCGTCGCTGACCAGGTTGATCGAGTAGATCATGTCGGGGGAGGCGTCCCGGGCTCGGAGGGTGACGCCCTTGAGGTGCAGAGTGGCCTCGGCCACCTGACTGTCGGGGATCGCCGGGTTGCGCTCCTCGAAGACCTCCACCTCAAGCTCGGCCAGTTCCGAGACCTGTCGCGCCACCTTGTCGAAGCGCCTGGTCACGTGTTCCCGGAGCTCATCCGATACGGGCAGGTTCCGGCCTTTGACGGAGATGCGCATCTACCGACCTCCTCTTGCGGTGGTGTCCTATCCAGCAGCCTAGTCCGCCGTGAGACGTTTGTCGATGGGTGCACAACGACCGAGCCGCCGGAGCGAGGACGCCCCGACGGCTCGGGTCCGACGGTGCCAGACCGCAGCGACCCGGAGGCCGCCGACGGTCAGGCGATTACTCGACTAGCAGCTGTCGCTCTTGGCGATGGTCGTCGTCTGCTTTGGCGGCGACTGACCCTTGTAGTTCTGGGCGTAGAACGTGAACGACCACGGCCGCTTGCCGCCCTTGCAGGCAACCGACGCGCCGTAGGCCACGGTCTTGCCGTTCTTCTTCGTGGTCAGCTTGCCGTAGCTGACGTTCAGCTTCTCCAGCGAGGCGTACAGGCCGGTACCGCCGGCGTTCGTGGACACCGTGGTCGGCAGCGGGATCGTGAGCGTCCACGTGTTCCCGTTGCTCTTGCCGGGCTGTGTGATCGTGCCGGTGTAGGCCGGTGCTGAACCGGTCTTGACGGCGCCGCCGACGCACGTGTACTGCGAGCTCGGCGCAAACGGCGTCTCCGTGAAGAAGAACACCTGACTGCCTTGTCCACCGTTGTAGATGAAGAGGTACGGGTTACACGGGACGCCGTGCGAAGTCGGACCGTTGGGGCTCACGAGCACGGAATTGACGGGGCCCTGCCCGATCAGCGATTTCTTCGGGCATACCTTGTTCCACATCCCGTTCGTGTTGCCGGCCGTATTGATCTTGCTGGCCGTGCACGTCGGGAAGTCCTTCCCGTCTGTCTTCATCCCGTAGATCTTGGCCACGATCTTGGTCAGCGGCGCGGTGTTGTGGCCGTTATTTCCCTTGGCGGTCCAGAGTTCGTGGATCGACAGCGTCGAGGGATGACTTTTGCTACCCGCCGCGGGCGGGTTGAACGTCTCAGAGGCCGTATAGCTATTGAAGTCGTTCGCTGCCGCGAACGCGAGTCCGCCGCCTGCTAGGACGGCCAGAGCCGCGCCCATGATGATGGTCCTTCTCAAGAGTCTCCTCCTTTGTTTGTTTAGACCCTGTTGTCGGTCGCATCAACCTAACCGATCCGACCCTCCCCGACAAAGTCTCCCTTCGACGCTCAAACCCAGGTCGATCACGGGAGTTGCGTCAGATGCGGGAATAGTTTCATCTGCCCAACCGTCACCCGTCCCAGTGGCGCCTGGGCCCGGCACGGCGGGCCCCCGGGCTTGGCCGTGAAGTACACCTTGCTGAGGACCTTGGCGAGCTTCGCCGGAATGCTCGAGCCGATCGTCGGTTGCGGGTGATCCGTGCACACGTAGCCGCCGAAGACATTCAGGCCGCGGGCCAGTGCGCCATAGCCGCCGGGGTCCATGTAGGGGGCGGCCCGGTTGGAGGACGGCCGGTTTCGGTAGGGCGCCAGCACCTCGGGGTTGACCGGGTTTGAAATGCGAACGTTGTGCCGCTTTATGCCGTTCGCGCTGATGGTCGTGTTCTGCGTGTCGGCGGCGCTGTTGGCAAAGAAGCCGGCCACCTCGCGACGGAAGTCGTTGATGTAGTCGATCACCGGTATCACCCCGCCCAGGTACGGGCGGATCCGGTGCAGCAGCGGCACGGCGGACTTCAGGAAATTTTCCAGCGCCGGGACGCCGGTCCGCGCTGCGCGGGTGAGCGGGCCCAGGTCCACCATCAGGTTGCGGAGCTCCGGAGCCACCGGGACAAGCTCCTTCAGCGCTGGGCTCAACTGGACGGCCGCGGGACGCAGCTCGTCGATCAGCGGTTTGGCCAGGTGCGTAAAGGACGCCAGCCGGTTGACCGTGCGGCGCGTCTGGATCAGATAGGGGGGAAATGCCCTCACGGTGTCCGCCAGGGCAACGTCTCGGGCCGCGGTGGCCGCGAAGGTCGCATTCGAGTTCCTGATGAAGCCCTGAAGCTGGGCCGGCGCCGCGCCCAGAGCCGAGAACACCGTTCCGGTGTCCTTCAGCAGCGCTCGCGTGGCCGCGGTGTCCCTTCTGAGCACGGAGAGCACGGAGTCGACGTTGGTGGCGAACGGGTAAAGCTCCGCCAGGGCTTCGTTGAGGCTCTCGCCCCGGTTCGTGATCGCCCGGCCGCCCTGCTGCAGCCAGATCTGGAAGGCATGACGGGTCTTGGGATCAAATGTGGACAGGATCTGGTCGAGCTGGACGCTCGAGGCGATCTGGGTGCGGGGAATCGTGCCTCCGTCGGCCAGCGTCGGACCATGGCGGGAGCCGGGCGTGAGCTCGATGTAGGTCTCGCCCAGGAGCGTCTTGGCGCGCAGGATCGCTCGGGTGTCGGCCGGCCGAGGGACGTATTGAGAGGAGATCCGCATGACGGCCCGGGTGAGGCCCGTGCGGCGATCCAGACCCACGCTGACCACCTTGCCGACGCTGACTCCGGAGATCCGCACGTCGGCCTGCGTGCCCAGCTCGGTGGCCTGGTTGAACTCAGCCTTGATCAGATAGCCCTGGCCGGCAAACGGTGTCGCTCCGCCGAATGAGATCCACAGGAAGATCAGCAGGCCGATGCACGATCCGGCAAACGCGATCATCGTGAGAATCCGGCCGACGCTGGGGGCTTGCTTGTTCATGAGACTGGGCAGACCCCGTTCTTCGTCCCAGGGAGGGTGAGGTAGTTGGGGGCGTTCAGAAGGTCGAGCAGCGAGGCGATCGATGGATCGGAGAAGACCAACCCAGCCTCGAGCAGCTGAAGCTGGGTACAGGTCCCCATGAAGACCCCCTGGAGCGTCGGGCCGTTGGCGTCCTGGAGCCGGGCCAGCTCATCCGCGTTGTGGGCCAACCAGGATCCCCAGAACAGATACCCCTGGGTCCCATGTCCGGGGGCATAGGCCAGCGTGTTGAACAGCGTGTTGAGCACTGAGAAGGCTCGGGTCAGCGGGGGGGTGGCCTTGGCCAGCTGGGTGGCCGCTGGCTTCAGGATGCGGGCGACCGGCTGGACGGCCACGGCGAATGGCCGCAACTGGTTCTGGATCACGGGCGTCGTGTCGTGGAACAGAGGTCGTGAGGCCTTGAGGGCCGGAGCCAGCGCCCGGGCGAAAGGCAGCAGCTTGGCATTGGCCGATCCCGAGGCCAGGGCGAACCCCCGCAGCTTGCCGAACGTCACGATCGACTGGCGCAGCGTCGATGGGAACAGCGAAAGAGCCTGCTCGAGCTGCACGTCCTGAGATGAGATCGCCTGGAAGTTGGCGTTGGAGGCTTTGATCAACGAGGACAGCTGGCGGTTGACCGAACCCAGCGCCTGGGTGACCACCCCGAAGTTGTGGATCGAGCTGCGAATGTCCTGCTGCCGCGTGACCAGCAGCTTGGTAAACAGCCTCGTATCACGGTTCAGCGGGGCGAAGCGCTTGAAGATGCCTCGGAGATCGGCCACGTTGGTGGCGCTGGGAGCCGATCCATTCTCGCCACCGTTGTGGAATGCCTGCGCCCCGCCGGCGAGCAGCAGCAGCAGGTAGTTGCGGGTGTCCGCGTCAAGCGAGCTCAGGATCTCGGAGAAGTTGACGTCTGGGATCGTGGCGCCCACGCTCAGCGAGCCACCGTTGGGGACGGCGCCGGCGCTCCGAGTTCCGGGGTCCAGGGCCAGGTACATGTCCTTGAGCGGAGTCCTGGGGCGGAGCAGAACGGTGGCGTTGCGATAGATGGGCCGGTACTGCTTGTAGATGTTCATCGTCACAACGGCTGTCCCGTGTTCCAGGTCGACCCCCCCCACCTGGCCGACGGGGACCCCGGCGATGTTGACCGTCTGCCCCTGGCCCGCCGTCACCGCCGCGGCCGATGAGAATGGCACCTTGACCACGTAGTAGCTCTTGAAGAGCGTGAAGGACGGCTGGTGCAGGAAGATGTAGCCGCTGACCAGGATCGCGCCGATGACCAGTCCGACTATGGCTATGAAGTCGACGCGGTGGATCCGGATTGCCCGCTTCACGGCGTGCCCCCGGTCTTGGCCGCGTTGAGGTTCGGCGGAGCGTTCCGGTAGCACAGCACGTTGCTGCGCACCGGTGGCGCCTTCCCGGGCCAGGCCGGTCGGCTGCCCAGCGGCTTGAGCACGAAATTGCCCCACAGCGGTCCTTGCCCGGGGAGCGAGGTCGTGTGCTCCAATCTTGACCCGCCGCCGGCCAGGGTGCGGATATAGCGCCCGTTGCCGTCAAAGTTCGCAGATGCGCCGGCCAGCCCGACCGCGCCCTGGAAGAGCTCCTGGTAGAGCCGAGCGCCGGTCGTGACCGGCGGATCCTTGATCCGCTGGTTGCCGGTCGGAACCAAGTTGTGGTCGAAACACCGGGCCAGGTTGTCGGCCTGGACGATGAACAGCTTGGTGTCCTGCAGCGACGCCGCGGTTTTCTGCACGGCGGGCGTCAGATCTGCCAACAGATTCCCGAGCTCAGGTTTGGAGAAGAGCGCCGAGGCCTGTGCCAGCCACGGGATCCCGGCCGCGATTGTCGGCCCGAGCTGCTGGATCCCGGGGAGGATCTCCCGGGCGAACTCGCGCGTGGGCGGGAACGACGCGTTCAGTGGGCCCAGCGTGCTCTCGGTGGCCTGGAGCCACGGAGGAAGTAGCGCGATCGTCTGGCTCAGGTCCTGCTGACGGGCGGCCAGCGCGGCCAGCGTCTGGTTGAAGTGGGTGACAAACGCGGGCAGCTGATTTCCGCTCGCCGCCAGCCCTCTGAACAGCTGCTCGTTGCCCTTGACGACGCCTGACAGGTCGTGGGGCTTGATCCCCAGGAGTGCCTGGTTGACGATCGACGAGGCCCGGAATGCATCGGGCGAGTACTTGAGCGACAGGTTGAGCGCCTGGGCCCCGGTCAGGCCACGGACGATCGGATCCTGGGTCGCGTCCTGGGCCGCGGTCGGAGGAGCGTTGAGCGCGGCGCCGTATCCCTCCAGGAGCGTCTGGAGGTTCCGGCGCGGATCCGTGGTCAGGTCGGCCAGGACCCGGTCCAGCTGGACGGGCCCTGACGTGTTGGCCGCTGGGAGGGTGGCTCCGGAAGGCAGAGCGCGAGCGTCGGGCGAGCCCGGATGCAGGTCGACATAGAAGTTGCCCTCAAGGAAGATCCGGGGCACGATCCTCACGACTGCGTCGGAGTGAATCGGCAGGCCGTCCCGGTCAATGTCCATCGTCACCAGCGCGGCCTGGGACGAGGAGGACGAACCCGCCACCCGCTCGACTGAGACAACCTGGCCCACCTGCACGCCTGAGATCCGGACCGGTGACGGGATGTGCAGCTGCGTGCGTGACGTGAACATGGCCTTGAGCACGTATTGCTTGGCGCCGAACGGCAGGCCGCCGCCAAAGACCGCGTACACCGCGAGGGCAACGATCACGATGCCGAGCAGGCCGGCGGTGAAGAAGGACACGCGCTGCCTGCGCCTCATTTCCCTGACTCCGTCGTCGTCTCGGTGTGAAGGCCGACGTTGCCCGGCGGGTTCCCGATCAGCGGCCCCTGGCCCGAGTAGGGCTCGTTGCCCGCCGCGCACTCCCGCGTCTGGCCCGGTGAGGCGGTGTTGGGATATGGGTTCACGTGGATCGGACCGAGGCCGACAGCCGGATTTGTCTGCGGCTTCGTGTACGGCTTCTGCGAGGGCACCGCCTCCGAACCCACGACATCGTTGACCGCCACGAGCGTGAATTCCAGCGTGGTACCGGTGGCCACCACGTCTGAGAGCAGGCTGCCGGAATTGCGCAGGAACAACGTCAGGTAGTTGCACGTCGACTGCACGGGGGTCAGGAACCGCAGCGGCGGGCGCAGACTGGTGCCGAGCAGCGTGAGCCGGTCGAGGCCCTTTTGGACGACCGGGTTCTGCCCGTAGACCGCCAGGTACTGGGCCAGGTTGGTCAGCTTCTGGTCAAGCGAGGTCGTGGCCGGGAGATTCTTGGCCCCTGCGATCTCGGCCTCGGTGAGGACAGGCGCGCTCTCATGCAGTGTCGCGAAGCCCGGGCGGAGCTGCCTGAACAGCCCCGCCGTGTCCTTCAGGAAGGGGTCGAGCGTCGGCGTCTGGTCGATCACCGTCTGGAGCGTTGGCGGTGTCTGGGAGATCCACTCCTGCAGGAATGGGACCGCAATCGTGGACAGCGCCTTGAATGTCGTGTCCAGGTTGCCGTACAGCGTGGCCTGTTGGACGGCCACCGGAGCGACGGCGTGGGAGAACGCCTCCAGCCCCCGGAAGAAGCCACCCAGGTCGGTCTGGCGGGAGGCCAGGTTGCGCGCCACCGGACCCAGGTCGTTGATCAGAGGCACGAACTCGTGGATCGCACTGTTGAGGTCGCTGCCGCGGCCGGCCAGCCCATAGCCGAATCCGCTCGTGGACTTGGTGACCCCGACCCGAGTGGGCCGGTTGAACATGTTGAACACCTGGTCCAGGTCGACCTCAGCCCCTGTTTGCGACGGTGGGACGACCGCCCCATCGGCCAGGCTTCGCCGGCTATTGCCCGGCGTCACCTGGACGTACTTGAGCCCGATCGCGCCCTTGAGCCTGACCAGGAAGGTCGAGTTGACCGGCAGCGGCTCGACGCTCTTGTTCAGCGCCAGCGTGACCACGCCGATCGGCCGTCCGGAAGCATCACGGGCCGGGTTGATGTCGGCCACGTAGCCGACCAGGTTGCCCCCGACGTGCACGTCGGCACCGTGTGTCAGCTCCTCCGCATTGCGGAACTCAACACGCAGCGTGTAGCGCGGCACGAACGGCAGTCCGTTGTTTGCGTTGTAGGCCAGGAAGACGGCCACGATCGCCACGAGCACCGTGACCGCCCCGATCAGCACGGGCGTCGAGGCGCTGGCTTTACGGCGGCGGGTCACCGCTTGCCTCCGATCAGGTACTGGAGGAGCCCGGAGAGCGTGCCCGAGGAGTCGGTGCCCGTGCTCTTTTGCTTATGGAGGACGCGCAGGGCGACCTGGGTTGCGGCGCTTGGATGAGCCTTTGCACTCGCGCCGCCGGAGTGAGCGCCCGCCGCTGATGCCCCGACGTCGGCGGCCGCGCTGGCGGTGGTGCTGAACAGCGAGGAACATCCGAATACGGGTTTGACCGCATACGGCGTGCACGATCCGAACAGCGATTCCGTCCGGATGTAATGCCCGTCGGCGTCGAATCCGTTGGTCGCTCCGGCGCCGTTGATCAGCAGCGACATCAGGTCCTCGATGCCTCCGGTGTTCTTGAAGCTGGCCAGCAGGCGAGCCAGCAGAGTGGCGCTGGGGGCGGTGGCCCGCCCCAGCCGTTCGAGTCGCCGGTCCAGGGGGATCGTGGCCAGCAATGCGGGCTGCTGCTTCACCGCTGACTGTCCGAGCGCGATCAGCGAGGTGCGGGTGGCTCGCGCGAACGCGGCGAGGTTCTGGTACTGGCTGTTGATGGACGGCGCTGCCTGGCTGAGCGAGTTGAACAGCGGCGTGCCCTGGTCGGCCAGATGGCCCAGGTCCACCATCAGCGGACGGAGGTGATGCAGGAACTGCGGCAGGAGGTGGAACGAGCGCTGGATATCGGTCGCCCGGGCCGCACTCGCGACGGCGGTTGTGTTGGAGTGGACCACGAACCCGGCAAGCTGGCGCTTGAACTGGGCCAGCGGCTTCAGCACGGTGTTGGAGTCCGTGGCGAGCTGGGCCAGCACGCGGTTCTCGCGCGCCAGGATCTTGAGGACTCGATCGGTGTTGCCAAGGGCTGGGTCCGCGCGCCGGATGACCTCGTTCAGGTCGGACCCCCTCGCGGCCAGGCCGGTGCCCAGCTCATTGAGGATCAGCGCAAACTGCTCCCGCTGCGACTGGCGGGAGATGCCCTGGACGATGTCGAAATCGACCGGCGACCTGGTACGCGTCACCGGGAGGTAGTACTGGCCGGATCCAGACCCCCGCCGAATCCTGGTCAGAGCGGATTGCGATGACGTTCCCGGGGTGCAGTCGACGAATTTCTCGCCGATCACGGACTGCACCCGGATCGTGCACGACGCGTTGGCGTGAAACGGCACGAACGCCGATTTGTCGATCTCCAGGGTGATCGCTGCCTGCTTGGCGGAGGTGACGTTCTCGGCCGTGACCGTTCCCACGGGCGCACCGGCAATGCGGACGTCCTCGCCGGTGACGATCGCCGACGCGTTGTCAAATACGGCTCGCACGTCGTACGGATCGCCGCCCTTGCTCCAGGGCTGCACGAGCACCACGACAACGGCCGCCACCGCGGCGGCGAGGAGGGCGACTGTGGCGATCCTTCTCATGGTCCAGGCGGGGTGGTGTGGGGATTGCAGCCACTGACAGCCCAGGGCGCGGAGCCGTCAGGCGCTGCCTGCACGGCGCCACCCGGACACCGGTTGCCGGCCAGCTGGAGGCCCTGGTAGCGCGCGAACGCCGGCCTGGTCTGAAGCTGGTTCATGCTGTTGGTCTTGAAGGGGAAGAACGTCGGCTGGGTTCGGGCGTATTGGCCGTCGGCGTCGTAGTAGGCCGCCGTCTGCCCGAGGTTGGTCAGCGCCGCGATCACGTCGGGCGCGTACTCCCGCAGGTAGTCGAGCTGCGGCTGGGAGTCGTTCATCTCCTTGATCAGGCGAGGGAACGCCGCCCTGGCCAGTCGCGCCAGGGATGGCGTCTCGCGGCTCAGCGAGGTCAGGTCGCCGCCTCCAGCTCGGTTATGAATGAGGTTGTCCAGGCTCCCGAGCGTGGGCAGAGAGACATGCAGCAGCTGTCTCAGCCCGGCGGCGAAGGGCTCAAACTGGCGTAGCGCGGGCTTGGCCTTGCGGACCAGCGGGTCCAACGCATCCAGTGTGGTGTTGAGTCCGGCGAAGGTCCTGGTTGAGCCTGTCAGCGTCGGCGGGAACAGGGACAGAGCCCGCTCGAGCGCCGTGGCCTGGGAGGCGATCGCGCCGGTGGCGGCGTTGCCGTTCCTCACCAGCTGGGTCAGTTGCTGGGCGCTTGAGGCCAACCGCTGCATGGCCTGCGCGCCCTGCACGAGCAGACCATCGAACGCCGGCTCATCCCTGGTCAGCTCCTGGGTCACGTTGCTGGTGCTGGCCAGCGCGGGTGCGAAGTACAGAAGTGTCTTGCTGCCCTGGGCAGCCCGCCCCTCGATGCTGGCGGCCTGGCCCCGGATGAAGTTCCGCAGACCCTGACGCGTTGCGCCCGTGAAGGTGTTGAACAGCTGGTCCAGGCTCACGTATGAGTAGGTGTGGTTCTCATCCAGCACCGCGCCGCTGCGCAGCCCGGGGGCCTGGCCGGACCCCGGCTCGAGCACCACGTAGCGGTTGGCATTCCCGGACAGGGAGTTCTCATACACCCGGGCGACTGTGCCCACGTGCATCGGGGCGTACCTGGACTGGAGCGAGATCTGGACCTGAGCCAGTCCGTCGGGGGTCAGGGTGGTCGAGCCGACCGATCCCACGACCGCCGGCCCAATGAACACCTGGTTGCCGGACACGAGCCCGCCTGCATCCTGCAGGTCCAGCTTGAGCATGTAGCTGCTGCCGCCCGTAAGGAGAATGACCGCCAGAACCACGACAGCGATGACCAGCGCCCCAACGGCCGCCACCCGTGCGATCACGCCACTAGACCCCGCTTCAACTCTCTGGACACTTATCTCCCTCTCCCATCCTTGGCGCCCGCTCCCACGCGAAAGTGCCATCTTGCCAGAACTTTCACGCCATATCCACAAGCAACCGTCACGATCAGCAGGCGATTCGCGCTACCGCGCAGAGGCCCTCAGACCCCCCGCGCCCGCCATCAGCGCTGGGCCAGGAGCGCAGCGCCCAGCGCGCCGCCCAGGTCGCCGAGCGCCGCCACGTGCATTGCCGGCGGCTCCTCGTCGTGGAGCAGGTGCGGGTGCATCGCATCTGAGATCCGTTTGACGAACGGATCGCCGAAGCGGACCCCGAGACCCCCGCCGATGATCACGGCCTCGACGTCGAGCAGATTCACGGCCGACGCGATCCCTGCCCCCAGCGCACCCACCGCGTCGTCGATCAGCTTCGTGGCCAGCTTGTCCTCGTGCTCGAGCGCGTGGGCCCAGATCGCGCTGGTCAGACGGGCCCGGCCGCGCTCCTCCATCAGCTTGAACAGGATCGTGTGGTGCCCCTTCTGGTGCTTCTTGCGGGCCCGGAGCTCCATCGCCCCGCGGCCCGCGTAGGCCTCCAGACATCCTCGGCGACCGCACGTGCACCGCCGCCCGCCGAGCTTGACCACCGTGTGCCCGATCTCGCCGGCCGAGCCGCGACCGAGCCACTGCTCGCCGCTCAGGATCAGCCCGCCACCGACTCCGGTGCCCCAGAACACGCCGAGCACCGACCGGTAGGGCTTGCCGGCTCCCAATTGGAACTCGGCCACGGTGGCCACGCGGACGTCGTTGCCCAGCTTGACCGGGGTACCGAGCGCCTTGGACAGGGTCTCGGCGACCGGGAAGCTCCCCTCCCAGCCCGGGAGGTTGCGAGCGGCGCTGACGACCCCGGTCTCAGGGTCAATGAGGCCAGGAGACCCCACCCCCACGCCGCGTAGCGAACCCGCCTCCACTCCCGCCGCCTGGCAGGAATCTGTGACGGCACCGATCATGGCCTGGGCCACGTCCCCTGGGCCACCATCCGTCGGCGTGGGGCGGCGAGAGGACCCGAGGACGTTGTTGTCCTGGTCGACCACGATCGCCTCAATCTTGGTCCCGCCAAGGTCGATGCCGCCCCGCAGGGCCTGCGGCCGGCCACCGCTCTTCTCCGCCATTCGCGGATCCTTTCAGAGCGGCTCGCCGCGTGCGAGCCGATCGCCTACGACCAGGACTCTCGGTACTGCTTCTGTTCGGGCGTGGGCTCGTCGATCTGCGCCCCGAGGGCGGCCAGCTTCAGCGCGGCGATCTCGCGGTCGATCCGGGGCGGCACCCCGTGGACACCGGGCCCCAGCTCCGTCGCCCGCCGGACCAGCTCCTCCACGCACAGCGCCTGAAGTGAAAATGAAACGTCCATCAACGCGGCCGGGTGACCCTCGGCGGCGGCCAGGTTCACCACCCGGCCACCGGCCAACAGGTTCAGGCGCCGCCCTTCCCCAAGCTGGTACTGCTCGACCAGCGGCCTGACGCGACGGACCCCGCCGACGGCCGCCTGGCGGAGCTCATCGAGGTCTATCTCGACATCGAAGTGACCCGCGTTGGCCAGCAGCGCGCCGTCCTTCATCCGGGCGAAGTGCTCGCCCCGAAGTACGCGTCGCGATCCGGTCACGGTGATGAAGATGTCGCCGCGCTCGGCCGCCTGGAGCGCGGGCATGACGCCATACCCCGCCATCCGGGCCTCCAGGGCGCGGAGCGGGTCGATCTCGCACACGATCACCGCCGCTCCGGCTCCCCGAGCTCGTTCGGCGATGCCCTGGCCGGCCCAGCCGTAACCCAGCACCACGACGGTGTGGCCGGCCAGAAGGACGTGGCTGGCTCGGATGATTCCGTCCAGGGCCGATTGGCCCGTGCCGTGGCGGTCGTTGAGCGCCCGCTCGGTGCGCGCCTCGTTGACGGCCAACACGGGGCACCGCAGCTGCCCCGCCTGCTCCAGCCGGCGAAGGCGCACGAGCCCCGTGGTGGTCTCCTCGGTGCCGCCGATCAGAGCGTCCACCGCGGCCTCATGCTGGTGGGCGCCGACCAGAAGGTCGGCGCCATCGTCGATCGTCACCTGCGGCCGGATCTCAAGCGTGGCCGCCAGGTGGCGCGCGTAGGTCTCGGCGTCCTCTCCGTGTGCCCCGCGGACCTGAACCTTCTCATGTACGACCAGCGCCGCGGCGACGTCGTCCTGGGCCGACAGCGGGTTGGCCGAGCACAGCGCGAGCCGGGCGCCCCCCGCGCCCAGCGCCAGGGCCAGGTTCGCCGTCTCAGCGGTGACGTGCAGACAGGCCGCGACGGTGACCCCGTCCAGCGGTCGCTCCCGGGCCAGGCGCCGGCGCACCGACTCGAGCACCGGCATCTGATCTCGCGCCCAGGCGATTCGGTCGCGGCCCTCGTCGGCCAGCGACAGGTCGGCCACCTCATGCGGGGGGAGCGATGCCCGGGCCATCGGAGGCGCTCTGGCCCGCCGCCCTCTCCGCGCTAGTAACGGTAGTGATCGGGCTTGTACGGGCCCTCGGCCGGAACTCCGAGGTACGCCGCCTGGTCAGCCGAGAGCTCGGTCAGCCTGGCCCCGAGGGCGTCAAGGTGCAGCCGGGCCACCTTCTCATCCAGGTGCTTGGGCAGGGTGTACACCCGCTTCTCATAGACATCGGTGTGTCCGAACAGTTCGATCTGGGCGATCACCTGATTGGTGAATGAGTTGGACATCACGAAGCTGGGGTGGCCGGTGGCGTTGCCGAGGTTCAGAAGCCGCCCCTCGGAGAGCACGATCACCGAATGGCCGTCAGGAAAGACCCACTCGTCGACCTGGGGCTTGATCCGGATCCGCTCCACACCCGCGAGTCCGGCCAGCCCGGCCATGTCGATCTCATTGTCGAAGTGGCCGATGTTGCCCACGATCGCCTGGTGCTTCATCTGGGCCATGTGCTCGGCCCGGATCACGTCCCGGTTGCCCGTGGCCGTGACGAAGATGTCGGCCTTGTCGAGCACGTCCTCCAGACGGAGCACCTGATAGCCATCCATCGCGGCCTGCAGCGCGCAGATTGGATCGACCTCAGTCACCACCACCCGCGCCCGCTGTCCCCGGAGGGACTCGGCGCAGCCCTTGCCCACGTCTCCGTAGCCGCAGACCACGGCCATCTTGCCGCCGATCAGCACGTCCGTGGCCCGGTTGATCCCGTCGATCAGGGAGTGGCGACAGCCGTACTTGTTGTCGAACTTCGACTTGGTGACCGAGTCGTTGACGTTGATGGCCGGGAACAGCAGCGAGCCCGCTTTGAACATCTCGTAGAGCCGGTGGACCCCGGTCGTGGTC
>DASXCS010000030.1:0-1876 GCA_036490975.1 Solirubrobacteraceae bacterium
GGTGGCGCTGCGGTTCGCCAACATCTACGGCCCGTGGAGTGGTCACAAGAAGGGCGCGATGACCGTGTTCTTCCGGGCCCTGCATACCGGCCAGCCCATCGTGATCTACGGCGACGGGACGTCGTCGCGGGACTACACGCACGTGGATGACATCGCCCACGCCCTGCAGCTGGCCCTGGAAGGTGACGTGCCAGGCGGCACGGTCCTGCACATCGCCTCGGGCGTGGAGACCACCATCACCGAACTCGCCGATCTCTGCCGGAACGCGGCCGGCCAGCCTGATCACCCGATGGAGTACCAGCCCCGGCGGGTCGGCGAGGTGGACCGCAACTTCGCCACCTACGACCTGGCCAAGCAGGTGCTCGGCTACACGCCCGGCATCAGCCGGGAGGACGGCATCGCCCAGACCTGGGAGTGGTACCTGGAGCACGTCTTCCAGTCCTAGGCCCGGCCCAGCGAGCGCCTACGCACAGTCTTGTCCAGCTAATGGGGTTGCTGCGTAGAGGCTGGTGAGTATCGTGGCGCCTGACATAACGCTGCTCCAGACCCCGGCAGTGGTAGTGCCCCAACGTCGGGGTAGGCGGTAGCACTGCCTAGCACCGGGGGGTCAAAATGGGGAGCGTTGAACAGCCAGATATGGCGACGAGTACCGGACCGCCTCGTCTGAGTGCCGCTTCCACATCACGCGGGCCGCGGGCTACGCCTGGCTCGCAACTCCGCCTCGGCCCCAGGGGGCCACTCCCTCGTGCTGGCCAGCCCGGGCATGGCAGGGCAGCCACCCTGCGGCGGCAATCGGCCTGGGTCGTGTATGACCGCGAAGGCCGCCGCACCGGCCTGTTTGAGATCATCTGCCGCGACTGCGGTGATCATCCGTATCTGGATTATGAGGGGATCCCACTCCGGCTTCAGCGGATCCGCGGGCCGTACACGCTGGAGGCGGGCGTTGAGGCATACGCCGCGCATGTCGGGCTGTCCGAGGCTACGCCCGGTCGGCCCGGTGACCCACGCCGGCCCGCAGACGCCGGAAGTGTCGTGACCCTCCCTCCCCCAGGGCAGCCGGGCCACGGCCGGACGGCGAGTCTTCGGCGTCAACGGTGCCGCCTCGTGGACGGCGGGGTCGAACGCGGCCACACCGACGCCTTCGAGGTCATCTGCCCCAGCTGTGGCGACGATCCCGACCTGTACTCCTCCGAGGTCTCGCCTTGGCTTCAGCACCTTCGCGGCCCTCGCACGATCAAGGAGGGCCTAGCCGTCTACTTCGAGCACATCGGAGGCTGACTCCCCGCCACGAAGTCGGGGCAAAGCGACAGACCCACAGTGCCCGGTTGCCGGTCACGATTTTCCCCACGGCTTCGGGGGCGCGGGGGCCTGATGAGTGGCGCCTGGGTATCACCATGCGTTCACCGTCGCCGCACTGACCCACTCAGAGCTGGTACTGAGCTGCGGCCCGGCATACCTGTGCGGCAGCGCCCGGACACGCTACGATCACCGCCTGATGGACACGATTCGCGTCGCGCTGGCGGAAGACAACGTGCTGCTCCGGGAGGGCGTCTCCCGGCTGGTCTCGTCGAACGACGACTTCGAGCTGGTCGGCACGGCCTCCGACCTGCCGCAGCTGCTGGCGCTGGTCGACGCCGAGCATCCGGATGTGGTCATCACGGATATCCGGATGCCGCCCACCGGGACCAATGAGGGTATCCAGGCCGCCGGCTGGCTCCGGGAGAACCACCCGGATGTGGGCGTGGTCGTGCTGAGCCAGTACACCGCGCCCGGCTACGCCATGGCGCTGCTGGAGCACGGCTCGGCCGGCCGGGCCTACCTGCTCAAGGAGCGGGTGGCCAGCGTGGACGAGCTGGCCCGGGCCATCCGCGCGGTG
>DASXCS010000031.1:0-23660 GCA_036490975.1 Solirubrobacteraceae bacterium
CGACCAGCGAAGGCGAGCAGAACGCTGGTACGAATTGCGCACACAGGAAGAAGGCAGAGGCCCCAAGCGCGCTTCCCGTACGACGGTATACGAGGATGGCCAGGGCCACCTCGACGACGGCCCAGGCCACCAGGGTCAGTCCGTACGCCAGCAGTAGCCGCCGGTACGTAGGGAGCTTTAGAACCTGGACCATTTAGGACGGTGTTTGCTCAACGTATGAGGGCGGCATTACTCGAAGTGTGGCGCGCCCTGAGGTTCGTGTCCGTGCTCCCCGGCCGCCCGCGGCGGCACGTTACGCCCCTGGCGCCCGTGGATCAACCCCAGACTTGGCGCCTTGAACCTGTCTGGGGTGGCTGATCTCTGCCGCCGAGGCGCCAATACCCTATGGAAATGGCCACCACTCCGGACACCGAGCTGGGGGCTTCGGAAGAGGTCAGCTCACGCCTTCTAAAGGCGTGGCGGGGTGAGATCCTGGCCGGCGCTGCTTACAACCTGATCGCCCGTCGCCTGCCCGAGCGGGAGGCCGACATCCTCCGGCGCATGGCCGAGGCCGAGGGCGGTCACCGGCGGCGCCTGGAGCAGCGGTTGACTGAGCTCGGCATTCCCGTGCCTGATCCGAGCACTGTCAAGGTGCCGCGGCTGCTCCGGCTCCAGACCCGCGTGGCGCCGGTGGACAGGCTGCTGGCCGCTCGGGAGGCGGCCGAGGACGATGAGGTGGACGACCTGTACAAGCGGCCCACCGGCGACTCGGTGACCGACCAGCTCCTGCGTGACATCCGCAAGGAGGAGCGCTCTCATTCCCTGGCCGTCCAGGACATCCGCTCCGGCTCCCCTGAGCCGGGTGGCGGTTCCGACCCGTCCGATCCGGCCGACGGCCCGGGACCTACGGTGCCCACCGACTCGCCCCTGGCCGACCCCGGCGTCAGCACCCGGCTCAACCGGATCCTGGGGCGCGAGCGCTGGCACCGGACCGGCGGGGGCTGGATCTCAGGGGCCATCTACGGCGCCAACGACGGTCTGGCGGCCGTGTTCGGGATCGTGGCCGGTGTGTCGGGAGCGACCGGCGGTGGAACCGGCGTGCTCACGGCCGGCGTGGCCGGGGCAATCGCCTCCGCGCTGTCAATGGCCACCGGGGCGTTCTTGGCCGAGCGCTCCGAGCATGAGGTGGCCGCGGCCAACGTCGAGCGCGAGCGGAGGGAAATCGCCGAGCATCCCGAGGAGGAGAAGGAGGAGCTGTCGCTCTTCTACCAGCTGAAGGGAATCGACGAGCGCACCGCCGACGAGCTGGCCGAGCGCATGGCCCAGCACCCAGACGCGATGCTCAAGACGCTGTCCATTGAGGAGTTCGGCACAACGGGCGAGGGCGTCGGAGGCGACGCGCGCCAGGCCGCCCTGGCCGCCGGCATCTCCACCGGGCTGGGGGCGATCATCCCGGTGATTCCGTTCATGATCACGACCGGGACCGTCGCGATCGTCGCCGCGGCGATCGTCTCACTCGTGGCCCATTTCCTGGTGGGCGCGGCCAAGTCGCTGGTCACACTGCGCACCTGGTGGTCGGCCGGCCTGGAGATGACTCTGGCCGGAGTGATCGTGGGCGGGGCGACGTATGCCGTCGGGCTGGCCCTACCCGGCTAGCAGCTGGGAGACCTGCCGCCGCAGTTCGTCGACCTCGGACTCAAGAGCGGCCACCCGCGTCTCAAGATCACCGTTGAGAGAGGGAGGCCCGTCAGGCACCTCGGGCGGGCCCACCGCGATCGGGGCGCTCGGACCCGTGGCCTCGCTGTCAGTGGCGCCTCCGAGCAGCTGCTCGAAGCGATCCTCCTTCTGGCCAGGGCGGCGGCCCAGCGAGCGGGCGAAGCCTCGGTCAGCCAGCCTTTCCAGTACCTGCTGCACCTGCCCCACCGAGCCCAGGTTGACCATGCGCTCGGAACGCGCCTTGAGTTCCCCAGGCGTCTGCGGGCCCCGGAGCAAAAGCACGGCCAGGACAGCCAGCTGCTCCCGGTCGACCGACAGCGCTTCCTCGGCCAGGTGGCGGTATTTCGCGGCCCGGCTCCCGTGGCCGCTGGCCAGGCGAGCCAGCCCATAGCGCGACAGCCGCTGAGCGGCCTCACGGACAGTGGCGTCGTCGTAGTCGGTTACCGGATCTCGGTTGGTCAGCTGGTTGCAGGCGAGGCGGAGCGCGTTCAGCGATAGGGGATACTGGTCCGGCGTGGTCCAGCGCTTCTCCACCAGCGCCCCCAGGACCCTCTGCTCAGGTGCCGTCAGCTGACCGAGGTGCACGGGTCGAGAATAATGCAGGAAGGTTTCGCTGCTCGGAGCGTCTTGCTTCATTGAGAATGCTGAAGAACGGATTTAAGGGCTCACTCCTCGCGGCCATCGCTTTGACCGTGGCGGTGGGCGGCTGCGGGTCCTCGGCGAGCTCGCAGACCACAGCGCCCAAGCCCACGGCCGTGGTCCGCACGACCAAGACGCACACGACCAAGACGCACCATCCGGCCAAGCCGAAGCAGCAGAAGAGCAAGCCGAAGCCGAAGCCCCACACGACGACCACGGCGCACACGACGACTCACGCCGCCGCCCCGGCCCGGACGACCACGACTCACACCACCACAACTCCTCCGCCCCCACCGCCCGCGACCACAACTCACACCACCACAACTCCTCCGCCCCCACCCCCGCCGCCCACGCACCACCACCACCATCACCACACCCCCAGTGGTGGTGGCGGCGGAGGAGGAGGCTGCATACCGCAGGGCGGCGGAGGCGACGCTGACGGCGACAACTCAGGCGGATCCAGCGACGGCGACGGCTGCATCTGATCAGCTGGCCGCTCTCGGGCTGGATCTGATCCACAGGCGGCCCGTGTCCCGCCGACCACCCGAGTAGGAGCGTAAAGCCCGGCGGCGAACTCCAGCCTGTGAGCACGGCTCGACTGGAGTCATTCTCGGACGGCGTGATGGCCGTGGCCATCACTTTGCTGGTGCTGGGCTTCGCGATCCCGGGCCCAACACACACTGCGAACCTGGGTCACGCGCTCGGCGAACAGTGGCCGGTCTATGCGGCCTACGCGACGTCGTTCATCACGATCGGGATCATCTGGATGAACCACCACGTGATGATCGGGCGGCTGGCCCGGGCCGACCACTCGATCCTGATCCTGAACATCCTGCTGCTGATGACGATCGTGGTCATTCCCTTTGGCACCGGTCTGCTCTCGACCTACCTGAAGGCAGCTCAGGGGCCGAACCTTGCTGCGGCCGTCTTCGGGGGGATCCTGCTGGCCATGGCCCTGACGTTCACGGCCCTAAATCACCAGATCCTGCTCCGCCGTCCCCACCTGATGACGGCCCAACTGAGCCTCCAAGAGCGACGGGCGATCTTCCGGCGCAGCATCACGGGCGTCCCACCGTATGCGCTGGCCACCGGGCTGGCCGCCGTCTCCCCCTACGCCACGCTCGGGATCACCGCCGGGCTGGCCGTCTTCTATGCGCTTCCGTTCGCCAGCCTGACCGAGCCGGCAAGAGTCGACGCCTAGCGACCCTGGACCCGAGCCCCGGGCACGAACGGCTTGGAACTGATGATCTCCAGCTCCACCAGGCGACTGCGCAGGGGCTCGTTATCGACCCGTGGGCTCTGCGACCCAGTGGCCACGACGATGCCCGCGGCGACCTCCCGGGCGCGCTGATCGTAAATCCTCAAATCCGGCTCCTCGCCTGGCGAGGCAAGTGGCTCAAACGGGCCCCCGGTCACGTACCAGATCTCGGCCTCATGCCGAGCGGCCAGGCCGCGGGCCAGACGGTATTGGCGGGGGTGGAACAGGATCAGCACCCGGGGTCTGCCGGGAAACCGGAGCCGCCTGGCCTGGCGGATGATGATCGCGTCCGATGTCGCCAGACGGCCCGCCCGAACACGGGGGGGCTCCAGGGCAACCACCCTCGGGATGTCCAGCAGGTCGCGAGCGTGGGCGGCCAGCGCATACTCCTCGAGCTTTGAGGGCAGCAGCAGGACCCCTAACGGCTCCCCGCGCGGGGGCGAGGTTGGGCCGCGGCCGCGGATCGACCTCACTGGCCGCGCTACTGCACCGGGCTGTCGCCGGCGCGGCCCGCTTCGCCCCGGTCCGAGGGCAATTCCGCCTGGGAGTCGGGGGCTGCCGGGGCGTCCTCGCCCGGGGTCTGTGTCGAGTCCGCGGCGCTGTTCGGCGGACTCTGCTGCCCGGTGACGTGGCGCGCCTCCTCAGCCTCGACCTCGCCCGGCCCGACCTCACCCGCGCTGAGCGGCGAGGTGGGAGAACGCGTGGCGGATGCGATCTCCTCAGCGGACACATGCTGCGGGTGATGGCACGCGGCCAGGTGGCCCCCGGCGTACTCGGTGAGCTGCGGCTCAACCCGCCGGCAGATCTCAGTGGCCCGAGGACAGCGGGGATGAAAACGGCAACCTGACGGCGGGTTGACCGGGCTCGGGGGCTCGCCCTCGACGATCGGCCGCGACCGGGCGCGGTTCTCCCGCGGGTCCGGGATCGGGATGGCGCCCAGGAGCGCCGACGTATAGGGGTGGATGGGCTTGTGGTAGAGCTCCTCGGCGGGCGCCACCTCCATCAGCTTGCCCAGGTACATGACCGCGATCCGGTCGGACACGTGCCGCACCACCGACAGATCGTGCGCCACGAACACGAACGAGAGGTGGAACTCGTCCTGGAGCTCGTCCAGCAGGTTGATCACCTGAGCCTGGATCGAGACATCCAGCGCGGAGACTGGCTCGTCCAGCAGGAGCAGGTGCGGATCAAGCGCCAACGCCCGGGCGATCCCGATCCGCTGGCGCTGGCCGCCCGAGAATTCATGCGGGAAGCGGTTTAAATGCTCTGGAGAAAGCCCCACCCGCTCGAGCAGCTGGCGGCTCTCCCCCTCCACCTTCTCCTTCGCGATCTCGCGGATGCGCAGCGGAGTGGCCAGGATCTGGTTCACCCGCTTGCGCGGGTTGAGCGAGGCCTGCGGGTCCTGGAAGACCATCTGCATCTCCCGACGCACGGGCTGGAGCGCCTTGCGCCCGGCTGTGGTGATGTCCTGCCCGCGAAACCGGATAGAGCCGTCCGAAGGCTTGATCAGCCTGACCAGCGTCCGGATCAGCGTGCTCTTGCCGCATCCCGACTCACCCACGATCCCCAGCGTTTCGCCCTCCTCCAGGGCGAAGGACACGTCGTCCACGGCGTGGACCTGGCCAATCTTCCGGTCGACGATCAGCCCGGCCTTGATCGGGAAGTAGACCTTGAGGTGCTCGACCTCCAGCAGCGCACGGCCGTTCGTGCCCGGGGCGGCGCCCGCGACCTCGGTCCGATCCTCCACCGTCATCGCCGCCCCGCGATCACGAGATCACGGTTTCCCCAGCCACCAGGCCGATCTGGTCGCCGGCCTGCCGCAGCGATCGCTTGCGCTCGACCTCGAGCCAGCATCGATCGAGGTGGTCGCGGGCATCGGCCAGTCTCGACCTGAGCTCGGGCACCTCCTTGCAGCGATCGAATGCGTGCGGGCATCGAGGCCGAAAATGGCAGCCCTGGGGCGGAGCCAGCAGCGAGGGCGGCATCCCGGGGATGGTGGGAAGGCGTTCGCTGCGGTCGCTGTCGACCCGGGTGATGGACCCCAGCAGGCCCCAGGTGTAGGGGTGTTGGGGGTCATAGAAGATCTCATCCAATGTTCCCTGCTCGACCACCCGGCCGGCGTACATGACGACGATCCGGTCGGCGATGTCAGCGACCACGCCCAAGTCGTGGGTGACCAGGATGACGCCGGCGTTCGTGCTCCTGCGCAGTTCTCGGAGCTCATCCAGAATCTGCGCCTGAATCGTGACGTCGAGGGCGGTCGTGGGCTCGTCGGCGATCAGGAGCCGGGGTGAGCAGGAGAGGGCCATCGCGATCATCACCCGCTGGCGCATGCCTCCTGAAAACTCGTGTGGGTAAGAGCGCACGCGCTCCAGGGCCCGGGGGATACCAACCCGCTCGAGCAGCTTCACGGCCCGGTCGAGCGCCTGCGCCTTGGACACGTTCGGCTCGTGAGCCCGGATCTGCTCAACGATCTGGTGGCCGATCCGGTACACCGGGTCCAGCGAGCTCATCGGATCCTGGAACACCATGGAAATGGCGGCGCCTCGGATGCGCTGGAGGTCGTCCTCGCTGGCCGCGATCAGGTCCTGGCCCTCAAAGCGTGCGCTCCCGGTAAATCGGGCGTTGTGGCCCCGGGTCAAACCAAGCAGCGTCATAGCCGTGACCGACTTGCCCGAGCCGGACTCGCCCACGATCGCCACGACCTCGCCCGCGCTGACCGTAAAGGTCACGCCGTCCACGGCCTTGACCATCCCGTCCTCAGTGGCAAACGAGACGTGGAGGTCGTCCACCTCCAGCAGTGGGGCGCCATTGGTGCTCATGTCAGGCCAGGCGGATGCGTGGGTCCAGGAAGGCGTACACGACGTCGACCACCGCGGCGATGAACACCACCGCGAAGGCACCGAGCATCACTACGCACATGACCGTGATGATGTCCAGCTTGCCGATCGCCTGGGCGGCCAGCTGACCGATGCCGTGCAGGTTGTACACAGACTCAGTAAGGATGGCCCCACCGCCAATCACGGAGGCAAAATCGAGCCCCCAGAGGGAGACGATCGGGATCAGGCTGTTGCGCAGCGTATGGCGCACCAACACCTGGCGTCCCGACAGACCCTTGGCCCGCGCCGTTCGGACGAAGTCCTCATTGACCGTGTCCAGGATCGTCGAGCGCAGGACGCGCGAGTAGAACCCGATGAACAGGACGGACAGGGTGATCCAGGGCAGGATCAGATGCTTGAACCACTCCCACGGGGACTGACCCAGCGACACGTAGCCCCCGATAGGGAAGATGTTCGCCTTGTAGCCCAGGTAGTAGATGAAGATCGCCCCCAGGAAGAAGGGCGGGAACGACACCCCGACCATGGCCAGAACGGTGAGCACGCGATCGCCTATTCGCCCTGAGAAGACGGCGGCCAGAGTGCCGATCAGGATCGAGGCCAGCAGCCAGAAGATGCCCGCCCCCAGGGCCAGCGAGGCGGTCGCCGGGAAGCCGGCCCTGATCTCATCCAGGACGTTGAAGCCCTGCTGATAGGAGTACGCCTGGCCGGTGAAGATGTTCTTCATCGTCTTCACGTACTGGACGTACAGCGGCTTGTCGAAGCCGTACCGGATGTCGATCAGATGGATCTCCTGCGCGTTGGCCAGCCGGCCGGCCAGGTTCTGAGCCGGATTGCCGTTTGGGATGGCGGCAAACAGCAGGAAGGTGAGGATCGAGATCACGATCATCACCGCGAGCATCGAAACACCACGTCGGAGGACGAACCGGAGCATCGTCAGTGCGAGATGCGGACCTTGGCCCGGGGGTCGAGCGCGTCACGCAGCCCGTCTCCGAACACGTTGATCGACAGGACACAGAGCACGAGCATGATTCCCGGTACGAGCACGTTGTGGAAGGCCAGCGGAATCTGGTTGATCCCGTCGGAAATCATCGTTCCCCAGGACGGGTTGGGCGGCTGCACCCCGGCACCCAGGAAGGTGAGCCCCGCCTCCAGCAGGATGGCGTTGGCCAGGATCAGCGGGATGAAGACGACGATCGTCGAGGCCAGGTTGGGCAGGATCTCGCGGAACATGATCTGGACGTTGCTCAGCCCCTGCTGGCGGGCGGCGTCGATGAACTCACGCTCGCGGAGGCTGAGCACCTGACCCCTCACCGGCTTGCCCACGTACGGGATGTAGACAAATCCAATAACCAGGGCCGGAACCAGCAGCGAGCTTGACTTCAGCGGTCCAATCCCCTGGACGGCCAGGATCGTGCCGAGCGCGATCCCCAGCAGCAACACGGGATAGGCCCAGATGAGGTCCATCAGCCGGGAAAGGATCCCGTCGGCAATCCCTCGGAAATAGCCGGCCGTCAGGCCGATCACGAGGGCGAGGATCATCGTTATGAGCGTGGCGATGGTGCCGATCTCCAGCGAGTTGCGCCCTCCGTAGAGGAGCCGGACGGCCACGTCTCGACCCAGGCTGTCAGCCCCGAAGAAGTAGCCGGTGTGCCAGGTCGGCCCGACCGGAACGTCGTCGGTGCCCACGCAGGTGGGCGGACATTTGTTGAGGTTGTTCCCGACGATGTTCTGGTCGTTGGCCCCGATGTGGGCGACGTCGCTGGAGTAGACCGGGGCCAGCAGACACAGGACCACGATCAGCAGAAACAGCCCGCCGAAGAACAGGGCCACCTTGTTGCGACGCAGGCGCCGCCAGGCGAGCTTCCACGGCCCGAGGCCGGGCGGAACCTTCTCTCCCTCCACCGCACTGGCGAACTCGTCCTCTGAGAATGCTGTGCCGGTGGAGGTGCTTGTGGCCATTCAGATTCCCCTTGGGCAAGGTGGGACTGGGGAAGCCTAGCTTCCCCAGTCCACCGATGCGAGGGTCGATCGCCCTCTGCCTACTTCAGCTGGAACGAGGTCCAGTCCCAGCCATAGAGCGGGGAACGGATCACCGCTCCGTAGTTGATCCGATCCGAGGTGAAGAACGGGAACGTCTGGTAGCCGAAGACGGCCAGATAGGCCTTCTTGGCCACGTACTCGTCCAGCGCCTGCCACTGCGACTTGACCTTGTCCAGCTGCGGAGTCGGGGTGGGTCCCAGCTTGGCTACCTGCGAGTTGATCTGCGGATCATTCGTCTCGCCGAAGTTCTCATTGTTCGTCGGCAGGATCGAGTGCCCATCGACCAGCAGGTAGAAGTCATACGGGTTCGGGAAGTCCATGTTCCAGTCGGCAAAGCCGGTCTGGGGATGGAGCTTCTTCTCCTCACCGATCGTCGTGAAGTACGTCGCGTCGGCGATGACCTTCTCGGTCACGTTGGTGAACCCAATCGACTTCAGGAACTGCGTGTAGTACGTCATCCAGGCCTGGCGGGGCTGCCTGGTTTCGCTCCACACGGTGATCGGGACGTTGGCCTGACCGGACTGCTTGACCAGTTGCTTGGCCTTGGCGATGTTCCCACCCGACGCCGGGTTCCCGTACGGACATGTGGCCGATGGGTGGCCGGGGATAAGCGGCGGAAGGAAGAAGCAGGCCGGCTGTAGCGTGCCTGAACCGAGTCGGTTCATAGCGTTTTCGTTGAGTCCGGTGACAACCGCCTCGCGAGCCAGCTGATTGTTGAACGGCGCATTCTGGCTGTTGAAGAAGATGTAGTACGTCGATCCACCCAGGTCGACCAGCTTGAACCGGCTGCCTGCCTTGGCCTTGATCTGGGCCAGGAGCGAGCCCGGGATCGTGTCCGCCCAGTCGAAGACGTCGGCGCTGTTGTTGAGCACCGACAGCGCGTTGGACGAGACGTTGGAGTCGATCTTGACCTGGATCGTCTTCACGTGCCCGGCGGGAATGCCCGGAATGTTCATCTTCGCCCATGCTGGGTTCTGGGTCGCCTCAAACGACTGGTTCGGGACGACGTTCGTGGTCATGTACGGACCAACGCCCGGCGGCGGGTTGTTGGCCAGGTTCTTGAACGGCGTCCCCGTGGGGACGAGCCCCAGGGACGGGAAGGCCAGGATGTTCGCGAACGGGCCGTAGGCGTTCGTCAGATGGATGGTGATCTGCCCAGTCCCATCATTGGTGGTGATCCCGGAGATCGTCTTGGCCTTGCCGTTGGCGTAGGCCGTCGCGCCCGCGATGTTGGGCGTGATGAACAGGCCCGAGCCGCCCCACGGGATCTTGATCGCCCGCTCCACCGTGTAGGTGAAGTCGCTGGCCTTGACGGGCTTGCCGTTGGAGAACGTCAAACCCTTACGCAGGGTCAGGGTGTACGTCTTGCCGCCGTCGCTGATCTTGGGCAGGCCCGTGGCCAGTCCAGGAATCACCTGGCCGCCGGCGATTCCGTTGGCATGCTTGTAGGTCAGCAGGCCGAGGTAGCTGATCCAGGTGTCCTCGGCGCCCTGCGTGGTGTAGTCCATCCCAGGATCGAGCGACTGCGGCGCCGTGCCCATGAGCAGCGTCACGGTGCCGCCGCTCTTGCCCGAGGTTGCCGGGGCGGCAGCCCCGCTTGTCCCGGTCCCGCCACTGCTGGTGTTGGTGCTGGACGACCCACACGCGGCGATGGCCAGCACCGAGCCGAGCGCGACGACCGCCGCGATGGCCGGTCTGAGCTGCTTGCGCATCCTCTCTCCTCTCAGAAAGTTGAACTGCTCCCGGCTTGATCGCTGGGAGCGGAGATTGCGGGGGAGAATCTAGTTGACTGGCTGAGCCGGAGGGACCGAGGCCGCCGTTCCTAATCAACCCGCAACACGCCGCCGCCGGGCAGGCAACGGCGGGGACCTACGGAGACACCCTGGCCACCTGCTGCCTCTCCTCGATCGTGCGGCTCAGGACGGCGTATGGCTGGGGGGAGGTATCGACATTCACGGTCACGCTGAATCGCGCGGCACCGGGCAGCCGGGCCCTGAACGAGCACTGCGGCATCTCATTGTTGCCCTTGGAAGCTGCTTGCGCCACACGGCTTGGGCTGAGCCTCAGCGTCTGGGCGACGAGCCGCTGAGCGCCGGCCTTGCAGATGGCCGCAGCCTTCTTGCTGCTCCCGCAGCCCCACAGCGCGAGGGAGATGAGACAGGTCCAGATCAGAAGCGTATGTCGTCGGAACACGGCGCTCATCCCCCGGCCGGGGCTCCGTGGGCCAGCGCCGGCCTCAATTTGCCCAGGTAGAGCCGCGAGAGCCTGGTGGCCAATCGGACTTCCCGGGCCTGCTTGGCTCCGCTCCACATCACGGTGGTGGTCACCAGCCGGGTGCCATCGGTGCTCATCAGATGCGAGGGACCGGGGAACCACGAGGCCAGCAGCCCGAGATGGAGGACGGCGACCGGGGCGGGAGTCAGCCGCGTGGGGCTGAACACCTGCTGGCCTTCGACGATCGTGCGGCTGAGCACCGTGTAGGGCTGGGGCGAGGGGTCGACGTTCACGGTCACGTCGAATCGCCCGCCGCCGGACAGGCGCGCTTGGAATGAGCACTGCGGCTCGGCGTTGTTGCCCGTGCCGGGCACCTCGGTGATCTGGCCCGGATGAACCGCCAGGGTCTGGGCCACGAGCTGCCGGGCCTGGGGTTGGCACAGCCGCGCCGCCGGGGATTCCATGACGTGGCTGCTGCCGCAGCCCACGAGGGCGATCGGCACAGCACAGACCCAGATCATGGGTGCCGTCCTCGGAGCCATCCCGCTACATGATGCCCTCGAGGCCGCAGCTGACCGCGAACTCCAGAGCGGGATAACTTTGCCGTAATGCGCACCCTGCTGCTCTACGGCGACACCGAACACTCCCCGGCGCTCCGGCATGAGATACCGCTGACGATCATCGACCCGCTGCTGTTCGTGGAGCAGGACGGGCGCCGCTTCGTCCTTACCAGCCACCTGGAGAGCGCGCGTGTCGCTGCCACCCTCCCGGAGGCGCAGATCCTCGACTACCTGGACTTCGGATTTCGGGACCTCCGGCGCAACGGACTGAGCTTCGCCGAGGCGGAGCGCGAGGTGGTCGCGCGCGTCGTGGAGCACCTGGCCATCGCTACGGCGGTCGTTCCGTCCGAGTTCCCGGTCGGCATAGCCGACCGGCTTCGGGCCGACGGGGTGGAGCTGGTCCTGGACGATCCGTCCGTCCTGGTCCGCCGCCGGAGCAAGCGAGGGGCCGAGCTCGAGGGCGTACGGGCGGCCCAGCGGTCAGCTGAGGCGGGGATGAAGGCCGCGGCGGCGCTCCTGGCTCGCGCTGAGCCGGGGCCGGAGGGACGGCTGCGCGTAGATGGTCAGGAGCTGCTGGCCGAGGACGTACGCGACGCCCTGCGATCGGCCTGCGCCGCCTCCGGCGCGCCCTGCCCACCGGACGTGCTGGTGTCCACCGTTTGGGGCGATGGCGGCCACGATCCCGGGAGCGGACCGCTCCCGGCCGGACTGCCGATCCAGGTCGACCTGTGGCCCCAGCACGAGGCGAGCGGTTGCTGGGCCGACATGACCAGAACATTCGTCGTGGGCACCCCATCGCCCAAACACTCCGAGCTGATCGCCCAGCAGGAGGAGCTGGTGGCGGCTGCGCTCCAGGACTCGTTCGCCCTGGTCAAACCGGGCGTCACCGGTCAGGAGCCGTTCGACGCCGTGTGTGACCGCTTCGAGGCGGCGGGATTTCGCACCCAGCGCACGGGAGCGGGCGAGAATCCGAGCGAGGGGTTTCAGTTCTCCCTGGGCCATGGCGTCGGGCTGGAGATTCATGAGGCGCCGACACTCGGCATCGGTGATCGCGACCGGCTGGTGGCCGGAGATGTCCTGGCCATCGAGCCCGGGCTGTGGGACGAGCGGATCGGCGGCGTGCGCTTCGAGGACCTGGTGCTCGTGACCGACGACGGCTACGAACTGCTGACCCATCACCCGTACGGGCTGGACCCGGCGGGCTAGAGCCCTTCGAGCACGACGGCGAGGCCCTGCCCGACGCCGATGCACAGCGCGGCCACGCCGAAGCTGCCGGGTCGGCGGTGGAGCTCGTGAGCCAAGCCGCCCAGGATCCGCACCCCCGAGGCGCCCAGCGGATGCCCGAGGGCGATCGCCCCGCCGTGGGGGTTGACCCGCTCGGGGTCAAGGCCGTCCCACTGCCCCAGGTCGGCCAGGCACTGGGAGGCGAACGCCTCATTCAGCTCCACGACGTCGACCTGGGCCCAGGCGATATCCGCCCGACGGAGCGCCAGTTCGGCCGCCTGCACCGGGGCGATCCCGAACACGTCCGGATCCACGGCGGCCGCCCCCCGCGAGACCACGCGGGCCAGGGGGGTGGCCCCGGCCGCCTGGATGCCGGCCGCGTCGGCCATCAGCAGTGCGCCGGCACCGTCGTTGAGCGGCGAGGAGTTACCGGCGGTGACCGTGCCGCCCTCCACAAACGCGGGCTTCAGGGCCGCCAGGCGCTCCAGCGAGGTGTCGGGTCGGATGTTCTCATCGCGCTCGAGCTCGGTGTCGGGGACCGGGATCACCCAGCTGCCATAAAAGCCGTCATCCCAACCCGCCTGGGCGAGGCGGTGGCTGCGCAGCGCAAACTCGTCCTGGCGCTCACGGCTGATGTCGTAGAGGCCGGCCAGCTTCTCCGCGCTCGCCCCGAGTGAGATCGTCCACTGCTCGGGCATCCGCGGGTTGACCATCCGCCAGCCCAGGGTGGTCGAGTGAAGCTGCTGATGCTGCTGGGGGTAGGGCCGTTCGGTCTTGAGCATGACCCACGGCGCCCGGCTCATCGACTCGACTCCCCCGACCAGGGCGATCGAGGAGTCGCCGGTTTCAATCAGGCGGCTGCCCTGCATGGCGGCGTCGAGGCTCGAGCCGCAGAGCCGGTTGATGGTGCTCGCTGGGACGCTCGTGGGCAGGCCGTTCAGGAGCCAGGCCATCCGGCCCACGTTGCGGTTGTCCTCACCGGCCTGGTTGGCGTCGCCGAACAGCACCTCGTCCACCCTCCCGGGATCCAGGTCAGGCAGACGGCCGAGCAGGGCTCCGACGACGTGGGCGGCCAGGTCATCGGGCCTGACGCCAGCCAGGCCTCCGCCGTAGCGGCCGAACGGCGAGCGGACGGCATCCAGAATGTAGGCGGGGTTCATGTAACGCGGCTTATGTGGGAAGCTACAGTGCCGTAGGTACGGGAGAAAAAGCGATCGGCGGAGGCGCGACAGTGAGCGCAGTGATCGAATCCAGTGAGGCGGTCCAGGGTAACGCCCGGCTCTTGGGCCAGGCCGAGTCATCACCGGCCGGCCAGATTGAGCCGGCCGAGCTGGCCGGACTGCCCCAGCCCCCGGCCATACCGTGGCCCCGGCTGATCCAGGTGCTGTGGTTCGGCCAGCGCCAGTGGCGGTTCGTATTCCACAACCGAGGCCGGTACGGCGAGGTCTGGGGGGCGCGAGGCTACGTCAGGGGCCGCACGGCGATCACCAGCCACCCGGATCACGTCAAGTCGCTGTTCACCGCGTCGCCCGAGTTGGTTCCGACGCTGGCCGCCGAATCGCCGCTGCGCCCGGTGCTCGGCCCCCACTCCGTCCTGACGGCCAACGGCCCGGGTCACATGCGCCAGCGCAAGCTGCTGCTCCCGCCGTTTCACGGCGAGGCGATCGCGCGCTACGAGCAGATGATCGCCGAGGCAGCGGAGCGAGAGATCGAGCGCTGGCCGATCGGGCGGCCGCTGCGGCTGGCGCCGCGCATGCAGGCGATCACCCTGGACGTGATCATGGGCGGGATCTTCGGAATCGAGGGCCGGCCCCGGCCGGGCACCCGCGAGCACGCGCTGCGCCTGGCGATTCGGGAGCTGCTTCGCTCATCGACGCTCCCCGGGGCGAAGCTGGCCGAGCTCATGAACATCGGTCACGAGGAGCCCGTGGGCCTGACCAAGCTCGGGCTGATGGTGCCCGACCGCTGCCTGTATGCGGTGATCGCCAAGCGGCGGCGGGCGAAGGATCTCGAGCAGCGCTCGGACATCATGTCCCTGATGATGCGCGCCCGGACCGAGCAGGGCGATGCCCTGTCCGACCGCGAGCTTCGCGACGAGTTGATCACGCTGGTTCTGGCCGGCCATGAGACCACCGCCAACCAGCTGGCCTGGGCCTGGGAGCGGTTGACCCGGACGCCCGCCGCCTACGAGCGGCTGCGAGCAGCCGCTCGCGACGGGGGACCGGAGGCCGATGATGTCGTCGAGGCCACGATCAACGAGGCGATGCGAGTTCGGCCGGTGATACCGATGACCGGCCGCCGGGTGACCGTTCCCTGGCGCCTCGGTCCGTATGGCATCCCGGCCCAGACGGCAGTCGGGATCAGCATCCTGCTCCTGCACCATCGCGAGGACCTGTATCCCGAACCGTTCGCCTTCAAGCCGGAACGGTGGCTGGACGCCGACGGCAAGGCGGTCAAGCCCGGGACGTATGAGCTGGTCCCATTCGGCGGAGGCACCCGCCGCTGCCTGGGCGCCGCGCTGGCCATGGCCGAACAGCGGGTGGTTCTGCGAGCGATGGCTCGGCGGCTCGACCTCGAGGCGGCCAGCCCCAGACCCGAGCGGCCGCGGCACCGCAACGTGACCATGATCCCGTCGCGCGGCGGGCGGGTGATCGTCCGGGCCCGCCGGGCCTAGGGTCGCCCCGGCTTAGCTCAGCTCAATGGGCTGAGGGATAGGAACAGGTCATAGGCCAGGTCGTTGCTGTGGCCCCAGGCGATCCCGATGTAGATCTGGCCGTTGGACGCCGTTCCCACGCCCGAGTACACGTAGCCGTTGTTGTAGGCCCAGTCCTGCTGCTGACCGTTGTCAGAGCTCATGAAGAACGCTGTGACCTGGGTCCTGCCGACCGGATGCAGCCCGGGCAGAAGGCTCCTGGAGCCACTGCTGAAGCCATGCACGGTGGCGGTCATCACGCCGGCCAGGCTGGCCTGGTCGCCCGCGATCGCCGCCACAGCTGCCTTGGGGATGCTGAGGATGAACGCGCCGCCGCTGGTGTCGGGTGCGGCGTACCCATCAGCCCCGGCGCCCAGATTGGGGAATGGCCTGTACGTCTCGGGGACGCACACCGCCCCGTCCACCTCGCTGAACCTGACGGCGCGCAGGGCCGACCAGTTGCTGGGCGCGGTGGCAGTGCCGGCCAGGTGGCCGTTGACAAACAGCTGCACGCGATAGCGCCCGGGCGGTAGGCACGTGGCCGGGCTGGTGCGCGATACATAGGACGGGTTATGGGAAGCAAAGCCCGGGCGGAGGGCGATCAGATCCCCCCCGTGGACGGGGCCAGAGATCTCGGGCAGCACCGCCCATTCGTGATGCACGGGATCCAGGTACTCCCACTGCGCCGAGAGCAGGTCGTATGTGGGGTTGAAGCCGTTGGGGTGCGGGATCACGTACAGGGCGTGGCCCGGATCTGGCTCGGCCTTCACGCCTGAGAGCTGGACCTGGTGGCTGGCGTATCCGTTGGCCGGCGTGTAGCCGGCGGGAGTGCTCCCATACGGCTTTCCCTGGGAGTCGTAATAGGTCTCGCCCTGGGCCACGATCTGCTCCTTGAGGGCATCGGCCCTGGCGGTCAGGTTGGGGCGCTCGGTCTCAATCAGGCTCAGGTCGGTGAGCGCCGAGGCCACGATGAACTCGGGGTTGAGGCCCCGGTTGCGCAGCTGCGCGTTCGCCGCGCGATACTCCTTGTCGGCCTCAGGATTACCCTGGGCGAGGTCGTCCTCGGCCAGGATGAAGTGCGTGACGGCCAGCAGCGAGGCCACGTTCTGCTGGTCTCTGAGCTTGTCCACGGCCTGCTCGGCATAGGTATGGCTCTGGGCCAGGTCTGAATTACGGTTCTCCAGCAGTCCCCGGTAGGTGAGAGCCGCGGCCAGGTTGGCGAGCAGCGTGCCCGCGGTCGAACCCTCATCACGGGCGTGCTCAAGATCCTCGGTGGCTCTGTCCAGGGCCTCTCTGGACGGGATCGTGACGGCGTCGGCTGTGGTGGGAAGCGAGCTCGTCCCGGTGCCGAGGTGGGGAATGCCGGCGTCGTACTCCACGCGGGCGCGCTGTACGTAGGCGTCGACAAACCGCGGCCGCACGGTCAGAGCCTGGTCGTAGGCGGAGATCGCCGCCCGATCATTGAGCTCGTTGGCCGCGACCTGGCCTTTGGCGAATGCCGTGGCCGCCGAGTCCGGCGGCGTGGAGACGGGCGTGGCCACCTGGACGAGCGCCCACACCCCGGCTACGAGGACGAATAGCACGGCGACACGGGAATAGAGAGTTCGCCGCGCCTGGCCCTGGGGAGTCAGGGAGTAGCCGAACAGGAAGACAGCCACCGCCAGCATCGTCAGGGCCGCGGCGTAGGCCACGAACTTGGCCTCGGCGTCGTCGGCCTGCTGGTTGGACGCGTCGCGCAGCGCGGTCAGGCGATAGGCCTCGTACTGGGACTGCTGCATATAGCGGTTGGGGAACTGCGGGTCCTGCTCAGGACTGAAGACGGCGTCGGGGGCCGAGCACTTCTTCTGGATCGTTGGCGAGCAGATGTACGGAATGCCCTGGGTGGCCGCGATCGCCGCGGTGTCCGACTCGGTCTGCGAGGCGATCGCGTTCCACCGGACGGCTGTGAGCTGGGTGGCCTTTGAGGACGTGCCGTACTGCTGGAAGAGCGTGGCGTTGTCGGCCTGGCGGACCTGCTGCGTGAGCAGGTTGAACCTGTCCACCTGGGTCTCAGCCTGGCCGCGGCTGACGGCGGCCGCGTCCAGGGCGAGCGCACCGTACTTCTCCGCCCGAGCATCGGCCTGGTCGTGGGTCCGCAGGGCCGAGGCCTGGGCGAAGGCCACCAGCGCGCCGATCAGGGTGGTCACGACGACGGCGACCGCGATCAGGCGACCGTAATTGCCGTGCTCCGCGACCTCCTCGCCGGTGATCTCCTCGACCCGTGGGATTTCAGGTCCGGCCTCAGGCACGGCGATGAGGGCCGAAGTGGGTCATGAGAGCTGGGTGGCCAGGAACAGCAGGACGGCGAGGAGGCCGACCGCGGCGCCGGACCCGGCGAACCAGAGCTTCTGGGTCCCTTTGACCACGGCTCCCAGCGTCAGCAGGACCAGCACACCGATGAACAGGGCGGCAATGCCGGTGAAGTCGACCCCCTTGTTGTGCTGCGCCTCAGCCTTGGCCAGCAGCGGTTCAGGCTCCAGGCCGTGCAGGGCGAGGTCGTTGTTCTCCGCCGTGGCCAGGCCCTGGTCGGCGTCGTAGGGATGGCCGGGCAGGTAGGTACCGTCCTCGCGCAGAAAGGAGTTGCCGGCCGGGTTGCTGGGGTCAAACGCGTAGTCGACCGTCTGGAGTTGCTTGCCCAGGGTCAGGGCCACCGACAGATCGGCCGCACCCTGTTCGCGCAGCTGATCGCCGGTCGGGCCGCCCACGACCCCGGCGTCATGAAGGAGTGACTCGGCCAGCGTCGAGTACTGGGCGAACTGTCCGAACACCCGGACGTCTGAGTCGACGGCGTTGTGGTCCTGGACCAGGAGTTGCTGCTGCTGGACAAGGTCCTGGCGGGAGAGCTCCTCGTAATGGGTGGCACTCTCATCCGATAGCGAGGCTCGCCAGCCGACGATCGCCGCGCATACGGAAACCAGCACTATGGCCAGCGGGATCCACAGGTGAACGATCTCGTGCAGGGCCCGGCGCTCCAGGCTGTCCGGGGGGCTAGAGGCCGCTTCCGGGTCTTCGGCCGGGGGCTCCGGCGGCGCCTCAGCCGCGGACTCGGGCCGAGGGCCCTCAGGCGTGGTTGGCTGTTCTGGCTCTTCGGACATAGAAGCTTGGCCCCCACGCCACTCTGTCGAAGGCCTCGGACGCAGCCCCGGTTCGGCCCTAGGGGTGCGCGAGCTCGAGCGCGATCGTGGCCGTGGAAGACACGCTTGTGCCGAGGGTGAGCGTCTCGTTCTGGTTGGCCGGTGCACCGACGAGGACTGCAATGCTGCCTGGGCCCTGGGCAGAGTAAAAGACGTTGGTCATGGCCGGACTGGCGGTTGTCGCCGTGGAGCTGGCGTTCTTGGGGGTGTTCATGAAGACAAGCCCGGCGTCGGAGGAGCTCGGCGAGTTGGGCAGGTTCGCAGTGACAGTGCTCCCGGTACCTGTGGTGAGATTGCCCTCGTTGCTCGTCACAACCGGGCTGGTGGCGCTGGTCCCGCCCAGGGCTACGAGATCTATCAGCGTGGCTTGCCCGCTGCCCAGCGCGTCTGTGAAGTTGACGGTGATGGTACCCGTGCCGCTGGCGCTGGAGGAGGTCGTGATCCAGTCCGCCCAGGTGTAGGCGGCGTTGCTGAGGTAGCTCTGCGATGTGATCGAGGTGAACGACGAGGCGGTCAGCGCGGGACTCAGGCCAGAACTTGAGATGGAGGTGATGCCATCGCTGGCGGCAGAGTGCCGGAAGATGAGCAGCAGATATGTCGTGCTGGGCTGCAGCGTGAAGCTGGACGTAGTCGCGCTTGTGTCCGCCGCCGTGTTATCGAGCACGTTGGCCACCGAGGTGGCGCTATACACGTAGGTAGCGGGCATGCCCGAGCCACACGTACTGCTCGAGGCCGCGTTGTTGGAGTCTCCGTTGTAGCTGGCGTACCACCAGTACGTGCCGGTGCTCGACGGTGAGAGCGCCGCGCTTGACGTGTACGCGCCGTTGCCGGACACGCTCGATGTTCCGACGGTTGTCCCACCGCTCGTGCAGGTGGTCGGAGCGGTGGCCTGGGGCCCGAACACCGTGTAGGTGATTGTGCCGCCGGGGCTGCTGACGCCGTTAGACAGCGTGGCGCCGATCGAGCTCGCGGCGATCGCCGTCCCGGTGAGATCCGCTGCGGCCGGGCTCGACATGGTGAGAGCGGTGGTCGCGTTTCCGACCACGGTCGACGCCATCCCCGAGCCGCAGGTGCTCGTGGAGTCGAGGTTATTGGCGTCGCCGCCATAGCTCCCGTACCACCAATAAGTACCGGCCTGGGCGGGCGTGTAGCCAGCGGGCGGGTTGTAGGTTCCGTCCCCTGACGACGTGGCCGAACCCAGGGTCGTTCCGCCGCTTGTGCACGTGGTGGGGGCGCTGGCTTGGGGCCCGAAGACTTTGAAGGTGATCGTGCCGCCCGCGCCGCTCGCGCTACCCGACAGGGCGGCGCTGATCGAACCGGCGGAGATAGCGGCGCCGGCGCTTCCGCTCGCCGGACCGTGGGCGGTCGTCGTCGTGCTGCTGGCCGAGCCCGCTCGCCGGATCTCGAGCGCGAACGTGCCCCAGCCGGGCTGGCTGGTGCCGACGGTGACGGACTCGTTCTGGCTGCCGGGCGCGGCGAAGTAGACACCTGCGCTACCGGCGCCCTGCTGTGCGTAGAAGAGGTTGGTCATCGAGGGGCTCAGCGTCGGAGCAGTGGTCCCGAGGGTCTTCTGGCCACTTAAGAAAACAACGCCCGCGTCGCTGCTGCTCGGCGCGCTGGGAAGATTGGCCGTCAGCGCGGTCCCGGTGCCGGTGGTTGTGCCGTTATTGCCGGTCACAATCGGGGCCGCGGTGTTGTTCCCGCCGAGCGCGATCAGATCGACGATCGTGACCTGGCCGCTGGCCAGCGTGTTCGTGAAGTTGACAGTGATCGTGCCCGTGCCGCTAGCGCTCGAGGACGTCGTGATCCAGTAGGCCCAGTCGTAGTCAGCGGAGCTGTTGTAGCTCTGGGCGGCGATCGAGGTGAACGAGGGGGTGCTCAGTGCTGGAGTTAGTCCGCTGCTGGAGATCGAGCTGATTCCATCTCCGGCCGACGAATGGCGGTCGATCAGCAGGAGGTAGGTCGTACTGGGCTGCACGGTGAAGCTCGACGTGGCGGTGAAGTTGTTCAGGCTCGTGTCATTGGCGCTGGCCGCCGAGCTCACGCTGTACACATACGTCGACGCGATCGGGGAGCCGCACAGACTGCTCGAGGCGCTGTTGTTGGCGTCCCCGCCGTAGCTGGCATACCACCAGTAGATGCCAGCGCTGGATGGTGTGAACCCAGCACTCGGGTGGTAGGTGGCGTTGCCTGACACGGTCGCCGTGCCGACGGTCGTTCCGCCGCTGGTGCATGAGGAGGGCGCGGTCGTCTGGGGCCCGAACACCTTGAACGTGATCGTTCCGGTGGCGCCGCTTGTGGCCCCCGATAGCGTCGAGCTGATTGAGCTGGCCGTGATCGCGCTTGTCGATATGCCGGTGGCAGGGCCCGATGCCAATGTCGCGGTCGTGTTCATCACGGCGGTTGAGGTCATGCCCGAGCCGCAGGTGCTGGCCGAGCTGTTGTTGTTGGAGTCGCCGCCGTAGGAGGCGTACCACCAGTAGGTCCCGGTGGTGGCCGGGGTGTAGCCGGCACTGGGGTTATAGGTGCCGTTGCCCGACACGGTCGCCGTGCCGACGGTCGTTCCGCCACTGGTGCAGATTGTCGGTGCGCTGGCCTGGGGGCCGAAGACGGTGAATGTGATCGTGCCGGTCGCCCCGCTGGTGGCCCCGCTCAGCGCGGCGGTGATCGAGCCGGTCCCAATGGCTGTCCCGGGGGTATCCGTGGCCGGCGCCCCGGCCGTCAGCGGAGCGGTGGCCTTGCCAACGACAGTTGACGCCATCCCGGAACCACAGGTGGTGGTGCTGGCGGAGTTGCTCGAGTCCCCGGAGTAGCTGGCGTACCACCAGTAGGTCCCGACCGTGGCCGGGGTGTAGCCAGCGGAAGGGTTATACGTGGCGTTACCTGAGACCGTGGCGGTGCCGACGGTCGTACCGCCGCTCGTGCAGGTCGACGGCGCCGTCGTCTGCGGTCCAAAGACGGTGAATGTGATCGTGCCGGTCGCCCCGCCCGTGGCCCCTGACAGAGCCGAGCTGATCGAGCTGGCCGCAAGCGCCGAACCGGCGCTGCCGCTCGCCGGGGCGGAGGCCGTGAGTGCGCCGGCGTTCGTGACCACCGTGGAACTCATTCCGCTCCCGCACGTGCTGGCCGACGCGGTGTTGCCCGAGTCGCCGCCGTAGCTGGCGTACCACCAGTACGTGCCCGCCGAGGACGGCGTGTAGCTCGCACTCGGGTGGTAGGTGGCGCTACCCGACACCGTCGCGGTCCCGACAGTGGTCCCGCCACTGGTGCAGGTCGACGGCGCGCTGGCCTGGGGGCCGAACACCTTGAAGGTGATCGTCCCGGTGGCGCTGGCCCCGGCTCCGGACAGCGTCGAGCTGATCGAGCCGGCTGCGATCGCCGTGTTGGTCGCATCGGTGGCGGGTCCGCTGGCGGACGTCGAGGTAGAGGACTGAACGCTCACCGTGCTGGTAAACGCGGTCGTGGCGGTCCAGGAGGTGTGGTACTTGGCGGTGATCTTGTATTTGAAGCTCCCGCCGCCGGGAGAGTCCGAACAGGTGAAGCTGCCGAACGCATTCGGAGTTCCGCTGCTGGAGGGCACGGGGCTGCACCCGGCAGCCCCCAGGTCCGTGCCGGCCGAGCTGTAGCGCTCGACCGTGTAGCTGGTCGCCGCGACCGTGCCCCCGATCGTCGACGCATTCCAGGTGATCGTGGCCGTCGTGCCCGAGGCGGTGGCGGCCGGGCTGGCCGGGGCGCCCAAGCTGGTCACGCTCCCGCTGGCGTTCCCGGACCCGGTCGTGGTGAAGTACGCCAGAGCGCCGCTTACAAGCGCGATCGCGACCAGGATGCTGGTCGCGAGGCGCTTCGGCAGGGGATGAAACGGGAGTCTCACGGGCTCGTAGCCGTTCCGGCGTAGGCGAGGGTCACGGTCGCGCCCCGGCAGCCGTCCTGGTTGACGGGTCGATCGAGCATCCGCAGCTGGGGACCGCGGACCGCCTCAACCCCGAGATCCGAGAGGTGGACGGTGGCATGGGCCGGCACACTCAGGGGATAGGCACCCGAGAACTGGCTCACGGAGAAGTCCGCCGCCGAGCACGGGAGTGCCGAGGAGGCCCGGAGAGCGCTGACCTCCTGGATTGAGACCGTCAGGCGATTGATCGCGATCGCCTGAGAATTCGGGTTCGTCAGCGCCAGGTCGACGGCCTGCGACGTCCCCGGCCACAGGGGCCCAAAGTTGCCGGCGATCGCGAACGACGCGGAGCGGGGACGAATGATCGTGAGGCCCATGCTCAGAACCCCCCGGTATCGCCCGCCCACGGCCCGCACATGGACCTGGTATTTGCCCGGCGCGTCGGCGGTCGCCGTCCTGATTGTGACCACGGCCTGCTGACCATGGACCCGGATCGCAGCGCTGTTGCCCACCCTCCTTCCCCAAGCCGTGAGGAGTCCGGGGCCCACGGTCCCAAGCGACAGCTTGATCCTTCCGCGGTAGCGAGTGCGGTGGATCGCGATCGTGTACCGCACGATGCCTCCGGCCAGTACGGCCCGCGAGGCCGGGTTCCCGATCAGACTGAACGGGGCCCGGCCGGAGCGGCCGATGTTCGTCTGATGCCAGTGGACGCCATAGGCCAGCGCCGCGGTGGTACAGAGGCACAACGCGAGCAGGGGCGGGCGCATGAAGAAGCCGGCGATGCCCATAAGTCGCTCGTGTCGCATTGATCTTTCCCCGGGTTGGCCTCCTGGGCAGTCAGGCGTAGCCGGTCGGCGCCCCGACTGAGAGCGGGGCGCCGACGAGCTATCAGATCCCGACTTGCACACCTGCGCCAGGTTCCAGTGACCACCCGATCCGTGGTGGACCCTTCCTAGCTGGTGAAGTTGAGCAGCAGGTTGGCGCTCTTGCAGCTGTCCTGGCTGGTGCTCAGGTCGTTCATGGTCAGTGAACCGGGGGTGCTCACCGTCTGGCCGTTACCGGCCGCGACCTCCTGGTTTTCCACGACGTCGGGCATCCAGAAGTTGGCCGCGTTGCCGTCCGAGGAGCCGGTCTCGACCGACTCGCACGTCGTGATCTCATGGCCGCTCGCGCAGGTGGTGCCTGTGAAGGCCTGGTCGCAGGCCACGACCGAGGCCAGGTGGACCGTTCCCAGCCGTTCCTTGCCGCCCGACGGGTTGTCGGCCGTGAGGGTGACGGTGGAGGTCGAGCCCGGGAACAGCGAGGGGGACGTCGCGCCATGCAGGGTCAGCGCCGTGCTGGTGCCGACCGTGGCCGAGCCCGTTCCCGAGCCAGAGGCCGTGAAATACGCGTAGGCCGCGCCAGCCAGGGCCACAACACCGATAACGCCCACGGTG
>DASXCS010000032.1:0-128434 GCA_036490975.1 Solirubrobacteraceae bacterium
TTCCGACAGCCTCGCGACGTTCCGATCGTGGAGGTCGGGCGCCGGCGGGGCCGCGGCGAACGATCGCCTCCGCGCCCATGAGGGGGAGCGCAGGATTCCGCGCGATGCGCTCACCGACGAGAAATAGTACACAGACGGTACATACGACAGTTAGTGTTGCCGACTCGCCGCAAACAAAAAACCCCGCCTGAGCGGGGCTTTCCTTACATCGGGGAGACAGGATTTGAACCTGCGACCGCCCGGCCCCCAGCCGGGTGCGCTACCAGACTGCGCCACTCCCCGTGGTGGTGGCGATTCTACGCCTCCCAGAGAGGTGAGCATCGCCGCGATCAATGAGAGCGGGCGACGGGAGTCGAACCCGTTCCGAGAGCTTGGAAGGCTCTAGTGCAACCGTTAACACCTCGCCCGCGAGCCGGCCTCGGGGATGGTAGCCGGGGTCACGCTCCGGGGGCCGTGGCCTGGCGCGCCTCGGTTGGGACCTCGCCGTCCCTGGTCAGGTCGGGTGGAGGCCACCGGCCCGGCCAGTTGTCCAGGGCTCCGTCCAACGTGACGATGGTCCCGGAGAAGGACGCGCCGAGCGGGGAGGCGAGCAGGGCCACGAGCCACCCGTACTCCTCGAGCGTTCCCAGCCGCTGGAGCGGGACGCTCTGGGCGGCGCGGCGCCACAACTCGGCCGGGTACTTGCGCAGCGACTCGGTGGCGAAGCGGCCCAGGGCGATCGCCAACACCGAGGTCCCGTGGGTCTCCCAGCCGGCGGCCAGCTCCCTCGTGAGCGCCTCGACGGCGGCCCGCGCGGCGCCCGTGTGGGCCATCGCAGGCATGCCGTGATGTGGGGACACGGTCACGTTGACGATCGTCCCTCGCCCTGCTGGACGCATGGCCAGGTCGTGCGCGGCCTGACACATGGCGAGCGTCCCTGCGACGTTCAGGCGCTGGACCGCGGCCCACCCCTTGGGCGTGATGCTCTCGGCGGGCACGAAGTACTGGCCGCCGGCGTTGTTGAGCAGGAAGTCGAGCTTGCCGTGGCGGTCGGTCGTCTCGCGGACGATCGCCTCGGCACCCGGCTGGTCGCGGATGTCTCCGGCCATGAAGGAGCAGCGCTCCCCGATCTCCGTGCTTGTCTCCTCCAGGACCTCAGCCCGGCGGCCGGCAATCACGACCGAAGCGCCGCACCGAGCCAGCTCCGCCGCCGCCGCCTTCCCAAGGTTCGTGCCACCGCCGGTGACCAGCGCGACCTGGCCCTCAAGCGCACCGTCGGCGAACACCCGCGAGGCCTCCACCGCGCTACTCCCCCATCACCTTGATGACCAGGCGCTTGGACCGGCGGCCATCGAACTCGCAATAGAAGATCGCCTGCCAAGGGCCCAGGTCAAGCTGGCCCTCGGTGACCGGGACGATCACCTGGTGGTGGACAAGCAGATTCTTCAGGTGGGCGTCGCCGTTGTCCTCCCCACCCCGATGGTGGCGGTAGTCGCCTGGGCTCGGCAGCAGCTCGCGCGCCACCTCACCGACCGGGTCCGTCCAGCTGGGCGGCGCCAGCTTGTCCAGCCATTCGAGTGCGTCGGCCTGGATCCCGGGCTCGTCGTCATTGATCCAGACGCCGGCGGTGATGTGCATGGCGGACACCAGCACCATGCCCTCGGAGATCCCCGCGTCCCGGACCGCATCCGCCACGTCTTGCGTGATCCTCACGAACTCACGCCGCTGCTCCGTACGGAACGTGCGATAGACGGTGTGGGATTTCAAGCAGGGGAGCCGGGATTCGAACCCGGATTCACGGTTTTGGAGACCGCGCGCATAGCCATTAACTCACTCCCCTTGGGCCCGTGGATGGTAGCTATCGCGCGGGCTTTTCCGTCCTCCTGAAGAAAGAACATATGTTCGCCGATGACAGGGACGGAAGAGAGTTTTTGGCTGGTCAAGGCGCTCGCTAAGTCGGGACTCAGCGACTACGAGATTGCTCGGCGCACCGGCATCAACCGGATCCACGGCGCTTCGCTGGAGACACCGGGACCGACCCCGCACAGCCCGCTCGGGGACTCCGGCTCAGGCGACTGGGAGGTAATCGACCTCCCCGCGTGCTGCTATCTCCTGGGCTCTTACCTGGGCGATGGCCACATCAACCACCGGCCGCCCGGCACCTGGACACTTCGCGTCGCACGTGACCGGCAGCACGAGCGCATCGTCACCAAGGTCATGGCTGCCATGGAGCAGACGTTCCCATTTCGCCGGGCGACTCGGTTCGCGGCCGCCACGGGAGCTTGTGAGGTCGTGACGATCACACACCGGCCGTCCCACGCGCCTTCCCTCAGCACGGATCCGGCCGCAAGCACCTCCGCCCAATCATCCGTCAGGACTGGCAGCTGGCGCTCATGCATGCCCGGAAACCTGACCGTCTCCCACTGAGACCGCGTCGCGATTCTCGAGGAGATCGTGGGACCCAAGACCTAGCGACGCGCGAACCCCGCCGAGAATGCGGGCGGAGGGATTCGAACCCCCACGGGCTTTCGCCCACGAGCACCTAAAACTCGCGTGTCTTCCATTTCACCACGCCCGCGGCCTTGCTCATTCTAGGCTCGCGGGTCGCGGGCCCTCGCGCCCGAACTGCTGCAATCCGGGCCCCGGGGTTGTATGTTGCGGCACATGCCGCAGTGGCGGAGCATCACCCCCGGGCACACGGTGGTCTACCCCAACCGGGAGAAGGCCGTCTCGAAGCTGGTGAAGCTGATCGTGGCCGTGCTGCTCCTGGCCTCTGCCGCGCTGATGCTGGCCATCACCGTGGGCGGATGGTCGAAGCTTGAGGGGCTCAAGCCGGTCGACTTCATCTGGGCCCTGGTCTACGTGATTTTCGCCTTCTACATCGTCACCCGCTGGGCCCGGGGCCTGTTGCCGATCGCCGCCGCGATGGCGATCCTGCTGCTCATCACCGCCGTGATCGCGGGCACCGGGGCATCGGGTACAAGCTGGTATGACCGCAGCAATTTTGGGTTCGGCTCGGCCAAGGCCTTGTTCGGCGGCGCGGGACTCGGCCCGAACACACTGGGCACGCTGACCGTGCTGGTGATCCCCGTCCAGGCGCTGTTGATTCTGTTCGCCGGAATCGGCTTCGCCCAGGGCTGGAACGTGGAGCTCGAGGTCCCGATTGAGGAGGCCCGCAAGCGGGGGTACAACCCGCCCGACCCGCCTCCGTCGCAGTCGAAGCCGCCCGCCGAGCCGGCGACCGCCTAGCCGAGCCGCCGCGGCTCGGCAGACGCTGGCCGACGGCCGGCCAACCGTGCCGACGCGCAAGCCGACGATCAACCAGCGCCCAGCGCCGATCGTCACCTTGACGCGAGCACCTCGCCAGCGTCGTCCACGGCCATACATGTCGTGGTCTGGGGCTGACACGCGAGGCCCGTGGGGTTGCCAAGGGTGCTGGAGGAGTAAGACCATTTGGGTGCACTGGCGGCGGGGTCGGTGGAGGCGTAGATGGCGCTCACGGTCTCTCCCTCATGGGACAGCCTGTAGATACCGATGCACAGTTGGGCTGAGGCGCACGCGACCTCTCGCAGGTGCGAGTCGGCATCGGTTGCCATCTCACGGTGCCACCTCGGCCTTCTTGCCCAGGGATGCAGGGAGACCACGAGACCGCCGGTCGATGCAGTCAGGATGCATAGTCCGCGTGACGGGCAGGCGATGCTTGAGATCGCAGGCGCGCCTTTGAGTCTCACCCTTCTCCATCTGGCCGGACCACCGGCCGGATCCGTGGAGGTGAAGACGTCACCGTCACCGGCCGCGAGACATCGCGAGGCAGACGGGCAGGCGACGGCGACCAGGGAGCTCCGATGGCCGACCATGGCCCTGTGCCATGCGCTCTTACCGCCGGTTGGCTGAGTGGTGGTGAGCACCCTCCCCGCATCATCCACCGCGAGACAGAGATGACGGGACGGACAGGCGACGCCTCTCAGGCTGGCGCGGCGATCGATCTCGACTCCGCGCCAGGTCGCGTTTCCGGTGGTCGGATCGCTGGAGGAGTGCACCCCGCCGCCGTCGTCCACCGCGACGCACAGCCGGGTGGTCGCGCAGGACACGCTTTCGAGAGAGTGACCCGGGGCAATCCTCTCCCCCTGCCAGACGGACGGACCGCCCGAGGGATCGGTCGAGGTCAGCACATCACCGGCACCATCGATCGCGGCGCACATCCCACCTGCCGCGCAGGCAACTCCGGTGAGGTGGTTATAGCCATCGATCGGCTGCATCGCTTGCCACGGACCGTTCTCCGGGTCGGTGGCGGAGAACAGATACCCGCGCGTGTCGGTCGAATCCGTCGCCAGGCAGAAGCTCATCGATGGACACGCGACCTCCACCTGACCGTTTTGGGCGGAGGGGAACGTCGTCTGATGCCACGCCTCGGCGGGGTCGGAGCTCACCAACAGGTGCCCGCCGTAGATATCGCCGATGAAACATAACGAGGTCGAGCGGCACCAGATGCTCCCGATTCCTCCGGTCTTAATGCCTGACCGCTTGTGCCACGGCCCGGTTCCTGGAGTCGTTGAGCTGAGGACGTTGTCGTTGGCGTCGAACGTCACGCACAACTGCGCCGACGGGCAAGCGATCCCGTTCAGGTAGTCGCTCGCGCCGCTGATCAGGCTCTGGCCTGACCACGCGCTCGGGCCTCCCGCGGGATCGGATGAGCTGAAGAACCGGCCCTCGAGCGTCGTGAGCGCACAGAACTGGGTCGTGGGGCAGGAGATCCCCTCGATGTCCTGGACGTGCAGTCTCAAGCGATGCCAGCTTGTCATTCCGCCCGTCGGGTCGGTGGAGGTGAACAGGTGCCCACCCGTATCCGCGAGCACGCAGAGGCTCGTGCTTGGGCAGACGATCTCCTGGATCGGGAGTGAATCGCTGAAGCCGGTGCGCCGCCACACGCCGCGCCCGGCAGCGGGCGCGGTCGAGACGAACAGATGGCCGTTGTGATCCCCGAGGATGCACAGGTGCACGGATGCGCACGCCGGGAGCGTGAGCACGTTTGTCGACGTCGGCACGCGGGTGATGCCCCAGGGCCCGTCACCCACTGGGTCACTGGTGCTGAGCACGTTTCCCAGGCCATCCACGGCCAGACAGAGGTTCTGAAACGGACACGTCGCCTCAACCGGGTTCGCGCCCTGCGTAGGTGCCACCCGATCGACGACGACGGGCCGTGACCAAACCGGCCGGGATGTACTCAACCCGAGGCTGACTGAAGGAAACTCGGCCACGGCCAGCCAACCCAAGGCAGCAACGGCCGCGCACGCCGCTGCTCGTGCCGGCGGGACAAACCGCCAGATCACGCTCTTCTGTCTCATCCCCCTCGCCAATGAACGCTACCCCCGGAGCCCTCGGCACGCAAGGCGATCCATGCGGCGGGAGGGATTCGAACCCTCACGTCCTCTCGGACAATGGATTTTGAGTCCACCGCGTCTGCCGTTCCGCCACCGCCGCGTGGGGGGGCCGAGTGTACGGGGGCGCTGGTGGGCTGAGAATCGCGGCCCTCGCCCGTAGGGCGAACCGCACCGATCGCGAGGCGCCGACCTATCGCACCAGCTCAAACAGCTCGTCGATGATCGCCGCTGGGGCCACCACGATGCCCGCCGCGTCATCGGCGCTGGCCGGCAGCTCTCTGACCTCGAGCCCAGCCTGGGCGGCGATCAGTGAGCCCGCTGCCACGTCCCAGGGCTGGACGCCACGCTCGTAGTAGGCATCGAAGCGCCCGCAGGCACACCAGCACAGGTCGAGCGCGGCCGCCCCCACCCGCCGGATGTCACGCACGCGAGGCAGCACGCGGCTGACCACGGCGGCCTGGCGGGAACGGACGCCGGCGTCATAGCCAAAGCCCGTGGCCACCAGGGCCCTGGCCAGCTTGTCGCGGCCTGAGGCCCGGATCGCCTGGCCGTTCAGAGTCGCCGGGGTCGAACGCGTGGCGGCGAAGCATTCATCCCGGACCGGATCCAGAACCATCCCGGCGAGCTTCGCGTCACCTTCCTCGCAGGCCAGGCTGACGCCAAAGGCCGGGATGCCGAACAAAAAGTTGATCGTCCCGTCCAGCGGGTCGACGACCCAGCGCAGTCCGCGGTCTCCCTCCCCCCCGCTCGCGCCCCCCTCCTCGCCCAGAACCGCGTCAGCGGGCCGGCGCCGGCGCAGCACCTCCCGGATCGCCCGCTCGGCGGCCACATCGGCCTCGGAAACCAGGTCGGTGGGCGTGCTCTTCGCCTGCACGCCCTCGGCCCGGGCGCCGAACCGCGGCAGCAACTCGGCGGCGGCGGCCTGAGCTGCCTCGTGGGCCACCGTCAGCAGCTCTTGCTCCCCGACTTCTGGCATGTGGCTGAGGTTCTACCCGATGGGTAGCGGCGGTGCGGTCGCGCCCGGATGGGATCATCCGCGGGCCATGAGCGCCTCCGAGCAGACGCAGGCCATCGATGACACCCAGCGCATCAGCCCTCGCGAGGTGGCTGGGCAGCTCCAGAGCTTTGCCGGCCGGGGCGCCGGCACGGACGCCGAGCGCCGGGCGTCCTGGTGGCTGGCCCACCTGCTCAACCGGCGGGGTCGGCGGGTCAGGATCGAGACCTTCTGGTGCCGGCCGAACTGGGCCCTGGCTCAGGCGTGGCACGTCGCGCTCGCCCTGGCGGGCAGCCTCGTCTCGGTGGCCACACCACGCGCCGGCGGCGCGATGCTCCTGGCCGCACTCGTGTTCTTCCTGGCGGATGCGCTGACCGGCGTCTCCCCCGGGCGCCGGCTGACCCGAGAGCGAGCCAGCCAGAACATCGTCGTGACCCGAGCGAAGTCCGATCCGGCCCGACTGCAGCTGATCATCACGGCCAACTACGACGCGGGCCGGGTCGGTTTGGTCTATCGCGATCGCGTAAGAGAGCTGACCGGCCGCGCGCGCCGGCAACTGGCCGGCTTTACCGTCGGCTGGCAGGGGTGGTTGATCGTCGCGATCGTGTGGCTCCTGATCATGGCCATCGTCCGCCTTCAGGGCCACCAATCGGCGGGTATCGGTGCGATCCAGCTGATCCCGACCGTCGGCCTGCTGGCCGGGCTGGTGCTGCTGCTCGAACTGGCGGCCGCGGCCTGGTCTCCCGGCGCGGGGGATAACGGCAGCGGTGTTGGTGTGGCGGTGGGGGTGGCCCGCGCGGTCTCAAGCTCGCCGCCCGCGAACGTCAATGTCGAGGTCGTTCTGACCGGCGCCGGCGACAGCGAGGGCGCCGGCCTGCACCAGTACCTCCGGCAGCGCCGCAAGACACACCGGCCCGCGAACACCGTCGTTCTGGGCGTCGCCCCGTGCCCCGGCGGCTCGGTCCGCTGGTGGCGCGCCGATGGCCCGCTGCTCCCACTGCGCTACGGCGCGCGACTGACCACGCTGGCCCGACGTGTGGCCGACGAGCAGCCTCAGCTGGGGGCCCGGCCACACGACGGGCGGGGGACAACCCCCGGCCTCCCGGCTCGCCGGGCCCGGATCCCGTCACTCACGATCGGCTGCCTGGACGAGCGTGATCTCGTTCCCGGCTCACACCAGTCCGATGATGTGGCCGACGCGCTCGATCGCGCGGCTCATGACCTGACCACTCAATTCGTGCTGATGCTGATCGATGCCATCGACGCCGCGATGGCCAAATAGCCCCACGGCCCGCCGGCTCACACCGGGGTGATCGGGTTGTGCTTGGCGGGCCATTGACGCTGCTTGGCGGAAGCATGAGCAAAGCGCCGAATCAGCTCCGGACGTAAATCGTCGGGCTGGATCACCGCGTCGATTATCAGCTCGGAGGCCAGATGGAGGATGTCGATGTCCTGGGCGTACTCGGCTCGCAGCTCCTCGGTGCGGGCTGAGCGCTCATCGGGGGCCTCAATCGCCTGAAGCTGGTTGTAGTAGACGGCGTTGATAGCCGCCTGCGGACCCATCACCGCGATTGAGGCGCTGGGCAACGCGATGCAGCAGTCCGGGTCAAACGCGGGACCGGCCATCGCGTACAGCCCGGCGCCGTAGGCCTTGCGCACGACCACTGACAACTTGGGGACGGTGGCCTCAGAGACGGCGCTGATCATCTTCGCCCCGTGGCGGATGATCCCCTCGCGCTCCACCTGCGTGCCGATCATGAACCCCGGCACGTCGGCCAGGAACAGGAGTGGGATGTTGAAGGCGTTGCACGTCCAGATGAAACGGGCGGACTTGTCCGCTGAGTCGACGAACAGCACGCCGCCCTTCACCTTGGGCTGATTGGCCACGATCCCAATCACGCGACCGTCCAACCGGGCGTATCCGACGATCACCTCCCGCGCCCACCGACCGTGGATCTCCAGGAACGAGCCCGCGTCAATCAGCCCGTCGATCAGCGCCATCATGTCGAACGGCTTGTTCTCATCGGCCGGAATCAGCTCTCCGATCGGCGTCGCCCCGGCTGCGTCCTGGCCCGGCGCCGGCGGCGGCTCGTCGGTGCCGGAGGACGGGAAGTAGCCCAGGTAGCGCCGGGCGAAGTCGATCCCGTCCTCATCGCTGGACACGAGCACGTGGCCGCAGCCGCTCTTGGATGTGTGCATCCGGGCCCCGCCCATCTCCTCCAGGGTCACCTTCTCGCCGATCACCATCTCGGCCATCCGGGGCGAGCCCAGGTACATCGAGGCGTTGCCGTCCCGCATCACGACAACGTCGCAGAAGGCCGGGATGTACGCCCCTCCCGCGGCGCTGGGACCGAACAGGACGCACACCTGCGGCACCACGCCCGATAGACGGACCTGGTTGAAGAAGATCCGCCCGGCGTGACGGCGGCCGGGGAACATCTGAACCTGCTCGTTGATTCGCGCCCCGGCCGAGTCCACCAGGTACACGAGCGGGACGCGCAGGGCGAGCGCGCGCTCCTGGATACGCAGAATCTTCTCCACCGTCTTGGGCCCCCAGGAGCCGGCCTTGACGGTCGGGTCATTGGCCATCACGGCCACCGGCCGGCCGCCGACGGCACCGATCCCGGTCACCACCCCGTCGGCCCCGAGTCCGTCCTGCTCCCAGTTGGCCAGCAGCCCCTCCTCAGAAAACGATCCCTCATCCGTCAGGCGAGCCACGCGTTCGCGCACCGGCAGCTTGCCCTGCGAGGCTGCCTTGTTCCGGTGGCGCTCGGGACCACCGCCGAGGGCTCGCTCGACGGCGCTCTCCAAATCGTCGGTGCGCTTGAGGTCTGTCACTGCGGCTCGGGTGGGGATGGGGCGGATGGGGGCGGCGGCGGCGGCGCGCTGGTGGTTGGCGGAGGTGGCGCCGGCGGTGGCGGCGGGCCAGGTGGGCTGGCCACCGTCGGCGGCCCCACCAGGCCATAGCCCACCCCGAGACCCCCGAGGATCAGCAGGAAGAGCGGCCAGAACACGAGCGACCCCCCGGTCAGGCTGGGCAGACCGACGAGCACGGCAAAGGTTATGGCCATGGCAGCGCCGATGACGCCGGGGGCCGGCTCGCGGTCAAGGACCGCGTAGGCGATGACCGCCCCGGTAGCAACCAGCAGGTACAGCTTCCAGCCCGCGCCGGCGGCCCCGATCGAAGCGGTGGGAAGCGAGCTGCCGAGCCCGCTCTCCGCTACCCCGATCGCCGCCGCGCCCACGAACGTCAGCCCGAGGAACAGGGTCAGCAGCCCGGCCACATTGACCAGCTGCACGCCGTGGCGCCGGTGGACGCCACGGAGCCGGAGCGCGCCCGCGACCAGGGCCATGCTCTCCGCGAGCAGAATCCAGCGGAACGTGTTGAACCCGTGGGGATGAACGACCCAGGCGATGAACTCCAGGAATGAAATTGAGGCAAACAACGCCGCGATCAAAGTGCACCCCGCAGACCCGGCCCGCCTGGCAGCGGCAACAGCCACACCCGCCTCGACGGCCAGCGTCCAGAACACGCCTCCGGCTCCGAGACGATGATGGCCGGCCAGGATCTCGCCCAGGAACACCAGCGCCAGGACCAAGACGAGCAGACCTGAGATGAGCAGCAGCGACTGGTAGGGCCGGATCTCCGGACCGGGCGATCCCACCCCCCAGCCCAAGCCCAGGATGACCGCGGCGATCACGGCCGCGACGATGAACTTTGGACCCAGCGCCCACTGTGTCATCCGGAGCTCAATCGTGTACGCGGCCACCGCCAGAGCCACTGCGCCGGCGGCCGCGGGAGCCTCCCGCCCCGCTACGGGGCGCAACCTCGTCAGGACCACTCGCTCAGGCATCACTCAACACTCTCCTAACGATCGACGACCTCGCTGGGGAGTCTGTCTCAAAACCCGAGGTGGTGCCAGCCGCTAGCCCCAATCCACCGGGCCGGCGGTGAGCACATGGCTGCCCAAGGGCCGACCCAGCACAGTCTGGACGGCTCGGGAGGCCTCGATCAGCGCCGCCAGGTCGATACCCGTCTGGATGCCCATCTCGTGGAGCATCGAGACCAGGTCTTCGGTGGCGATGTTGCCGGTGGCTCCAGCCGGGACCGGACAACCTCCCAGCTCTCCGAACGACGACTCGAAGCTGTCCACCCCAGCCTCGAGCGCGGCCAGCACATTGGCCAGCCCCTGGCCGCGGGTGTTGTGGAAGTGAGCCGTGAGCTCCGCCTCGGAGAGCAGCTGGGAGGCGGAACCAAAGAACTCGCGGACCTGGACAGGGTTGGCCATGCCGGTGGTGTCACCAAAGGCCACCTCCTGGCAACCAGCCTCAGCCAGGGCCTGGGCGATCTCCAGCACTCGCTCCAGGGGCACGTGACCCTCGTACGGGCATCCGAAGGAGGTCGAGATCACGCCCTCGCAGCGCAGGCCCTCCGCGCCTGCCCTGGCGAAGACCCGCAGCAGTCCATCGAGCGACTCGCCCACGGATCTCCCGACGTTCTTCTGGTTGTGGGTCTCCGAAGCGGACAGGAATCCGTTGATTTCCTGAAAGCGGTCGCGGTGGCGCAGTGCGCGTTCCAGGCCGCGCTCGTTGGGGATCAGCACGCTGACCGAGACCGCCCGGGGCAACTCGATCCGCTCCAGCACCTGCTCGGCGTCGGCCAGCTGGGGAATCACGTCGGGGCGGACGAAGCTCGTGACCTCGATCCGCTGAAGCCCGCTGCCGGCCAGGAACTCGATCAGGCGTACCTTGTCCTCGGTGGCCAGAACCTCGGGCTCGTTCTGAAACCCGTCACGCGGGCCCACTTCGCGGACCTTGACGCGCTCGGGGAGCGGGCTGCTCATGGCCCTACTTATAGAGCAGGTGCAGCCCGAGCAGCTGAGGGATGGTCACGAACCTGTAGCCCTGTGTGCGCAGCGTCGTGATCTCCTCGGGCAGCGCAGCCAGCGTTTCCTGCCGGGGTCCGCCGCCGAAGTGCTGGAGGATGATCGCGCCGTTATGGGCGCCCGAGACCGCCCGCTGGTAGATCGTGGCCGTGCCGGGATTCGACCAATCCACCGTGTCGACGTCCCAGTTGATCGTGATCAACCCCAGCGACCGAGCCAGGGAGACCAGCGAGCTGTTCTGGGATCCGTAGGGCGGACGCCAGATGCAGGTGTGAAATCCGCCCGTGGCCTGGCTGATCGCGTTGGCCGTCATCTCCAGCTGCGAGGTCTGCTCGGAGGCGGACAGCCCGGTCATGTCAGGGTGGGTCCAGGTGTGGTCGCCGATCATGTCCCCGTCGGCCAGCATCCGGCGTTCGAGTGTCCCCCCAGGGTCATAGGTGCTGATCTGGTCACCGATCTCAAAGAACGTGGCGACGGCGTGGTCGTGCTCCAGCACATTCAGGAAGTCGGCCGTCGGCGGGTCGTTCCACGGGCCGTCGTCGAATGTCAGCGCGATCTCCCTGCGCCTGCTCGGCCCGCCGAAGACGAGCGACGAGCCGCTGGGCACGCACCCCACGACGCGCGGCGTGTGCATGTGCAGCAGCCTGGCCTGATGGGGGTAAAGGGTGTGGCAGCCCGACCTGGGCTCTGGGGTGCATCCGGGCGGAGCCACGCCGTTGAGCACCTGCCAGCGGACCGAGCCGTAGCGGCGGCCGATCTCGGCCGGGGAGAAGGTGGCCGTGAAGCTCGTGCCGTCGGGCTTCTGGATCGAGCCGATGAAACGGCCCGCGCTGGCTTTGCCGTGGAGGATCTTCTGGTACACGAGCCGGGGCCCATCGCCCGGCTTGGCCCCGGCGACCAGACAGACGCGGCCGGCCAGGAACCCGTGGGCGGGACCCAGGAGGAGCAGGCACAGGGACCGGCCCTCGCGCTCGAAGGTGGTCACGGTGAAGGACTTGCTGAGCCTGGCCCGCCAGTACAGGAGTCGCCCGCCCTGGGTGAACGAGCCCTCTCGGACCCGGAACGGGGTCAGCCGGCCCGCGCCCTTGGGGGCGTGGCGGACCTGACCGCGCTGCACCTGGGCACGCGCCAGGTGGCGCCGCCGAACGTGGCTCTGCCGAACGTGGCCCGCGGCGCCGGCCGAGGCTGTCACCGACACCGCCAACAGGGCGCCACCCAGGATCCCCCAACCGGTCACGCGCTGAACCATTCTGTGCCTACTCTCGACCGCAGCCCGCCCAGCCTTTAGCCCCACCTTCATTTCAAGCCCCTTTCGGCCGGGGAGCATACACTCCGCCGCCGGATGACCCAATCCGTCTGCATCGTCGGAGGCACCGGGGCGCTGGGGTTCGGGCTGGCGCTTCGGCTGGCCCGGGCCGGCGTCCCGATCGTGATCGGGTCCCGGGACGAGAGCCGGGCTCAGGAAGCGGCGGCCAGGGCCCAGGAGAAGGTGCCCGAAGGGGCCTTCACCGGCGATCAGAATGCCGTCGCCGCGCGGGGGGCCGAGGTCGTGATCCTGGCCGTTCCGTTTCGCAACCAATCCGAGAACCTGACCAACCTCAAGGCAGTGCTCGCCGACGGGCAGCTGCTGGTGGACGCGACCGTCCCGCTGGCCGCGGCGGTCAGCGGCAAGGCCACTCGGACCCTCGGGGTCTGGCAGGGGTCGGCGGCCCAACAGGCCAGGGAGATGGCTCCCAGCGGGGTCCGTGTGGTCAGCGCACTCCACACGGTCAGCGCCGCACTGCTGACCGATTTGGACCACGAGCTCGACGAGGATGTGCTGATCTGCGGCGACGGCCGGGAGGACAAGGCTCAGCTGGCCCAGCTGATCGGGCGAATCGTCGGCCTGCGGCCGGTGGACTGCGGCCCGCTGGAGATGGCGCGGATCCTGGAGCAGCTCACGCCGCTGATCATCTCGATCAACGTCAGGCACAAGGTCCGGGCGGGGATCAAGATCACGGGCCTGTGAGCGGTCCGGTCGTGGTGCTGGCTGGGGGCACCGGCGGTGCCAAGCTCGCGCGCGGGATGCTTGATGTGGTCGGAGCGGACGACCTGGTGGTGGTGGCCAACACCGGCGATGACGCCGAGATCTACGGCGGCTATGTCTCGCCGGATCCCGATCTGATCACGTTCTGGCTGGCCGACCGGATCGACGAGCGGGGGTGGGGATTGGCGGGAGACACGTTCTCCGTCATGGACGGCCTGCGCGAGCTGGGGGTCGAAATCTGGTTCAACCTGGGCGACCGGGACCTGGCCGTGGCGATCGAGCGGGCCAGCGCGCTGGGCCGGGGCCTCCGGCTGACGGAGGCGCAGCTGGGGATCGGCCAGGCGCTCGGAGTCCAGGCACGAGTGCTGCCCATGAGCGATCGTCCCGTGCGCACACGCGTGATGGCCGGCGGCCGTTGGTGGCAGTTCCAAGAGTTCATGATCAAAGGCGGTCAGCAGGTGCCGGTTGAGGCCGTGGACTACCGAGGGGCCGCGGCGTCGGCTCCCAGTCCCGAGGTCCGTCAGGCGATCGAGCACGCCAGTGCGATCGTGATCGGGCCCTCGAATCCGGTTATATCGATCGGCCCGATCCTGGCCGTTCCCGGGATCCGCGAGTCGCTGGCCTCCGCGCCGGCTCCCGTGGTGGCGGTCAGCCCGCTGGTGGCCGGCGCCGTCGTCAAGGGCCCGACCGAGCCCTTCCTGCGCTGGGCGGGCCAACCGCTCTCCAGCAGCGGCATCGCCGCCCTCTACCAGGGGGTAATCGACGGTCTGGTGGCCGACCAGGAGACAGACGTGGTCCCCGTCCACCTGACCGACGTGTTGCTGGCTGACGCCGGCTCACGCAGGCGCGTGGCCGAGGAGACGCTGAGCTTCGCCATGTCCCTCGGCCGATAGCGTTCGCATCGCATGCGGACGTTCGCAGTCCTCCCGGTCAAGCGCTTCGGGGTGGCCAAGCAGCGCCTCCGGGGCGGTCTCGACCCCGCCACCCGGGAAGCGCTCGTCGAGGCGATGTTCACCGACGTCGTGGACTCATTGCTGCGGGCGCCGGTCGAACGGATCGTGGTCGTTACGGCGTCGGCGGCCGCCCGCACGATCGCCGCTGATCGCGGCGCGGAGGTGGTGGCGGACCGCGAGCTGGGCCACAACGCCGCCGCTGAGCTCGGCATCGACGTGGCCGTGAGGGGCGGAGCCCAGCAGGTGCTGCTGGTCCCGGGCGACTGCCCGGCGCTCGACCCGCAGGAGCTAGCCGGTCTGCTCCGCCGGTCCGTGCAACCGCCGTCGGTGATCGTCGTCCCAGACCGCCACGGCACCGGCACAAACGCCCTGCTGCTCTCGCCGCCCGATGCACTGGCGCCGTCGTTCGGGCCCGGGAGCGCTCAGCGCCATCTGGAGCTGGCGCGCGCCCGAGGCACGGACGCCCAACTCGTTGAATTGCCGTCGCTGGCCCTGGACATCGACACCCCGGAAGACATCGAGTCGCTCACCAAGGTGTCAGACGGACGGGCCAGGCTGACTCTCCGGCTGCTGAGCCAGCCCTCGGCGTGCTGAGCGCCACCGCGCTCGGCGGCCTCCCCGAGGTGACGGCGGGCCAGGATCTGGCCCAGCTGATCGTCCACGCGCTCAGCGCCGATCGCCAGGAGCTCCGGCCCGACGACGTGCTGGTCGTCGCCCATAAGGTCGTCTCCAAGTCAGAGGGGCGCACGCGCTCGCTGGCCGACGTGAATCCGGGAGCGGAGGCGATCGCGCTCGCCGGGCGGCTGGACAAGGACGCCCGGCTGGTCCAGGCGATCCTGGAGGAAAGCCGTCGGGTCGTGCGCGCCGAGCGCGGTGTCCTGATCTGTGAAACCCGGCACGGCTTCGTGTGCGCCAACGCGGGGGTGGACGCGTCCAACGTGCCGGGGCACGACAGCGTGGTACTGCTTCCGAAGGATCCTGACGGCTCGGCCCGCGGGCTACGCCGCCGCCTGCTCGAGCTCACCCAGACCGCACCGGCGATCATCATCACCGATACGTTCGGGCGGGCGTGGCGAGTCGGCCAGGCCGAGGTGGCGATCGGCTGCGCCGGCCTGGACCCGCTCGAGGACTGGCGCGGGCGGGCCGACTCTGTGGGGCGCGAACTCAAGGCCACGTGGATCGCGGTGGCCGACGAGCTCGCGTCGGCTGCCGACCTGGCCCGGACCAAGGATGGCAGTCAGCCCGTGGTGCTCGTCCGCGGGGCGGGCCGGCACGTGACCGCGGCCGATGGGCCCGGAGCCGCGGCGCTGCGACGGCCCCCGGCAGAGGATCTCTTCCGGTAGGCCGCTACAGGTCGCTCGGGGCCCCCACGGCGTGGAACCCCCCGTCGACGTGGAGGATCTCGCCCGTGATGGCCCGGGAGTAGTCCGAGAGCAGGAAGCAGATCGCCCCGGCCACCGGGCCCGGGTCCTCGGTGTCCCAGCCCAGAGGAGCTTGCCTGGGCCACAGGCCGGCCAGCCGTTCGAATCCGGGGATGCCCTGGGCGGCCACCGTGCCCAGCGGTCCGGCTGAGACCAGGTTGACCCGAATGCCCGAAGGCCCGAGATCGCGGGCCAGGTAGCGGCTGACCGACTCGAGCGCGGCCTTGGCCACCCCCATCCAGTCATAGATCGGCCAGGCCACGGAGGCGTCGAAGTCGAGCGCCACCACGCTCCCTCCCGACTCCATCAGCGGCGCCAGCCCGGCCGCCAGCGCCTTCAGGGAGAAGGCGCTGGTCCGAAACGCCTCGAGCGCGCTCTCGGGCGGAGCGCTGAGAAAGTTCCCGCCGATCGCGTCCTCGGGAGCAAACGCGATCGCGTGGACGATCCCGTCCAGGCCTCCCCACCGTTCCCGGAGATCGCCGGCCACGGCCTCCAGGTCGTCCGGGCGGTTGACGTCCAGCTCCAGCACGTCGACGGGTTCGGGCAGGCGCTGAGCCGCCCGCTCGGTCAGCCGTCGCACCCTCCCGAAGCTCGTCAGGACGACGGAGGCGCCCTCGCGCTGGGCCTGCTCGGCGGCGTGAAAGGCGATCGAGTCCTTGGTGATGACGCCCGTTATCAGCAGCCGCTTGCCGGCCAGGATCAACCGGGTGCCCCCCGCAGCGCCAGCGTCACGTTGTGGCCCCCGAAGGCGAACGAGTTGGAGAGGGCCAGCGGCGGGCCGTCGCCGTCGGCGATCAGCGGGCGGGCTTCGCCGGGGACGTAGTCGAGGTCACAGGCCGGGTCCGGGACCTCGTAGCCCAGGGTGGGCGGGATCACCCTGGTGCGCAACACCTGAAGCGTGGCCACCGCTTCCACGGCCCCGGCCGCCCCCAGCAGGTGACCGATGGCCGACTTGGTGGAGGAGATCGGGACGCGCCGGGCCTGCTCCTCCCCCAAGGCTCGCTTGATCGCCGCCGTCTCAGCGGGGTCGTTGAGCGGTGTGGACGTGCCGTGGGCGTTGACGTAGGCCACATCCGGCGCGGCCGCGCCGGCGTCACTGAGGGCGAGCTCGATCGCCCGCGCCGCCGGACCGCCGTCCGGATCCGGCGCCGTCAGGTGGTAGGCGTCGGAGGTCGACCCGTACCCGGCCAGCTCACCGATGATCATGGCGCCTCGAGCCTCGGCCGCCAACGCTTCCTCCAGCACCAGCATGGCGGCTCCCTCTCCCATCACAAAGCCGTCGCGTCGGGCGTCAAAGGGCCGGGAGATGCCCGTCGGGGAGAGCGCCTGCATGGCGTTGAAGCCCCCGAAGGCGAACTCGGTCAGAGTTGCCTCCGACCCGCCGGCCAGCACGGCGTCCGCGTCTCCGCACTGGATCATCCGCATCGCGGAGCCGAGCGCATGCCCGCCACCCGAGCAGGCGGAGACCACGCCGAAGCTCTGGCCCCGCAGCCGGTGCCGCATCGATACCGCGGCCACGGCGGCGTTTGGCATGTAGGCCGGGATCCCGACGGGCGACATCAGCTTCGCGCCCTTCTCCCGGAGCACGTCGTGCTGCGACTCGACCGTGCTCAGCCCGCCGATCCCGGTGGACAGCACGCAGCCCGTTCGCAGCGGGTCATAGGGCAGCTCGTCGGCCCAGCCGGCCTGCCGAATCGCCTCATCCGAGGCCACCGCGGCCAGCTGAGCGAACCGATCCAGGCGGCGAATCTCCTTGACGGTCAGGAAGTCGGCTGGGGCGAAGTCGGTGCACGCTCCCGCCCCATCGGCGATTCCGCACACCCCGGCCGCCCACCGCTCGTGCAACACGTCGGCACCGACGCCAAGCGGCGTCACGGCACCCACCCCGGTGATTACGACTCTGGGCTTCAAGCGACGCCTCTAGCCGGCGCGGGACACGATCAGATCGATCGCGTCGCCCACGGTCTTTAGCTCCTTCATGTCCTCGCCCTTCAACACCACGCCGTACTCATCCTCCACGATCTGGGCCAACTCGACCAGATCCAGCGAGTCGATGTCTAGCTCCTCAAAGGTCGAGTCGCGCGCGATCTGCTCGGGATCTGGCCCAAAGCTGGCCAGCGCCTCGATCACGCGGGCCTCTACCTGCTCGGTGGTCACTGCCGGCATCACCAGCTCCTTTCTGTTCACGCTGCCAGTCCGCCGTCGACCGACAGCACCGCTCCGGTCACGTAGCTGGCCTGCTCTGAGGCCAGGAAGCGTACGCAGGCCGCCACCTCTTCGGGCGTTCCCATCCTCCTGGCGGGGATGAATCCGACGACATCCTCTGACAACTCGGCTGTCATCTCGGTCTGAATCAGGCCCGGGGCCACGGCGTTGATGGTGACTCCGCGGCGCGCGACCTCAACCGCGGCCGTTTTGGTGAAGGCGATCAGTCCGGCCTTGGCGGCCGCGTAGTTCGACTGGCCGGGGTTGGCTCGAAGTCCGGCCACCGAGGCGATGTTCACGATTCGCCCCGCCCGGGCCCGGAGCATGCCCCGGAGGGCACGGCGGGTGAACCGGAAGGCGGCCGTGAGGTCGGTGTCCAGAACCTGCGCCCACTCGTCGTCCCCCAGCGAGGCCGCCAGATCGTCCCGCGTAACCCCGGCGTTGTTGACCAGAATCAGCACCGGGAGCTCGAAACGTGACTCCAGCGCAGCCCAGATGCGGTCGGGCGAGTCCGGGTCGGCCACGTCCCCGAGCAGCGCCACGGCCCGCCCCCCCGCCGCCTCGATCTCCGAAACCACACCCTCGGCCGCCGTCTGGTCTGAGCGGTAGTTGACCCCCACCGGCCACCCATCCTCCGCCAGACCCCGGGCGATGGCCGCGCCGAGACCTCGGGACGCCCCGGTGATCAGGGCACAGCCGTGTGCCCAACTCTCAGCCATGGACGAGCTCCACACCAGACAGGGTCCGCTTCACCAAACCGGCCAGCACTCGGCCGGGACCGACCTCCAGGAACCGCTCGGCCCCCATGCGATGGGCCTCCAGGACCGTCTCCCGCCAGCGCACCGGACTCGTGATCGCCTCGGCCAGGCGCCGGCGCACGTCGTCGAAGGGGCGCGCCGTGACCGCCGACAGCACGGGCACGCGGGCGTTCCGCACCTCCACCCGGTCAAGCGCAGCGGCAAATTCAGGGACGGCTGGAGCCATCATCGGCGAGTGAAAGGCTCCGCTAACCGGCAGGTCCATCGTCCGCAATCCGATGTCCTGGGCCGCTGCCACGGCGGCGGGCAGGGCTTCGGTGGGTCCGGACAGGACCACCTGGGTCGGGCAGTTGTCGTTGGCCACCACCAGGCCATGTTCGGCGGCCAGCTCCGGAGCCCGCTCGGCGGCGGCCGGCCCCAGCAGGGCCACCATCCCACCCGCGCCGGCTCGTCCCATCAGCCGGCCGCGAAGCACGACCAGCTCCAGGGCATCGCCTTCGGACAGCGCCTCGGCCGCTGCCAGCGCCGTGAGCTCGCCGAGGGAGTGGCCGGCCATCACGTCTCCGAGCGGCTTTCCAAGCTCGGTCCAGCCGGCCAGGCTGGCACAGAAGATGGCCGGCTGGGCGAACTCGGTGCTCTCCTGAACCCGCCCGAAGGGATCAAGACCCATCGACGCCGTGGCCCGTTCAAGCAGATCCGGCCGGACCCGTTGGACCGTGTCTCGCATGTCGGCTGACTGGCTTCCCTGGCCGGGAAAGAGGATTGCCGTGAGGCTCATCAAGGGGATGTACTCGGAGGGGGCATTTGGGATACAGCGTCAGCATGCCGGACCCCCCGGTTGGTGGGTTCCATGGCGAATCACATATCGCATAGCGCCCCAATTCGCCATCGAATCGCTCGTGACCCCGTGACGCCCCCTCCCCAGGCGCTCGGTAGCCTTCACCCCCCGTGTCGCTCCCCGCTCCCTCGGACAGCTCCGCCGCGCTGGTCACCGGTGCCTCGGCCGGAATCGGCGCTGAGATCGCCCGTGAGCTAGCCCGTCGCGGACACGGGGTGGTGCTGGTGGCCCGGCGCAAGCAGAAGCTTGTTGAGCTGGCGAACGAACTCACCTCCGAGTACGGCGTCCGGGCGCAGGCGATCTCATGTGACCTGGGCAAGCCGACGCCACGGGCGAAGCTGCCCGCCCAGATCGAGCAGCTCGGGCTCGACGTCGAGATTCTGGTCAACAACGCCGGCTTCGCCACCGGCGGGCCGTTCGTGGAGTCAGACCCCGAGCGCGAGCTCGAACAGGTTCGGGTGCTGGTGGAGGCGCCAGTCGCCCTCATCTCCGCGTTCGCCCCAGCGATGGCCAAGCGCGGTAGGGGGGCGATCCTGAACGTCGCGTCCACGGCGGCCATGCAACCACTCCCCTACGCCGCTGGCTATTCAGCCGCCAAGGCGTATGTGCTGACCTTCTCCGAGGCCCTGCACCAGGAGCTGAGCGGCGATGGGATCACAGTCACCGCACTCTGTCCCGGCCCGGTGGAGACCGAGTTCTGGCAGGCAGCCGACTGGCAGGTAGCGGGCGGGCGGTCGTTTGAGAAGGCCTTCCCGAGCCCGGCGCTCGCGTCGCCCAAAGACGTCGCCCGGGCCGGCATCAAGGGCCTCGACGCGGGTCATCGCGTGGTGATCCCGGGGCTGCCGATGCGCGCGGCGATGCTGGCCAGTCGCTACATACCCCATGCGGTCAAGCTGCCCGTGATCGAGCGGGCGATGCGCCGGAAATAGTCCAGCCGCTCTACAGACCAGCCAGGTCCCGCGTGCGCTGGCTCGCGCCGGCGGCCACGGCACCGCGCTCAGCCACGGCCTGCTCGTACTCGCGCTCGGCCTCTGGGACCTCGCGGGCCGCCCCGCGCTCGACGACCTTGGAGGCGAAGAACTGGCGCAGCGGGAGGAGCTTGAGGAACCACCTGGGGTAGGCGACTCGGCGCCGGCGTTCGACGATCGCGGCCACCACCTCCTCCACGGCCGGGGCCAGCGGATAGGTCTTGGCAAACGGACCTGGAACTCGCTGGCGACCGCGCTCACCGCCGGGGAGCTCGCGCTCCGCGTCGCGGACCATGTCGGTGTCCAGGAACAGGAAGTAGGCCACGCCGACGTCGACCCCCCGCGGTCCGATCTCCATCCGCAGGCAGTCACTGAGAGCCTCCACGCCGGCCTTGGCGGCGCAGTACGCGCTTAGTCCCGGCGCCCGGAGGGCGGCGGCGGTTGAGGCGATGTTCAGGAGGTATCCGCGGCTCTTCTCCAGGTGGGGAAGCGCCGCCCGGTCGGTGTACATGACCCCGAGCAGGTTGATCTCAATCACCCGCTCCCACAGCCGGACCTCCTGCAGCCGCAGGGGACCGCCGGTGGCAATGCCCGCGTTGGCCACCACCACGTCGAGCCCGCCCAGGGCCTCGGCCGCGGCATCGACGGCCTGAAGGATCTGGTCGCGGTTTGAGACGTCGCACTCGGCCACGAACGTCCCCTCGCCACACCGCTCGGCGACCGCCGCCATCGCCTCAGGCTCAAGCCCGACCAGGGCGAGCCTTGCTCCCTGATGGGCCAGCTGCTCGGCCAGGGCGGCCCCGATGCCTCGGGCAGCCCCTGTGACCAGGACGCGCTTCCCGGCCAGCGAGCTCATGCCGCGGCGTCCACCTCGTAGCGGCGGCGGATGTCGTACAGCGTGGTCCGCTCGGCGGCCGGACGGCCCGCCTGATGGGCGGCCGCGATCAGGTCATCGGGGTCCAGCCGGACTCCGTGGTGGCTGCCGGCCATGCGTGAGATCGACTCTTCCATCAGCGTTCCTCCCAGGTCGTTGACCCCCCATCGAAGCGATTCGGTGGCGGCATCGAGCCCCATTTTCACCCAACTGGCCTGCAGGTTCTCAATCGTTCGCCCCAGGGCCAGACGGAAGGCTGCGGTGTGCTTGAGGTTCTCCTGGGCCGAGATCTCCTCGATCCCGTGCGTGCGGCCCAGGAGCGTATGGAACGGGATGAATGACAGCGGGACGAACTCGGTGAAGCCCCCCGTGCGCTCCTGAAGCGCGCGGACGACACGCATGTGCTCGGCCAGCTCCCAGGGCTCCTCGATGTGGCCGAACATCACGGTCACCGTCGAACGGAGACCCTCCGCGTGCGAGGCCTCGATGATCTCCACCCAGCGGGCCACCGGCAGCTTGTTGGGCGAGATCCGCTCCCGGACGCCGTCGTGCAGGACCTCTGCCGCCGTCCCGGGAGTCGAATCGAGCCCGGCCTGGCGCAGCCGGGCGAACACGGCCCGCGGCGACAGCCCGGTGACATCGCACATGTGGGCCACCTCCATCGGCGAGTACGCGTGCAGATGGATGTGAGGCGCCACCTTTTTGGTCAGCCGGAGCCATCGCTCGTAATCCTCGAGCCCCCAATCGGGGTGGATCCCAGACTGCATGCAGATCTCGGTCGCCCCGAACTCGACCGCCTCCCGGACCCGCCGGGCGAAGTCCTCCTCGGAGTGCTCATACGCGTCGGGGGAGCGGCGGGATTGACCGAAGCCGCAGAACGCACAGCCCACCACGCACACGTTGGAGACGTTGATGTTCCGGTTGACCACGAACGTGACCGTGTCGCCGCACAGCTCGCGCCGAAGCTCGTCGGCGGCAACGCGCATCTCCTCGATCACCTCAGGCCGGCGCTCGGAGAACAGGGCCGTCGTCTGCTCGGCGGTCAGCCATGCGCCCTCGCGAGCCCGAGCGATGGCCCTCGGTGCGGCATCGTCCGCCACCGCCACCGTGATCCGCCGCCCGGAGCCTCGCCGGGGGATGAACGACCAGAACGTGCTCTTGATCACGTCCAGAACCGGGGGAGCGAGCCACTCGGGATCGATGTACTCCGGGTACACACACAGACGCTCGGTCAGAGCCAGGCCCCGCTCCCGGAGGCGGGCCCGCGCCTGGGCCGGGGAGGGGAACGGGTGCTCGGGCGAGATGTGGTCCCCGTTGGCGCTCAGCCCGCCCAGGTCGGTGGCCCCGGCATCCAGCAGGACAGGCCACCAGTCGGACAGGTTGGGCGGGATCTGCACGCCGACGCCCGGCATCAGGCGCCTGGTCTGGGCCACCAGCCGTCTCATGTCCTCCACGCTCACCGGGCAGGCCCACGCCGGCGCGTCCAGTTGCGGCCCGTCCCAAACTCCGGTGCGCCAGTACTCGCCCGCGGCGTCGCCCGCGATCTGGGCCGGTTCGCGGCCGTAATAGCTCTGGTGGGGCACGAAGTTCTGGAGGATCACCTCCTGAATGTGGCCGTAGCGCTCGTGCAGGTCGGCCAGGGCGCCCAGGGCGGCCATCCGCTCCTCCTCGGACTCGCCGATGCCCACCAGGATCCCGCTGGTGAAGGGGATCCGGAGCTCTCCGGCGGCGGCGATCGTTTCCAGCCGATGGGCTGGATGCTTGGTCGGCGAGCCGGCGTGCACGGTCTCCATCAGCCGCTCTGACACGGACTCCAGCATCAGCCCCTGGGAGGCGGTGACCGCACGCAGCCGAGCCAGATCCTCAGCGCTCAACACCCCCAGGTTGGTGTGGGGAAGCAGGCCGCGCTCAAGCGCCCGCTCACACGTCCAGACCACATACCCGGTGAAGTCCTCAAACCCGTACTCGGCCAGTCTCGCGGCCACGTCAGGATGGTGCTCGGGCCGCTCGCCCGTGAGGATCAGGAGCTCCTTGGCCCGGTGACGGGAACTCGCCCGGTCAAGCAGCTCCTTCACCTCCGCCGGTGAGTACAGGTGCGGCGTGTGCGTGGCAAAGGCGCAGTACTTGCAGTAGCACCGGCATGTCCGGGACAGCGACAGGGTGAAGTTGCGGCTGAACGTGACCCGGCGAGTCATACGCTCGCTTGATTCTACGGGGGTCCCCTATGCTCGCGGTCCGTGCGCACCAGGATGCTGATCGCGCTGGTCGCCGTGCTGAGCTGGGGCGGAGTGGCCGGCTGCGGTTCGAGCTCCGGGCTCCGGCAGGCCAGCCTGGTCCTGGATTTCACCGCCAACGCGGTTCACGCCGGGATCTACTCCGCCCTGGCCCGACACTATGACGTCTCCGACGGGTTCCGCCTGCACGTGATCGTCCCATCGGCCTCGACCGATTCGGTCAAGCTGCTGGAGGCCGGGCGGGCCGACTTCGCGATTCTGGACATCCACGACCTGGCCATCGCCCGCGAGCGCGGAGTGCCGCTGGTCGGGATCATGGCGATCGTCGAGCGCCCACTGGCCGCCGTCATGACCCAGCCCCGGATCCATGACCCCCGGCAGCTCGAGGGTCAGCTGGCCGGGGTCACCGGCCTACCCAGCGACACCGGCGTACTCAACTCGGTGGTATCCGGCGCCGGCGGGAACCCCGCTCGCGTCAGGCGGATCACGATCGGCTTCAACGCCGTCCCCGCCCTGCTGGCGGGCCGGGTGGCTGCGGTGACGGCATTCTGGAATGACGAGGGGGTGGCGCTCACGCGCGCCCGGCCGGGATTCCACATCTTCAGGGTCGACTCCTACGGCGCACCTTCGTACCCCGAGCTGGTGCTGTGCGCGACGAGCTCACTGCTCCGCCGAGACCCGGCGCTGGCCACCGAGGTCGTGGGCGCGCTGGTGCGCGGCTATCAGTTCACACTCCGCCATCCCCGGGCCAGCGCAGCCGAGCTCGAGTCGCAGGTTCCGGGTCTGAACCCGCCGTTGGTGCGAGCCGACCTGGCCGTTCTGCGGCCCGCGTTCGCTGGTCCAGATGGCAGACCGGGTCAGCTCAACCCCACGATCCTCAGTCGGTGGGCCCGCTGGGAGGCCCGCTTCGGAATCGTCAAGCGGCCTCCGGACATCGGCCAGGCCTTCGATCTCAGGGTCGTGGGCTCAGGATCAGCCTGACAGGCGCTCCACGAGCGCCACACCCTCCCGAGCCATTCGGGAGCGCGGTATCACGAGGTCGAAGCCAGCCTGGAGCGCCTGCTCGCGAACCTCGCCCTCCACGTGCGAGTAGAAGGCGAGGGTGTGCACGCCGTCAGGCACGACGCCCTGGACGGCCTCGATCCGGTCCTGGACATCTGCGGTCAGGTCGACGACCAGCACCGCGGCGGTGGCGAGCTCGCGGCGCACGGCGTCACGGTCGCCCACCAGAACCGGCTCGTGCCCGGCGGCCCGGAGTCCCTCCACCACGGTCGACCCGAACAGGAGGTCCGGGACATACGCCACGACGCGCACGGGGCGATCGGCCCGTTACTGCGCGCGCAGGCGCGCGAACTCCTGGCGCACCGACTCGGTCCGTCCCCACATCTGCGTGACCTCGACGCGACCGGTCCTGACACTGCGAACGTTCAGCTCTCCGTCGATTCCGGCCTCGTCGAGCAGCCGCAGCGCGGCGTGAACGGCGGGGGGCGCGGCGGCATGACCGAAGCGGTGGGCCACGATCACGCGCCAGTGCCAGTCGTGCTTGGAGTACGGCTGGGCATTGCAGGTCACGAGCAGGACGGCGGCATCGACGTAGCGGCGCTCGTCGAAGATGCGCAGATCGAACTCCAGGTCGGTCCAGTCGTCGGGCAGCGACTCAACGAACTGCTCAAACGTCTGCGCGAGGGGCACGCCGCCAGCGTACCGCCGTCAGCCCAGACGGGCGAAGAACGTGTAGATCACCATCACCCCGACGACGATCACGAACACCCTGAGTGACCACAGCGCGATGGCCACGCGCCGGTCGAGGACCCGGCGCTGCAGCGGGCGGGCGCGGGCCGTGACCAGCTGGTCGGACTCCAGGAACTCGATCAGCTGCTCGTGGTCGTTGGCCGCCGGCGTCATAGGACGTGCACCGTCTGGAGGAACGAGTCGATCCCGTAGGCCGCGCCACACACAGAGATGAAGGCCACGATCGCGATCGCGATCCAGTTGTTCAGGGCGGAGTTGGTCCACCGCCCCATCAGCTCCCGGTCGTTGGCCAGCATGATCATGAACACCAGCGCCACCGGAAGCAGGACGGTGGCCAGGACGTTGGCGTTGAGCGCGATCGACAGCAGCGGCACGCCGGGGATCAGGATGATTCCGGCCGCGATCAGCGCCGCGCCCAGGTTGGCCGTGTAGAACACCGCCGCGGCCCGGGCAGAGTTGTTGAGGCTGTGGGCCACTCCCAGGCACTCACCGACCGCGTACCCGGTGCTGGCCGAGATCGTGAGCACGGCCACGGCTCCCGCCTCGATCAGGCCGAGGGCGAACAGGGTGCCTACGAGGTCTCCGGATACGTGGGACAGAGCACCGGGAATCCCCGCTCCGGCCAGGCCCTGGATGCTGCTGCCGCCATGGCCAAACAGAGCCGCCCCGGCGATCAGGGCGCCACAGCCGAACACGGCCGCCAGCACCGCTCCGGCGATCGTGTCCCACCGGCCGTGGCGGATGTCGTCCGGGGTGAGGCCCTTGTCAGCCGACGCGCTCTGCTGAAAGAAGATCATCCACGGCGTCACGGTGGCTCCGATCGTGGAGGCGATCAGCAGCAGCACCGTGTTGAAGCTGCCGCCGGGCAGCGGCGAGAAGGTGCCGAAGGCGTGACCGACCGAGCCCCAGTTCGGTCCGACCACGAGCGCGGCGGCCAGGAACAGGCCGTTGAAGATCGCCATTCCGAGCACGATCCGCTCCCAGCGCCAGTAGCGCCCGCCGCTGAGCGTGAACACGACCAGCAGCACGCCGAGCAGCGCCGCCACCACGGAGTTGAGGTGGAAGTAGGCCAACCCGACGCGGATCGCGACGAACTCGGCGATCAGCGTGACCAGATTGGTGAACACCAGGTCACCCGCGTTGATCCAGCCCCAGACCCGGCCGAAGCGCTCCAGAACCAACTGGCCGTACCCCCGGTGCGTGATCGCCCCGACACGCATGCACATCTCCTGGCAGACGACCGACATGCCAAACGTGATCACGATGAAGGGGAGGAAGAACCCCAGCCCGTACGTCGCCCCGCTGGTGGCGTAGGAGATCATGCTCGGGCCATCGTTCTCCCCCAGCATCGCCAGCATCCCGGGGCCCACGAGCAACCACAGCAGGTACCACCGCCGGCCCTGCCGGCGCGCGTTGTAGACCAGGAAGCGATCGTGCGACCGGACCGTGTCCTCCGGCGTGAGTGCGGGAAGCGCGGGCTCGCCCCCGGCGGAGGCGTGCTCCAGGACACGTTGGGCGGCGCTCCCGGCAGCCGGATTCAATGCCTGACTCCTTCCACCCTCATGGCCCGCGCCAGTCCGCCGCCGAGGACATGGACGTCCTCGCCAAAGCGGACGAACAGCGGGCCGTCGAAGGGCTGCTTGTCGATCACCTCGAGCTCGTCCCCGGGAGCGATTCCCCGCTCGGCCAGGAACCGGAGCATCTCCGGGTCGGAGTCAGACACCCGGGTGAACCTCGCCCGGTCACCCGGCTCGAGCGCCTGCAGGCTCTCGCTGTCCCCCTCTTCGATTCGCAGATCACGGGTCGGGATGGGATCGCCGTGCGGGTCGTGCGTGGGATTGTCCAGCGCCGCCGCGATCAGCTCCTCGAGCTCCTCGGACAGCACGTGTTCCAGCACCTCCGCCTCCTGATGAACGCGGTCCCACGACACGCCTAGGCTCTTGACCAGGTAGAGCTCGAGCAGCCGGTGGTGGCGCATGACCTCGAGGGCCACCCGCCGCCCATCCTCGGTCAGCGACACCCCGTGGTACGGGCGGTGCTCCACCAGACCGAGCTCGCCAAGCCGTTTGACCATGCCGGAGGCGGACCCCGCGGTGACGCCCAGGCGCTCGGCCAGCGAGTTCGTACTGACGGCGCCCTCGCGCTGCTCGAGCGCGTAGATCGCCTTGGCGTAGTCCTCGACGGCCGAGGACCAGGTGGATTGTGCCTGGCTCATGAGAAATTATGGTAGGCCAAAATTTGATTTTTGTCCAGTGGCGGCGGACGTGCCGGCGGCGCTATGTTTGAGCCGTGAGCTCCGTCGCGCCGGTCAAGACCGACTATGAGACGGTCACCGAGGGCTGTGGCCTGTTTGACCGCTCCGAGCGCGGCAAGCTGGCCCTGAGCGGGCCGGAGGCCGCGACCTTCCTCCAGGGCCAGGTGAGCAACGACGTCGAGGCCATCTCCCCGGGCTCGGGCTGTTACGCCGCCTTCCTGACCCCGAAGGGCAAGATGCTCGGCGACGCCCGGATTCTCGCCACCGACGATGAACTGCTGCTTGACACCGAGCGTTCGACGCTGCAGGCCCTCTTCAACATGGTTCATCGCAGCCTGGTCGGCTTCCGGGCCGAGCTTCACAAGCGCACGCTCGAGCGTGCGCTGGTTTCGCTCGTGGGCCCGCAGTCCGCATCGGTGGCCGGACTGCCGGCTCTCGACGGCGCGCCCGAGCACGCTCATGTAGACGCCACGCTGGGCGGCGTAACCGCGCGGGCAATCCGGACCGACGTGGGCATTGACCTGCTGTGCCCCTCCGATGACCTCGGCGCGATCCAGGCCGCCCTGCGCGACCTCGGTGCCCGCGACGTGGCCGAGGAGGCGGTGGAGTGCCTGCGCGTGGAGAGTGGCCGGCCGCGCTACGGAATCGACCTGGACGAGACCGTGATTCCGGAGGAGGCGGGACTCAACGAGCGCGCCGTGTCCTTCACCAAGGGCTGCTACGTGGGGCAGGAGACAGTGGCTCGCCTCCATTGGCGCGGCAAGCCAAACCGGCACCTGCGCGGGCTCCGGCTCTCCGGCCCGGCCGGATCGGGCGACGCCCTGCTGCTCGGCGAGCGGCCCGTCGGACGCCTGGGAAGCGTGGCCGCCTCACCCCGGTTCGGGCCCATCGCCCTGGCTCTGGTTCGCCGCGAGGCGGAACCCGGATCAGAGGTCACGGTGGGCGATCCGTCGGCCCCGGCCACGGTCGTCGAGCTTCCGTTCGGCGGCCGGTCCCCCAGGTAGGGTGCTGCCGCATGCGCCGGGGATCCTTGCCTCCGCGCGCCGCGCCGCCTCACTGGCCGAATTTCAGCCTTCGGCCGCCTGATCGCTAGCCAAAATCCAATAACCGCAACTCCGACCATTGCTCTAGGGTTCTGTGTGAGGAGAGTCACTAGCTTGAGCAGGCGCACGATCATGATGCTGGGACTGACCGCCGTCGCGCTGACCGCGTGCGGTGGCAGCGGCGGGGGTCACTTCGCCAACCTGCCCAGACCGCCGAGCCCGGTGAACGTGACCGTATACATCAATGACCAGCGCGTGTCGGTCTCGCCATCTGCCGTCGGCGCGGGGCCGGTCGTGTTCATCGTGACCAATCAGGCCAGCCGGGCGGAGTCGATGCAGATCCTTCAGGGCGGCGCGTCGGCCGCCGCACCGGTGACGAGCACGGGCCCGATCAGCCCGCAGGCCACGGCCCAGATCAAGGTCAGCCTGATCAAGGGCCGTTACACGGTCGGGATCGGACCAACCGGCCAGACCGAGGCCGCACGAGCCACGCACAGCGGGATCCAGCCGGCAGTGCTCAAGATCGGTCATCAGCGCCCGAGCGCGAGCAACCAGTTGCTCTCGCCGTAGGCGTCTCGCCACGCGCCCCAGCCGCCCGCCGCCTCCGTCCTGGCCACCTCGCCACCCCGCCTGAGCCCATCGACCGCGCCGGCCGCGATTCTCTAGGATCCCCCCTCCCCGGAATAAGGATGAGGATGCGCCTTGGCGGTTGATCTGACGCAGGTTTCAAACGTGGATGTCGAGCCCGGAGAGCTGCCTGAGACGATGGCGGCGTGGGTCATCCGCCAGGACAGGGAGGGCGAGCCGATGGACGCCTTCCAGCTGGAGGAGATCGAGGTCCCCGAGCCCGGCGCCTTCGAGGTGATCGTCCGCGTGATGGCCGCTGGGGTCAACTACAACAACGTCTGGGCCGCCCAGGGTAAGCCGGTTTCAGTGTTCCCCTATGGAGACCACCCGCAGTGGGGCCACCACATCGGCGGCTCCGACGCCTCGGGAATCGTCTGGAAGGTGGGCGAGGGCGTTACCCGCTGGAAGCCGGGAGACGAGGTGGTCATCCACTGCAACATGGCCTCCTACGAGGACCCCGAGGTCCATGGCCTTGACCCCCTCGCCGCGCCGTCCCAGCTGATCTGGGGATACGAGACGACGTGGGGGTCGTTTGCCCAGTTCACCAAGGTGCAGGCCCAGCAGCTGCTGGCCCGCCCTCAGAACCTGACCTGGGAGGAGGCCGCCTCCTACGGCCTGGTCTATTTCACCGCCTACCGGATGCTGATCGACCAGTGCAAGCTCCAGGCCGGCCACCGGGTCCTGATCTGGGGGGCGGCCGGAGGGCTGGGGGTGTTCGCCACCCAGCTCTGCCAAGCAGCAGGTGCGGAGTCCGTGGGCGTTGTGTCCTCCGACCAGAAGGGCAAGCTGTGCCTGGACCTGGGCGCCACCGGGTACATCAACCGGGCCGAGTACGCGGGCATGATGCGCCGCGGCGACGAGAGTCCGGAAGAGGAAAAGGCCCGCTTCGGCGAGTCGCGCCGGTTTGCCAAGGCGGTCAAGGAGATTCTGGGCGAGCCCCCCGACATCGTCTTCGAGCACGTCGGCAGGGCCACGTTCCCGACCTCGGTGTTCTGCGTGAGGCCATTCGGCAAGGTCGTTATCTGCGCCGGCACGACCGGCTACAACCTCGACTTCGACGTGCGCCACCTGTGGATGCGCCAGAAGCAGATCATCGGCTCCCATTTCGCCAACGCCTACGAGTGCACGAAGGCCAACCAGCTGATTGAGCAGAACAGGATCCGGCCCGTATTGTGGCGTACGCTGGGCTTCGACGGGGTACCTGAAGCCCATCAGCTGATGCTCGAGAACAAGCACCTGGGCAAGATCTCAATCCTGGTCGGCGCGACCGAGCCGGGATTGGGCAAGACGGGCGAGGGTCCCGGCGCAATCTACGCCGAGGTGGGCGCGTAACCGTGGCCGGCCTGGTCCAGGTGCCGTGGTACGCCACCGTTCTTCGCCAGGAGGTGCTGGCCCTGGAGATCTGCGAGGCCGCCCGCCTGGCGCTCCGCTACGGAGCCACCCAGTACTCCGTCCAGCGCTCCCGCGATGACCGCTACAAGATCATCCAAATGGCCTGGTTTGAGGACAAGAACGCCTGGCATCAGTACTGGGAAGGCCCGGAGATGACCGAGTTTCGCCGACGCAACTCGAGCCGCTACCAGATTCCCGTGACGTACGTGTGGTACGACGAGCTTGCGTCCGGGGCACTCGGTCCCGAGGTACTGTTGCCCGAGGCCCCACCGCCGGAGCCCCAACCCGAACCCGAGGTCACAGGACAGCTCTCATGACAACGATCGCCGCACCTCAGCCCGCCCCGCCCCAGCACTCCCAGGAGTCAGTGCCCATGACTCTGGCGCACAAGGTCCTCAACCTCATCTTCGTGCCCCTGCCTCTGGTCGGGCTGATCGTGGCCATCGTGCTGCTCTGGCACCGGGGCATCGGGCCGCTCGAATTGGGGCTGATGGTCGGGCTGTACACAGTCACCTGCCTGGGCACAACCCTCGGCTATCACCGGATGTTCACCCACAGATCCTTTGAGGCCTCCGCGGCCTTCCGCGCCGCCGTGGCGATCCTGGGCTCGCTGGCCGTGGAGGGCTCGGTCATCACCTGGGTGGCCGACCACCGCAAGCACCATGCCTACTCCGACCGGGAGGGAGATCCCCACTCGCCGCAGCTGGCCGGACCCGGATTCTGGGGCGGCGTAAAAGGGTTGTGGCACGCCCACATGGGGTGGCTGTTTGAGACCGTGGGCACCGCGGACCGCCAGCGCTTCGCCCCCGACCTGATGCGTGACCGCGCCCTGCGAGTGATCGACAAGCTGTTCGGCCTGTGGGTTGTGATCAGCTTTGCCATCCCGTTCGCGATCGGCTGGATCGTGGGCGGAGGCCTGGGAGCGGCCCTGACCGCGCTGCTCTGGGGGGGCTTCGTCCGGGTGCTGCTGCTGCATCACGTCACGTGGTCGATCAACTCGATCTGCCACTTCTTCGGGCGCAAGCGGTTTGAGTCCGACGACGAGGCCCGCAACGTGGCCTGGCTGTCCGTGCTCTCGATGGGCGAGGCCTGGCACCACAACCACCACGCCTTCCCCACCTCGGCCTTCCACGGTCTGCGCTGGTGGGAGCGGTTGACCGACCCCACCGGACTGGTGATCTCGGCCCTGGAGAAGCTGGGCCTGGTCTGGAACGTGGTCCGGATCAGCCCCGAGCGCCAGGCGGCCAGGATGCTGCCGGGCCCGACGGCCGCCAGCAAGGCCGGGACCGCCGGTCACGCCAGTACGGCGTAGCTCGCGACTACCCGGACTCCAGCGGCGCCATCGTCAAGCCGGCCGCGTCCAGGCGGTCCCAGTACTGCTGGGCGTCCTCTCGCGGGCCGCTCCAGACGATCGCCTGTCCGGCGTTGTGGATCATGTCCGCCAGCCGGTAGCCGTCGGCCAGTGACACCCCGGGGATGACGGCGGACAGCGTCTCGGCCACGTGATCGAACGTGTTGTGGCTGTCATTGAGAACGATGACCCGCCAGAGCGACCCAAGTCCGCTCCCCGGTCCGCCCACCCGGGGCAGCTCAACGACCTCTGCCATCCGGCCGGAGGATACTCGCGCTCAGTCCGCGAGCCCGGAGGCCGATCCCCTCTCGGCCCGCTTGGACCAGTACCGGGTCAGCCCCGCGTACAGCTGGTCGGGCGGCGCGGCCTGCTCGTAGGCCGGACCCGCCTCAGGTTGGGCGCCAGCCTCAATCTCCCGGCGCACGCCGGCGATGAAGTCCTCCTGGGTCTGCTCACGAGCCCGAACGGCCCAGGCGTCCAGGCGGCCGCCCACCTCCCGCAGCTGCGAGTCGACGTCCTGCGCGCAACCGAAGTGCGTGAAGGCCAGCCGTTCAGGCCGCCAGCCCCGCACCACGTCAAGCGATCGGTGCCAGGCCTCCAGGTCGATGTCCGGCGGTGGCGTGGGCGCGATCGTCAGCGGCTCGGGCATGATCCTCACTCCTCCGACATCCCCCACGAACGCCGTTCCCCCGTGGAAGTAGCTCACGTGATGGGAGGCGTGCCCAGGCGTGTAGGCCACCTCGAAGGGCTCTGGGGTGCCCTGGACCTCGATCCGCTCGCCGCCGGACAGGACGCGCAGGTTCCCCTCCGGTACCGGCAGGAACTCACCCCACAGCCGGTCCATGTCCTCGCCATACAGTCGCCGCGCGCTCTCCAGCAGCCGCGCCGGATCCGCCATGTGCCGAGCGCCGCGCTCGTGCACGTACACCTCCAGGTCGGGCCAGCGAGCGACCAGCGATCCGCTGGCGCCAGCGTGGTCCAGGTGGATGTGGGTCAGCAGCAGCGCCCGGGGACGCCAGCCGTTCAGAGCCCCCATGAGCGTGTCCAGGCAGGAGCTCGGACCCGGATCGACGAGTACCTGGCCGACCTGCCAGCAGCCGATCACCCGCTCGCGCCCCACGTGCTGCAGATCGATGATCCGCATCTGGGACGCGGAGTCGGCGGACGCTCTCACTCAGCGTCGTGCTCGAGCGGCTGCACCGGCTCGATGATCACCGTGGCCTCGTCCTCCGGCCGGGGCTCGGGCGGGGCAGCCACAAGATCGTCCGCCTGACCGGGGAGCGTGCCGTCGTCATCGGCATCGAAGGGCTTCTCAACCTCCGTCGCGGGCTCCTCGGCGGCCGGGAAGCGCTCCACGGCGGCCTCGGCCAGCGCCAGCAACTGCGAGGCCAGGCTGTGGGCGTCCTCGACGATCCGGTGTCGCTCGGCCCAGATGCGGTCCGTCTCGGCGTCGAGCTCCGTGAGGTGACCGCGCGCATCTGAGAGCAGCGCGTCGGCCTCCTGGCGCGCGGTGGTGACCAGCTGGTCGGCTTCGCGCCGCGCCGACTCGAGCCGGTCCTCGCCCTCGATCCGGGACTGGGCGGTGATCTGCTCGGCCGTCTCATGGGCCCGCTGGAGAATTCCTGACACGTCCTCCCCCACGCGCTCGAGCGCCCGGCGGACAGCCGCCTGGGGAGATCGGCCGGCGTTCAGTTCGGCCACGAGCTGGGCGGTCCGCTTCACGTACGCGTCGACGGCGATCCGGTCGTAGCCGCGAAGCGCGACGGGAAAATCGACGTTGGCCACCTCCGGGACGGGGTCATCCGGCAATGAGGCCAGGGGCGCCGTGAGCTCCTGGATTAGGGCGTGCTCGGTGGATGCGGAGTTTTGGTCGGGCATCGGTCCACCATACAAGTGACCCGGCGGGGGCGAGCCGCGCTCCCAGGCGGACGCAAGGCCTGCCCTCCTGACCGCCTGACCCGACCGCGGGGTAGCCTATTTCCCATGGCAGAGTCCTCCACCCGGACCTCCTCGACCGCTTCTTCGGCCCGCCTGCCCGAGCAAGACCGTCCGTGGTTGATGCGCACGTATGCCGGGCACTCCGACGCCCGGCGTTCGAACGAGCTCTACCGGCGCAACCTGGAGAAGGGCCAGACCGGCCTGTCCGTGGCCTTCGACCTGCCCACCCAGACGGGCTATGACCCCGACCACGAACTGGCCGTCGGCGAGGTGGGGAAGGTCGGCGTGTCGATCGCCCACAGAGGCGACATGCACACGCTGCTTGATGGGATCCCGCTGGACCAGATGAACACCTCGATGACCATCAACGCCACCGCCGCGTGGCTGTTGGCCCTGTATATCGTGGCCGCTGAGGAGCAGGGGGTCGAGCAGAAGAAGCTTCAGGGCACGACGCAGAACGACATCCTCAAGGAGTACCTGAGCCGGGGCACGTACGCCTTCCCGCCGGGGCCGAGCATGCGGCTGATCGCGGACACGATCACGTACACCGTGCAGCACATCCCGAAGTGGAACCCGATCAACATCTGCTCCTACCACCTCCAGGAGGCCGGGGCCACACCGGTGCAGGAGATCGCCTATGCCCTGAGCAACGGGATCGCCGTGCTCGACGCGGTCCGCGAGCGTCTGGAGGCGGGCGGTCAGACGGACGACGGGCACCTGATGGGCAGCGTGTTCGGCCGGATCTCCTTCTTTGTCAACGCGGGCGTCCGGTTCGTCGAGGAGCACGCCAAGCTCCGAGCCATGGCCGAGCTGTGGGACGAGTTGGGCCGCGAGCACTACGGCGTGACCGACGAGAGGCAGCGACGGTTCCGCTACGGAGTGCAGGTCAACTCGCTCGGGCTGACCGAGGCTCAGCCGGAGAACAACGTGTATCGAATTGCTCTGGAGGCGCTGGCCGTGACGCTCGGCCGCAGCGCCCGGGCCCGGGCCATCCAGCTCCCGGCCTGGAACGAGGCTCTGGGTCTCCCCCGGCCCTGGGACCAGCAGTGGTCGCTGCGTCTGCAGCAGATCCTGGCCTATGAGACCGACCTGCTCGAGTACCCGGACATCTTCGACGGCTCAAAGGTGATGGACGGCCTGGTGGCCGAGCTGGTCGACGGCGCCCGCGAGGAGATGCGCCGGGTGGCCGAGCTGGGCGGGGCGGTCGAGGCCGTTGACTACATGAAGGCCGCGCTGGTCGAGTCCCACCGCGAGCGCTGGCGGCGGATCGAATCCGGCGAGCTGACGATCGTGGGCATGAACAAGTTCACCTCCACCGAGGCCTCGCCGCTGACGGCCGACGCCGAGGGAGGAATCCTGCGAGTCGATCCCCAGGTTGAGGCCGACCAGCGGGCGGCCCTGGAGCACTGGCGCTCGGAACGTGACCAGCAGGCGGTCGACCAAGCCCTCCAGGAGCTGGCCCGCGTGGCCCGCCAGGACCATGAGAACATCATGCCGGCGACGATCGCTGCCGCCCGGGCCGGCGTGACCACCGGCGAATGGGCCCAGACCCTGCGGGATGTGTTCGGCGAGTACCGGGCGCCAACCGGCGTGGGCGACGCGCCGGCGCTTCCCAGCCAGGAGGTGGCCGAACTGCGCGGTGAGGTCGAGCGGGTCAGCGAGGCCCTGGGCCGGCGGCTCAAGTTCCTGGTCGGCAAGCCGGGACTCGACGGCCACTCCAACGGCGCCGAGCAGATCGCCGTCCGGGCCCGCGACGCGGGCATGGACGTGGTCTACGAGGGCATCCGCCTGACCCCGTCTCAGATCGCCAACTCGGCGGCCCAGGAGGGAGTGCATGTGGTCGGGCTGTCGATCCTGTCCGGCTCACACCGGGAGCTGATCCCATCCGTGCTCGAGGCGATGAGAGAGGCCGGCGTGGACGATGTGCCGGTGGTCGTGGGCGGGATCATTCCCGAGGCCGACGCGGCGGCCCTGCGGGAGATCGGCGTGGCAGCGGTCTACACGCCCAAGGACTGGGACCTCAACCGCATGATGCGGGACATCGTGGCGCTGGTGGCGGAGCGCCATCGCGCCGGCGCGGCGGCTTGACCCGGCCGAGTCCGGATGGCCGTCAGCTGGCCGAGCGCCTGCGAGAGCGCGACCTGTCGGTCGCTCCCGCAGTCCTGAATCTGCTGGAGAACCGCACGGGCCAGTCCCGCTCCCAGGCCGATGACCTGCTGGCCGCCGTGTCGCCGGCGGCGCTGGGCGGTGAGACGCCCGGGCACGTCGTGGGCCTGACGGGGCCTCCGGGTGTGGGCAAGTCCACCCTTCTGTCCCGGCTGATCTCGGCCTGGCGGGCTGATGGCCGTTCGGTGGCCGTGCTGGCCGTCGATCCGACGTCGAAGCGCTCGGGGGGAGCGCTGCTGGCCGACCGGGCACGGATGGACGTCGACGCCGGCGACAGGGCGGTGTTCATCCGCTCCACGGCCGCGGGCGGACGGTTGGGCGGGCTGGCCCCGGCCACCCGAGCGGCGGCCGCGGCGTTGTCAGCGGCCTTTGATGTGGTCGTGATTGAGACGGTCGGCGTGGGCCAGTCGGAGACCGAGGTCGCCGACGTGGCCGACACCGTGGTGGTGGTCGTACAGCCGGCCTCGGGCGACGTCCTTCAGTTCCTCAAGGCGGGGATCATGGAGGTGCCGGACGTGCTGGTCGTGACCAAGGCCGACCTGGGCCAGGTGGCGAGCCGATCCGTGGCCGACCTTCAGACGGCCCTGCGCACCCTGGACGCCCGCAGCGCCGAGGTCCTCGCGGTGTCAGCCGTCCCTCCGGCAACCGGAATCGCGGAGCTGGTGGACGGTCTGGACCGACATCGGGCGGGACTTGATCTGGCTCGGCGGCGGACCCGAGCCCGGCGAATGCACGCCCTGGCCGACTTCGCAGCCGAGCACGGTGAGCGCGGCCTACGGGCGCTCAGTGGCCGGCGGGAGGCCGAGCGCTGGCTGTCAGCGCAGGCGCCGGGCCTCGACGTCCCGGCGCTGACCCGAGCGCTCGAGGAGCGGGCGGGCCGCTGATTGGGGGCTTCCTCCCTGGGTAGCGGGAGGGAATGGCAAAAAGGCTGCCCAGCGGGCCTCCTGGTCGAAGCCGAGCCGTCCTGGAGGACTTCCTTCGAGGTCACATCAGTGCCGGAGAGCTCTCCAGACGTCTGGCCGAGATGCCAGGCAGGCGCGGCCGAGGGGGAGCCGCCAGCCCACCGGGCGGCACACCTGACCCACTGGAGAGGAGCGCACCCGGGCGGCGCAGGCGCCGGCCCGCCTGGCTGGTGCCCGCCCTGGTCCTCCTGGCCGCGGCGGGCGGCATCGTCGGTTCGGCCGTCGGCGCGCAGCCGCTGGGGGGCGACTCGACTGGCCACCAGCACGGCCCCATCACCTCCCGCCAGGCAGCTCGGCGGTCCTCAGTGGGTGTTGCTTCTCAACCAGCGAGCGCTCAGGACAAAACATCCCCCGCCTCCTACGCCGTGACCGGTCAGACCGGCCCACAGAGCACCCACACGACCCAGGGCGCGCACACTGCGTCGACGCGGTCTCACAGCACAAAGAGCACGGCTACCACCACTGGTCACACGGCCACGACCGATCCTGCGGCAACGACGATGACGACGACCAGCACCACCCAGACCACGCCAACCGCCTCCAGCTCGACGACCAGCACCTCGCCTACCACCAGCTCGACCACGAGCCCGTCCACGACGACCTCCACCACCAGCCCGTCCACGACCGGCCCGACGGGGACCAGCTACTAGCGCCAGTCAGCGCCGGGCGGCGGGAGCGTCACGAGAAAAGCTGGAATAGCCAGCAAGAGTCGACATCCTCCCGCCGACCGCCGGACAGCGCTCAGCCGATCAGCGCCTCAAACTCCTCCCGCCCCCGCAGCGAGGCCAGGTCCTCGTCCGTGCGAGCCCACTCGACGACCCGCGGCGCCAGGTCAACCGCCCGGCGCAGCGAGCCAATCGCGGCGTCAGGATCGCCCCGGATCGCCTCCAGGCAGGCGACGTTGTAGTGGAGACTGGCCGACTCGGGGTACTTCGCCAGCCCGTCCTCGAGGAGCGCCCGGGCTCGGTCGGGCTGGGTGCGCATCAGTGGCGCGGCCTGGAAGGCCCACTCCCAGGCCGACGGCTCAAACGTGGCCGGCCCTCCGAAGGTGAGCACGGTCGTGCCGGGCTCCTCGGACACGGCGTAGCGGTGGGAGGCGGGGTCGGGGATGAACACGTATGTCCCGGCCGGCGCGTCATATGCCTGGCCGTCGATCTCAAACCGGGCCCGGCCGGCGGCCACGAAGTAGAGCTCCTGGTGGGCCAGCCTGGGATCCTCGGTGTGCGGCTCGACCACGTCCTGCCCAGCCGCGCCCGCCGTGTAGGCGTTGCACCCGAAGGCCCGGACGCCCAGCGTGAGCCGCACCGGGCGCCAGATCAGCGTGCCCGGCCCCGGCAAGGCCTCAATCTCCTCGAGCGCAACGACCCGCGGCGGCTCCGGCATCGCCCGATTATCGCCCCTGGACCGCGGACAGTGGTGACGCCAGCGAGGTGATTCGCCAGCCCTGCCGGGTCCGGCTGAGTTCGATCGCCACCAGCGCCGCCTTCTGGCCCCGGGCCGAGGTCAGCGTGATCGCCCAGGCCCGGGACCCCCTGATGATCACCTTGCCCACGCTGAGCACGGGGTTGCGCACGCCACTCAGGGCCAGCCTCAGGGCCTGGGGACACGGGATGCCGTTGGACACCAGGTGGGCGACCAGCGATGGAGCCAGGATCTCGGTGCAGATCGTGCCGTAGGCCCGGTCCGCCGCGGCCTGGGCCAGCTGCCCGACCACGGCCCGGACCTGGTCGGAGGCACTGGAGCCGCAGCCCGCCAGGGCCAGCACCGCAGCGAGCACCGCCACCGGCATTGCCGGCATGCGCAGCGCCGCGGGTAGCCTTGTGTTAATGGAGCCTCTTGTGGATGGACATGGACGGCTGATCGGAGACCTTCGCGTATCGGTCACCGACAGGTGCAACTTCCGCTGCCAGTACTGCATGCCGGCCGAGGGCCTGCCCTGGCTGGAACGCGGCGAGATCCTGTCCTTTGAGGAGATCGCTCGCCTGGTCGGGGTGCTGGCCGGGATGGGCGTGGCCGATGTACGCCTGACGGGGGGCGAGCCGCTGGTGCGCCGGGACTTCCCGCGCCTGGTCGGGATGCTCAAGCAGATCGATGAGCTCCACGAGGTCTCGCTGACGACGAACGGCTTCCTGCTCGAGCGCGACGCCGAGGCGCTCGTGCAGGCCGGCGTCGACAGGTTCAACGTGTCGGTCGACTCTCTCCAGCGGGACCGTTTCTACGAGCTCACACGCCGCGATGCCCTGCCGCAGGTGCTCCGGGGCCTGGAGCGACTGGCCACCTTCCCTGCCGCGCATCCGATCAAGATAAATGCGGTGGCGATCCGCGGTTTCACCGAGGAGGAGGTGCTGCCCTTCGCTCGGCTGGCCCGCAGTTCCGGCTACCAGGTCCGCTTCATCGAGTACATGCCGCTGGACGCCGACCACGCCTGGACGGCCGAGCAGGTGCTGACTGGCGAGGAGATCAGAGCGGCGATCGACGCCGTGTACCCGCTCGAGTCCGAGCCCCGGGAGCCCAGCTCCACGGCCCGCGTGTACCGCTTCGCCGACGGGCCGGGGCGAATTGGCTTCATCAACCCGGTCTCCGAGCCCTTCTGCGGGGACTGCAACCGGATCCGCCTGACCGCCGACGGCCGCCTGCGCACATGCCTGTTCTCTCTGAATGAGACCGATCTCCGCGGCCCCGTGCGCGCGGGGGCCTCCGACTCGGAGCTCGAGACGATCGTCCGCGACGCCGTGTGGCGCAAGGAGCTCAAGCACCATGTCGGCGAGCCCGGCTTCATCCAGCCCCACCGGACGATGTCGGCCATCGGCGGCTGACGCTCCCACTCCGGCAGCTGCCGCCGTCCGGCGGCTGAACGTAATTTCTCCGTAAGAGAGGCCCCGAGGAGTCCCGGTCGTCCACCATCATTAGGAGGCGGCGTGCTCCTCCTGATGTTCTTTGCCCTGATCGCCGGCGCCGGCACGGCGATTACCCCCTGCGTGCTCCCGGTTGTCCCAGCGCTGCTGTCGGCGAGCACCACCGGAGGGCGGCGCCGGCCGCTGGGGATCGTGCTCGGACTGGGGCTCACGTTCACGATCACGATCGTGGCGGGAGCCAAGCTGGTCAAGGGCGTCGGGCTGGGGAGCGGGGCCACACGCGACGCGGCGATCGTCGTGCTGATCGCGTTCGGGCTGCTGATGCTGATCCCGAGCCTGGCCGCCCGGATCCAGGCGCCGCTGTCCCGGCTGGCCCGGTTTGGACCGCGCCAGCGCGGCTCGGGCTTCTGGTCAGGAGTGGCCGTCGGAGGCGCGCTCGGCTTCGTCTGCCTGCCGTGCGCCGGGCCGATCCTGGGGGCGGTGATCGCCGTCAGCGCCCACGGCGGCGCGTCGGTGCGGATCGTGGCCGTGGCGATCTCCTACGCGCTCGGGCTGGCCGCCATGATGCTGCTCTACGGACTCGGCGGCCGAGCCCTGCTCGGGCGGATCAAGAGGGTGGCCAAGGGTCATGTGGTCGAGCGAGCGCTGGGCGTCGTGCTGCTTCTCACCGGTGTGGCCATAGCGTTCAACCTCGACACGCGCTTCGAGGAGGACCTGGCCAACGGTTCGCTGCCCTCGTTCCTGGTTGATCCGACCCAGTCTCTCGAGAACTCGGGCGCCGTCCAGAACCGCCTGGCCTCATTGCGGCCTCCCTCGCCTTTCGCCGTCCGGCAGCGCGAGGCGTCCGCCAAGCCGGTCGCCACCAGCCACGCCAGCGCCACCGGTGCGGGCGTGGCGATCGCCGGGGTACCCACACCGAAGCTGCCCGACCTCGGGACCGCGCCGGACTTCACCGACACCCAGCGGTGGTTCAACACCCCCGGGGACCGGCCCCTCAGCCTGGCCGGGCTGCGGGGGCATGTCGTCCTGGTCGACTTCTGGACCTACACATGCATCAACTGCATCCGCACGCTCCCGTTCCTGAAGGGCCTGTACGCCACCTACCACCGGTACGGCTTCGACGTGGTGGGCGTCGAGGCCCCCGAGTTCACCTTCGAGCAGAGCGCCTCGAACGTCCAGCAGGCGATCAACTCTGAGGGCCTGCGTTACCCGGTCGTCCAGGACAACAACCTCGGGACCTGGAACGCCTACGGCAACCAATACTGGCCGGCCGAGTATCTAATCGACTCCAAAGGCCAGGTGCGCCACGTCCAGTTCGGCGAGGGCGACTATGGCCAATCGGAGGTCGCGGTCCGCGAGCTCCTCCACCAGGCGGGGGCCCGCCACCTGCCGCGGCCGTCGCGGGCCCACGCGATCATGCCCACGCAGGTGGCCACACCTGAGACCTACCTGGACGACCAGCGCTCCCGGGGCTTCGCCCAGACCCTCCAGTCGGGCGTGCGCTCGTACGCGGGCGTGACCAATCCCCAGCCCAACGAGTTCGCGCTCAAGGGCACGTGGTCGGTCACCGACCAGTCGGCCACACCGGTGAGCGCGGGCGACAACATCACCCTCCGCTTCCTGGCCGCTCACGCGTACCTGGTCATGACCTCCAGGGGGAACCAGCCCCGGACGGTCCGGGTGCTCATGGACGGCAAGCCCATTCCCGCGAGCGCCGCGGGCAACGACGTCCACAACGGCAAGATCACGGTTCGCGGCCAGCGGCTCTACTCGCTGGTCTCGCTGCCCAGCGACCAGTCGCACGTCCTTCAGCTCGACGTTCCGCCCGGCGTCAGCGCCTACGACTTCACGTTCGGCTGATCCGCCAGCAGCGCCCCGGCTCGGAGCAGGTCCTCCGGGGTGTTGACGTTGAACAGGAGCGTCTCGTCGGAGACCTCGTACGGGCGGACGCCCAGAGCACCGACCGCGGCCCGGACGGCGGGGTTCCCGGCGTAAAGCACGGCCGAGAGCGGCTCGAGCGCCTCCGGCTCATACCGGGCCAGCAGCGGCTGGAGGTGGCCGGCGTGTGAGGCTGCGACGACCAGCGCCTGGCCCGGGTCGGCCCCGGCCAACTGCCTGACCAGGTCCGCCGGCACCAGGGGCAGATCGCCGGCGCAGACCAGCACCGGGCGTCCCTCGGCCAGCCCCAGGGCGTGGACGACCCCGGTCAGCGGGTGCCGGGGCTCGGGAGGCTCCATCCAGACCTCGACCCCGGGCAGAGTCGGGAGCTCGCTGTCGGCCTTGGCCACGACCACCGCGCTGCCCAGAGCCTCCTGGACGGCCCGCAGCGGGTAGGTGATCAATGGCTGGCCGTTGAGCCTCACCGTGGCCTTGGAGCCGCCCAGTCTCAGGCCCAGACCTCCGGCCAGGACCACCCCCACCGGTTCGGGGGCCCGAAAGCTCACTCGGGCATCCTAGAATCAAAGCGATGGAGGGCTCGACTTCGGTCAAGAGCTGGCTGCGCTGCTACCGCTGCTGGTCCCAAAACCTGGAGGTCCAGGTGCACTACGAGGGGATTCACCGCATCGACCCTGAGAGCGGTGAGCGTGGCGACGTTGTCGATGAGATGCAGGAGGCGGTCGTCCAGTGCCTGGAGTGCATGCACGACCAGCCCCATCTGGGTTTCCACAACGGGCGGGTGGAGCCGATCGAGGACCGCTGGGAGCGCATGATCGCCGGGACTCCCTGGGTGGCGTCCTGCACGGTGACCGTGGACGCCGATGACGTTGAGAGCTGCTCAGGGCCGGAGGCCGGCGATGCCCTGTCCTACGCCGCCTTCGGCGACCACGGGACCCGGGAGTTCTTCACCCACGTGCGCTTCCACAAGCACGACGACGACCGGATCGTGGTCCATCTCCTGGTCGAGCTCTACGCCCGCTCATCTGAGGAGGCCACCCAGGTCCTGGTCGACGCGGCCCGGGGCTCGCTCACGATCACCTCGCTGGCCGAGGAGTCGCGGCCGCCCGCGGCCACCGACGACGGCCAGCACTAGCCAGCTCTAAGGCGCGGCCCCGGCGCGGTCAGAGCGCGGCTCGACCGACCGCCAGCGCACAGCCCGCCGCAGCCGCCCCGGCCTGGCCACCGACCAGCGCCCCCACCCCTCGATCACGAGCAGGGCCAGCGCCACCGGGACGGTGGCCGGAAGCTCGTCCACCACCAGGAACAGGAGGTCGAACAGCCCAGCCAGCACCAGGGTGAGCAGGGCCGCCGGCCACTGGGTCCGCCCGCTGGCGGCCAGCACCGCCCCCAGCACTGCGGCGATGAACAGGTCGCCGAAGCCCATGTTCACCGAGCCGAACACCTCGCTCTGGAGCCGGGGCAGGTGGGCGCCCAGAAACGGCGCCGGTTGAGCCCTGACCAGGAGCGTGTTCGGGCTCTGCAGAAGATCGGAGGCCACCAGCCAGACGTCGGCCGCGGCCATGCCCAGGATCCCCAGCTTGAGCCATTTTGGCGGCGCCACCGCGGCCAGCAGCACGCCCAGCGTCACACAGGCCAGGGCGGACAGGATCGCCGCCGAGGCCTCGGGCCCCAGGCTATGCCCCGACCCGGTGGCGATCGCGAACAGGACCGCGGTGACGACGAGCGCGCTCAGGACCCGCAGCACCGTCAGCCGGCCCTCGGGCCGGGCCGCCCAGGCCAGGGCGACCGCGGCCAGCGGCGGAACCGCGACCAGCGCCAGGTATGTCAGCCCGGTCGCCGTGTCGGACAGGAACCGAATCGCGAACACCACCCCCACGATCGAGGAGATCGGGACCAGCGCCCAGGCTGGGCCGCGCAGGCGGGCCGCCCACCGCCACCTGGGAGGCGTGCGCGGTGCGGCCACCACGCTCGCCTGGAGCAGCAGAAGCCCGGCGTCGGATGAGATGAACCCCAGTGCCACCAACGCAAAGCGTAGGCGGCCCGGATCAGCGGTTCGTCAATCCCCTGTGTTCAGCCGCCGTTCGAGCTCCTCGAGCTGGGCCCGAAGCTCCTGCGGAAGGCGGTCGCCAAAGCGGGCGTAGTGCTCGTGCACCTGGGGCAGCTGCTCGCGCCACGCCTCGGGATCGACCTCCAGCAGCCTGGCCATCGCGTCCTGGCTGACGTCGAGGCTCGCGATGTCGATCCCGCCCTCTCCCACCGGCGGGACCAGGCCGACGGGCGTGTCCACCGCCTCGCCGCTCCCCTGGCAGCGCCGGAACGCCCAGGCCAGAACCCGGGAGTTCTCGCCGAAGCCGGGCCATAGGAACTTGCCGTCCTCATCCTTGCGGAACCAGTTGACGTAGAAGATCCGTGGCAGCTGGGCACCCTCGTGCCGCCCGATCTCGAGCCAGTGGCCGAAGTAGTCACCCATGTGGTAGCCGCAGAACGGCAACATCGCGAAGGGGTCAAAGCGGAGCTCGCCCACGTTGCCCGCGGCCGCGGCCGTCTTCTCCGAGGCCATCGTCGAGCCCATGAAGACGCCATGCTCCCAGTCGCGGGCCTCGTAGACCAGCGGCACGACGCTGGCCCGGCGGCCCCCCAGCAGGATCGCGTCGATCGGCACCCCGGCGGGGTCATCCCACTCCGGCGCGACCGACGGGCACTGGTCGATCTTGACCGTGAAGCGAGCGTTCGGATGGGCGGGAGGCGAGTCGACCTCCGGAGTCCAGTCGTTGCCCCGCCAGTCGATCATGTGGTCCGGGGCCTCGCTGGTCATCCCCTCCCACCAGATGTCTCCCCCATCGGTCAGGGCGCAGTTGGTGAAGACCGCGTCGCGGGAGAGCATCTTCAGCGCGTTGGGGTTGGTCCGCTCGCTGGTTCCCGGAGCCACGCCGAAGAAGCCGGCCTCCGGGTTGGCCGCGTGCAGGCGCCCGTCCTGGCCGAATTTCATCCAGGCGATGTCGTCGCCGATGGTCTCGACCTTCCAGCCGGGCAGCGTCGGGATCATCATGGCCAGGTTGGTCTTGCCGCAGGCGCTGGGGAACGCGCCTGCGATGTACTTGAAGTCACCCTCAGGGGAGGTGAGCTTGAGGATCAGCATGTGCTCGGCCAGCCAGCCCTCGTCGCGGGCCATGGCCGAGGCGATCCGCAGGGCGAAGCACTTCTTGCCCAGCAGCGCGTTGCCGCCGTAGCCGGAGCCGAACGACCAGATCTCCCGCGCCTCCGGGAAGTGCACGATGTACTTGTTGTCGGCGTTGCAGGGCCAGGGCACGTCCTCCTCGCCGTCCTCCAGTGGGGCGCCGACGGAGTGCAGGCAGGGCACGAATTCCCCGTCCTCGCCCAGCACGTTCAGCGCGTCCGCGCCCATCCGGGTCATGATCCGCATCGACGCGACCACGTAGGGCGAATCCGTGAGCTGGACACCGATGTAGGAGATCGGAGAGCCCAGCGGACCCATTGAGAACGGGACGACGTACATCGTGCGGCCCCGCATCGAGCCCCGGAACAGGTCCTTGAGGACCTCGCGCATCTCGTCGGGGGCGCGCCAGTTGTTGGTCGGCCCGGCGTCCTGCTCGCGCTCGGAGCAGATGAACGTCCGGTCCTCCACCCGGGCCACATCAGCCGGGTCTGAGCGGGCCAGATACGACCCGGGCCGCTTCTCCTCGGAGAGCTCGACCACCGTCCCGGCCTCAAGCAGATCGGCGATCAGACGCTCGTATTCCTCGTCTGAGCCATCGCACCAGCAGACGTCCGCGGGCTCGGTCAGGGCGGCTACTTCCTCCACCCACGCCTTGAGTCCGGCGTGATGCGTTTCGGCTTGATCCTGGGGTGCGGTATGGGCCATGTGGTCTGCTACTCCTGAGTCATTCGGCGGCTCGTGGGCCCGATCGATAAACCTGGCCACGAGCGGCCGGAAACGGTCTAGGGGGGGTCTCAGAGCCTACCCGGGCGCGCCCTGCGATGAGCGCCCGGGGTCAGCATTCGACCATTTTTAGGCCGGATTTCCCGGCCCGGCAGCCATTCGGAGCCCTAGAGGCTCCCGGGCTCCTTGCGCGGGACCAGCACGACCCGCTTGAACTCGGCCACCAGCACGCCGTCCTGGTTGTAGGCCCGGGTGTGAACCTTGACCGTGCCGCGGTCGGGCTTGGAGCGCGAGGGCCGGACCTCCAGCACCTCGGACTCGACGTACAGCGTGTCGCCGTGAAACAGCGGGGACGGGTGGCTGAGCTCCTCCGTGGCCAGGTTGGCGATCGCCTTTCCGCTCACGTCGGACACGCTCATCCCCAGCGCCAGCGAGTACACCAGGGGGCCCACGACCACGTTGCGGCCCTGCTGGGACTGATGCGCGTACACGTCATTGATGTGGAGCGGGTGGTGGTTCATCGTGATCAGGCAGAAGAGATGGTCGTCGGACTCGGTCACCGTCTTGGCCGGCCAGTGCTTGTACACCGCCCCGACCTCAAACTCCTCGAGGTAGCGGCCATAGGGATGGGCGCCGGACGCCTCTCTCGAAGCCTGGTCGGTCTGGACGTTGTGGGTCGCTGTCATCGCTGCTCCTGATTCGGTTTCTGAGATGAGGATGCCATTCCGCGGCGCTGATAGCGTGCCGGGCGTGTCGGGCGACTCGCAGCCGCGAATTCCGCCCCTGCCCGGAGTGGAGCAGGACGAGCAGGCTCGCGAGCTGCTGTCCGGGGTCCGGGTGACCGACGCCCCGGCGTCCAACATCTTCGCCACGCTCGTCCGCCATCCCGGGCTGTTCCGGCGCTGGCTACCGTTCGGGGGCAAGCTGCTGACCGGCAAGCTTCCGGCCCGGGACCGCGAACTCCTGATCCTGCGCACGGCGGTGCATTGCCGGGCCGAATACGAGTGGGGCCAGCACCGGCTGATCGGCCTGTCGTCGGGGATCTCGGAGCCCGAGCTCGACCTGATCCGAGAAGGTCCCGGCGCCAGCGGCTGGAATCCCTTCGACGCCGCGCTCCTGACCGCGGCCGACGAGCTTCACTCCGAGGCCCGCATCTCCGACACCACCTGGGAAAAGCTGGCCGCCCGCTACGACGAGCGCCAGCTGATCGAGGTCCCGATGGTCGTGGGCCACTATCACCTGGTCGCGTTCACGCTCAACTCGCTCGGGGTGCAGCTCGAGCCCGGCGTGGCCGGCTTTCAGTCGTGAGCGACCCCGCACTGGCCGGCCGGCGAATCCTGGTCGTCGGGGCCGGGACGCAGACCCTTGGCGATCCCGACGCGCCCGTGGGCAACGGCCGGGCCATCTCCGTGCTCGCCGCCCGCGAGGGGGCCACGGTCATCTGTGCCGATCGGGATGAGGAGTCCGCCCGCCAGACGGCCACCTTGATCGAAGGCGAGGACGGCCAGGCCACCGTCGTGGTGGCCGATGTGACCCAGGAGGAGTCGTGCCGGGCGATGGTGGCCCAGGCGGCCCAGGGTGGCTTCGACGGCCTGGTTTTGAACGTGGGCATCGGGCGGGGCCGCGGCCTGGCCGAGACGACCGCGGCCGACTGGGACCTGGTCTTCGCCGCCAACCTGCGGGGGCATTTCCTGGTCGCCCGCGAGGCCCTGCCGGTCCTGTCCGAGGGCGGCTCGATCGTGTTCATGAGCTCGATCGCCGGGCTCCAGCCCGGCAGCCGGATCCCCGCCTACGACGCCTCCAAGGCCGGACTGATCGGGTTATGCCGGCACACGGCGCTCGAGGGAGCCCGCAGCGGAGTCAGGGCCAATGTGGTCGCCCCCGGGCTGATCGACACCCCGATCGGACGCCTGGCCTCAGCCGGACGGCCCTCGCGCGAGCGCACACCGATCCCCCTGGGCCGCCAGGGCACCGCCTGGGAGGTGGCGGCGGCCACGGTCTTCCTGCTGTCGCCCCAGGCCTCCTACATCACCGGCCAGACGCTGGCCGTTGACGGCGGGCTGAGCTTGATCTGAGAGAGCCCACCTGCCGGGGAACGACTGGAGTCCCGATCGGACGATGTCTATCCGGCACGCGGGCGTTATTCGCCGAGCGTGTGCCGCCCAGGCATCGAAAACCGATGGCTCAGCGGCACGATACGTCCCAGCCCGGGGTCCGTGCCGCTGCGGTGTCGATCGGCGTGGCGCCTGGTGGAGCGGGTGCGGTCGGCTGGTGCTTTCTCGCCCAATCTCCGCGTATTCCCGAGTTCAGGGCGAATGAGCGTCGGGAATCGACGCCTGGCTGCCCCGGACGCGGTTTTCCGTGTCCAGGGCGCATAAGCGTCGGAAGGGGGTCAGCGCATGCGCTGACCCCAGCCGGGCCGCATGCGGCCCGGCTTCGGACGGGTGCATTGCACCCGTCCGCGGGGGCGTGCATGCACGCCCCCGACTACTGTTGGGGACATGCGCAACCCCCGTGACTTTGGAAAGCCCCTGGCCATCGGCGCCCCCACGCCGAGCCTCGAGATCCCGTTCAGGCCCTCCCGGATGATCCACTTCCTGGACTTCTCCAACGAGAAGATGGTGGCCAAGGTCCCGGACATCGCGCCCACCGTCGACATCCTGCTGGGCAATCTGGAGGACGCGATTCCCGTCGAGCGCAAGGAGGCGGCCCGCGAGGGCCTCATGCGCGTGGGCAAGGAGATGGAGCTGGGCGAGACGCAGCTCTGGACCCGGGTCAACAGCCTGGAATCGCCCTGGGTCCTGGACGACATCACGACCATCGTCAGCGAGATCGGCGACAAGCTCGACGTGATGATGATCCCCAAGGTCGAGGGCCCCTGGGACATCCACTACGTGGACCGGCTGCTGGCCCAGCTGGAGGCCAAGGCGGGACTGGATCACCCGATTCTGATCCACGCGATCCTGGAGACCGGCCTCGGTGTGGTCAACCTGGAGGAGATCGCCACCGCCAGCCCCCGGATGCAGGGCATGAGCTTCGGACCCGCCGACCTGGCAGCGTCACGGCGGATGAAGACGACCCGGGTGGGTGGCGGTCATCCCGGCTACCGGGTGATCGAGGACCCAGACCCCGACAATCCGGAGGCGCCCCGGGCCACCGCCCAGCAGGACCCGTGGCACTACTCGATCGCCCGCATGGTGGACGCCTGCACGTCGGCCGGGCTGCTCCCCTTCTACGGCCCGTACGGCGACATCCGGGACACGCTGGGCTGCGAGACCCAGTTCCGGGCGGCATTCCTGCTCGGCTGCGTGGGCGCCTGGTCGCTGCACCCGGCTCAGATTGAGATCGCCAAGAAGGTGTTCAGCCCCGCACCGGATGAGGTGCTGTTCGCCAAGAAGGTGCTCGAGGCGATCCCCGACGGCCGGGGCGTCCACATGATCGACGGCAAGATGCAGGACGACGCCACCTGGAAGCAGTGCCAGGTGATGGTCTCGCTGGCCGAGATGCTGTCCCGCAAGGACCCCGAGCTGGCCGAGGCGTACGGGTTTGAGCCCGCGGCGGTGTAGCGGGCCCTGATTCGCGCCCGCCTCGGGCGCGTGCCAAGATTGCACCCGTGTCGGGCACGGAGAGGCAGACGGGGCGTTCAGGTGGCTTGGGGGTACCGGCCAGGTGAGCAGCTGCGCCAGCTGCGGCGCCGAGCTGCGTCCGGGCACTCGGTTCTGCTGGCAATGCGGATCTCGCGCGGTGGCGCAATGCACGACGTGCGGGGCGGAGCTGGTGCCGGGGGACCGGTTCTGCGGAGCCTGTGGCGCAGCTGTGGCTGAGACCCCAGGCGCCGTGCACGCCACCGCGCCGGCTCCATCCCCCGCCCAGGCGGAGCGCCGCCTGGTCTCGGTTCTGTTCGCCGATTTGGTCGGGTTCACCACGCTGTCAGAGCACCGTGACCCCGAGGAGGTCCGGGAGCTCTTGAGCCGCTATTTCGACCGCTGCCGCACGCTGATCGAGCGCTACGGCGGGACGATCGAGAAGTTCATCGGCGATGCAGTGATGGCCGTCTGGGGCACACCCGTGGCGCGCGAGGATGACGCCGAGCGTGCTGTCCGAGCGGCGCTCAGCCTGACCACGGCTGTGAGCACCTTGGGCGAGGAGGTGGCGATGCCGGAGCTGCGTGTGCGAGCGGGTGTGCTGACCGGAAGCGCCGCGGTGGAGCTGGGGGCCGAGGGCGAGGGCATGGTCCTGGGCGACACCGTCAACACGGCCTCGCGGCTGCAGTCAATTGCCCAACCGGGGACAGTGTTGGTCGACGACGTGACTCGCCGCGCCTCGGAGGCCGCGATCGCCTACGAGGACGCTGGCGTCCATCAGGTCAAGGGACGCGAGGAGTCAGTCCGAGGCTGGCGGGCCCTGCGGGTGGTCGCGGGCGCCGGCGGCGCCCGGCGCGGGAGCGGGCTGGAGGCTCCGCTCGTCGCGCGCGACCACGAGCTGCAGAGGGTCATCGACGCTGGCGAGGCCAGCGCCCGCGACCGTCGGGTGGGGCTGGTGGCCATCGTGGGCGAGGCGGGTTCAGGCAAGTCGCGGCTGCTGTGGGAGTTCTTCAAGTACCTGGACGGGATCAGCGAGGTCCGCTGGTGGCACCAGGGCCGCTGTCTGTCCTACGGCGAGGGCGTGGCGTACTGGGCGCTGGCCGAGATGGTCCGGACGCGGGCGGGCATCGCCGAGGAGGAGGAGCCGGCCTCCGCCCGGGAGAAGCTGCACGCGGCGGTCGAGATGCACGTCCCCGACGAGCGTGAGCGCCGGCTGGTGGAGCCTCGCCTGGCCCATCTTCTGCGCTTGGAGGAACGCCCCGAGGCCGACCGGGCCGACCTGTTCTCAGGCTGGCGGCTGTTCTTCGAGCGTATGGCCCAGACGAACCCCGTGATCCTGGCCTTCGAGGACCTTCAGTGGGCCGACAGCGGCCTGCTCGAGTTCATCGACTACCTGCTCGAGTGGTCGGCGGACTTCCCGATCTTCGTGCTCGCGCTGGGGCGGTCTGAGCTGCGCGAGCGCCGGCCGCGGTGGAATCCCCTGGCCCTGACGTCACTCGAGCCACTGGCCATCCGGCAGATCCTGGACGGGCTCGTGCCCGGACTCCCCGATGAGCTGGCGGAGAAGATCAGCCAGCGGGCTGAGGGAATTCCGCTGTACGCCGTCGAGACCGTGCGGATGCTCCAGGACCGGGGCCTGCTCGTCCAGGAGGGATCGCGCTACACGCTGACCGGCGACGTTCAGGAACTCGAGATTCCTGAGACGCTGCAGGCGCTGGTTGCCTCACGCCTGGACGGGCTGTCGGCCGAGGAACGCGCCCTCCTCCAGGATGCGTCCGTGCTGGGACAGACGTTCACGGCCGCGGCCGTGGCGGCGTTGAGCGATCGGCGCGAATCCGAGGTGACGCCCCTGCTCGACGGCCTGGTGACCAAGCAGGTGCTGGCCCGAGACGACGACCCCAGGTCGCCCGAGCGCGGACAGTACGTGTTCATGCAGGGCCTTCTGCGGACCGTCGCATACGGCACTCTGTCCCGGAGGTCGCGCAAGGCCAAGCACGTCGCCGCGGCCCGCCACCTGGAGCAGACCTGGCCTGGCGAGGCGCGCGACATCGCCGAGGTGCTCGCGGCCCATTACCTGGAGGCGATCGACGCCGAGCCCGATGCCGAGGACGCCGACGCGCTGCGCTCCTCGGCGCGCGAGACGTTGACGGCGGCCGGCCGCGCCGCCGCCTCACTGGCGCTTGGGTCGGAGGCTGATCGCTACCTGTCCCACGCGGCTGAGCTGTCGGGCGACGATGTCGAGCGCGCCGGGTTGCTCGAGCAGGCCGGGCGTGCGCTGTGGAAAAGTGGCGACTTCGAAAGCGCCGAGGCGCGCCTGAGGGCGGCGATGGAGCTGCATCAACAGGCCGGGAGGGCGTCGGGCGGACCGGCGACGGTCGCGCTGGCGACCGCAATCGCCACGGCCGGACGCGCGGACGAGGCCCGTCCGCTGATCGAGCAGTTCCTGGCCACCGAGGATGGTGACCGCGACTCGGTGTTGAGGGCCCAGGCGGTCGCGGCGCTGGCGAACTGGCACACGGTCGCCGGTCGGCTTGACCAGGCCGACGGCCTGTTCTCCGAGGCGCTGGCCACGCTGGAGCTCGCTCGCGAGCTTCCGGCGCTGGCGGAGGCGATGGCTCGGCGTTCCGTTTGGCTCCAGATAAGCGGCCGGGGGGAAGAGGCGATGGCGATCGCCCGACACGCCCGAGAGCTGGCCGAGGAGCACGACGCCACGGTGCCGGCCCTCCGGGCGACATTCAGCCTGGCCGCGATGCTGATCGAGCGCGACGCCGAACTCGAGGCACTCCCGGAGGTGAACCGGGGTCTCGAAGTGGCCCGAGAGCGGGGCGACCGGATGTGGGAACGGATGATGCTCAGCGAGCTGGTCCAGTGCTTCACTTTCCTGGGCCGCTGGGACGAGGCGATTGAGTTGATCCCGGATCTGATGGCAGGCGAGGACGAGGCCGTGGCGCTCTATGTGATGACGGAGGCCGCACGCGTGGCCGTGGCCCGCGGCGATTCGGCACTGCTGGCCCGAGCGGTCGAGGTGGCCTCAGCCCACGCGACCGAGGACTTCATCGATACGCGTGCCTCCGCGTTGTGCGTCCTGGCAACCGAGGCGTTCGACCGCGGAGAACATCCCGCGGCGGTCGAGCAGCTCGAGCAGGTCGCCAGCGAGACCGGCCTCGCTGGCGAACTGGTCACCACGGCGTACCAGCTGCTCACCGAAATGGCCCTGCTCGGTGGCGACGATACGGCCATCGCCCAGGTGTGCGGCCAACTCGAGGCGCTCGCTCCGGCTCGTGTCACCCCTGTGCGGCTCGCGCAGCGGGCTCGGCTACTCGCTGAGCAGGAGCACCGACGCGGGGACGAGGCAGCCGCCGTGGCCCGCGAACGCGAGGCCACGGAGCTGTTGAGGTCGATTGGCGCGCGCCCCCTGTTGGCCGACGCGCTGCTCGATTCGGTGCGCCGCCGTAACGACGAGGAAGCGCTCGCGGAGGCGCGCTCGATCTACGAGGAGCTCGGCGCAACAGCCGCACTGGAGCGGCTCGCGGCTGCCGAGACGGCAGCGGCATGACCTAGGCTGGCGCCGTGGCCCTCGACACGCGCCCGGCCAGCCCCGGTCCCGGGCGGGCTCGGGCTCGTTCCTGACCCGCCGGGATCACCCGCTTGCGCAGGTCGTGCTCGTAGACGTAGTAATCGAGCTGCATCGTGTGCCGCGGCCGGTTGGAGTAGTGGCGCATGTGCCGGCGCTCGTCTCGCTTGATCTCGCGCTGCATCTCGCCGGGAGTGGGCAGCGCCCAGTCGCCACCCAGCCATCGGCCGGCCAGCTTGGACTGGCATTCGGCGAACGGGAAGATCGTGGGGATCGCCTGACCGAACCCGATGAATCCCAGGTCGTCGATGCCCGGCTTGAACATCCGCTTGAACAGGGGCAGCACGTTGCCGGGGGCCGAGATAAAGCCGGAGTCGAAGAACGGAAAACTGATCCTGTAGCCGGTGGCGTAGACGATCGCGTCGATCTGCTCGACGCTCCCGTCCTGGAAGCGCACCCGGTCGCCCTGGAGCTCGGCCACATTGGGCTTGGCCACGGCGTCGCCCGAGCCCAGCCGGAGGAGCAACTCGCTGGACACCGTTGGATGGGCCTCCATGAAGTGGTGGTTGGGTGTGGGCAGGCCGAAATCCTCCATCCGTCCGGAGACCAGGCGAGGAAGCAGCCGCCCGAATCGCCGCTGGAGCCACAGGGGCAGGTTCGGGTTGGTCTTGAACACCTGGTCGGCCGGACGTCCGAAAACGTACTTGGGGACCACCCAGGCGCCACTGCGCGTCGAGATGAAGACGGCGTCGGCCACCCCCTTGCGAGCCAGCTCGGAGGTGATGTCCACGGCGCTGTTGCCGATCCCCACCACCAGCACCCGCTTGCCCACGAGGTCGAGCGGATCCGTGGGATCGATGTAGTGATGGGAGTGGATCGTCGGACCGTCGAAGTGCCCGGGGAACTCGGGATACGACGGGTCCCAGTGGTGGCCGTTGCACACCAGCAGCGCGTCGAAGCGCTCCTCCCCCTCCCCCTCCGACCCGGAGGTGGTGACCTGCCAGCCGCCGCCGGGTAGGCGCTCGGCTCGTTCCACCCTGGTGTTGAAGCGGATCCGTTCGCGCAGGCCGAAGCGGCCCGCGTACTCGTTCAGGAACTGCTTGATCTCCGAATGGTGCGGGAAGTCCGGATAGCGCCCGTCCATCGGAAAGTCCTCAAAGCTGATCGCGTTCTTGGACGTGTCGATGTGCAGTGAGCGGTAGGCCGAGGACCGTCCGTTGGGGTTCTGGAAATACCAGTTCCCGCCGACATCGTCAGAGGCCTCAAAGCCCGCATGGGGGACATCCCAGTCGCCGAGCGACTTCAGCGCCGTCAGCCCGCTCACACCGGCTCCGATCACGCAGGTCCTGGGTCGCTCTGTCATCCGTGACCGACTCCCGGCGGCGTGGGCTCAGTGGCCGCTGAACTGGGGTCGATCATGATCTTGGCATGGTGGCCCGGATTGGCAAGGGCATCGAAGGCCCCGGCCACGCCGTCGAGCCCGACGGTCCCGGTGATCAGCGGCCGCGGATCGACCTTGCCCTCGGCCAGCATCTGCAGCGTGTCGCGGAACTCGAGCGGCGAATAGCCGAACACGAACCGCAGATCAATCTCCTTGTTGATCGCCATCGCGGGCGTGAAGCGGTCCTCGCCCACGCACACCCCGGCCACGACCACCCGGGAGAGCAGCGGCGCCCCGTCGAGGATGCTCTCAATGATCCCAGGCACCCCAACACACTCGAAGATCACGGGCCGCTTGGGCATCGCGCCCAGCTTCTCCCCCAGCCGCCACACGTGCCACCAGCCGATCGGCAGGCGCTCCAGCTTCTCGCGCGTGTCCAGCACGAGCTCGAGCGCCGAGGGCAGGTCCTGGAGGTGGCCGCCCTTTTGGGCCGCCGCCGTGAACGGCGCCTCGGCCTGCGGGTCGACGACCACGTCGGCCCCACACCGCCGGGCCAGCTCGCGCCGTCCGGAGGCATAGTCGCTGGCCACCACCGTCCGTACGCCCCGGGCCTTGAGCATCAGGATCACGGCCAGCCCGATCGGACCGCAGCCGATCACGATCGCCACGTCCCGCTTGCCCACATCGCCGCGGCGCACGGCGTGCCAGGCCACGGCCAGCGGCTCGGTCAACGCCGCGACCCCGGGGTCGAGCCCATTGGGTATCGCCAGCATCATCGACTCCTGCACGAGCAGCTGGTCGGCATACGCCCCGGGGGCATGCGCCGAGAGCCCGATCGTGTCGATCACGCTGCCCGACCGGAGAATCGGCAGTGCGACCACGGGAGCCCCGGCCGGAACCGCACGCCGGCATTTTGGCCCGTGCTCGGCCACCCGCCCGCTGAATTCATGGCCGAAGACGATCGACTGGCTGGTCCGGGCAAAGCGGTCATAGCCGACCTTGGCGGCCAGCTCGGCCCACTGGTCCGACCCGTGGCGGGCGTGCAGGTCCGAGCCGCAGATCCCGCAGCGCAGCACCTCGAGCCTCACCTGCCCGGGTCCCGGGTTCGGCTCGGGAGCGTCGGTGAGGTCAAGCTCGCCGTGCTGACAGGCGACGGCCCTCATGGGGTTCAGTCTATGGCCTGGGTAGCTCGTGGCGAGGCCATAGGCGCCCGCCCTCCGCTAGCCTCCGGCGCCCGCCGATGCGCTTCTTCGAGTACGAGTCCAGGACGATCGTGGCCAAGGCCGGGATACCGGTGACCAAGTTCGGGTTCGCCAAGACCCCGGAGGAGGCCGAGCAGATCGCCCGGGACATCGGCGCGCCCGTGGTGATCAAGTCCCAGGTCCTGAGCGGCGGCCGGATGAAGGCCGGCGGGGTGCAGTTCGCCGACACTCCGGAGGAGGCCGAGGGCCACGCCCGGACGGTCCTGGAGCTGGAGATCGGAGGCCACATGCCCCGCGGGGTGCTGGTGGACTCGCGAGCCGAGGTCAAGCACGAGTACTACGCCGGAGTGGTGTGGGACGGGATCCGCAAGCAGCCCGTGATGCTGTTCTCAGACATGGGCGGGATCGACATCGAGGAGGTGGCCGAGCAGCACCCCGACCACGTGTCGCGGATGCACTTCTCGACGCTCACTCCGTTTCCGGACTGGAAGGCCAAGCAGCTGATCGCCTCGCTGGGCATCACGGGCTCGGCCCTGAACCGCCTCACGCCGATCCTGGCCCGGCTGGCCCGACTGTTCCTGTCCTACGACATGACGTTGGCCGAGATCAACCCGCTCGGAGAGCTACAGGACGGCTCGTTCGTGGCCCTGGACGCCCACATGGACATGGAGAACGAGGCCCGGCCCCGGCAGAAGGAGATCCTCCATGAGTTGGGCGTGGGCGACGAGGAGACTCGGCAGGCCCGCGAGCCGACGCCGTTTGAGCTGGCGGGCGAGCAGGTGGATTCTCAGGACCACCGCGGCGTGGCCGGCAACGTGACCGAGTTTGACGGAAACCTGGGCCTGGTCATCGGGGCCGGCGGTGGCTCGCTGACCCTGTTTGACGCCGTGCGTAACGCCGGGGGCCAGCCGGCCAACTACTGCGAGATCGGCGGTAATCCATCGGTCCGAAAGGCCGCCGGTCTGGCCAAGCTCGTCCTCTCCAAGCCCGGCGTGGACAAGATCGCGGTGATGATGTCGATCGTCTCCAATACGCGAGTGGACATCGTGGCCCGGGGAGTGATCAAGGCGTGCCTGGAGCTGGGGTACGACCCGGGGGAGAAGATCACGATCTTCCGGATCCCCGGGGCCTGGGAGGAGGAGGGCTTCAAGATCCTTGAGCGCTACGGCGTGGACTACGCCGACCGGAGCGTCTCGCTGCATGAGGCGGCCCGCCGGGCCGTGGAGCGGATTCAGGGAGCAGCGGCATGAGCATCCTGATCGATCAGAACACCACCTTCATCGTGCAGGGAATCACCGGCCGCGAGGCCGTGAACCTGACCAGGGAGTGCCTGGAGTACGGGCACGGAGCCAAGATCGTGGGCGGCGTGACCCCGGGGCGCCTGGGGCGTGACGTCCACGGCGTGCCCGTCTTCGACACCGTGGCCCAGGCCGTCGAGCACCACGGCGGCCCGATCGATGGCTCGGTCGTGACGGTCCCCCCCGCATTCACCAAGGATGCCGTGTTCGAGGCGCTGGAGAACGGCGTCAAGCTCGTCGTGATCGTGACCGAGCGCATCCCCCGCCGCGACGTGGCCGAGATGGTCGAGCTCGCGGGTCAGAATCGCGCCCGCATCATCGGCCCCAACTGCCTGGGGATCATCGTCCCGGACGTGATCAAGATGGGCGGCATCGGCGGCCCGGCCAAGGACGCCGCCAAGTCGTACTCCCCGGGTCCGGTCGGCGTGATCTCCCGCAGCGGCGGCATGACCACCGAGATGTCCTCCACGCTCACGGCGGCGGGGCTCGGCCAGTCGACCGCCGTCTCGATCGGAGGTGACGCCATCATCGGCTCGAGCTACGCCGAGCTGATGCCGCTGTTCGAGGCCGACGAGCAGACCCAGGCGATCGTGATCTACACGGAGCCTGGCGGCCGGATGGAGGCCGAGCTGGCCCGGTGGGTGACTGAGAACGACTCCCGCCTGCCGATCGTGGCCTTCATGGCCGGACGGTTCATGGATGAGATGCCCGGGATGAGCTTCGGCCACGCCGGGACGATCGTCGAGGGCAAGGAGGATACGGCCACCGAGAAGATCGCCCGCCTGGCCGACGCCGGGATCGTGGTGGCCGAGGAGATCTCGGAGATCCCCAACATCGTCAAGGAGCGGCTGGGCGCGGGAGCACCGGCGGCGTGAGCGAGGCTGTGTTCATCAGCGTGGAGGTCTCCCCGGAGGTGGCCGGGGACGCCGAGCTGGCGGCCAAGTTGGCCGAGGTCTGCCCCGTGGACATCTTCGCCGCCAGGGACGGGCAGGTGGACATAGTGGAGGAGAACCTGGACGAGTGCGTCCTGTGCGAGCTGTGCATCAACGCCGCTCCGGCGGGCTCGGTCAAGGTGATCAAGCTCTACTCGGGCCAGACGCTGCCCGCATAGCGGAGCCGTCGTGAGCACCGCCTTCGTCACCGGCGGGTCCGGCTTCATCGGCGGCCGGCTGATCGAGCGCCTGCGGGCCGGCGGCCATAGCGTCCGGGCCCTGGCCCGCTCGGACCGAGCGGCCGAGCGCATCCGCTCCCGGGGCGCTGAGCCGGTGCCCGGAGACCTCTCCGACCGCACCGCCCTGACCGCCGGCGCAACCGGCTGCGACCTGGCGTTTCATGCCGCGGCCACCGTCGGGGATTGGGGGGCGCGCGAAGGGTTCGAGCGCGGCAACGTGGAGGGCACGGGAAACGTGCTGGCCGCGTGCGCCGACGCCGGCGTGCGCCGGCTGGTCCACGTCGGCACCGAGGCGGCGCTGATGGCCGGCCAACCTCTGATCCAGGTGGACGAGTCAGCCCCCCTGCGCCCCGACTCGCCGGTCCTCTACAGCTCGACCAAGGCCCGAGCAGAACAGCTCGTCGTGTCCGCCAACCGCGAGGGCTTTGAGACCGTGGTGATCCGGCCCCGGTTCGTGTGGGGGCGTGGTGACACCACCCTGCTTCCCGCGATGGTCGAGCTGGTCCGGTCCGGGCGTTTCGCCTGGATTGGCGGCGGCGATCACCTGACGGCCACCACACACGTGGACAACACGGTGGAGGGGCTCGTTCTGGGGGCCGAGCGCGGCCGGCCCGGCGAGGTCTACTTCGTGACCGATGGCGAGCCGGTCTCGTTCAGGGATTTCGTGTCAGACCTGCTGCGGACCCAGGACGTGCAGCCGCCCACGCGGTCGATCCCTCGGCCCGTGGCGGCAGCACTGGCCGGAGCGGGCGAGGCGGCCTGGCGGGTGGCCAGGCTGCGGGGACAACCACCGCTGACCCGGTTCGCCTACTGGGTCAGCTCACAGGAGTGCACGATCCGGATCGAGAAGGCGCACCGCGAGCTCGGCTACAGGCCGGTCAAAGACCGACCCGGGGGGCTCGCCGAGCTCGCGGTATAGCGGGCTGCTCAGGCCCGCAGCGCCGTCCGGGGGGCCAGCGGCGGAGGAGACACAAGCCGCCGCACTCGAACCAGTCCTCGCAGCCGAGTCGGCTGACGCACGGGGCCGGCGTGATCGGCTGGCATCACGTCGGGGGGAGGGTCTTCCCAGACGATCCGCCGGACAATTGCGTCGGCCACCGCGACAGGATCGACCTCGTAACCGTGGCCGCGAACCAGCTCGGTGATCCCCTGAACCTTCTCTTGACAATAAACGCTCACAGGAACATGTTCGGCCGCTCCCGAGGGTGCCTAGATCGGGTCAGGACCCCAACTTGGCCAGCCCGGTAGCTCCTACTGGCGGCTACCCGATCCGGATCGCCCGCTCCACCGCCTGAGCCAGCAGCGACTGGCCCGCGTAGCTCGGGTGAATCCCACAGTCCCCGGGCTTTCCGAGCTGGGTCAAAAGGCCTGCCATGCACGCGTTGCTCCCCGAGTGACTGTCGGCGCTGCGAAACACCCCGAAGCCGTCGGCCAGGCGCACGCCGAATGGCCTGGCGGCCGAGTCCACGATCGCGTTGAGCTGTTTGCTGCGCGGGTCGTAGGCCTTAAACGGCGAGTAGTAGTTCACAATAACCAGCTGCCCCCGATAGCGGGCCCGGTGACGTATCGCGTGCAGGATGACACGGACGTTGTGGGTGATCCGGTGCTTCAGCGCGGCCATCTCGGACGCGCTCGTGCAGGCGTCCCCTGTCGTCTCAATGCACACGAAGCCGTCGTTGGCTCCGATCATCAAAGAGACCAGCCTGACGTCGCGGTGACCGCGCAGATAGTGCACGGCGTAGGAGAGCTGGGAGCCCCGGTAGTGGACGTGGAGGGGAAACCCCGTTCGGTAGCCGCTGTGCGGCGCTCCGGGGGCGTTCTCACATCCATTGCTGGGGCTTGAGGGATTGATCAGGCTCGCGGTGGTCTCCCCCGGACAGGAGGCATTCGCGACCTTGAGGTGCAGCTCCCGGCCGAGGATCTCAGGAAAGGCGATGAAGCTCGACGCGGTCTTGTACTGGGGGGCGGGCACGACCCCTCCCTCCTCGTATCCGAACGTGACGGAGTCCCCGAGGGCCAGGTAGCGCGACCCGGCGGTCACCGACGGCGCCGAGGCGACACCGCCGGTCGCGGCGCTGGCGCCGGCCGGCCCGGCCATCGACGCCGCGGCCAACGCCAACAGGGCTGCGCGCCCCAGCAGTCGCCTCAAAACCACACTGGTCCCACGCGGTTCCATATTCCCTCCTTGGACAGGCGCGGGTCCGGACCCGCGCGGATGAAACACCCCGTACGCCGGGGCTGAGTCTAACCGCACCCGGGAGCGACTGAGCCCTGGAGCGCATAGGATCCCGGCCGATGAGCGAGCTCGTACTGGTCGACCAGCCCCGGCCGGGGGTCAGGGTCCTGACCCTCAACCGGCCCGACCAGCTGAACGCCATGACGGCTGAGCTGTGCGCCGCCCTGCACCAGGAACTGGCCAGCGCCGGCGCCGACCGCAGCTGCCGGGCGGTGGTGCTCAACGGGGCCGGGCGGGCATTTTGCGCTGGACTCGACCTGCACGGGTACGGCACGGCACCCGGCAACGACGGGACCGATGCCGCCCGCGATCGGCTCGCCAACCAGGAGCACATGTCGCGCCTGGTGCTCGGGCTCAGGGGGCTCCCCCAGCCCGTGATCGCCGCGGTCAACGGCCCGGCCGCGGGCCTCGGCTTCGCGCTGACGCTGGGCTGCGACATCCGCTTCGCCGCCCCGGAGGCGGTGTTCCGGGCCGCGTTCATCAACGTCGGGGTGTCCAATTGCGACATGGGCACGAGCTGGCTGCTGCCGCGCCTGATCGGGGCCTCACGCTCCCATGAGATGATGCTCACCGGGCGGCGCGTGAGCGCCGAGGAGGCGTTGGCCATCGGGCTGGTGGCGCAGCTGGTGGCGGGCGGAGAGCTGCTCGACCGCTCGCTCGAGGCGGCGACGCAGATTGCCTCGCTGGCCCCCTGGGGCGTCCGCCTGACCAAGCAGGGGATCTGGAGCGCGCTCGAGATCGGTTCTGAGCAGGCCGCGATCGAGTTCGAGGACCGCCAGCAGATCATGGCCACGTTCGGGGCGGCCCCGCCCGAGGCGGTGGGCGCGTTCCTGGAGAAGCGCCCCGCGGAGTTCGCCGACTGATGCCCGGCCTGTTCGCCCTGGAGGACAAGACGGCGCTGGTCACCGGCGGCTCGCGCGGGATCGGCTTCATGATCGCTCAGGGCCTGGTGCGGGCCGGCGTAAGGGTGGTGATCTCCTCCCGCAAGGCCGAGGACCTGGAGGCGGCGGCCACCGAGCTGGCGCGGGACGGTGACTGCACTGCGATCCCGGCCGACCTCTCCACGCCCGAGGGAGCCAGGGCGCTCGGGGATGCCGTCCGCGCCCGGACCGATCGGCTGGACATCCTGGTCAACAACGCTGGTGTCACCTGGGGCGCCCCCCTGGAGGAGTTCCCGCCGTCCGGATGGGACCGGGCGATGCACACCAACCTGGAGGGCGTGTTTCACCTGACCGTGTCGCTGCTGCCGGCCCTCCGGGCCGCCGCCAGCGAGGAGGACCCGGCCCGGGTGGTGAACATCGGGTCCGTCGACGGGATCCGGGTTCCGGTGATGGAGAGCTACAGCTACAGCGCCAGCAAGGCCGCGGTGCACATGCTCACCCGGCATCTGGCCAAGCGGTTGGCCCCGGAGCACATCACGGTCAACGCCATCGCCCCCGGGCCGTTTGAGAGCAAGATGATGGCCTTCATGCTCCGTGACGACGAGTCCAGACAGGCCGTTGAGGCGATGGTGCCGCTGCGCCGGATCGGCCGCCCCGACGACGCCGCCGGCCTCACGATCTTCCTGTGCTCGCGCGCCGGCTCCTATCTGACCGGCGCCGTGGTTCCGCTCGACGGCGGGATCACAGGCTGCGGCTGAGCGTCGCCTCCAATATCGCTCCGGGTCAGGCCGGCGCTGGGCGCACCCGTTCGCGACGATGCTCGGCGAACAGCCGGAGCGCGTGGGCGCCCGCGGGGTGTGCGCGGGCCCGCTGAACGAGAGCGGCCGTGGCAGAGTTCACCTCATCCGGCTGGGGCAACGTCACCCCGTATTCGGGAGGGGCGATCACCGAGGCCGACAGGGCGGCGAACGTGAGATCGGCGGCGGTGAAGCGCTCTGCGCACAGATACGGCCCCCGTTGCTCAAGCGTCTGGGCGACGAAGTCGAACTCGCGCCACACGGCGGCCTCGTCCTGCACCTCGATCCCCGGGGTGATGTCGAGCACGCGGCGCATGAACGGGTTCACCAGCGGCCATCCGTGGCGGATCAGGCGGTCCTCCCAGGCCGGTACGGCCTGGTTGTTAAAGCGGAATACGAGCTCGCGCTGAGGCAGCATGTACACGTAGATCAGTCGTCGGCCCCGCGGACCCAGTTCGGCGTCGAAGCGGCGACTCAGGCGCAGGACCTCCTCCCGGATCGCCGGGTCTTCGGGAAACAGCTGGTGCTCGGCCTCGGTGCGCTGATCGACCCAGGCCAGAATCTCCTCGGACTCACGGAGCACGCCCTCGGGGGTGATCAGCACGGGCACCGTCGTGCCGCCTCCGGCCCGCCGGGCCACCACCCGGTGGACGCCCTGGACGTGACGCTCCTCCCGGTAGGGCAGCCCGGCCCGGTCAAGCGCCCAGCGGGCCTTCTCGCAGTAGTGACTGATGGGGATCGTGATCAGCCGGAGCACTTCGCAAGTATCTCCCGCATATCTTTACCGCGATGACCGACCTTCCAGAACACGTGGCTCGCAACCGGGCCTACTGGGACGAGCAGGCTGCGGATTACCGGGAGCCTGGGCGGGACAACTGGGCCGCCGAGGAGCCCAGGTGGGGCGTCTGGAGGATCCCGGAGTCCCGGGCGGGCGTCTTCCCGGATGACGTGGAGGGGCTGGACACGATCGAGCTGGGCTGCGGCACGGCGTACGTGTCAGCCTGGCTTGCCCGACGCGGCGCGCGCCCGGTCGGGATCGACAACTCCGAGGCCCAGCTGGCCACGGCCCGCGAGCTCCAGAGCGCCTTCTCAGTGGAATTCCCGCTCCTGCACGGCAACGCCGAGCGGGTGCCCTACCCGGATGAGAGCTTCGATCTGGCCATCTCCGAGTACGGGGCCAGCATCTGGTGCGATCCCTATCTGTGGATCCCCGAGGCGGCCCGCCTGCTGCGCCCCGGTGGCCGACTGATCTTCCTGGTCAACGCCCCGCTGCTGATCGTGTGCTCGGCCGATGAGGACGACCTCCCCGTGGCCAGGGAGCTGGTCCGTCCGTACTTCGGCATGCACCGGTTCGAATGGCCTGGCGAAACCTCGGTCGAGTTCCACCTCGCGCACGGAGAGATGATCGACCTCCTGAGCCGCACCGGCTTCCAGGTCGAGCGGCTGATCGAACTGCAGCCGCCCGAGGGCTCGACCACCCGCTACTCGTGGGCCTCACTGGAGTGGGCGCGAAGGTGGCCGGGCGAGGAGGTCTGGAAGGCCCGCAAGACCGGCGAGACGGTCAGGCAGCCCCTCGAGACCAAATAAAGCCAGTCTTTCGCCGGGGCGACTTTACGCGTTGGTAACGTGCCACCACATGGCTCGGCGCGGGAGACGAGCTGGTCTGGGAGTTCTGCGTCGCCGTGCCCAAGTCGGTCACGCAAGCTGGATGGGAGGCGAACGACGATGAAGCTGAGCAAGCTCCTGCCGGTCCTGGCCCTGGCCGGCATAGGGGTCCTGGCCCTCGCCCCATCCGCCCTGGCCCACGTGCCCAACCCGCTCGTCCAGGGCCCGATTCAGGGTGGGATCCGCGGCTACCCGTGGAACCACAGCCTGTTCGCGCTCCGGGGACCCGGCTACCACTACACGGAGAAGGAGTACTTCTTCTCCGGAACGGCCCACGACCTAACCACCGGGGTGAGCGCGCCCTACGAGAGCCGGATGCTCGTCCGCCTGCCCAGCAACCCGCGGAAGTTCAGCGGCTCGGTCGTGGTGGAGTGGCTGAACGTGACCGGCCAGATGGACCTGGAGACTGCCTGGCCGGTCGAGGCGCAGTGGTTGATGCGCCACGGCATCGGCTACGTCGGCGTCTCGGCCCAGTTCGCCGGCGTGTGCTGTGGCCCGACGACGCTCAAGGGGTGGGACCCGCTCCGCTACGCGCCGCTGTCCGTGCCCGCCGGCGACGAGTTCTCCTACGACATCTTCTCCCAGGCGATCCGCGCCCTGGAAGCTCCGCAGGACAACCTGACCTCCGCCGGGCAGCCGATCAAGGTGGACCCGATGAAGGGCATGCGCGTGCGCCATCTGATCGCCACCGGCGCGTCGCAGTCGGCCTCATACCTGACCACGTTCGTCAACGACCATTACAACCGGGGCCAGATCGGCGTCTATGTGATCACGCGAGGCGGTGGCCCCTACACCGACTTCTCAACGCCGATCTTCCAGCTCAATGAGGAAACCAATCTGGCCAAGCAGCCCGACAACGCGCACTATGTGGTCTGGGAGGAGGCCGGCACGGCCCATGCCCCGGCGATCTGGGAGGACGACTACGTCTGGCCCGAGCAACAGCGCGACATCTTCGGCCCGGGGGTTCCGAACGCGATCAACGCGGGCTGCTCGGTCAATCACGGGGCGGTGGATTACAGCTCGCGGGCCCTGGCCCACTGGACGATGCGCTATCTGAACACGGGCCAGCTGCCCCCCTCCGCCCCACGGATCAAGACCAACTCCAGCGGGACCGTCGTCCGGGACGCCAACGGGCTGGCCGAGGGCGGCCTGCGCCACACGTTCGTCCAGGTGCCCGTGGCCTATGAGGCGGCCACCGGGTGTCCTCTGTTCGGCACGTACAAGCGGTGGTCCGCGGCCAAGATCCGCTCGCTCTACCGGACCCACGCGATCTACTACTCGAAGGTCAGGGCCTGGAGCGCGTATGAGGTGCACCGAGGCTGGCTGCTCCCGGCCGACCGAGCGGCCGTGCTCCGAAAGGCCCGGACGTTCACCGGCCCCTGGACCGGAGGGAGCACCGCGCCACCGCAGGGGTTGTAGGGCGGAGGGCGCGCGGGACGCCCTGGTCACGGTGAGCGACGCTTACTCGCATATCACCCGCCAGAGCCCTGAGCGCGGGGCAGCTATGCGTCGGAGCCCAACGCCTGGCTGCCCTGGAGTAACAGCTGGCGGACCTGTGTGCGAGTAAGCGTCGCGCCTCGAGGACACCGCGCCCGCGACCACGGCGCCACCGACCACTCAGCGGCACGTACTCGCTGAATCGCCGGTCTGTGTCGCTCAGACGTCGGTTTCCGATGGCTTAGCGGCACAAACGCAGCAGAACCGAGTCTGTGCCGTGCAATGGTCGGCCTTGGAGGGGCGACCCCACGCGCCGACCACGCACCCGGGCGTAGGGGATTGATCGGCGCGTAGGGGGTCAAGGGGCGAGCCCTACTCGCACATCACTCGTAAAAATCCGAGCCCGAGCGGCCGAGGCTCTTTTTCCGAGTCTGCGCCGCCCCGGGCCGGTGAATCGGGGGGCGATGTGCGAGAGAGGCTCGCCAGGAAACCCGGGCCCCCCACCGCTCCTATCCCGTAACTGCCCAGTCCGCCGCCTGCCCGGCCCGAGTCCCCAGCGAGAACACGACCAGCCCGCCCTGCAGCGTGTGCGGGACCAGACGTCCGTTGGCATACGTCCGCACCCGCCCGCGAGAGCCCCGGGGCGGCGCCGACACGTGCATGACGACGCCCCCGCCCGCCACGGGTCGGACGTAACCCCGGAGCAGTCCGGGTCGCTGGGCCACGCCGACGTCGGGCAGCTGGAGGGAAAACGTCGTCATCGGGAGGTGCGGGGTCACCTCGTAGCCGTCCTGCACCGGAGTCACCCCGGCCAGGCGGACGGCGTCCATGACCATCCAGGTCGGCTGCTCGGTGATCTGCCCCTCATACGTCGTGCCCAGACCGTTGCCGCAGTACATCGGATGGGCCGAGTAGTAGGCGTAACAGACATCGTCCACGGAGATCGTCCCGTCCCAGTGCCGCGGCCAGATCGTCGCGTGGTTGGCCAGCGTGTTGCGGGTGTACTCGCTCCAGGCCAGCTGGCGCGCCCGGGGCACGATCCCGTCGAGCGCCCCGTACGCCCAGGTGAGCCAGCCGTTGAGGTCAAACCACACGCCGCCGGGCCACTCGTCGGCGCCCTGGATCGGCGAGTTTGTCAGGGCCAGGCTCAGGCCGCTGGCGGGCGGCGAGTCGTGCTCGGTGACGCCGGGGTCGTGGTAGGCCGGGACCTGCGCGGTGCCGAACCGGGCTGGGCCGCCGACGCTGTGCGGCGCGCCCACGCCGTCCAGGAACCGCCGAATGTTCCCCACCAGCGTCCTGGCCTGCGAATCGCTGGGAGCGTGGGCGAGGATGGCCCAGGGCTGAGGCTCTTCGAAGATGACGCCCTTACCAATCTGCTGGCCGCCTGAGTAGCCGCGGGAGTACCAGCCCCTCCCGGTCCACTGGCGGCGGATCGTGGCCAGATCCTTGGCTCCGGCCGCTCGCAGCTGGGCGGCGAAGACGTGGTCGCCTCGGAGATCGGCCAGCTGCGCCAGCTTGGGGTAGGCGTAGGCCAGCTGGGCTGTGACCAGCATCGATTCGGTCATGTGCTCGAACTCGGTCGAGAAGTCATTCCAGTCGCCGGTGGCCTCGCTCAGGTACCCGCCGTGCGGGCCCAGCAGCGACTCCTGGTGGGCGAACGCCACCCTCAGGTGCTCCCAGATCGTCGCCTTCTGCTTGCCCTCGGTGCCGTAGTAGGGCATCACGGTGTTGAAGAAACCGGTGTCCCGCGACCCAAGCCCGTACTCGCCGGCGGCCAAGAGCAGCCAGAAGTCCAGGTCATCCGAGGTCCCAAGGTCGACCCGGGTGCACAGCGGACCGGTCCCGTAGGGGTTCTGGGCCGCGGGCGGCGGAGGCTGGAAATGGACCGCGTACTGGATGATCTGCCGGGCCAGGTGCGGGTCGGAGTAGACCATCGGCAGCATGTAGTGCGGCCAGCTGCGATACCCGAGGTTGGCTCCGTCGGAGTACTCGTAGTAGCCGCCCTGCGTGATCGTGTGGAAGCCGCATACCTCCTCGAACACCGTGGCCGACCGGAGCAGGTAGGCGTCCCAGTCGAGCTCCCTGGCCACCCACCGGTTGCCTGAGCCGAAGCTGGCCTTGGGCAGGTAGGCGGCCCAGGTCCGCTCGCTGTGACCCAGCGGGTTGTGGACCCGGCGGTACTTGCGCACGAGGGCGCCGATCTGAGCAGGGTGAGCCATCCCGTACACGTAGCGGAGGGTCACCGAGCGGCCGGGCTTGAGCGTGACCGGTGCCCGCGTCACGAACAGGGTGTCACCGGCGGTGCCGTCCGCGGTGGGGGCGGCGAGCGTGCCGCTCAGTCGGCCCGACCGGACCTCGGCGGGAACTGCCCTCGTGCCCGAGCCGAAGAACTTGGACACGGACGTATCAAAGCCTCTGACCGGACCGCGAATGGGCGCGGCGAAGATGCTCAGCGGATCGGTATCGGCCTCGCTGGACGTCTGCTGGGCCACGCTCAGGATCCGCGAGGTCCGGTTCCACCGCGGGCTGGCCAGGCCGATGTTGTGCTGAAAGCCCGTCGTCTGGTCGTACGGGTTGACGTCCCAGTACTCAAACCAGGAGACGCGATGAGGCCGGGAGCCTCGGTTGGCCAGCCGAACGTCGTCAAGCAGCACAGGGTCATTCCCGAACGGCGCATACACCGTCTCCGTCACGGCGATCCCGGCGACCCGCAGCGTGCGCCTGTAGTAGCCCACCCCGAAGGTCCGCGTGAACCCCGAGTGCCGGGGGCGGTTCAGGTACAGCGTGCTGGCCGGACGCCCGTCGACGTTCAGGTACCCGTAGCCGCCTGCGAAGTGGCGGCTCGAGGCCTGGTACAGGTTGGCCCACTGCGAGAGCCGCGCCTGGCTCCAGAGCTCGGTGTAACCGTCGTTCCAGGCCATGCCCTTTATGTTGTCGTTGCCGACCTGGTGTTGGGCCCGGGTCGCGCCGGCCACCTCGGGCTGGGCGGCGATCGGGTTGTGGGCCTCGCTGATCGCGTAGCGATACGCCGGAAGGCCACGGCCGTCGACTGTCCAGCGGCCGAAGTCGCCGCTGCCATAGGCCGAATTGATCGGCGTGAAGAGGTGATCGGTAGACAGCGGCGCCGGGCCGGCGCCTCGGGCGCCCGACGCACCGGCCAGCACCAGCGCCGCCGCGATCAGAGTTGCCGAGCGCGCCCGCATCATGCGGCCAGGAGCTTGGTCGCAATCAGCACGACGTCGTCCTCCAGGGCGGGCAGCGCCTCGGCCCGGCCGGCCCGGACCTCCTCGGCCACGAGCTCGGTGATGGCCAATACGAGCACCCTGGGCGCGATCTCCGGCAGCGGCGCGAGCCCAGGCTGATCGGCTCGGGCTCGTCGGCCCACCTCCCGGAATACATCCCGAAAGCGCGCATATCCGCGCTCGCGCTGCGCCACCGCCGGGTCCCCGGCGGCGGGCAGGCCTGTGAAATAGGCCCGGGCAAACGCCGGGCGCTCGGCCCACCAGGTCAGATATGCCCGGGTGCCCTGGCGGAGCGCGACGGTCCAGGACCGAGCCGAGGCCCACCGGACGACGACCCCAAGCAACTCGGCCGCCTCCTCATCGCAGGCAGCGATGAAGCAGTTCGTCTTGTCGGCGAAGAATTCGTAGAACGCGTTCCTCGACACGCGGGCCCGGGCCACGACCTCGGGCACCGTCGTGGCCTCGTAGCCCCGCTCAGCCACCGTCTCCAGCATCGCCCGGATCAGCCGTTCCCGCTGCGAAGCGCGGACAGCGGCGGGATCGAGCTTGTGACGACCGCGGGGAAGCGGCTCGCCGACCCAGGTCGTTCCTCCCGCCTGGTGGCGCGCATTTGCAGACACGCATGTATTCTATTCGACCGTCAAGCGGAGAGGCAATCGGTTTGCGGACAGTACGTCGGTGGTTGGGAACATGCTTGGTCGGGGCGGCACTGGCGCTGACGTGGGCGCCGGCGAGCGCCACGGCGGGGGGTCGCTGTGGAGTCCACCCCTGGTGCAGCACCTCTCTCCCCCCCGCTCGCCGGGCGCAACTGCTGCTGCACGCGATGTCGCAATCGGACAAGATCGGAGTGCTCACCGGCCAGGCGGCGAGTGACGTCGGGATGCCGGCGATCACGTGGACCGATGGCGCGGTCGGCGCCGGCGGCCTGGGCTCAGGGGCCTCGGGCGCGACGGCAATGCCGGCCGGGATCGCGCTGGCGGCGAACTTCAGCCGGGCGATGGCCCACACCTACGGGGCGACCGTCGGCGCGGAGGTCAGGCACCGGGGCTTCGACGGCGACTATGGGCCCACCGTCAACATCATGCGCACGCCGCTCGGCGGCCGGACATTTGAGGCCTACGGCGAGGACCCGTTCCTGTCGGCGCAGACGGCGGTGGGATGGATCAACGGCTTCCAGGCCCAGGGCGTGATGGCCGATGTCAAGCACTACGCCGAGAACAACCAGGAGGGGCAGTACGGGGTCTCCCCTCTGTCCAGCGCGTACGGCGGACGCACGTTCGTCAATGTCCACGTGGACCGTCGGACGATGCATGAGATCGAGCTCACCCCCTTCCAGGCGGCGATCCAGCAGAGCCACGCCGCGGCCGCGATGTGCTCCTACAACCTGGTCAACGGCGAGTACGTCTGTTCGAACCGCACGCTGCTCACGACGATTCTGCGCCGGCAGTGGGGATTTCGGGGCTTCGTCACCTCCGACGCCGCGTCGTGCCATGAGACCGCACCGGATATGGCGGCCGGACTGAACTTCGACATCGCCGACACGTGCTACGACGCACCCGAGGTCCAGGCCGCACTGGCCGACCACACGGTCAGCGGCTTGCTGCTCGACCAGCGGGTATTCGAGATCCTGCGCGAACTGTTCGCGTTCGGGTTCTTCGACCACCCGACCTGGAAAAAGGACTCGGGGCTCGACCATGTCAAGGCGGATGAGAGAGTCGCCGACCGAGCCGAGGAGGGCGGCGCCGTCCTGCTCAAGAACGCTGGGCTCCTACCGATCACTGCGCGTCGGATTCACTCGATCGCCGTGATCGGCCCGGCGGCCAACCAGTACATCCACGGCAACGGCTCCTCGCAGGTCACTCCGTACCTGCAGACCACCGCGCTGGCCGGGATCACGGCCCGCGCCCACAGGGACCGAATCAAGGTCACCTACGAGAGCGGGAGCAGCCCACCGAGCGCCGAGGCGCTGGCCCGGCGCTCGGACCTGGCCGTCGTGGTCGCGGCCGACACCGAGTCCGAGGGTGTTGACAAGTCGTGCCTATCACTCGCGCCCCAGTGCTCGCAGAGCCAGGCCACGCCTCCCGACCCGCAGGACACGCAGGCCGCGTTCGGCAACCAGGATCAACTGATCGCCGACGTTGCCGCAGCCAACCGGCACACGGTCGTCGTGCTGGAGACCGGCGCGCCGGTGCTGACGCCGTGGCGTGAGCAGATCGGAGCCCTGCTGGAAGCCTGGTACCCGGGCGAGGACGGCGGCACGGCCATCGCCCGCGTCCTGTTCGGCGATGTCGACCCCGGCGGCCGGCTCCCGGCGACGTTCCCCCGGCACGCGGGTGACATTCCCACCGCCCACGGTGGCGCGGCCGAGTATCCCGGGGACGTCAACCCCGTCAGCGACTGCATCGTCTACACCGCCTCGGTGCCGTGCCCGTATTACCAGGAGCACTACAGCGAGGGCGTGATGGTGGGGTACCGCTGGTACCAGCACCGGCACATCAACCCGGCGTACCCCTTTGGCTTCGGCCTGTCATACACGAGCTTCCACTTCAGTCACCTGACCATGACCCGCGGGCCAGCCAAGGGTCATTACCTGGCTCATGTGACGATCACGAACACCGGATCGCGCACCGGAATCGCCGTGCCGGAGCTGTACGTGTCCCTGCCGCGATCCTCACATGTGCCCGAGCCACCGTGGCAGCTGCAGGGGTTTGCGAAGTTGAAGCTGCGGCCGCACCGGCGCGCCCGGGTGGCGATCGCGCTCACGTCGCGCTCGTTCTCATACTGGTCCGATCGCGCCAACGGCTGGAGGATCGCCTCCGGCTGCGACACGATCGCCGTGGGACCCTCGTCGGACAGTCTGCCGCTGCGGGTGGTCATATCCCAGCACCACGCGAACTGCCGGTCTGGCTCGCGATGACGCGGCTCGTCGTAGTCCTCGGACTGATGGCCGGGCTGGTCGCGCCCGGCCTCGCCCGGGCCTCCGCCCCGCCGCCCCTGTCCATGGATCATTCGACCCCGTCGATCGCCTCCACCTACGGGAGCGGAGATTTCGGCCGCTGGGCGGTCGACCGGTGGCACCTGCCCGCGTACGACTACACGATCAACGAGCTGACCAGCCCGTTCGCGCCCCAGTCTGAGATCTCCGGTAGTCGCGACGCCTGGAGCCAGCTCGGCAACGACCACATCGTCGCCGACGCGTTCAACCACGGCTACGTCCAGCTATGGAGCCAGGATCGGCTGTACCAGTGGATGAACTATTACGACGCCGGGCAGCGCCACTATGCCGGCGGTTACGGCTACCTGCGGCTCGGCCGGCGGGTCATCTCGACGCTATACGACGACCGTCCACCCGGGGCTCGGACCCAGCGGCGGTTCGGGGTGGGCTACTACGCCAAATCGCTTCGCGTGCCCGGCCTCTCTGAGAAGGACGTCGTGTACGCGCCCTTCGGCGACGATCCCCTGCTCCTGCACGACGTGACGATCACCAACACGTCCAGCAGGCGGCTCTCGGGGTCGTACTTCGAGTACTGGGACGTCAACCCTCAGATTCAGGCCGGCAAGCAGGTGCCCCGAGGATTCACGTCGCCGGCCTGGAACGCGTCCACCCGGACGCTGTCCGTGGCGCAGCTTCCGGACGACACCGACACCCGGCCACTGAGCATCTTTGCCACGGCCCTGCGCGCCCCGGTCCGGGGCTACGACACGGACGCCACCTCATTCTTCGGCTCCGGGACCAGGGCCAGGCCCGCCGCCGTTGCGACCGGGCACCTGACGGACTCGATCGCGCCCGCGGACGCGAACGGATCCGAAGGTCAGGCGATGTTTGCCTTCCGGAGCCCGTTCACTCTGGCTCCGGGGAAGAGCGTGACGTTCCGCTACGCCTACGGCTACGGCCACCCCCAGCAGATTCGCCCCCTTGTGGCCCGGTACCGGAAGGTGACGGTTCCACTGCGCAGGAGCGAAAAACGCTGGGCAGCCTGGTTGCCCAAGACCGCCCTCGGCCGCCGCTCCCGGTGGCTGTCCCGTGAGCTGGCATGGGATGCCTACACCGTGCGCTCGGACGCCACCTACGACGAGGCGTGCGGCTACCACATCCTCTCTCAGGGCGGCTACTACCAGTACTTCTTCGGGTTCCAGGGCGCGTTCCGCGACCCGCTTCAGCACATCCTCCCGCTGATCTGGGCCGACCCGTGGCTGGCCAGGCAGGTGATCGAGTACTCGGCCCACGAGCAGCCGCAGGCCGGCGGAGCCGTCCCGTACGCGCTGATCTCAATGTGCCGCCGCTACGACCTCGGCACGTCTGATGACCTCGACCAGTGGCTTCTGTGGGCCACCGCGGAGTACGTGCTGGCCACCCGAGATTGGGCCTTTCTCAAGCAGCAGGTTCCCTATTACCAGGGCACGGGGTCAGGCACGGTGCTCCAGCATCTGGAGCTGGCCTTCCAGCACCAGGAGCAGGTCGTCGGGCTCGGGCCGCACGGCGAGTACCGGCCCGGGACGACCGGTGACTGGAACGACTTCTCAACTGAGTTCGAGCACATGACGGAGTCGGACCTGGTCACCGCCCAGGCGGCGTACATCTATCCCCGGCTGGCGCTCGTGGCCGACCGCGCCGGCGCGCAGGCGTTCGCGGCCCAGCTGAGGGCGGCCGGCGCCCGCGACCTGGCCACCGTCAGGCGACAGTACGTGCCCGGCGGCTGGTTTGCCCGGGGCTATGCCACCACCACCCAGCTGGGCGCCGGCGCCATCAACGCCGAGCCTCAGCCCTGGGCGCTGCTGGCCGGCGCCGCGACCCGGAGCCAGGCCGGCCGCCTGGTCAAGGCCTACCGGCGCTTCCTGGTCGGGATCGGCGCACCCAAGGGCCCGACCAAGATCGGAGCCGCGTTGGCGCCGAGCGCCTCGGATCCGGCGGTCACCCAGACGACCGAGCCGGTGATCAACGGCTCGGCCGAGTGGCCCGGTGGGTCCTGGTATGCCGTCGACGGCTGGATCACCTGGGCGCTGGCTGAGCTCGCCGGCCAGGTGCCACGCGCCGCGGCGTACGCCTGGAACGAGTTTGAGCGCAACACGCTGACCGCCCATGCGGTGGCATTTCCCAAGCACTGGGATGGGGTGATCACGGTGGACGATGAGTGCGCCGCCTACTACCAGTCGCCCAACTCGACGTGCGGAATCGGACTGGCCACGGGCTTCGGAGCCGTTCCCGGCTACGACACGCAGATCATGCACCAGCCGGCCTACAGCCTCTTCGACCTGCTCAAGCTGGCTGGCCTTGAGACCACGAGCAGCGGGTACCGGATCGTGCCCCGCCTGCCCATGCGTGACTTCAGCGTCCGCCTCCCGGACGTGGGAATCGCCCAGCGGGCCGGACTGATCCGGGGCTACCTCCGCGTGAGCAGCGCCCGGGTCACGATCGACGTGGCGCCGCCCCCAGGCGTCATCCCGCGGCGGGCGGTGGCCTACTCGGGCGGCCACCGCGTTCCCTCGAAGCTGGTGGGCGGACTGATCCAGTTCGGGCTGGTCACCCGCTCCGGGCAGCCCAGCGACTGGGCCGTGACCGCTGCGAGCGGGCAGGGACGCTGAGACTCATCTGAGACGACCTCGACACTGACCGCGAGGGCAGCCGCGCCTAAGGTCGCGTCACCTCATCTGTGTGGGGTTGTCAATTCAAGGAGGAGTCATGTTCCGAAAGCCGTTCCTGGTCCTGATGTTGAGCGCAGCCGCCACCGGCCTCGTGGCCGCGGGGTGCGGCTCAAGCTCTACACCCACGACACCACCGGCGGCGTCCGCCACAGGCGCCACGGGCGCCACAGGCGCCACAGGCGCGACGGGATCCAGTGGATCCAGCAGCTCCGGTGGCTCAAGCAGTCCCGCCGTTGCCCAGGCCGTGACGGCCTGCAAGGCCAGCATCAGCTCGGCCCCTCAGCTCTCGTCGGCCCTGAAGAGCAAGCTGACCGGCCTGTGCGACAAGGCCGCCAACGGCGATGCCAACGGGGTCAAGAAGATCGCTGCAGAGGTGTGCAAGGAGATCGTCAACGCCGACGTGCCGAGCTCGGCACCGTCGTCGATCAAGGACCAGGCGCTGGCAGCCTGTAAGAAGGCGTAGTCGGGAGGGCCCCAGCGTCGTTCGTGGGACGGGCCGTGCTCAGCGCGGCCCGTCCGCGTTTCGCATGCGGCGGCGGAGTACCGCCGGGTATCAGCGAACAGGCTCCTGGTGATCGCGGCGTTGACCTGAGCGCCAGGCCGGGCGGGTTACCCTTGCCTGCGGTGAACCGCCGTCGCGCCATCCCGGCAGTGCTCGCTGCCGCCGTCGGGGTGGTCGTGGTGATCGCCGCTGCCGACGGTGATCTGGGTGGCGGGCACTCCGGGTCCGGGACGCACGTCGGCAGCCAGATCAGCCCTCCGACGGGGTCGGCGCCCAGCGGCAGCGCAGCCCGACCAGACCCGCGCGCGCTCACCCATCCACACCTGGCCGCCCGGATGCGCACCTACCCCCGGCTCAAGCCTCGCGTGGGAGGCAGGAACACCACGTTCACGCTCTCGTTCAGGCAGCGGACGAACCTCGGTCCGCACGGTCATAAGTGGTCTTACTACGGCGTGATCGTCTCCCCGCTGGCCGGCCATCCACACCACGGCTGCTACGGCTTTGGCCGGTACGTGATGAAGGGCAGGAGGGGGCAGATCGCGCGCGTGACGATCCATCCCCGTCGGCGCCTCTGGTGTGCGGGGAGCTACCAGGCCAGCGTGTACCTGACCGGCAAGCCCTATTGCCCGCCGTCCCGGCACCCGCACCCGTGCTCCACCGCCTCCTACGCAGCGATTCCGACGGGCTGGGCCTACTTCAGCGTCCGCTGAGCCCGCGGGCCCGCTCAGGCGGCGATGGGCTGATGACCGAGACGCTCCAGCACGCTGTCGAACAATTCGTGCGGCTGGGCCCCGGGGACCAGAGCCCGCTCATCGACCAGCCAGGCGGGAACTCCGGCCGCGCCGAGTTCGAGCGCTGCGGTGGTCTGCTCGGCGATCCTCCCCACATACTCGGGATCCTGCAGGGCGGCCCTGATCTCGTCCTCGGCCAGCCCCACGGCCCGGCCCTCGCCCAGGAGCACCTCGTCGTCGCCGAGGTCAAGGCCGCGAGCCCAGTAGGCCTCGAACAGCCGGGGATGAAGCTCACCGTGGAGGCCGCGGTCCCGGGCCAGCTCGGCCAGAGCCTGGGCTCGGCGGGAGTTGGGCACCTTGTCCAGCGCCGCTTTGAACGGCAATCCGGCCTCCGCGAACATCGAGTTCAGCCGATCGGATAGCGACGATCCGTAGCGCTCGAGCAGCACGCTCCGAGGAATTCCCTCCGGCGGATATTCCGGGTGGAGGTCGAACGGGCGCCACTCGATCCGCGCGCCGTACCGGCGCTCAAGCCACGCCGCGCGTTCGAGCCCGACGTAGCAGAACGGTCATATGTAGTCGCTCCAGACGATGAAGCGCGGAGCGGGGCTGGCCGAGCCTTCCATCGCTTCCACCCTAGGCCCGTGCCACTCAGGCCCCGGACCAGGGGTCCTCTTCCAGGAATTCACCGTCGCTCTCGTGGTGGGGGCCGAAGACCAGCAGCTCGAGCCCGCCCGGCCCGCCTTCGAAGGCCCGGGCCACCGGAGGCGCGACGCGAATCGCGTCCAGGCGGCCGAGTTCGACGATCTCGCCGTCCAGAACGGCCCGGCCACTGCCGCCGATAACGACGTAGATCTCCTCGGCCTTGTCGTGACGGTGGGCCTTGCCCCGCTGGCCGGGCTTGACAACGTGGTAGGCCATCCCCGTGTCCTCGGCCTCCAGATCGCGCCATGGGAAGCGGGCCTCGAGCACGGAGTCAAAGCCAAACCGCGGCGCCATGTCGTCAACCTGGCGTAGGTTCTTGATCGTGTAGCTCATGGGGCGGATCCTACGGTGCGGGCGCGGGAGAGGCCGCTCGGCCTGTATCCGCCGGGACTACGTCGACCGGCCGTCGAGCAGGATCGTCCAGGGCTCGATCGATTTGATCGTGAGCATCCCGTTGCGCGCCCAGCTGTCCTCAGACAGACGCTCCCGGATCGCCTGCTCGGACGGGGCACAGACGGCATGCAGGACCTCGGCCCCTGGATCGAGCGGCCCACCCAGGACGATGAAGCCATCCTCCACCAGTGAATCCATGAAGCGCGCGTGCTCGTCGAAGCCGTCCTGCTCCCGCAGGTCACGCGACCAGTCCCAGGGACCACCGCGCTGCACCCGGACGGCGAAGAACACTCACGCGAACGTTACGACACGCTGGCCGGCGGGTGGCCACGGGGGCAGAGGCGACCGCAGCGATTGGCTCAGTAGCCAGACCTGGGGATCGGCCGCCCACTGTTGCTGACAACGAGCCAGACCCCGTTGGAATTTCTGCGCTGCTCGCCGTGGGTGTCACGAGGCCTGCGGTCGCCCTTGAACAGGTACAGGGGCTGCCCGTAATAGGTCACCTGGCGCTTGGCGCCCGAGAGCTTTCGGATCCCGAGCTTGCCCGCCTTGATGCCGGAATGGGCCGCGCCGACCAGGTGGCCGTGAGCGATCAGCGGGGAGAACGAAGTCGACCTTCCCCCGCTGCACCGGCTCTGCTGGGTTCCCACACAGAACACATACAGCGTGTACCTGGCCGGACCCTCGAGGATCGTTGCTCCCAGGCTCCGGTCGTTGGTCGACCTGATCACCATGTTGCTCGCCGCCAGCGCGGCGGTGATCGCGGTGAGTGCGGCCACGCAGGACACGACGCCCACGAGGAAGGCTCGGCGGGCTGAAACGTGCTTGGTTGGGTGCACGGTGCTCCTTTGCTCGGCGGTTGGCGAGGACGCCCTCCGGCCTGGGTCCGCAGGTAGGAACACGCTGCCGGACCCGAGGTTGCGCCCCCGTCCGCCCACCCCGAGGCTGTAGGCTCGCCGGGAGTCGAGCGAGGAGGTCCTGGTGGGCGCAGTCGAGCTGGATCGGATGTCCTGGCCCGAGGTCCAGGCTGAGCTGGCCGCCGGTCGGGACACGGTGGTGATGGCCTTCGGAGCCACCGAGCAGCACGGTCCCCACATGCCGCTGGCCACCGACGCCCTGATCGGGGATCACCTGGCGCGACTGGTGGCCGATGAGCTGGATGCCTTCGTGGCACCGACGGTCAGGGTGGGGTGCTCGGAGCACCATCTCGAGTTCCCGGGAACGCTGTCGGTCTCCCGGGAGACCTTCCACGCCGTTGTGGCCGACCTGGTCCGGTCCCTGGCCCGCGGCGGCTTTCGGCGCGTGGTCCTGCTACCCACGCATGGGGGCAACTTCGGGCCGCTGGCCGAGGCGATCCAGAAGCTCGAACCAATCGAGGGAGTCGAGGTCCGAGCCCTTACCGACCTGGGCGCGCTGATGGCGGTCGCCCAGGTCGGGGCCCAGGAGTTCGGCGTGCCCCTGAGCGAGGGGGGCCTGCACGCGGGCGAGTGGGAGACGTCGATGCTGGAGGCGATCCATCCCGACCTCGTGCACCCAGAGCGCGGCCAGCCCGGTTACACCGGCGACCTGGAGACCGCGCTCGGCGCGGTGTTCGCCGAAGGAGTGCACACGCTGGCTCCAAACGGGGTCCTGGGCGACCCGAGCCAGGCCAGCCCGGAGCACGGACAGCGGTACTGGGACAAGGTGCTGTCGGTGGCTTTGGCCGAGATCGGCTGCCGGCCCGGGCCAGAGCGGTAGGCTGGGCCCAGCTGGAACCAAGGAGAGCAAGGAGGACGATTTGAAGACCTCGGGGCGGACCTGGCTCGCGGTGACCGTGGCGACGGCCTGTGTGTGGTTCCCGTGGCTGGCCTGCAGTGCGGCGTCGGCCAAGATGCTGAGTGTCACCTGGATGCCGGGCTTTTCCGCGCCCGGAACTCCCGCCAGGTACGACAAGGTCGGGGTGCTCAAGATCGGGCCGTCCCAGGCCAGGAACGTGCTCGTGCTCGAGCCCGGGACCTCCGCCGGAAGCGGCTATTTCGTGCCTCTGGCCGAGTGGCTGGTGTCAAAGGTCAAGGGATGGCAGGTGTGGTCGGTGGAGCGCCGGGAGAACCTGCTGGAGGACCAGTCGGTGTTCAACCTGGCCAAGCAGCACAGGGCCTCCAACCAGCGGGTGTTCAACTACTACCTGGGCTGGCTGACCAATGCCAACATCAAGCACCACATCCAGACGGTGCCTGATTCAGAGGTGCCATTCGCCCGAAAATGGGGCCTGAATGTGGCCGTGCAGGACCTCCACAGCGTGATCGGGGCGGCGGGCAAGCTCGGCGGCAAGGTCGTGCTGGGTGGCCACTCTCTCGGCGGCTCGGTGGTCACGGCATACGCGACGTGGAACTTCGCAGGCCGCCCGGGGGCCGACGAACTTGCCGGGCTGGTTTATGACGACGGCGCCAGCATCGGGCCACCGGTGACCGCCCAGGACGCCCGGCAGTCGCTCCACACGCTTCAGACGAGCACACCCTGGCTGGCCTTCAGCGGGGTCCCGGCCCCGTTCCTCGGGCTGTACTCAACCTCGGGCTCGCTGGGAGCACTGCTGGCCTCCAACGCGCCTTCGATCGGTCAGACGTTCAAGCTCCTGCCAGCCGCGCTCAAGCCCCCGGTCCGGGTGACCAACCTGGCCATCTTCGGATACGACGTCGACGTCAAGACCTCGAAGCTCGTGTTCGCCGCCCAGGCCCACGTCGGGCATCTGGATACGTCGTTCAGCCCGGCCCGCTGGAGCCGGGGGAGTGCGATCACCCCGGTCCGGCGCTACGCCACGATGCTGTCCGGGCTGAACGTCAACAACGCCGACGGGAGCGAGTGGTATTTCCCGCAGCGATTGACCGACGACACGGGAGCGATCGGCAACGGGATCGCCAATCCGGCCCAGCACGTACTGGACGTGCACGCGACCATGGGCCGGCATCTCCCCAGGCGCCTGCTGATGTACGCCTTCGGCGCGTACGGGGGGAAGGTGATCGTTCAGGCGACCCAGGCGCTGGCCCGGCAGTCACACATCCCGATGAGGAATCTGACCCTGGTCAACCGCCATCGGAGCTACGCCCACAACGACCCGGCAGCCGCCTATCCGCACAACGTGTTCTTCACCCACCTGGTGGCCTTCCTGCACGGGGTGTCCGGGCAGCGGTGAGCCGTTTGTGCGCGGCGGCGCTGAGCGGGCGGTAGGTTCCGCCGGACGCGTCCAGATACCAGGCCCGCACTCCGCTGGCCGGGGCCGGTATGCCCGACTGACGAAATGGGCCGGTCAGCGCCCGGTACCACGTCGTGACGGGAATCTCCTGGACGACGTGCACCAGGGTCGGCCGCTGCCCCGGCTCAAGCCCTCCCAGAGCCAGGCTCAGATCGCGTGGCGTGAGGTCCCCGTCCGGCCGGAGCGTGATCGCCGCCACCGCCAGCTCGGGCTGCTCTGGCCGGGGAGCCACGCCGTAGGCGACGGCCAGATCAACGGCGGGCAGATCCGTCAGGGCATCGCGGATCGGCGTCGTGAAAACCGGTCCGTCTCCCGACCTGATCACCTCGGCCACGTGGTCGACCCTCCAGAAGTCACCGTCGCCGTCACGCCGGAACAGATCTCCGGTGACCAGCCAGGCGTCGCCGGCCGCGAACACGCCTCGCAGCGGGACCACGCTCAGCGGATCGCCGGGCCGGACGCGGGCCAGCAGCATGCCAACCTCATCGATGCCGCACTCGTGGGCAAACCCACCCTCCTCGACCACCAGGCCTCCGGCCTGGATGTCGTAGCGGGCGATCCTGACCTCGGCGCTGCCCGGGAGCGGCCGGCCCATCGCCCCGCGCTTTACGTCCCGCAGGTTGACCAGAATCGCCCCGGCTTCGGTTGAGGCATAGAACTCGAGCACGCGGGCGGGCGCGAAACGCTCCTCCACCCGCCGCCACAGCCCGCGCGGCATCCCCGAGCCGATGAACAGCCGCACCGGATGGTGGCGCTCGCCGGGCTGGGCGGGCGCGGCCACCAGGTCGTGCACCATCGTCCAGGTGTAGGAGGCCACGGTCACGCCGTATCGCCTGACCTCCTCCCAGAACGTGGTGGCATCGAACCGCCGAGCCATGGCCAGCCGAGCCCCACCGGCGATCGCTCCCCCCAGAGTGGTCAGCAACCCGGACGGGTGGTACGGGGGAGTGACGCTGTACACGGTGTCACCCGGCCCGAGCGCCCCCGAGCTGGCGGTCCCGAAGGCCGACAGCGCCCAGCGCTGGTTGGTGATCCGGTTCATCCGGGTCCGCTCTCCCTCCCCGGTGAACAGGATGAACGCCAGTTCACCGGCCCGACCGGGATTGGGGCGGTACCAGCGAGGGAGACGGACGGCTTCGGGGTCGATCTGCTCCATATCGGTGAGCAGCGGCCCGAGGTCTCTCGGGCCCCCTCCCCCGCCCAGCACGAACGCGCTCACACCATCCAGGTCTCCGGCCCGGGCCGCGTTCTCCGGATCGGCGATCACCCGCTCGATCTGGCCCAGCCCGGCCTCCCGCTGGGGGTCGCCGTCGGGCCGCATCAGCACAGCCACCGCTCCGAGTCGACTGATCGCCACCGCCACGGCCAGGGCGCTCGGTCGCGTGCCCATCAGCACCCCGACGTGCTCGCCCTGGCGGACCCCGATGTCGATCAGGCCCCGGACCACGTTGTCGATCCGGTCGCTGACGTCCTTGGCCGTGTAGGCCCGATCCTCGAACAGAAAGAAGACCTCATCCGGCGTCCGCCGAGCCCGCTCCTGGACGATCAGCCCCAGTGAGATCCTGGTCCCGGGCTGGATCTGCTCCAGGCGAGCCAGGCGCGGGAGCTGGCCGGCCGCCTCCCGGGCCAGCCCGCGCAGCGTGCGGGCGGCCCGCTCACCGGTTCCGGCGAGGGAACGGGCGATCCCCTCCCCCACCCCGAGGGCGAGCTCGAGGCCGTAGCCCATCCGACTGCGGATCGGCTGGCCCCCCGCCTGCGAACGAGCGTCGTCCATCGGCAGGATCGTCTCAGGCAGCTCCGTCCGCTCGTCGCGCCAGTGGACCCAACCGGCCACCGAGGGCCACGTCCGAGTGGTGGCCGCGGATCCGACGACCAGACCGAAGTGCCCGCTGTGCAGATCCAGCTCATACACGTCCGCCCGCGGAGCAGCCTGCTGGATCGCCCGGACTCCGGCCGCCGGCGCCAGCTGGTCGACGGCCCCGACCACGGCCAGGATCGGACACTTGAGGTCGGCCAGGGTGACCAGCCGGTCCTCGATCACAAACCCGCCCTCGAGCATGCGGTTCAGGGCGATGAACTGGCGCAGGAACTCGGCCATCGCCGGCCCCGGCCAAGCCACCCAGCCGTCCGCCTCCAGGAACCGTCGCTGGCGCTCGTGCGGGAGCAGCGCTTCCCGGTCATGGAGCTGGAGGATGAACTGGGCCTGGTGACGCAGCGTCTTGACCGGGTCGAGCAGGCGAAAGCCGGTCCGGCTGGCCCAGGCCGGGAGGGCCCGCCCGCTGAACGTGTCGGCCAGCAGCTCGGCCAGCTCTCCGGCCAGCCCCTGGGGGAGCCCCAGCGGCATTCCCTGCCTGGTGTCCACGGGACTGCCGAAGGTGATCAGCGAAGCCACTCCGGCGCTCCGGCGGTAGGCCGCGGTCTGGTAGCAGAACATCCCGCCCTGCGAGTAGCCGGCCAGGTGGACGTCGCGCCCGGTGGCGTCGCGCACCCGTTCCACGGCGTCGGACACGGCCAGCACGTGGTCGGTGAGCGTTCGCTCGAGTCCGTGCTGCTCCAGCTCGGGAGCCCCGAAGTCGACCACCCACGGGTCGGCGCCGTGCTCCCGGAGAATCGTTACCCCGCTGGTATTGGGGGCGACGTCGTACACGTCGGCAGCCAGCATCATCGGCGGCACGAGCACCACCGGCGGCCCTTCGGCCTGCTCGGGGTAGTAGTGCCGCAGTCGGTACACCCGATGCTCGGCCGCCACCTCGAACGGCGATGATTCCTCCTCGGTGGAAAGGCCGCCGAAGCGCGCCACCTCCAGCGCGTTCTGGGCCACGGCGCCCAGCCGGCTGACGGGACGGGTGAGCCTGTCGGGTATCAGCGCCATCCGCAGCACATCTTCCCCGAACGCCGGGCCGGGCGCCAGCGTCGCTATCGTGCTCGCCCCTTGCCCTCAGACCCCGTGATCCGACCCGCGGAGCCGCCCGACACCGATCTGCTGTTCTCCATGATCGTGGCTCTGGCCACCTACGAGCGCGCTCCGGATCAGGTGGCTGGATCGAGCGAGCTGCTGGCCACCGCACTATTCGGACCCGACCGGGCCGCGGAGGCGCTGGTGGCTGAGCTGGAGGGGACGCCGGTGGGGTTCGCCCTCTTCTACCGCACTTTCTCAACCTGGGAGTGCCGCTCCGGGATCTGGCTGGAGGACCTGTTCGTGCCGGATGAGCACCGCGGGACGGGCGTCGGCTTTGCCCTGCTCCGGGAGCTGGCTGCGACCACCGTCGCGCGCGGCTATACCCGGCTCGAGTGGGCGGCGCTGCACTGGAACGAGCCCGCGCTGCGGTTCTACGAGCGGCTGGATGCCCGGAGGCTTGACGATTGGATCATGCACCGCCTGGAGGGAGCGCCGCTTCAGAGGCTGGCCGGTACCTAACCGGTGAAGCCAGCGGCGCGGCCGGCCTGATGACGGCCGCGGCGGTGCCGAGGCGAGGAGACCCTGATCGTTATCCCCACCCGCGTGGGGTTGTGCACGGCGTTCTGGGACTGAACGATCACGCTGGCGTGATAGCTGCCGTTGGCCAGCCCCTTCGCGCGGATGGTCAGCGGCTCGAAGCCGTTTCCCTGGCCGCTGTCCGTGGCTTTCGGAGCCGCCTTGGCCGGAGATGCGCCGACGGTGCCAGACGTCAGATCGGGGCTGACCTTCGCCCACGGTCGCGTGATCTGGAGGCTGTAGGCATAGCCGCAGGTATGTGAGGCGTTTCTCAGCACGAGCTTGACCCGCTTGGCTTGCCCCCGGGGGAGGGCGACTGAGATCGACCGTGGACGGGCGGCGATCGTCGGTGTCCGCCTCCCGTTGCCCAGGGCAAGCGTGACCGGAACCTTGACCAGCGCGCGGGGGTCGGCCAGATCACGGATGTCCACCACGCCCCGGTAGGTCCCCTGATTCAGGGCCGGGTAGCCACCGACGGAGTTGGCATTCCCGATTGAGGCCAGCCTGAAGGCCACCGAGGCGCCCGCTTTGACGGCCCCCGAGCTGGGCACGAGCGGCGGCGCGGGCCGGGTCTGGAAGCCGTGGGGGTTGTTGTGCGGATTGAAGTCCTGGGTCAGCCAGCTGCTCGTGTAGGTGTGGAAGGAGGCCTCGTAGTGCAGCGAGGAGCCCTGCGCCCCGCGGTTGAAGATGCGCAGGACCCGCCGCGTTCTGCGGTCCACGCCGGTGTGGTCAGCCGAGCTGGTGAGCTGACCCTTCAGCTCGTCATTCCAGATCGTCGAGCCACACGCCGGACGGGTGGAGGCGCCGCTGGAGCTGATCGCGCGCTCGGAGAAGTGGAGGTGTCGCGGGGAGACCGAGATCCTGGCCCGGGGGCCAACCTTGTAGATGACGGTGAGGGTGGAGGTGGAGCCGTCGTTGCTCCTCACGGTGATCCGCCCCGTCCGGGTACCGCTGGTCAGGCCCTTCGGCTTCGCCGACCAGCTGAGCCTCCCCGGGACCTCGCCATGAACGACGTGGTGCAACCAGGGGACACTGCTCTGGGCCGTGTAGAACCCACCGGGTGGGCCGCCCGTCACCGACACCGGCTGAGAGGTGCTCGGTCCGTGGAGATACCCGAACACCCGGACCGTGGTGGGTGTGAGCGAGATCTGTCCCGACTGCTTGACCAGGTCGGCGCCCAGCTGGGCCACGTCCACCGAGCCGAGCCCGCTCGCCATGTCATAGCCCCTGGCGGCCCTGTACAGATGATGCGGGTTGCACCCCGGCGGACAGTCGGCCGTGTCGTACTGATCGGAGTTCGTGTCCGTCGTGACGTCATGGAAGTCCTGGCGGTACCGGCTGGCACTCGATGCGATCCGGTACAGCGACGGGTTGACCAGCCCGAGGCGACCGAGTCCGTGCTTCTTGGCGGTTTGGTCCCACAGCACCGCGGCGGCCGCGGCGGTGGGCGCGGATAGGCTCGTCCCGCCAATCGGGTACCAGGCCCCCACGCCGTGGGTTGGCTGACCGGTGAATGAGCAGTTGGCCGTGGCGCAGTACGTGTTGTCTCCGGGCGAGCCGGCGTCCGGGGGGACGCTGGTGGAGAACTGAGGCGGCGTGGGCCCGCCGCCGATGGCTCCGCCCGCCAACGGGTCGGCGTTCATCGCGATGTCGGGCACCATCCGGCACAGGTGCCCCGCCGGGGCGCCGCAGTCGTTGGCTGCGCCCGGAACCCTGTCGTGGGCCGCGGCCAGGTAGGAGGCCTGCCAGGACGGCATCGACCAGACGGTGCTTTGCCCTCCGCCAGCAGCACCCCCGTCGTTCCAGGTGTCCTCGTCGTGAATGTGCGATCCGCGCAGCGTGGAGTTGTGGCCGAGGTCGGTCCCCCCGACGCTCGTGACCCAGGGCGTGGCGCCCTCCTGCTCGACGCTGAGGCTGCCCTCCGTGGGCGCCTCGGAGCTCAGGCAGTCGACAGCCCCGCTGTCGCCGGAGGCGTCGAAGATCTCCTGTCCCTGGGCGGCGGCCTCCTCGGCCAGACGCGCGAACAGCTGGTCATACGAGGCGCTCTGAAGGCCCTCACAGTAGCCCCAGGAGGCCGACAGGACGGTGGCCTTATCGTCGCTGACGAACGCGTTGTACAGGTCGAGCTCGGCCGTGCCCTCGTCGAAGATGGCAGCCCCGCCCGTGATCGGCGCCTCATACACGTAGAGATGGGCCAGCTTGGGATCCAGCTCCAGGATCGTCGTGATGTCGGCCATGTCCTCGGCCTCACCGCCCTCCGGTGGGCCGCCCACTCCTCCGTCGACCCGCCGCCGGGTGACCGGGGTTCTAACGCCGTAGCACCGCTCCATCCCGCGGACGTTGGAGTCGTGGTAGTCGTCGAACTCGACCAGCGCGGCCCGCATCCCCTCCCCGTGGAAGCCCCGGGCGTACATTCCGTTGTAGTCGTAGGCCTGGGCCAGATCCGGGGCGGTGTAGCCCCCGGAGGCATCGGCTGCAGGGCACGGCGTCGCCCCGCCGTCGACCCCTTTTCGGGCCCTGGATCCGCTCACGATTGCCCGCTCGCGGGCCACCTGCACAGCGGCCCGGGGTGGCGCCACGAGGCGCGAGACCGGGTGGGCACTGTTGTCCAGGCCGAGCACCCCGGTGACCAGTCCGCGGAGCGAGGCCGGGAGCCGGATGTTGGTCGTGTTGGCGAAGAAGGTGTGCCTGGCGCCGGCGCTAAACCGGTCGAGGCTGACCCCGAAGGTCCGCTCCACGGCCGCAACGGTTCCGGCGGCCGAAATGTAGAGGTGGTTGGCTCTGGGCCGCGTGACGCGAAGCCCCAACCTGCGGAGCGCGGTGGCCGCCCGCTGGATCTCGACCGCCGGCGCGCCGAAACGCCGACCGAACTGACCCGGAGTTACAAAGTGGTGGTAGCCGGGACTGCTCGGGCTGTATTGCTCGGCCACGAAGCGGTCGAGCGCCGCCGAACTCGGGAGAGCCAGCGGGAGCGCGAGCTTGACCTGCCGACGGGGGTCGAGGGTGCCCAGGTTCCGCGACACCCCAACCAGCCTGGACACAGTCCCGCGCAGGACGGCGGTCGAGGCTCGGTAGGGGTGGGCACCGCTGGATCCGGTGAGCACGAGCGACGCACAGCCTGCGGCCATCGCCGTTGTCAGGGCAAGCGCCACCGCCGCCCTACCCGTCCACACACGCCTCCTCATGTGAGGGCGATTATCTCAGGCATCCCGGGCCGTCGGCGCCGGTGCCGACAGTCCCTGGGTGTCCGCGCTGGCCCTAACCATCCCCCTTCGCGTGGCCGGAGAAGCTCAGCACCTGCTGGATTCCAGTCGGCCGGTTCGTGTAGCGCATCTTGTAGTTGAGCAGGCCGGGGACGAAGGTGATCTCCTCAGCCGTGGCGCTGGAGTGCCAATCCCCCGGGTGGGGGCCCTGCTGTTTGACCAACTCCTTGCCGGCCTTATCAATGGCATTCCAGAGCAGGTTTGTGCAGCGCTTGAGGCTCCCGCCCCCGCAGTAGCGAAGGTTGAACTTGCCCTCCACGTGCTGGCCCAGGATCGTCCGCAGGTCCTTCTCCATCCAGATGTGCCAACCCGAGTACTGACCGCCCGTGCCGTTGCCGTTGTTGGGGTTGTCATAGATGCTCTGGAATGTGGCCAGCTGATTGGTCAGCGAGTTGCCGAGCACGCTCGAGGCCCACGCCTTGGCCATGAGCGGCCAGGCCGTGTCCATGATCGCGGCGCCGGGCGCGGTGATCTGGCCATTGCCCGTCCGGTCCAGCCGGCTGCCGCCCTGCAGGTGCCACTGGTTGAGCAGTTTCAGCATCTTGATGTCCAGGGGGTTGGGGGCGTGTCCACGCTCAAGCACATCGTTCAGCAACGGTTCGATCGTCATTTCGCGGACGTCCTGGGTGGCCGCCTCATTCATGGCCGATACCACACGGGATGGCGTGAGGTTCTTGCCGTGGCCGAGGTTGTTCAGGAGCAGCGTGACGCGCTGGATTGCTCCCAGCATCCAGTTGTCGTCCGGCGCCTCGTAGCCCGCCTGGGGTCGGTTGTTCCAGTTGACGATCTCGCCGTCCTTGGGGTTGATGCCGTGGGGATGGTTCTTGAAGGAGACGAAGCCTCGCCACTCCTGGTGACCGGTGCCGCTGATCGGTAGGTCCTGGTCGACGTCCTTGGGCCGGATCGGGATCAGGCCGCTGGTGTAGACGGCGATGTTCTTGTCATCCATGTAGAACGAGTTGAACGTCTGAGGAGTCAGGGTGGCCGCCCGGAAGAACTCCTGGGCATTGTGGACCTGGCCGTGGCCCAGCTTGTAGTAGAAGAGCTGGTCGAGCACGTCCTTCCCGTAGCTGGCCCGCTTGTGGGTCAGCGCGACCAGCCGGCCGGTGGTTGTCCGGGCGTATCCGAACACAGGACCATGAACTGTCCGCCAGAAGCTGACCTCCGTGGTGGTGCCGCCGTTGGTCAGCTTGCCGGCGTCGAAGAACTGCATCTTCCGGCACTTCCCGTCGAACATGTACTTGTGCTTGCTCCCGCCGCACAACGTTTCCACGTATGTGTCGATTTGGTCCAGCCCTGCTGAGGTCAGCGACCAGGACTGATCCTGGCTGCGCCCGATGAAGATGTAGCCCGGGAAGGGGGCGGTGGTCACGCCGCGCTGGTGGATCCCGGGCGCGTTCTCGACGACCTCGGTCGTCAGGCCGGGGTAGTAGTAGCCGATCTGTGGTCCGGCGACCATGATCGGGTGATGGGTGGCCGACCGCGCCCCTGAGACCATCAGCTCGTTGCTGGCGTGTCCGCGCGACCGGTCCTGAGCGGCCAGGGCATCGGAGGCCGCGGGCGTCAGGCTCCCGGGATCGAGCAGCACGTTGCCACTCAGGCTCTGGGGCTTGGGCTGGAACTGGACGTGTCCGGGGACGCTGGCCGGAGCCTCGGGGTCGTACGCCTCCCGCAGATCGTCGAATACCTTCAGTCCCTGCTTGGCCCCAAGCTTGTGCTCGAGCGCTGACAGGAACACCGAGTTCAGCGCCTGGTTGCCCCCACCCTCACCCACGAACTGGTCCTTGACCGCGTTGAGGGCGTAGATGTCATTGCGGGTGTACTTGAGAGACGCAGCGTGCGCAGCCTGGTAGGCGTTCATCCCCTTGAGGTAGGTATCGATGTCGCGCAGAACTGCCCGCCCCTCAGCTCCGTGAGCCAAGAGTGCGTCTGTCTGCTTGGCCACCTCGTTCTCGGTCTGCTGGGTGGGGGTGAAGCTGGCCAGATTGCCGATCAGGCCGATCACGTTCTGCCCAGGAGCGTCGACCGCCGCCAGCCGTCCAAGGTTGTGTGCCTCCCCCAGCAGTAGCCCTTGGTCCTCGGCCTCAACCCAGCCTGCGGCCCACGTCAGCTCGGTATCGGTCTGCGCGTATATGTAGGGGACGTTGTAGACGTCGCGATAGATCGTGATCCCGGCGTGGGGCACGCTCTCCTTGGTGATCGGGCCCGGCGCGCCGCTCACGTTGATGGGCTCGGCCTTGAAATCGGAGTTCACGTCGGCCGGCGTGACGTGGCTGAACAGCGGCGTCAGCGCGTTGTACATCACGGCCTGGCGCTCGATCTGTGACTGCGTGGACGCGCTCGGAATCGTTCCGAAGTTCCCCGACGGCACGATGTCGCGGGCGATGTTGGCGTAATCCTTGGCCGCCAGGGCCGTACCCGGCAGGGCGGCCAGTGAGACCAGCAGGACGGTGCTCAGGGACAAAACTTTCGCCCGCACGGGGATACCTCCTAGGTTTCTTTACCTCGCGGCCCCCGCGCCCACGGATCAATCGGGCAGCCTAGCCGATGGTGCGCACCAGGGGGCCGGCGGAGGTCCCCTCAGCTCCTGGGCCACAAGTGGCTCAGCCTATCCACGAGCTTTACCCGAGGCACACCGCCGACGGATCGAATAGGGTCGGGCTGCTCGGACTACCACGCGCACTGCCAGGAGCGCGGTTTGACAGGAGAAAGAGGCTCGATGACTTCCAGCGACCACGAACTCGACCGGCTTCGCCGGGGACGCAGCGAGTTGGAGAACCACTACATCGACGAGCTGGTGGCGGGCCGACTGAACCGCCGCGACTTCCTGCGTCGGGGCAGCGCCGTCGGGATCTCGGTGCCGTTGCTGGGAGCGATCCTGTCCGCCTGCGGATCGTCCGCGTCCAGCTCGACGACGCCGCCGCCCGCCGCCAAGCGCGGCGGAACCCTGCGGGTCGCGATCTCCGCGCCGGCGGCGGCCGTCAACCCACTCACCGTGGCCGACGCGGGTGGTTTGTGCATGCTCAACCAGACCGGTGAATTCCTGATCTTTGACAACAACCTCAAGCTGGCACTCGAGCCGATGCTGGCGCTCAAGTGGTCGCCCAACGGCGACGGAAGCGTGTGGACGTTCAAGCTCCGCAACGGGGTCATGTTCAGCGACGGCTCGCCGATGACCGCCGATGACGTCGTCTACACCTTCCAGCAGCTCGCCGAGCCCAAGAACGCCTCCAACGCGCTGTCGACTTTCCAGGGCGTTCTGTCGCCATCCGGCGTCAAGAAGATCGACGCCACCACCGTCGAGTTCCACCTCGACGCCCCGAACGGCAACTTCCCGTACCTGGTCTCCTCGGACAACTACAACGCGATCGTCGTTCCCAAGGGGACCGACTTCGCCAAGTGGCAGGGCACGTTCATCGGTACCGGGGCGTTCAAGCTCAAGAGCTACGCCCAGGGCTCGGGCGCGTCTTTCGTGCCAAATCCCCATTACTGGGGAACCAAGCCCCTGCTGGCCGGAACCGAGTTCAAGTTCTACTCCTCCCAGCAGCCTCAGATTCTGGCTCTCCAGGGAGGGGACGTCGACGTGATCGGCCAGTTCGTACCGGCCGGTGCGACCGCGCTGCTCAATGGCTCCACCTACAGAATCATCAAACTCAAGGCGGCCAACCACCGCGAGCTGTCGATGCGCTGCGACCAGGCCCCGTTCACCGACGCACGTGCCCGGCAGGCCGTGGCCTATTCGCTGGACCGCAAGGGGATGGTGACGGCCCTGCTGCAGGGTGACGGCAGCGAGGCCAACGATTATCCGTTCGGACCCCGGTTCCCCTCCACCGATCCCTCCGTGGCCCAGCGCAACCAGGACATCCCCAAGGCCAAGCAGCTGCTGTCCGCCGCCGGGCACTCGAGCATCAACGTGACGATGGATACCGAGGACTACGAGGAGATTCCGCAGCTGGCCCAGGTGATCAAGGCCGACGCGGCCAAGGCCGGGATCAACATCAACCTGAACATCGAGTCGCAGAGCAATTACTACGGGAAGGCCACATTCGGCAACTCCGACTGGCTGGACGGGACGATGAGCCTGGTCGACTACGGCGACCGGGGCGTGCCCAACGTCTTTTTGAATGCGCCCCTCGTCTCGGGGGGACCGTGGAACGCCGCCCACTTCAAAAACAAGACCTACGACTCGCTGGTCAAGCAGTATGTGGCCGCGCTCGATCTTCAGGCCCAGCGCAAGGTCGCGGGCCAGATTGAGCGGCTCCTGCTGGACCAGACCCCGCTCGTGATCCCGTACTGGATCGACGGGCTGACCGCCTCAACACCCAGCGTGGGCGGCCTGAACCCCACGTCGATCGCCCAGCTGTACCTGAATCAGGCTTACATGTCCTGATCAATACTCGGGGACGGACATGCTCAGATTCGTACTGAAGCGCGTTGCCCTCGCGCTCCTGACGCTGTGGATCCTGAGCGTGATCGTGTTCCTGGCCGCGCAGGTCCTGCCGGGCGACCCGGGACGGTCGATCCTGGGCAACCTGGCGGCTCCCAGCGCGGTCAGGACCCTCGACCACCAACTGGGCGTGGACAAACCTGTCCTGACCCAGTACTGGACCTGGATCAGTCACTTCGTCCAGGGCCACCCCGGTACGTCCTACCAGTACCAGTCGGCGATCGGCCCGATGCTCACCGGAGCGCTGGGCCGCTCGCTCAAGCTGGCGGCGCTGGCCTTCATCATCGTCGTCCCGCTCGGGATCTTCGGCGGAGTTCTGGCCGCGCTCAACGTCGGGCGCCCGCTTGACCGGCTGATCAGCACGGTGGGGCTATCGGCCACCACCGTGCCCGAGTTCGTCTCCGGGATCATCCTGATCCTGGTCTTTGGCATTGGGCTGAGCGTGCTGCCAATCTCGGCCACCGCGCCGCCGGGCTCGGGCTTCTTCACCCAGCTCAAGTACCTGATCATGCCGGCCGTCCCGCTGACCCTGATCCTGTTCGGCTACATCTCGCGCATGGCTCGAGCCGGGACGGCCGAGGCGCTCGAGTCCGACTATGCCCGCACCGCGACGCTCAAGGGGCTGCCTCGAGGGGTGATGATCCGACGCCACGTCCTGCGCAACTCGCTGCTGCCCACGATCACCGTGGTGGCCACCCAGACCGGCTACCTGATCGGCGGCCTGGTGATCGTGGAGACGCTGTTTCGCTACCAGGGCATCGGGTCGTTGGTGTACACCGCCGCCACGCATAAGGACTTCCCGATGCTCGAGGCGGGCGTGCTGACAATCGGGATCGTCTACATGGTGGCCACGCTGCTGGCCGACATCATGTTCGCCCTCCTCAACCCGCGCATCCGGCTCCGAGCAGCCGAATGAGCGTCTCGAGCGTCCCCGTTGAGTCGGCCGGGGCGATCCAGGCCGCCGGAGCCTCGGCCGCGCGTCGCCAGGAGCTCCTCCGTCAACTGGCGCGCTCCAAACTGTTCTGGGTTGGGGCGACGATCCTCCTCTTCTGGATCGTATGCGCGATCTTCGGCTCGCTGATCGCACCCGACAGTCCGCTCGCCCAGAACCTGGAGGCGATCAACCAGGCGCCATCGGGGTCGCATCTGTTCGGGACGGACGCGCTGGGACGAGACATGCTCTCGCGGGTGATCGTCGGTTCGCGAGACATCCTGATCGTGGCCCCGCTGGCCACACTCCTCGGCACGGTGGCGGGAACTGCCATCGGCCTGGTGATGGGGTACTTCCGGGGCCTGGTGGATGAGATCCTGAGCCGCTTTGTGGAGGCTTTTCTGGCGCTCCCGCTGGTGGTTACCGGCGTGCTGGCGGTGGTGGCCCTGGGGCATTCCAACGTAACCCTGATCCTGGTCATCGGCGTCGTGTTCACGCCCCTGATCGCCCGCACCGTCAGGGCCGCCGTGCTCCAGGAGCGTGAGCTCGACTACGTGGCGGCCGCCCGACTGCGCGGCGAGGGCGCCCCGTACGTGATGTTCGTCGAGATCCTGCCCAACGTGCTGCCACCGATCCTGGTCGAGTTCACGGTCCGCTTGGGCTACGCGATCTTCACCGTCGCGGCACTGTCGTTCCTGAACCTCGGGATCCAACCGCCCGCGTCCGACTGGGGGCTTGAGATCTCGCAGAACTACGGCCAGGTGGCCGCCGGGTACTGGTGGGAGGTCCTGTTCGACGCGCTGGCCATAGCCTCGCTGATCGTCGGGGTGAACCTGGTCTCTGACGCGGTTGAGGGGGTGCTGGAGCGATGAGTGCCCTCGCCGGCCTGGAGTCGCCGGAGGGGGAAACGCCGGCCTCCGGCGACGCCCTGAGGGTCGACGGGCTCGATGTGGCCTACAGGGTCAGGGGACGCCACCTGACCGTCCTGCGCGGCGTCTCATTTCAGATCGCGCGCGGCGAGTCGTTCGGGCTCGTGGGCGAGTCCGGGTCGGGGAAGTCAACCGTGGCCCTGGCCGTGGTCCGTTATCTGGCCCGCAACGGGCGCGTCAGCGGCGGCCGGATCGCCGTCGACGGAAGTGACGTACTGGGTCTGGACCGGGAGGAGCTCCGCCGGCTGCGCGCGAGCACGGTGTCGATGGTGTACCAGGAGCCTGGGAAGGCGCTCAACCCGACGATTCGCGTCGGCCGCCAGGTGGCGGAGGTGTTTGAGATCGCCGGTGTGGAGCGCAGACAGGCGCTCGAGCGGGCCGAGCAGATGCTGGCCAAGGTGCGGATCTCCGACCCGGCGGCGGTCATGCGGCGCTACCCCCACCAGCTCTCAGGCGGGATGCTTCAGCGGGCTGTGATCGCGATGGCCGTGGCCGCCGAACCGTCGCTGCTGATCCTGGACGAGCCCACGACGGCCCTGGATGCCACGGTCGAGGCCGAGGTGCTCGACCTGATCGCCTCCCTACGCCAGGAGCTCGGCACCTCGCTGCTCTTCATCAGCCACAACCTGGCCGTGATCCGCAGGATGTGCGACCGGGTGGGGGTTCTTTACGCCGGCGAGATGGTCGAGGAGGGCTCGGCCCAGCAGGTGTTCAGCGATCCCCGGCACCCCTACACGGTGGGTCTGCTGCGCTGCATCCCCCGCCGTGAGGCGACCAAGTCCCGAGCACGGCTGGACACGATCCCCGGCTTCCTGCCCCGCCCCGGTGAGCTGCCGCCTGCCTGCATCTTTGCCCCCCGGTGCGGCCTGGCCCAGGAGCGCTGCCGAACCGAACCGCCGCCGATGTATGACGTGGGTCCCGGGCGGGGGGCACGCTGTCACTTCCACGACCAGGCTCAGGCGCTTCCGCGAACGCCGGAGGCGGCGGCCGGGGACGAGCCCGACCCCGCACAGAACGGGCACCGCCGGGGCCAGCCGCTCATTCAGGCCACCAGCGTCTCCAAGACGTTCAGCCTGGACGGGCAGACGATTCAGGCCCTGGAGCGTGTGAGCATGAAGGTCCGGACCGGGGAGACGCTCGGTCTGGTCGGCGAGTCGGGCAGCGGCAAGACGACGCTCGCCCGAGTGCTCCTGGGTCTGACCGCCCCGGATGCGGGCGCGGAGCTGATCCTGGACGGTCAGCAGCTGCCGCCGGTCTCCTCCAAGCGCTCCCAGGCCCAGCACAAGGCGCTTCAAATCGTGTTCCAGAACCCCGATTCGGCGCTCAATCGCCGGCACACGGTCCGGCGGCTGCTCAGCCGGACGCTGGTCAAGCTGGGTGGATACCGGGGCCAGGAGGTGATGCGGCGGCTGCTGGGACTGATCTCATCGGTCCGGCTGTCCGAGGATCAGCTCCCGATGCGGCCGGCCCAGCTGTCAGGAGGGCTCAAGCAGCGGGTCGCGATTGCCCGAGCCTTTGCCGGCGATCCCCGGCTGGTCGTGTGCGACGAGCCCACCTCAGCGCTGGATGTGTCGGTCCAGGCCGCGATTCTGAACCTGCTCGGCGACCTCCAGCGCCGGGAAAACGTCGCCTACGTGTTCATCAGTCACGACCTGGGGGTGGTCCACTACCTGTCAGATCGGATTGCCGTCCTGTACCTGGGACGGATCATGGAGACGGGGTCGGCCGACCGGGTCTTCAGCGGCCCGCACCACCCCTATACCGAGGCCCTGCTGTCGGCCGTGCCGTCGCTCGAGGACGCGCCGCGAGAGCGGATCCGGCTGGAGGGCGAGATCCCCAGCGCCGCCGACCCGCCCTCGGGATGCGTGTTCCACACCCGCTGCCCACGCAAGCTGGGTGCCATCTGCGAGACGACGGAGCCGCCGCTGGAGGAGTCGGAGTCGGGCCACGCGATGAGCTGCCACATTCCGCTGACGGATCTCCGGCGCATGCAGAACGAGTGACGGTCAGCCTCCGCCCGCTGCGCCGCGGCGATTTCGAGCTGCTCGGTCAGTGGCTTGCCGAGCCGCTGGTTGCGCGCTGGTGGAACCATGAGGCGTCAGCCGTGGCTGTGGAGCGCGACTACCGACCCGCCGTCGAGGGACGGGATCCCACCACGGTCCTGATCGCCGAGCGCGAGGGCCGGTCGTTCGGTCTGATCCAGCACTACCCGGTCGTGGCCTATCCCGACTACCTGGCCGAGCTCGCGGGTGTTTGTGAGGTCCCTGAAGGCGCGGTCAGCATCGACTATCTGATTGGCGCTGCGGATCACCGTGGGAGAGGGCTCGGAACCCTGATGATCCTCACCTGCCTGGCCCAGATCTGGACCGAGCGTCCCGAGGTGACGGCGGTGATCGTGCCGGTCCACGTGGAAAACCGTGCCTCGTGGCGAGCGCTTGAGCGGGCGAAGTTCGAGCGCATCGCCGAGGGCCAGCTGAAGCCGGACAACCCCCGCCACTCACAAGATCACTACGTCTACCGCCTGAACCGGCCGGCCCGGTGAGCGTTCAGCTCCTGACTGACTGGCGACCGGCCCTCACGACGAACGCTCGCTCCGGCCCAGGAACTCCGACAAATAGAAAGCCCCGCCGAGGCGGGGCTTTCCTTAGCAGACCTATAAGCCGGATTCTGTCGAGAGCAATCATCCATCTCTGCGGCCTACCCGGACCTTGGCGGGCCACCTACAAACGGTCCTGCTTGGCCTAGCATCAGGTGGGGTTTGCCTGGCCGCCGCGTCACCGCGACGCCGGTGCGCTCTTACCGCACCATTTCACCCTTACCGGCCTGAAGCTCTGCAGCGGCTCCAGGCTTAGGCGGTGTCATTTCTGTGGCACTTTCCCGCGGGTTTCCCCGGGTCGGCGTTACCGACCACCTTGCCCTGTGATGTCCGGACTTTCCTCGAAGGGTTTCGCACCTCCGCGACTGCTCAGCCTGCCCGTTGAAGGATAGCCCGCCTGAGCCATGCCTGGAACCGTTTGCCGTCGGGCCCGGCCAGATGGAACGGGCTCAGGCCAGCGACGCCCCGCAGTCCTGACAGCGAGCGCCCACCGGGAGCGGCCCGGCGCTGTACCGCGGATGCATCGTCCCTCCGCACCATGGGCAGCCGACGTCTCGCGCGCTCTGGACCCCTCCCCACACCCGAGCTATCGCCGCGTCGAGCGTCGGCTCGTCGAGGTGGCGATCGCAGGCAGGCGGGATCAGAGTTGAGGTCAGCATCTATGAGAGGCTCCGCATCAGTCCAACCACCCGGCCCAGGACGCGCACGTCCCGGCTGCGGATGGGCTGCATGGATTCGTTCTCCGGTTGCAGGCGAACGTGGTCGGCCTCGCGGTAGAAGCGCTTGACGGTGGCCTCCTCGCCCACAAGGGCCACGACGATCTCCCCATCGTCGGCCTCGTCCTGCTGTCTGACGACGACCAGGTCGCCGTCCAGGATCCCTACGTTCTTCATCGAGTCACCGCGGACCCGGAGCAGGTAGCCGCCCTGTTCGCCGCCGGCGAAGGATGGCGTCTGGACATAGTCCTCAATGTTCTCCTCGGCCAGCACCGGCTGCCCGGCAGCCACCTGGCCGACGAGCGGCAGTCCAGGACGAACCAGGTTGCGCACGCCTGACGCGGCCCGATCCAGAAGTTCGATCGCCCGCGGCTTGGTCGGGTCGCGGCGTAGCAGCCCGATCCGCTCCAGGTTGGAAAGATGGGCATGGACGGTGGAAGAAGACGCCAGGCCGACCGCCTTTCCGATGTCACGGACGGTAGGCGGATACCCATAGCGGGCCGAATAGCGCTTGATGAAGTCGAAGATCTCCTGTTGACGCTTGGTCAGGTCCATCAGTCAGCTCCTTGCTCGTTTGACTTGTGGGCCGGATACGTCGAACACACGTTCGGGAACTGTAGCGGGGTTCACGGACAGACACAAGCGGCCGGAGCGGGCAGGCGCCCTGGCCGGAGGCCCAGCCGCAACGGGCCGGAGGGGGCCGGGTCGCCGGCCGGAGCCCCCTCTGCCGGGGCTATACTCCCCGGCCCATCGCGCCTGTGGCGGAATTGGTAGACGCGCAAGGTTGAGGGCCTTGTGGACTGAATGGTCCGTGGAGGTTCGAGTCCTCTCGGGCGCATAGGGAAAGCCCCGCGTGCCGCGTGCCGGGGCTTTTCGATGCCACGGCCCCGGGTCAGCTGGGGAGTGTCCAAAGCGCTTGACGGAGTGCCGCCTCGAGCTCAAAACGCGCGTCGGGAACATCGAGCTGGTCGCCGAGCGCCTCGCGGATTCGGGTGATCCGGTAGCGCGCGGTTTGCGGGTGGACGTGTAGCGCGCGGGCCATCGCGGGAGCGTTTCCTTGATGCTGCAGGTAGGCAAGGGCTGTTCGGATCGTGCGCTCACGGGCGACTGGGGTGAGATTTGCAAGACCGGCGAGTCGGCTCTCGGAGATCCGGTCGACCACGTGCGCGGCATCCACGAGGAGCAGATCTCCGAGATGGTCATCGGCCGAGACGGCACCCTCCGAGACGGCGCCGGACGAGGCGACGGCTTCGAGCGTGGCGCGAGCCAGGCACCAGGACTCATGGAGCCGGCTGAGAGGGCCGTTCGGCCCGATCGCCGCGGGCCGGTCTCCCGTGGCCACCTCGAGCCCGTGGCGCCGGCTGGGTGCGTCCGCGTCTGGGAGGACGACGCACCCAAGCCCTTCGATGCGCGCCTGCACGATGTCGGCCCCGAGGCGACGCGCGAGGCGTGGCGCGTCGTCGGCCAGACAGGCGACTGCTGCAGCGGTCGGCGGCAGCTTCCAACCCGCCTCCTCGGCCAGCGCAGCCAGCTCATGACCGGGCGTGCCAGGGCGCAGCAGCGCCTCGATCAGTTCGCGGCGCCGGCGCTCGTGCTCGCCGGCCACCTCCGATTGCGCGCGTGCATATCCCTCCACGGATTCTGCAGAAAGCTCGTCGATGTAGGCGAAGATCGCTTCCGCCAGGGTGGCCAGAGTGTTCGGCCCGAAGCCTGCATCGATTGCCACCTCGGCGATTCGCCTCCAGGCCACCTTCGCCCCGATGCGATACGCGGCTTGAAGCGAGTCCAGCGTTCGTCCGGCTCGGAACTCCTGCCGGCCGAGGGCGACGTAGACGCGGCTGAGTTCAGGATCGGGCTGCTCCGGCCCGCGGACCAGGCCCAGGAAGCGCTCGAGCGCCTGCGTGACGCCGGCTCGCACCCCGCGTCCAAACTCACCACTGAGCGGCCGGACGTACTCGGGCACCTCCTCACCGATCGTTTGGATGATCGCGTCGGATAGCGCAGGCAGTTCCGGCGCCAGAACGTCGGCAACGCCGACCGGAACATCACCCCTTAAAGCAGAACTTGTCATCAGATGAGCATAAACGCCAACAAGTTCGCGCGTGCGTCTCTAGAAACTATCTCTGAACTGACATACCGTGTTCAGCATGACCAAAACTGAAAAGACCGCCAATCTGTCCGGAGTCATCGTCCCATTCCTCGGCGTCCTCGCCGCCATCGTGCTGCTCTGGAACTCCTGGGTCGACATCACCGACCTGTCGCTGCTCGTGGGCTTCTACCTGCTGAGCGCGATCGGGGTGACGGTCGGGTTCCACCGTCTGCTCACCCACCGCTCCTTTCAGACCTACCCGTGGCTCGAGCGGACCTTCGCGGGGCTCGGCTCACTCGCGGTGCAGGGCTCGGTGCTCGACTGGGTTGCAGACCACCGCAAGCACCACGCCCACACCGACGCTGAGGGCGACCCCCACTCCCCACACGTCGGTCACGGCAGCGGCCTGAAGGGCCTCTGGCACGCACACGCCGGATGGCTCACAGAGACGCAGGGCCAGGCGGACTGGAAGCGCTACGCCCCAGACCTCTACGAGGACCCCAGGATGCGTCGGCTCGGCAGACGCTTCCCCGCTCTCGCCGCGCTCTCGCTGCTACTGCCGACTCTCGCCGGCCTGGCCCTCCACGACTGGACGCTCCAGGGCGCCATCCGCGGGTTCATCTGGGGAGGCCTCGTTCGGATCTTCCTCGTCCACCACGTCACCTGGTCGGTCAACTCCGTCTGCCACTTCTTCGGCTCGCGCCGCTTCGAGGTTGATGACCGCTCCACCAACGTCGCCTGGCTCGCACTGCCCTCCCTCGGAGAGTCCTGGCACCACAACCACCATGCGTTCCCACGCAGCGCCGAGCACGGCCTGCGGTGGTGGGAGATCGACCCATCCGCCCTACTCATCAGCGGACTGGAGAAGACCGGACTGGCCTGGAACGTCGTGCGCATCAACCCCGAGCGCCAAGCTGGCCGGCTTGCACCTCGCGGTGGCGCCGGCAAGCGTGTGGTTGCCCGAGCCCCCGCCCCGCAAGGCCCGCTTTGAGCGACTTCTCGACCGCCTGCTGCGCATGAAACCCCACGACGACGTCGTCACGCTGACCAGGATCTGAGAAGACGGCGCGAGCATCGGCAGCACCTGGCCCCGGCTCGACGGCGATCTGGGGCGCCATACGCGACTTGATTCGCCATCGAAACGTGGGGCGCGTGCGTCCGGATCGGGTATGACTCCACCATGTCCACAGCGCCGGTTGAAGGCCAGCCATGATCCACGTGGTGGTCACCGGCGCCACCGGAACGATCGGCCGCGCGGTTTGCCGCGCGCTGGCCGATCGTGGCGATCGCGTCGTCGCGCTATCCCGAGACAGGAGCCGGGCGCAGCAGGCCCTCGGGGGCGGGATCGACGTGGCCACGTGGCCCAACCCCACCGACCAGCCTCCCCCTTCGTCCGCCCTGAGCGGAGCCGACGGCGTGATTCACCTGCTTGGCGAGCCGGTGGATCAGCGCTGGAGTGATAGCGCCAAGGCTCGAATCCGTGACTCACGCGTGGGCTCGACCCGGATGCTCGCAGCCGGCCTGCGAGAGCTGCCCGACGGAGAACGCCCCCGGGTACTCATATCGCAGTCGGCCACGGGCTTCTATGGCGCCCGCGACGACCAAGAGCTGGCGGAGGACACTTCCCCCGGCGATGACTTCCTGGCCACGGTGGTCGCCGACTGGGAGGCGACGGCGGCCGACGCCAGCGACATGACGCGCGTGGTTATGACCCGGACCGGCGTCGTGCTCTCACCGTCGGGCGGCGCGCTTGCGAAGATGCTCCCGCCGTTCAAGCTCGGCGTCGGAGGCCCCGTGGCGGGCGGCCGGCAATACGTGCCCTGGATCCATCTGGACGACGTGGTCGCCGGAATGCTCTTCTGTCTGGACAACGATCAGGCTCGCGGACCCGTGAATCTGACCGCGCCGACTACCGTCACGAACGCCGAGCTGTCCCGCGCCCTCGGGCGCACACTGCACCGCCCGGCCGTTCTTCCAGTCCCCGGATTCGCGCTGCGGCTGCTCTACGGGGAGATGGCCGAGATCGTCACGACGGGCCAGCGGGTGGTCCCCGCCGCTCTACAGCGGCTCGGCTTTGAGTTCCGGCATCCGGATCTCGAGGCCGCCCTGCGGGACGTGCTGGGCAACTCGAGCTGAGACCGCGGCCCGACCGGCGCGGGCCTCTACCCCGCGTTGTCGATCAGCTTCGGATCGACGCCACGGAGCGCTCCGAGCATGAACGATTCGCAGAGCACAGCGGCGTCGTCCAGGTCCATCCCCTTGGCCACCGCCTCACGGGCGCACGCGGTGAAGATGCCGCTGATCATCGCCGCCACCAGCCGGGCTCCTTGCCACGCCCGTCGGCCGGAGACCTCGACCACGAGCCCGGCGATGCGATCCACGATCTCCTCGTTGCCCTGCCTGACCAGCGCGGCGGCCCCGGGATGGCGCTCGCCCTCGGTGATCAGGGCAAAGCCCGCCGGACGTTCACGGACCAGGTCAAAGTACGCGCTGCTCCAGCGGTGCAAACGGGTCCTGAAGGGCTCCTCCCCGCGCTTGGAGTAGGCGTCGAACAGCCGCGCCTTGCGGACGTCGTACTCGCGTTGCACCGCGACGGCGAACAGCCCCTCCTTGGAGCCGAAGCGGGCATACAGCGTGGGCTTCGTGATCCCGGCGCGAGCGGCGATCGTGTCCATGTTGGCCCGGTCATAGCCCTCCGAGGCGAACACCGATGTGGCCGCGTCCAGGATCCCCTCGGTGCCGACGCGGTAAACCGGCGCGAGAGAAGTCGAGCGGGCGGCCATCGTGCCGTCCGAGTCTAGTGTTGCGGCTCAGCCGCCCTCCAGCGCCTGGACCAGGTCCGCCCACAGATCATCCACATCCTCGAGGCCCACACTCAGGCGCAGGAGGCCGGGCGGAACCCGCTCGCCCTCCCACCGGGACCTGGACTCAAGCGTTGAGATGACGCCGCCCAGACTGGTGGCATTCTCGATCAGCTCCAGCGAGGTCTCGACCCGGGTCGCCTCCTGGGCGTCGGCCACGTCGAACGACAGCAGCGGCCCGAACGCCTGGACGTATCTGGCCGCCACCGGGTCGCCCAGGCCCGGGTAGCGAACCCGCTCCACCCTCGGGTGCGTGGCCAGCCGCCCGGCCAGCTCGAGCGCCGTGCCTGACTGGCGCTCGGCGCGCACGGCCAGCGTCTTCAGCCCACGCAGGAGGAGCCAGGCGGGATCGGGGGCGGCCACGATTCCTGACGCCGTCCGGAACTCTGCCAATCGCGCATGGTCCTGAGGCCGGGCACAGCTCACGACTCCGAGCAGCGCATCGTGGTGGCCGGCCAGGATCTTGCTCGCGCTGTGCAGTACAAAGTCCGCGCCGAGCTCAAGTGGGCGCAACAGCAGCGGGCTGAGCACGGTGTTGTCCACCACGACCAGCGCGCCCTTGTCGTGTGCCGCGGCGATCGAGGACCCAAGGTCGGGGAAGGTCAACATCGGGTTGGCGCACGGTTCCAGCCACACCATGTCGGCAGCGGGCGGCGGCGCGGTCTGGTCAAACGTGGTTACCTCCAGCCCCCACCGACCCAGCTCGTCCTCCAGCAGACGCACCGTCCCGTAGAAGCCGCCCTCGGCCACGGCCACGTGCGCCCCGGGCTTCAGCAGCCCGAGCACGAGCGCCGTGGCGGCGCCCATGCCGGAGGGAAACAGCAGCGCGGACCCACCCTCCAGCTCGCCCAGCACGCGCTCTGCCTCGGCCCCCACCGGGTGGCCAGCCCGCTGGTAGTAGAACGGACCAGGCTCGGGGCCGGTGTGGGGGTGGATCGTGGCCCGGTCAACCGCGGGCAGCCGGTCACGAGCCAGCTCCGTGTCCCTGCGCATTGGAGCGAGGTTAGTGGCTCACCCGCGGCGCATGAGGCGCCCGACGGCAGCCATCAGCTCCTCGGTCTTTGCGGCCCGCTCGTCTGGCCCGGCGCCCATCACGCAGTGCTGCGCGTGGTCATCGAGCAGGCCGAGCGCGACCTTGTCCAGCGCCGCCTGAATGGCGGAGATCTGAGTGAGGACGTCGATGCAGTAGCGGTCATCCTCGACCATGCCCCGGACTCCGCGAACCTGGCCCTCAATGCGGCGCAGACGACCAAGTAGCTGGTCTTTGGTGGCCGTATATCCGCGGGCCGGTGTGGCTTGCAGGGTCATCTCAGCAGCGTAGCAGATACCCCCCGGGGGTACCTGCTAGCGTAGAGACGTGAACTCAGTTCTCGACGTCATCTGGCACGGACTGCGCGACGCCTTCCTGATGGGCTGGGAGGTGTGGTGGGCGCTCGTGTTCGGGTTTGTCATCTCCGCAGTGATCCAGGCATGGGTGCCCCGCGAGCGGATTCAGAACGCGCTCTCCGGCAGCGGGGTTCGCCCGCTGGCCACGGCCACGGGGTTGGGCGCTGCGTCTTCGTCGTGCTCGTACGCCGCCATCGCCATTGCCAAGAGCCTGTTCCAGAAGGGGGCGTCGGCCGCCTCGGCCCTCGCCTTCCAGTTCGCGTCGACGAACCTCGTGTGGGAACTGGGGCTCGTGCTGTGGGTGCTCATCGGGTGGCAGTTCGCGCTCGCTGAGTACATCGGCGGGGTCGTGATGATCCTCCTGATGGCGCTGCTCCTGCGGGTTTTTGTTTCCCGCCAGATGGAGGAGGAGGCTCGCGAGCACGCGAGGACGGCCGCCGCCGGCCACCAGCATCACCCAGCCAGCAGCCGGATGAGCTGGCGCAGACGTCTGACCAGCGCCTCGGCGTGGTCAGACGTGGCGCACAACTTCCGCGGCGATTGGCAGATGCTGCACCGGGAAATCCTGATCGGCTTCCTGCTCGCCGGGTTCATCGCCCAGCTCGGCAACAACGTCTTCAACACTCTGTTTCTGGAGGGCTCACCTCACACTGTTCAGACGATCTGGGGCGCGCTCATTGGCCCGGTCATCGCCATTCTCAGCTTCGTCTGCTCGGTCGGCAATGTGCCTCTGGCGGCGGTGCTATGGAGCGGCGGCATCAGCTTCGCCGGGGTGATGGCGTTCATCTTCGCCGACCTGATCGTGCTGCCCATCATCGCCATCTACCGCAAGTACTACGGCTGGAAGTTTGCGCTGCGCATCACCGGTCTCATGTTCATAACGATGGTCGCGGCCGCGCTGATCGTCGAAGGCCTGTTCACTGGCCTGGGCCTCATCCCAACCGGGGCCCGGCCGACCCGGACGGACATCTTCAGCTCGGTCACGGTCAACTACAGGCTGTTCCTCAACATCGCCGGACTGGTGGTCTTCGCGACGCTGTTCTGGCTGACCGCCCGTCGGGGGGCAACCGACCCCGTCTGCGGCATGAAGGTCGATCGTGCGAAGGCGGTCGAGAAGGAGTTCGCCGGCCGCACCCTCTACTTCTGCTCGGCCCACTGCCTGCACGCCTTCGAGGCCACACCCAGCACCTACACCCGCGCTTCCTAGCCGAAGATGCCCGTGATCGCGTGTTTGTGCCTAATCGCGGAGAGGCTGGCGGCGTCGCCGTACGGGAAGACGTCGCCGGCGGAATCCACCACCCAGTACCCCTGGCCGTCCGGGGTGGCCGTGAACCCGGTGATCGTGGAGCCGTGGACCCCCGAGGCTGCGGGCGATCCGTACCACTTGGCGCCCCGGCTGGGGTAGATGTTTCCGGCCGGGGTGTACAGCCAGTATCCGCCGCCCGCAGCGGCCACGATCCCGGCGACCCGGCCGGAATGACGGACCGCCGGCAGCGCCGCCGCGTCACCAAAGTTGAACACCGTGCCGGCGCGGTTGACCATCCAGTAGCCGAGCCCGTCAGGCGTGGCCGCCATGCCGGTCACGACCGAGCCCCGGAGGCTGGAGCCTGCGGGTGCGCCGTAGAAAGCCGTGCCCTGGCTGGGATAGATGGTTCCGGCCGGGCTGTACAGCCAGTACCCGCCCTCCGCGGCGGCCACGATCCCGATGATCCGCCGGGTGGGACGGATCGCCGGCAGCCCCTCCGCGTCACCGAAGTTGAACACCTTCCCGGCCCGGCTGACCACCCAGTAGCCGAGCCCATCCAGTGTGGCCGCGGCGCCCGTGATGCTGGCGGCGCGGAACCCGGAGCCGTGTGGTGAGCCGTAGTACCGCGTGCCCTGGCTGGCGTAGATGTTCCCGTACCGATTGCGCAACCAGTACAGCGGCACCGAGCCCTGGACCTCGGAGGTGGCGGTCGATATCACCGGCGCTCCGGTGCCAAAACCGTTGCTGGCCATCTCCATCACCCGGATCTTGTATCCGAGGTCCGCAGGCTTGACCACGTACCGCTGCCCGGTGGCGCCCCTGATCGGGATGCAGTTTTCGCCCGTGCCATCACAGTCCTCCCACTGCTCGGTGTACGAGCTCGGAGCTCCCGTCCAGCTGCCGTGCCAAAGGGTCAATTGCTGGCCCACGACCGGCGGCCCGGAGACTACGGGCGGCAGCGTGCCAGCCGGAGGAGCGGACGCTCCGGTCGCAGCACCGGCGGCCGCGGTGGTTCCGTCCAGGTAATCGCTGTCTACGTCGATTGTCACCCCTCCGTGGGTCTCGTTGTGGTCGCCACGGTTTTGGTGCAGGCGCTCGTGGTTGACCCAGTACGTCGCCGGGACGTTGGGATCGCTCGTGTCTCGGACGCCGTTCCAGCGCGCGATCCAGAGATCGTCAGGCTCGGCGTACCGCCCGCCGACCTTGGACACCAGATCCACGATCCCAGAGTCGCCCCCGCTGTACACGCCCGACAGGTAGCCCAGCGCGTGCAGCTGACCGGTCCAGGCGGCCAGAAATGTGAGCACCGCTGACGTGTTGGTCGTGCCGCGGGGATAACTCTCCATGTCGAAGTACACGGGGTTGCCCGGGCCCAGCCCGAGCGACCGAGCCTGGTTGACAGCATCCCTGGCGGCAGAACGCCCCTGCCCGATGGCGGATGAGGGGGAGATGCCCTGGCAGCCGCACTCGTTCGAAGGCGCCTGTCGGCCGACGTAAATCGGGATCAGGTGCCAGCCTGCGGCCGATTCCCGGCTCACCCATCCCGGAGTCAGCCCCTTGCCGGCACAGCTGGCCTCATTGACGCCCCCGATGTAGACACCGATCGCCCGGTAGGAGCCCCGCCAGGCCGACATCGTCGACGTGCTTGGCGTCGAGCAGGCGTCGAATCCCCTCCCGGTATACACCGCGCCCGGCAGGGACGCCGAGCGCGCTTTGGCCGAGGCTGCCGACTCGGTCGGCGCGGCGTCGGTCACGCCCGGCGGCAGTGCGCCTGAGGAATGGCGCAGGAGCCGGAGCGAGCGGATGCCCAGGGCCCGCCTGATCAAAGCTGGACGCCGAACCCAGGTGGCGGTGATCAGGACGCCGTGCCGGCGGTCCAGCCACCACCCCGACGAGCTCGCGCCAGAGCCAATCGCGGCCGGGATCGACGTGGACGCGGTGCGGCGCGCGCTGGCCGAGCTCGCCCGCCCCGGAGCAGGCTGGACCACAATGGCCTCGGTCCGGCCAAGTGCCTGGGCGGGGCATCGCTCTGCCTGGCCCGGCGCGCCCAGATACAACGCGTGCCGGTTGAAGCGCACGCACACCGTGGGATCGCGGGACAGGTCGTAGACGGGCCAGCTTCTCGGGACGGTGAGCCGCAGGCCGTTGTACCTGACGACCCTGAGCGGAGAGACGGGGTCGGCCCAAGCCCCGGTGCAGGCGAGTGCCCCAGCGCTGGCCAGCACGAGCGCGACCACGCCCGCCGCGCGTTGAACCTGGCTTGTCAATCCGTGAATCGGAGCTCCCCTCGAGTCCGGGTCTGCTGCCACCGTCGGTGAGCTTAGCCCGGGATCGCCACCACCAAGAACAGAGTCGGCTCAGCAGAGTTGCGGCGATCGATCGATTCGATTGGTTGAGGTACACATGAACGGTGGATTCCGACCGCGATGCGCCTCAGGGTGGCGGCGAGGCCGCCCGGCGGCTCCGCCATGGGCTGATCGTCCTGGCAATGCTGGTCGCGATCGTCATCGGCCTGCTGCTGGGGGTACCAGGACTGCACAGCGTCGCCCACACCGTGACGCAGATGAGCGGCGGCTGGGTGGCCGTGGCGGTCGGCCTCGAGATCCTCTCCTGCCTGGGCTATGTCCTGGCTTTCCTGCAGGTGTTCGAGCGGGCGCCGATCAGATTCGGGGCCCGGGTGGCCCTATCGGAGCTGGCCTTCAACGCAGCGGTCTCACTGGGCGGCGTGAGCAGCGTGGCGATGGGCGGCTGGCTCCTGGTCGAGCGCGGAGCGCCTTTGGGCAGAGTGGCTGAGCGATCGGCCGTCCTGTTCCTACTGACCAGCGCCATCAACGTGATCACCTTCGCGGTGGTCGGCTTCGCTCTGTTCGCGGGCGTCTCAGGGCCGAGTGATCCGCTCCTGAGCATCCTTCCGGCCGGCGTGGGGACCGCCGTCCTGGTGCTTGTGCTGCTGATGCCCCGGGCGCTGGACCGAGGGCTTGAGACTCGCCTGCCGGGACGACTGCAACAACTCATGCATGGGACCGCCGAGAGCATCCGGGACACCGAGCAGCTGCTCTTCCGGCCGGACTGGCGGCTGGTCGGGGCGATCGCCTACCTGTGGTGTGACATCGCGGTGCTGTATGCGTGTTTCGAGGCCCTGGGGAGCGATCCGCCGCTGGCGCCGATCGTGCTGGCGTATCAGATCGCCTATCTCTCGAACTCGATCCCGGTGCCCGGCGGAATCGGGGCTCTGGACGGGAGCCTGGTGGGGATGCTCGTGGTCTACGGCATGACTGCCACCACCGCGACCGCTGCCACGCTGGTCTACCACGCAATCTCCCTGTGGATCCCGGCCATGTGGGGCACGATCGCCTTCCTGGTCCTTCGCCACACCCGGCGCGAGCCGCTCGAGCTGCGTCCGACCCGAGCGGAGCGGCGGCGGATTCGGTCCAGCCGCCGCGATGCACCGGCCGAGGCCGCCTAAAAGCCCCTCGCACAGAACCTCAGCCCGGGTTTAGCCTGCTGCTGGCTGGTAATCCTCTGACTACACCTGGTAACCGAACGTTGGTATCTCCCCTGTCGACGCTGCCGAGGAGCGGCCAAGAGCGTGTTGCTCACAGTGCAGCAAACTCATGAAGAGCTCTACCCGGCCACCGCGGCCTCGGTGCCCCGCGCCCGCCACGATCTGTGTGCCTACGCCGCACAGGCTGGCGTGGCCGAGGACCAACTGGACCGGATCCGGCTGGCCGTCTCCGAGGCGGTGACCAACGCCGTTCGGCACGCCTACCGCCGCGCCCGCGGCGGGGTCCAGGTCACAGCGACCGCTGTCGACGGGGAGCTCTGGGTCCTGGTGGCGGACGACGGCTGCGGACATCAGACCCCGGCCACCGACCCTGGACTGGGCTGGGGTCTGGCGCTGATCGCCGAGGCGTGCGACGACTTCATCCTGGCCGAGCGCTCCGACGGCGGGACCCAGGCCAAGATGCGGTTCGACGTCGGTTAGCTGCGGGGGTCGCGCTCCTCGGCCACGGCGGCGCCATCTCCCAGCTTCTCGACGACCACGTAGTCATTAAGGCGATCGACGACGACCGCGACCTCCCCGCGCTCGTGGCCGTCGATTAGCACGAAGCGCCGGGGGTTGGCGCGCACAGACTCGTATTCGGAGACCGTGAGCACCACCGCCTGGTTGCACTCGAGCTGAGCGCACTCGCACCGGAAGCGCACCACCTGCTCCTCGTTTCCGGGCCGAAGCCCCCGCTCGATGGCCTCGTTGACATCCCTGAGGAGCGCCTCGTTCACCGCCAGCTTTTTTAGGAGGGCGTCGTCCATGGGCTCAGCCTGGACCGGAGATACCCCGCGGCGCCGAACTGCAATCAGGTCAGGCCCGCTGGCGCACCCTGCTCAGACCGCGACCTGAGAGCCCATCGACACCGTGCGGTCGGCCGGGAGCCCGAACAGCTCGATCGGGCTGCCGGCATTGCGGGCCATGGCCAGGAAGATGTGCTTGCGCCAGCGGGACATCCCCGGCTCCGGGGTGGGCGTGATCGTGATCCGGGAGAGCAGGTAGGACGCGTGCTCGAGGTCCAGGTTGCGTTCCAGCAGGCCCCGCTTCCGGGCCAGCGCCAGCGCCTCGGGGACGTCGCTCCGATCCCGGTAGCCCACCCTGATCGTCAGGTACACGACCTTGAACAGCCCCCGGCCCAGGTGCTCGACGGAGAAGCGATCGGCGGGATCCACGTACGGGATGCTGACCGCATCCAGCGAGACGATCACCACCTTTTCGTGCAGCGCGTTGATCCGCTCCACCTCAGCCCGCAACGCCAGCGGGGTGGTCTGCTTGCCCGGGTTGAGGAAGATTGCTGTCCCGGGGACGCGGCTGAGAGGAGGCTTGGCGTTGCACAGACCATCCAGGAACTGATCCAGCGGGCCCTCCTTGGCCAGACGGTTTCGCGTCACGATCTCCCGGCCCTTGCGCCAGGTGATCATCAGGAAGGCAAAGCCGAGCCCGACAAGCAGCGACAGGTACGCCCCATGCTTGATCTTGGCCAGGTTGGCGCTGAAGAAGGCCAGCTCGACGATCAGGAACAGACCGCCCAGGATGGCCAGGCGCCACCTGGGCGTGTGCCACAGGGCGCGGGCCACGGCCAGGAACAGGATCGTGTTCAGCGCGAATGTGCCGGTGACGGCGACGCCGTAGATCTCGGTCAGTCTGGAGGAGTGCTGGAAGCCCACGATCAGGGCCACCACTCCCGCGGCCAGCAGCCAGTTGATCACGGGCACGTAGATCTGACCTTCGGTGGATTGGGAGGTGTGGCGGATGTTCAGCCGGGGCAGGAAGCCCAGCTGCACCGCCTGGCGGGCCACCGAGAAGGAGCCGGTGATCGCGGCCTGGGAGGCGATGATCGTGGCCAGCGTGGCCAGCACGACCATTGGGATCAGCAGCGAGTGTGGGACCAGGTTGTAAAACGGGTTGCCGCGGATCGTGTGGGGATGGGCCAGGATCAGCGCCCCCTGGCCCAGATAGGACAGAAGGACCGCCGGGAACACGATGAAAAACCACGTGAAACGGATCGGCCCAGCCCCGAAATGCCCCCGGTCGGCGTACAGGGCCTCGGCCCCGGTCACGCACAGCACCACCGCCCCCAGCGTCAGGAACCCGGCCGAGCCATGGTCGACCAGGAAGTCGATGGCGTAGTGCGGGGACAGCCCCTGGAGAACTCCGGGATGGAGGACGACCTCCTTGCCACCCAGGACCCCGATGACCACGAACCAGAGCAGGATCACCGGGCCGAACATCCACCCCACGCCGCCCGTACCGAAGCGCTGAACGGCGAACAGCACGACCATGATCCCCAGCGCGATCGGCACAACGACGCTGGACAGGCTCGAGGAGACCCCGCCCAGCCCCTCAACCGCCGAGACAACCGAGATCGCCGGCGTGATCATTCCGTCACCGAAGAACAGACCCGCGCCGAAGATCCCGAGCAGGATCAGAACACCGGCCTTGGCCACCTTGCGACGCTCGATCAGAGCGGTCAGGGCCATGATCCCGCCGTCACCACGGTTGTGGGCCCGCATGATGAAGCCGGCGTACTTGACACCGACCACGATCATCAGCGACCAGAAGATCAGCGACGCGGCCCCGTACACGCCAGCCGGGGTGGGGGTGGCGGCGTCGGGGTGCTGCTGGAAGATCGTCTGCACTGTGTACAGAGGGCTTGTCCCGATGTCTCCGTACACGATCCCGAGGGCGCCCAGGGCCAGCACCAGCCTTCCAGCGTGCGCCACGACGTCTCGGTTGTCGTCGCTGGCGGCGCGCAGGGCCGCCGATGGCTCGGGCGGCTCCGGACGGGGCTCGGGCCGTACCGGCCAGTAGCCGAGCTTGTGCGCGGCTTCATTGAGGCTGCGCCTCATTCCGGTCCGGGTGGTCGCCAGGCCAGAGTCAGCGAGCTCATGGCCGTCGTCAGCGAGCTTGTGGGCCGCCTCGTGAAGGGTAGATCGCGATTGAGACGGGCTCATCTTTGGGTGTGATTTAAGGATAGTTGGTTGGGCAGCGTCCTCTACAGGTTTATACCCACGAGCCTCGGCTCCGGGGTGAGCATCACCCCGAACACGTCCCGGACGCCGTCGCGCAGCTCTCGGGCCAGCCGCACCAGATCGGACGCCGTGGCGCCACCGCGGTTAACCAGCGCCAGCGTGTGCTTGGTCGAGATCCCCGCGGGCCCCGATCCGTGACCGGGGGCGAAGCCCGATCGCTGGATCAGCCAGGCGGCTGACACCTTGATCGCCCCCTCGGCCTCGGGCCAGGTCGGGACGGTCATCGCGTGCCCCAGACGCTCCCGAGCCCGCCGCTCCAGCGCGGCGGCCTCGGCCCCGGACAACAGCGGGTTGAGAAAGAACGACCCCGCGCTGACCGAGTCGGGATCGGCCGGATCCAGCACCATTCCCTTGGAGCGCCGCAATCCGAGCACCGCCTCACGCACCGCCTCAAGTCGGACCCGCTCCCCGACCTCGGCGCCGAGCACCCGAGCCAGCTCCGGGTACCGGACCGGCTGGGCGTCGGGCGAGGGCTCAAGTTCGAATGAGACCGCGAGCACGACGTACCGATCGGAGCCCCTGAAGGCACTCGAGCGGTACCCGAAGCCGCACTGGGCGGGGCCGAGCTCGACCACGGTTGTCGTCTGGCGGTCATACGCCCTGACGGCGACGGCCGTCTGGGCCACCTCCTGTCCGTAGGCGCCGACGTTCTGGATCGGGGTGGCCCCCGTCAGCCCGGGAATCCCGGACAGGCATTCCAGGCCGGATAGCCCCTCGGACACGCAGCTGAGCACAAGTTCGTCCCAGGGCTCACCCGCGGCCACCCACAGCCGCACCGAGCCATCGACGCGCCGTCTCTCAACGCCTCGGCTGGCCACCCGGACCACCGTCCCGCGGACCCCCTGATCGGCGACGAGCAGGTTGGACCCCGAGCCCATCACGAGCAGCGGTCCGCCGGTTTCGTCGACCTCCTGGACCGCCGCCACAATCTCCGATTCAGCCTCGGCGTCCACGAGCCGGTCGGCCGGCCCTCCCACCCGCAGCGTCGTCAGCTCGGAGAACGGGGTGCCCGAGCGATCCTTCACGGACGGTGGGCCAACACCTGATAGATCGAAGCCCAGCCGGTGAGAAAGCCCTGACGGGCGGCGTGCAGGAACAGCGTCCACACGCGAGCGCGCTCCTCGCCCGCGATCCTGACCGCCTCGCCGTAGTGTGACTCGTAGCGCTCGATCCAGTGGCTCAGCGTCTGGGCGTAGTCGTCGGCCATCCCCTCCACGTGACGGACGGCGAAGCCCGCCCGCTCCAGGGCCAGCGTGACTCTGGACAGCGGCAGCGGGACCCCATCCGGGAACACGAACCGCTCGGAGAACGGCCCCTCGTCGGTCTCATCGAAGTCCTTGAGCTTGGCGATGCCGTGGTTGAGGAGCCTGCCCCCAGGGCCCAGAAGGTCGGCCAGTTGGCGGGCGTACAGGTCGATCCGCTCCTCCCCCACGTGCTCGACCATGCCGATGCTCGAGATCGCCTCAAAGCGCTCGCCGTCGAGCTCACGGTAGTCGGCCACCCGAATCTCCACGCGGTCGGCCACTCCCGCCTCCACGGCCCGGCGGCGGGCAAGCTCGGCCTGGGGCTCGGACAGGGTGATACCGAGCACCCGTGCGCCGTGCCGGGTGGCCGCATGCACGGCAAAGCTCCCCCAGCCGCACCCCACGTCCAGCACGCGCTCACCCTCGGCCAGACCCAGCTTGGTGCACACGAGTTCGAGCTTGGACTCCTGAGCCTCCTCCAGCGTCTGGGCGCCCTGGGACCAGTGGGCGCAGCTGTAGGTCATCGACCGATCCAGGAACAGCGCGAAGAATTCGTTGCCGACGTCGTAGTGGTGGCGCACCGCTCGCCGATCCCGGGCCAGGGTGTGGCGCTCGCCCCGCAACCGCAGTTCGGCCGCCGGCCGGCGGGGGAGCCGGGTCACCCCGCAGGCGGCGATCAGCGCACCGCCAAGCCGGGCCATCTGTCGAAGGCTGATCTTCGGGGGCTCGAACGTGTCCACCACACCTAGCGCACCGTCCACGTCGTCCACCTCAAGCAGTCCCGAGACGTAGGCCCGGCCGATGCCGAGCTCCCCCGGCGCCCGCAGCACGTGGGCCATCGCCGCGGGGGAGCGGAACGTGAAGGTCGGCGCGTCGGGCTCGGTGGCGGCCACTGCGGTGCCGTCCCAGAAGCGCACGCCGAAGGGACGCTGGGGCAGTGCCGCCGCCAGCTCACGCCTGAGCGGTTCAGTGCGCGCGAACGGCAATTACGTCGCGGACTCAGCCGCCCGCCGGGCGATCCGCTCCGGATCCACTCGCACCACGTCCCAGGCCAGCCCGAGCATCTCCAGCAGCCGGATCATCCCCGCCGACGGATCGATCTGCCACCGGCGCAGCCCGTGGCGGTAGGACGTGGGGAAGGCGTGATGGTTGTTGTGCCAGGCCTCACCCCAGGTCGGGATGGCCAGCCAGGGCACGTTGCGCGACTCGTCGCGGGTGGCGAAGTCCTTGCGCCCGAAGAAGTGGCACACGGAGTTGATGCTGAACGTGGAGTGGTGAAGGAAGAAGATCCGGGCCGCGCCGCCCCACAGCAGACCGAGCAGGCCACCTGTGACGGTGCCGGTGAGGACAACACCCAGCCCGAATGAGAAGGCCAGCCCGAGCACCACCCAGAGCACGAAGGTCCGGTCAACGAGCTTGATCCACGGGTCGGCCAGGAGATCCTTGGCGTAGATCTGCTCGTCGGCCACCTCCATGTCGGAGAACACCCACCCGATGTGAGCGTGGAAGAACCCCGCCAGCGCGCCCCGCCATCCGGAGCCGTGACCGACATGCGGGCTGTGGGGATCTCCCTCGGCGTCCGAGTAGCGATGGTGCTTGCGGTGAGTGGCCACCCAGTCGATCACCGGGCCCTCGGCGGCGGCCGATCCCAGCGCCGCGAAGCCAGCGCGGAGCAGACGACTGGTCTTAAAGCTGCGGTGGGTCAGGAGCCGGTGAAAACCGACGGTGATTCCACTGCCGATCACGACGTAGCTCACCGCGAGGTTGACCAGGTCCTGCCAGTTGACCCATGCTCCACCCCACCCCAGCCCGATCCCGACGGCCAGGAGGATCGGAGGGACTGCGGTGATCACGGCGCTGGCCAGCCGGTCCACGACCGGCATCGACACGGGCCGGACCTCCGGGCTGACCACAGCGGCCGACGGCGCCTCTGACAGGGCGCTCGGCACGACTGGAACTTCGCGTTCAGCGGTCTCCGTGGTCATGAAGTCTCACTGCGGCGGGCGGGCGCTGCTCCAGACGGTGGTCATCCGGCTTGATCGTCCCCCCGCTGTCTGCCGTCTGGCTGGTGCCTGCGCAGTGTACTGCCCGATCCAGAGGCTGCCCGGTCGGTGGGTCAAAGACCGACCGCCTCGCCTGTCGGGCCGGTCAGGATGCGGACGGGATTAGAAGTCGTTCCAGAACGACTCGCGCGTCCGGCGCCGGGCGCGCTTGTTGTCGCGCAACTCGGCCTCGGCCGTGGTCATCAGCTCGGCTGGATCGCCGCCGTCGAGCTCGGCCACACCCCACGAAACTCCGACGCCACCGCAGCCCTGGTCAGCCAGGATGTTGTTCTCCAGACGGCGGGCCGCCACCCGGGCGCCCTCGGCGTCAGCCCCAACGAAGATGATCGCGAACTCGTCCCCGCCCACGCGGAAGGCCGTGTCCTCACCGCGGACACGGCTCAGGCGCTTGGCGACACCGCGCAGAACCTCGTCCCCGACCGCATGGCCGAGCGTGTCGTTGATCTCCTGGAACGCGTCCAGATCCAACAGAGACACCGCCAGCTGACCGCCGTGCCGCCGGATCCGCGCCACCTCGGAGCCGAGGCGGTGCTCGAAGGCTGTCCGATCTGGGAGGCCGGTGAGCACGTCATGCATGGTCTCCCGGGGCAACTCGACAAATGCCTCGGAGTGGGCCAGGTGGGCGGCGATCACACCCCCGAGCAGGTCGAGCGTCCGTTCGTCGGCGTACCGGAAGGCCCGCTGCCTTCCCGCGTACACCGTGAGCGCCCCCAGCCGGCCCTCGGCCCGACCGAGCGGCACGCACAGGACCGACACGGCTCCCATCAGCTCGCAAGCCTCCGGGTTGATTCGGTCGTCGTCGTGGGCATCGCGGCAGTGGACGATCTCTCCCGTCCGGGCGCAATGGGCGGCCAGGCTGCTCTCCAACGGGACCCGTAGCCCCAGGAAGCTCTCGGCCGCCCCACTGGCTGCGCGATAAACCATCTCGTCCCCCTCCTGCAGCTCGAGCATGGCGGCATCGCCGCCGGTGAGGACGCGCGCGCGCCGGACGACCAGGGCCATGACGGCCTCCAGGCCGAGCGAGCTCGCGGCGATCTCATTCTGGGTCTCGAGGATCGCCAGCAGGTGTTCGTGGGGAAGCGACTTGGTCATTGCTCCAGTATTCGGCAGATCGTGCTGGATGGCTTAACCGGCGTCCATGGGACTGGACCAACAAACGCTCGGAAGATGCGGGTTACTGTACGCCAAGCGTCACGGCAACCTGAAGCGCTCGGGCTAGGGCTAGGAGGGGGCCGGCTCCACGCCGGCGTCCTCGGGCGGGGGCGCCGCAGGCGGGCGACGCAGAGCCTCCACGACCGCCCGGCCCCTGGCCGCCTTGACCTCGGCCGACAGCGTCTGGAGGTCATAGACGCCGTAGTGGCGGCGGCCGTTGATGAAGAACGTCGGGGTCCCGGAGACGTTGCTCTGGTCAGCCGACTCGACGTCCTCTGCGACCTTCCCCGCGCCCTTGCGCTTGCGCAGGTATTCCCTGAACGGGTCGACGTCCAGCCCCAGCTCCTGGGCATGGCCCACGAGCTCCCTCACGGTGAGCTCGTCCTGATGAGAGAGCAGCCGCTCGTGCATCTCCCAGAAACGGCTCTGGGCGGCGGCTGCCTCCGCGGCCTCGGCGGCCAGGTCGGCGTGCGGATGCACGTCGGTCAGCGGCAGGTGGCGCCACACGTAGCGCAGGTCCCCGAAGTCCGCCAGGAGCTCCCGGACCACCGTCTCGGCCTGCCCGCAATAGGGGCACTCGAAGTCCCCGTACTCGACGAGGGTGACGGGGGCGTCCGCCGGGCCGCGCACGTGATCACGCTCGGGGTCCACGGCCACGACCAGATCCTGGATCGGCTGGGCGGTGCCCAGGAAGGCCCGCAGTCGGGTCGCCCTGGGAAGCCTTCGGACGGCCTGAAGTTCAAGCCACGTCAGGAGTGCCGCGACGATCCCGGCTGTGAGGACCCCCAGCTTGGCCTCGTCCAGCTCGACACCGTGGAAGGCCAGGGTGGCGATCAGCAGCGAAACCGTGAACCCGATCCCGGCGATCGTCCCGCCTCCGAGCACGGAGGCCCACCCCACCGGCGCCCGTACCCGGCCCCGGCTGACCCGGGTGACGACCCACGTGAGACCGGCCACTCCGATCGGCTTGCCGAGCACGTAACCGCACAGGATTCCGAGCGTGATCGCCGAGCCGTAGGCGTGGCCCAGGAAGCTCCCGTTCACGTGGACCCCGGCATTGGCCAGCGCGAACAGGGGCACGATCAGGTAGCTGGAGACCGGGTGGTAGATGTGCTGGAGCCGCTCGTTGGGCGACAGGGCGGTCCGGACACCGGCCCGGGCCGACTGGGCCAGCTCAGACGTGGGCTGCTCGCGGAACAGCCTGAACAGGTCGGTCGCACGCTCCAGATCGGCCCGGCTGGCCGGGTAGGCGATCGCCAGCAGACCGATGACGACCCCGACGATCACCGGGTCGACCCCTGATTTCAGGAGCGCCACCCAGGCCACCAACCCCAGCGCGGCGTACACCACGCCGTTGCGCACGCGCCGGATCCGGACCGCGAGCACAACGCCCAGCGTGCCCAGGCCGACAGTCAGCGCCACGACATGGATTGAGCCGCTGTACGCGGTGGCGATGATCACGAACGCCACCAGGTCGTCGACGACAGCCACGGTCAGGATGAACGTCCGCAGGCCAGCCGGGAACCGCCGGCCCACCAGGGCCAGCATCCCGAGCGCGAACGCGGTGTCTGTGGACATGGCCGCGCCCCAGCCGTGGGCTGAGGAGCGCGCGCCGTTGAAGATCAGATAGATCCCGATCGGGATCACCATCCCCCCGATCGCGGCCATCAGCGGAAGCAGCAGCCGCCGGCGGTCGCGGAGTTCGCCCAGATCGAACTCCCGCCGGGCCTCGACGCCCATCACCAGGAAGAAGAAGGCCATCAGACCCTGGTCGACCCAGTCGCGGAGCGTCAGGGACACGCCGGATCCGCCGATCCGGATGCTCAGAACGGTGTGCCACACCGACTGGTAGGTGGACTGCGACGCGTTGGCCCAGATCAGCGCCGTAACGGCCGCGGCCAGGAGCACGGAGGCGCTACCCGTCTCCGTCCGCAGGAACGACCGCAGCGGCTCCTCAAGGCTTCGGGTCCAGGCGGTCCGCTGTGAGAATCGTTCCTCGGCGCGGGCTTCCACTAGTCGGGAACCGGGAGTCGAACCGCGATCGTGGCCAGCACTCGGGCCGACAGGTGGCCCTCGGCACGGAGCTCGCAACTGGCGTGGATCAGAGCCCGCCCCAGCCGATCCAGGCTCGGCACGGCCTCCAGCCACTGGCCCTCGGCCACGCTCTCCAGAAATGAGATGTGCAGGTCGGCCGTGGCGAACATCGCCCCGGGAGGCACCTGAGCCGCGGCCGCCCGGCTGACCGCGATGTCGGCCAGAGTCATGAGCAGGCCACCGTGGGCGCGGCCCCGGCGGTTGGCGTGCTCGCCCGCGACGCGCAACCCCAGCACCGGTGCTGACTCGGCATGGCGAATGTAGACGGGCCCGATCAGCTCGGTGAATGGGCTTGGGTTCAGCGGCTCGAACTCCGCCGGGACGGACACGACCGCGGAGCTTACGGGTGCGCCATCGAGACCGCCGCCGAGGCGACTCCGCTCGGATGACGATCTGTTACGGTCGCGCGATCGAGCTTGCTCGCCGCATCGGGGGCCCTGCGGGACCAATCGCCGCGTCTGTGGTCGCGGCGCTCATCGCGGCCAGTGCGTCCGCCGCGATGTCCAGTTCGGTATCCATCTCGGGCCCACACAGGGTTGCCGCCGGGGCGAAGGTGAAGCTCCGTCTCACCGGCCACGCGGGCACCGGCGTCCGGGGTCTCCGAGTGTGGCTGGACAACCGCGCGTGCGCTCCGACCACCAGGGCTGAGGGCGCACGGCCAGATCTCCGGATCCCGACGAAGTTCCGCGTCAAGGGTTCGTTCGACGACGTCTTGACTGTGACCCACTCGGCCACGGGCACACACATCGCGTGCGCGTACCTCATCCACCGGGGAACGCAGACCACGGCCGCCCAGGCCAGCTGGCGCTACGTCACCCACTAGGCGGGTGGCAGCGCCCGGAGGCCCGGGCAAACCGTGAAGTTAGGCCGCGTTACGCAGGGAGGCGAGCTCGGAGCTCCCGGCAAGCCGGGTGAGACCGCGCTCCTCGAGCTGACGGGCGCGCTCGGCGCTGATGCCAAGCTCGATCCCCGTCTGACGCAGCGTCAGCGGCTCCTCGCCGGCCAAACCGAACCGCAGGCGGATCACGTTGCGCTCATCCTCAGGCAGGTGCGCCACCAGGGCGTTCACGCGGCTGTTGCGGTCAGCCTCCTCGACCTCCTGGGCGGGCTCAGGGTGGTCGCTGGGAAGCAGGTCTCCAAAGGCCGTGTCCTCATCCCCGACGGGCTGGTCAAGGCTGGTCAGACTGCGGTTCAGCTCACGGAGCTCGATCACCTGGTCGAGGGGCAGCTCGGCCACCTCGGCCAGCTCCTCATCCGTGGGCTCACGGGACAGCCGGCCGCTCAGCTCGCTCTCGAGCTTGCGGAGCTTGACCTGCTGCTGGGCGACATGAACGGGGAGGCGAATCGTCCGCCCGTGGTTCTGTAGCCCGCGCTGGATCGCCTGGCGAATCCACAGCGTTCCGTACGTCGAGAACTTGAATCCGCGGCGCCAGTCGAACTTCTCGACGGCGCGAATCAGGCCCAGCATTCCCTCCTGGACGAGATCCTCCATGGACAGGCCGTGGCCCTGATAGCGCCGGGCCTGGGCCACGACAAGGCGCAGGTTCGAGTTGATCATGCGCTCCTTGGCGGCCAGATCGCCGCGCTCGATCCGCTGCGCCAGCTCGACCTCCTCAGCCGCCGTCAGCAGCGGGTAAACCCGCGCCCGGCGGAAGAAGAGCGCCAGCGAGTCAGGGACCGTGGATGTGGTTTCGGGTTCGTGATCCAGGCCGCGCAGGGACCGCCGGCGCGCCTGTCGGGCGCCAGAATTTCGGTCCGTGCCGGGACGCCGGCGCTGACGGACCTTCTCGGTGGGGCCAGAATCGTGGTCGCCGCGGGCCCGGGGCCCACCGTCACGACCGCTGTCAAAGCTGCTCAGTTTGTTCTCCTTCGGACTTTCTTTCTCAGTCATGTTCGATGCCTATCGAATAATACCACTTTGTTCGACACCTATCGAACCAATTAACACCGCCGCAACCCTGTAGTTACGGGCGTTTACGGGCTTTACACGCCAGGCGGCGGGCTACGGACCGAACCGATCTGCCGAGCTACCGACCGCCTGATCCGGCGCACCTCCCCTTCCTCGGCTCACCCGACCTCCTTCGCTGATTTACTAAATATCAGTAAAACTATGATCGCCGGGTTCGAGGTCCTACTGAAGCCTTTGACTGCCCGGTTCGACATCTATCGAACCACTTCTGGACTAGAAGGTTGTAAGAAAACAGCGCCGCGGGTGATTCTGTGAGATACGACACGCAGATTCCGTCCTCCCGGGCGCGCGGGGTCGCCGTTTGGGCCGGCGCGGTCGGGCGCACGGCAGACCGCGCCCCACCTCCCCCCTCGGCAGCACCCGGGGGCTCCGTGGGAGCCCAGTAGGCTAGGCCGGTGACCGACCAGGCCTCGCTCGGCCAGCGCCCCACCGACCAGGTCGGGCGAGATCTTCAGGATCTTCTGGCCCAGATCGACGCGTTCATTGAGTCCGATCTGGCCCCGCTTCAGGCCGAGCACCCGGAGTTCTTCGACCATCGCCGTGAGTTCGCCCGGACCGACGTCGACAGGGGCGGCGTACCGGCCCGCGAATGGGAGGAACTGCTCCTGGAGATGACGCGGCGGGCCGATGCCGCGGGCCTCTACAGGTTCGCTCTCCCCTCCGAACTGGGTGGATCCGACGGGACCAACGCGGAGATGGCCGCGATCCGGGAGCACCTGGCCAACAAGCCACTGGGCCTGCACTCAGACCTGCAGACCGAGACCTCGTGCGTTGGCAACTTCCCGATCGTGCTCGTCCTGCACGCGTTGGGCTCCGACGAGCAGCGAGAGCTGATCGAGCCGCTCCTGCGCCATGAGGTCGCGTGTGCGTTTGGCCTGACCGAGCCGGCGCATGGCAGCGATGCCACCTGGCTTGAGACCAGCGCCACCCGCGATGGCGAGGACTGGGTGATCAACGGAGCCAAGCGGTTCAACACGGGAATGCACATTGCCCACTACGACCTGGTTTTCGCTCGAACGACGGGCGATCCGGGAGACGCTCGAGGGATCACGGCCTTCCTGGTGCCGACGGACTCGCCCGGCCTCGAGGTCCCGTTTCATCACTGGACGTTCAACATGCCCTCCGACCATGCCGAGGTCGTCCTGCGCGACGTCCGCGTGCCCGAGAGCGCGATCGTCGGTGAGGAGGGGCGCGGTCTGGCCGCGGCGATGCTGTTCGTCCATGAGAACCGGATCCGCCAGGCGGCGTCGAGCCTCGGCGCGGCGCAGTTCTGTGTAAATCAGAGCGTCGAGTACGCGCGCGAGCGGACGACATTCGGGAAACCGCTGGCCGTCAATCAGGCGATCCAGTGGCCGCTCGTTGAGCTCCACACGGACTGCACGATGCTCCGAGGCCTGATCGGCTCGACCGCCCGGGCCATGGACGAGCGCGGTGGTCCGGCGGTCTCTGACGCGATCTCAATGTGCAATTACCGAGCCAACCGCCTGGTGTGCGAAGCGGCCGACCGGGCGATCCAGGTCCACGGCGGGATCGGATACACCCGTGGCCTTCCGTTCGAGCACATCTACCGCCATCATCGGCGCTACCGGATCACGGAGGGCTCCGAGGAAATCCAGATCCGGAACATCGCCCGGGGCCTGTTCGGCTTCGGGAGCCGACCGCCCGGGTCAGCGCCCGGATCGGCGCCGGGCTGAGCATGTTCTGTTTGGACGACCGGATCGCCGTGGTGACGGGCGGGAGCCGCGGCCTCGGACGTGAGATCGCGTTCGCGTTCGCCCGACAGGGGGCGACCGTCGTGGTGGCCAGTCGCAAGCAGGAGGCCTGCACGGCCACCGCGGAGGAGATCAGCAGCGCCACCGGTCGCAGGGCCATCGGGGTGGGCTGCCATGTCGGCCACTGGGACCAGTGCGACGCCCTGGTCGACCGGGTGTACGCCGAGCTCGGCCGGATCGACGTGCTGGTCAACAACGCCGGGTCCTCGCCGCTGTATCCCTCGCTGACCGAGGTGACCGAGGACCTGTTCGACAAGGTCATGGCCGTCAACGTGAAGGGAGCGTTCCGTCTGTCCTCACTCGTCGGCAGCCGGATGGCACAGGACGGAGCGGGCGTGATCATCAACGTATCCAGCATCGCCGCCGTGGCCCCCACCCCCATGGAGCTGCCCTACGCAGTGGCCAAGGCCGGGCTCAACGCGCTCACCGCGGGGCTGTCCAGAGCCTTCGGACCCGCGGTCAGGGTCAACGCGATCATGCCGGGGCCGTTCCTGACCGACATCAGCCGCGCCTGGGACATGGACGCCTTCCAGAAGCGAGCCGATGAGGCGATCCCACTGAAGCGCGGCGGCCGGCCGGAGGAGATCGTCGGCGCGGCCCTCTATCTGGCCTCGGACGCGTCCAGCTACACCAGCGGCTCGGTGATCACGGTCGACGGCGGCGCGACCGCCTGACGCGCCACGCGGTGGCACCGGCTTAGATTGTCCGCCCCGCCCCGGCCCAGTACGGGTCGCGGAGCTTGCGCTTGAAGATCTTGCCCGAGTCCTCCCGGGGCAGGTCCTGCCGGAACTCGATCCGTTCGGGGATCTGGTAGGAGCCGATCCGCCCCCGGAGGAACTGCTTGACCTCCTCCTCGGTGATCGACTCCCCCGGCCGGAGCTCCACCACCGCGTGCACCGACTCTCCGAACTCGTCATCCGGAATCCCGAATACGGCGCAGTCCGCGACGGGGTCGAGCCTGTGGAGCTCGGCCTCGACGGCCGCCGGATAGATGTTGACCCCGCCGGAGATGATCATGTCGATCTTGCGGTCACACAGGTACAGGTATCCCTGCTCGTCGAGGTAGCCCACGTCGCCGGGCGCGAACAGACCGCCCCGATCGGCGGCCAGGCGCTTGGCCTCATCGCGGTGATAGGTGAAGTCGTTGCTCCCCGAGGCGCTCCCCGCGGCGACCTCCCCCACCTCACCGGGGCCCAGCTCATGCCCGTCGTCGTCGATCACCCGAACGTTGGCGCCTTCCATCTCGCGGCCCACCGATCCGGGATGCTCGAGCCACTCCTCAGCCGTTAGGAACGTCACCGGGCCGACCTCGGTCGAGCCGTAGTACTCATGGATGATGGGGCCCCACCAGTCGATCATCGCCCGCTTGGTGGCGGGCGAGCAGGGCGCCGCCGCGTGAACCACAAAGCGCAGCGAGGACGCGTCGTAACGGGCGCGGACCTCCTCGGGGAGCTTCAAAAGCCGCTCAAACATGATCGGGACCAGGTGCAGATGGGTGATCTGCTCGCGCTCGATCAACTTCAGCAGCCCCTCGGGATCGAATCGCGGGCACACGATGATGTTCGCCCCCACGCGGAGACAGAAGACGGCGTGCGTGTTGGGAGCGGAGTGGTAGACGGGGCCGACGATCGCGGTCACGATCTCCCCCGGATCGTCGAAGTAGCTCAGACCGAAGATCACCGCCAGGACGCCCGTCAGCCGCGCCATCTCATCATCGGTGAACGGGGGGCGCTTCACGCCCTTGGGATGTCCTGTGGTCCCGGACGTGTAGATGATCGACAGGGCCGTCGCGGCGGGCTCCTGCATGCGGGGCACGAAGCCCTGGAGCCAGGAGTCCCAGTCCACCGCTCCCTCGGGCACCTCCGCCCCCGTCACGTCGAGGCCGTACGCCTCGGCGATCTCCGGCGGCGTGCGAACGGCCAGCATCGGTACGTCGGGAGCGATCGCACCCCGCACTCGTTCCAGCAGGTCGGCGTGGATGACCACGGCCCTGGCCTCGGAGTCCTCCAGCACGTACCGCGCCTCCTCCTCGGTGTAGTGCCAGTTGACGGCCACGGGGTAGGCGCCGATCGAACCCGCGCCGAGTGCGGCCTCGAAGAAGGCCAGGTCGTTGCGGAGGTACAGCGCGACGCCGTCGCCCGGACCGATCCCCAGGCTGTCCAGGCCTGCGGCCACCTGGGCGCCGCGCACGGCCAACTCCTCCGTACTCAGCGCCCGGTTGCCGCTCTTGATCGTGCCCACGACCCCGGCCACCCTCCTCCGGTTCGGCTACACGACCCCGCTGGGCCGCTTGCGCTTCGGGCTCGTTTCCTGCTTGGGGAACGGCCCCGAGGTGTTCGACGGAGGCGTATGGGAGGTGCACATGTCCGGCGAGGGCGTCGGCAACGAGGGTCGGGCCGCCCGGGGGCGCGCAGCAAAGTTGAACGCGCTGGTCAGGTCACCCGTGTGCTGGCGCCGCCATTTCGACAGGTTGGGCACCTTCGCCCCGAACCGCGTCTCCAGGAAGCGCAGCGTCGACGTGTGGTCGAACCTGTCCGAGCACAGCAGCCCGCCTCGAGAGAACGGTGATACGACGATCATCGGCACCCGGAAGCCCAGGCCGATCGGCCCTCGGATGCCCTCCGCCGCGGCCGGGAGCGGGGACACGGTCACATACTCCCCGGCCGAGCCCGGCGGAGCGGTGGGCGGCTTGACGTGGTCAAAGAAGCCGCCGTTCTCATCGTAGGTCAGGAACAGCGCCGTGTGCTGCCAGATCGACGAGTGGCTGACCAGGGCCTCGAAGATCTGCCGGGCCACAACCTCCCCGTTCTTACCTCCGGAGAAGCCGGGATGCTCGGAGTCCGTCACGGCGGGCAGGAGCCACGACACCTGGGGCAGCCGGTTGCTGTCCAGGTCGGACATGAAGTCGTCCGGGAAGGTTGGGGCGATCCCCCGCTTATAGGGCTCACCGTTCTTGTTCTGGTACGCCTTGAAGTAGGGGAGCACGCTGTCGAAGCTCCCGGTGTGGGGCTCGGTGTACACCTTCCAGCTCACGTTGTGGGAGCTGAGCTGCTCGGGCATCGTCCTCCAGGTGAACTTGCCCGCGAAGCTGCTGCGCGTGGCGACCAGCGTCTCGAGCAGCGGGCCGCCGTGCCGGCCCGCTGGATCAAGCGTGGCCGACATCGACATCAGGCGGTTGGGGTCGGTCGGACCCATGACCGAGCAGTGGTAGGCGTCGCACACGGTGTAGGCGTCGGCCAGGGCGTAGTAGAAGGGCAGATCTGACCGGTCGTAATAACCCATGGTCTCCGGACCGACACCGGACGGGTCGGCCGCCTCATGGGCCCGCAGAAACCCGTCCATCTTCCCGCCGTCCCAGGACTTGTGCTGGGGACCCCAATCGTGGGTCAGGTCGGGCAGGCAGTCGTTGGGGAGATGGAACGGATGGATCGTCTTACCGTTGTCCTTCTGGAAGAAGACGCTCCGGTTGTGCTGGTCGCCGTAGCCCCGCACCGCCGACAGCGTGCCGAAGTAATGGTCGAACGAGCGGTTCTCCTGCATGAGGATGACGACGTGCTTGATGTCCTTCAGCGTTCCGTGGCTGGAGGCACTGGCCGCCTGGGCCAGCAGCGCATCCAATCCTGCGCCGGCGGTGGCCAGGCCCAGCCCAGCCATCCCAGCACCCCGAAGCACGTCCCTCCGAGTCAATCCTCGATCGACCTGAGACATGTCCACCATCTCCTTCCCCCTTTGTCGGTCTGGGCCCCGCCGCGGCCAGCCTACCAACAACACCAGTGCGCTTGCCAAGGCCGGTAGGCTGTGCCGCGATGAGGGGGCGGCTCGTCAGAGCAGCGTTCGTGGCCGGTGCCGCGTGCATCTGCGGCCTGGGCTTCGCCGGGCCGGGAAGCCCCGCCTTTGCGGCCAGGCGGACGACGCAGCCGTGTCCTGGTTTCGGCCGTCCGGCGATCGCCGCCGACCCTGGTCCGGGGGCGCTGCGGGTGTTCGCGATCCAGTTTGAGCAGCAGCCGGCCGAGATGGTCAGCGCAGGCAGTTACAGAACCGCGATTGACTGCGTGATGCGCCACGAGGTGGCTCCGTACCTGGTGAAGGGGCGGCCCAATCTGGTGGTCTTCGATGAGGACGTTGGTCTGGAGACGCTGGCCACCGGCCCGCGGGGCGCGAAGACGCGCTACCTGCTCAGGCACGGCACGCCCGCCTGCCAGGGCAAGCCGTTCCCGTGTGAGACGCTGGCCGGGCTGTCCGACCTCGACAGGGGCTACAGCCGCGCTCTCAACTACCTGGAGCCCCGGTTCCCGGGACTGTCCAAGATGCTCGGCCGGGCGTTCGTGGCCGCCACGGATCAGTTCGTCCGCGTGTTCATGGGAACGATGGCCCACGCCGCGCTGCAGTACCACGTGTCCCTCGTGGCCTCCAACTCGCAGCCCCCGTTCAGGCAGACAGCCGACCCCAGGGCCGTGGGGGCGTTGCGCGATCCGGCCACGCCGGATGTCCACCAGGTGTTCGTGCCCACCCAAGCCCGGGTCTATAACCAGGCGTTCCTGTGGGGTCCTCGGGTCGTTCATCACGGCGCGCCGGCGCCGGTGGCCAACCTGCTGGCCGACAACAGGAAGGTCCCGCTGACCTCCTTTGAGCAGGCGCTGGGCTTTACGGCCGGGCCCTCCTCGGGCCGGGCCGCGATTCGCAACCTCAGGCCGTTCCACATCCCGGGTACGAGGGCCCGCCTGGGCTTCGCCACCAGCCTTCCGGCCTTCGAGTACGGCAGCGCTGCCCCGGGGCACCAGTGCGACGATGTGACCAGGACGTACATGAACTGTCTCGACCACCTCGGCGCCAACGTGCTGATCCAGGCTGAGGCCAACGACGGCCAGTGGACCGGGCCGGATGGCAGCGACACGAGCGAGCTTTGGCAGCCGCTGTCCTGGATGGGCTCGGCCTGGCGGGCGGTCAGTGACCCGTCGGTCCATTTCGCGTACGCCGTCAATCCGATGATGGTCGGGAATCTGGCCGACACGCCGTTTGACGGCCAGAGCGCGATCCTGGAGCGGGGCCGTCGCGGGCGGACCTGTCACTACGTTGGCAACGCCTCATTCATCTCCGGCCAGGACGACCCGGCGCTGCGGTCATACGCCGGAAGTAAGCCGCAGTTCCTGGCCATGGCGCCCTGGGTGGTGTCCGACCGCACGCGCTCAGCGCTGCGCGCGGTGGGGCGGAAGCTGGCGGCCGGCCACGTGGCCTATCACTATGTTCAAACCGCGCTCGTGGCCGACCTGCCCTTCCCAGTTGATCGCAGCCGGCGCGGGTGTGTGATCGCGGGGAGGTCGTGATGGGCGGTCTGTCACGCCGGGAAGTTGTGATCGGAGCCGGAGCCACGGCCGCCGGGGCGCTGCTGGGCAATGCGGCGGAGAGCTCGGCCAAGCGACCCAGCCGGCGCCCGCCGGTCCCCCGCCGCGTCGACGTCGTGGTCGTCGGCGCCGGTCTGGCCGGGCTCACGGCCGCCACCGAGCTCGGACACGCCGGGCACTCGGTGGCGGTCCTGGAAGCCCGCCATCGGGTCGGAGGCCGGACGCTCAACCACCCGGTCGGACGTGGCGAGGTTGTTGAGGTGGGCGGTCAGTGGGTCGGCCCTGGTCAGGACCGGATCCTGGCCCGGGCCAAGGCGCTGGGAGTCCACACGTTCAAGACGTACACGAGGGGCGAGCAGATCCTCGACTACCGGGGCCGGCAGAGCCATTTCACCGGGCTCATTCCACCCCTCCCCGCACCCGATGCGAAGGACTTCGGTCAGCTGCTGGGGAAGATCATCAAGCTCCAGGACACGGTCCCCCGCCAGCGTCCGTGGACGGCCAATGACGGAGCCATTCTGGACGGCCAGACCGCGGAGACGTTCAAGCTGGCCAACTCGAGCACGTACGGCGCCCGCTTTCTGTTCGACCTGGCGGTCAGGGCGGTGTTTGCCGCCGATCCGCGGGACCTCTCGCTCCTGCACATGCTGTTCTACTTCCACTCGGGCAACGGCATCATCAACCTGACCAGCACGGCCGGGGGCGCCCAGGACTCCCGTTTCCACGGGGGCTCCCAACTGGTCTCAATCCGGATGGCCGAGCACCTGGGCCAGCGGGTGGTGCTGGGGGCTCCAGTTCGCCGGATCAGCCAGGACCGAACCGGGGTGACTGTGCTCAGTGACGCCGGCCCGTGGCGAGCCAAACGGGTGATCGTGGCGGTGTCCCCCATGCTGGCCGGCCGAATCGGGTACGAGCCTGAGATGCCGGCGATCCGCGACGGGCTCACCCAGCACGTGCCCCAGGGTTCGGTGATCAAGTACGAGGCCGTGTTCCCCACCCCGTTCTGGCGCAACCAGGGGCTGAACGGTTATGCCAACAGTGACCGTCATCCCGTCGTCCTCACGTACGACAACACTCCGCCGGAGGGAAGGCCTGGAGTGCTGCTCGCATTCGTGCTCGGCACGGACGCGCGCAAGCTGGGCACCCGCCCGCCTGCGGCCAGGCGACGGATCGTGCTCGAGGGATTTGCCCGGCTGTTCGGCCCGCGGGCGGGGAGACCTCGCGAGCTGATCGAGCACAACTGGTCGCAGGAGGAGTGGACTCGGGGCTGCTACGCCGGCTACATGCCTCCTGGCGTGTGGAGCGACTACGGGGAGGCACTGCGGGAGCCGGTGGGGCGGATCCACTGGGCGGGAACCGAGACGTCCGACGTCTTCATGGGCTACATGGACGGGGCCGTCCGCTCCGGGGAGCGGGCCGCGGCCGAGGTGGCGCCCGAGCTTTAGGGCCGGACCTGGCGCCGACCGGGACGGGCCGCCGCGATGTCAGGCACCTGACGACGCGAGCGTGGCGGCACCGAGCCGTCTCATACGAACGGCCACTGACCTCTTCCATCGCTCCAAGGTCCGGGTGTGGGGCGCGATACGGAGGGCATGCCCCATTCCTCATGCCGCCTCCGAAATCTGCTGATCGCCCTCCCCCTCCTGCTGGCTGCCGCTCTACCGACGGCGGCGCAGGCAACCAAGCCACCGGCCAAGACGCCGCCGATCACTCTGGGCGTGAACATCGACTACGCGCCGGACCAGCTGTCCGCCCTTCAGTCCTATGCCCAGGTTGCCGGCGGCGTCAAGCCCGCCATCGTGATGTGGTACCAGGCGTGGTCTGAGCCCCTCTACTACTCCATTCAGGAGAGCAACCTGAAGGCCTTCGGTGGCGTCCCGATGATCACCTGGGACCCGATCCTCAGCACCGGTGGTATTCCGCTGTCGGACATCGTGGCCGGGAAGTACGACAGTTACATCCTGGCCTCGGCTCAGTCGGCAAAGGCCTGGGGCTCGCTGATGTACATCCGCCTGGCCCACGAGATGAATCTGACCGGCTCTCCGTTCGGCCCCGGCAAGAACGGGAACACGGCCGCGGAGTACATGGCCGCCTGGCGTCACGTGGTAACGATCTTCCGCCAGGCCGGGGCCACGAATGTGGAGTGGGTGTGGTCACCCAACGTCCAATGCGGTGGCAGCTGCCCCTTCACGTCCTTCTATCCCGGCGACCAGTGGGTCGACTGGGTCGGCCTGGACGGCTACAACTACGCGGGCGTGGACAGCGTGCCCTGGTGGACGTTCAGCCAGGTCTTCGGTCCGTCGATCACCACCATGAAGAGCCTGACGACCAAGCCGCTGATGATCGCCGAGACGGCCTCTTCCAATGCCGGGGGGAGCCAGGCCGACTGGATCACGCAGGCGTTCCTCCAGCAGATCCCCTCGCTCTACCCCAACATCCGGGCCGCCGTCTGGTTTGACCGCGTGAAGGAGACCGACTGGCGCGTCAACTCCACCGCCGCCAGTCAGGCGGCCTGGGACGCGGTGGTCGCCTCACCCCTGTATCAGGGCACGTCCGCCACGCTGCAATCGATCGCCCCCCTGTCATCCGACGTGACAAGCGGTACGAGCACCACCGGCAGCACCGGGTCGGGCAGCACCGGCTCGGGCAACTCAGGCAAGGGCTCGGGCAGCTCAAGCTCCAGCTCCACCACGGCGACCAGCTCCGGGTTCACCGGCTCAGCCACCGGCAGCTCCGGGTCGGGGCAACGCGGCGTCCGGTGGGTCGTCCGGTCCCATCGTCAGAGGGGCACTCGGGCCTGCGTCCGGCATCGCCGAAGCCATCATCGTCATGACTGCCGGGACCGGGTTCGACGTCACAGTCACCACCGCCGCCAGCGCCACCTGACCCACACGCGGCTCTCCAACCTGACGGCGGCGCTCGTCGGGCACCTGTTCTGAGCAGCCACGGCGG
>DASXCS010000033.1:0-5493 GCA_036490975.1 Solirubrobacteraceae bacterium
GCGCTGCGCGGTATTGATGCCCACGTGGCCCGCCCGCAACTGCCTGGCCACCCGGAAGGCCCGCGCCGAGTCCTTGGAGTACACGTAGTCGTAGAGCCCGTAGTCGCTGTCGTTGGCCAGGGCGACGGCCTCGTCCTCACCCTCCACGGGCACGACGACCACGACGGGGCCGAAGATCTCCTCCCGGGCCACCCGCATGTCGTTGCGGCACTCGGCGAAGAGGGTGGGCTCGACATAGAACCCCCGTTCCGGAGCAGCCGGCCGGCCGCCGCCGGCGGCCAATTTCGCCCCCTCCTCGACCCCGAGGCGGACGTAGTCCTCGACCCGCTGGCGCTGGGCAGCCGAGATGAGCGGCCCCACGATGGTGTCGCGCTCCAGCGGGTCCCCGATCTTGAGCGCCCCCGCGAAGTCGGCCAGGCGCTCGACGACCTCGTCGTACACCGCCCGGTGGACGATGGCCCGGGTCGGCGCCGTGCAGATCTGGCCCGAATGGAAGGCGAAGGTGCTGCCGATGGCGGTAACGGCGCCGGCGACGTCGGCGTCGTCGAGCACCACGCAGGCCCCCTTGCCTCCCAGCTCGAGCAGGAGGCGCTTCATGGTGCGGGCCCCGGCCTCGGCAATCCGGACGCCGACCGCCGTGCTGCCCGTGAAGCTGACCATGTCCACGTCGGGCGAGTCGACGAGGGCGGCGGCGGCCTCCGGTCCTCGGCTGTTGACGAGGTTGACCACTCCCGGCGGCACCCCGACCTCCTCGAGGATCCCCACCAGCTCGATGACCCCGAACGGGTCCTGGGGCGCCGGCTTGATCACGACCGTGTTCCCCATGGCCAGGGCGGGTGCGACTTTGCCCGCCATGTTGCCGATGGGAAAGTTGTAAGGCGTGATGCAGGCCACGACGCCCACGGGCTGACGCAGGGCCGTGGCACCGATGACGCCGCCGGCGGCCAAGGGCGTGGCCTCGGTGATCTTGGGCGCCAGCGGGACGGAGTGGTCCTGGAGGGCGGCCCGCGCGTAGCGCTCGAAGCGGTCGGCGCACACGGGCACCTGGAGCTTGGATCCCACGCTGACGGTGGCGCCGGTCTCGGCGATGAGGAGGGGCAGGAGCTCGTCGGCCCGCTTGCGCACGAGCTCGGCGGCGGCGAGCAGCAGGGCGGATCGCTCGGCCGGGGTGGTGCGGGACCAGCCGGTGAACGCCTCCCGGGCGGCTGCGGCTGCCGCCGATGCGTCGGCGGCGGTCGCCTCGGGGGCCAGGCCGATCGTCTCCTCGGTCGCCGGGTTCACGATCTCGTACGGCGACCCGGAGGCATCGACCCACTCTCCCCCGATGAAGAGGCGGCGCTCGTCGTGACCGGTGACCGTCGGCGTCATGGCGGGTAGGTTATCTGACACACCGTCGGAACTCGAACGTGAGGGCTGCTGGGGTCTCACAGTGTTTGCGCTGGTCAGCGTGCGTTTCTACGGTCCCGCCGTGTGGCCTCATTAGGGCCCGGGAAGCCTCGTCGCGTCGAGTTACGCTGACAAGGCGCTGACAAGAAGGCTGGGGAGGTGAGGGTGAGTCTGCCTGACGTAGTGATCGGCGGGGCAATCACTCTCGTTGGCGGCGGCGCCGTTGCCTGGCTTGGGGGCCAGCGCGCCGACCGGGCCGACAAACGGCGGTTCGCTCACGAACGGGAGCTCGAGCACGACCGGCGTGGGCAGGACCGGCTCGAGTCGACCTACGTCTCCCTCCTCGAGTTCGCCAGTCAGGCGTTCGAGAACGCCAATAGGGAGGTGCAGGATCGGGTTCTGGAGCTCAGGCCTCCACCGCCACCGGGGCCGATGGTGACCCCCGACGATCCGCACCGTCTTCTCGCAACCATGGGCGCATTTGCCAGCGATGAAGTCCGAAAGCTCGGAGACGCGTTCGAAAACAACCGCCGACGCGTCAGGATGACCGTGTGGCACTACGAAGTCGCGAAGGGAGCACCAACATCGCCCGGCGCGACCGAATTGGCTCCACATTTCGAGGCGATGGAGGCAGCCCTCGCGCAACTCAGGGAAGCCAGGGAAGCGCTGCGAGGCCGTATCGCCGAGGAGCTTAAGGGCTGAGCCTACGCCCAGCGCTGGCGAGGTTTGAGCTTGCGGTACTCGTTTCGCTCCTTCGTGCTGGTCCCTCCCCAAACACCCTGGAGGCTCTCGTCGGCCATGGCGAAGGCCAGGCACTCGTCGAGGACCAGGCAGCGACGACAGACACCCTTGAGCGGCTCTGTGGGCTCGCCGCGACCGGGCACGAACCTCAGTTCGGGGTGCTCGGCACAAGCGGCGTCAGCCATCCATGGCGGGCGGGCGAGGAGTTCCTCAAGGCTGTGCCGCTCCCGCGTCCAGGGGGCCTCGCCGTAGACCGATGCACCCAGCTCGAGGGCCACGGGGACTCAAGCTACCCCTGAGACACTAGGACACCGGTGTAACGGTTCCTGACCAGTACCCTCGGTCCCATGGTGGACCCCCAATGGTGTGAGTCCTGCGGTCTGGCGTTCTCCGGCAATGAGCTCGTGAAGGCGGGTGGCACGTCCTTCCCTTACGGCTGCCCCGAATGCTCTACTCGAGAGGAGGACCGCGTTCTGATCAAGGGCAAGCCATGGCGGTGGAGCACCGCCCGCAAGTACCACCCTGACCTCCCGGCAGATCCGACTCCGGGTCAGCACTACTCGGGCTGAGCAGTCGGGCTTGGCAAATGACCCGCGCCTGTTCCGCTCGTGGGAACGAAGCCAGGGCAGCACCGCTAAGGGGCAAACTGCGGGCCAGCCCACCCGAAGGCGTCCTGTCGCGTCGTGTGCGCCGTCGGGCGTGGTCGGTCAATGCGCAGCCGGCCCCGCCGAGGCAGGCCGATCGCTGCCCGGCCCTTGGCGTCGGTGTAATGCGTTGTCGTATCTAGCCAGGATCTCTCGCGCGTACGCGACGAGGTCTTCCACTCGCTGGCCGGATGGCTGATAAGAGGCCCACAACTCGAGGTTCTCCGGGCGGTTGTCCAGTGTGTTGCCATTGATGTGGTGAACGGTCTCGTCCTTGTAGAGCGGGCGGCCGAGCGTCCGCGATACGACGAGGCGATGCTCAGCTACGTAGCCCTTGGGATCAGCCATCGGATTCCCGGGCGCTGACACCAGGTTATAGCGGTCTGTCCGGCCGTTCCTGGTGCGCTCCCGGACATACGAGGGGCGGCGCTTCTCCTTCCATCCGGACCCCTTTCGCCGTGCCGGACCGGGTGGACCGACATCGCCGAACAAACGAAGCCGACGGCGATGCATCGAACAAAGCCCGCTGTCTTGTTGGGACGTGTCGCAGCCCTCGACCCCACAAGCGCCGTAACCAGCACGCTGCTGTTGGCGGTAGTGCTTCGGGCAAAGGCCGGCTACGAAGGCGAAGCCGTCGCACTCGTCGATTCGACAGGGCCTCCCTTGGGCGGCCGCCTTGCGTGCGTAGACCTCCCGGGACTTCTCGTTGCGGAACGGTACGCACTCCGGCCGTGGCCGCTGCGCACCCTGCCGGTTATCTGTGTACCAATCGAAGGCCGACAGGACAGCGAGGAGCCGATGGCACCGCGTGCATTCCTTGACGGTCTCATCCGTCGCCTCAGCCCAGGTCGGCGCTCGCAGACGGTCTGGTTGAGGGCCGCTCATGAGGGCATCGTGACAGACGGCCGTATCAGTCGGCGTCGAGTTGCCGTGGTTCCTTGAGCTCGATCGGCATGGTGCACCAGGCTGTGACACCGATTATTCGCCCGCCACTTGGTGCCGCACACACGCCTGGAGCGCGCCACACCGAGAACCATGGCCCACCTCGGCTTTGACCCTCTCTCGGTCTGATGGGAACATACGTTCGTGCCACAGCCCGGCCGCCCTTACCTCGCCAGGGAGGAGATCGAGCAGCTACGCCGGTCCATTGCCATGCTCCAGCCGGGCTCGATGGCGATGAAGCGAGAGGACGCTATGCGACTACTCGGCGAGCTGGGCGAGGTGCGCGGGCGCCTTGACGGGCTCTGTGACGGCCTCCGGGTGCTGCTCGCGGAGGAGGACCGCTAGAGGCCGCTGGCGCACGACCGGCCGATGGGAAAGAGGGCATCGAGCGCGCTTCACGGACGCCGCTGACGGCAGCCGTCCCTCGGGACGAACCTACAGATGCCCGACGCAGGTCTCGGGAGTGCTTGCGCTGCTGTTGGTGCCGTCCGGGCAGGTGGTGTTGCTCCAGGTCACTCCGGTGAGCGTGGCCTTATTGAGGTTGGCACCTGTCAGGTTGGCGTTGGTGAAGTCGGCGCCGGTCAGGTTCGCCTTGTTGAAGTTGGCCCCGGTCAGGTTGGCGCCGGTGAAGTCGGCGCCGGTCAGGTTCGCCTTGCTGAAGTTGGCCCCGGTCAGGTTGGGACTGTAGGTGATGACGACCGTGCCGTCGCCGGTCTTGAAGCCGGTCGTGAACGTCACATCGGCGGGGCCGAAGCCCGAGCCGCCGCCGCCGCCGGCTGCGCCCATCGTTGCGCCCGCGCCGCCGTAGTAGCCGCCGCCGCCCCCGCCACCGTTTTCGCCGCTCGAACCGATGCCGAGGAGGCCGCTGCCAGTCGACCCCGTCTGGTTGCCGCCGGCGCCGCCGCCCGTGGCGTTGCCGCCAATGCCGCCGTCTCCGCCGATCAGGCCGCCGCCGGCGCCACCGCCGCCCGGGCCGCCGCCACCGCTGCCACCGCCGCCACCGGCGATCAGTACACGGTTGCTCAAGTCAATGCCGCCAACGCGGATGTCGGAGGCACCCCCGCCGCCATCGCCGCCGCTGCTGCCGCCGCCCCCGTTAAAGCCGGCGGTGCCGGCGGCGCCGGCGGCACCGCCCACGAACACGTTGACGACAGCGTTCGGGGTGACGCCCAGGGTGTCGACGGCCCGGCCGCCGTTACCCCCGGGCCCGCCGCTACTGCCGCCCTGGGCGCCCTGGACATCGAAGCTAGCGGAGGTCACCCCCTGAGGCACCGTCCAGGTCTGGGAGCCGCCGGTGTAGGAGAAGGTGCAAGTCACCGTCCCCGTGCCAGTGCACGAGGATGTGGCTCCGGCTGGTACCGCAGCAGAAAGCAGACCGACCGACGCCACACCCGAACCGAGAGCCACCGCTGATCCGATTGCAACCAGACGGCGCACGCCAAAATGACCGATACTCACCATGTCCCTCCCCTGGGTCACGCCGGCTCTTTGGTGATCGTACGGGACGCCTCGAGAAATGTCATCGCCCACAAAGCGGGGCGTTCGGTTAAGGGAAGGCGTGAACGGGACATTCGCGACGACAGCACCGCAATGTCAATGACGGTTCGTGTGAGCAGCTCCGCCGGTCCATCGCCATGCTCGCGCACCAGACAGCGAGACAGCGACGCTACCCGGTGAGGGGGACGAAGCACTCAGGCGGCGACTCCTGCGTGGCCACGAATCGGACTATCCCACCGCTGGCGAAGTCGGACCCAGGCGGGCCGAGCATGGTGGTGAGCAC
>DASXCS010000034.1:0-1823 GCA_036490975.1 Solirubrobacteraceae bacterium
CTGGTCACTGACCTGCGTTCGCGGCCGGAGCGCCCCGGCCCCCGGCTCGTCCCGGTGCCGCGGCCGAGCCCGGTCGCGCCCACCTTGTTCCAGACGTTCGCCGATGTCGCCCGGGCACTGCGCGACTGCCTGGTCAGGGACACCGACGGCACGCCCCTGGGGTGGCCGCGCGACCTGCGTGAACTGCCAGGCGGGGTGACGCTGGCATCGACCGCCTACGGCATCAAGACCATGCTGCTGCTGGAGGACGGCCTGGCCGCCGACCTGGTTCCGGTCGCGGAAAACCTGAAGAAAATGGCCTTTCCCGGACAGGAAGACGAGCGCCGCCAGCAGTACCCGCTGCGGCCGGAGACGATCGCGGTAGTGCTGAGCGCCCTGCGCCGGATCACCGTCGCGGAAGCGGTCGGGAAACACGCCACCGCGATGGAACGCGATCTGGGCGACTTCGAGAAGTCCCGGCCGTTCATCCTCACCACGATCCTGGATACGAGCCTGCTGCTCGAGCCCGGCAGCAGTCTCGTGGAGACCCTCATCGAGAGCCTGCTGGCCGCCCGGCGCCCCTACGGCGAACTGCTGCTGTGGCCGGAGAAAGCCGAGCCGCTACTCATCGATCCCAATCCGTCGGTGGCGCACACCGCCCGGGCCGTGCGGGTGCTGGCCAGCGCGCAGACGGTACGGCCGTCCAGCCCGGTGCAGGAGGCCCTGGAGCAGGCCACGGCCTGGCTGCTCGAACAGCGTGACCTGCATAACGCCTACGAGGCCACCGAACGCGGGCTCGAGATGGTGCACATCCGGCACCTCACATCGGCGTGGGTGGTGAAGGCCCTGGTCTCGGCGGGTATACCGGCCACCCACCCCGCGGTCAGCAACGCGCTGGCCCAGGTCTGGAACAGCTACGGCGGGGACACCGCGGCCCTGTGGGCCTGGGACAACGGCGACCTGCCGATCTGGATGACCTTCGACGCGATCGAAGCGCTGAAGCTCGCCAGCCTGGCCGTCCCGTTCCGCCCCGGCTGGTCCCCGCCCTCATGACCGTGAGGTGTTTTCGGCGCGCCGAGCCGGGACAATCAGTGGCGATCTCACAGCTCTGCAACAAAAGCTCTTTTTCCCGGGCAGGCGAGCCACCTTTTGGTTACAGGCAGCGGGAACCGCCTTTCCCGCGTTAACCACGCGCTACTATTTCCCGGTACCTGGTGTGAGGTGTTTCCGGAGGCCGCCGCTACGAGCTGCGACCCGGATCGAGAGAACGCGTTGGTCGGCTATCCGGACAAAGTTCCCGAAAGTCGCACCAGGTCCACTAATCCCCATTACCTATGAAGCCCGCGGGCCATTTGGGCCGTGCGGTCAATAGGGCCCTTTCTGGTTGTGAGGAAGGACGCTCGTTGAGCGCTGGCGGTACCGTGGCCGAGGCGGTGGATACCCTGCCTGCGGCGGGGGCGAGAACCGTGATCCCGTCGGTCGACTGGTGGACAACGAGCCACTGCAACCTCACGTGCGACTTCTGCTACGGGCCGGTACCCGGCAAGGATCCGGTCGAGCTCCGGTACGACATCTTCGAGGCCATCCAGGCTTCCTCGGCGCGCGCCGTGACCTTCTGCGGCGGCGAGCCGCTCCTGGTCAAGAAGGTCGACGAGTACGCGGGAATCCTGCGGCACGGTGGTAAGTCGACCGTGCTCAACACCAACGGCGAGCTCCTGCGCAGGCGCCTTGACCAGGGGTTCAGGCTCGACGCCTTCACCATGGCCGGGATCTCCATCGAGGGCTCGACGCCGGAGGTCCACCGCGCGATGCGGGGGGAGAAGGCCGATCTGGCCGAAGTGCTC
>DASXCS010000035.1:0-229255 GCA_036490975.1 Solirubrobacteraceae bacterium
CCTCCGCTGCCTGAGCTGCCGGCCCTCGAGCCGCTGGTGGCTGAACCGCCACCGGCTGACATCGAGGTGCCACCCCCTGCCGCCACTGCTGATCCGGCCGACAGCAGGACCGCCACCAGAGCCACCGCTCCGGCACGTCCGACACGACCGAGGAGAACCTCGTACAGCTTGACCACCCACTCTCTTTCTCATGCCTACCGGGTTAGCTGACGGGCTCGCGCTGAAAGAGATCGCGCTACGCCGCTGTGGCGGCGATTCGCCCCTGAGCCGTGAGGCTCTACGGGTTCCCGGCCCCCGGCCGCCATGGCGGTCTGGGGTTCGGCTGGTTTAGTTCGGCGCGCACAGTACCCGATCCTGCGGAGGGATGTCGCAGGAGCGGTTTTGGGCGGCGGCGTGCAGCCGTGTGTCGGGCTGGTCAGCTCTTGACATCACTCTAACTTGATACGACTTCGCAGTGCTGTCATACTGCAGTCATGCAGCTCGAGGGATACGTTCAGGCGCTCCGAGAGGATCTGGCTCGCGTGGCCGCCGTCGGCGATGAGACGACCGCCCGAACCGCCGATGCCCTCTCGATGGCGCTCGAGTCTTCGCTGGGCCGCCGCCTCCAGGAGGCGCTGGCCGAGGCGGTCCTGGAACTGAATGCACAGCTGGGCCAGGGCCGGGTCGAGGTTCGCGTCGCCGGTCGCGATCCGGAGCTGGTGTACGTCGACGACGCCGAGCCGGCGGAGGCGACGGCGACCGACGAGGCCCTCGACGCCCGCATCACGCTGCGTCTCCCGGACAGCCTGAAAACCCGGCTTGAGGCGGCGGCAGGCCCCCACCGCGTCTCCCTGAACACGTGGCTGGTCCAGACCCTAACCCGGGCCGTCGAGCCCCGACCCACCGTCGGCAGCGGCCGTCACCGGCTGACCGGCTACGGCCGTAACTGAAAGAAACCGCATGACTGAGCAGCAATTCACCACCCCCGCCCCGGTCACTCTCGAGGTCACGTTCGCCAGCGGCGATGTCCAGGTGACCACCACCGAAGGCGACGAATCCACGGTGGCCCTGGAGGGCACCCAGAAACTCCTCGAGGCGACCAGGGTCGAGCTGATCGGCGACCGGCTGGTGATCCAGGAGCGCCGCACGGGGTTCTCGGGCATGTTCTCCCGCCTCGACGGTGGGCTTCAGGTCCGGGCCACGGTCCCTCACAGCAGCAAGGTGGAGGTCGTGACCGCGTCTGGCCACGCCGCGCTCGATGGGTCGTTCGGCGCGGTCTCCATGAAGTCGGCCTCCGGCGAGCTGGCGGTGGCCGGCGATATCGCCGGCGACGTGAACGTGGAAACAGTGAGCGGCCAGGTGAGGCTCCCCCACCTCGCCGGGGATCTGACGGCCCGGAGCGTCTCGGCCGACGTGGCCGCCGACTCGGTCGATGGCTCGGTGTCGGTGAGGTCGGTGTCCGGCCGGGTGCACGTCGGGTCGCTGCGCGAGGGCACGACCAGCGTGCAGAGCGTTTCCGGCGGGATCGACCTGGGCATCGCCGCGGGCACAAGCATCGATATCGATGCCGCCTCGGCCTCCGGCCAGCTCAGCTCTGAGATCGCGCTGGGCCAGGCTCCGGGCGCCGAATCGGGCCCGACCGTCGTGATTCGTGGCAACACGGTCAGCGGTGACTTCCGCGTGTTCCGGGCTGCCTGACCACCCCGGGGCGAGACGGGCCCCACGCTAGGCTCGGCCATGTATATGGACGACAACTACACGCCCCAGCAGGTGGCCGAGCTACACGCCCAGGGGAGCGTTCAGCTGATCGACGTGCGCCAGCCTCACGAAAATCAGGCCGGCCGGATCTCAGGCTCACGCCTGATCGAGCTGGGCCAGCTCACGGCTCACGCGGAGGCGATCGACCGGTCCCGTCCCGTGGTCTTCTACTGCCGCAGCGGAGCCCGCTCGGCGATGGCCACCGAGGCCTTTCGCCAGGCCGGCTATGACGCGCACAACATGACCGGGGGCCTGCTCGATTGGCAGTCAGCCGGGCTGCCGCTCGAGCCCGACGGCGGCTACGTGGCCGACTCCTAGGCGAACCGCCTGAGTCGGCGCCCGGGCCGGGGGCAGGGTCCGGTCAGCTCAGGCCACGTTCCACGTGTCGCCGCGGAGCAGGAGCTCTTCGAGCTCGGACTCGGAGGCGGGCTCGGGGCGGAGCTTGCCGCCGCGGCCGTACACGGGACGCTCGACGTCCCGGAAGATGCCGATCGGGGTGGGCTCGGTGGGGTCGTCGGCCAGGCGGGCCAGTGAGAAGGCCAGGCTTGGATCGGGGCGCGAAGGATCGTGGATGATCAGGGACTCCTCCCCCGCGTCGGCCACCTCGACGATCTCCAGACCGCCGTCGGACGCTCGCGCCACACCGCGCTCGTTCTCCGCGCCGAAGCGAATCGGCTGGCCGTCCTGGAGGCGGATCTGATTGAGGTTTTTGGTGTCCTTCTCAGTCAGGGCTGAGAAGGCGCCGTCGTTGAAGACGGGGCAGTTCTGGTAGATCTCGACCAGCGCCGCCCCGTCGTGGACGGCCGCCGCGCGCAGCACCTCGGTCATGTGACGGCGGTCGCGATCGATCGTTCGGGCCACGAACGTCGCCTCGGCGCCCAGGGCCAGCGACACCGGGTTGAACGGCTGGTCGGCGACGCCGAACGGCGTTGACTTTGTGATCTTGCCCAGCTCACTCGTCGGAGAGGCCTGCCCCTTGGTGAGCCCGTAGATCTGGTTGTTGAAGAGCAGAATCTTGACCGGGACGTTCCGGCGCAGGGCGTGGATCAGATGGTTGCCACCGATCGACAGCGCATCGCCGTCCCCCGTCACGACCCAGATCGAGAGGTCGTCTCGCGTGGCCGCCAGACCCGTGGCCAGCGCCGGCGCGCGGCCGTGGATGCCGTGCATCCCGTACGTGTCCATGTAATAGGCGAACCGGCCGGCGCACCCGATTCCCGTGATGAACACGATCCGCTCGGGCGGGATCCCGAGCTCGGGCATGAACTGCTGGACGGCGGACAGGACGGCGTAGTCGCCGCAACCAGGGCACCAGCGCGTTTCCTGGTCGGATTGAAAATCCGCCTTGGTCAGCGTGAGCGGCGCCCCGCCCCCGTTTCCGGTCGCCTTGCGGTTCGTGTGCCCGTTGACGCTCATCCCGTCCTCGCTCATTGCCGCTCCACGATCAGCTGCTCGATCTCGGCCGCGTGGAGGGGCTGGCCCCGGACCTTGGAGTAGGACTCGATGTCGAGCAGCGTTCGGGCCCGGAGGATCTGGGACAGCTGGCCGGAGTTCATCTCCGGCACGAGCACCCGGTCAAACGAGCGCAGAACCTCGTCGATGTTGGCCGGCAGCGGGTTCAGGTGCCGCAGCTGGGCCGCGGCCACTCGGCAGCCCTCCAGCCGGGCTCGGCGAGCCCCGGCCCGGATCGCCCCCTGGCTCGATCCCCACCCCAAAACCAGGAGCCTGGCGTCGGGATCAGCATCGACCTCGAGCGGAGGAAGCTCATTGGCGATTGCGGCGATCTTCTGGGCCCGAAGCTCGGTCATGAGGGCGTGGTTGGCCCCGTCGTAGGAGATGTTGCCTGTCTGGTCGGCCTTCTCCAGCCCGCCGATCCGGTGCTGCAGGCCGGCGGTGCCGGGGATCGCCCAGGGGCGAGCCAGCCGGTCGTCCCGGGCGTAGGGCAGGAACTCCTCGCCGTCGGGCGGCGCCGCCGCGAAGTCCGGGTCGATGTCCACCAGGTCGGCGACGGCGGGTAGCCGCCAGGGCTCGGAGGACGAGGACAGGAAGCTGTCGGACAGGAGGATCACCGGCGTCCGGTACCGGATTGCGATCTGGACGGCCTCAAATGCGGTCTCAAAACAGCCGGCCGGCGTGGTGGGAGCCAGCACCGGGAGGGGCGACTCGCCGTGGCGCCCGTAGAGCGCGGCCAGCAGGTCGGACTGCTCGGTCTTGGTCGGCATGCCGGTGGACGGGCCGGCCCGCTGGACGTCCACCACGACCATCGGGAGCTCGAGCGCGACGGCCAGGCCGATCGTCTCGGCCTTCAGGTCGAGTCCTGGGCCGCTGGTCGCCGTCACGCCAAGCCGGCCGCCGAAGGCGGCTCCCAGGGCCATCCCGGCGGCTGCGATCTCATCCTCGGCCTGGATCGTCCGCACGCCGAAGTTCTGATGGCGTGAGAGCTCATGCAGAAGGTCGGAGGCCGGGGTGATCGGATAGCTGGCCAGCAGCAGCGGCAGACGGCTGCGCACGCTGGCCGCGATCAGACCCAGGGCCAGCGCGGTTGTGCCGTTGACGTTGCGGTAGGTGCCCGGCGGAACATCGGTGGCCGGCTTGACCCGGTACTGAACGTCCAGCAGCTCGGTCGTCTCACCAAACGACCAGCCGGCCTGGAAGGCCGCCATGTTGGCCTTGAGCACGGCCGGGTTGCGGCCGAACTTCTGCTCCATCCAGCGGCTGATCACATCCGTGGGCCGGCCGTAGAGCCACGACAGCAGCCCCAGGGCAAACAGGTTCTTGGCCCGGCCGGCGTCCCGGGTGGAGGCTTCCTCGACCGCCTCCACCGCCCGGGTGGTCAGGGTCGTCATCGGGACCTGGTGGACCCGATAGCCGCTCAGCGAGCCATCCTCGAGCGGGTCCGAGTCGTAGCCGGCCTTCTCCAGGTTGCGCTTGGTGAACGCGTCCTGGTTGACGATGATCGTGGCGCCCTTCTCAATCTCGGCCAGATTGGCCTTGAGCGCGGCCGGGTTCATCGCCACGAGCACGTTCGGGGCATCTCCGGGTGTGAGGATGTCCCGGGAGGCGAAGTGGATCTGAAAGGCCGATACGCCGGCCAGGGTCCCGGCCGGAGCGCGGATCTCAGCCGGGAAGTTGGGCAGCGTCGCCAGGTCGTTGCCCAGCACGGCCGTGGCATCGGTGAACCGGCTGCCCGCGAGCTGCATCCCGTCGCCAGAATCGCCCGCGAAGCGAACCACGACCCGTTCGCGTTCTTCGATGACCTTGCTCATAGGTTTCGGCTGCCCTCTAGCCGCTTACCAATTGTAGGGACCCGGTGGGACGGGCCTTTTAGGAGTTTGTGAGGGCCGCCAGCGCCCTCCAGCGATCGCCGCTAGATCTTCTGGACGTTTATCGCCTTGGGCCCCTTGGGCCCCTCCTCCTCCTCAAAGGAGACCTTGCTGCCCTCGACGAGCGAGCGATAGCCGTCCGAGTTAATGCTCGAGTGATGGACGAACAGGTCACGGCCGCCGTCGTCAGAGGCGATGAAGCCGAAGCCCTTCTCGTCGTTGAACCACTTGACGGTTCCGGTTGGCATGAGAAATGAATCCTCCTGGTGATCCTGCTACCTCGGAGGACCTTCTTGATGCCCCCTAGGCCGGCAGTTGTATTGCCGCCGCTCTGGACGCGCACGGCCTGAATGCGGCCACGGTAGCACGCCGGGCCCCTGGCTACGGTGATTCTTGCCACCCATGCAGGATCCAATGCCCATCGGAGCGGGCGCTCATGTCCCGCTTTCTGAAATTGTTATCCGGACCTCCCGGTCATCGGGCCCGGGAGGCCAGCACGCCAACGTGACCGCGTCGCGGGTCGAGGCGATCTTCGATGTGGCCTCATCCGCCAGCCTGACCGAGGAGCAACGGCAGCGGCTGATGGCCCGTCTCGGTCCGCGCGTCGTGGCCATCGCGCAGGATGCGCGCAGCCAGAGCCGGAATCGCGAGCTGGCACTGGAGCGCCTGCGCCGGCGCCTGTCCGGCGGTCTGGCCACCCGCCGACCCCGGCACCCGACCCGCCCCACGTCCGGATCTGTCAAGCGGCGGCTGGCCGTCAAGCGCCAGCGTTCGGACGTCAAGCGGGGGCGGCAGCGGCCCGGAGCGGACGACTAGGCTCGCGGGAGTGGTGGGTGGCTGCCCTTCGACCGCGCTTCCCGTCGAGGACCGGCCAAGACCGCCCCCTCACCCTTCTAGCCTCTGCCCCATGCGCTGGCTGGTCGACGGCATGAACGTGATCGGGACCCGGCCCGATGCCTGGTGGAAGGACCGCGACGCCGCGATGCTCCGGCTGGTGGACCTGCTGGAGCGGTGGGCGGCGGCCGAGGGCGAGGACGTCACGGTCGTCTTTGAACGCCCGCCCCGGCCTCCGATCCGCTCGACGGTGATCGAGGTTCGCCATGCCCCCAAGCCCCGCGCCAACGCCGCCGACGATGAGATCGTGCGGCTGCTGGAGGCCGACGCCAATCCGGCGGCGGTGGGCGTCGTGACGTCAGATCGCTGGCTGGCCGATCGAGCCTCCGCCGCGGGCGCCGCTGTCATCGGGTCTCAGTCGTTTCGGGCCCGGCTGGAAGCGGTATGAGCCCGAGCGGCGCCTGCCACAATCAACTCAAGGATGGACGACAAACCGACCCGTGGCCAGCCCTCGCGGCGTGGCAACTCCCGGGACTCTGGCCGTCAGACTGAAACCCGGCGCGGGTCGCGCGGCGATGAGGTCCAGCCTCCGGGCTGGCGGGTGACACCGGCGCCGGACGGCCGCGGCGCGACCCACCCGGGCCGACAGCCTCCCCGGCGCCCCAACTCCCGCTGGATGATCGTCGCGGTCGTGGTCGGGCTCCTGGCCCTGAACCTGTGGATCTCCTCACAGGCCCTCCAGTCAGGCGCGCGCGTGGAGATCCCGTTCTACCCCACCTTCTTCAGCCAGGTCCAGGGCAACAACGTCAAGGACGTCTCCTCCACCGGAGATTCGGTCCAGGGCACGTTCAGGCGGGCCGTGCGGTACCCGGCCAACTCCAAGCAGGCCCAGCCCACCCTCGACTTCTCCACCCAGATCCCGTCATTCGTGCCTGGAGCGCAGCTGTTCTCCCTGCTCAAGAAGTCGGGCGTGACGATCAACGCCAAGCCGATCAGCAACGGCCCGTCCTTCCTGGCCGAACTCCTGCTCGGCTTCGGGCCGACGCTCCTCCTGGTCCTCCTGTTCGTCCTACTGATGCGCCGGGCGGCCAACGCCGGCGGGGCCGGTGGGCTGATGAGCTTCGGGCGCTCCCAGGCTCGGCGGGTCGAGGCCTCCGACCAGCGGGTGACGTTCAACGACGTGGCGGGGATCGACGAGGCCAAGGAGGAGCTCAATGAGATCGTCGACTTTCTGAAAAACCCCCAGAAGTACATCCGCCTGGGGGGCAAGATCCCGCGCGGCGTGCTGCTCAGTGGCGCCCCGGGGACCGGCAAGACGCTGCTGGCCCGGGCGGTGGCGGGCGAGGCGGGCGTCCCCTTCTTCCAGATGTCGGCCTCGGAGTTCGTGGAGATGATCGTCGGCGTCGGAGCCTCCCGCGTCCGGGATCTCTTCGCCCAGGCCAAGACGGCCGCGCCGGCCATCATCTTCATCGACGAACTGGATGCCATCGGCCGCTCGCGCGCCTCCAGCGGCGCCAACATCTCCGGGGGCCATGACGAGCGCGAGCAGACGCTCAACCAGATCCTGACCGAGATGGACGGCTTCGATCCGCGGACGGGCGTGATCGTGCTGGGGGCGACCAACCGCCCGGAGATCCTGGACCCGGCCCTGCTCCGGCCAGGGCGGTTCGATCGCCGGGTCTCCGTTCAGCCCCCTGACAGGATCGGACGGGAGGCGATCCTCCGGGTCCATACCCGTTCGGTGCCACTGTCCGATGAGGTCGACCTGGGCGGGATCGCCGCGGCCACCCCGGGAATGGTGGGTGCCGACCTGGCCAACCTGGTCAATGAGGCCGCATTGCTGGCCGCTCGCCATGATCATGAGCGGGTGACGCCCTCGGACCTGTCGGCGGCGCTTGAGCGGATCGTCCTGGGGGCCGAGCGCAAGGTGATGCTGACCGAGGAGGACCGTCGGCGAACGGCCTACCATGAGGCCGGCCACGCGATCGTGGGGATGGTCACCCCAGGGGCAGATCCGGTCCGCAAGGTGTCAATCATCCCCCGCGGCCAGTCGCTGGGAGTCACCTTCTCCGCGCCTGACGCTGACAGGTTCAACTTCGACGAGCGCTACCTGCTGGCCCAGATCAAGGTCGCGCTGGGTGGCCGGGCGGCCGAGGAGATCGTGTTTGGCGACATCACCACCGGGGCCGAGTCGGACATCCAGCACCTCACGCGGATCGCCCGGCAGATGGTGGGGCGCTGGGGGATGAGCCGGGCGATCGGCCCGATCGCCGTGGTCCCGATGGAGGGCGCGAGCCCCTTCCTGACCGGCGACCACGGGACGTCCGAGTCCACGCAGCGCCTGGTCGACGATGAGGTCAGACGGATTGTGGAGTCCGCCCACAGCGAGGCCCTGGACCTGCTCCGCCGGCACCGGGGCAACCTGGACTCGCTCGTCGCCAGCCTGCTCGAGCACGAGACGGTGGACGAGGCGCAGGCCTATGCGGCGGCTGGGCTGCCCCGCAACGTTCTGGCCCGGGGGTCCGGGTCAGTCCCAGACGGTTCAGGAAACGGGGCGGCCGACGGCTCGGAGCCCGTCAGTCGCCCAGACGGGTCAGCCGGGCCAGTGCCTCATGGCACTGGACCACGCGCTTCTTGACCTCGTCGTCGTCGTTGCGGTCGTGCACCATGTCCCACGTCCGGTCGGCGATATCCCGGGCATTGTCCGGGGTCGCGCTCTCCCACAGCCGATCCACCAACTGGAGCTCAAAGCTCTGAATCTGGTCGGCCGGATCCCCCGGCGGCAACCGGGGCAGCGGCTCGGCGATCGTCTCCTTCCACATGGAAGTAGCGACCAGCAAACGGTTGCGCAGAGTGATGGGGTCCAGGGCCGCCATGCGCCAGAGGCGGATTAGCTTACTCAGGCCACGCCCGAAACTCAGCCCAGGGCTGGGACCGCCTGTCTCAGGCTGATGACATCCGCGAACGGGTCGCCGTGCTCGGCTGCCCGGCTCAGCACTGTCTCGGTGTCGAAGGTCAGTAGTTCGGGATCGGCACGCTGCCGGCACCGGTCCACCTCGTCCCACAACACCGGGGTGGACACCGTCGGCCGCTCGCGCGCGCGTACCGAGTACACGGTCACCGTCGTCTTATGACGGTCGTTCTGGCTCCAGTCGACGAGCACCTTGCCCGGGCGCAGCCCCTTGGTCATGCGAGAGACCACCAGCTCCGGCATCCGCTGCTCCAGCAGTTCGGCGATCCGCCGGGCCAGCGGCTTGGTCTGCTCATATGAGGCACGGCTGTTGAGCGGTACGTAGACCTGCAGGCCCTTTGAGCCGGAGGTCTTGGCGAAGCTCTGCAGCCCCAGCTGGCTGAACAGACCGTGCAGGACCTGGCCCACCTGGCAGCACTCGACCAGGCCTGCCGGAGCCCCGGGATCGAGGTCAAAGGCCAGCAGCGTGGGCTCCTGCGGGCTGCGGGCCAGCGACAGCGAGGTGTGGAGCTCGATGTCGGCCAGGTTGGCCAGCCAGACCAGCGTGGCCCGGTCCTGGGCCAGGACGTAGTTGATCTCGCCGATCCGCTCGGTCTGCACCCAGTCGGGGCGGTGCGACGGGGCCTGCTTCTCATAGAAGTATTCGGCTTGGACGCCCTCGGGATAGCGCTTCAGGGTTAGCGGCCGGTCCCTGATGTGCGGGAGCAGCGCCGGCGCGATCCGGGCGTAGTAGGCCACCAGGTCTCCCTTAGTGAACCCGGTCTTCGGAAACAGCACCTTGTCCCAATTCGTGATGCGCAGCCGGCGCCCCTCCACGAGCACCATCAGGACTCCGCCGGCCAGCCGCTCGACCTCGTCAAACAGGGCCTGAGGCGAGTCGGGCGGCCGCTCGTCGCTCGACCCGTTCCCGTCCGTGGCCGGCGCGGCCGACTCAAGCACGACCTCGCGGGGGGACCTGTCCTCATGCAGGCCCTTGAACGACGGCGCGCGCATGACCCCATCGCTCGTCCACTCGCGAAACTCGATCTCCGCCACCAGGCAGGGCTCCACGAACACGGCTTCCTTGGGCAGCGGCGGACGGCCGGCGAACGGGCTCGTTCTGCGGCGGTATTGCCCCAGCCGAGCCTGGAGCTCGGAGAGCGAGCGCTCCGTGAACCCGGTGCCCACCCGGCCGGCATACGTGAATTCCCCCTCCCGGTGATAGCCCATCAGAAGCGCTCCGATCCGCTTGGTCCGACGGCCCTCTCCCGGGACCCAGCCGCCGATCACCAGCTCCTGGCGCCGTGTGTGCTTGACCTTCAGCCACGCTCCGGAGCGCCGTCCGGACTCGTACGTCGACTCAAGCCGCTTGGCCATCACCCCCTCGAGCCCCTGGGCGGCGGTGGCCTGCAGCAGTGCCGCCCCATCGCCGGTATGGGCCACGGGAACGCGCCAGGCCGGGCCGCCCAGCCCGAGCGACTCCAGCCGGGTCCGCCGTTCGCTGTACGGCAGCTCGACCAGCGAGCGCCCGTCCAGAAACAGGAGGTCGAAGATCGCGTACACCACCGGGTGGCTTGATCGCAGGCGGCGCACCGCCGCCGGGGATGTCACGTGCATGCGGCGCTGGAGCAGCTCGAAGCTGGGTCGGCCCTGCTCGTCGAAGGTCACGATCTCCCCGTCCAGGACAGCCTCGTGCATTCCCAGGCCCTCGATCAAGCCCCGCACCTCCGGGTAGGCGTCGGTGATCTCGTTGAGGTTGCGACTCTCCAGCCGCAACCGCCCCGGCTGGGCATAGCCGATCGCGCGCACGCCGTCCCATTTGACTTCAAACGACCACCGCGCCTGATCCGGTGGAAGGTCGTCAGCCAACCGAGCCATCATCGGCACGATCCGCTCGGGCATCGGCTGGCGGTCCGGATCCTCGGGGGGATCCATACGGTGGATCATCCAGTCCTTCTCCTGACCTGGCTCCCGGCCGATCGGAAACAGTCCATAGCGCCCCTGGAGGCGCTCGCCGTGGAAGGTCACCTCCACCTTGCGCTCCTCCCATTTGTGGAGCTGGTACGTCCCCCGGTCCCAGATCATCATCGTGCCGGCGCCGTACTGGCCCTCCGGGATCTCGCCGTGGAACTCCAGGTACTCCAGCGGGTGATCCTCGGTCCGAACGGCCAGCCGGTTGTCCGCCGGCGTGGCCGGAATCCCGTTCGGAACGGCCCAGGAGGCCAGCGCCCCGTCGTGCTCCAGGCGAAGATCCCAGTGCAGCCGCGTGGCGTGGTGCTCCTGGACGACGAAGCGCGGCTCACTCTCGCGTTTGGTGCGCCGGCGGCGGGGGGCCGGCTCGGGCGTCTCGCTGAAGTCGCGCTTGGAGCGGTAGCGCTCGAGCGACACTCAGAGGGGCCTATCCCGGTAGACCGGCGGCGCGCAGGTCGGAGCGCAGTCGGGCCGGGCTGTGGAGTTCGGAGGCCGCGGCGAGCGCGACAAATCCGGCTCCGTACACATGGCGGCCGGTGAGCCACACCCCGGGGTAGACCATGTGCCGCGGGCCCGTCGGCCGGGGCGCGCGGCGCGACGTCGTGAGCGCCAGCACCGACCGGCCGGCGGAGCCGAAGACAATCGCGGCGCGACCGCCCCCCGAGACGCAGTAGCGGTAGGACCGGCCGGGCCGTGACAACGGCTGCCCGGCGCGGTACAGCGCGCGCTCGGGCGTGTCCCCGAGCCGGAGCGAGGTCCCGAGGGCATCCGGAGCCTGGCAGTGCGACGCCGGCACGCCGTAGGCGCGCTCCCACATCTCCAGGTATGCCTCGGCGCCGGCCATCATGTCCTTCATCACGGCGGCGCCGCCCGTCAGCTGGAGCTGATGGAGCCAGTCGGCGTACATCCCGTAGTTGTCCAACCCGTCGATGTTGAAATTGAACTTGCGAGCGCCCCACTGCTCCTGGGTGAACTTCACCCGGCCGTCGTAGGACCTGAACGGGTAGCTGATTGGTTTGCCCGACGGCCCGGGCTGCTCAGCCAGACCGTTCTCATCCGAGCCGTAGCCGAAACCGAACGTGTACTTGGGGTCCCTCATGGCCTTGTCCAGCTTCCAGATGCCGACCAGCGACAGGGTCGGCTGCGCGGGCGGGTTGACAAAGCCGCCCGCCGCGTAGATCCGCTTGAACAGCTGGGGCGAGGAGCAGCAATGGGCCGAGACCACGCCCGCGTAGCGCGCCTTCTCGGCGATCGACAGGGCCGCGGTGGCCGTCTTTGAGTCCATGTGGTCGAGCTGGATGATCAGGTGCTGCTTGATCATCTTGTGAATCAGATACGCGCCCAGACCGGTCAGCCCGCGCACATTGCATTGCGGGCCGGGCCCGTAGACGGGAACCGGGTTGCCGCCGAGCGCGGAGGCGAACGGGCCATTGAGGAGTTTCGCCAGGGGGCCCGACCCCGGAACCGACGTCTGCTCGGCGTCCTCGTCCCTCGCCGGGCACCGTTGGAGGGTCCAGAAGCTCCCGGTCTCCAGACGGTTGCCGGCATTGACGACCGTCCCCTGGGAACCGGCGATCATCTTCGTGCCACCGAACGCGTTGTTGAACTCGTGGATTGGGAAGAAGGTCCGGACCCCCATGCCCTCGACCTCCTTCAGCCCGGCGTTGATCTGCCGCCGGTCGCACTGTGGCACGCCCGACTTCTCGCCGCAGCCGAACAGGCGCGAGACCTCGATCCCTTCGATCACCGCAAGCTTGCCCTGGGAGATAACCCTTCGGGCCTGAAACGGGGTGCTGACCAGCCGGAACCACCCCCTGCCAGGCCCGCCCGACTGGGCATCGATGTAGCCCTCAAGCTGGTGCAGGTCCCGGTTCTGGATCCGGACCCCGGCCATGTCGTTGCACGGGTTGTGCCGCTTGGTCATGACCGAGCACAGCGCCTCGTTGTCGACCAGGTTCGTGACCAGCAGCCGCAGCCCGGCCTTCCAGGCGCGCTCGATTCCCGTGTAGTAGTCGCCCTCCTCGGCCAGCGTGGTGGGCTTGGGCCAGTTCTCGAACTTCGGCCAGCCCACCATCGGCGGTCGGGGCCCTCCGCCCCAGTCCTCGAAGTCCTCAACCTCCCCGTTGGATCCCTGCTGGTCGGGAGCACAGCTGGCCGGCAGCGCGTACGGCGCCCCGTACGGGCTCCATGGCCGCCCGCAGTGCCAGTCGCCACCGAAGAACTCGAACGCCGTGATGTGGGCGTGACCCTCGACCGTTCCGCGCACAGCGGCCTCGGGGCTGGGGCCCTTGAACTCCGGGCCGATGGCGTCGACCCCCGCCGCCGGGTACGCGGCACAGCCGGAAGCGGCGCGAAAGGCAACGCGCATGCGCGTGTGAGTGGCGAGGTTCGTCACCGTGAACCCGCGTTTTGCGCGGCCGTCCACGCGCCATTCCGTGGCCGGGCTGGGCGTGCTGACGGCCCGGAGGCCGGCGGCCAGGAACTTCGCCTGTCGGGTGTAGAGCAGGTAGATGCCGAGGGCCGCGGGCTGCATCCGGAAGGGGCCATGGGCGATCGGTCGGCGCGACCCTCGGGCCGGCACCGCGTAGCAGCCGTGAGCCAGCGAGTAGCGGGTGAGTGGTCCGGGCCGGGCGACCCCGCGCGCCGCGGTCGCGGTCGTCGCGGTCGTCGCGGTCGTCCCGCTGGGCGCCGAGAAGGTGCCGAGCGCCACCAGCACGGCCACCGCGGCGGCCGCGATCAGGATCGCGCGCGTGAGGAGCGTGCCAGGCGTGCCGCGCATTATGCCCGCCCGAGGCGGTGGAGAGGCGCAATTGCGACCGCGCGCGGGCCTTGCCTCGCGTGGCCGCCGGGAGTACGATCGCCGCATGGGACCTCGAGGAGGGACCCGGCGGCCCTGGAAGGCCGCTCTGCTGGTGGCAGTCGGGGCCGCCGGGGGCGGTGCCGCTCTGGCCGTGGCGTCCGTACCGGGCTCGGACGGCGTGATTCACGCCTGCGTGGCCGTTGACCACGCGGGCACGGTGCTGACCACGGGCGGGCCCAACCTCACGATCATTGACCCGAGCGCCGGGCAGATGTGTGACACGACGACCAGCAACGACGGCGTACCGCCCAGCCAGGCCAACCTGACCTGGAACCAACAGGGTCCGCCCGGTGCGGCCGGCACGCCCGGTGCGCCTGGTGCACCGGGGGCGCCTGGCCCGCCCGGCCAGCGTGGCCCGCAGGGCAAATCGGTCACGATCGCGGGTGGCAACGTGATCACGATCGCCGGCACGCCGATCACGGTCGGTTCCTCTCACGGCGTGACGATCAGCTCGCCGCCTGTCACCGGTACATCGAAGCCAATCGGCACTGTCACGCTCGACCTGGGCGGCTCCACGCTCTCTTTCAAATTGCTTTCGTACGGCCTCGCCACTGGCCAGGGCGGTGGCGGCGTCGCCGGAAGAGCGGCGATTCATGAGATCGTCATCAACAAGCTGCTCGACAAGGCCTCGACGCGACTGGCTAGGTACTGCGCCACCGGGAAGCACATCGCGAAGGGCACGATCGTGGTCCGCAAGGCCGGTCGGGATCAGCATTTCGTGGTGATCAACCTCAACAGCGTCGTCGTGTCCTCCTATGACACGAGCTCGGGCGGGGCCTCCCAGACGCCGGTCGAGTCGGTGTCGCTGAACTTCACGAAGGTTGAATTCAAGAACACCTGACGGTGCGGCGGAGGCCGGTGCGCGGCCCGAGCGGCGATTCCGAGGGTCCGAGCGGCCGTCAGCAATCTTTCCGGATTCTTCACCTTTGGCGTCATCATTGACCTGCAATGGCCCGTGTATTGGTGGTGGATGACGAGCCCGCCGTGAGGCGCGCGCTGGAGCGTGCGCTGTCGCTGGAGAGTTACGACGTGGCCCTGGCCGCCGATGGCCAGGAGGCGCTCGACGAACTGGCCGGCGCTCCGGCGGACGCGGTGATCCTGGATATCGCCATGCCCGGAGTCGACGGGCTTGAGGTGTGCCGGCGGTTGCGCAAGGCCGGTGACCGCACTCCGGTCCTGATGCTGACGGCCCGTGACGCCATCGACGACCGGGTCAACGGACTCGATGCCGGGGCCGACGACTACCTGGTCAAGCCATTCGCGCTTCGCGAGCTTCAGGCCCGGCTCAGGGCGCTGCTCCGCCGGACAGGTGAGGACGGGGATTCGGACGCGCTCCGATTCGGCGACCTGGTGCTGGATCCTCAGGCCCATGAGGTGCATCGCGGCGACCGCCCGGTCGAGCTGACCAAGACGGAGTTCCTGTTGCTCGAGCTGTTCCTCCGCCACCCACGGCACGTCCTCACCCGCTCCCAGATCTTCGAGTACGTGTGGGGCTATGACTTCGGGCCGACGTCCAATGCGCTGGGTGTCTACATGGGATACCTGCGCCGCAAGACCGAGGCGGGCGGAGAGCCGAGGCTGCTGCACACCGTCCGCGGAGTGGGCTACATCCTTCGGGAGCCCTGACGGAGAGCCGATGCCGCTGAGACGTCGAGTGGGGATGGTGGCCGCCGTGTCGGTGGGAGTCGCGGTGCTTCTGGTGGCTCTGGTGGCCTATTTCGTGGTTCGGCACCAGCTCCGCTCACAGGTCGACAACGCTTTGCGGGCCCAGGCCAACGTGATCCAGACCAGGTTCGGTTTCGGAACCCCGTTCCCGGGGATTCCAGCCAGCGCGGGCGGGCCCGCTCCGTACGGTGAGCTCGTGGCCGCCGACGGCACCGTGGGCCAACGCGAAGGCGGACTGACCCTGCCAGTCAGCTCTCGGATCATCGCCGTGGCCGCTGGCGATTCGGGCGCGTACCTGGCCGACACGCACGTCAGGGACAGCCACCTGCGTGAACTCGCCTTCCACAGTCGGCTCGGGATGGCCGGCCAGCCGGTCGCCGTCGTCCTGGCTCGCCCGCTGAACTACGTGGACCACACCCTGTCCAACCTGCGCCTGATCCTGATCTTCTCATCCCTGGGCGGCATCGCCCTGGCCGCGGTCCTGGGTCGCCTGGCCGCCCGGCGGGTCTTGGCTCCGCTGGCCGAGGTGGCGGGGACGGCCCAGCACATCAGCCAGACCGAGGACCTGGGGGCCCGGATCCATGTCCGGGCCGACGACGAGGTGGGCCAGCTGGCCATCCGCTTCAACACGATGCTGGAGCGCCTCCAGACCTCGCGGACGGCGCTGGATGAGTCCGTCCAGGCCCAGCGGCAGCTGGTGGCCGATGCCTCACATGAGCTCCGCACGCCCGTGACCAGCCTGCGCACCAACATCGAGCTGCTGCTGGCCGGCGAGCACCAGCTGAGCGAGGCCGAGCGGCGGCGGATGCTGGCCGACGTCGTCGAGCAGAGCGAGGAGCTGAGCTCGCTGGTCGGCGACCTCATCGAGCTGGCTCGGGGGGACCTGCCGGCCGAGTCGGTCGAGGAGGTGGAGCTGGACCAGATTGTGGCCGAGGCGGTCGACCGAGCCCGGCGCAACTTCCCCGAGATCACGTTCCAGGCCGAGCTGGCACCAACCACCGTCAACGGGGTCCCGGAGCGCCTGGGCCGGGCGGTCAACAACCTGCTGGACAACGCGGCCCGCCACTCGCCGCCCGACGGCGTCGTGACGGCGGAGGTCGGACGAAGTGGCGTGACCGTCCGCGACCACGGCCCCGGGATTGACCAGGCCGACCTGCCCTACGTGTTCGATCGCTTCTTCCGCGGGGCTGGAGCGCGCGGCCGTCAGGGAAGCGGGCTCGGACTGGCGATCGTTCGACAGGTGGCCATCCAGCACGGCGGTTCGGTCGCGGCCGGCAACGCCCCGGACGGAGGCGCGGTGTTCACCCTCCGGCTTCCGGTGCTGGCAGCGGACGGCGAGTCAGGGCGTGGGGGGCCGGACGACCCGAGCCTGGCGCGCGGCCCAGAAGCGCTTGCGTAGCAGCCAGAACAGGACCCCGAACACCGGGATGATGACCAGCAGCACCGCCCGGTTCGTGCCCTCGAGGCCGCGGCGGACCGAGCCGTGGCCAATGATCGCCACCAGACCAATTCCGAGCGCCACCGCCGGTACCGCGGCCAGCAGCGAGGCATGCGATCGGTAGCCCGAGAGGTGCTCCCGGGCCGTGACCTCGACCACTCCCAATACGCACACGACGATCCCGACCGCCAGGGCGTGCGGGTTGCTGGCGAAGAATCCGACGGCCACTCCCACCATGCCCGCCAGGATCGCCAGCTCGGACACCGGGAAGCCGCCGAATGGACTGGCCGGGCGCTCGCCGTAGGCCTTCGCGCTCATCGGCGGACGGCGCCCGTCGGCGAGGGCCGGGTTCACGCTTGGTCGAGACTGAGCCGGGGCCGTCCGATCAGCTGCCGTGCTGGACACTCGAGCGGACTCACCCGCCCGGCGCCGCTTGCGGGACTGGCGCTTTGACTGGGCCTGAGCCACGTCCGGAGGATAGTCACCGGACCATGGCCCAGCATCATTTCGGCTTTGAGGCCATCAGGATCAGGCCGTAGGCCACGAGCGCCCCCACCGCCACAAGGGCCAGGACCGATGCCACCTGAAACGCCGCCGCAGCTCCCCGGCGGTCCTCCCGACGCAGAATCGCCGCCCGGTCGGCGCAGTAGATCAGCAGGGAGAAGCTGAGGGTAACCCCCAAACCGGCCACCAGCGCGCCCACGACCACCTTCCAGAGCGTGTCGCCTGTGATGATCGGCGCGGCGAAGATCCTCATCGCGCTGGAGCCGCGGACACCCGGCGATTCATGATGCGAGCGGTCATGACCCCGATCACCGCCAGCCCGGCTACCAGGACCACCAAGGGCCCAGCGGCGCCGTGACCGAAGATCCGGGTGATGCCGTACACGGCGGCCCCGGCCAACCCGGCGGCGGGCAGCGTGAGCAGCCAGGCCACGACGATGTTTCCGGCCACTCCCCAGCGCACCGCCGAGAACTTCTGCGCGGCTCCGGAGCCCATCACGCCGCCGTTGATCACGTGCGTGGTGGAGATGGGAAAGCCGAAGTGGGACACGGCCATGATGACCGCGGCCCCCGCCCCCTGGGCGGCGAACCCCTGGGCCGGGTTTATGCTCAGGATCCGCATTCCGGTGGTCTTGATGATTCGCCAACCGCCGGCGTAGGTACCGAGGCTGATGGCCGTGGCCGCCGATGCGATCACCCACACGGGGACATGCAGGTGGGCAGCGCTGATCGATCCGTGGGCCACCAGGGCCAGGGTGATTACACCCATAGTCTTCTGGCCGTCGTTGGTCCCGTGGGACAGTGACAGCAGCCCGCTGGACAGGATCTGGCCCAGCCGAAAACTCCGGCTGACCAGCCCCGGGGGGCGGTTGGCCAGCATGCGATAGATAACGATCACCGACAGCGCCGCGACCACGAAGGCCAGCACGGGTGAGATCAGGGCGGGAATGATCACCTTGCCCACAAGTCCAGCAGCGTTGACGGCCGAGCCGCCATGGGCCACCAGCACAGCACCGACCAACCCACCGATCAGCGCATGCGATGAGCTGGATGGCAGGCCCCGGTACCAGGTGAACAGGTTCCACATGATCGCCCCCACCAGCCCGGCGAACACGACCGTGGTCGAGATTTGAGTGGAGGACACGATCCCCTTGGCGATCGTGGTGGCCACCTTCAAAGAGATGAACGCGCCGGCGAAGTTGAGGACCGCGGCGTACGCCACGGCCACCCGCGGAGCCATGGCCCGAGTGGAGATCGTCGTGGCCACGGCGTTGGCCGTGTCATGGAAGCCGTTGGTGAAGTCAAAACCCAGGGCCGTGATGATCACGACCACCAGGAGGATGTCCGCGCTGGTCGAGCTCACCGGTTCTTGATCACGATGTTCTCCATGATGTTCGCCGCAGTCTCGGTCGCGTCGATCGCGTCCTCGAGGCGCTCATAGAGGTCCTTCCAGCGGATCACCACCATCGGGTCGATACCCGTGTCAAACAGTGCGCCAAGGGCTTCCCGGATCAACCTGTCGCCCTGGTTCTCCAGCCGGTTGATTTCAATCGTGTACTTCGAGATGTCCTGAAATCCACGGAGCAGCGGCAGGGCCTTGGCGATCTCCCGGCAGGACTTGAGCAGGATCTTGGCCATCTCCTGAGCCTGCGCCATCGGTGCCTCCACCCGGTACACGCCCAGGTAATCGGCCACCTCCTCGGTGTAGTCAACGATGTCGTCCAGCGCCCCAGCCAGCCGATATACATCCTCTCGGTCGATCGGGGTCACGAACGTGTGGTTGAGGTGGTGGATCAGGTCATGCGTGATCCGGTCCCCGGTGTGCTCGCACACCCCCAGTTCCTGGGCCAGCTCCCGATTCTCCGGATAGTTGGCCAACAGCTGGTCCAGCAACTCGGCGGAGCGCTCGACGTTCGCCCCGGCCTCCTCGAACAGGGCGAAGTACTCCCGACCGCTGGGCGCAAGCATCTGTGAAAGCCCCATCTCAGCTCCAATCTTGGGGTCGTGGTGAGTCAGTTCCGACGGAGTTGTGAAACCCGCTTAAACATGGTGTGAACGCCGGACGCCATCGTTTGGCCGACCGGGTTCAGCCGCTATGGCAGCACAAACCGGGCCGGTGTGGGTGCTACGGCCGCTAGGTTGCCGTGGTTGGCTCAGCCGACGACGCCGAATCGGCCAGTTCCCGGAACAGCCCCGTGACCACGAATACGACCTGTTCGGCGATGTCCACCGTGTTATCGCCGATCCGCTCCAGGCAGCGGGCGACCAGGATCATGAACATGGCCCATTCGCGCATGTCCAGGTGGTCCCCCACGTCAACCGCCCGCTGGAAGATGGCCCGGTTGAGCCGGTTGATCTCCGAGTCCTGGCGCACCAGGTCCCGGGCCAACACCACGTTGCGGTTGGCAAAGGCCTCCTTGATCTCCACGACCTGGTTGCGGGCCAACTGGCCCATCCGTTCGATCGCGTCCATGATGTCCTTGTCCTTGGGCGACTCGTAGCCGGACAGGGGGATGAGCTTGGCGATGTTGACGCATTGATCGCCCATCCGCTCCATGCAGCGGAGCGAGTGCAGCAGGGCGGCGACGATCCGGAGGTCGCCCGCCACGGGCGCCTGACGGGCCAGCAGAGAGAGGATGCCTTGATGGACCTCCAGATAGCGGCCGTCGATCCGGTCGTCGTCAGCCACGACCATCCCGGCCAGCTCGACGTCCTGATAGCTGAGCGCCTCCAGCGCCCGATCGAGCTGCTGGACAACCATGTCCAGTCCGCCCAGCGTCCCGCTCTCCAGCTCTTTGAGCGTCTCCCGGAACTGGTGGCGCGTTTCCTCCACGGCTCCTACCCGAATTTCCCAGTCACGTACTGCTCGGTCCGTTCGTCGTCAGGCTGGGTGAAGATCTTTGTCGTCGGAGCGTGCTCCACCAGTTCGCCGTCGAGCATGAAGGCGGTTGAGTCCGCGACCCGCCCAGCCTGCTGCATGTTGTGGGTGACGATCGCGATCGTGTACCGCGTCTTGAGCTCGTCCATCAACTCCTCGATCCTCAGCGTGGCCACGGGATCGAGTGCCGAACACGGCTCATCCATCAGCACCACCTCAGGCTCGACCGCGATCGCCCGAGCGATGCACAGCCGCTGCTGCTGGCCGCCCGAAAGACCGATCCCGGGTGCATTCAGCCGGTTCTTGACCTCCTCCCAGAGGCCGACAGACCGTAATGCCTGGTGGACGCGCTCCCGCAGGTCGTTGGGCTTGGTGCCGCTGAGCCTGAGCCCCGCAGCCACGTTGTTGAAGATCGACATCGTCGGAAACGGGTTGGGTTTCTGGAAGACCATCCCGATCAGCCGGCGCACCGCCGTGATATCGACCCCGGCCGAGTACACGTCCAGTCCGTCCAGTTCGACCTTTCCCTCGGCGCGAGCGCCGGGGATCTCCTCGTGCATGCGGTTGATGCACCTGACCACGGTCGACTTGCCCGACCCAGAGGGCCCAATGATCGCGGTCACCTCGTTCGGTCGGATGTCGATATCCATCCCCTTGATCACCTGCTGCTGCCCGTAGTAGGCGTTCAAGCCGCGGACCGTGACCCCGTGGCCAGCGCCGGCGGAAGCCTCGGTCCTGTCCGTCGTCTGGTCCGGGCTGTCACGCTCGGTGGGCTGATCGGTCGACATCTGATCTCCTGAACGGATTAGAGAGCGGATCATGTCATTGCACTCCTTCGAGCGACCGCTCGCGCGATCAGGTTGAGAATCAGAATCAGCGCGACCAGCGCGAGTGCGGCGCCCCAGGCCTGGTTGACGATGGCCTGCCTGGGCGACGTTATGTCGTTATAGATCTGAACCGGAAGCGTGTTCATCTGGTCTCCCAGGTTGGCCGTGAGAACTGTGGCCGTTGAGACCGTGAAGAGCAGCGGGGCCGTTTCCCCCATCCCCCGGGCCACGGCGAGCAGGGAACCGGTCATGATGCCCGGGAGCGCTGTGGGCAGGATGACCCGAGCAATGACCCGCCATCGAGGGGCCCCCAGGGCCAGGGCCGCCTCACGCAGGCTGGACGGGACCAGCAGCAGCACGACCTCGGCCGAGCGGATCACGATCGGCAGCATCAGCAGGCCGATGGCCACAGCGCCCTTCCACCCCGTGAAACCGCCCCCGACGTGCGCGATCACGAGCGCGATGTAGATGAACAGCCCGAACATGATCGACGGCACGCCCGTCATGACATCCACGAAGTAGCGAATGACGTTGGCGAATCGCCCGTTCCTGCCGTATTCGGTCAGGTACAGCGCGACGGCGATGCCCACGGGCACGGTCACCACCGTGGCCAACCCGACGATCTCCAGGGAGCCCAGAACGGCGCTGCGGATGCCCCCCGGGTTGCCGAAGAAGCTGCCCGTCGGGTCGCTGGTGAAGAAACCGCTGGTCCAGGTTCCCAGGCCGTGCTTGATGAGGAAGTAGAGGACCAGAATCAGGGGCACCAGGGCCAGGATGAAGCCAGCCACGAGCGTGCTCCGCATCACGCGGTCTGTGACCCGCCGGCGGGCGCTCAGCTCAGGCAGGGCGGTGGTCGTCATGCGGCCTCCGCCGCTGCGTCGGCCACTGTCAGCCCGGCTGCACCGGTTCCTCGGCGGCCGTGGGCTCCCCGGACCACGAATCTCCGGGCCAGGATGTTGACGACCAGAGTCAGGACGAACAGGACCAGGCCGCAGGCAAACAGGGCCGAGGAGTAAACATGGACGTTTGCCGCCTCCCCGAATTCGGCTGCGATCACCGAGGCCAGCGTGTACCCCTGGTTGAACAGATGCTGGCCGATCACGGGGGCGTCACCGATCACCACCAGGACGGCAATCGTCTCCCCCAGGGCGCGGCCCATGCCCAGCATGGCCCCGCCGACGATGCCCGAGCGCGAGTACGGGAGCACGGCTATCCGGATCATCTCCCAGCGCGTGGCCCCCAGCGCCAGGGCCGCCTCCTTGTCGGCCGCGGGAACCGTGGCGATCACCTCCCGGGCGATCGCCGAGACGATCGGCACGATCATGATGGCCAGAATCAGTCCGGCGATGAAGTAGTTCGGTCCGGTCACCGTCCCGCCGCCGAACCAGGGGATGAAGGAGAAGGTGCTGGCAAACCACTTCTCCACCGGCAGCAGCTTGGGAATCAGGACGAACACGCCCCACAGGCCATAGACGACCGACGGCACGGCGGCCAGCAGGTCCACGAGCACGGCCAGGATCCCCCGCAGCCGCTGGGGACAGAGCTCATTGATGAAGACAGCGGCGGCCACGGCCACCGGCACTCCGATGAGCAGCGCGATCGTCGACGTGATCAGGGTCCCCACCAGCATCGGAGCGGCTCGGAAGATGCCGTGGGCCGGATCCCAATCGTTGCCGAATAGGAAGTTCAGCCCGAACTGACTGACGGCATCTTTCGACTGGCCGATCAGGCGCACGAAGAAGTACCCGATGATGACCAGGATCAGCGCCGCCAGGCCGGTCAGGCCCCAGCGCAGGACCCGGTCGGGCAGGCGCGCCAACGGCGACCGCTCGAGAATCGAGCGGCCGCCGGTGATAGCGCTGGCGCTGGCTTCCACTACCCCGCGCTTACAGGGTCGATCCGTTGCACGTCATCGTGGCCAACTGGGCCTTGTCCTTGGCCACGAGATCCGGAGTCAGTGGCGCGTAGGGCAGCTCACCTGAGCCCGAGCCGAGCGTCTTCTGACCCGCGCCGAGGGCATAGGTCAGGAAGGCCTTGAGTCCGTTGGCCACCGTCTTGCTGGCGCCGTCGGACTTGCACGGATCCTTGTAGACGTCCAGGAACGTCTGCGACGCGATCGGATACGCCGTGGGATTCGGGGAGTTGACCGTCTCAATCCCCAGGTCCGAGGGGACCGCGATGCCCTGGGACGCTGCCGAGGTGGCGGGAAGCGAGGGCAGGATCCACTTGCCGGCCGAGTTCTTCACCGAGGCGTAGGTGAAGTTGTTCTCGATCGCATACGCCTGCTCGACATACCCCACCCCTCCCGTGGTCTGCTTGACGGCGGCAGCAACCCCCGAGTTATGGGCGGCGCCCGTGCCGGTCGGCCACTTCACGATCTTGTCGGTGCCCACCTTCGACTTCCACTCCGGGCTCACGTCGGACAGATAGGTCGTATAGCCGGCCGTGGTGCCTGAGGAGTCCGAGCGGTGCACGACGGTGATCGACGTGCTGGGAAGGCTGACACCCGGGTTGAGCTTCTGGATCGCCGCGTCGTTCCACTTGGTGATCTTGCCCAGAAAGATGTCGGCGATCGTCGGACCGTCGAGCTTCAGTCCTGTCTTGACGCCGGGCAGGTTGTAGGACACGGTGATCGCTCCGAAGGCCACCGGGAACTCAAGCAGCGGGCCCTTGGCCCCGGATCTGTCATCGGACTTCAGCGGGGAGTCGTTGCCGGCGAAGGTGACCGTGGCGGTCTGGAGATCAGTCACGCCGGTTCCCGAGCCCACGGGGCCGTAGGGAACCGTGAGGCCGGTCTTGCCCAACGTCTGGGCCCACTGCTCGTAGATCGGAGCGGCGAACGTCGAGCCGGCGCCGTTTACGGTTGCCGGTCCGGACCCAGATCCACCACCTCCGCCGCCGCTCGAGTTGTTGCTCGAGCTGCCGCAGGCGGCGAGCCCGATGGCCGAGGCCCCGAGGACCGCCAGGACACAGATACGACGCATGGTCAATTCATCTCCTTGGTTGTTGAAACGCAGTCTCGGCCACAGTCGCTGGCCAGGTGTTACCGCCGTGTGAACGGCTGGTCATCGGATTGCGAAGGGTCAGAGCCACCCTCTGTGGGCACCCCTTCAGGTGAGAGCCGGTAGCCGAAGCCGAAATGGGTGTGGATGAACCGCCACCCGGGTAGTGCCTCCTCCAGCTTCACGCGCAGGCGACGCACATAGACGTCGACTGACCGGTCACCGGACCGCATCTTCCTGCCCCAGGCCAGACGAAACAGCTCCTCCCGGGACACAATCCGGTCCGCGCGCCGGCCCAGCTCGATCAGCAGGTGAAGCTCTCGGATGGAGAGCATCAAGGTCCTGCCCCTGACCCGGACGAGCTGCTCGCCCGGCATGATCTGAAGCGGCCCCAGGTCAATCACGTCGTGGCCTCCCTGGGGGCTCTGAGCGGTGGCCGACACTGCAGCGCAGATAGTCGACCCCGGGAGGCGTGCGCCGGTTACCGTCCTGTGACGCGGGTGTGAACAGGCTGTGATCAGCTGGCTGGGCGTCCGCCGCCCCGGCCGGTCAGAGCCTCAGCGTGTGATGTCGACGAGCCTCAGAAGGCCAGCGCCCGGTCGCGCTCGGCTTCCAATGCGCCGAGATCCATCGTGTCGCGATCGAGCGCCCCGTCCGGCTGGGGGGCGAACCGGTAGCCGACCCCGAAGTGGGTGTGGATGTAATTCCATGACGGGGACGCGGTGCGGAGCTTCTGACGGAGCTTTCGCACGAACACATCCACTGAGCGATCGCCATGGGCCATGGCGTAGCCCCACACGCGTTCGTAGATCTCCTCGCGGCCCATGACCCGCTCAGAGCGGGCCAGCAGATCGAGGATCTCAAACTCGCGCGCCGTCAGCTCCAGGCTCACGTCACGGGCATACACCTGGTGGAGATCGGGCCGGATCGTCAGCTCGCCGATCATCCGTGGGCCATCGAGGTCGGGGAGCTCCGCTCTCCGGTGGCGGCGCAGAACCGCCTCCACCACGCAGATCAACTCTTCGGGATGACACGGCTTGGTGATCCAGGCATCGACGCCCAGACGCAGGCCCCTGACGCGCTGAGCCACCGAGGAGGGGCCGGTGCAAACGATCACGGCCAGCCCCGGAAGCCGGCTGCAGATTCGCTCCAGGTACTCCCAGCTGTCGGTCCCGGCGACCGCCAGATCGATGACCAGCGCGTTCAGCCGCATCGCCACGAGCGCCTCCGGCGTGACCGGGCTGGACAGTGCGCGGTGGTCCCACCCCAGCGCATGCAGCCGCCTGGCCAGGACATGGGTGAAGCCCGGATCTCTGTCGATGGCGGCCAGCCTGAGCCGACTGGGCAGGCGCCTGTCCCGCCTCAGGAGGTCACGCTGGTCGCTGCGCTCGCCCAACATGTACCGGGGACTGTACCGGGGCGCGCAGCGGCAAACCCACCCCCGAGGCCCAGGTTCACACGATGGTTACGCGCAAACACCGGGGAACCGAATCCAGGGCCCGAAGATCCGGGCCGAGCCGCCCCGGAGAAGCGCCCGGGCGATCAGTAAGAGTTGGCGAAGATCCACCAGACGTCGTCTATCCTCATGGGCCGCGGGCACGCTGGCCTGCGCCCAAACTCGAATCCATGGCCTCTCGAACCAAGCAAAAGGAAGAAGCACGGGCTCGCCGTCTGGCCGAAGAGCAGGCGCGGGCCCAACAGGCACGCCGCTCGCGCCGGCTGCAGATGCTGGGAGGCGTGCTGGTCATCGCCGTGGCCGTGGTTGCCGTGGCAATCGCCGTCAGCTCGGGTGGTGGCGGAACGCCGAACGTGGGCAACGTCAAGAGCGGCCAGGCCTGCAAGAACTCGACGGACTCCAAGATCTGCAGCCTGCTGGCCAGCATCCCGCAGAAGGGCAACGCGCTCGGCTCGCCCAAGGCGCCGGTCACGGTCACCGAGTATGGCGACCTCGAATGCCCGATCTGCCGCGACTTCGCCCTCGGAATCGAGAACCAGCTGATCGCCAAGGATGTCCGCTCCGGCCGGGTGAAGCTCGTCTACAAATCGCTGGAGACCGCCACCCCGAGCCCAACGATCTTCGTCCCCCAGCAGGCCGCGGCCGGCGCCGCCGGGCTCCAGAACAGGGAGTGGTACTACATCGAGTTCTTCTACCACTACCAGGGCGCCGAGGGGACCGGCTACGTCAACCAGAAGTATCTGAACAACCTGGCCAAGCACGTTCCCAGCCTCAACATGAGTAAGTGGCAGTCCGATGGCCAGAGCTCGACGCTCCTCAATCAGGTCAAGACTGAGAACTCGGGTGCCGTGGCCCAGGGGTTCACCAGCACCCCCACGATGACGATCGTCGGACCCAAGGGCCAGACCCACCCGCTCGTGGGCGTGCCCAACAGCTACGGCGACCTGGAAACGGCGATCGACTCGGTCTCGTGAGCCGGAGCACGGTCCTGCGTCGGGTGATGCTCGGCCTGGCGGTCATCGGGTTCGGGGTCGCGACCTACCTGACCGTCGTTCATTACGTGGGGTTCCAGCTGCTGGCCTGCTCGGGCGCGCACGGCGGGCATTCGAGCTGCCAGACCGTCCAGTCCTCACAGTGGTCAGAGCTCGCCGGGATCCCCGTCGCCCTGCTCGGGTTGATCGGCTACATCGGCATCCTCGGAAGCCTGCTCGTCCCCGACCGCGAGGAGTCGCGGCTGGCCACGCTCGGCCTGACGCTGATCGGCTTCGCCTTCAGCGGTTACCTGACCTACCGGGAGCTGTACTCGATCCACGCCATCTGCGAGTGGTGCGTGTCCAGCGCCGTGATCCTGACGATCCTGTTCGTCTGCTCGGTGGTTCGGTACCTGCTCGGAGACCCCGCTCCGGGTGCGGCGAGGCCCGCTGAGCCCGACGCCCCACCCCGCGCGCTGGCCACGCCCCCCGGCGCTACGCGCTAGCCATCGGCGGCGGCCATCCGTGCCGTCCGGCCCGCCGCCGATGATCCACATGTGAGCTGGCGCTCAACGCGAGCCGCTGCCCGCTCGGCGCGGCAGCCCCGCCAGGTGGCCGTGATCGATCTCGGCTCGAACTCGTGGCGCCTGGTCGTGTTCACGTTCCAGTTTGACGGCGACGCATCATGGTGGAAACGGACCGACGAGCTGTACGAGACCGTCCGAATTGGCGCCGGCATGGCCGAAACGGGCCGCCTCAGCCAGGCGGCGATGGAGCGGGGGTTGGAGACGCTCACCGTGTTCGACAGCTTCTGTCAGTCCAGTGGGATCGGCCCGGACTCCGTGCACGCGGTGGCCACCAGCGCGATCCGGGATGCCGAGAACCAGCAGGAGTTCCTGGACCTGGCCGCACGCCACACGGAGCTCCGGATTGAGGTCCTGTCCGAGCAGGAGGAGGCCCGGCTGGGATACGTGGCCGCCATCAACACATCCACGCTCAGCGAGGGCGCGGTGCTTGAGTTGGGCGGCGGCAGCCTTCAGCTCATCCAGGTCAAGGATCGCCGAGCCACGGAGCTGTCGTCGCTCCCGCTGGGTGCGGTTCGGCTCACAGAGCAGTTTCTGCCCGGGGACGAGCCACCCAAGAAGAAGGCGCTGCAGCGCCTGCGCGACCACCTCCACGAGGCCCTGGGCGACCTGGACTGGCTGGATGCCTCGGGAGACCGGCTCGTCGGGATCGGCGGTGCGGTGCGCAACCTGGCCTCGGCCAGCGAGCACACCGTGCTCCAGCCCTTTGACCTCGGTGTCCAGGGGTTTCTTCTGACGCGCGAGGCGCTCAGCGATCTGGTGGAGAACCTGGCCGGGCTCTCACCCAAGGAACGCGGCGAACTGCCCGGGATCAAGCCGGGCCGGGGGGACATCGTCCTGTCCGCCGCGCTGACCATTGAAGCCGTGTTGGAGGCCGGGGGCTTTGACGGAATCGAGGCCACGGAGGCGGGGCTGCGCGAGGGCGTGTTCCTGGACCGGGAGCTGCTGGGTCCGTACGGCGAGCCGCTTTTTGACGACGTCCGCGAGGCGGCCGTGCGCAACCTGGCCGTGCAGTACGAGTCCGACCTGGTCCATGTGGAACATGTGGCCCTGCTGTCGGACGAGATGTTCGACTCGCTCGTCGACCAGGGGCTGATCGAGCCGATCGAGGGCGAACGCGAGCTCCTGTGGGCCGCGGCCATGCTCCACGACGTGGGCATGACGATCTCCTACGACGACCACCACAAGCATTCCCGGTACCTGATCGTCTCGGCCGACCTGCCGGGCTTCGATCCGCGGGAGCGCGCACTCATCGCCCAGATCAGCCGTTACCACCGCAAGGGGGCCCCCAAGCTGGGCGAGCTGGCCCCGCTGGCCCGGCCCGGGGACGAGGACGTCGTGGCCCGGTGCGCCGTCATCCTGCGGCTGGCCGAGCACCTGGAGCGCGGCCGCGACCAGTCGGTCAAGCAGGCCCGGCTCCGGGCCAACGGGAAGGGCGTCAATCTCCACCTGGACGCCCAGGGCGAGAACCTTGTCCTGCCTCGCTGGAGCGTCGAGCGCTACGGAGACGACGAGGCCTTCGAGCGGGTCTTCGGACGGCGCCTGCTGATCGGCTGACACATAAGATCCGCCCGAGAGGAATCCTGGAGGAGGAGGGCGAGCGGTGAACGGAAAGGCTGGACGTGACCTGACCCGGCGACAGGCCCTGGCTCGCGCGGGCGGACTTGGGGCCGCGGCGATGATCGCCGGGTCGGCCTCCTCGCCCCCGGGATGGGCCAGGCTGATCGAACGGGCCGCCGCGGTCCGGCGGGCCGGCTCTGACCTGGGCGCGATTGATCACATCGTGCTCCTGATGATGGAGAACCGCTCCTACGACTGCTACTTCGGGGCCTACCCCCGCGGCCGGGGGTTTGACGATCATCCGCGCCGTTCGCTGGGGCTGTTCGCCCAGGACTATCCGGGCGGCGCGAACGTGTACCCGAAGCACAAGCTGCTCCCCTTCCACCTCGATCAGCAATGCCAGAACGACCCCATCCACGATTGGGGGCCGATGCACCTGTGCTGGGACACCGGGAGGATGGATGCCTGGGTCAAGACCCACACGATGTCGCAGTACGAGGGCGCCGACGGAACAACGGTGATGGGCTACTACGGCCGCCGCGATCTGGCCTTCTACTACGCGCTGGCCGACCATTTCACCCTGTGCGACCACTACCACTGCTCCGTCCTGGGGCCAACCCATCCCAACCGCCTGATGTGGATGACGGGGACGATCGACCCCCACGGCGCCCACGGCGGACCGATCACCGACACCAACGCCAACCCGAATCTGCGCTGGACCTGCACGTGGAGGACGATGCCCGAGGTCCTGGAGGACCAGGGCGTGAGCTGGAAGGTCTACAACCCGAGCAATGTCGGGGTGAGCGGCAAATACGCGGCGCTGGCCTCGGATCCGACCTGGAACCCCGAGCTCTACAACCCCACGACGAATCCGATCGTGATGTTCACCTCCGACCAGGTGCTGCCGTACTTCAAGGCGTTCGAGCTCCCCACGTCGCCGCTGTACCGGAAGGCCTTCCAGCAGACCTTCCCGGGCGACTTTGTCTCCGACGTGAAGGCGGGAAAGCTGCCGAGCGTCTCCTGGATCACTCCGCCCCAGGGCTTCGATGAGCATCCCTCGGCCTCCCCGGCCCGCGGGATGTACTTCACCTCACTCGTGCTCGGCGCCCTGATGACCAACCCGGCCGTCTGGGCCAAAACGGCCCTGTTCGTGTGCCACGATGAGAACGGCGGCTTCTTTGACCACGTCCGGCCGGCCACGCCGCCGCCCGGCACCCGCGGCGAATACCTCACCGCGCCGCCCCAGGGCGGTAATCCGACGCCTGACACGCTGGGGATCAAGGGGCCGGTCGGGCTCGGCGTTCGGGTGCCGATGCTGGTGATCTCGCCCTTCAGCCATGGCGGCCACATCGTCTCGGACGTGTTAGATCACACGTCGCAACTCAAGCTCATCGCCGAACGCTTCGGGGTCACGGTCCCGAATGGCTCGAGCTGGCGGCGCCATCGCGTCGGTGACCTGACCACGACGCTGTTCCGCAGTCGGCACAACGCCCGGGTGCCCAAGCTCCCGCCGATCGTCATCCCGACCCACGGTGCGTGCGACTCGAATGACCAGAACACCGAGCTTGGCGGCGCCGCCACTCCGGTTCCCAAGCAGCAGCGGATGCCCAGGCAGGGTGGCGGGAGCAGGCCGGCCAGTTATTACTTCGGATCTCACAGGCGTTAGACACGGACAGAAGGTCTTGGCCAGCGCTCAGGTGGATGCCACTAGAGTTAGAGCCGGATGCTCTGGTTGCTGCGACACGCGGAGGCGGCGGACGGAGCGCCCGACGACCAACGGCCGCTGACCGAGAAGGGCATCGCTCAGGCGGAGGCCGCGGGGAGGGCGCTGCGCCAGCTGGGCGAGCACATCGACATCTGCCTGACCAGCCCCAAGCTGCGGGCCGTCCAGACCGCGGAACGAACGTGCGAACAGCTGGGCATCCCGGTGCGCATCGAGCCTGCTCTGTCGGGCGAGCCGGTTGACGTGCACCGGTTGACGGCGGGCATGGGCTCCGTGCTGCTGGTGGGCCACGACCCCTCGTTCTCGCTGCTGCTTCACGAGCTCACGGGCGCGCAGGCCCGGATGAAGAAGGGCGGCCTGGCCGCCATCAGCAAGGGTGAACTGGTGATGCTCGCGCGGCCCAGCGAGCTGGCGGCGATTGCGGCCGCCAGCGCCCCGGTTGCCGCCGGATGAGCGACGCCGCCGAGCCTTCAGGCGGGGACGGCGACACCGCGGTGGCGATCCAGGCCCGGGCCCATGCCGTGCCATTGCGCGACGATGGCGATGGCGCGCCCAGCGAGGCGTCCTCCCCACCGGAGCTGTCTGACCCTTCGCTGTTCGCCAACCGCGAGCTGTCCTGGCTGGACTTCAACGACCGCGTGCTCCAGCTGGCCGAGGACGAGTCGCTACCGCTGCTGGAGCGGGTGAAGTTCCTGGCCATCTTCGTCAACAACCTGGATGAGTTCTTCATGATCCGGGTCGCGGGGGTGCACGACCAGGTCGAGGCCAGGATCGACGCCCGCGGTCCCGACGGCGTGCCGCCGATCGAGGTGCTCGAGGGCATCGCGGAACGGGTGAACGCCCAGGACACCCGACATTCTCGCCAGTACACGGAGGTGATCCGCCCAGCCCTGGCCCAGAACGGAATCCGGATCATCAGCTGTGAGGAGGCGGAGGTCGAGGCGGGGAGCATCGAACAGCACTTTCGGGATCAGATCTTTCCCGTTCTGACCCCGCTGGCCATCGGCCCGGGGCGGCCCTTCCCCTATATCTCCAATCTGTCGCTCAGCCTGATCGTGCGCCTGCATGACCCCGACGCGGACCACGATGCCTACGCCCGGGTCAAGGTTCCCAAGGAGGTCCTGCCCCGATTCGTGAAGATCGCCAAGAGCACCTTCGTGCCGCTGGAGGACATCATCGCCTCCCATCTCGACCTCCTGTTTCCCGGGATGGAGATCATCAGCTACGACCTGTTCCGCGTCACGCGCGACGCGGACTTCGAGGTCAACGATGAGGCCGACGACCTGCTGGCGGCCGTCGAGGACGAGCTGCGCCGGCGGCGGTTCGGCGAGGTCGTCCGGCTGGAGGTGGGAGCCAGCATGGACCCGGAGCTCCGGACCAAGCTGATCGAGTGGCTGGGCGTGGAGGAGGTCCAGGTCTACAACGTCGACGGCCCACTGGACCTCTCAGACCTGTTTGAGATCGCCGCGCTGGACGGTCATCCCGAGCTGAGGCAGCCGACCTGGACTCCCGTGGTCCACCCGGCCCTGGCCCCCAGCGCCACCGATCACGACGACAAGCCGGACGTCTTCGCGGCGATGCGAGCCGGGGACGTACTCGTGCACTACCCATACGAGTCCTTCGCCTCAAGCGTGGAGCGGTTCGTCGAGCAGGCCGTGGACGACCCCGCCGTGTTGGCGATCAAGATGACCGTGTACCGGACCTCCGACGATTCGGCCCTGGTCCCGTCCCTGATCCGCGCGGCCGAGCGAGGCAAACAGGCCGTCTGTCTGGTGGAGCTCAAGGCCCGATTCGACGAGCGTCTGAACATCCAGTGGTCAAGGGCCCTGGAGAAGGCGGGCGCCCATGTGGTTCACGGAATCCCCGGGCTCAAGACCCATGCCAAGGCGATCCTGGTCGTGCGCCGCGAGGGCGACGCCGTGCGCAACTACGTGATGATCGGCACGGGCAACTTCCACGCCAAGAACGCCCGCCTATATGAGGACTTCGGGCTGTTCACGGTGGACCAGGAGATCGGGCAGGAGGTGGGCAACCTGTTCAACACCCTCACTGGCTACGGCCATCCTGTGGGCCAGCACAAGGTGCTGATCGCCCCGGGATCGTTGCGCCAGGGACTGATCCATGAGATCGATCGGACGATCGCCGCCCACGAGTCGGGCCAGCCGGTGCGGATCGTCATGAAGATGAACTCGCTGGTTGATCGCCGCTGCATCCAGGCGCTGTACCGGGCCTCCCGAGCCGGCGTCCCGATCGACCTCAACATCCGGGGGATCTGCTGCCTGATCCCGGGGATCGAGGGCGTCAGTGACACGATCACGGTCGTCTCCGTGGTCGGCCGCTTCCTGGAGCACTCCCGGATCTTCGCGTTCCACCGGGGCGACGAGCACATCTACTACATCGGGTCAGCCGACCTGATGCCCCGCAACCTCGACACGCGCGTGGAACTGGTCGCACCGGTTGAGGACCTGGAGCTCAGCCGGGAGCTCCAGGACACGCTCGACCGGTGCCTGGCCGACGACACCTTCGCCTGGACGCTGGACTCACAGGGCCACTGGAGCCGCCGGCACGGTCACACCCGCTCCGTGCATCGCGAGCTGATGGAGCACGCCCTGGCTCAGTGGTCCGCCGCGACCGCGGGTTGAGCACAGGACGCGGGTTGGGCCGGCGCCGAGGGGGCACAGCGCCGGCCCAACCCTGACCTCACGGGGCTTCTGCTTCAGCCTCCGTTGGGTCCGGTCTGGGGCCGCGTCCCGAGGGTGAGCTTGATGCTCTTGGTGGCGCCGTCGCGCTTGATCGTGAGTGTGATCGTCTGGCCCGGTGAGAAGGTGTCGACCGTCTCAATGAACTGCTGGGTCGAGGTGATCTTCTTGCCGTTGATGGCGGTGATCAGGTCACCTGCCTTCAGGCCGGCGCTGGACGCCGGGCCGCCGGGCTGCACGCCGCCCTGCGGGTCGATCTGCGAGCGCGGGCTGATCTGCGCGCCGCCGGTCGAGGTCCCGTTCAGGAAGACGCCCACGAAGGCGTGCCTGACCTTATGTCCGCCGATGATCTGGCCGGCGATGTGGACGACCATGTCCGACGGAATCGCAAACCCAACGCCGGAGCTCGAGCCCTCGCCGGAGACCGTGCTGTTGTTGGTCTCAATCTGGTCGTTCAGACCCAGGACGCGTCCATTGCCATCCAGCAGCGGACCGCCCGAGTTACCCGGGTTGATCGCCGCGTCGGTCTGGATCGCGCCCGCAATCGTGAAGTTGTTGGGAGCGGTGATGCTCCGTCCCGTGGCGCTGACGATCCCGCCCGTGACAGTCTCAGGCAGGCTGAAGGGGCTGCCAATCGCCACCACCGGATCGCCCACCTCGGCGGTGGATGAGTCAGCGAACTGGATCGGATGGAGCTCCGAGGCGGGCACATTGACCCGGATCACGCCGACATCCGTGGATGGATCGGTCCCGATCACTCTGGCCGGAACCTTGGTCCCGTCCTCAAAGGTGACCGTGACGTGCGTGGCCTTGTCCACGACGTGCTCGTCGGTCAGGATGTAGCCCCTCTTGTCGTAGACCACGCCGGCGCCCTCGCCCTGGGTCTCCTGGCTGCCCCCAAACAGGGTGTTGCTGACGGCGCTGACGGTGATGTCCACCACGCCCGGCCCGTCCATGCGGTAGATCTGGTTGACGCTCATTCCCTTGCCCGTGGTCAGGGAGGTGGGCACGCCGCCGCGGCTCTGCTGGATGATCGTTGTCGTGCGGTCGGTGCCGCCGCCGCTCGTGGCGGCCCAGGCGATCAGGCCCCCGGCGATGGCGCCGGCCAGGATGGGGAGGATTCTGTTCAGGTTTCTCATCTCTCTTGATCGTAGAAGGCGATACCCATTACAGCCCGATCCCATGAGAACGCCATCAGAGTTCGGTGAGAGGGCGGTAAGAAGATCTCTGCTCGAGACGTGGCCCACGGCGTAAACGCCCGCAAACACCGGCAGCAGGCGGCCAACTTCGATGCGGTGGGCGATCGCGTCGCGGCTTTCACCAGGGCGAGCAGTTGTTTGCGCGTCACATACCCACGCTGCCGGCTGGCGATGTCGGCGATCCGACCATCAGCGTGGTCGTTTTTGCGGGAATAGTCCGCCTCTTGACCACACTGTTGAGAGGCGCCAGCTAGCTCTTTCGCCCCCCCAGCTGAACAAAGTAATCCAGGGCGGCCGGGTTGGCCAGGGACTCCCGGGAGGCCGCCTGCTCCACCGGAATCCCCGTCAGGATCCGCTTGACGGGCACCTCGAGCACCTTGCCTGACAGGGTGCGGGGGACCTCCGGGATGGCCAGGATCTCGTCGGGGACGTGGCGGGGTGAGCAGTCCTCGCGAATCCGCGCCCGGATCGACGCCACGAGCGCCTCGTCCAACGACTCGCCTGGGCGCAGCACCACGAACAGCATCAGCCACCCGGCCGTGCCGGGCCGCGGGACGTCGATCGCCAGCGCGTCAACCACCTGATCCAGGGCCAGCACGGCGCTGTACAGCTCGCTGGTGCCCATCCGCACGCCGCCCCGGTTGATCGTCGAGTCAGAGCGGCCGTAGATGATCGCCGTGCCCCGAGAGGTGATCTCGATCCAGTCGCCGTGCCGCCAAACGCCCGGGTACATCGAGAAGTACGAATCGTGGTAGCGCTCGCCGTCGGAGTCGCCCCACAGGAACAGCGGCATCGACGGCATCGGCTTGGTGATCACCAGCTCACCCACCTCATCCACCAGGGCTCGCCCCTCCGGATCCCACGACTCCACCGCGCAGCCCAGGCAGCGAGCCTGGAGCTCGCCCTCGTACACCGGAAGCGTCGGGACGCCGCCCACGAAGGCGGTGCACATGTCCGTGCCCCCGGAGGTCGAGAACAACCAGAAGTCGTCGCCCAGCTGGTCGTACAGCCAGCGAAAGCACTCGGGAGCCAGCGGCGAGCCGGTCGATCCGACCGCCCGCAGCGCCGGCAGCGACCGCCCCTCCTCGCGCGGCGTGATCCCGGCCTTCATACACGAGGACACGAACGCCGCGCCGACGCCGAACGTGGTGATGCCGGCCTCCTCGGCCAGGTCCCACAGTCGCCCGAAGTCGGGGTAGCCGGGGTTGCCGTCGTACAGGACGATCGAGGCGTCCGTCAGCAATACGCCGACGACGAAGTTCCACATCATCCAGCCCGTGGTGGTGAACCAGAACAGCCGGTCGTCGGCCTGGGCGTCCAGGTGGATGAACCCCTTCTTGAGCTGCTCGACCAGGATCCCGCCCTGGCTGTGCACGATCGGCTTGGGCAGGCCGGTCGTGCCCGAGCTGTACAGGATCCACAGCGGGTGATCAAAGGGCACCGGCTCGAACTCCAGCGGCGCGCCGGAAACTAGGAAATCATCGGAGAACCCCTCTCCCGAGGAGTAGCCGAACCACACCACAGGCGCCCCCACCGCAGCCGCAATCTCCTCGACGGCCGCTCGCCGGTCGAAGTCGCGCCCCCCGTATCGGTACCCGTCCACGGCCAGCAGGACGGAGGGCTCGATCTGGGAGAAACGGTCGACGACGCTTCGGACCCCGAACTCCGGCGCCGCCGATGACCACACGGCACCGATTGAGGCGCAGGCCAGAAGCGCGGCCACGGTCTCCGGGACATTCGGCATATAGGCCGCCACCCGATCGCCAGGGCCGACACCCCGGGCCCGGAGCCCGGCCGCGATCGCCGCCGTCTGCGCCCGAAGCCGCGCCCACGTCCACTCATCCACCTCCGGCCGCAGCTCGGAGGCGTGGCGGATGGCCACCGCATCCGGATCGCGGTCGCGGTCGCGGAAGATGTGCCGGGCGTAGTTGATCCGCGAGCCGGGGAACCATTCGGCCCCGGGCATGTCCCGGCTGCCCAGCACCTCCCGAGGCGGCTCGTCGAATTGCACACCCACGAACTCGACGAACGACCCCCAGAAATCCTCCAGGTGGTCCGTCGACCAGCGCCACAGCTCCTGATAGTCGGCGAACGAGAGACCGCGGGTCTCGCCCAGCCACGCCTCGTACCGCGTGATCGTGGCCCGTTGCACCCGCTCGGCTGAGGGTGTCCACAGGATCTCCGCGGTTGACGTCATGGCCGCAGTATGATCGCCGCCGATGGCACAGACCACGTCATCGAATGCCGCCGACGCATTGGCCGACATCGTTCTGCCTGACCAGGATGGGAATGAGGTCCGGCTGGGCGACCTGTGGCGCGACGGGCCGGTCGCGCTCGTGTGGCTGCGCCACTACGGCTGAATTTATTGCAAGGCTCACGCGGTCCAGTTGGATCGCGCTCAGGACAGGTTCGAGGCCGCGGGCGGCCGACTCGTGCTGATCGGCCAGCTGACGCCTCGACACGCTGCCCACTTCAGACGCCGAGAGCAGGTCGACGTGACCGTTCTGGCGGACGATGACCGGGCCAGCTACAGGGCCGCCGGCGCCAAGATGGGCGGCGTCGGGCAGCTGGTCGGGCCGTCGGTCCTGGCCAAGGGCCTGGCCACGAGCCTTCGCACGCGCAAGCTCCAGACCCGGACGATCGGCGACCCGGCGCAGCTCGGCGGATCGATGGTCATTCGCCAGGACGGCTCGGTCGCTTTCGCACAGATGGCCAAGGACGCGGCCGACAACGTTTCGCCCGACGAGCTCGTGGCCGCGATGCAGGGCGCCCGCGCCTGAGATCATCTCGGCCATCGACGGCCAAGCACAGATTCTCGCTCCGTTCACCGCCACGGTCGTGGAGGTCGTGCGCGGTCCCGGCCAGCCCGTCACACCCGGGCAGCCCGTCGTCGTGCTCGAGGCGATGAAGATGGAGCATGAGATCGTCGCCCAGGACGGCGGACGCGTCCAGAGCATTGAGGTCCAGGCCGGGCAGACCGTCCAGGAGGGCGAGCTGCTGGCGGTGCTCGAGCCGGCTGCCCACGAGCCGGCCGAGCCGGAGGACACGCCGGCAAGCAGCGGCGAGACCCGCGAGGACCTCCAGGCCGTTCTGGACCGGCATGCCCTGACGCAGGACGAGGCCCGCCCGGAGGCCGTCGGCAAGCGACACGATCAGGGCCGCCGCACGGCCCGGGAGAACGTGGACGATCTGATCGACGAGGGGAGCCTGGTCGAGTATGGACCGCTGATGTTCGCCGCCCAGGAGCGACGGCGCGATCGCGACGAGCTGATCCGCCGGACCCCGGCCGACGGGCTGGTGGCGGGCAGTGCCCGGATCGATGGCCACGAGTCGATCGTTTTGTCCTACGACTACACGGTCCTCGCGGGCACTCAGGGGATGCGCAACCACATCAAGAAGGACCGTCTGTTCGAGTTGGCGCAGCGGCGCCAGCTGCCCATCGTCCTGTTTGCCGAGGGCGGGGGTGGCCGGCCGGGCGACGTTGACTGGCCCCACGTGGCGGGCTTGGACTGCCGGGCCTTTCATCTATTCGCCCAACTCAGTGGCCTCGTCCCGCTCGTGGGCATCGCGTCGGGCTATTGCTTCGCCGGCAACGCGGCCCTGCTGGGTTGCTGCGACGTCGTGATCGCCTCTGAGGACGCCAGCATCGGTATGGGAGGCCCCGCGATGATTGAGGGCGGCGGGCTGGGCAGCTTCGCCCCGGGCGAGGTCGGGCCGATCGACGTTCAGTACGCGAACGGCGTGGTCGACCTCCGGGTCAAGGACGACGCCGAGGCGGTTCAGGCCGCGCGCCGCTACCTCAGCTACTTCCACGGCCCTGTGGAACCCGGGGCGCCCGCCGACCCCGCCGCGCTCCGGGACCTGATCCCGACCAACCGCCGGCGGATCTATGACACCCGGGAGGTGATCGCCGTCCTGCTCGACGACGTGCTCGAGCTGCGGGCGGGCTGGGGCCCGGGGATGGTCACCACTCTCGCCCGCCATCGCGGCCGGCCGCTGGGCGTGATCGCCAATGACCCGAGCCATCTCGGCGGGGCGATCGACGCCGACGCGGCCGACAAGGCGGCCCGTTTCATGCAGCTCTGCGACGCCTTCGCGCTGCCGATTCTGCTCCTGTGCGACACGCCCGGCTTCATGGTCGGCCCGGACTCGGAGCGGACGGCCACGGTGCGCCACTTCGCCCGGATGTTCGTCACCGGGGCCAACCTGGAGGTGCCGATCGGGACGATCGTCCTGCGCAAGGGCTACGGCCTGGGCGCGCAGGCGATGGCCGGCGGCGGCTTCAAGGCTGGGCTGTTCTGCGTTGGCTGGCCGACGTCCGAGTTCGGCGCGATGGGCCTGGAGGGCGCCGTCCGCCTGGGAATGCGCCGCGAGCTCGAGGCGATCGAGGACCCGGAGGAGCGCGACCGGGCCTTCCAGGCCACGGTGGCTGCCGCCTACGACCGCGGCCAGGGGATCAACATGGCGGCCTATTTCGAGATCGACGACGTGATCGACCCGGCGGACAGCCATCGCTGGATCGACATGCTGTTCAGTGACGACTCGGGGCTGTGGTGGAAGCGTCCGGGCAAGCGCCGCCCGAACGTCGACGCCTGGTAGCTGCCTACTCGCAGTCCTCGCAGGCACCCCGCAGCAGCACCTCGTGGTGCTCGACGCGCACGCCGAGGCGCTTGGACACGCGGCTGATCGCCCGCTCCAGCGCGGGGTCGTCGAAGGCGACCAGGCGGCCACACGCCTCGCAGACCAGGTGATGATGGTGGTGCTCGCCGCCGGGGAGTGAGCGCTCGAACCGGGCCAGCCCTGGGCCGACCGCGACTCGCTCCACCAGGCCATGCTCAGCCAGCAGCTCCAGCACTCGGTAGATGGAGGCACGGCCGGTCGGCTGGCCGGTCGACCGGAGGATTTCCTCGATCTCCACCGCGCTGAGCGCGCAGGGCTCGGTGGCCAGGAGGTCGATCACCCGCTCGCGCGCACCACCCCGCCGAAGACCTGCGCGCGAGAGCGTCACATGAACGTTGTCCTTCCAGCTCGCACTGGCCATGCCCGCACAGCTTAGCCGCCAGCCGGACCCGGCGATAATGAGACTCATTCTCAGTTGATGGTAGGGTGATGGCCGTGAGACGCGCAGCCCTGATCGTGATCGCCGGCCTGGTGGTCGCCGGCTGCTCCAGCCAGACCTCGTCCAGCCCCGGCCAAGTCAACGTCGTGGCGGCTGAGAACTTCTGGGGCTCGATCGCCGCGCAGCTGGCCGGCGGCAAAGCCCATGTCCAGAGCCTCATCGTCAACCCGGCCCAGGATCCGCACACCTACGAGCCCACGGCAGCCGACGCGCGGACGATGGCCGGGGCCCAGCTGGCCATCGTCAACGGAGTTGGGTACGACCCCTGGGCGCCGCAGCTGCTGGCGGCCAACCCCGCCGCAGGCCGGCTCGTGCTCACGGTTGGGAGTCTGTTCGGGCTGCACGAGGGCGACAACCCGCACCGCTGGTATGACCCGACCGATGTGGAGACCGTGGCCCGGGTCATTACGGAGGACCTGGAAAGGCTTGACCCCGGCGCCCGGTCCTACTTCAAGAACCGCCTGGGGCAGTTCCTCACCCGGGACCTGGCTAGCTACCACGCTCTCATCGGTGAGCTCCGCTCACGCTACGCCGGCGTGCCGGTGGGCGCCTCAGAGAGCATCTTCGCCCTCCAGGCGCCCGCGCTGGGCCTGCGCCTGATCACTCCCTACAGCTTCTTGAAGGCGATCAGCGAGGGGACCGAGGTGACCGCCCAGGACACGGCCACGACCCAACGTCAGATAACCCAGCACCAGATCAAGCTGTGGGTTTTCAACTCCCAGAACACCACTCCCCAGGTCCAGCAGCTGAACTCGCTGGCCCGGCAGAACCACATCCCGATCGTCTCCATCACGGAGACGCTCCAGCCCCGCACGGCCAGCTTCGAGCAGTGGCAGGTGTCCCAGCTTCAGGCACTGAAGCGGGCGCTCCATCGGGCCACCGGAAGATGAAGATGGAGCAGGCCGACTTCCCGCGGCCGGGGCCGGCGGCGACCGCCGAGGTCTCCGCGCTCCGGCTCAAGGACATAACCGTCCGCCTGGCCGGTAGGACGGTGCTCTCGGACGTGGACCTGGATGTGGCGCCCGGCGAGTTCATCGCCGTGCTCGGACCAAACGGCGCCGGTAAGTCCACGCTCATGAAGACGATCCTCGGGCTCGTGCGGGTGTCCAGCGGGACCGCCGAGGTCCAGGGCGGATCGCCGACCCAGGCCCGGTCGCAGATCGGCTACCTCCCCCAGCGCCACAGCTTCGACTCCTCCGTGCGCGTCCGCGGACTCGACCTGGTGGCCCTCGGGCTGGACGGGGCCAGCTGGGGCATTCCCATCCCCCTGACCCCTGGAGCCCGGACGCGTCGCCGCGAACAGAAGCGAAGGATCGCCGACGCCATCGCGCTCGTGGGAGCACAGGACTACGCCCATCGGGGACTGGGCGAGCTCTCCGGAGGCGAGCAGCAACGCCTGCTGATCGCCCAGGCGCTGGTTCGGCGGCCACGGCTTCTGATCCTGGACGAGCCGCTGGACAGCCTCGACCTGCCCAATCAGATCTCTGTGGCCGCTCTGCTGGCGCGCATCTCCCGCGGCCAGGGCGTGGCCGTCCTGTTGGTGGCCCACGACGTCAACCCGCTGTTGCCCTACGTTGACCGGGTGGCCTACCTGGCCGGTGGGCGAGCCCTGGTCGGCCAGGTGGAGGACGTGATCACAGACCGGGAGCTGAGCGCGCTGTACGGATCCCCCATCGAGGTCCTTCGCACCCGCGAGGGCCGGCTTGTCGTGGTCGGGCTTCCGGAGGCACCCCATCATCACGGCCACCGCCACGGCGGGTGAGGTGCCGTCGTTGTTGCCCAGCCCGATGGCGGACATCGTGGACCTGTTTCAGTTCCCGTTCATGATCCACGCGCTGGAGGCGGGCAGCATCGTGGCCGTGCTGGCGGGGGTGAGCGGGTGGTATGTGGTCCTGCGCCGCCAGGTCTTTGCCGGCCACACGCTGTCCGTGCTGGCCTTCCCCGGCGCCACCGGCGCGGCTCTGATCGGCCTGCCGGCGTCGCTCGGGTACTACCTGGCCTGCGGAGCGGGAGCGCTGGCCATGAGCCGCACTCGTCCCTCCCTGGGACGGGGCTATGGCGGAGAAACAGCCACCATCGGGACGGTCCAGGCGGTCGGGCTGGGCCTGGGCTACCTGTTCCTGTCCCTCAACCACGCCGTGCTGTCTGGATTTGAGACCCTGCTCTTCGGCACGTTCCTGGGTGTCAGCCCGCATCAGGTGCTCGTCCTGGGAATCGTGGCCGCCGTCACCCTGAGCTTGCTGGCACTGATCTGGCGACCGCTCCTGTTCGCCACCCTGGATCCAGACGTGGCCGCCTCCCGGGGTGTGCCCGTACGGGTGCTGGACACGACGTTCCTTCTAATCCTGGCCCTGGCCGTGGCGGCCACGAGCCAGATCACCGGGGTCCTGCTCGTGTTCGCGCTGCTGGTAGCTCCGGCGGCGAGTGCTCAGCTGATAACGATGAGGCCGCTGGCCGGACTGGTGCTGAGCGTCCTGTTCGCGCTCGTCATCGCCTGGCTCGGTCTTGGAATCGCCTACTTCTCGATCTACCCGGTGGGCTTCTACACGACCACCCTCGCCCTGGGCCTGTACGTGCTGGTCAGGCTCGGCCGCTGGGCGGCCGCGAGGCGCTGATGTTTGCCCACGCCTTCGTCCGCAATGCGTACCTGGCCGGAACGTTCATTGCCTTGGCCTGTGGCGTCGTGGGCTGGCTGGCCGTGCTGCGGGGCCAGGTGTTCGCCGGCGACGCGCTCAGCCACGTGGCCTTCGTGGGGGCGATCGCCGCCGCCGTGCTGGGGCTGGACGTACGGATCGGCCTGTTCGCGCTGACCGTCCTGCTGGCCGCCGCCATGGCCGTCGGCGGTCGCCGCGGACAGGCCGACGATGTCGTGATCGGGATCGCGTTTGCCTGGGTGCTGGGAATCGGGCTGCTGCTACTCGCCCTTCTGGCCTCAAGCGCCGGTGGAGGAAGCGGGATCGCGGCCACCAACGCCCTGTTCGGCTCGCTCTACTCGCTCACGGCCGCCTCGTCAGCTGTGGCCGCGATCGTGGCGGCCGGCGTCGTGCTGACGATCCTGGCGGCCATCCGTCCCCTGCTCCTGTCCACGCTGGATGGGGAGGCGGCCCTGGCCAGGGGCCTGCCGATCCGTCTGCTTGGCACCGCCTTCCTGGTCGCCCTGGCGGTGGTGACCGCTGAGAGCACGCAGGCGGTGGGGGCGCTGCTGCTGATCGGCCTCCTGGCCGCTCCGGCGGGGGCGGCCCACCGCCTCACGGCCCGCCCCTATCGGGGTCTGGCCCTATCGGCCGGGCTCGCCGTGGGAGCCGTATGGGCAGGTCTGGCACTCAGTTACGCAATCTCGTGGCTTCCACCGAGCAGCGCGATCATCGCCCTGGCCGCGCTGTCCTACCTCGCCGCCGCCGGGATCCCGGTGATCAGGCGTTATCCCCGGGCCAGCAACGCCAGCAGCTCGTAGGCGATCTGAGCGGCGGCCAGCGCCGTGATCTCGGCGTGGTCGTAGGCCGGTGCTACCTCGACGATGTCGGCTCCGGCGAGCTCGAGCCCAGCCAGTCCTCGCAGGAGCTCCTGGAGCTCACGCGTGGTCAGGCCACCCGGCTCCGGCGTCCCGGTCCCAGGTGCGTGCGCTGGGTCGAGCACGTCGATGTCCACGCTGACGTAGATCGGCGTGTCGCCCACGCGCTCGCGGATCCGGTTCACGGCCCGATCGACGCCGCCACGCGAGAGCTCGGACGTCGACACGATCGCGTAGCCGAGGTCCGCGTCGTCACGGAGGTCATCGGCGGTGTACAGCGGTCCGCGAATCCCGACGTGCATCGAGCGATCGAGATCCAGAATGCGCTCCTCGGCCGCCCGCCGGAAGGGCGTCCCGTGCGTGTAGGAGGCGCCGAAGTACGTGTCCCAGGTATCGAGGTGAGCGTCGAAATGGACGAGAGCGCACGGTCCACGCCGGTGATGGACCGCCCTGAGCAGCGGCAGGGCGATCGTGTGGTCGCCCCCGATCGTGACCAGCTTCCCCGCCCGCTCCAGGGTCTCGGTCGCCCCCCGCTCGACATCCTGGACAGCCTGCTCGAGGTTGAATGGGTTGATCGCACAGTCCCCGGCGTCGGCCACCGGATGCGATCCCCAGGGGTGCACGTCCAGCGCCGGATGGTAGGGCCGCAGCAGCTTCGACGCCGCCCGCACCGCGCCTGGGCCGAACCTGGCTCCGGGTCGGTAGGAGACACCACTGTCAAACGGGGCGCCCATGATCGCCACGGCGGCCGTCTCCACCTCCTGCAGCCGGGGCAGGCGGGCGAACGTCTCCGGACCGGCGTACCGCGGGACTACGCGCGCGTCAGGGGGACCCTGGGCGTCAGCCATGAACGGCACATCATGGCGACTCAGCCCCCGGAGCGCGCGAAGTGCGGCAGCAGGTCTCGGCAGGACGAGAAGGCGGACTGGAACGAGGAGCTGCTTCGGTCCACCTTGCGGAGCGCCAACCGGAAGGCCAGCAGACCGTTGCCCCTGAACCTCAGTTTCGGGATCCTGACGCCGTGCGAGCGCAGGCACCCGGCGAACTTGACCAGCTGCGTGCGCTGGGTGAGGCTGAGGCTGGGACCCGCGAACGCACGCGCCGCGTCGGCCCGGCAGGCCTGGAGCGCTGCTTTGACGCGCGTCCGCGGGTAGTTCCGAAGCGCCCGCCGGCCGGCGGCGGTCAGGTGGCCCGTGGACGTCGGGTTGGGGATATCGATGCCGTGCGCGCGGAAGCAGCTGGCCAGCTGAAGCCTGGCGTGGATCGCGGCTGGGCTCGGGGCCGTCAGAGCCCCCCCGCTCGCGGCCGAGGCCGCGCCGGACCCTGAGCTCGCGGTGGTGCTCGAGCTCGCGCTCGTGTGGGTGCTCGAGCTCGCGCTCGCGACGGCGCTCGAGGTCGCGCTCGTGCTCGTTCTCCCGGTCCCCCCGGAAGCCGGGCTTGAGGAGCCACAGGCGGCCAAAAGGGCAGCCAGGGCGACGGTCGTAGCTGCAATGACTAGGCGCCTCACGCGAGCACAGGATAGGGGGGCGGCGGCTCCGGGACGATGACACCAAATGGTGTCAAGATCGCGTATGCTCACTGAGTGGCGTCCGAACAGAATCTGGCCGAGCGGAGCATGGCCGTCGGCCTGCGGGCGCTGAACCGGCTGGCGGCGTCGGACCTGCTCGAACGCCTCGGCCTGCGCGAGTCCACCGAGCGCCTCCTGCGCGGCGCGTCGAAGACGACCGCCCAGACCGCAGCCCGGGCTGGGCGTACGTTTGCGGCAGCCCAGAAACGCTCCAAGCCGGCCCGGCAGCCCAAGGGCGAGCGGACCGACCTGTTCGATCTGACTCCGAACGACGAGCAGCAGATGCTCCGCGAGTCGGTGCGCGACTTCTCATTGGCCAAGCTCCGTCCCGCCGCCCATGACGCCGACGGCGGCTGCGCCGCTCCGACCGAGCTGCTGACCCAGTCAAACGAGCTGGGACTGACCATGGTCGGCGTACCCGAGGAGCTCGGCGGCGCGGTCGAGCAGCGCTCGGCCGTGACCTCGGTCCTCATGAGTGAGGCCCTGGCCCAGGGTGACATGGGAATCGCTCTGGCCTGCCTGGCCCCGGCCGGAGTGGCCACCGCGCTCGGGCTGTGGGGCGACGCGGACCAGCAGGCCACCTACCTGCCCGAGATGGTTGGAGATGACCCGCCCGCGGCGGCCCTGGCACTGCTCGAGCCGCGGCCGCTGTTTGATCCGCTCGATCTACAGACACGGGCCCGCCGGTCCGGAGACGGCTTTGTATTGGAGGGCGCCAAGTCGCTGGTCCCAAGGGCCTCGGACGGCGAGCTCTTCATCGTGGCCGCGCAGCTGGAGGACGAGGGTCCGGCTCTGTTCGTGATCGAGTCGGGGACGCCGGGGATCGCCGTCGAGCCCGAGCCGGCGATGGGTGTCCGGGCGGCCGGCACCGGCAGGCTCACCTTCGCCGACGTCAAACTTCCCGTTGGCGCCCTGCTCGGCGGTGGCGATCCTGCTGTCTATGCCGAGTGCGTGGCGCTGGGGCGCCTGGGCTGGTGCGCGCTGGCCGTGGGTACGGGTCAGGCCGTTCTTGACTACGTGATCCCGTACGTCAACGAACGCCGAGCCTTCGGCGAACCGGTCTCGCACCGCCAGGCGGTCGCCTTCGCAGTGGCCAACATCGCGATCGAGCTTGAGGGAATGCGACTGGCCACATACCGCGCGGCAGCTCGCGTGGACCAGGGCCTGTCGTTCGCCCGTGAAGCCGCGCTGGCCCGCCGGTTGTGCGCCGAGCGCGGCGTGGCGATCGGCTCGGACGGCGTGCAGCTGCTCGGCGGTCACGGCTACGTCAAGGAACACCCGGTCGAGCGCTGGTACCGTGACCTGCGCGCGGCGGGCGTGATGGAAGGGGCCCTGGTCGTCTGATGGCCATCAACCTTGAGACGCCCCGCAAGTTCCAGCAGCTGGTCGACCAGTCGCACATGGTCGCCGTTGAGATCTTCCGCAAGAACTCGCGCAAGTACGACCTGGCCGAGCACACCTATCCCAAGGAGCTCGACATGCTGGCCGCGGTCATTGAGGGACAGGGCCAGGGCGGTGGTGTGGGCGGAGCCGGCGCCGGAACGGTCGGGTCCTCGAACGGTGCTGACAAGGCGAAGGACAGCGGCGGCAACCGCAACGGCTCGAACATGGCCACGCTGCTCGGACTGACCGAGCTGTGCTGGGGAGACGTGGGCCTGCTGCTGACGATGCCCCGGCAGGGACTCGGCCAGGCGGCGATCGCCGCGGTGGCCAATGAGGAGCAACTGAAGCGGTTCGGCGGCAAGTGGGCCGCGATGGCGATCACCGAGCCCGAGGCGGGGTCAGACTCCGCGGCGATCCGCACCACGGCCAAGTGGGATGAGGACGAGCAGGAGTACGTCCTGAACGGCGAGAAGATCTTCGTCACCTCAGGAGAGCGGGCCGAGCTCGTGGTCGTCTGGGCCTCGCTTGACCCAAGTCAGGGGCGGGCGGCGATCAAGTCGTTCGTCGTCGAGCGCGACAACTCCGGACTGAAGCTCGACCGCCTGGAGCATAAGCTCGGGATCCGGGCGTCCGACACGGCCAATTTCGTGCTCGACAACTGCCGGGTGCCCAAGGAAAACCTGCTCGGAAGCCCGGAGATCGCCCCGAAGGGCGGCTTCTCCGGCGTCATGCAGACGTTCGACAACACCCGGCCGCTGGTGGCCGGGATGGCCGTCGGCGTGGCCAGGGCCTGCCTGGACCGGACCCGCGAGCTGCTGGCCGAAGCGGGGATCGAGATCGACTACGACCGTCCCCCCCATGCCCAGCCCGCCGCCGCCGCCGAGTTCATCTCCATGGAGTCCGACTGGGAGGCCGCGCGGCTGCTCACGCTGGAGGCGGCCTGGATGGCCGATAACCGCAAGCCCAACTCGCTGCAGGCGTCGATGGCCAAGGCCAAGGCCGGCCGCACCGGCACCGATATCGCGCTGCGCTGCGTCGCGCTCGCGGGCGCGACAGGCTTCGGCGAGGGGGAGCTGCTCGAGAAGTGGGCCCGCGACGTCAAGATCCTGGACATCTTCGAGGGCACCCAACAGATCCAGCTCCTGATCATCTCCCGGCTGCTGCTGGGGAAGACGAGCGGCGAGCTGAAGTAACGCCTCCAACTCGCCGCTCTGCACCGCGGCTACGCACCCGCCCTCGCGTACATCAGCGAGCCGGGCGTCGTCAGCAGATCGCCCGTCTCCAGCAGCGTCTTCAGCCCCGAGAGGATCATCGGCCAGCCGCCGTAGACCTCGCCGTGGGCGTCCTCGGGGAGCTGGTCGTGGATCACCAGCAGCCGGCACGAATCCTCCACCGGCTCGATCTCCCAGGTCACCCTTGAGGTGCCGACGGCCTTGACGTCGTCGCTCCACAGCGCGTTGAAGCTCTGCACCAGCCGCCGGGGAGGCTCGACCTCGAGGTTCTCGCCTTCGGTGAGCAGCCCGTTCGGGCCGTGTCCCTCGAAGCGCGAGCCGTTCGTAAAGTCCGAATGCACCCGCATCCCGAACGTGTACTTGGCCCGCAGGTCCGGGTCTGTGATCGCCTGCCACAGCCGCTCCGGCGTCGTCTTGATGTAGATCTCGAATACCTTCTCCATCGTCCTGTCCTCCAGTCGTTGTTTGATGTCGCTCAGGGCCGCCGTCCAGGCAGTGGCGTACTTGCTCACCCACCGGTCGTGGATGAGCCGGATCGGGACGGGGTTTAGGAAATGGAGCTTCTCGCGCCCCTCCCGACGGGTGACCACAAGTCCGGCCTCCTCGAGCACCCGGAGGTGCTTCATCACCCCGAAGCGGGTCATGTCGATCCGCTGCTCAAGCGCGGTCAGCGTCTGCCCGTCCTCCGTGAACAGCTCGTCGAGCAGTCGCCGCCGAGTGGGGTCTGCCAGCGCCCTGAACACCTCATCCATGCTCCGAGTATATGTGACCAAATGGTCACATGTCAAGCAGCGGATGCAACTCTCGGCGAAGGGCGATTGGCCTGCGAGGGTGTGAATCGCAATTCAGCGCCGAAGGGGGGCGCTGAATTGCGATTCACCGCGAAGGGGGCGCGCCGGCCAGCCGGACGCCGCGGGCCGTATCGCCAGCCGCGAGGCGCCCCCTACCGGTCGCGCAAAGAGATGATCCCGCCCAGCGTGCCCAGGTACTCCCGGCCCGACCGGCTGATTGAGATCCCGGCGTAGTTGTTGTTGTAGTTGAAGCCGGTGCCCGAGTAGGCCTTGTACACGAGCTTTCCGGTGCGGAAGCTGAGCGCAGTCCAGAACCAGTTGTCGTTTGTGTCGGTCGTGTACGTGTACAGGAGGCCGTTGGCCAGGGCGACCTTGGACACCACGGTGGGAGCCGACAGACCGGTGTTGAGCCAGACCCTGTGGCAGCCCAGGCCGTTGCGGTTCAGGTCGACGCGCACGAAGCCCGGTGTCGTGACCGTCCCGGGCGTCAGCGACTGCGGACCCTCGTAGCCGTAGTTGTCCTCGGCGATCATCGTGTCGCCGGCCGAGATGATCGAGTTCTCATCGGCGCTGGAGCCCTTGGAGAAGACCGGGACCCTGCACACCTGGCGGGGCAGGGGCACCCGATGCCCGGGCTTGGACCGCCGATACGGATGCGGCGCCGTCCGGTAGACCACGATGTCCATCGGATCGGCGTTGTCGGTGATATTCACGTAGCCGCCCGGCATGACCGTGGGCGTCGTGCCGGTTCCGGCGTCCACCTGGCCGGGCTTGGACTGACCGCTGTTGGGATACGTGACGGCCCACACGACCTTGGGAGCGCCGCCGGGCCCCTCGCCGAACCGGTACAGCTTGTGCGTCGTGGCGATGTAGACCCCGCCGTGCTGATCGGTGGCGATCGAGTTCTCAATCTCGCCATTTGACCCATGACCGAGCTGCACGTGATGGACCCGTCCGGTCCTCAGGTTGAGCGTCAGAACCTTCCCGTCGGTCTTGGTCACGACCCAGAGCAGGCCGTTTGAGTCGGGCAGGGCGGAGGTGATCTTCTCCTGCGAGGTGATGATCTTGCTCAGGTCGTAGTCGTGAATCTGCCTGAACCCCGGTCCCGCGGTCTCGGCGATCACGAAGATGTGCTTGGTCGTTGTGCTGACCACGACCTGGTCGTGGTTGTTGAGGTAGAAGTAGCCGCCGCCGGTGAAGTCCTGGAAGATGTTCTGGGGAACCGACTGGCGGGGCGGCAGCTTGAACGTGGCCAGCGTGGCCAGCGTGTTCGGATCGAACATGTACAGCTGCGGTCCCGGCACCCCGACGCACACCGACACCACGCGGCCCTGGCTGTCAAACGTGGTCGAGCCACAGTCGCCCCGGACGTAGTTGGAGATCGTCTGCGGCGCATGCCCCATCGGCCCTGCCCAGCGGCTGGTATCCGTCTGCCAGGCGTCGTCGTGAATCTCCGAGGTCCCGTTGGGGGCCATGAACCGGTTCTGGGGGGTCTGGGGGACTCCTCGGATCGGATGTGCGACCGCGGGTCGACCGATGAACGTCCTGGCCGGCGGGGTCCCGCTGGACGGGATCGGAACCGGAGGCGATGCCGCCAGGGCAATGGCCGCCATGCTGCCCGCGAGCAACAGGCCGGCCGGAACGACGCGGCGAATCACAGTGCGGATGCTTCCCTTCTCAAGACGTTCCATGCGTGGCTGATGTCCTCCTCGGTTGTTCGCATCTGTCCGGCGGCCAGCCGCAGGACATAGCGTCCCTGAAGCATGGCGTGGGAGATGAAGATCTCTCCGGTCGAATTAACCCGCTCCAGCAGCTCACGGTTGCGCTCGTCGCTCCCGCCGAGCCGGAAGCAGACTACGGAGAATGGACGGGGAGCGCACAGCTCCCACCCCTCCTCGTCCCGCACCCAGCCTTCGAACCGCTCAGCCAGCGCGACGCTCCGCCGGATGTGCGCCTGCAGCCCGCTGCGGCCGACGCAGCGCAGCACCGCCCACAGCTTGAGCGAGCGAAACCGGCGGCCCAGTGCGGGTCCGTACTCGCTCAGCGACAGGGCATCCTCGGCATCGGGCGTCCGGAGGTAGTCGGGCACCAGGCTGAACGCGTTGCGCAGCGCCTCGGGCCGGCGAGACCAGAACAGCGAGCAATCCATCGGGGTGAGCATCCATTTGTGGGCATTGACGACCAGCGAATCCGCCCGCTCCACCCCCTGGAATGCCCACCGGAGCTCCGGGCAGACCATGGCGGCCCCGGCGTAGGCCGCATCGACGTGCAACCAGGCGCCGGCGCGCTCGCAGGCCTCGGCCACGGCGGGCACCGGATCCACCGACGTCGTTGCCGTGGTCCCGACGGTGGCCACAACGCAGGCCGCCTGCTCCAGGTCGCCCAGCTCGTCGGGGCGGAGGCGGAACGCCCCATCGCACGCAACCTTGCGCAACCTGAGTCCCAGCATCCGCGCGGCCTTGTCGACCGAGGAATGGGCCTGCTCTGAGCACACGACCTCCTCGCGCCCGGTCGCCTCGCGAGCCGCGATCAGCGCGGCCAGCGTCGAGGTCGAGGCCGTGTCCTCAATGTGGCCGTGCCAGCCCGCCGGGAGTCCGAGCAGCTGCGCCGTCCAGTCCAGGACCAGCCCCTCGAGCTCGGTTGAGGCCGGCGACGTTCGCCACAGGATCGCCACAGAGTTCAGCGTGGCCGCCAGCAGCTCGGCCAGGATCGCCGGCTCGGCGGCGCTGGTGGCGAAGTAGGCGAAATACCGCGGGTGCTGCCAGTGCGTGATCCCGGGCAGAAGCACCTCGTCCAGGTCGTGGAGCACTGCGCCGAACGGCTCCGGTTCGTCCGGAGGCGATGCGGGCAGACGCGCCCTGATATCCCCGGGCCTGACCTGGGCCAGCACCGGCAGCTCGCCCACCCGCTCCAGGTACTGCGCAGCCCACTCCAGGGCGGCGGCCCCGTCGCGGCGCAGGTCTGTCACGCCGGTGCGCCGGCGGCGAACTCGTATCGCACGCCGGTCAGGTCCTCGGAGACCTCCCAGAGTCGGGCCCAGATCTTCTCGTCGTAAGCCCGTCGGGCCGCGCCGACGACGCGCGGGTAGCCCCGGCTCTCAAACGGGCCGTCGGGGCCGACGAAAGAGCCGCCGGGAAGGTCGAGGAACGTGGCCGCGTACAGGCTGGGCAGCGCGCCCTTCTCGGCGCTCTGCCCGACAAGCACATTGGTCACGGACATGATCGCCTGCTCGTACCAGGGCGGAGCGGCGAACTGGAGGTTGGTGCGGGAGTAGCCGGGGTGGGCCGCGACGCTGCGGAGCGCGCTCCCGGCCTCGGCCGAGCGGCGCTGGAGCTCAAAGCAGAACATCAGATTGGCCAGCTTGGACTGGCCGTAGGCCAGCCAGCGGATGTAGCGTCGCTCACCCTGCAGGTCAGAGAAGCTGATCTTTCCGGTCCGGTGGGCCTGGCTTGACACGGTGACGACGCGGGGGTCAGGGGCGGCCAGCAGCCGGTCCAGCAGCCGTCCCGTGAGCGCGAAGTGACCCAGATGATTGGTGCCGAATTGGCTCTCGAAGCCGTCTGCGGTCAGCTGGCGGGGCGGGGCCATCAACCCGGCGTTGTTGACCAGGATGTCGACCCGGTCACCGGAGAGCCGGTCGGTAAATGCCGCCACCGAGCCGAGGTCGGCCAGGTCGAGCTGCTCCAGGCGCACCTCCCCGCCCGAAGCCGCCGCGCTGACGTCCTCGGCGGCGGCCTGACCCTTCTCCATGTTCCGGCAGGCCATGACCACGTCGGCCCCGGCTCGGGCCAGCTCCCGGCTCGTGACCAGCCCGAGACCGCTATTCGCCCCCGTGACCACGGCGACCCGGCCGGTCTGATCCGGCATGTCCGCCGCGGTCCAGCGACCGGCCATCAGCTAGTCCGCCGGGCCACGGACTCGCCATAGGCCGCCTTCCGGAACTGGAGCACCGGGTCGTCGGAGAGCTCGATCCCGTCGGTCACGCGCGTGGGGTCGAAGACAAGAATGTCCTCACCCGTCTCGCGCTCGGTGTCGAGTCCGGTGATCTCGAGTGCGCCCGCTGACACGCGGGGGCGATCCGAGGGCCACATGGCCCACGGGTCGTCCACCGGATCCCCAGTTTCGGCGAGCTGAAGTTCGAGCGAAAACCGTACGGGCCCCTGGGTCACGCGCTGGCGGATCTCCTCGTGCAGGTAGTCGCGGCCGCGTCGTTTGGCCTCGGCAGGGGAGATGCGCTGGTCGCCGGCCTCCGGCGCGAGGGTGTAGCGCACGTACTGAGCCTGGTTCTCCTCGTTCACAAACCGGAACGCATGCAGGGCGTAGTACGTGCATCTGGCGAAGCTCTCGGGTGGGACGAGGCCCTTACGGGCCACCGGCAGGGCCCGGAGCGTCTCTGGATGGCGAAGGAGGAATAGCGGCATCCGCCACGGTGAGGCCTGGGCCCTGAGGAGCTCGACGAAGGCCTCCGGGGTGTGGACCGGGAAGCGGGGGGAGGTTTGGGCCACGATGTCTGTCCGCGACCCGTCGGGCAGGTAGAGCTTGACCGCCATCCCCCGCGGATCCGGTGCGTAGTCGGCCGCGTCCGGCTTGCCGGCGCCGTTGGAGAACCTGATCGTGGCTGGAACCGAGGACCCGGCCTGCAAATGCGGGGCGCGCGTGAGCTGGCTGACCTCGGGCGTTGCCGTGAAGGTCCCCTTCACGAGGACGCCCTTGGCGTGCAGCGCCCGGTAGCCAGGATGGCTCCCGAACACCTCGTTGGCCGCATCGATCGCCTGCTGCGGTGTGACGCTCATGACTCCAGCACCTCGAACTTAATTCCCTCCCGTTGGAGCCGGTCGATCAGTGCCTGGCCCATGGCCACGGCCGGCGTGACCTGTCCCGCTGTCGTGGGGAGCTGGTCGTGAGCCAGGCACAGGGCCGCCTGGGCCAGCATCTTCGACGTCTCGCCGTAGCCGGGATCGCCGCCGGAGACCTGGGTCTTCAGCTCAGTCCCGTTGGCGTGGGCCCGGAACCGAACTGTGAACCACGCCCGCTCCCGCTGCTGGGGTGAGGGGCCCTCGCCGGGATCCTTGAGCTTCAGCAGCAGGTTCCGGGTGGGTGCAAGCTGGGCCAGCGCCACGGCCGTGCCCGCTCCGGCGGCCATGCCGGCCAGAATCGGCAGCCGCTTGACCACCAGGTAGTGGCTGTAGCTGAAGTCGGGGCCGTAGCGGTCCAGAGCCCGGGCCGAGCGCAGCACGGTCTGCGGGTCGATCGTGGGAAACGGGACCGCCCAGCCGCCACCGAACTGATCACGATGAGGCCTCACGGCCCCGCCCCGGACGCGCCGCTCCGAGGCGTGCGCCTCACGCTTCCGGCGCTCCTTCGCCACCCGGGCTCCCTCTCGCAGCCGGCCCATGATGTGGACGGCCGAGTGATACGTGCCGCCAGAGAAGGTCCCGCCCACCCTGACGAAGCCGTCCACCGACACAGGCGCGCCCTCGGGCAACGCCGAGACCGTGTACAGGACGCCCAGGTCGTAGGGAATCGAGTCAAAGCCGCAGGAATGAACGAGCCGGGCCCCCGTCTGCTGCGCCTGCTCGTGGTAGCGCAACCACATCAGATCCACGAACTCGGGCTCGCCGGTCAGGTCAACGTAGTCCGTGCCGGCGGCGGCGCAGGCCGCCACCAGTGCCTCGCCGTAGTTGATGTACGGGCCGACGGTCGTGATCACGACCTTGGTCGATTGCGCCAGGGCGCGAATCGACTCGGGGTCGTTCACGTCGGCCTCGATCAGCGGAAGGCCGGCCTGGTCGGGGCCCAGCCCGGATCGCACCGCCTCGAGCTTGGACCTGCTCCGGCCCGCGAGCGCCCACCGCGTTCCCGGATCGGCGTGGGCGGTCAGATACTCGGCGGTCAGCCGACCCGTAAACCCGGTCGCCCCGAACAGGACGATGTCATGCTGGCGCTCAGCCACCGGTCGCGATCTCCCGGGCGACCTGGAGCGCCTGAGCCGGGGGGACTGCCGCCCGGGCGGCGACCCAGCAGGCCACGGGCGCGGCCACCCGCTCCGAGGAGTGTGCGGCCTCGCCGGCCATATCCAGAAGCTGGCTCCACTCCTCGCTCGAGGGTGGGTCAGTCCCGAGTCGCTCGGCGAAGGCGGCGATCCACTCTTTGGCGTTCATCGGCGGGACGCGACTCTATCCCGCTCAGGCGGGCGCGCGCTTTCTCAGGCGCCCGACAACGAGTGTTCGGTGCGCGACCACTCGCCCAGGACCTCTTCCAGCTGCGAGCGCTCGAGCGGTCGGGCGAACAGGAAGCCCTGTCCCCAGTCGCAGCCCATCGTTCTGAGGCGGCGCAGCTCGGCCGTGTCCTCAATGCCCTCTCCGATAACCAGCAGCGCGAGTCCGTGGGCCAGCGAGATGATCGTCCGCACGATCGTCGCGCTGTGGGTCCGGCGGGTCAGCGAGCCGACGAAGCCGCGATCGATCTTCAGGGCCACCACCGGGAACTCGAGCAGGGAGGACAGCGAGGAGTACTGGGTGCCGAAGTCGTCCAGGTGCAGCCCGACGCCGTGCGCGCACACCTCGGAGACGATGCGCTGGATCAGTTGGGGCTCCTGCATCAGCGTGCTCTCGGTGATCTCCAGCCGCAGCGCGTCCGGAGGGACGCCCGAGTCGGACAGCGCGCTCAGGATGATCCCGGGAAGCGCCGGATCATCGAGCTGCTGGCGCGAGATGTTGACGCTCAGGTAGACCCCTGGATCCACCAGGCCCTGGTCTCGGCAGGCGGCGAAATCGTCCAGCGCCGTGCGCAGGACGTGGTGGCCCAGCGATCGGATCAACCCCGACCCCTCGGCCACGGCGATGAACTCGACTGGTGGCACCTCCCGGCGGCCCTCCGGCCAGCGGGCCAGGGCCTCGAGCCCCCGGACCTCGCCGGTGGACAGGTCGACGATGGGTTGGTACTTGACCCTGATCAGAGACTGCTCGACGGCGGCCCGGAGGTCGGTCTCCAGGGCCAGCCGGTCGACCACCCGCTGGCGCATCGTGTCGTCGAAGATCACGTAGCTGCCGGTGCCCCGGCGCTTGACGTCGTACATGGCGATGTCGGCGTTTCGGACCAGATCGTGCGCGCTCACTCCCTCAGACCGGAGTGAGATCCCGATGCTGGCCCTGACGAAGAGTTCGTGGCCGCCCACGTGGAACGGCCCGTCGAGGGCGGCGTGGACGCGCTCGGCCACCCCGGTGGCATCGTGAGGCGTGACCACCGAGTCGAGCAGGACCGCGAACTCGTCACCACCCAGCCGGGCCACGGTGTCCCCCGGCCGCAGGACCTCGGCGAAGCGCTGGGCCACGGCCACCAGCAGCAGGTCACCGACCGCGTGGCTGAGGCTGTCGTTGACCATCTTGAACCCGTCGAGGTCGATGAACAGCACCGCGCAGCCGATGTCCGAGTCCCGGCGGGCGCGACCCAGCATCTGCTCCAGACGGTCCATCAGCAGCGCCCGGTTGGGCAGGCCGGTGAGCGGATCGTGGAGGGCGTCGTGGGCCAGGGCTCGGTTGGCCTGTTCGAGCTGGACGTTCACCTCCTGAAGCCGTTCGTTGGCGTCTCGCAGGCCCGTCTCCGCCGACCGGAGCACCCGCGTCCCGAGCAGGAGGGCGGCCAGCGCGACCAGGGCAAAGGCGGCGAAGATCAGCCAGGGCAGCCACTCGCGCAGCCCGGAAACGCTGGCGAAGAGGCGGCTGGTAGGAGCGGCCAGGACGATCCGCCAGGTCGAGTTGGGGATCGTGACCTGGTCGTAGTAGTAGCCGCGACGGGTGCCCGACGCCTGGCTCAGCGCCCCCTGCTGGGCGGCTGTCTTGAACCGGTACCCCGGGGGCCGGGCGGGATTGGTGGAGGACAGCACGACATCGTTGCCGTCGACGATGTAGTTGTGCGAGCCCTGGACCCCGGGAATCCGGCGTAGCTCTCCGGTGAGGAATCCGTTCAGCGCTCGAGGGTTAAATCCGGTCAGGATGACCCGCAACCCGTACCGGGTGGGGAACTTCACCGCCAGGTTGATCACTCCGGTGCGTCCGTACGGGAGAACGTTCCCCAGACCGTAGGTGCGCCGGGTCCGGACCAGAGCCAGGGCAGCCGAATGGCCCAGATCGGTGGCGGCCTGGCGGGTGAAGCCGCGGGACTTGGCCAGGACGCGCCCGCCGGGCGTGACCAGGGCGACGTACGTGTTCTGCTGGCGGATCCGGTTCAGCGCGCTATCTCTCACCACCCGGCCGCCATAGCGCGCCTCATAGACCCTGATCTGCGCATCGGCGCTGTGAAGGAGGCTGTCAATCAGGGCCGCCGCGAGCACACTGCGCTCGTGCACACGGGCGATCACGTCCCGCCGCGACTTCGACTGGGTGTCGGAGAGCTCGAGCGCAAAAACCGTGAGGACAGCCAGCACGACCACCGCCGCGGTCACCAGACCGGCGGTTGCCCGACTGCCCGCCACCGCCTTCATCGCCGCCCGGGAACGCTTCGCCACGTAACTCCCTCTCAAAATGAGCCCCGGTCCGGTTAACAGCCTAGCTCGGATATCAACTCCATACCCGCCCTTATCTCAAATAAAACTAAAAAATAGTATATCGGGCCGAACGACGCGCTGCCAGGCGAGCGGTGGAGCATGCGCCAGCCAAGCAACTCCGTCGGACGGACGGCGCTCACCTTGATCGGACGCACGGGCTGGACGCGCACCCGATGAAGGTCCATCAGCCGATCAGTTCCGGGGGCAGGCGAGCCCGGCGCATGTCGACCCGACCGCCCCGCATCGGCACTCCCTCACGCCGGAGCAGCGTGGCCTGGCGCCTGCCCTTGGCCAGGCTGCCGTCGGCTCGGACGACGCGGTGCCAGGGCAGATCCTCGAGCTGACAGGTGGCCAGAACATGGCCGACCAGCCGCGGGGCCGCCGGATCGATGTCGCCGTAGGCCTGGACGAACCCCTCGGGTATCGACCGAATCCGGGCGATGATGCGCTCGGAGCGTTCGTCAGTCATGCCCTGGCATGATCCCCGCTTCACAAACGGATGAAAGGCAGAACTGCATGGGAGTGCTAGACGAAAAGGTCGCGATCGTGACCGGCTCGGCCCGTGGCATCGGCCGGGCGACGGCCGAGCTTCTGTCCGAGCACGGCGCCAAGGTCCTGATCAACGACCTGGACGGCGACGTGGCCGAGCAGACAGCCTCGGAGATCGCTGGCGACACGCTGGTGTTCGCGGGCGATTTGACCAAGCCCGGCATACCCGACGAGCTCGCTCAGAAGGTCATCGACGAGTGGGGCCGGGTGGACATCCTGGTCAACAACGCCGGCTACACCCTCGATGCTCCGATCCACAAGATGTCCGACGAGTGGTTCCAGCGGATGCTCGATATCCACTCGATCGCGCCCTTCCGGATGTGCCGCGCGGTGGCTCCCCATATGCGCGAACCGGCCAAGAGGGAGAAGGAGGAGGGCACGGAGGTCTTCCGAAAGATCGTCAACGTCTCCTCTATCTCCGGGACGATGGGCAACGCCGGCCAGGCCAACTACTCCTCGGGCAAGTCCGCCGTGGTCGGACTGACCAAGACCCTGGCCAAGGAGTGGGGGCAGTTCAAGATCAACGTCAACGCGGTGGCCTTTGGCTACATCGAGACGCGGCTGACCGCCTCCAAGGACGAGTCCAACACGATGGAGATCGGCGGCGAAAAGGTCCAGCTCGGGATCCCCGATCAGCTGCGGGGGATGGCCCCGATGCTGATCCCGCTGGGTCGGCCCGGCACGCCGCAGGAGGCCGCGGGCGGTGTCTTCTTCCTGTGCTCTCCGTGGGCGAACTTCGTCCACGGCCAGGTGCTCAACATCACCGGCGGCCAGTTCTCTGGGATGACGACCTAGCGGCAGAGATACGGCGGCTCAGCGACCGCTGCGCCACCGGTCCGCCGTCGGCAGTCCGGCCGGCACCGAGCCGCCGTTCTCCAAGATCACATGCGCCTCCCTGGAGGCGCCCACTGTCCCGCATGAGTTGGTGGCCGGCCGCCGGGTCGCCTCCCCCACCCTGATGCCGGTCCGGTAGCCGCTGACCTGGCCACGGGAGTTCACCACCGTCAGGACGGCGTCGTACCAGCCGGCGCGCGTGTATGAGTGGCTGATGCGGCGGCCGATGGCGTGGCTGCGGTCGCCGAAGTCCCAGTAGTACCTGAGCGAGCCGCCGCCCCGGCTGACCGAGCCGGACGCGTCGAACGACACACGCTGGCGGGGGGCGACCACGGTGGGCAGTGCCTCGTAGTAGGCGATCGGCCTGGCCGTCTGCTTCACCGCGCCGACGTACTCGCGGCGGGCAAGCAGGTACATGGTCCACGTGGCCGGCAGCTGGAGGGCCCGGAACAGACCCGTCGTGATGTGGCTGGCGACCGGGTTCCCATCGGCCAGGAGGTTGAAGTGCTCCATGTTGTCCTCAGGGGTGTCGTAGCCCGCCTGCTGGGAGAACAGCCCCGCGTTGCCGAGCGGCGACAGCGGGGTGTTGCCGACGATGTCCTCCTTGCTGCCCGAGTCATACGCACCCAGCACACCGTAGCCCGGGATTCCCAGCGCAACGAAGGGCACCTGGTCGGTGCGCCCGAGCGTGTCGTCCTGCACGGGTGAATACCGGGCGATGTCCGACGGCCGGTAGCCCGGAGCGGTCTTCCCGTCCTCGTTGGGGTTGTCAAGCGGGATCCGGAAGTGGTACTGGGCGCCGAGGATCGAGAAGGCCCTGCGCACCGATGCGCTCAGGGCGGCGCGGAAGTGCCGGATGGCCCGCATGTTGTTGGCGATCGCCGGCGGCGGCGTGTGCGCGTTGGGGCCGTAGATTGAGAAGTCCTTGACCGGCGAGGCGTTGATGTTCGTGTACCACGGGCCAGGGGTCCACGTGCTCGATGTCGTGCCCTCCGGGTAGGCGGGGTACTCGAGCCCGTTCTGGTCCATGTTGGCGACCACGACGTAGCGGCCCTGCGGGCCCGGCGAGATCAGGTGCGAGGCGTAGTACTGGGAACCCTCGAGCCCCACCTCCTCGGCGTCGAACAGCGCCACCTTGATGGTGCGCTCGGGCCAGGCGTGGTTGGCCTCCCACCAGTGAGCCAGGGCCTGAAGCTCGCCCATACCCATCGTCACACCGCTGGTGTCGTCGTAGGAGGACCCGTTGCCCGTGTTCAGGGCGGGCGTCGAGTCGGGGTGCCCGGCCACCAGCGCGACCTGCCCGGGGCAGCTCTGACCTGGAATCGTGGCCACACGGACGTCGCCCGGGTAGGGCGCGTTGCCCGCGCCGAAGACGTTGACCGGGAAGAGGTGGTCGGAGACGTTGACGGCCGACGCGAATGTCCTGCCCATCACCGCCTTGCTCGTGAGCTGCTGCTTCCAGTGCAGGAAGAACTCCTGCCAGCCGTTGATGTTCGGGGGCTTGTTGCCGTCGGCCGGCCTGAGGTCACCCGGAGGACCGTCGAACCCGCTGTACCGCATCAGGTAATGGGTCGACATGAACACCAGCTGGCGGCCGATGTAGTTCACGTTCACGACCGGGAGGGCCTGGTGGGGGTCGTGGACCCGCGGCGACGCCTCCGCCAGAGCGGTGCCCAGCCACAGCACGGCCGCCGTGATCGCCGTGACCAGGGGAACGCGAGCGCACCACATGCGCTGACAGAACGTGCTGATCGGGGGGAACTTGCGCCGGGCTCAGATCCGCGCGTACGGGCGCCCGGCGAAGAACTCGGCCTCGAGCCGGCCGAGCTCGGTGGTTGCCTCCTGGCCCAGCAGCCACTCGCGAGCCACGTCCAGCCAGTTCGCGGTGGCCCGGAGCTGACCCAGCAGACCGATCAGCAGCATCACCGCGCGCATCATCACGAAGTGCTCGGCCGGGAGCATCAGCCGCTTGAACTCCTCGTCCTTGCGGAGCTTGCTGTACGAGCGCATCATCGCTCCGGTGGCGGTGCCGTCAACCGTGACCACATGGTCTGTCAGGAGCCAGCCGAAGATCGACCAGTAGCTCTCGTAGAACGGCTGGGCCAGCGCCGGGTCGTCGGGCAGTTGACCCAGCGGGGCGATGACCTCAAACAGCGCATCGGCATCGTGCTCATATGTGGCCTTCGTGGACGCCATCAGCTGGTCGACCTCATCGCCGGTCAGCGTCTTGAAGAAGCCGAAATCCAGGAATGCCACCCGGCCGTCGTCCAAAAACAGCGAGTTGCCAGGGTGGGGATCGCCGTTCAGCAAGCGGTGGCGGAGCGGCCCGTTGATGTAGAACCGGACCAGGATCTCCCCCAGCCGGTTGCGCTCCTCTGCCGGCCTGTCGCGGGCCTGGGCAAAGCGAGCACCCGGGACGAACTCCGACACCAGCACCCGCTCGCGGCACAGGTCGCTGATCACGTCCGGGACATCTATGAACGGGTGCCCCCGGTACACGCGGGCCATGGCGTGGTGGTTGGACGCCTCCAGCTCGTAGTCCAGCTCCTGCATGATCCGCTCGCGGATCTCCTGGGCGATCGGCCCGGTGTCGATGCCCGGCGCGATCACACTCAGCAACTTCAGAGCCAGCCGGAGATTCTGCATGTCGGCGTGGATCGCCTCGGCGATCCCCGGGTACTGGACCTTGACCGCCACCTGGCGGCCGTCGTCAAGCTCGGCCTGGTGAACCTGCCCGATTGACGCCGCGGCGATCGGCTCCTCGTCGAAGTCGGCGAACACGGAGCCCAACTTCTCCCCCAGGTCCTGCTCGATCACCCTCCGGATCGCCTTGAAGGAGACCGGCTTGGCGTCCTGCTGAAGGACGGCCAGGATCTCCTGGAACTGAGGGCGGATCTCCTCGGGCACCAGTCCAAGGTCAACCGCCGACAGCGTCTGCCCGACCTTCATGGCCGCACCCCGCATCCCGCCCAGCACCTTGACCAGCGACTCGGCCGACCTGAGCTGCTGACGAGAGGCCCGCTCGCGCCGGGCGTCGGATGAGCCGCCGATCAGCATGGCCCGGGCCGTCGCCTCGCGCGCGGCCACCCCGGCCGCGGCGCCGGTCATCGAGGCCGCGCGCCGCAGCCGGGAGCGCCGGACCTCGTCCTCGCCCATGGAGCCCTTCTACAGTCCCAGCGTCCGGGCGATGATCTCGCGCTGGATCTCGCTCGTGCCGCCGTAGATGGTGGTCACCAGAGCCACCCGCACCTGGTGCTCCATGCCGTATTCGGTGGCGTAGCCGTAGCCGCCCATCATCTGCATCGCCTCGAGCGTCGTGCGCTTGGCCAACTCGGTGGCCTTGAGCTTGGCCATCGAGGCCTCGCGCGGGAACGTGGTCTCGGGGTTGGCGTCCGATTTGGCGGCCACGTCGTAGATGAGCAACCGGGTCGCCTCAAGCTCGGCGGCCAGATCGGCCATCCGGTGCTTGATCGTCTGAAAGGACCCGATCGGCCGCCCGAATTGCTTGCGCTCCTTGATGTACTCCAGCACGTCGTCGAACGCCCGCTGGGCCATGCCCAGGGCCTGGGTGGCGATGATCAGGCGCTCGTGGTTGAGCCCTGCCATCAGCTGCCTCCAGCCCTCGCCCTCCTGTCCGATCAGCCGGTCGGCCTGGACCTCGCAGTCCGTGAAGTACATGTCGTTGACCTCGCGGCTGGCCATCGTCTCGATCCCTCGGATGTCCATCCCAGCCGCGCCGGCGGGAACCGAGATCATGGATATCCCCTGGTGCTTGTCCCCGGTCCGGTCGGTGCGACACACGAGCAGGATGTGATCAGCGGCGTGAGCCCCGGTGATCCACGTCTTCTGCCCGTTGATGACGTAGTGGGAGTTGGAGCGCTCCGCCCGGCAGGAGAGATTGCCCACGTCCGAGCCGGCCTCGGGCTCGGACATCGCGATCGCCTCGACGCCGCCCCGGGCGATGCCGCCGAGGAGCTCATTCTTCTGCTCCTCGGTGCCGAACCGCCTCACCGCTCCGGCCACGATCATGCTCACTCCGATGAAGCCGACCGGGATCATGCCGCGTCCGATCTCCTCCAGCAGCAGGCACAGCTCAACCGCGCCGCCCCCGGATCCCCCGTACTCCTCCGGGATCGTGACCCCGAGCCAGCCCAGCTCCCCGATCCGCTCATAGATCTTCTGGTTGTGCGGCTCGTGGCCGCCGTCGGTGAGCGCGTCGCGCTGCTCGCGCGTTCCGCACTCCCGCCGCGCGAAGTCGCGGACCGACTCCACGAAAGCCCGCTGTTCGTCGGTCAGGGTAAGGAGGGTCACGCGGGCATCGTAAAGCGCGGCACGCGCCGGAGGAAGCGAGCCACGGCTCGTGGGCGTGGTGCGCGCGCCCACCGGAACTTTCCCGCCCATCACCCGCGCCGGCGCGGCACCGGGGCAGCCAGATTCCAGTTGCCGGAACCTACTCGCCCCGGAGTCCTCTCGTCGGCGGTGATGGGCGGCTAGGTTCCGCCGCTGACCGGCCTCGCGGCGATGCTTATCCGGCAATCACTGCTGATGGCGCGCCGCCGTGCCGCTCAGCCATCGATTTCCGACGCCTGAGAGGCACGGCCCGAGCGTGACCGTGGCCTGTGCCGCTCAGGCGTCGGTCGAGCTCCACGCCCGCCCGCGCCGTCGGCTGCGCGACGACCAGGCTCCGCGCCCGCCCCCTAAAATCCCGCATCCGATGTCGGACGGGCTATTCCCCACCGAGGCTGAGCTCGACGGGCTCCTGACGGGCCCCGATTCGGTGGCCTGGCGGTGCACCAGCGATGTGCGGCTGTACGCCGCGATGCTCTATCCGCTGCTGCTCCAGGTCGCCCACCCGACGGTGGGAGCCGGGGTGACCGACTACTCAGACTTCGAGCGTCGCCCGTGGGACCGGCTGCTGAGCACGATCGACTACGTGAGCCTGCTGGTGTATGGGGGTCGCGAGGCTGTTCCGGCCGGCCGCCGGCTCCGGGAAATCCACAAGGGCTTCACGGGCACGCGCGAGGACGGCGAGCGGTATCACGCCCTCGAGCCCACCGCCTACGCGTGGGTTCACGCAACTTTGATCCAGACCTACGTGACTGGCCACGCCACCTTCGGCCAGCCGATGCGCCCGGATGAGATCGAGCGCTTCTACGCCGAGTACCGAGGCCTGGGCCGCCTGATCGGGGTCCGCGAACGCGACCTCCCCCCGACGTGGCCGGGCTTCGGGGAGTACTTCGATCGGATGGTGTCCGAGGAGCTCGTGCGCACCCGGGCCGTGGACACCGTGCTGGGCACGATTCGCAAGGCGCCGCCCCCGCCGCTGCCGGTCCCTGACGTCTTTTGGCGGGCGGCCCGGCTTCCGGCCGGGCAGGTCCTGTGGCTGGGCGGCATCGGATTGATGCCCCGCGGGCTCAGGGCCCACCTCGGCATCGGATGGACGCAGGTGGACGAGGCCCAGTTCCGCACGCTGGGCCGGCTCTCGAGGAGCCTCACGCCGATCCTCCCCCGGCGCCTGCGGATAACCGGGCCGGCTCAGCTGCGCCTGCGTCGGGAGGCGATCGCCCGAGGGCCGCTCGGGTCCCAGTCGGCGCACGCCGCGTAGTGCGGATCCGCAGCGCGGACCCGGCTGGCGACGCCGCCGCCTGCGCCGCCATCTACGCGCCGTTCGTGCAGAGCACCGCGATCTCCTTTGAGGATGAGGCGCCTGACGCGGCACAGATGCTCGAGCGGATGGCGAACCGTTATCCCTGGCTGGTGGCCGAGGACGGCGGCCAGGTCGTCGGCTTCGCCTACGCCAGCCGGCACCGCGACCGCTCGGCCTACCGGTGGGCGGTCGACGTGGCCATCTATGTCGACCCGCAGCGCCAGCGCCGTGGTCTGGCACGAGCGCTCTACGAGGAGCTGTTTGGGCTCCTGTCGGAGCAGGGCTTTCGCGTGGCCTGTGCCGGAATCACCCTGCCCAACGACGCCAGCGTGGCCCTGCACACGAAGCTCGGGTTCCAGCTCGTGGGGGTCTACCGGCGAATCGGCTGGAAGCTCGGCGCCTGGCACGACGTGGCCTGGTACCAACGGCCGCTCATGGCTGCCAAGACCGGCCCCCCTCGCGAACCAGGGTCCGCCTGAGAAAGTCCGCCGCCGTGTCCCAGTCCAGCCCGCCCACCTGGTCGGACGCCCCGCCGACGCAGGCCTCGAGCTTGTGCCTCAGATCCGCCTCCGCCACGGGACGACGTGGCGCGCCCGGGGGCAGCTCCAGCGTCGAGCGCAGGACCTCGCCATCTTCCAGGGCGAGCTCGACCGTCAACTCCCCGGCCAACAGACCATCGCCGTCACCGGACGGCGCGACCTCCACCATCTCCATCAGCCGCCGGGCCGCCGCCCGCGTCACGGCCTGATCACGGAAGCTCGCGAGGTCCACCGGGTCATCGAGCAGCGCGCACGCCAGTCCGTACTGAAGGCTGAACTTGCCCTCCAGCCCGGACGACGGGCGGTCGCGGATCAGCGGAGCCAGCGAGCTGGCCGGCGTGGCCACATCGATCCGGCGCACGCGTGAGGGATCGACCGCTCCCAGCGCCAGGACCGCGGCGATCGGACGCTGGAGCGCGTAGCAGCACGGATAGACCTTGACCGCCAACCCTCCGGGGATCGCCTCGCCCGCGTCAGCGATCCTGGCGCCGTCACCACCGACCAGCTGCAGCCAGTCATCCAGGGCACGCGCGTCGGCGTCGGCTCCAGCCGCGGCCAGCGCGGCGGCCCTGATCCCCGCCTCGACCGCGAAGGCCACCTGAAGCGACTTGGCCGAGGTCCCGAACGCGCGCTGCATCCCACCGGCGGCGGGCACAGCCAGTGCCATCGCTGTGGAGATCCGGGCGGCGTCGAGGCCGCGGGCCACGGCGGCCGCGGCGGCGGCCGCGGGCGCGCCGGCCGTGCAGGTGGCGTGCCATCCCGCGGAGTAGTGGCGCCAGCCGAGGGCCGCGCCCAGCCGGGCCATCACACCCGCCCCCGCCAGGTAGGCACGTGCGCCGCCGTCCTGAGCCAGGGCCACCGGAACACAGACGGCGCTGATGTGGGTCGTCGACGGGAGGTGGAGGTCGTCGAAGTCGAGCACGTGGGCCAGCGTGGCCCACCGCCCAGCCTCAGACAGGGGCTCCAGAATCCCTTCTGCCATCTCAGCGCGAGCGGCCAGCAAAACGGCCACCGTGTCCAGCAGCGAGCGCCGGGCCAGGGCCAGGTCGTCGTCTGCGGGATCGAACGAGCTGGCCCACCGGGCCAGCTCATCACACGCTCCGGATCTCAGTCGGGCTCCTCTTCCAAGATCAGCGCCAGCGTAGGGCACGCCTCCACGGCCCGGTCGGCCAGACCCAGCAGCTCTGAAGGGACCTCGGGCTGCTCGAGGATCGGATAGCCCCAGTCGTCGAGCCGGATCAACTCGGGCAGGAGCTCGACGCACAGCGCGTGGGCCTCGCAGGCGATCGGGTTGACCCGCAGCCGGAAGCTCATCGGCGCCGACCCACCACCGGCTCCTCGGCAACCGGGCCCCCCACCGGGAGCCCCGCTGGGCGCGCCCGGCACCGCTGCCGGCGGTGCTCGGCGACCTCCTCCGCGAACACATCCAGCGCGCTGAGGATGAACCGGGTCGCTCCGTCGGGGTGGTGGCAGGCCCCACGGCCGCGGATCTCACTCGCCCAGCGCTTCACTCGCTCGGTCTCCTGTGGATGGGCCACACCGCTGGCGATTGCTGCGATCGAGTCCGCGATTGCCCGGAGGCCGAATGTGCAGGGGCCGCATTGCTGAGCCGACTGGCGGGACAGATAGTCGATCACCCGGGCGCTCTCGTGCAGCCCGCACGAGCTCTCCCCCAGCGCGATCAGCACACCGGAGCCGAGCGAGCAGCCGACCGATCGCAGATCCTCGCGCGCCAGCACGAGCTCCAGCGCCCGCTCCGCTTGCACCCAGGTTCCGAAGTAGCCGCCGACCAGGAACGCCCGAAGGCGCTCGGTCGCCCCGCCCGCGGCCTCGAGCAGGGCGATCATCGACGTCCCGAAAGCCAGTTCGTAAACACCGGGAGCGGCCACGGCTCCGGAGATCGTGACCAGCGCCGACCCGGGGTCGGCACTCGTGCCCAGCTCGCGGTACCAGCGCTCACCGAACCGGGCCACCAGAGCGACCTGGGCCAGCGTCTCCGGGTTCTGAATCAGCGTGGGCCGGCCCCGGAAGCCTTTTTGGAAGGGACGCGGCGGGACGAACGTCGGCAGCCCCACTCCGCCGTTGAGGTGGTGGATGACCGCGCTCTCCTCGCCGGCCACGTAGCCCTCTGGCGCGGCCGCCAGTGAGACCGGCACCGGGTCACGGTCACGCGCGGCCAGCGCTGCCTCCAGCGCGCCGGGCGCCGAGGCCGCCCCGGTCCCGAGCTGGAGGATCACCTCCGAGGCGCCGACGGCCTGGGCCGCCAGAACCGCACCGTCCAGCACCAGGTGGGGCAGGCGGGTCAGGAGCAGCCTGTCCTTGGCGCTGGCCGGCTCGGTCTCAGAGCCGTTCACGACCACCGCGCTGACCCGACGAGAGCCGCCCACGGCCCGCAGCTTGCGAGCCGTCGGGAAGTCGGCACCGCCCCGGCCGCGCAGCCCGCTGGCCTCGACGGCCTCAATCAGCTCGTGCGGATCCCGGTGGGGAAGCTCACCGTGCACGCGCTGGTGCTCGGCCAGGCTCATCGCTCCCCCTCCCGACCCAAGGCCGGCCAACAGGCGCGGAAGTCCGGAGTGTCCCTCCAGCCAGGGTTGGCTCATCCGCCGGCTCCGATCGGGGTGCTCGAGAGCGTGCCGCTGACGGTTCCCCGGGCCTGGTCGATTGTCAGCCCGGTATCGAGTTCCAGCTCGGTCCCAGCGCTGTCACTGACCCTGGCCAAAAAGTGGTCTCCCTCGAGGTTGACCACGCGACCGGCGAACACCTGCGGCGCACCGGCGACGCTCAAATCGACCTGACTTCCGGTCAACGAGAGACCGCCGCTGTCGAGCGGCTGGCCACCCAGCCTCACCCTGAGTCGTCCTCGGACCGATCCTCGAACGGTCATATCGAGCTGAACGATCGCCCCGCTCGACGCCGGGCGCTGAACGACCCTGCCCGCGAGCACGGCGCTGAATGAGTGGGCCGTGGGGTCGCTGCCGGTGGACGCCGAATGAGATGCGGTGCTGACGCTGACGGCGCTGGTACTTGGGGGGAGCAGGCTCGCCGGCGTACCGGCCCGGCGCGCCCAGCCGTGGGCGAGGGGCCCGACGGCGGCGAAGATGCCGAGACCCACGGGGGCGATTACCGACAACACGAACGCACCGGTCCTGATGGCTCCATGGCGTCGATCAACCACGTTGATCCGGGCCAGCACGGCGGCCACCACCCCGGCGATGCAGATCACCGTGAGCAGCAGCATCCACCACTGCTTGACGTCGGTCCCGGTCCCGAGTCCGTGCAGCACCGCGACCGGCCAGCTCACGTAGGCCAGCCAGTGAATCGCCCGCCAGGCGGCGTAGCCAAGCCGGCGGCGAACAAGACTCGTGACCACCAGCGCCAGAATCAGGTCGAAGGACAACGTCCCCAATCCCAGCCACAGGGGCCGGTACGGCGACAGGAATGGGATCAGGCCGTCCACCAGGTTGATCGGAGCGAAGCCGTCCAGGACGGTGGTCACGACGTGAACGACGATCAGGGCCACCCCGGCCAGTGACACGTCACGGTGCAGAGAGTCCACCGCGAAGCGGGGCCAGCGCGGAGCCGAGAAGCGCAGCGGGCCGAGAATCCCCAGACAGACGCTCATGGTCAGCAGTACGAGGGCGACCGCCCCGCTGGCCCGAGTCAGGTACCAGTAGGTCGTCGGCCCGAGTGAGGAGGCAACGGCACTCACGAGGAGGCTCCGGTCAGCTTCTGCAGGTCATCGCCGTCCTCGGGCCATCCAGCCACATGGCGCACGCGACCATCAACGCTGACGAGCCGGCTGGGCAGCCTGAGCTCGGCCAGCCATCGCTCGGCCCGAGCGCCTCTGATGATCGCTGCCGTGCTGGCGATGTTCGCGTCCAGACACGAGCTGGCCGTGACGCTGACCGTGCGCCAGGGACCCCCGGCAGGACCTCCGGTGGCCGGATCAACCAGGTGGTGAGCAAGACCGGATTCCGTGCGCCACCGGCGGACGGTCGTACTGGACGTGGCCAGGCCGCCGGAGCGCACTGTGATCGTCTGCCCCGGTGCTTCGGGGCCCGCGCGGTGATCGTCGGTCACCCGGATCGGCCAACCCCCATTCGTCGGCGGCGCTCCAGCCACGGCCAGGTCGCCGCTGAGTGACACCAGCGCACCGCAGCCCGCGGCGGCGCTGGCTGCTGCGGCGGCACGGTCGGCGGCCAGGGCCTTGGCCGTGGCGCCGAGGTCGAGCCTGACCCCCGAGGACACGCGGACTGCGCCGGCCACCTGATCGGTGTGCAGTGTTCGCCACCCCGGCACGGCGGCGATCGTGGGAGGTGGCGCCGCGCGAGTGACCACGTCGGCGAAGTCTCGGTCATAGCCCAGCGCGATCAGTGCCTGTCCCACCGTGGGGTCGACATCGCCGTCGGTCAGCTGCGCCGCCCGCAACGCGGCCGTGACGGCCTCGATGAACAGCGGGCTGACGCTGACCCAGCTCCCGGCCCCGCGGTTGACCGCGGCGAGCTCGGAGTCGTCGCGAAAGCGCGAGCACGCGATGTCGAAGTCGGCCACCACCCGCTCGACTGCGATTCGCGCAGGCTCCAGCGAGTCCGCGTCGGTCACACCGACGACAGCCAGCCCGCCGAACGCCTCAAACGCGAGCGTGGCCAGCGACTGCTCAGGAGCCGCCGGAGACAACTGACGGGGGAGCCGGGGCCGGGGCCGGCTGGGCGGGTTGAACTGGCGCCGAGGGCTGTGGCGACGGCGGGGTCGGACTGGGCGCGACCGCCGTGGGCGCCTGGCTGGGCCCATCGAGGCCGAGCGCCGCGGCTCCCGCCGGGGCAGGCATCGGCAGGATCGTGGAAGAGCGATGCCGCGGCGAGGTCGACGGCGAACGGCGGGCTGCGGTCGCCCGCTTGGTTACCGTCTTGCGTGACGCACCCAGTGACTTGCCCGGGAGCAGCGCGGAGGCCAGCGCGGCCAGGAGGGCCGTCGACACCACGGCCATGATCAACAGCATGACCCGGGCGCGGCCGATTCGGGCCAGGGCCGCGTCGCGGGCCAGGGCGGCCAGCGCGCGGTGGTCGGTTGTTCTTGAGACACGGTTCGTCATTTCTTCTCTAAAAGGGAACCACGAAGCGCTAAGAACAGGGTGAGAATTCGCTCAAGGAGGGTGAGAATTCGCTCACGGCCAGGGGCGCGGATATCGTGCGCTCGATGCTCGGAACGAGCGATTCCCTCCAGCTCACGGCCTCGGGGCTGGAGGCGGAGGATGTGATTACCGTGGCGCGTGACGATCGGCACGTGGCGCTGTCGGGCGAGGCGCGGGCGGCGATGGAGCGCTCCGCCGCCGTGGTGGCCAGGCTGGCCGCCTCGAAGGAGCCCGTGTACGGCGTAACCACCGGCTTCGGCGCCTTGGCCACCGTGTACATCCCGGCCGAAAAGAGAGAGGAGCTGCAGCGGGCGTTGATCCGCTCGCACGCGGCCGGGATCGGCGATCCGCTGGAACGTGAGGTCGTCCGGGCGATGATGCTGCTGCGGGCCCGGACGCTGGCGATGGGGTGCTCAGGCGCCCGACCCGTGGTGGCCGAGACGATCCTCGCGCTGCTCAACGCCGGCCTCACGCCCGAGGTCCCCGAGCATGGCTCTCTGGGGGCAAGCGGCGATCTGGCCCCGCTGGCTCACTGCGCTCTCGCCCTGCTCGGAGAGGGTGAGGTGACTGATTCGGGCGGCGTACTGCGGCCGGCGACCGAGGCGCTGGCCAAAGCGGGGATCGAGCCGGTCGTGCTTCAGGCCAAGGAGGGGCTGGCGCTGATCAACGGCACCGACGGGATGCTGGGAATGCTCGTCATGGCCTGCCGCGACCTGGGGCTGCTGCTGCGGGTGGCCGACATAACGGCCGCAATGTCCGTCGAGGCCCTGCTGGGCACCGACCGCGCCTTCGCCGAGGACCTTGTCGCGCTTCGGCCCCAGCCCGGGCAGGCACTGAGCGCGGCCAACCTCCGAGCGCTGCTGGACGGCTCGGAGATCGTGGCCAGCCACCGGGAGAACGACCCCCGCGTCCAGGACGCGTACTCGTTGCGCTGCGCTCCCCAGGTTGTGGGCGCCGCCCGGGACGCGCTCGGCCAGGCCGAGTCGGTGGCCTCAAACGAGCTGCGGGCCGCGATCGACAATCCGATGGTGCTGGCGGACGGGCGGGTCGAGTCATGCGGCAACTTCCACGGCGCCCCCGTCGGGCTGGCCTGCGACTTCCTGGCCCTCGCGGCGGCGCAGGTGGGGGCGATCGCAGAACGGCGGACGGATCGGCTCCTGGACGTGGCGCGCTCGCACGGGCTCCCGGCGTTTTTGGCCGACGACCCCGGGGTCAACTCCGGCTTGATGCTGGCCCACTACGCGCAGGCGGCGATCACGGCCGAGAACCGGCGGCTGGCCTCACCGGCCAGCGTCGACTCGCTGCCCACGAGCGCGATGCAGGAGGACCACGTCTCGATGGGCTGGGGCGCGGCCCGGAAACTGCGTACGGTGGTGGCCAACCTGGCCCGGATTCTGGCCGTCGAGCTGACCTGCGCCTCCCGGGCACTGGAACTGCGCGCCCCGCTGCGTCCCGCGCCAGGCACGGCGGCGGCGCTCGATTGCGTACGTGGCCGGGTTCCCGGGTTCGGTCCTGACCGGTTCCTCGCCCCTGAGCTGGCAGCCGCAGAGAAGCTGGTCAGCTCTGGTGCGGTCGTCACCGCGGTCGAGGACGCGCTGGGAGCGCTGCGGTGAAGGGCGCTCGCACCGTCCGCGCTCCCCGGGGACCCGAGCTGTCATGTCGCGGCTGGCCCCAGGAGGCCGCGATGCGGATGCTGATGAACAACCTCGACCCGGACGTGGCCGAGAACCCGGATGAGCTGGTGGTCTACGGCGGGACCGGGCGGGCGGCCCGTTCGTGGGCGGCCTTCGACGCAATCGTCCGGACGCTCCGTGACCTCCGCGACGACGAGACGCTGCTCATCCAGTCGGGCAAACCGGTCGGCGTCTTCACCACGCACGAGTGGTCGCCCCGCGTCCTGATCGCCAACTCGAACCTGGTCCCCGAGTGGGCCACGTGGGAGGAGTTCCGCCGGCTCGAGGATCTCGGCTTGACGATGTACGGCCAGATGACCGCCGGGTCCTGGATCTACATCGGCAGCCAGGGCATCCTTCAGGGGACCTACGAGTGCTTCGCCGAGATCGCTCGGCGCCGGCACGCCGGGTCGCTGGCCGGGACCGTCACGCTGACCGCCGGACTGGGAGGAATGGGCGGAGCCCAGCCGCTGGCCGTGACGATGAACGGCGGCGTCGCGCTGTGCGTCGAGGTTGATCGCGAGCGAATCGAGCGCCGCCTGAAGACTCGCTACCTGGATCAGGTGGCCGACTCGCTGAGCGACGCCGTGGAGCGGTGCAAACGCGCGCGCGAGGAGCGCCGGGCGGTCAGCATCGGGCTGGAGGGCAACGCGGCCGATGTCTTCCCGGCGCTGCTCTCAGGCGGCTTTGAGGCCGACATCGTCACCGACCAGACGAGCGCCCACGACCCGGTGAACGGCTACGTCCCGGGCCTCATGTCGCTCCAGGAGGCGCACGAGCTGCGCCGGGCCGACCCGGAGGAGTTCCTGCGCCGGTCGAGGGCGTCGATCGCCGCCCACTGCGCGGCGATGGTGGGCTTCCTGGACCGGGGCAGCGAGGTGTTCGACTATGGCAACAGCCTCCGCGCCGAGGCCAGGCTGGGGGGATTCGAGCGGGCCTTCGACTATCCGGGCTTCGTTCCGGCGTACATCAGGCCGCTGTTCTGCGAGGGCCGCGGGCCATTTCGCTGGGTCGCGCTGTCCGGCGACCCAAAGGACATCGCGGCCACCGACCGGGCGGTGCTGGACGAGTTCCCCGAGGACGAGCCACTGGCTCGCTGGATCGACCACGCCGGCCAGCGGGTCGCCTTCCAGGGGCTCCCGGCTCGGATCTGCTGGCTCGGCTACGGCGAGCGGCGACGGCTTGGTCTGCGGTTCAATGAGATGGTCCGGACCGGGGAGCTGAGCGGACCGATCGTGATCGGACGCGACCACCTGGACTCGGGCTCGGTGGCCTCGCCGTACCGCGAGACCGAGGGCATGGCCGACGAGTCGGACGCGATCGCCGACTGGCCGCTGCTGAACGCCCTGCTCAACACGGCCTCGGGCGCCACCTGGGTGTCGATTCACCACGGGGGTGGCGTGGGCATCGGGCGCTCGATCCACGCCGGGATGGTGTGCCTGGCCGACGGCAGCGCGCTGGCGGCCCAGAAGCTCGACCGGGTGCTGACGACCGACCCGGGAACGGGCGTCATGCGCCACGTGGACGCCGGCTACGAGCGGGCGGCGGATGTGGCACGCGAACGGGGCGTGCGGATCCCGATGCTCGACGAATGAGGATCACCACGGTGGGCGACCCGGTGCTGCGCCGGCGGGCGGATGAGGTGAGCCCGGACGAACTGCGCTCGCCGGAGATCCAGGGTCTGATCGACGAGTTGGTGCGGATGCGACGAGCGGCCGGGGGCGCGGGACTGGCTGCGCCGCAGGTCTCGGTCTCCAGGCGGATCGCCGTGGTGGAGGTGGATCAGGCGACCCGCGAGCGGTATCCCTACAAGCCGGCCTTCCCGCTGACCGTGGTCGTGAACCCGGTGATCGAGCCGCTTTCGGATGAGACGGTCCTGATCAACGAGGGCTGCCTGTCCGTCCCTGGGCTGCGGGGCGACGTGGAGCGGCACGTGCGGGTACGCGTGGATTATTTCGATCGAAATGGTGCGCAAGCCGAAGTGGTGGTCGAGGGCCTCACCGCTGGGACCTTCCAGCACGAGGTCGACCATCTGGACGGCGTCCTGTTCCTGGACCGAGCCGACCCAGGTTCGCTCAGCACCTGGGAGCAGTTCGAGCGCCACGGCATGAGCGCCTTTCTGGACCGCGTGAGGCCGTACACATGAAACTGTGGTGCAGGCATGCCTGGCTGGGTGGCCCGGCGCTCAGCCGCGGGGTCCTGCTGGAGGTGGCCGACGGGTGGATAGCCGCCGTGAGTTCCGACGTCACGCCGCCGGCCGACGCCGAACGCCTTGATGGCCTGGTCCTCCCCGGGCTGGCCAACGCCCATTCCCACGCCTTCCAGCGGGCGCTCCGAGGCACGACGCACGGCGATTTCGGCTCCTTCTGGACGTGGCGGCGCCAGATGTACCAGCTCGCCGGGCGGCTTGACCCCGACTCGATGCTGGCCATCGCCAGGGCCGCGTTCGCCGAGATGGCCCTGGCCGGGATCACGCTCGTCGGCGAGTTCCACTACGTTCACCACGGTCCGGGCGGCGTGCCCTACGCCGACTCCAACGCGATGGGAGGGGCGGTGATTGAGGCGGCGGCTCAGGCCGGCCTGCGCCTGACTCTGCTGGATGCGTGCTATCTGGACGGGGGGATCGAGCCCGACCCTGTCCAGGAGCGCTTCTTCGACACCGACGTCGAGGCCTGGAGCACGCGGGTGACCGCTCTCCAGGCTGGGCCGGCGGTCCGTCTGGGCGCCGCCATTCACAGCATGCGGGCTGTGCCCCCGGAGTCCGCGGCGCAGGTTGCCCGCTGGGCCGCCGAGGATGCCCGTCCCGTCCACGCCCACGTGTCCGAGCAGCCGGCGGAAAACGAGGCCTGCCTGGAGGTGTACGGCGCCACTCCGACCGGACTGCTGCACTTTGAGGGGGCGCTGTCGGAGAGGTTCACGGCGGTTCACGCCACCCACCTGACAGACGCGGACGTCTCGCTTCTCAGCCAGGCGCGAGTGAGCTGCTGCCTGTGTCCGACGACCGAGCGCGACCTGGCCGACGGGATCGGCCCGGCCCGCCGCCTGCACGAATCGGGTTGCCGCCTGACGATCGGCACCGACTCAAACGCGCTGATCGACCCGTGGGAGGAGATGCGGGCGATCGAGTTGGACGAGCGCCTGGCCTCGGGGTCCCGGGGTGGGCTCGACGGGGCCACGCTACTGCGGTCGGGCACGGCGTCCGGCTACGAAAGCCTCGGCTGGCCGGAGGGGGGGCGTATCGCGGAGGGGGCGCTGGCCGATCTCGTGTGCCTGGACCTGACCGGGGTCCGTTTGGCCGGGTGCTCAGCCGAGGACCTGGTCGATGCGGCTGTGTTCGCCGCCGCTTCCGGCGACGTCCGACACGTGCTTGTCGGCGGCCGGTTCGTGGTCCGCGACGGCAGGCACGTCTCGCTGGACGTGGCCGGCGAGCTCGACTCCGCCGTCGGGGCGCTGCGGCGATGAGCACGCTGGTGATCGACAACATCGGCCTGCTGGTCACCCAGGACGACGAGCTCGGCGATCTCCCCCAGGCGGCGCTCGTAATCGAAGACGAGCGGGTCGTGGCCGTGGAACGCGCCGGAGCAGTCGGCGATCAGCGGCTCGATGCCGGGGGCCGGTGCGTGATCCCCGGCTTTGTGGACAGCCACACCCATCTGGTGTTCGCCGGAGATCGCAGTGCCGAGTTCGCCGCCCGGATGGCCGGCGCCCCCTACCAGGCGGGCGGCATCCGGGAGTCGGTCAGCGCCACCCGCGCGGCCAGCGTGGAGGAGCTGCGCGCGCTGGCCGCGGCTCGTCTCCGGGAGGCGCTGCGCGGCGGGACGACGACGGTCGAGGTCAAGTCCGGGTACGCGCTGGAGGTGCAGGGAGAACGCCGCCTGTGCCAGGTGGCCTCCGAGCTGACCGAAGAGGTGACATTCCTGGGGGCGCATGTGGTGCCGGAGGAGTACTCGGAGGACTCGGACGAGTACGTCTCGCTGGTTTGCGGGCCGATGCTGGACGCCTGCCGCCAGCACGTGAGCTGGATCGACGTGTTCTGCGAGGAGGGAGCGTTCGACGTCGACCAGTCGCGTCAGGTGCTCGAGGCGGGCCGGGCGGCGGGGCTCGACCTGAGGGTTCATGCCAACCAGCTCGGGGCCGGGCCGGGAGTCAGGCTGGCCGTCGAGCTCGGCGCCGCATCGGCCGATCACTGCACGCACCTGGCCGCGGCCGACGTCGAGGCCCTGGCCGGCTCGGACACGGTGGCCACGCTCCTGCCCGCGACCGACTTCTCAACCCGTCAGCCGTATGCCAACGCCCGGCGGCTGCTCGACGCCGGGACTGTCGTGGCGCTGGCCAGCAACTGCAATCCGGGCTCGAGCTATACGACCTCGATGGCCTTCTGCCTGGCGCTGGCCGTGCGGGAGATGGGGATGACCTCGGCCGAGGCGCTGTGGGCAGCCACGCGCGGCGGGGCCAGGGCGCTGCGACGCGACGACGTCGGTCATCTGGCCCCGGGGGCGCGAGCCGACGCGGTTCTGCTGGCCGCCCCGTCGCCTGACCATCTGGTCTACCGCCCGGGGGTGGCACTGGTTGCCGCCACCGTGTCCCGCGGTCTCGTGGCCTGGACCGACCCGGAGCTCCTTCAGCCGCGTTGAGGCTGGTCTTCCCTGGGACCGACTCGGACCTCGACCTGCTCCTCAGGCTGGTAGGTCCGCTCAGCGGCGTAGGCCTGGAGCACGCGGTGGTCGGCGTCGGTCTGGGGCGCCTGGCTCAGCGAGCGAGGATGGAGCCGCTCCTTGAGCACAACGTTGAGCTGAGCGCCGAGCAGGGTAATGATCGATTGGAGGTAGAACCACCACAGGATCGTGATCACCGTGGCGAACGTTCCGTACGTCGACTGAGCGCTCTTGAGGTGGCGGCTGATGATGAACGCCGAGAGCTCCTGAAGGATGAAGAACACCAGGCCCGAGAAGACGGCGCCCGGCAGGACATCCCGGACGCTGACCGAGCGGTCGGTGAGCATTCGGAAAGCGGCGATGAACAGTCCCACGTCCACGGCGATCGAGATCGCGTAGCCGCCGATCCTCCCGACGATCCCCAGGTGGATGCCGTTGGAGGCACTGGTCACGAGTCCTGAGATCAGCGTTGTGAGGACGAATCCTGCTCCGATCGTCACGAGCACGAGCAGGCTCCGCTTGATCTGCTCGACGAACCCCGGACGCTCGTGGTAGGGAATCTCCCAGACCGAATTGAACGCCGTCTGCGTCGTCCGGACCGCGCCCAGCCCGCTCCACAGCGATGTGACCAGGCCCAGCGCGAGCGCCCACACCTGACCGGTCAGGCCCTTGATCGTGCTCGGGTCGACCAGCGGGAACAGCTGGGCCACGTGGGTCAGGACGTTGTTCTTATCTGAGGCCGGCAGGACCCAGCCAAGCACGGTGACCAGGACCATGAACAGGGGAAAGATCGAGAAAAAGGCCCAGAAGGCCATCATGGCCGCCAGGCTCGTCGTCTGGTCCTCGGAGAACTTCTTGAACGTGGCCACGGCCACGCTGGTCGGCTTCAGGCGCTTCTGTACCGCATCAACCTTGTCCAGGACACCCATGGCCGGACACTACCCGGCGGAGGGGGCCCTCGAACTTGACCGATCCCGGCCCGCCGCCTAGCGTTGAGGTCCCGTCACCCCAGGAGGAAGCGATGGCAATCGAAGGTCAGCGGATGGACACGCTCCGAGCCCTGTGCGACACGGTCGTGCCCGCGATCGAGCATCTGCCCGACGCGCACGGGCACTGGGCGCGCTCGGCCTCGTCCTACGGCGTTCCCGAGGGGGTGGCGCAGACGCTGGCCGCGCTCCCGCCCGATCAGCTTGAGGGCGTCGGGATGCTGCTCGACGTACTCGCCATGCAGGGCTTCGCTGCGGCGACGCAGGCCTCGCGCGAGCAGCTGCTGCGCAACGTTGCCCTGGGCTCGCCGGAGGCCGGCGCCGGGATCGCCGCCCTGGGCGGGCTGACGTTGCTGCTCCACTACGGCGCCCCGGATCCGGCCACGGGACAGAACCCGGTATGGCCCGTGCTCGGGTACCCCGGGCCCGTGTCCGCGCCGCCGCAGGAGCCAAAGACGATCACGCCACTGGCGATCGACGGCGACACGACCCTGGAGGCTGACGTGGTCGTCGTCGGGTCGGGCGCCGGCGGGAGCGTGATCGCCGCCGAGCTGGCCGGCCGTGGAGCCTCCGTGCTGGTGGTGGAGGCGGGCGGCTACTTCAATGAGGCCGACTTCAACCAGTACGAGCTGTGGGCCTGGCAGAACCTGTACTGGCGGGGTGGACCCACGCCGAGCGCCGACCGCAACGTCACGCTCCAGGCTGGCTCGTGCCTGGGCGGAGGCACGGTCATCAACTGGACCAACAGCATCCGGACCAAGGAGTGGGTGCGCCAGGAGTGGGCTCGGGCCCACGGCCTCAGTGACGTGGCGGACGACTTTGACCGTCATCTGGACGCGGTCTGCACACGCCTCTCGGTGGGGTCTGACTGCTGCGATCTCAATCGGCCCCACCAGGCGATGAAGCGCGGAGCGCAGGCGCTGGGCTGGTCATTCGTGGTCACCAACCGCAACACCGACCCCTCGACCTACGAGCCGGCCACCGCGGGCTACATGGGCTTTGGCGATCAGTCGGGTTCCAAGCAGTCGGCGCTGCGGACATTCCTGCCCGACGCCGTGGGGGCGGGTGCTCAGGTCGTTGTCGGCCAGTTCGTCGAGCGGGTGCTGGTGGATGGTGGACGGGCGGCCGGGATCGTGGCCCGCTCGCCAATCACGGGCGCCCAGCTCACGGTCCACGTGCCGCACGTGGTGCTGGCCGCGGGCGCGCTTGAGACACCGGGCGTCCTGCTCCGCAGCGGGATCGGCGGGCCGGCCGTGGGCCGGTACTTCCGCCTGCATCCCTGCACGGCCATCTCCGGCTCCTACGCCGAGGACATGGAGGCCTGGTGGGGAGCGCCACACGTCGGGCTGGTGGACGAGTTCGCGCCGCTCGACGACGGCTACGGATTCCTGATTGAGGGCGTCCATTACACGACCGGTCTGGCAGCCTCGGCCGTCCCGTGGCGCGATGCCCACCAGCACAAGGAGGCGATCGAGGACTTCCGCTACAGCTCTACGCTGATCGGCCTGCTCCGCGACCGGGGCGATGGCAACGGTCATGTGGCCCTGGACGCCTCTGGCCTGGCGCAGCCCTTCTACTCCCTGAGCGATCCGGCCGACCAAGCGATGACGCGCCGGGCGCTGGAGGCACAGATCCGGATCCATGCCGCCGCCGGCGCCCACCAGATCTCGGCCCTGTCCGACACGATGCCGGTCTGGCACCGGGGCGAGGACCTGGAGCGGTTCATCGCCGCCGTCCAGCGGGTGCCGCTGAGGGCGGGAGGGATGCGCCTGTTCTCCGCCCACCAGATGGGGACGGCCCGGATGGGACTCGACCCGGCCACCAGCGTGGCCTCGCCCACCGGCGAGCTGCACGACACGCCCGGGGTGTGGATCGGCGACACCTCCGCCTTCCCCACTCCCAGCGGGACCAACCCGATGATCACCGTGATGGCGCTGGCCCACCGCACGGCGGAGCAGCTGGCTGCCGCCGCAGGAGCGTCGCGGACGGCGGCGCTTCAGGAGGCGTGAGCTATGGTCGCCCAAGCACTCACCACCTGAGGAGATGACTCGATGACCACCACGACCGACGCCACACTCCACCGCGACAAGTTCTTCATCGGGGGGACGTGGATCCCGTCGACCGGAGACGGCACGATCGAGGTCATCGACCCCACGACCGAGGAGGTCATCGGTCGCGTGCCCGAGGGGACGCCGGAGGACGTCGACCACGCCGTGACGTCAGCCCGCGAGGCGTTTGAGGTCTGGAGCCAGGTGCCGGTGGCGGAGCGAGCCGAGGCCTGCGCCGCGATTGGACAGGGCCTGTACGCCCGCCAGGAGGAGATCGCCACTCTGATCAGCCGCGAGATGGGGATGCCGATCCGCCTCTCCCAGATGATCCAGGCCGGACTACCCGTGATGACCTTCAGCTCCCAGGCGCAGCTGGTCGGCGAGGTGGCCTGGGAGGAGAACATCGGAAACTCGCTCATCGTCCGCGAGCCGGTCGGCGTGGTCGGCGCGATCACACCATGGAACTATCCGCTGCACCAGATCTGCGCCAAGGTTGCGCCCGCGCTGGCCGCCGGCTGCACGGTCGTGCTGAAGCCCTCTGAGGTCACGCCGCTCAACGCCTTCCTGCTGGCCGAAGTGGTCGAGGAGGTCGGGCTACCGCCGGGCGTGTTCAACCTGGTGTGCGGCTACGGCCCGGTCGTGGGAGACGCGATGAGTGCCCATCCGGGGATCGACATGATCTCCTTCACCGGCTCGACCCGAGCCGGGCGCCAGGTGGCGGCCAACGCCGCGGCCACGGTCAAGCGAGTGACGCTCGAGCTGGGCGGCAAGTCGCCGAACGTGATCCTGGATGACGCCGATCTCCAGAAGGCCGTCGTGGACGGGATCCAGAAGTGCTTCCTGAACTCGGGCCAGACCTGCAGCGCCCTGACCCGGATGATCGTGCCCCGGGACAAGCTCCCGATGGTCGAGGAGATCGCCCGTCAGGCCGCCGAGGCCTACAGGGTGGGCGGGCCCTTCGATGAGGGGACGACGCTCGGTCCGATCGTCTCCGAGACCCAGCGCGAACGCGTGCGCTCCTATATCGAGAAGGGGATCGAGGAGGGCGCCAAGCTCGTGACCGGTGGAGCCGAGCCCCCCGAGGGCCAGGACACCGGCTACTTCGTCCGGCCGACCGTGTTCAGCGAGGTCACCGAGGACATGACGATCGCCCAGGAGGAGATCTTCGGCCCCGTGCTGGTGATCCAGCCCTACGAGGATGAGGAGGGCGCGATCCGGCTCGCCAACGCCAGCGAGTACGGCCTGGCCGGCGGCGTGTGGTCAGGCGATGACGAGCGCGCCCAGCGCGTGGCTCGCCGCCTGCGCACCGGGCAGGTCGAGATCAACGGCGGCGTCTTCAACCCCCTGGCCCCGTTCGGCGGATACAAGAAGTCGGGCTACGGGCGCGAGCTCGGTCGCCACGGCCTGGAGGAGTTCCTGACCGTCAAGGCGTTGCAGCTGTAGGGGCTGGCGGCTTCAGAGCGCGGCGCCGCGGCGTCCGCGGCGCCTAGCCCCTGATATACGGCTCCCGCCCGCCCTCGCGCCAGGCCGCCAGGCTCTGCAGCTCCGACAGGCTGGTGTGCGAGCCGATCAGGATGCACATGTGGCCGTCCCGCAGCCAGGACACGGCCTGGCCGGCCGGCGTCGGCATCGACCACAGCTTGACGCCCTGGAGGCTCGTGCTCGAGAACGTTCCACCCTGGCGAAGCGGTGAGCCGGACACGATCTCGTAGGCCACCTGGCTGGCGCCGCGACTGTAGAAGACGGTCGTCACCAGCCGCCCGTTGAGCGTGTCCCTGCGCACGCCGCGAGCCTTGTAGCCGAAGTGGTCCCCCCAGTCGGGGTAGGTGAGGCCGACGGCGCGCACGCCGGGCAGCGTCCCCTGGTGGAGCGGCGGCTGGGCAACACTCGTCTGGGGCATGCGCGAGGTGAGCACGGCAGCCTGGGCCACAGTGGGCGCAGCGGTCCCTCCGCCCACCACGACCACTACCGCCACCACCGCGGCAGCGCCTACACCCACCACGGCGGTGCCCAGCGTCGCGGCCAGCCGGCTGGGACCGGCCCGGCGGGGCGGGGGCTGGGCCAGGGCCACGCGGGCCCGGAGCGAGGATGGAGCACGCTCTCTGGCGGCAGCATCGAGCGCCCTCAGGGCATGCCGCTGGGCGGCCACGGAAGCCCGCAACCGGGGAGAGTCGGATACAGCCTGCTCGACCTGGGCTCGCCGGGGGGCGGGCAGTGAGCCATCCGCGAAGGCAGCCAGATCACGATCTGTGGGTGTGTATCGGCGTGGCCAGGTCATCGGCGTTCCTCCTCGATTCCTTCCTCCTGCCGCCAGGCGGTGGCAAGCCTGACCCGAGCCCGATAGAGCCGGGTGGTGATCGTCGCCTCGCGGACCTTCAGCGCCCGAGCGGCCTCCCGGTAGGAAAGGCCCAGAACATCAATGGCTACCAGCGCATCCCGAAAGTCAGTCGGCAGGGCGGCGATCTGCGCGTACAGCTCGCGGGCATCGAGCTCATCCTGTGGCTGCCGAGCGCTCCGGTCCTCGAAGCGATCGAGCTCGTCGGGCAGCGGCTCGGCAGAAATCCTGCGCTTGGCAGCGCGATGGGATGAGAAGTAGGTGTTCCGCAGGACACGAAGCAGATATCCGAGGTCGTCATCCGAGCGCAGCAATCGCGGGCGCTTGAGCACCCGGGCATATGTGTCCTGGACCAGGTCCTCAGCGTCCTCCCGCGACCCGGTGAGGCTCCAGGCCGCCCGGTAGAGGCGATCGACGTGATCCCCCAGCCGCTGCGGATCCAACCGTCGCGTTTGAGATTCGGTCATGGGAACGAAGCTGTTATTGGCGCGCTTGTCGCCTCGATTGGCGACCACGGTCAGCCGTTCCGTGGCAGTGAGCATCGTCTCACGACCTTTCCGTGTCACGCCTCTCGGGGACCTGCTCTCTGATCCACCCGAGAATTGCTTTTGAGTGAATCAGTACCCGTCCCTCGGGAAGCTTTAGCGCGGGCAGCTTGGTTTCACCGGTGGCCTGGCGAAGCTCCTCCCGTGATCCCTTGCGCAGGAACGGGATCGGGCTCCCGTGAGCCGCCACCACCTTCTCGTAGGGGATCGCAGCCGCCCGGAGGGCCTCCTGGACCCTCCGGCACGGGTGCACGCTCGGCCCACCGTCGTCGCCGTGGCAGACATAGAGCGTCGGGGCCGGAGCCCCGCCGGCGCTGGGACCGGTGTCCTGCGCTTTGCTCTGAACGTCGGTCACCTACTGTCCCTTCACCAGGCCGATGGCGTGGCCCTCCGGGTCTGCGAACAGGGCGATCGACGGGCCGTTGGGGACGTCCATCGGGGGCTGGATGGTCCGTCCCCCAAGCTCCTCGATCCGGGCCAATGCGGCGGCCAGATCATCGACCTCGACGTAGAAGGTGACGTGACCTGGTCGGCCCATCGAACTTCCCACGCCGCCGTTCGGACCACTCCCCGGGTTGGCCATGTAATAGGCGCCGTCCATCATGTCCTGCATCTCCCAGCCAAACACCTGGCCATAGAAATTCTGCAGGGCGGCGGCGTCCTCACCGAGTACTTCGAAATGTGTAACGGGATTCCCCATCGGCACTCCTCGTTGTGGATGTGTCAGGCGCCGCGACGCGCCGCCGTTACGACGCATCTTCTCGCTAAGACCCCGCGCCGGGGGTAAATCTTCCCGGCGCGAGGGGCGCTCGGCCAGGCCTTGGTTACACAGCTCGCAGCGGCTGGGCCTGGGGGCGGGCAGTCCGGGGTTGCCGGGTTGCCGCGCGCAGTCTCAGGACACTGGCCACGGCCACCGTGCCAAGCAGCAGGAGAGCGACCGCCTCAGCACCAATCGAAGCCATGATCGCGGTCTTGTAGCCATCTTCAGAGAACCCGAACAGCGTGCTCGTCTCGCTGATGAACAGGGCGATCAGCGACAGCAACGCGATCAGGGCGCCGCCGGCGGCCAGCATCCCAACCACGGCATCGGCGCGCCGGGCCCCCAACCAGCGCCCGACGGGCAGCAGCAGGCCAACGCCGACCACGGTGCAGGAAATCATGTTGAGCAGGAACAGCGTCCCGATCGTCGGGACCTGTTCGTAGCCAGAGCCGGCGTACTGCTGCAGGTGGATCGCACCCACCGCCAGTAGTGCCAGCGCCCCCGAAAAACGCATCGTTCGCAGAATCATTGTCATACCTCCAAGGTTTTTGAGGTCCTGTATTAAGCGACGCCGGGGGGCGGCGATTCTTTCCCGGATGAACGCTCTCTCAGGCGCCCTCCCCGAGCAGCTGCTGCATGATCGTGGCGGCGTCGAAGTACACCCGCTCGCAGATGATGCGGTCGCTCTCAGGGGCGAATTCGAAGATCGCGCACATCCGGCAGCGGAAGCTTCGTCCGGTGGGTGGGACGCCGCGGAGCTCGCCACGGTGGGTGCCCAGGAGATCGAACTCGGCGATCACCGCGTTGTCGGCCAGCTTCAGGGCGGCGTTCTCATTGCGTTGGTCGGGGAACGCTGCCCGCGTGGTCTGAAAGTACGTGGCCACCTCCTCCGGACCGTCGAACACCTCGCCGGTGGGGATGATCTCGTACCGGGGATGGTGGAACGTGGCCATCGTGACGTCAAACTCGTGCCGGTTCTCCGACTCCATGTGCTCGCGGACGATCGCCAGACGGCGCTCGTCCAGGCTGTCTGAATGGGCTTCCTCACTCATGGCAGAGCCTTTCGTTCGCGGTTACCCGCCGATGCTATGGTCGCGATTGTGTGGGAGCGCAACCAAGGGGCCACGGCCTCCGACACGGCAGCGGTCCGCGACAACACACCTGCCGTTGCGGCGCGCGAAGTGACCCGCCGCTATGGCGACGGCGCCACCGCCGTCGACGCCCTGCGAGGCGTATCGCTGGCCGTCGAGCTCGGACAGCTGGTGGCCGTGATGGGCCCGTCGGGCTCTGGAAAGTCGACCCTGATGCATGCCCTGGCCGGTCTGGACCCGCCCACCACCGGCTCGGTGGCGATCGCAGGGGTTGAGATCACCGACCTGGATGACGGCGACCTGACCAAGCTGCGCCGGGAGCACATCGGGTTCGTCTTCCAGTTCTTCAACCTGCTTCCGATGCTGACCGCGGAGGAGAACGCCGTCCTCCCGCTGACGATCGCCGGCGAGCGCCCCGAGCGCGGCTGGCTGGATGAGCTGTTCGAGCGCACCGGGCTCACTGAGCGGCGGAGCCACCGCCCCGCCGAACTGTCCGGGGGCGAGCAGCAGCGGGTGGCGATCACCCGGGCGCTGGTCTCGCGGCCGACGATCGTGTTCGCCGACGAGCCCACCGGGAACCTCGACTCGCGGACAAGCGGCGAGATCCTGGAGCTGCTGCGGAAGTCGGCCGAGGACTACGGCCAGACAATCGTGATGGTCACCCACGACCCACGGGCGGCTGTGATCGCCGACCGGATCCTGTTCCTGGCCGATGGTTTGATCGTGCAGGAGCTGACCGAGGCCTCCTCCGAGCAGGTGCTCGAGGTGATAAGCACCCTGCAGTGACCCGGGTAGCCGTCAGAGGCCTCCTGGGCCGCAAGCTGCGAGCCGCCCTCACGGCCATCGCCGTGGTCATCGGCGTGGCCATGGTGAGCGGGACGTACGTGCTCACCGACACGATCCGCTCGGCGTTCTCAACGGTATTCACTGCGGCCTACAAGAACGCCGATGCGGTTATAACCGGCCGGAGCGCGATCTCCAGCGGCAACGGAGGCGACACCCGCGGTCAGGCCCCCTCGCTGCCGGCCTCGCTGCTGGCTCGGATCCGGGCCCTGCCCCAGGTTGCCGAGGCCTCCGGAGCGATCCAGGACTCGGCCCAGATCGTCGGGCACGACGGGAAGGTCGTGTCCAGCGGTGGTGCCCCCGGGCTGGCCTTCAGCTACAGCCCGGCCGGCAGGCGCTTCAACCCGCTGAGCCTGGCCAGCGGCAACTGGCCGAGCGCGCCCGGCCAGATCGACATCGACGCCAACACGGCTCACAACCAGCACTTCTCCGTCGGCCAGCGCGTCGGGGTGATCGCCCGCGGACCCGTCCAGAAGTTCAAGATCGTCGGCACGGTCAAGTTCGGGGGCGTGTCCTCGCTGGGGGGCGCGACGATGGCGATCTTCACCCTCCCGGAGGCCCAGCTCATCTTCGCCAAGCAGGGCCACGTGGATCAGATCAGCCTGGCCGCCAAACCCGGTACCTCGCCGGCCGCCCTGGTCAAGGCGATCCGCCCGTTGCTACCACCCTCAGCCCAGGTCAGAACCGGTCAGCAGCAGGCCAAGCAGGCGACCAGTGATACGAGCGGATTCCTGACCATCTTCCAGGACTTCCTGCTCGCCTTTGGCGGCATCGCCCTGTTTGTGGGCAGCTTCGTGATCGCCAACACGCTGTCGATCACGATCGCCCAGCGCACGCGGGAATTGGCCACGCTCAGGACGCTCGGAGCCACCCGAGCACAGGTGCTGCGCTCGGTCATGCTGGAAGCCCTGGTGATCGGAATCATCGCCTCCGTGACCGGGCTGTTCCTGGGTCTTGGGCTGGCCAAGGGCCTGAACTCGCTGCTGTCCTCGTTCGGCATCGACCTCCCCCAGGCCGGCACGGTGTTCAAGAGCCGCACCGTCGTGATCTCGCTCGCGGTGGGGATCATCATCACGCTCCTGGCTGCGCTACGACCCGCCTTCCGGGCCACCCGCGTTGCCCCTGTGTCGGCGGTTCGGGAGGGCGCGGTGCTGCCACCGTCCCGGCTGGCTCGGTTCGGGCCCCCGACCGCACTGGGCACGATGGCTGCGGCCTTCGCAATGATGCTGGTGGGAAGCCTGGTGAACAGCTTGTCCACCACCCAGCGGCTGCTGGCCGTCGGCATCGGTGCGGTGGCCCTGCTCGTGGCGACCGCGATGTTCGCCCCCAAGCTGGTTCCCCCGCTGGCCAGGTGGCTCGGCCTGCCGGCCGCTCGGTTCGGGGGTGCCGCAGGCCGCCTGGCCCGGAGCAACGCGGCCCGCGATCCCGCGCGCACGGCATCGACCGCCGCGGCGCTGATGATCGGCCTCGCGCTGGTCACTCTCGTGGGGGTCCTGGCCGACGGGCTGAAGACCCACTTCCGGGGCAGCGTCGACCAGGCATTTGTGGCCAACTACGCCGTCACCGCGACAAACAACTTCACGCCGATCGGCCTGGCCTCCGAGAACGCACTCCGACACGTTCCGGGCGTGCTGGAGGACACCGGGGTTCGAGCCGGCGATGGCAAGGCCTTCGGCTCTCGCATCAATGTCACCGCCGTGGACCCGAGCGTCAATCAGGTGATCACGGTCAAATGGCAGCAGGGCAGCCAACAGACGCCGGCGCAGCTCGGATCCGACGGCGCGTTCGTCAACAAGGACTACGCGGCGGCCCACCATCTCCACGTCGGCTCCAGGTTGGTCGTGGAGACGCCGAATGCCAGCCGTCTGCAGCTCGGGCTGCGCGGAATCACCACCCCGGCCAAGGGCGCCTCGCCCTACGGAGACGTGACGATTTCCACGGCCACCTTCGACGCTCACTATCAGGACCCGCAGAACCTGTTCACGTTCGTGAATATGCGGGGCGGGGTGACGCCGACCAACACGGCCGCGCTCAAGGCCGCGCTGGGGAGCTTCCCCGACGCGAAGCTCCAGACCAAACAGCAGTTCATCAATAACCAGCTCAGCGGACTGACCACGCTGCTGAACCTGCTCTACGTGCTGCTCTCCCTGTCGATCGTCGTGAGCCTGTTCGGGATCGTCAACACGCTTGTCCTGACGGTGTTCGAGCGCACGCGGGAGCTGGGAATGCTCCGGGCCGTGGGCATGAGCCGCCGCCAGGTCCGGCGGATGATCCGGCAGGAGAGCGTGATCACCGCCCTGCTCGGCGCCGCGCTGGGCATCCCCCTCGGCGTCGTGGCCGCGCTGATGCTCGGCGCCGCGATCAGGTATTCAGCCTTCACCGTGCCCGTGGGCACGCTGGTCGTGTTCATATTCGCGGCGGTGATCGCCGGGCTGGTGGCCGCCATCTTCCCGGCCCGGCGCGCCGGACGGCTGAATGTGCTCGCCGCGCTCCAATACGAATGAGTCCTCGACAACCATTCCGGCGGGGTAAGACTCGCGTGGCTGCGCGCACTGACACATCAGACATGTCTGCCCTGGCAACGGAACCGGCCATCCGGCCGCTCCGGGCCGTGACCCGCGAGCGCACCTCAGAGGAGTGGCTGGACGCGCTGCGGAGCACGGGTGCGCAGCGGGACGCCGCCTTGCTGACCTGCACTCGCTCCTGCTCCGGGGCGCCCGGTCGATGCTTCGGCGCCGGCCGGCCGCCCTCAGCCATGTCCGGGGCGAGGAACTCGGTGACATCGCGATGCAGGCGGCCGACGACGCGCTGACCGCCGTGCTGGCCAAGCTGGACAGCTTCCGCGGGGCCAGCCGGTTCACGACCTGGGCGTACAAGTTCGCTCTGCTGGAAGCCGGAGTCAAGCTGCGGCGCCGGGCCTGGCAGGGCCGCGAGGTCCTGCTTGAGCCCCAGAGCTGGCCGACGTTCTCAGACCATGGTTCCTCCGCGCATGAGACGGTCGAGCGGCTACCAGTCGTTCTGGCTGCTCAGAGTCGGCTTCACGGTCGCGCCGATCGTCGTCGGCGCGGACAAGTTCGCCGACGTCCTGGTCAATTGGGAGAAGTACCTCGCGCCCTGGATCCGCAACGCCAGGCTTCTATGACGTCGCCCTGCGTGATTTCGGGCTGATGCTGGCGGCGCTGACGCTGGCCCGGCTGGCCTCCAAGTACGACCCGGCCGGGCTGCGGCCCTCGCTGTACCGGCCCGAGTAGTCCCGCTGTGGTGTGGCCCGGGACGGGCGGGCACTGCGTCGCTCATCCGTCCCGGGAGAGCGGTGGGCAGTTGCCGCTGGCCGGATACGGCTGGCGATTGGCCGGCTGTCCTGTCTCCGGCTCGGCGTAGTGCAGGCAGCTGAGGTTGTTGGGGTCGGCGATCGGGAACTCAAACCAGGCGGGATTAGGGTTCATCACCTGGCCGGTGGCCAGGAAGTGGGCCAGGATCAGCTCCCCGTCACTCCGGCCCGCCAGCGTCGGGTCGGCCAGCCACCCGTGGGGATCACTGTGGTAGGTCGGCGTCCTGTCGTTGCGGTAGTAGAGGACCCGGTCGAACAGGTGCCCGGCCCGGTAGATGTCTCCGGCCGTCGGGTTCGGAACCGTACCGTCGCCGTAGGCCGTCTCGAATAGGACGTCCTTCGGATTCTTGGCCCATGCCGGGTCGGGACGGAGCCTGATCCGGGGCGTGAACGTCTCGGGGCTGCCGCTGCGGTCATACCAATTGGTCTCGCCGAACAGCTGCTGGAGCACGAACGCCCCCTTGTGCTTGATCACCTCCGGAGGATCGGTGCGCAGTGGGATGTCCTCGGTGAATCCGCTCAGGCCCGGCCCCCCGTTGAGGAAGCTCGGCCGGCTGCGCTGGAGCGTGGCCTCCAGATCACTGCGGAATGAGGACAGCCGGGCGATATCCGCGATCGGACCGCCGGGCACGTTGAGCAGACCACGATGGAACAACGGGTCGGTGCCCATCAGCATCGCCCCGTAGATACCGCCGAAGCTCAGCCCGTAGTACATGATCCGTTTGGGATCGACGAGGTTCTTCCCGACGCCCGGGATATTGACTCCGGCCTTGAGCGCCCGGCCCAGAGCCATGTTGTCCACCACCGACTGGACCAGGCCAGACTGCAGTCCGTCCAGTGGCTTGTGGGACGGCAGCTCCTTCTTGCCTCCGTCGATGAAATGCCCGGTGGGACCGACGCCGTCGTTGAGGCCGTCACCGATGGTCCCATCCCCATCCAGGTCTCGGCCCCGGCCGTAGCTCAGAAATGTCGCGGGGACGCCGTTGGCCGTCACGGTGGTGGTGCTTCTGGGGCCAAATCCGTGGCCGGCCGGGTCGGTGGCCACGGTCATGATCCCGTTCGAAGCGTTGTAGTCGGCGGTGACAAAGATGTCGTAGTCGCTGCGGGTGAACCCCGGGCCGTAGACCGCCGCGGGCCACGGCGGCGGGAACTGGGCTGGATTCGGCGTGATCACGATCGCGCCCAGTCGGTCATATCCGAACGGCTTCGCGGTGCGGTTGGTCGGAACCGGTGGAATCTCCCCGTCGGTGAAGCCGTTGCCCACTCCGTAGCGGTGGTCAACGTGACCACTGCGCGAGGCGTACTGGTAACGCGGTGAGAGGAAGCTCCCGAACGCGTAGTAGCCCGCGTTGCTCGGGGCGATCAGGTTCGGGACGGCGCTGGACTGGAGCGCTCCGGGAGCCTTCGGGTTGGCTTTCACCTGGTCGGCGCGAACGATCCCGTTGACGGGATCGCCAACCGAGGGCGCGACGCTGGCCGCCAGGAACACGTCGGCCTCGCCGTGCTGGACGAAGCTCAGCCTCCGGCTGGCCGTCGAATGCGACGCGCCCGGAAACCCGGCCTCCACATAGGCGTTTTGATGGTTCGATAGCGGGAGGTCCAGCGACCGGCGGATCCGCACGAGCTCACCGCTGGCGGTCCGGGTGGTGAACCGCACGACGCAGGCTCTGCCGCATGCATTGACTGGACGGCCGGTCTGGTCACGGATCCCGCTGGTGACGTGGATCTCATACGTGGTGTCCTCACGCAGGAACGCGTCGGCGATGCCGGAGAGCGTCCTGGTCACCGGATCAAATGTCAGCTGCCGCAGCCCGCTCACAAAACGCCCGCGCGTGTTCGAGATGTAGAAGTCCTTGGCCGTAACCGACGAGAGCCGGATCGAGCCGGTGAACGGAACCATCACGAACGGGTTGGTGTCGAAGCCGTCCAGCTTGTTCAGCTCAGCGAACCCGTCGCAAATCGAGTAGTCGGCGCCTGTGCAGCGGCGCTGAGTCGAGCCTCGGAAGCTCGGATAGTCGACTCCGAGACGGAAATGGATCCGCCGGCCGGTCCCGTATGCGCGATCCCGGACCGTGAACCTGTTGTTGGGGAAGATCGCTGCCCCAAAGTGGCTGCCGCGCCGCACCGAGACCCTCTGGCCGGGGCCACGCCGCGCGGACACGGGGGTGGTCAGGGCGACCAGCGTGCCCAGGCCGGCCAGGATCGCCAGCGCGACAGCATGACGCCGGTCTGCCCAGCCCGAAAACCTCCCAGGACCACGATTCATCGACCTCACCCTCCCGTAGTGATGGCGGACGTGAATGACGCTACCGGGTGCCACCCCGCCCGTGCGCCGCTCGGTCCGACTATGGTCCGCGGATGCGTCAGATCGTCCTGTTGCGCGGCATCAATCTGGGGCCGCGCAACAGGATTCCGATGGCGGAGTTCCGCGAGTCGCTCACAGGAGCTGGCTTTGAGGACATCCGGACGTACCTCCAGAGCGGCAACGTCGTGCTCCGCAGCGGGGACACAGAGACCAGGGTGGTGTCGAAGTTCCGCAAGCTGATCGACGAGCGCTTCGGCCTCGATATCGAGATCGTGGTCCGCACGCGGGACGAGCTGGCCGAGGTCGTGCGGCGCAACCCGCTGAAGAAGGTGGCCGACAACCCCAAGCGCTACCAGGTGAGCTTTCTGGCCCGGGAGCCCGATCCCGCGGTGGTCGAGAGCCTCTCGGCTCTGGCCACCGATGAGGAACGGCTGGTTGCGATCGGTCGCGAGCTCTACGCCTGGCACCCCAAGGGGGTTGCCCGTTCAAGGCTCTGGAATCGGCTTGCCGGGTCGGGGCTGGGGACGACGGCCACAGCCCGCAACTGGACGACGGTGACCAAACTGCTCGAGCTGGCCGACAAGGAGCTGTCGAGTTAGCCGCCCGCCGTTCGTCTTTAGGGAACTCGCGCCACACAGGAGGCAAAGCACCATGAAGTACACGCTGCTGATCTACCCGTTCTCCTCCCCCACTCCTGACGATCCGGAGGCCTGGGCGGCGTTCCCCGACGAGCACAAGCAGGAGGTGTACACGGGCTACCAGGAGCTGGCTCAGGCCCCGGGCTACCAGCCGGGGACGCCGATGGCTGCGGCCGACACGGCCACGACCGTCCGCATGCAGGACGGCCAGGTCCTGACCACCGACGGCCCGTTCGCCGAGCTCAAGGAGGTGGTCGGCGGGCTGTGCACGATCGACGTGGACGACCTCGACGCGGCCATTGAGTGGGCGGCCAAGGTCCCCGCCGCCCGCTTCGGCGGGGCCGTCGAGATCCGTCCCGAGCGGGAGGGATGGTAACTGAGCCTCGATCAGGTCTTTCGCGACCACTGGGGCCGGGTGCTGGCCTCGCTGATCGGTTTCCTGGGCGATTTCGACCTGGCCGAGGAGGCGGCCCAGGAGGCGTTCGCCATCGCGGCCGAGCGCTGGCCAGACGAGGGTACGCCGGTCAGCCCGGCCGCCTGGCTCTACACCACCGCTCGCAACCGGGCCATCGATCGGATTCGCCGGGAGCGAAACCTGGCCGTCAAGACGCAGGCCCTGGAGGCTGAGATGACAATCGAGGGACCGGCCGACACCGAGCTCTCGCCGTTTCCCGACGAGCGGCTCGAGCTGATCTTCACCTGCTGCCACCCGGCGCTGGCCACCGAGGCGCAGGTGGCGCTGACGCTCCAGTTGGTGGGCGGCCTGAACGCGGGCGAGATCGCGCGGGCCTTCCTGGTCCCCGAGGCCACGATGGCCCAGCGGCTGGTCCGAGCCAAGAAGAAGATCAGGCAGGCCGCCATCCCGTTCCGGATCCCCCCCGACCACCTGCTGCCCGACCGCCTGACCGCGGTGTTGACCGTCGTCTACCTGATCTTCAATGCGGGCTACGGAGGACGCCGCATCCTGGCCGCCGAGGCTCTGGCCCTGGGCCAAGCGCTGGCCGAGCTGATGCCCGACGAGGCGGAGGTCCACGGCCTCCGGGCCCTGATGCTGCTCCACGACGCCAGACAGGCCGCGCGGTTCTCAGACGGCGAGCTCGTGCTGCTGGCCGATCAGGACAGCTCGTTGTGGAATCGCCAGCAGATCGCCCTGGGCCGCAGCGTGCTCGACCGGGCGATCGCGCTGCACGGTCAGGGTCCGTACGTGCTCCAGGCGGCCATCGCCTCGGTGCATGCCCAGGAGCCCAGGGACTGGGAGGAGATCGCCGCCCTGTACGGCGCCCTGGCCCGGCTCACCGGCTCGCCGGTGGTTGAGCTGAGCCGCGCCGTGGCCGTGGCCGAGGCGCAGGGGGCGGAGCCGGCGCTGGCCATCGTCGACTCGATCGACCTCGAGGGCTACCACTACCTGCACGCCACCCGAGCCGACCTGCTGGGCCGGCTGGGGCGAAACGACGAGGCTCGAGCGGCCTACGGCCAGGCGCTCGAGTTGGTCCAGGATGACGCCGAGCGCCGGCTGCTCGAGCGTCGGCGGGGCGAGCTCGGCTGACGCCCGCGGCGGTCGGTTACGCCTCGCTGCGGGCGCGCAGGATCGCCTCGCGCTCGGCCAAGCGGTTGTTGCGCCGGAGCTGGGCCTCCTGCGCTCGGCGGTGCTCGTCGGATGTCTCGGGTGCCAGCGGTGGAACCGGGGCAGGCTGGCCGTGCTCATCCAGCGCGACCATCGTTAGGTACGCGGTGGAGGTGTGGGCCACCTCGCGCGTTCGCACGTGCTCTGACTCCACCCGTACCCCAACCTCCATTGAGGTCCGCCAGGCGGCGTTGACCGTCGCCTTGAATGTGACCAGCTGCCCCACGTGAACCGGGTCCATGAAGGTCATTCGGTCCATGCCAGCGGTCACCACGCGCACTCCGCAGTGGCGGATGGCGGCGATCCCGGCCACCTCATCACACAGCCGCATGATCACCCCGCCGTGCACGTACCCGGCTGTGTTGGCGTCCTCAATCCCCATCCACCGGGTCAGCACTGAATTGGAATCAGAGGGTCGCCGGGGGTCCATGGCGCGGCACTCTACGCGCTGGGCCCGCGGGCCTCAGCCAGCGCCTGCTCAAGCAACTCTCCGGCACGCGTGAGGGTGTGCCGCTTCCGGGCGAGACCGCTCCACGGATCGCCGTCCCGGGCAATCCGCTCCGGCACGGTCCTGATCGTCCAGCGTTTGGCGCTGGTCCGAGACTCCTCCAGCTCCTCCCAGCGCAGCGGGGTGGCCACCGGAGCCCTGGGGCGGGCCCGCACCGCGTACGGCGCAACCACGGTCTGCCCGTAGGCGTTGCGCATCACGTCGACCAGGATCCTGCCCTCACGTTTTGCCTTGCGCTGCTCGTTCGTGAACAGACGCGGCTCGCGCGCCACGGCCAGCTCGGCCAGGCTGCGAGCAAAACCGCGGACCGTGTCGAAGTCCGCCCGCCGCTGGAGCGAGACGACCACGTGGTAGCCGCGAGAGCCGGTGGTCATGGCCCAGGGCTGGAGCCCCAGCTCACGGAGCAGCGCACCGAAGATCCGGGCGGCCCGGCGGACCTCAGACGGCCGATCGCTCGACGGGTCGAGGTCCACCACCAGCAGGTCGGGCCGGCCCAGGTTGTCGGACCGGCTGAGCCACCGGTGAACCGTGATGCAGGCCTGCCCGGCCAGGTAAACGAGCGTGGCCGGGTCGCCGGCGGCCACGTGATCCACCTCACCCTTCCGGGCTTGAACTGTCACCCGCCCCACCCAGTCGGGGAAGTGGGGGCTGGCATGCTGCTGGATGATGCGCTGCCCATTGATCCCGTCCGGATAGCGCTCAAGGTTGAGCGGTCGCCCGACCAGATGCGGGAGCATCGTCCCGGCCACCGCCTGGTAGTAACCCGCCAGGTCAGCCTTGGTCAGCCCGGGCGGGAAGAGGACCTTGTCGGGACGGGTGATTTCGACGCTCCGGCGGCCAGCCCTGATAGCCAGGCTCACGAGGGCACCTCCCGAACCACCTCCCGTGGCTCCTTGTCGTCTCGAAGGCCCTGATAGCGGGGCTGGCGGAGCTTTCCGTCGCGGGTCCACTCCGCAAAGGCGATTTCGGCCACCAGTTCAGGCTCGGCCCAGCGGGCGGCCCGCGGAGGTCCGCCGGCCTGGAAGGGCGAGGTGTCTCGCTCGCGCCGCTCGAGCTCGTCGCCCAGCATGTGCAATGTCTGGCGGTCAAAGCCGGTTCCGACCTTCCCGGCGTAGTGCAGCGCCCCGCCCTCGTAGTAGCCGACCAACAGGGCGCCCAGGCGTTCGCGAGATCCCCTGGGCGCGGTCCACCCGGCGACGACCAGCTCCTGGGAGTGGGCGCACTTGATCTTCAGCCAGTCCCGGGACCGTGCGGCCACGTACGGGCCGGCCGCCCGCTTGGCGATCACTCCCTCCCAGCCGCGCTCACAGGCCTGTTGGAACGCCGTCTCCCCGTCCCGCAGGCGGTACGTCGTGTAGCGCAGATGGCCGTGGAAGGAGATGGCTTGGCGCAGCCGGGACTTGCGCTCCAGCAACGGGAGCTGACGTACGTCCTGGCCGGCCAGATCCAGGAGGTCGAAGATGTAGTAGTAGACCGCCACCGGGCTGGCCCGAGCCCGCTCAGGGTCGCGGATCTGCATGCGCTGCTGCAGCCGCTCAAAGCTCGCCTGCCCTCCCTTGAAGGCCACGATCTCGCCGTCCACAAGCAGGTCCGGGCCAGCCACCGAGAGCTCGTCCACCAGCTCGGGATAGGAGGAGTTGAGGCTCCTTCCGGTCCGTGAGAGCAGGCTGACCTGGCCTCCACGCCGGATCGCTCCGCACCGCTCCCCGTCCAGCTTGCGTTCGAACACCCAGTCAGGGTCGGAGAATGCCTGGTCAGTCAGGACCGCCTTCATCGGCTCGTACTTCACGCCCATCCATTCTCGCGGGCCAGCTGGTCGATTGTGATCTCAGGCCCTCCGGTGCCGGGGTACGCTTGAGGCGAGATGACCACCTGCAGCCACCTGGACCAGATCACCGTGCTCGAGCTCCCCGAGAGCACTGACGGGTGCGAGGACTGCCTGCGCGAGGGAGGTGTGTGGCTTCACCTGCGCATCTGCCTGAGCTGCGGCCACGTCGGCTGTTGCGATGACTCGCCGAACCGGCACGCCACGGCCCACGCAGGCTCGGCCGGCCACCCGCTGATTCATTCGTTGGAGCCGGGCGAGGATTGGACCTGGTGCTACGAGGATGAGGTGGGGATGATCATCTCCGAGATCCAGGGCCACACCCGGATCCCGCCCTCGCCGATGCTCAGCGGGTGAATCTCCCCGGTCAGCCGTAGATTGAGCGGCCGGCGCCGGGCGCGGCGTTTGCTCCGTAGGGCTCCACGTCCTCCATGAACCCGCGCTGGTCCTCCACCCGGGCCAGCCAGGCCCGCAGCACCGGGTACGGGCTCGGATCGAGTCCCGCCTCGCAAGCCAGGTGCGTGTACCCGAAGATCGCCATGTCGGCCGGAGTAGCGCTCGTCGACGAAGAAGGAACGCGTGGAGAGATGATCTTCCAGGAGCGCCAGGACCTCCGCCGCGCCGGCCCGCCGCCGCACCGCGTCGGGATCTGAGGCGGTCAGTCTTCCCGCCAGCAGGCGGAAGCGCAGACCGCCGATCATCGGGATGACATCGGTCTGCTCGTAGATCAACCAGCGCACGATCTGAGCCAGGGCCAGAGGCTCGCCCGGCAGGTAGCCGGTCCCACGGGCCAGGCAGAGCAGGATGGCCGCCGACTCAGGCAGGTACTCGCCGTTTTCGGTTTGGAGCATCGGAGTCGTCCGGGCTGGGTTCAGCCGCGCGAACTCGTCAGTCAGGGTGTCACCGCCGAAAATGTCCACCAGGACGCGCTCGTAGGGCACGTCCAGGTGGGCCAGGAGCAGCCGGACCTTGTAGCAGTTGCAGGAGGCGGGGTAGTCGTAGAGCCGCAGCATTTCCAACCAGAACGCTTTCAGTCGGGTGGATTGTGAGATTGCGCGGTCAGCCCGCTGAGATCAGCCCGTCCAGTACGTCGGCCAGCCCGTCCAGGTCGTTGAGCTCCCGTGTGGGCGCGGGGTCTCTGTGCTCGCCCAGGCGATTGATCCACACCGTGGGAATCCCCAGCTCGGTCGCCGGCACGATGTCGTGGAAATGGCTCTGGGCCACGTGCACGTGGCGCTCGGGGTCAGCGCCCGTCGACTCGTAGAAGGCCTGCCAGTGACCATGAGCGGGCTTATAGGAGCCGGCCTCCGAGGCCACGATCGCCAGCTCGAACGGAGCGCCCAGGGCCCGCATCGAGGCATCGATCAGGTCGCGGTCGGTGTTGGACAGGGCGGCCAGCTTCCAACCGCGCGCGTGGGTCGCGGTGAGGGCGGCCGGAACCTCGTCGAAAACTGGCCACTCCGGCAGCGAGCGGGCCAGCGCGTCCTGCTCGCCCTCGGGGAGCGACAACCCCTCCTCGCTCGCCAACTCGGACAGGACCGCGGCCATCACCTCGCGGTAGCGAAGCGCCGGGCTCTCGCTCTGAATCCGCGGCTCGATCTGGTGGTAGCGCTCGAGCAACCCGTCGGCCTGAGCCAGCCCGAACAGACGAGCCAGCTGGGCTCGGATGCCCGCGTTCCAGTCCACCAGCGTGCCGTAGCAGTCAAACGTGGCCCAGCGCGCCTGATCCATGCGCGCAGCATAAGTCAGCTATGCCGCGAGCTCGCGTGAGACACACGGGTCGCGGCCGGCGTGGGCCGGGCGGTGACGCCCGGCCCACGGTTGCCGGTGTTGGTTCAGGCCCCCGGAGCCGGTGGCGGGCCGCTTGGCCGTCCCCAGCCAGCATGGCCGGGAGGCCCCTGGATGACGTTGAACGAACTGTCGAGGTGAACCTCGACCTTCGTGCCGTCGGACTTGGTCACCGTGACCTCGTAACCGTTCCCGGTGAAGTCGGTGGTCACATCGCCCGCGGTACCGCCGCCCAGACTCCTGACGGCCGCCTCCTGAGCCTTGGTGGCGGATGCCCCGGTGACCGCCTTCTCCGCGTCCTCGTGCGCGGCCGTCCCGGGGGCGGGGAAGTTGGCCGGAGGCTGTGCCTGGCGGGCGGTCCTGGTGGTGGTGGTGGTGGAACCCGAGGATGTGGCCGCATCGGCCAGCGCCGACCCACCGAGGGCGAGGGCACCGAGGGCCATGCCGTACGCCGAGAGCTTCTTGACGGAGCGAAACATGGCTCGTCTCCTTTCGTCTGTCCGGGTCGAGCCCGGGTACACCGAAGACGATCGAGCGGCCGTGTAAGACGGCCGTGCCACCGATCTAAGAATCGAGAATGAGCGGGCGGGCCCGCTACGGAGCGACCGAGGCGGAATCGCGCTCGGGCTCCTGCGCCTCCTCGTCGGCCACGGGCTCAGTCAACTCGAGGACCGCGCCGCCCTCGATGTTCAGCTGCGGGAGCCGCCGATCGATCCAGCTCGGGAGCTTCCACGTCAGCGCCCCGAGCAGTTCGAGCACGGCCGGCAGCAGCACGCAGCGGACCACGACCGCATCCAGGAACACGGCTGAGGCGAGCCCGAATCCGAACTCCTTGATCGCTCGCTGGTCGCCGAGCATGAAGGACAGGAAGACGCACACCATGATCGCGGCGGCGGCCGTGATGACCCGGCCCGTGTGGGCAATCCCCTCGGCCACGGCCCGGGTGGCGTCGCGCTTGCGCACCCATTCCTCGCGCACGCGCGAGACAAGGAACACCTCATAGTCCATCGACAGTCCGAAGACCACGGCGAACATGAGCACGGGGATCCAGGGATCGATCGGCCCCTGCTGGATGCCCAGAAGGCTCGCGCCCCACCCCGATTGGAACACCAGCACGGTGGCCCCGAGCGCCCCCCCAATGCTGAGCAGGTTCATCAACGCAGCCTGAATCGGGATGACCAGCGAACGGAACATCACAAATAGGAGGAGTGCGGAGAGCACGACCACGATCGCGATGAACACCGGGAGCTTGCTGGACAGGACCGCGGCGAAGTCGATCGAGCCGGCGGTGAATCCGCCCACCAGGACGTGGGTACCGGTGCGCCGCTCAAGCGGCGGCAGCACGTCCTGGCGCAGGTGGTTGACCAGGTCGGTCGTCGCCCGGTCCTGGGGGGCCGAGCCAGGGTAGGCCCGGATCACCGCGATCCGTCCGGAGGGACTGAGACCCGGCCGGTTGACCGCCACGACGTCCGGGGCGCCTGCCACCGCCGCCGTGAGCGCGGGGAGCGCCGAGGTGTCACCCGGACGCGGAAGCTCCACGACGACGGACAGAGGCCCGTTGAACCCTGGTCCGAACCCGTGCGAAAGGAGGCTGAACGCCTCATACGTGTTCGTGTTGGTGGGGTCGTTTCCGGCGTCGCCGTTGTCGAGCCGGAGTGAGACGATCGGGACCAGGCAGGCCACCGTGACCAGCAGGGCCGCGATCGCCAGGGGCCAGGGCCGGGACTGGACCAGCAGGCTCCAGCGCAGCCACAACGACTCTCGTGGCGCGCGGCCGGCCGCCTCCCGCCGCCGGGCTCGGCGGCTGGGCCGCGCGATCCGCGGCCCCCACCGCGACAGCATGGCCGGCAGCAGCGTGAGCGAGGCGACCATCGTCAGCAGCACCGCGAACACCGAGGCGATCGACATCCCGTACAGGAAGGTCACCCCGGTGGCAAACATCCCCAGGAGGGCGATCACGACAGTGGTGCCGGCGAGCAGGATGGCCCGCCCTGAGGTGTCCATGGCCTCGAGCACGGCCGCCTGGGTATCCCCCAGCCGCCCGTAGCTCTCCCTGAACCGGGTCACGATGAACAGGGCGTAGTCGATCCCCACTCCAAGCCCGATCATCAGAGCGAGCTCCGGCGCCACGTTGGACATGCTCGTTATGTGGGTGGCCAGCCCGATCAGGGCCACCGCGGTGATCAGGCCGAAGGCGGCGGTGATCAGCGGCATCCCGGCGGCGATCAGCGAGCCAAACGTGATCAGCAGGATCACCAGCGCGGCCAACGTGCCCACGGCGGTCGCCGGCCCGACGCTGAAGCCCTCCGCGTTCTCGATCACCTGCCCGCCTGCGGCCACCCGCAGTCCTGGAACCTTGACGGCATTGATCGCGGCCAGCAGGGGCTTGCCCGTCGAATCGGGAAGCAGGTTGCCCCGTTTGTCGTAGCTGACCACGGCGAACGCCGTTCGCTCGTCGCGCGAGATCTGGAGCGCGCCTCGAGGCCCATATGGACTCGCGATCCCCACGACGTGGGGCATCCGGCGTGCCCGGTGAAGCAGCGACGTGATCCGCTCCTGGATGGCCGGCGCATGGACCGTTCCGCGCGAGGCGTGCCAGACAACCGTGTCCACGTCACCGCTCTGCTGGCTGAACTCGCGGGTCAGAAGGTTCTGGGCGCGCTGGGCCTCGGTCCCGGGGAGGCTGAAATTGGTGGCGTAGTTGCGGCCGACCGCCGTGGCCAGCGCGGTCGTGAGAATTGCCACGGCAAGCCAGCCGATCACCACGGCTCGGCGGTTGTTCATGGACCAGCGGGCAAGGCCGCGCACTGTTCGCTCCTGATTGGACGAGATGACCGATCCGGCGTGCGGCTGCCCCTGCCGGCGAGCTTCGCTCGTCCAGGGCCGTCACCCCACCGGACACTTTAGTAAGTGACCCCGCGGTGCCCGGATTTGTGACCGGGCGGTGCCGACTTCGCGGCCCGGCGTGTAGCTTTGGCCCGGTCTTAGAGTTGGCGGCGCGGGCGGAAGGAGCGTGATGGCTGCGACGGTTATCCCAGGATCGGTCGACTGGCTGGAGCGAGCCGAGCTCCACGAGTACCTGGTGGTGGACGCCTTCACGCCGCATCCGCTGGAGGGAAACCAGCTCGGCGTCTTTCTCGACGGCCGGCCCTTCACCGACGACCAGATGCTCGCTCTGGCTCGGGAGATGAAATTCGCCGAGACCGTGTTCCTGCTCCCGGCGGAGTCCAGCGCCGACGTGCGGGTCCGGATCTTCACACCCGGGGGCGAGCTGCCCTTCGCTGGGCACCCGGTACTGGGGACGGCGTTTGTTGTCGGGACCGCGCTGGGCAGCGACTCGGTAGTGCTTCAAACCGGCGCTGGGGATGTCCCGGTGGTCCTGGACCGGCGGGCCGGGCAGCTCGTGTTTGGACGCATGGAGCAGCCCATCCCCACCCCTGAGCCCTACGCCCAGGAGGCCGAGCTGTTGGCTGCGCTGGGAGTCGAGTCCTCGCTCCTGCCGGTGGAGCTCTACCGGCAGGGGCCGGAGCACGTCTACGTGACGCTGGCCAGCGAGGAGGTCGTGGCCGCCCTGCGCCCGGACATGGCTGCCCTGAGCGACCTGGCGGTGGCCGCGAACTGCTTCGCCGGACATGGCACGTCGTGGACGACCCGCATGTTCTGCCCCGCCTTCGGCGTGCCCGAGGACGCGGCGACCGGGTCGGCGGCCGGCCCGCTCGCCCTTCACCTGGCCCGGCATGGCCGGATCGCGTTCGGACAGGAGATCGAGATTCACCAGGGTGAGGCCATCGACCGGCCGTCGTTGCTCTACGCCAAGGTGACGGGCTCACCCGAGCGGATCGAATCGATCCAGGTCGCCGGCGGCGCCCAGATCGTCGCCCACGGCCACTTCAGGATCGGCGGCGGCTAGCGCATGGAGCTGGGTCTGGTCGGTCGGACCGCGCTCGTCATGGGAGCCTCCTCCGGGCTCGGATTGGCCAGCGCGCAGGCGCTGCGCGAGGAGAACGCGAACGTGGTCATGCTGGCCCGGCGTGAGGCGCTGCTCCGCGAGGAGGCCGAGCGGATCGCCGCCACGGCGGTCGTCGGTGACGTGCACCGCACGGCCGACCTGGAGCGGGCCGTCGAAACCGCCGTCGACACCTACGGCGGCCTGGACATCCTGGTCCTGGGCGGCGGCGGGCCTGCACCCGGGAGCGCCCAGGACGTCTCTGAGGAATCGATTCAGCAGTCGGTCAGCCTGCTGCTAAAGCCGGTGGTGGCCGCCGTCAACGCGGCGCTGCCATACCTCCGGGCCAGCGGACAGGGCCGGATCATCTCGATCTCATCGGTCTCGGTGCGGGAGCCCGTCGACGGACTGGCGCTGTCGAACGCGGTCAGGCCAGGGGTCTGGGGCTACCTTAAGACGCTGTCCCGAGAGCTGGGACAGGACGGGATCACGGTCAACCTGGTGGCTCCAGGCCGGATCGCCACCGCTCGGCTCACCGAGCTCTTCGGGGGTGATCCGCCGCCGGCCGCGGCCGACGGGATCCCGGTCGGCCGCCTCGGGCAGCCCGAGGAGCTCGCGGCGGTCGTGTGCTTCCTGGCCTCCGCTCGGGCTTCGTACCTGAACGGAGTCCTGGTTCCTGTGGACGGCGGACTGTCCCGGGCGCTGTAGAGGCTGGCCCGCGAACGACCCAGAACGCGCGGCCGTCCTCCGCCGGCGCCCGCACCCCTTGACATCGCCTCGGTATCGTCATAGTATCTTGGTGATATCATATGGCCGTAACCCCGGACAGCCAACCACCCCGCGTGCACGAGCAGCGCCCCGCCCAGGCACTCGCCTGCCCTCCCGAGATCGCTGTCGGTCTGGCCCTGGTCGGCCTCGCCGCCGTCCTGCTCGCGTTCGGCCTCTGGCAGCTCTCCTCCGGGGTGAGGATCGCGGCCGGCGTGATCGCCACCGCGGCCGCGCTCTCGGCTCCCGGATTCGTCGTCGTGCAACCCAACGAATCCCGCGTGCTGATCCTGTTCGGCCGCTACGTGGGCACGCTGATGGAGGCCCGGCTGTGGTGGACCAACCCGTTCACCTTCATCTGGCGCGAGACGATCTCACTCCGAGTGCGCAACTTCCAGAGCGACCGGGTTAAGGTCAATGACGCCAGCGGCAACCCGATTGAGATCGCCGCCGTAGTGGTGTGGCGGGTCGTCGACACGGCCAGGGCCGTGTTCGACGTGGAGGACTTCCAGCGTTTCGTGGTGGTCCAGAGCGAGACCGCCCTGCGCCACCTGGCCAACACGTATCCCTACGACGACTACCGCCAGGACACGATCTCGCTGCGCGGGAACACCGACGAGGTTCGCCACAGCCTTCAGAGCGAGCTCCAGACCCGTCTTCACACCGCCGGCATCGACGTGCTCGAGACCCGGCTCACCCACCTGGCCTACGCGGCCGAGATCGCGGAGGTGATGCTCCGCCGCCAGCAGGCCGAGGCGATCGTGGCCGCCCGCAGGACGATGGTCCAGGGCGCGGTGGGCCTGGTGCATATGGCGCTGGCCCAACTGGCGGACAGCGATCTGGTCGAGCTTGACCCGGAGCGCAAGGCGTCGATGGTCGCCAATCTGATGATCGTGCTGTCCGGCGACCACTCGCCCACGCCCGTGATCAACACCGGCTCGCTCTACAGCTGAGGGCGGACATGCCTGAGAGCAAACGCTTCCTGCTCCGACTCGACCCACGCCTGTTCGAGGCCGTTCGGCGCTGGGCGGATGACGAGCTGCGCTCGATCAACGGCCAGATCGAGTATCTCCTGGCCGAGCAGGCCCGCCGGGCCGGACGCCTTCCGCACCAGCGCCGAACTCCCCCGTCCCCCAATCCGCCTGGACCCGAGGAGGACACCGAGGACTCGGCCCCGCCTCCGCGGACCTCCGACGCTGTCTCGGTCCGGCGATGAGTACTCGACGCAGCGTGGCCCTGTCCGCGAACAACCTGAGCAAGCAGTTCGGAAGCCGGGTGGCATTTGACGATCTCTCGTTCGAGATTGAGGCCGGTGAGGTCTTCGGCTTCCTGGGCCCGAACGGCGCCGGCAAGACGACCACCGTGCGCACCCTGGGCACGCTGATAGCGCCGAGCGCCGGGGAGGCCACCGTCGCCGGGATCCCGCTCACGCGGGACAACGGGATTGAGATCCGCCGCCGGATCGCGATCATGCCCGAGTCGCCGGGGCTGTATCCGCGGCTGACCGTGGCTGAGAACCTGGAGTGCTTCGCCGACCTGTATGAGGTGGCCGACCCTCCGGGCCGAATCGACCGGGCGCTCGGGGCCGTCCAGATGGCCGACCGCGCCCACGACCCGTGCGGGACGCTGTCCAAGGGCTTGCGTCAGCGGGTCGCGCTGGCCCGAGCCCTGCTCAGCGACCCCGAGGTCCTGTTCCTGGACGAGCCGACGGCCGGGCTCGATCCGGTGGCCAGTCGCGAGGTCCACGACCTGATCGCAGAACTCGGTCGCGGCGGGGTGACGATCTTCCTGACCACCCATCGGTTGGAGGAGGCCGAGCGGCTGTGCGACCGGGTGGCCATCCTGAGCACGACCCTGAGGACGATCGGCCCGCCCGCGGAGCTTCGCGACCGGCTGTTCTCCAAGTCGCTGGTCGTCAGGACTCGAACGCCACTCAAAGAGCCGCGAGCGGTCTTCGACAGGCTCCCCGGCGTCGACGGCTGGCGCAGCGGGCCGGACGGTGAATACCTGCTTGACGTGTCCGACGGCCGGGTGGCCGCTCCCGAGGTGACCCGCGCGCTCGTGGCCGCCGAGGCCGACGTGCTCTCAATCGCCGAGGCCCAGCACTCGCTCGAGGATGTCTACCTGCAGATGATCGACACCGCCGAGGCGCGGTCATGAGCCGCAGGCGGGTGATGGCGATCGTGCGCAAGGAGCTGCGTGACTACCGCCACAACCGGTACATGCTCGTGACGATGGCGGTCGTCCCGCTGGTGTTCCTGCTCCAGCCGTTGATCGCCGTCCTCCGCCTCCCGGCCGAGGCGGCGGTTCCGCTGCGCCACCAGCACGAGTTGCTGTACATGCTCGGGATCCCAGCACTCGCCCCGGCCGTGATCAGCGCCTCCTCGATCGTGACCGAGCGGCAGCTGGGGACCCTCGAGCCGATGCTGACCACACCGATCCGGCGCCGTGAGTTCGTGCTGGCCAAGGCGCTCGCGCCGCTGCTGCCCGCGGTCGTCGTGTCATATCTGGTCTACGGCCTGTTCGTCGTGCTGCTCGAGCTGTTCGCCCACGCCGGCGTGGCCCCGGCCCTGCTCCAGGGATCGGTGATCCTGGCTCAGCTGGTGTTCACCCCTCTCCTGGCTCTGTGGGGCATCTGGGTCGGGCTGGCCATCTCCACCTGGGTTTCCGACGTGCGGGCGGCCCAGCAGCTGAGCGTTCTGGGCAGCCTTCCGCTCGTGGCACTGACGACCATGATCTCCCTGAACGTGGTCCACGCCACGCTGGGGCTGGCCCTGGGCTGCGGCGCGGCGCTGCTGGTCATCGACCGGCTGGGCGGGCGGGTCGTCTCGGCCATGTTCGACCGGGAGCGGCTGATCGCCGGGGGCCGCTAGGGCCGGCCCTGGGGCCGGCCCTAGAACCAGTTGACCGTTCAGGCCGCCTGGGCAGCCGCGGCCGGCACCTTGCAGATGCCATCCGCGCCGATGCCCAGCGAGATGTTGTTGAGGTTGTAGAGATGCTCGCTGGCCACGAGCCAGGCGATCTCGCAGATCTGGCGCTCGCCGTGGTGGCGGGCCAGGGCCGTGAACGTCTCAGGATCGACGTCCTTTTCTCTGGTCACCTCGCTGACGTAGTCCAGTGCCGCACGCTCAGATTCTGAGAACAGCGGACTCGAGCGGTAGTCAGCCAGCGCGTCGAACTTGGCCTCATTGGCCGCCGACTCCTTGATGGCCGCATACCGGCTGCCCTCGATGCAGAACTCGCAGACGTTGATCCGTGCGACCTGCTGGCGGATCAGGAGCGCCAGGCCGGAGGGCAGCGTGAGCTTCTTGTCCAGCTTGCCGACCTTGCCGTAGAAGGACGTGAAGGCAAACGGCATCCGAGCGCAGAACACGCTGAGCGGTCCCGGCACGGTGCCGAACTGCTTGCGAGTGAACAGATAGCCCAGCTTCAGCATCGGGTGGCTGGGCTTTTCGACTGGGGCGAGTAGCGGAGACATGTCGTTCCTTTGTGTGTGGGTGGTCGCCTGTAAGACGAACCTGGCCCAGGAAAATCGACACCCATTCGCCTCTCCCCATCCGCCCCGCGCAATCCGCCACGCGCGCACCCGCCGCGAGCTTGTCCTCCGCGCCACTCAGCGTGGGGATCCGCTCGCCTGGCGGGTGCGCGCGATGGCCCCCGCGGTTTGGGGCGCTCGCTCCGCCCCCGGCTTCAGGTGTCAGGTAAGAAGCCTAACGGGTTATTCTAAACACATGGTCAACAGCACTGAACCGTTCGGCAAGGCCCTGAGAGTGTTGATGGAAACCCGCGGACTGAGCTACCGCGGCCTGGCCGATGCCATTGGTCGGCTGGATGATCGCGGTATGACGCATGCCCATCTGAACATGCTGGCCAACGGCCACGACAAGCCGTCGATCCGGGCCATCGACCTGATCGCCCGAGCCTGCGGCGTCTCGCCGGACTATTTCGCGGAGTACCGGCTGGCGATGGCCATGCGCGAGCTCGACCCAGCCGTGGTCGGCTTGGATCAGGCCTTGGCGAACCTCAATGCTCGACTCGGTGCCCGCCGACGAGCCGGTGCCAAAGGAACGCCAGCGCCACGGCGCCAAGCGCGACCTCGTCCCACGAGCTAGCGATCGGATCGAGCGGGCTCAGGGCCAGCGCGAACAGCGCGGCCCAGGCCAGCCACGCCATCTGTACGCCGCGGCGCGTCACCTCGGGATACCGCCACAGCATCCTGGACAGGCGACCGGAGAAGAAGCCCAGCTCGTGGTCGTCGCCGAGCAGATGCGCCGCGGATGACAGCGCCAGCAGAGACACGGCGAACATCAGATAGCCGATTGGACGCAGGATTGCTCGCAATGCACGCATGCGCGGCAACGCTACCAGCGAGGCAAACGGTCAGGGAGGAATCTGTAGCGCGGTTGTCGCCGCCTGAGCGGGGGGGCCGCCTGTTTCCGTGACCCCGTACCGGGTAGGCGAGGCGGAAGCGGACAAGGAGAGGTCAACCGATGACAGTCCTCAGTAGTACCACCAGGAGCAAGGCGGGAGCCACGGTAACGAAGGCGATCGTCACTCGACCGCGGCTGCTGATTTCGGGGGCGAGAGCGGCCCCCCCGGCGGGGAAATTCGCCCTCGAGGCAGCCAAGCCCTACCTCATGAAACGGGCGCGTCGTGGCTCCGATCAGATCAGCGAGGCGACCCAGGCCGTCGGCCAGGCGATCGCCGCCTATGCCGCCCGTGCCGCCTACGACCTGGGACTCGCCGAGGCGCCCAAGGCAAAGCGCACAGCGCCGCGCGTGGCAGCCGGAATGGTCATCGGCGCGAGCGCGGTCTACTTCTTGGAGCCCGGGCAGGGCCGCAAGCACCGCCAGAAGGTGGCCAAGCTGGTCGGCTGAGCGCGTGTAGCTCGCGGAGCAGGGGCGGCACCACCGTATCCTTGGCGGGTGAGGCCGGACCCCGAGCAGGTGCTCGCCGGTGGGCGGATGACGCACGGATTGATTCGCGTCGGCGACACGATCCGGCGGCCGCTTCACGATCGATCGGCGTACGTCCAAGCGGTGCTCGAGCAGCTTGAAGCAAGCGGGTTTACGGGCGCACCGCCGTTCCTCGGCGTCGACGCCGAGGGGCGGGAGGTCCTCACCTTCGTCGAGGGCGAGGTTCTGGATGGCTCTCCGGCGGTGATCTCAGATCGACGGCTGCGGAGCGCCGCCTCCCTGATCCGCGGATTTCATGACGCCACCGCCGGAACCCGACTGGCTGATGGGGGCGAGGTGGTGTGCCACGGCGACCTCGGACACCACAACACTGTATTTCGCGGCAACGCGGCGGTGGCTCTGATCGATTGGGACCATGGGGTGGCTCCTGGTACCAGGCTGGTCGACTTCGCGCACGCGGTCTGGTGCTTCGCCGCCGTCGGCGAACGCGCGCTCCCGATCTCCTACCAGGCTCGCGCGACCGACGTCATGTGCGATGCCTACGGCTGGGGCGACCCCAGCGCGCTGCTCGATGAGATCGCAGACCGACACCGCCGCGCACGGGCGGAGCACGCCAGCCACGGACGCCGGAAAGCGGTCGAAGTCTTTGACGAGATGATCGCCTCCATGGATCTCATCGAGCCGGAACTCAGAAAGCAGCTAGGCCTCACGGGCTGACGCCAAACCGCCCGGCTGTCACACGGCCGGTCAGCGACTCAGCGAGGCGCCATCGTCCCCGCGGGCTACGTCGCACTCGCGCATCCTCGGTTCAGCGGAGAGGGAGGGATTCGAACCCTCGATGGACGGAACCGCCCATACCGGTTTTCGAGACCGCGACGTTCGGTCCGTATCGCCTATGAAATCGGCCTACGGCGGCCGAAGGGAACGAAATAGGGAACGGTTTGCCATCCGTCAATGAGGCCCGCGACCGGGCGGGCCCCCTTTGGCGAATGGCGAGACCGGCGCCACCGCGCGGGAGGAGACCTGCCTTCGTTTCCGCTGGGGTCTTTCGCGGCTGCGGGCTCGCCCGTCGTGGCCCGATTGCGGCCGTCGGCCCGTGCCCGGACAGGGATCAACCCAGCTTTGCTAATGCGGAACACGTGGCCGTCGGGGTGACGGACGTGGAACTCGCGGACACCCCATGCTCGTCTGTCGGGGGATGCGTTATGTCGAGGCGCTCAGTGACACAGCGGTCATAGAGCGCGTCAAGTTCGTCGACCCAGATCGACATCCAGTGCCCCCTTGTCAGCTGTCCCATCGCCCTCAGGGCCGAAGGTCAGCGCGTCGGGGCCCCGCCCGCGCCCGCCCTGCCCGTCACGGCATAGGAAGATCTCGGACCCGGCCGATTTGACCGAGCCGAACCTGGGACCGGTGTCGGAAGCGTCTGGCTTCCACTCGAATCCTTTGCGCCAGCCGAGCTTTTCGAACCAGGCAAAGCGCTCGCCGATGTCAGAGACGTTCAAGATTGGCACGACCTGCTCAACCATTGCGTGAACGGTTACGGGATTTGATGTGGGTCACGCTGGTCGGACTGATCCACGTTGTCCGACGCGATCGCCGTGTCGACGGCATCGAGCGGTTCTTATCGTGTCTTGAACTCGTCGATACGCACGATGATGCCGCCGCGCAGGGTGAAGACGTCGAAGAGCTCGCCGGCGATCGGCTCGCCGTGGAGCTCGGTCACTCCCGGCAGACGCACGGCCAACAGCACGTGATCGTCGTCGAGGGCAGCGACCTCAAGGCCGCTTACGCGAAGACGCTGCTGACCGCCTGAGCGGATGTTGTCAAGGACATCATCGCGATTCGGCACACCAGATCGCGGCGCAGACCCTGCCACACGATGTCATGGGCCAGGTACGGCGCGATCTGCTCGGCGTCGTTGCGGCGCAGCGCGTCCACCCAGACGAACAGAATAAGTTCGAGGTTGTCGCTGCTAGGAGGCATGGCTACTCGTGCGGAATCCGTGGGTCACGACGTGGACGCCTGACAGAAAGGCGAGAGCGCTGGTCGTTGGTTCGCGGCCAGCGAGTGGATCATGGCTCGGGGCTAATTGGGCAGGTCGCTTCTCTGGACCGTGTGCGCGAGCGTCAGGATGGTGTGGGCGAATCGTGCTGTGGCGCCTGCGGAGAGTTTGCCGGGCGGCAGTTCGACGACGAAGGCGGTGCCCCTCGGGTCGGCGTGGTTTTCCCATGTTGCTGCGCTCCCCGGATAGCGATTTAGGCGGTGGACGGGGAGTCTTGTCATATGCGCGAATCGCCGCTCGATTCGCGGGTTGCCGCCCGAGAGGTCGACCAGGTCCTGGTGTTGGTGGAACCAGATCGAGATGGCGGGTCGGATCTTGAGGATTAGCCTGGAGATCGCCTGGCTTTCGGGCTCCGAGAGTGGTTGTGGCCCCTGGTAGTAGGTGTCGCCCGGCTGGTGTAGCGGCCTCCAGCCGGTGGGGAAGTTCCGGTTCAGGTCGACCCCTCGGGCGTTTTGGCGGGTTTGGGCCGCGAGGCCGTCAGGGTTGAGAACCGGCACGACCCATAGTGCGGGCTCTGGTTCGGCCTGGCTGGGGCGAAGTATGAGCCGTTTGGCGACGGCGATCCCGGCCGGTTCGTTGCCGTGAATGCAGCCCACGACCAGGATCGGATGGCGGACGTCTGGGTCGCCGACGAACACCGCCCGGATGGGACGGCGATCCACGGAGTAGCCGATCGTGACGGTTTTCCGGACGAACAGGTCCTGGTCGGTTCTGACGCGCCGGCCGCCGAGAACGGGGGAGGTGGCGGTGGGAAGAGGCTGCCTCGTCTGCCCACCGCAGCCCGCGATGCTTCCAGCGAGCACGGCGATTCCTGCCGCTCGCACCGCGACCTGACCAGCGGGGAGCTTCACTGCTCGCGCAGGAGTTGACCGAGCGGGAGCCTTCGCAGATGCCAGGCCGCTACCAGGGTGGCCAGGCCCGTGGCCAGGATTGCTCCGATCCCGAGCTCCGCCAGGTAGCGCCAGGGGACGGCGAGGGCGTCGGGCGGCGGGTCGAAGACGTGTTGGAGCATGGCCACGAGCATCAGCGCCAGCAGGACGCCCAGCCCGGCCGCCAGCAACAGCCCGGCGAGCAGGACCAGGATGGCCTCGCTCCAGATGTAGGCCCCGACGTTGTGCAGCTTCGCCCCGAGGGCGGTCATCGTGGCCAGCTCGTGCCGTCGTTCGGTGACAGCCAGCGCAACGAACAGCGCCATGGCGGCGGCGGCCAGGGCGATCGTGAACGCCTCTTCGATCTGACTGATGCCCCGAAGGTCAACGGTGGTTATCGAGCTGACCGTCTGTTGCGTCTGCTCGTTGATGTTCTTGACGATCGTTCCGTCCCGGCGTGTGACGTGGGCCAGGCGGCGCGACACTCCGACCGGGTCGGGCGTCTTGACGAACACTGTGTTTGGGCCTCCGGCGTGGTCCGCGGCCCGTAGGTAGGGCAGGTTGGCCACCATGAAGGAGTCGCGCGGTGCGGACGGGAACTCCTGGACCACGCCCTCGACGTGAAACGGCACGATGTGGAAGCGGCCCGTCCGGTGGTCCAGGACCCGCAGCTTGAGCAGGTCGCCGATGTGCAGCTGGTAGTCGCCAATCGTCTCTTTGGAGACGAGGATTCCGCTCGGCGTGCGCTTCAGCCGGGCCAGCGTCTGGCTGGCTCCCGCGCCCAGGAAATATGAATCCCGAAGCGTGGTCGCTCGGCCGATCGTCGCGGGGTCGATGCCAAACGTGTCCTGCAGGTCCGGGCCGACATAGGCGTAGGAATGGTCGACGGCAGCGGTGCCCTGGACTCCGGCCACCTTGCCGATCGCGCTCTGGAGGTGGTGCCCGGCCACGACACCCGGCGGAGCGCTGACGGTGACATCAGCCCCCAGTGTCAGCTGGGCATCCACAGCCGCCTGCTGGTCATACGTGGCCGTGAACAGGCCCAGGCTGACGCCGAAAGCCAACAGCAGGCCGACGACGACGAGGCCCCGGTTGATCGCCGGGCCCCGCCGAGACGCGCTGGCCAACAGGAAGCCCCTGGGGTTGCGAGCCCGGCCGGAGGCCAGCCGCGCGGCGGCGAAGGCCACCCCTCGCCCACGCAGCCTGGTCAGCAAGAGCGCCGAGCCCAGCCACAGCAGGGCTGGGGCGAAGAACATGTACACCGAGAGCGACAGCGTCGGGTTCGAGTCCGGATTGAGCACCGCCGAGAATCCCGTGCTGGCGGTCAGCCAGTAGATCGCCCCGCTCAGCGCGAGCGCGGCCACATCCAGGTACAGGCGCTGCCACAGGGGCCTATGCTCGCGTCTCACGCCGCGGCGGCTCTCGCTGATACTGGCGCGCAACACCGAGGCCGTGGCCCCGACGCGGGCCGCGAGGGCCCCGGCGGTCCCGAGCAGCACGCACACGACCGCTGTGATGCCGCCACGGACCAGGGTCAGGTCAGGCCCGCCGCTGATGATCACGGCCACCGCGGCCAGGGCCACTCCTGTCCCGAGCACGCCGGCGACCAGCCCCAGCACTGCGCTCTCGGCCAGCGCCAGACCGAACAGCTCCTTCCGGCTGGCTCCTCGCGCTCGGAGTAGCGCGAGGTCTCGGCGGTCCCTCTCGACCGTGCCCAGGGCAGCCAGATAGGCCAGGCCCAAGGCGGCCAGCGCTCCGGGGAGGGCCAACATGATGTAGAGGGTCTCCGCGTATAGGGCGTCGGAGGCGGCCCCATTGAGCTGATCGGAGAGGTTGTCCACGAACTGGACCTGACCGGGCAGTGAGCGCTCAACCCGATGGACGATCCCCCCGGCCAGGGTGTATGCCTGGGCGGGTGTCCCCCCGACGCTTGAGGGGTCGACCTGCGCTTGGACCTGCCACTGGATCGCGTTCTGCGCCGCGGGAACCGCGGAGGGGGCGGTGGCAGAGCCGGGAAGGGACGGCACCGATCGTCCGAGCGTGGAGGCGAACGTCTGAATCGGCATGATCAGCGCATTGGCCGGAGGCTGTGCCGGGGCTGGCCCGAGCTGAGGGTTCAGTGGCTGAAAGACAACGTCGGGCGCCGTGATCAGACCCACCCCGGAGACGCGATAAGACACGGGACGCTTCCCGGGGCGCGGGGTCAGGCTGACCCGGTCCCCGATCTGGGCCTGAAGGGTTGCGGCCATCTGCTGGTCGAGGACGATCGCCCCCGGCACGAAGGCGCCGTGCAGCAGCCGGAAGGTGTGGATGTGGGACAGGTAGTTGGTCGGCACGGCCAGAACCGACCCCGTGCCCGCCCGGGTGATTCCCGCCAAGCCGATGTGCGAGGCGCCCGCGAACGGCGCCGTGGCCGTCGCGGAGGCCTGAGCGATGCCGGGCTGGCGGGCCACCCCAGCCGCCACGCGTAGGTCCTGGGCGTAGGAGCCCACCGGTCCCTGCCAATCAAGCGGCACGCCGCGCAGCGTTGAGCTGGTCATCGTCCGCAGCGAGTGGCCGATGAACATGAGCATCGATCCCAGAAGCGCCACCGCGCTGGCCAGGACCAGGACCCGGACTAGCGTGCGCCCCGGTGTCCGCACGATCCCAGCCAGAGCGAAGCGCACCGCCGCGCTCACGTCGCCTCCGCGGCGTTGAGCACCCGACCGTCCGCCAGGTTAATCACGCGTCCCAGACGGGCTGCAACTTCCGAGCTGTGGGTGGCAATCAGCTGGGCGAATCCAAAGTGCTCATGCAGGGCATCAATCAGGTCGAGCACCCGCTTGCTTGTATCGCTGTCCAGCTGGCCTGTGGGCTCATCGCACAGGAGCAGCATCGGTCGTTGCGCCAGTGCCCGGGCGATAGCCACCCGTTGGGCCTCGCCCCCCGAGAGCTCGCCGGGCAGAGCGTCAAGCTTCTGCTCCAGGCCCACGAGGGCAAGCAGGGCGGCCGGGTCTGGATCGTCCCGACCTTCATGGCCCTCGTCTCGGCTGGCCCACTGGGCAAAGGACACGTTCTCAAATACGGTGAGCGTGGGGAGAAGATTCGCCCCTTGGAAGACGAAGGCGATTCCCCCGGCGCGGGCGGCGCCGCGGGCCGCCGCGTCGAGCGAGGACAGCGGCCCCCCCCGCCATAAGACCTCTCCGGCATCGGGTCGCACCAGGCCGCCCAGGACGTGGAGAAGAGTGGTTTTGCCTGACCCTGAGGGCCCGACCAGGGCGACCCGCTCCCGGTCGGCGATGGTGAGCTCGACCTCCTGGAGGGCGCGGACGAACTCCGAGCCCTGACGATGAACGACTGACACTCCACGACAGGACGCCAGCTCGGCGGTGGCGACGGTGCTCACGCCACGACCCGCCCGTCGCGCATCTCGATCACTCGGTCGGCAAACGAGGCCACCTGCGAGGAGTGGGTGACCACGACGATTGTGCTGCCAGCGCGAGAACGCAGCTCGGCCAATGCTTCAAGCACCACCTGGGCATTCCGGGAGTCGAGCTCTCCGGTGGGCTCGTCGGCCAGCACGAGCGAGGCCTCCCGGGCGAACGCCGCGGCGATCGCCACCCGCTGCTGCTCGCCACCCGACAGCTCTGCGGCTCGGTGACGCATCCGGCCGTCCAGCCCAAACTCAGCCAAGGACTCCTCCGCCGCGCTCACGGGGTCGGGATGACCGGCCAGCCGCAGACCCAGGAGCACGTTCTCCCGCGCGGTCAACGACGGCCAGAGGTTGTCGCTCTGGAACACCAAGCCCACATCGCGCGCCCGGTAGGCCGCGCGCTCATCCTCATCCAGGCGCTGAAGCGAGCGCCCACCGACGCGGACCTCGCCCGCAGACGGCTCGTCCAGCGCGGCTGACAGCGCGAGCATTGTGCTCTTTCCGCAACCCGATGGCCCCAGGACCGCCACCAGCTCCGCTGCTTCGACCCGAAGCTCGAGGCCCCGCAGCGCGACGGTCTCCACCGGACCGGCCCGGAAGATCTTGAACACATCATGCAGCTCCAGCGCCGGCCAATCGATCGGCTTGGGCTCGGGCTCGCGCCACAGGCTCGTCAGAAGCGCGACGCGGCCGAGGACCGGGTAGCCGGGGCTCACAGCCAGCGGAAGCTGTGGATCATCATCCGGTAGGCGTCGACGTTGTCAACCCCCTTGGGAGTCCCCAGGTCGACGGTAGCAACCCGGTTACCTCTGGCCACCACGTAACGGTTCACAGCGAGCGTCACCCGCTTGCCAGTGACCGGATTGGGCGCGCTGTGCGTCAAGTACGTGACCGCAATCGCGGGTCCAGCGGGAAGGCTGATCGGCCGGGGCGAGGTGAAGCTCAGAGAGGGGGTCGAGTGCTTGAGCGCCTGGAGCTGCCGGGTTACCGAGGCCACGGTCGGCTTGGAGCCGTGGGCGATCACCACTCTGACAAGGTTGTTCTTGTCTGAGAAGGTGATTCGGCGGGCGGGGCCGGCCTGGGTCCATCCCTCGGGATACTTCATGGCGTAGCCCGCCCGCCTGTTGGTGAAGACCAGGAACACCTGGTTGTCAGGGATGTCCCCCGTCGCCGCCGAGTTAGCCTCGGCCGAGAGAGCGCCGGGCCCCGCAGCCGGATTGGTCGTGGAGGCCGTGGTTGGGGTCGTTGGCGTCGAGGCGGTCGACGCGGGGGCGGTGCTGGCCGCAGTTGAGGAGGCATGCGGGGTGCTCGACGAGCCGCAGCCCGTGGCGAGCACGGCTACCCCGACTAGGCTCAGGACCGTCACGGCAGTTGATCGCGGTGTCATGCCCGGGACGATGCCGGGAAGATCTGACTATCTCCTGAAAGGTATGTCGCCACGTGTGTTCGCCAAGCGATACTTCTGGGGTGCCAGCCCGTTTGCTGATCGTCGAAGACGACCCGCCTCTGCGTGAGATCCTGGTTCGTAGCCTCCGAGCCGAGGGCTTCGATCCGGTTGCGGTCTCGACCGCGCGTGGGCTTCTGGAGCTTGCCCTCCAGCAACCGCCCGATGCGATAGTGATCGACATCGGTCTCCCGGACGGGGACGGTCGTGACCTCTGCCAGGCGCTCCGTGCCGGGGGGATCCAGGCTCCTGTCCTGTTCCTGACCGCGCGGGATGCCCTGACAGACCGACTCAGTGGCTTTCACTCAGGCGGCGATGACTACGTCACCAAGCCATTCGACATCGAGGAGGTCCAGGCCCGCCTCAATGCCCTGCTCCGCCGCAGCCCGGGCCAGGTGAAACCCGACGGCCACGGCCAGCTGTACCTCGATCCCGCTGAATTGACGGTCTCCCGCGGCGGCCGGTCCGAGGCCCTCACCCCGACCGAGTTCAGGCTCCTGGGTGCTCTGGCCGGTGCTGCTGGGAAGGTCACCAGCCGCGTCGAGCTGATGAGGATGGCCTGGCCGCACGGGGCCATCGTTCATGACAACACCCTGGACGTGTACATCGCTCGGCTGCGGCGCAAGCTCGAACGTCTTCCGGACGCTCCGGTGATCGCGACCGTACACGGCGTGGGATATCGCCTCACATGAGACATCGCGGGCTTCACGGAGGGGGGCTTCGGGCGCGATTGCTCCTCTCGGTCCTCCTGACAATCGCGCTGGTCCTCACCGCGCTGACCGCCGGTTTCAACCTTGTGCTCGGCGCTCGTCTCAACTCGGACGCCAACTCGGTACTGAGCGCTCGGGCGTCGGCCGAGCTCGGGGCCCTCAGAGCGACCCGCTCGGGAATCGAGCTCCCGGAGGCGCCTGACCAGGGGAGCCCAGACACCAGCACTTGGGTGTTCCAGGGCAGGCGCCTGATCGAGCGACCCCAGTCCGTGGCGGTTGATCCCGCGGTGGCCGCCGCAGTGGCTGCGCAAGCTCCGGCCGGACGAGATGTGGACGGCGGCCGGGTCCGGCTCTATTCACTTCCGGTTCGCGTCCACGTCCGCCGGGTCGGCGCCGTGGTCGTCGGGATCGCGCTGGCCCCCTACAGCCAGACCCGCAGGACAGCACTGCTGGCCTCCGTTCTGCTCGCTCTGGCGGCCTTCGTGGCTGTTGGCCTGGCGGCCAACTGGCTGATCCGCGGCGCGCTGGCGCCGATCTCAAAGATGACTCGCGACGCGGCGCAGTGGAGCGAGCATGACATCGATCGTCGTTTCGGCATGGGGCCGCCGCGGGATGAGTTCACGCTGCTGGCCTTCACTCTGGATGGGCTGCTCGATCGGTTGGCCAGCAGCCTGCGCCACGAGCAGCGGCTATCGGCCGAGCTCTCCCACGAGCTCCGCACGCCCCTGGCCAACGTTGCAGCCCAGGCCCAGTACGCGCTCAGGCACACGGAGCCAACCTCGGAAGGGCGCCAGGTGCTGGAGAACATCCTGCTCAGCACGCAGCAAATGACGACGACCCTGGACACGCTGATCGCCGCCGCACGTGGTGGCCTTGATCTCCATGGAGCGACAAGCGACGCCAACGCGGCCGTCCGGGCGGTGGCCGCGACATGCCGTGCGCTAGCCGACGAAGAGGGAGTGGAGATCGTGGTCTCGGCCCCCCCAATCGCGCCTCGGGTCGCTGTCGAGCAGCATCTCGTGGAGCGAGTTCTAGCGCCCTTGGTGGAGAACGGCTGTCGACATGCCCACGGCCGAATCTGCCTGGACGTTCACGTTCACGCGAGCAGGGTCGAGTTCGCGGTGCAGGACGACGGCGATGGGATTCCGACCGAGGATCTCGACCGGATATTCGCCTCGGGATGGCAGGGTAAATCAGGCCAGCAGGGATCCACTCAGGTCATCGGGGCCGGGCTGGGACTCGCTCTGGCCCGGCGGCTGGCCCGCAGCGCGGGGGGTGAGGTACGGGCCGAGCGCAGCAACACGGGCGCGCGGCTCTTGGTGCAGTTACCCAGGGATGGCGCTTCGTTGACCTAACGGGGCGACCGACCTCCGGGCCTGGCGACGCTTCGATCGCCTCCCGATTCCCCGCAAAGCAATGGCCATCAGCGACCGGCAAACATGAGCGGACGCAAGTGGATCGAACGCAGCGCCTCCGGGAAGAGGCGCCGGTGGGGCGCGGCGATACAGGCGTCGCCGACGCCGGCGGATGGTCGCGGCAGGACTGGTGCTCGTCGCAGCGGCGGTCTGCTCGGCCATCGCGTTGGCCGACCCCGATGACTTCTCCGGCTCACAGGAGGCGCGGCCTCATCACCAGGGCCCCAACCGCCGGCTGGCGAGGCTGGAGCCATCACTGCCCCGGCTCGTCGCGCGGCCTCCGCGCTTGAACATCTACTCACACACACTGGCTGGGATGTTGGCACCGGTTGCCCGCCGGGCGAAGTACCTGGTCTATGTCACCCCGCACGGGCGCCACGCCCTCGTCGTCGAAGAAGGGCGCAACACCCTGGCCTTCCGCGATCCCCACACGTTCAAGCTCCAAAAGGCCCTCAATGTCCAGTGTTCTGGGGTCGATCACCTGGACTTCTCCGCGGACGGCTAACCGCGATCGCCAGCTGCGAATACTCAGGCCAGCTCGTGCGAATCGATCTCCGCCGCGAGCGCGTCACCGCATACCTGCACGTCGGCGGAAGCCCACAAGACGTGAAGCTCTCGCCAGACGGGCATACGTTCTCCGTGGCCAACCGGTTCCTGCCCAACCGGCACGCCAGCGGGGTGCAACTCGTCGACGCCAGACCTTTCCGACTGGCCGGTTTCATCACGACACGGCTGGACGCTCACGGTCTCTACGTGGCGCGAGACACGCGCGAGTTGTACGTGACCGATCGGGCCGGCGAGGCCATCACCGTGATCGACTTCTCGACCAGGCGAATCGTGGCCGTCTGGCGCGTCGCCGGCGCCCCAGACATAGGCAACGTCAGTCCGGACGGCAAGATCCTCTGGGTGTCAAGTCGTTACACATCCGCCGTGCTCGCGATCTCGACCAAAACCGGGCACGTAATCGCCTCAATCAAGGCGGGAGTGTCGCCGCACGGAGTCTGCGTTTGGCTTCAGCCCGGCCGCTACTCCACTGGTCACACCGGAGTGATGCGCTGATCGTCGAACATGGAGGGCGACGGTGCGATCGCTTCTCCGTTCGGCCGAATCCGCGAGCCGGTCGTGAGGCCTGCTTTCGATTCGCACCGGTACCTCGAGCTGCCTGGCGCAGAGTCCTCTTAAGCGCGGAACTGGGGCCCGGCAAACCGTCGCGCGGCAGCCGCGCTTCGGCTGCATCCGCGAGCTCGCCGAAGCTGTGCAACCACACTCCGGAGGGATCGTCCTGCAGGATCGCGACTCCTGGAGATCGCCGTCGGGAGCGGGTCCGGTCGCGCTGCTTTCCTTGTTTCGGTGCCTCTATCTCGTGGTCGTTCAACTGCTCCAGCGGGTCGCGTGCCGCCGCGGCGTCGCTGGCGCGACTACAAGACCACGGCTGGGCGCAGTCTGGTTGAGCAGTTCATCGACTCGCTCTCCGACGTCGAGCGGCCGCGGTGCTGGCAGGTATGGCCGATGTTCGCGATCGTGGGCTGATCGCGGCTCGGCACCTCGAAGGCGACGTCTGGGAGGTGCGCGTCGATGGGGACCGCGTGATCTATCGGGTTCTGTTCGCCGAGGAGGGCTCTCGCGGGCGGGTTCTGCTGGCGCTGGAGGGCTTCAAAAAGAAGACCCAGAAGACGCCGCGCGCGACAATCGAGCTGGCCAAGAGGCGGTTGAGCGACTGGCGTCGGCGTGGCGCGGCCCAGCGAGCAGCTCAGGACAAGCTTCCACTCGGCCGATAATGTGCTTGAATTATCTCTCAAAAGAGATACTCTTTTCGGTATCGAACTAGGAAGGCAAGCCGATGGCTGAACGTGACTTTCTCGACAAAATGATCGCCAAGCGCACCGAGCGGAACCCGGCGTTCCCGCATCTGCTCGATACCGCCCGCCGGCGCCGAGAGCTGCTCCGGACACTCGCCGAGCGCCGCGAACAGCAGCGGCGGACACAGACCTCCGTGGCAGCGGCTATGGAGACCTCGCAGTCGTTCGTGGCGCGGCTCGAGAGCACTGCGCCCGACGCCAGGATCTCAACGGTCGAGCGCTACGCGGACACGCTCGGATATGTCGTGCAGTATCACCTGCTCCCGACCGACGAGGGAGAGCGGGCGCCGGCTGTAGTCGTCCACTGACGTCGGTGCTCGAGCAGAGGGAACGAACCGCTGCCCATGATGGCCTGCGTTGGCTCACGCTGACCCACCTTTGTGCGACTGCGCCGGTCTGCCACCCCAGGCCACGCGATCTCCCGTGATACCGGGTCGCGAGTCGCCGAGGGAGCGCTGATGGTACGAACCCGGCGATCGGGCCCAGTCCCGCGCTGACCCGCGTTGGCCTTCCGCTCAGTCGTCAGGAGCCCCACAACGGCAAAAGAAAACGGCCCGAGTGGGCCGTTCAGCGGAGAGGGAGGAGCGGAGAGGGAGGGATTCGAACCCTCGATGGACGAAACCGCCTATACCGGTTTTCGAGACCGGCGCAGGGGCTCAGGATCGCCCTTGAAATAAGGGGGGGTTCCAGCGCGAGGGAACGAAAAAGGGAACGGAGTGCCATCCACTGCTGACACCACCCGCGGGCATCACTCCTCCGCGAGCACATCCCGCCGCGCGGCCGCGACTGTGTCGCCTGCGCGGGGCCGACTCGGCATGCCCTGCCCGATGGGCACCAAGACAACTCGACACTGGTCCGCTGGGACATCCACTCGGCAGGGCCGGGGCGCCCTTTTGGCCAGGAGCGCGTGTGCGATCGCTCGTGGGTTTGCGTCCTGATTTTGCCTCGCCGCAAGACCGGGCTCTGCTGGCCCACGTGGCCCAGCGCGAGCGGAGGCCGAGCGCCACGAGCGTGCGTCATTCGCTGCGGACGGGATTGACGAGCGTCCCGAGCCCGTCGATTTCGACTTCGACGGTATTGCCGTCGGGCAGAAATCGTCCCTGCGCGGCGCCGACGCCTGCGGCGTGTGTGGTGGGTGAGGAGGCGCATCGCGGCTCAGCTCAGCTCGCCGGCCATCGCGCGGCGGTGAATCTCGGCGAACGACTCGCCGGACGCGGCCGCGTCGGCGATACGGGCGGGATCCACGAACACGCCGATCGGGTTCGCGCGGAAGTCCGGGCTCGTGCGCATCCATTCCTTGGACGCGGCCCAGTCGCCGAAGTTGTCGACCTGCAACTCGACGCGGTTTCCGTCGGGGTCCTTGTAGTAGTAGGACAGCGTCATCCCGTGATCGATACAGATGTCGGGCTCGATCCCGGCGTCGCGCAGCCGCAGATAGCTGCTGTTCAGGTCGCCGAAGTCGTCGTACTCGAAAGCGCTGTGGTGCATCCCGGTTCGCGTCTCGCGGTCGGGATCATCGACAAAGCCGGGGAAGCACAGCAGAGCGATGCGGTGGTTCGCGGCGTCGTTGCTCAACCATGCCCCGGTGGCATCCTGGAAGGTCACCTCCACTCCCGCGACCGTCACGTACCAGTCGATCAGCTCCTGCAGCCGCGTGGTCTTGAGGTTGAAGTGATGGAAGGTCGGCCGGATCGGTGCCTCGGCGCTCATCCGCGAGCCTACGCAGCCGCGCGGTCAGCGTCCCACGGGAGCGATGCGCTCACTTCATGCGCCAGTCCCTCGTCTATGTCCTCTGCGCGGTGAACGTGGACCGGGGGCGTGTAGAACGTCGCGTACGGACGCAGGCGAAGGACCACACGCTGCTCACGGCGGGCGCCTTCTTCGACCATCGGCCGGACCTCGTCGGGCATCGGATTGCCAGCCATCACCCCAGCGATGCGCATCATCACGTCGACGACGCGATCGAAGTCGCTGTCCACCATCGCGTCGCAGTAGAGCTGAAGATAGCTCGGCGGCCATTGCTCGTCGAGCACGCACAGCGAGACCTTGGGCGAGCGCGCTACTGCCTTCGCCTTGGCCCGCGCCGCCATCGTCGATACCAGGATCTCGTCGTCCTGGAGCACGTAGTAGACGATCGACATCGCAGGCCCGTCGTGCTTGCGTGGATAGCTGAGAATTGCAGTGCGATGCTCGCGCACGAACTGCCGGCGCTCCTCGGGACTCATGCTCGTCCTCCTTTGATCGTTGGTGACTCGGCCAGCCGCGCTCGGGCATCCGCGGAGAGCGTCGGCGCGAGCAGTTTCCGCAGCGCCTGGATGTGGCGGTCGCGCTCAGGCGGAGCGCCGATCGCCGTCTGCACCACCACCCCCTGGAAGACGCCGATCAGAACACGCGCTAGCCCGTCGGCGTCGACGCGCGAATCCAGGTGTCCGGTCCTCTGCGCGCGGCCGATCAGCTCGGCGACGATCCTCCTCGCGCACCAGCCGCTCGCGAGTGCCGGCGGCCAGGAGCCGTAGCGCCTCGACTGGGTCCTCGATCAGCTTGAGCGCCTCGCGCTGTCTCTGCGCGTCGCGCAGCCGTTCCTCACCAAGCGCCCGGACGATCTCCTGCTTGCTCGCGAAGTGGTTGTAGACCGCGCCCGCGCTCAACCCGCACTCGCGGTAGATGTCGCGCATCGACGTCGCGTGAAAGCCCTCGCGGGCGAAGCACGCCGTCGCGGCCTCGAGGATCTCCCCGCGCCGACGCGCCATGTACTCGTCGCTCACCCGTGGCATAAACCGATCAGTCGATCTTTATACCACGGGCAAGAAGCTTCCAAATACATACACACCGGACAGAATGGTCGGACACTATGTAAGCTCCGCGCCAAATCCAGGACAGGAGGCGTGAGATGCGAGCCGCGATATTCGAGGGCGAGGCGATGCGTCTCGACGTCGTCGATGACGTCGAGATCGAGGATCCGCGGGCCGGTGAGGTCCTCGTTGCCATCAGCCACTGCGGCGCTTGCCACACCGACCTGCATTTCCTCGACGGCACATTCGACGGCCTGTTTCCGCTGCCCATCATCTTCGGGCACGAGGCCTCGGGGATCGTCGAGGAGGTGGGCGAGGGCGTGATCGCCGTCCAGCCCGGCGATCAGGTGGTGTTGACGCTCTGCCCGCCGTGCGGACGTTGCTACTTCTGCGCGCGCGGTGAGGCTCAGCTGTGCCGCAACGGCCGTGTGCTCGCCGACACCGCCGCCTTCGCCGACGGCAGCACGCGGATCTCGCACCGGGGACGCCAGGTCGCGCGCGGGATGGGCATCGCCGCCTTCGCCGAGAAGGCGATCCTGCCCGTCGAGGGCGTCATCCGCGTCCCCGACGACGTGCCCCTCGACGTCGTCTCGATCATCGGCTGCGCGGTCCAGACCGGCGTCGGCGCCGTGCTCAACACAGCAATGGTCGAGCCGGGTGCCACCGTCCTCGTGATCGGCCTGGGCGGCGTCGGGATCGCGGTCGTGCAGGGCGCGCGGATCGCCGGGGCCTCCACCATTATCGGCGTCGACCCGGTGGCAGAGCGCCGCGAGCAGGCGGGAGCGTTCGGGGCCACCCAGACGCTCGACCCCGAGGGCCTCGACCTTGCCCAGGCGGGTCCCGAGCTCACGGACGGCATCGGCTTTGACTATGCGTTCGACACCGCCGCCAAGCGAGCCACGATCGCGGGCTGCCTGCATGCCACGCGCGCCGGCGGGACCACCACGCTGATCGGCGTCCCGGGGCTCACGGACGCGCTCGAGTACCCGCCCTTCCTGTTCATCGGCGGCGAGAAGAAGCTCCAGGGTTGTTACCTGGGGTCCTCCAACCCGCACCGCGAGTTCCCGCGGCTGCTCGGGCTGTGGCGCGCCGGACTTCTCGACCTTGAGGGCATGGTCACCAGGCGACGCCCGCTCGAGGAGGTAGGCCAGGCCTTCGAGGACCTGCGGAAGGGTGTGGGGATTCGCGAGGTCATCGCGCTCGCCTGAGGTGTGGCGGATCTGGGTATGATCGCCAGACAGAGTGTCCGGTGTTTGCGTCCGGGCAAGGGCTCGACGGGAAGGGAGAGACCAACCATGGCCGACCAGACGACCCTCGACCTCGCGGATCTGAGCTTCTGGGACTCGACGCCCGAGGAGCGCGCCGAAGCCTTCGCGGTGCTCCGGCGCCGTCAGTCCGTGGCCCGCTACCCCATGCCGGCGACCCTGTGGAGCCCTGAACCGGATCCCGAGGACAGCTACTGGGCCGTGCTCGGGTACGAGGACATCCGCGCGCTCTCACGTGACGGCAAGCACTTCACCACGACTCTGGGCGTCCAGTGGGAGGACCTGACGCCTGAGATCGTGGAGGCCTCGACGTCGTTCCTGGGCATGGACGACCCGCGCCACGCGGCGGTGCGCGGGCTGGTCTCAAGCGGCTTCACCCCGAAGCAGGTCCGCCTGCTTGAGGAGGGCATCCGCCGCGATGCCGAGCAGCTCGTCGACGAACTCGATGACCACGACACCGGGGACTTTGTCCAGCTCGTCGCCCGGCGGCTGCCCACGATGACGATCATGCGAATGATCGGGGTGCCTGAGAGCGATCACGAGCGCCTGGCCGACGTCGCCGAGGCGGCCGTGTCATGGAACGACCCGGAGTTCCTCCAGGGCCGCAACCCGCAGGAGATGATCGGCGAGGTCATCACCACATTCCACGAGGCCGCGACGGAGATCGCCAAGGACCGGGCCAAGCGTCCGGCCGACGATCTCATGACCGCCCTCGTCCAGGCCGAGGTCGACGGCCAGAAGCTGACCCTCGACGAGCTCGGCGCCTTCTTCGTCCTGCTCTCGGTGGCCGGTAACGACACGACCCGGCAGGCCACCTCGCACACGATGCTTGCGCTGACCCGGTTCCCCGACCAGCGCCGGCTCCTGCTCGAGGACCTGGAGGGGCGTATCGACACCGCCATCGAGGAGTTCGTCCGCTTCTCGACGCCGGTCATGACCTTCCGGCGCACTGCGACCTGCGACACCGAGCTCGGCGGTCAGCAGATCGCGGAGGGCGATCGCGTCGTGATGTTCTACAGCTCGGGCAACCGCGACGAGACCGTGTTTGACGACCCGGACCGGTTCGATGTCCTGCGCAACCCAAACCGCCACCTCGGGTTCGGCGGCGGCGGTGCTCACTACTGCATGGGCGCGCCGCTGGCCAAGCTCCAGCTTCGCGCGCTGTTCACCAACCTCCTCCGCCGCTACCCCGATCTCGAGGTCAGTGCGCCGCAGTACATGGTGGGAAACTTCATCGACGCCATCAGCGGCATGGAGATGCAGCTCGGAGCGCGGGCGGCGTGAGCGGTTCGTGACGACGGTCGGGCGGCGTTTCCCCGGCGCCTTCCGCGAGCGCCTCGCCGACAAGCCGGCGGTGATCATGGCCACCTCAGGCCAGGCGCTGACCTACGCCGAGCTCGACGATCGCGCGAACCAGGCCGCGCGCATGTTGGCCGGGCTCACCGGCGGGCCACGCCGCCATGTGGCCTTCTGTTTGGAGAACCGCCTTGAGCTGCCCTGGCTGCAATGGGGCGCTCATTACGCGGGTCTGTACTACACGTTCATCAGTACGCGGCTGACCGGCGAGGAGATCGCCTACATCGTCGAGGACTGTTCGGCCCGGGTGCTCGTCGTCTCGGCGCAGACCGCGCCAACCGCGCTCACCGAGCTCGGCGACAGCGTCCGGGTGCTCTCGCTGGACGCGGCCGTCGAGGGAGCGGAGGAGCTGGCCGGCCTGATGGACGGAGAGTCCGATTCGCCGCTGCCCGATGCCGTCGAGGGCAGCGACATGCTCTACTCGTCGGGCACGACCGGCCGGCCCAAGGGGATCAAGCCTGAGCTGACTGGCGAGCCGCTCGGCTCGACCTTGGTCATCGCCGACCTCGGCACCGCGTTCTTTGGCATGGGCGAGGACTCCGTGTACCTCTCGCCCGCGCCGTACTACCACGCGGCTCCGTGCCGGTGGGTCCAGGGCTTCACCGGCGTCGGCGCCACCGCGGTGATCATGGAGCGGTTCGACGCCGAGGAGGCGCTGCGCGCCATCGAGCGCTACGGCGTGACCCACAGCCAGTGGGTGCCGACGATGTTCCTGCGCATGCTGCGCCTGCCCGACGACGTCAGGGCGCGCTCCGACCTCTCCAGTCACCGCGTGGCGATCCACGCCGCCGCGCCGTGCCCGGTCGAGGTCAAGCAGGCGATGATCGACTGGTGGGGGCCGATCATCTACGAGTACTACTCCGGAACCGAGGGAGCTGGTATGTGCATGTGCGACACCGAGGGCTGGCGCACACACCCCGGGAGCGTGGGCAAGGCGATCTTCGGTGAGCCCCATGTGGTCGACGAGAACGGGTGCGAGCTGCCGGCCGGCGAGGAGGGCCTCATCTACTTCTCGGGCGGACAGCGGTTCGAGTACCACCGCGACCCCGAGAAAACGGCGGCGGTCTACCGGGGCGAGATGGCGACCCTCGGCGACGTGGGGCGCCTCGATGAGGACGGCTACCTCTATCTGACCGACCGCCAGAGCAACATGATCATCAGCGGCGGAGTGAACATCTATCCGCAGGAGGCCGAAAACGTCCTCGCCGGGCACCCGAAGGTCTTCGACGTGGCGGTCATCGGTGTCCCGAACCCCGAGTTCGGCGAGGAGGTGCTCGCCGTCGTACAGCCGGCTCAGGGGGTCGCGGGCACCGACGAGGACGCCCAGGAGCTCATCGCCGCTTGCATCGCCCGACTGTCGAAGATCAAGTGCCCGCGCCGGGTCGAGTTCCGTGCGGCCCTGCCGCGCGAGCCCAACGGAAAGCTGCTCAAGCGCAAGCTGCGCGAGGAGTACTGGGCCGGGCGAGCGTCACGCCTGGCCTGACCCCGTGTCCGCTATGACTAATCTCGCCTAGCCGCTAAGCAATGGCCTCCATCCAGCGACCCCCCGACCGCCCCCGGACCCACTCGGGCACAACCGAGAAGCAACGAGCGATCCTCCAGGCAACCCAGCGGCTGCTCGCGACGGTGTCACTCAGCGACCTCAGTGTCGCTGAGATCATCAAGGCGGCCAAGGTCTCACGGACGAGCTTCTACTTCTATTTCAGCTCCAAGGACGCGGTGGTCGTGGCGCTGGTCAAGGAGATCTCCAGGGAGATCTCGGAGCTGATCCAGCCGCTGCTGGACCGCGGCGAGACGCCGCCCGAGCAGGCGGTCCGTGAAAGCCTGACCAACTGGATGACCGTGGGCGGCGAGCACGCGGCCGTGCTTGCGGCGGCGGCCGAGGAGTGGCCTCGCGCGCCTGAGATCAACGATGTCTGGCACGGTGTGCTGCGGAAGGTCACCAACGGCCTCGCCCGACACATCGATGAGGAGCGCGACGCCGGCATCGCGCCGCCAGGCGTCGACAGCAGGTCCCTCGCCGCATCGCTGGTCTGGGCGACCGAGCGCGTGTTCCACGTCTCGGCGATCGGAATCCCCGGCCTGCTCGACACGAACGAGGCCATCGATCCGCTCGTGCAGATTTACATGGGCGCGATCTACGCGCGTCCGCTCGAGCAGATCTCGCCACCGAGGCCGCGCAAGCGCAGGCGGTGAGGGAAGCGGAGAGGGAGGGATTCGAACCCTCGATGGACGGAACCGCCCATACCGGTTTTCGAGACCGGCGCATTCAACCGCTCTGCCACCTCTCCGGGGAGCAGTGAGAGGCTAGCGCCGCTTCGCGGCGAAGAACGACCGCAGCATGTCCGCGCTCTCATCCGCCAGGAGCCCCTCCTCAACCCGGGGCCGGTGGTTGAGCTGTTCCACGGCCAGCACGTTCAGGACGCTTCCCGCGGCGCCGGCCTTGGGGTCGGGAGCGGCGAAAACGACACGGGGCACGCGAGCCAGAACGATCGCCCCGGCGCACATCGCGCATGGCTCAAGCGTCACGTACAGGACCGAATCCAGGATCCGCCAGCTCCCCAAGGTCCGCGCGGCGTCCCGGAGCGCGATCAGCTCGGCATGGGCCGTGGGGTCGGCCCGGAGCTCGCGTTCGTTGTGGCCCAGCCCGATCACCTCGCCGTCGCGAACCACCACCGCGCCGATCGGCACATCGTCGTGCTGGGGCGCGCGCGAGGCCTCCCGGAGAGCCAGGCGCATGAAGTACTCATCCCGAGGAAAGAATTGCCAACTCATCGGTGACTCGTCACTACCTTTGAGCATGGCAACTTCCGCCGCATCGACGGTGTTAACTCTGCCGCGGTTGCGTCTGAGGCAGGCCGGACGATTCACCGACGGATAGCCGCAACCCACACGAGCATCTTGAGAGTCACGCGCACGATCCTCCAGCTGGCTGTCCCCGTGGCGGTGGCCGTGGTCGCGATGGCGATCGTGGCCTCGGCGGGTGCCGCCGGCACGTACGCCGGGCCCGGGGCGGTGAGCGCTCCCTACGTTCGTGGCGAGGTGGTGGTCGGCTACGCGTCTACGGCGAGCGGCACGCTGGCCAGAGCGGCATCAATGATCAACGGACTGAGATCCACGGGTCCGGCGGAGCCCGGTGAGGAGGTCCTGCGACTCCCGACAGGCGAGAGCGTTCAGACGGCCGTCGCCCAACTGCGCCACACCCCGGGCGTTGGCTACGCGGTGCCCAACTACCTGGCCCACAGCGCGGGCGGCCAATTCGTCCCCAACGACCCGGGCCGGACCGGACGCTCGAAGGGCTGGGAGCGGATGCAGTGGAACTTCCTGGCCGGATCGGGCGTGGACGCGCCCGGAGCGTGGGCCAACCTCAGGGCCGACGGGCACCCGGGCGGCCAGGGCGTTGTCGTGGCGATCGTCGACACCGGAGTCGCCTACCGCAACTGGCACCAGTTCCGCCGCTCCCCCGACTTCACGCGGGCGCACTTCACCGAACCCTACGACTTCCTGGCCCACGACAAATTCCCGCTGGACCGCAACGGCCACGGCACTTTCATCGCCGGCATCGTGGCCGAGTCGACCAATAACGGCCGGGGTCTGACCGGACTGGCCTACGGAGCCACGATCATGCCGGTCCGGGTCCTGAGCCGGAATGGGTGGGGCAACGCGGCAACGATCGCTCGAGGCATCCGCTACGCGGTTAACCACGGCGCCCAGGTCATCAACCTGAGCCTCGAGTTCGATCCCAGCGTCACCGGTGCCGAGATCCCGGACATCATCTCCGCCCTCCAGTACGCCCACCGGCGCGGCGTCGTGGTGGTGGGGTCCTCAGGCAATGAGGCGGACACGCAGATGGCCTACCCGGCCCGGTCCACCGATGTGATCTCGGTGGGCGCGACGACCAAGGACCGCTGCCTGGCCGAGTACTCCAACACCGACCGTCGGCTGGACCTGGTCGCGCCGGGCGGAGGGCCCGACACCGCCGGCCTGAGCGATTCCACCTGCCACCCCGACCGAAACCTGCCCAACATCTTCCAGCTCACCTTCCCGAATCCCCAGCGACCCAAGAATTTCGGCTTCCCCAGCGACTGGTTCGGAACCTCGATGTCGGCCGCGCATGTGACCGGCGCGGCCGCGCTCGTCATCGCCAGCGGGGTCGTGGGCAAGCACCCCAGCCCCGATCGGGTCCTGAACCGGCTCGAATCCACGGCGCAGCCGTTGGGCGACCCCGCGCCCAACGCCGACTACGGACACGGTCTGCTGGATGCCGCGGCTGCCACCGCACGGGCCACGCCCTGACGCCCGGAGCCAGCAGGCACGACGGAGCGACTCAGGCCAGGCGGACGATCGCGATAATCATCCCGGCCAGCACGAAGACCACGATCAGCACCTGGGTCCAGAACCAATGCCGGGGCACCGCACCACGCTAGCGCGTTTAGCACCCCCGGCCCTGGCGTTACATGCCGACGGACACCGGAAACTGAAGCGCGACGCCACGGGGGAGCACCAGCACCGGGCCGGTGGCGTTCTCAATCTGGTGCTGGGCCCGTGAGCTGATCATCACCTGGCCGCAAGCCGCCTCAGGCCGCGAGCCGACGACCAGCAGATCGACATAGGGCTCATCGGAGGTCAGGCGGGCGTCGAAGATCTCGGCCAGCACTCGAGCGGTTGCGATCGCCTCCACATCGTCACCACTGGCCAGGACGCCGATTCGCCCGAATGGCGCCAGCGGGCCGTCACGGAAGCTCGCCGGGGCGATCGCGATCGCCGCCGGGCCGCCCTCCAGGAGCGTCCGGGCCGACCGCTGCGGATTGACGTGCCAGGCGGCCGTTCTGTAATCCGATCCGAAGATCAGAATGTCAGCTCCCTCCGCGCGAGCCAGCTCGCGAAGACCCTCTGCGGTCGACGCGCTGAGGACCACCCGCCGGTCCACGTCGGGGTCGCCGAGTGACCGCGCGCCCGCCTCGAGCAGCCGCTGCGCCTCGTGGCCGTGAAGGACCTCTCGCTCCCGCTCGGGCTCGACGGCGTGGCGCACATATGCCAGCTGAAGCGTGGCCCCGGCCAGGGCCAGCATCCGACCCAGCATCAGGGCATCCTCGTCGTTGCTCGTCCCGTCATAGGAGATGATCGCCTTCGGTGTCATCTGGGCGGTGGGTTTCGCGGCCGCGGCGGTTCCCCCTGCTTTCGGCCAGGGCGGGCTGGACGCGCCCGACGCGGGTACGCTCTGGCCATGGCTGAAGGCATCGCCCAGCCACGCCCCAGAGGTGCCCCGACCAGGATCTTCCTGGGCATCCTGGTCACGCTGGTCACCGTCAATCTGTGGACGGGCGGCCCGCTGTTCGCGGTCTGGGTGGGTTCACGCGTCCAGGCGGCCATCGGCCAGCTGAGCATGAGCGCGGTCGCGGCCACGATCGGCACCCTGATCGTCGTGACCTACGTCCTCTACCGGGCGCTGACCTTCCTGAGCCAGCGCTACGACGATGCCATCGGCCGGAAGGTGCCCCGACAGCAGGCCGTGTGGTTGAAGCCCATGAGCGGGGAGCGCCGCGCAGTGCAGGTCAAGCAGCCGCTGACCGCGGTGGAGCGGATCGTCATCGCCACCGTCGTGGTGGCCTGCGAGGCGTTCGTGGTGTGGTTCTTCTTCTTCGCCCACTACTCGCTGCCGGGCGGGTAGCACCGCCCGCGCGGGTCAGGGCGCCCCGACCCGGGTGAGGCAGCGGGCACCCAGCTCGGCCCCCAGCGCCGCGGCCTGCGCCACCGACCGTCCCTCGGCCAGTCCGAACGTGAACCCGGCGGCAAACGAGTCTCCGCACCCGTAGGCATCGCGCACCGGCCCCGGCGGCTGCACCGCCGGCCAGGCTCCGGCCGCCTGCCCGGTCCACGTGCCACCCTCGCCTCCCCGGGTCTCAACCAGCAACCGGGCGTGCGCGGCCAGACGGTGAGCCCACTCGCTCTCATCACCGTCCAGGCCGCTGTAGACCAGCGCGTCGATGTCCGGACCCCCGATCAGCGCGTGGCGGCCTCGCGGGCTGGCCACCACCACCCGGGCCGTCCGAGCGCACGCCAGCGCGTCGGCGTCGCCCGCAGTGAAGTAGGCCCCGTCGGCCCCGCCCAGCCGGTCCCAATCCAGAGCGTCAGCGCCCACTGGCTCGAGCCGCTCTCCGATCGTGACGATCGTGCGCTCGCCGCGCTCAAGCAGCGTCACGGCGCGGCGGGTCGGCTCACTGCGCCAGGCCGCGTGTACGCCCACGCCCCGAGCGGCCAGCTGGTCAGCCGCCGCGTGTCCGTCGAAGTCGTCTCCAAGCGCGCAGAAGAAGTCGACCTCGGCCCCGAGCTCAGCCAGGACCACGGAGGCGACGCCGCCGCCTCCGGCCGCCCGGGTGCAGGCGCCAGCGGCGTGGACGATCTCTCCCTCTTGGGGCAGGCGCTTCAGCTCGATGAAATCCACCCACTCGACGTGTCCCACGACGGCAACGCGCACCACTCTGTGCGAGGGTACGGGCAACGTCCCACCCACGACCCCGGGAGGTTTCATGGCGCCGATCACGGGCAGCTCCACAGCCGACATCCACGCTCCACTGGAGGAGGTGTGGGAGCTGGTGGAGGACGTGGAGCAGGCGCCGAACTGGCAGGGTGGCCTGAAGGACATCGAGCCGCTGGAGCGCGACGGCGAGGGCCGGGTGACGCTGGTGGAGAGCGAGACCGACGCCAAGGTGCGCGCGGTGAAGTCGGTCGTGCGATTCGCGTACGAGCCCCCGATCCGGCTGAGCTGGACTCAGGAGAAGGGCGAACTCAAATCGGTGGTGGGTAGCTGGGTGCTCGAGGACCTGGGCGACGGCCGGACCCGCGCCACCTACGACCTGGAGGTCGATCTGGGGCGAATGCTCGGCATCGTGATAAGAGGCCCACTGGTAGACGCCCTGCGGAGCATGCTGGTCAACGCTCGGGCCGGAGAGCTGAAGCAGGCGATCGAGGCTTGACAGCGGCGCGGACTCGCCTGCCTGGTGGTTGAATGCGCCACCTGATGGGATGGCCGCGATGGCGCAGGGGACTCACGGCGACGCTCTGCCTGGGCGCGGCGCTGGTTGCCGGCCCGGCCGCCCAGGGGAGGATCCTCCGGGCCACGTCAATCCTGCCGCCGGGTGAGAGCGGGTTTGTCGCCCTCTCGGGCGTGGCCAACGGAACCGGGTCTCCACACCTGTACGACCAGCAGCAGCCGTTCATCACCTTTCAGCGCAAGAACGCTATGTTCGACCAGCCTGGGGCGGCCGAATCGCCGATGACCGGAGTGATGATCCGCCGCGACAGCTACGGCGTGCCGTCAATCGTGGGCGCCACCAGCTCGGATCTGTGGTGGGGCGCCGGGTATGCCACCGCCGAGGACCGGCTGTTCGAGCTCGAGGTCTTCCGCCGGGCCACCACGGGGCACCTCGCCGAGGTCCTGGGCGCCAGCTACCTGCCGATGGACATTGAGGTCCGGCGGGACTTCTACACCCCGGGTGAGCTGGTGGCTCTGTACAACAAGCTGACCGCCGGGATGAAGACGCGCTACAGCGCTTACGCGGCAGGGGTGAATGCCTGGGTCGACCACGTCAATTCCGATCCGTCCGACATGCCGGCGGAGTTCGTGGCGCTGGGTGATACGCCGGTCGAGCACTTCACTCCTGAGGACCTGGTCGCGATCGGGATCTACCTGGCGCGGACGACACCAAACACGGACGGCGCCGACCTCCAGAACATGGAGGCGATCCAGAGGAGCGGGCCGACAAAGTTCAACCAGATCCTGCCGCTGCGGATCAAGGGTCAGCTGTCCACCGTTCCAGGGCACTACGGCGAGTATCCCTCTGTCCCGGGACGAACCCGGGGGCAGGAGCACGCCGCGCTCAAGCGCTCCTACCGCTACGTCCGGCACCTGCCGATCCCGAACCCCACCAACCTCGGCAGCGAGCCGGTCAGCGGGGCGCTGCCCACGCTCGCGCTGAACGATTACTCACGCGCGGCTGACGACGGGGCCGGGCTGGTCAACCCCCTCTCGCCCGTTCACCGCGGCGGCTCGTACATGGTCGCCGTCAGCGAGCCCAAGGTCCACCAGGCCCTGTTCTTCAACGGGCCCGAGCTGGGCTTCTCCGCCCCCGAAGAGCTCTATGAGATGGAGCTCCACGGACCGGGCGTCGAGGTCCGCGGCATCACCGCACCGGGCGCGCCCGTGATCGCGATCGGCCACAACGCCCACATCGCGTTCGGGCTGACCAGCGGCCTGTCGCAGACCAACGCCCTGTACGTCGAGCACCTGGTCTCCGGCCATCCGGAGGAGTACTACTTCCGCGGCCACATCCGCCACATGGACTGCCGCGACGAGACCTTCAACTACCGGCCGCCCCCGACCGCGCTGCTCAGCGCCAGCTCGTTCCTGGCCTCGCCACCCCAGGCGGGCTCGGTCACCCTGCGGCTGTGCCGGACGATCCACGGCCCGGTCCAGGCGCGCGTGGGCAACGTCGCCTACGCCCGCCGGTACGCCACCTGGAAACGAGAGATCGGGACGATCTACGGGCTGGCTTCGGTGGACACCGCGTCGAGTGTGGCGCAGGTGGGTCATGACACTTCCAAGCTGACCTGGAATGAGAACCTGATGGCCGCCGACGGCCGCGGCCACATCGGCTATTGGCACCCGGGCCTGTTGCCGATCCGCCCCAAGGGCTGGGATGAGCGCCTCCCCTACCCGGGCACCGGCCAGGCGGAATGGAAGGGCTTCCTGCCGGTACCGCGCCGGCCGCACGTGGTCGACCCGGCCCAACACTGGCTGACGAACTGGAACACGCTCCCATCTCAGGGCTGGACGACCGGCAACGACCCGGCCTCCGAGCGCGTGGCCGGACCGTGGTTCCGAGCCCGCTGGCTGAATCTCCTGGCCCGCCGGCTGGCCGCCAACCCGTCCTACGAGGGCATGGAGCACCTGATCAAGGAGGCCGGCACGACGGCCCAGCAGCGGCCGTTTGCGGAGCCCGCTCTCACGGCCGCGCTACACGGCGCCAGCCCCCAGGAGCGGGCCGTCCTGCAAACGATCCTGCGGTGGCACGGCTCATATCTCGACACCACGACCAATGGCACGGTCGATCCCGGGGTGGCGGCCTGGCAGACGCTCAAGGACCGCCTCCAGCGGATCGCGCTGGCCCCGTTGGGGGCGGCCGGCCGCCTGATCGGCGGCGGCGAGCCCAACGACGAGCATGTCTTCGACGTCAACATCGGCCAGGCTTACGCACTGCGAACGCTGAGCCCACGGAGCTGGCGCCACGCCGCCGCGGCCACGTTCCGGATCCTGTCCAGGCGCTACCACTCCGCCAATCCCGCCAGCTGGCGCGAGGCCCGGGCGATGTTCCCAGAGAGTGCGCTGGGCGCAGAGCAGCCCCCGCCGATGCCGTTCTTTGACCGGGGGACCTTCGAACAGGTGGTTCAGCTGGGTCCGTGATGCTGGCCGCCTACGCCGCAGCGCTCGACCCCGATGACCCACTTTCAGGCCTGACGGTGGGGGAGCGGCCCGACCCCGATCCAGCGGAGACCTGGACCACGGTGACGGTCAGGGCGGCGTCGCTCAATCACCACGACCTGTGGTCGCTGCGCGGTGTCGGCCTGCCCGAGGACCGGCTGCCGATGATCCTCGGCTGCGACGCCGCAGGGGTGGACGAGGAGGGCAGCGAGGTGATCGTCCACGCGGTGATCAGCGAGGACTCCTGGCGTGGTGATGAGACGCTCGATCCGCGCCGGTCGCTGCTCTCCGAACGTCACCAGGGCACGCTGGCCGAGCGTGTGTCCGTGCCGCGGCGCAACCTCGTGCCCAAGCCGCCGGAGCTGAGCTTCGAGGAAGCGGCCTGCCTGCCCACGGCGTGGTTGACCGCCTACCGGATGCTGTTCACCCGTGGCAGCGTCGTCCCCGGGAGCACCGTTCTGATCCAGGGGGCGGGCGGCGGCGTGGCCACGGCGGCCATCGTCTTGGCGCGGGCCGCGGGGGCCCGGGTGTGGGTGACCGCGCGCTCTGAGGAGAAGCGGGCCCAGGCGCTCGAGCTCGGCGCCGACCAGGCGTTCGAGGCCGGGGCCAGGCTCCCGGAGCGCGTCGACCATGTGATGGAGACCGTCGGACGGGCGACCTGGGGGCACTCGGTCCGCTCACTCAAACCGGGCGGCACGGTGGTCGTAGCCGGCGCGACGACCGGGGACCCGTCACCGACCGAGCTGAACCGGGTCTTCTTCCTCCAGCTCCGCGTGATCGGCTCGACCATGGGCACCCGTGACGAGCTCGAACGACTTGTCGCACTGTGCGTGGCCCAGGGCGTACGCCCGCGGATCGACCGCACGCTGCCACTGAGCGACGCTCGCGAGGGCTTTCAGGCGATGCTCGACGGCAGCTTCGTGGGCAAGATCGTGTTCACGGTGTAGTCGCTGCGGCGCCCGGCGTACTACTCGTACCCGAGTGACGGAAAGTTCGATCCGCTACCCCGCCCCTCCGGCGTCACGTCGAGGATGTTCCACAGCGGCCAGATCGAGTCCACGTGACGGGCCTCCAGGCCCTCGTCCCGAGGAGCGAACATCAGCTCACTGGCCCAGGTATGGCGGAACCGATCACCGTCGCGCACGAACACGTTGAGGACCGGGGCCTGCTCGCCGTCCCGCTCGGCCAGGTAGTCCCGGTTGAACGAGTTCCCCCGAGACGACAGGAGCCGGAGGTGACGCCAGCCCCGCTCCCGGGCGAAGGTCCGGATCCGCTCGGGGTCGGTCTTGGCGATCACGGCCAGGTTCACGCGCTGGACCAGATGCTGGGCCGCGCCATCGACCGAGTCCAGGATTGAGGTGCAGGAGGCGCAGGGGCGCTCGGCCAGGGGGAGGCGCGCCGTCTCCCCCTTCTCGGGCCCCGGCCGGGTGTCGCCGGAATAGCGGGGGAACATGAAGCTGTACACGACAAGCGTGTCCTGGCCGGGGGCGAACAGCTCCGAGAAGCGCACCTCAGCTCCATCGGCGGCCTCCTCAAACACGTAGTCCTCGGGCACCTCGCCGCCCGGGGGCAGACTCCGACGCAGCGCCGCCACCCGCTCAATCGTCCGCCGGAGTTCCATCTCAGCGTCGAGCAGGCGGTTTCGGGCCTCGCGGTACTCCTCGGACTCACCGGGGAAACGGACGCCCGAGTCCGTCACGAGCGCATCATCATTCCCATCTGGGGCATCGAGCTGGTGTGCGGCATCGTCAGGCCGGGAATCGCCGCCGGCTCGATCAGCAGCCACAGGCCGAGCACGAGCAGAACCGCGGCCACGCCGTACGTGGCGACCCGGCGCCAGGGCAACGTCTTTTCGAGCGCAATCAGCCCGGCCGTGAACGCCATCCAGGGCACGCTCATGATCCCCAGGGCGAACAGGGACAGCATCAGGGCCCAGCAGCAGCCCACGCACCAGGCGCCGTTCTCCACCCCCATCCGAACCGGCCCCCACCCGCCCTCGCGCCAGGAGCCCAGCAGCGAGCCCAGCGGGCTGCGGCACTTCCCCAGGCAGACGTCCTTGAGCGGGGTCAGCTCGTAGGCCGCCGCCACCAGCAGCGTCCCGCCGGCCGCCCAGCGCCCCAGGTTATTCCAGGACAGCGCGTTGCCCGCGACGGCGCGTCCGGCCACCGCCACCGCAAAGGCCAGCAGCCCGGCACCCGCCCAGGTCAGCAGGTAGCCCCCGGTGAACAGCAGCGGCGCCGGCCAGGAGCGGGCCCTGACCATGCGTGAGTACAGCGCGATCGTGGGGGCCACTGACGGAAGCATCATCGCGGCCATCATCACGATCCACACCCCCAGGAACCACCCCACGGTGCCCAGGCGGGTCCAGGGCCCATTGTCCATCCCCCGCATCTGCTCGACGGTGTACCACCAGCCCACCCCGGCGACCGTGAACAGCAGCGCGATCAGCCCAGTCCGGGCGCGGGCGGCGGTGAACGCCGGAGACATTCCGCCGGATGGGGCGCGCTCTGCCGTCGAGACGGCCACCGGTCAGGCGGCCCACGAGAAATCGGACTTGGACAGCCCGGTCTTGCCCTCGTACTGAATGCCGAAGGCGTTGATCCGCGACCGCCTGGCCTCGGCCATCGTGAGGTCGGACCCGACGGGGTGGAACATGCCTGAGAACCGCACCGGCTCTCCCGACTCGACCCCGAAGGGCACGATGTCCTGGATCTCGAAGTCGATCCCGTCTCCCACCCTGACGCTGTGCCGGAGGCCGTCGTCCTGCAGCTCGATCTTCGCCCGCTGCACCCCGAGCACCTCTCCGACGAGCGGGGCGATTCCCGCCATCGGCCCGCCGAGGCTGCCCGTGAACACCCCCACCAGCTTCTCCTCCTGCTCGTCTGACGCCTCCTCGTCGATGAACACGCCCAGACGCCAGTTGCCCTCCGTCATGACCTTCGGCGTGTCCGCGATGATCGCCACCTTGCAGCCGGCGATGTCTGTCCCCTCCACCTCACCCTCGTGGATGTTGAAGGTGAGCACCACCCGGCAGAAGTCGTACGTCGCGCCATGGTCGAAGGACAGGTTGCACGGGCACATGAGCTCGCATGAGCAGGTCTCTACATAGCTCCCCCGGAGATTCCAGGCCATCGCCAAACACCTCCTATGGATCGATGGACAGACCCTCCTACTCGGCCCAGGAAATGTCAACCCTCCGGTGGGGCCCGGCGCCGGTGCGGCGGGTCGACGTCGCACACCGCTCTTAGACGCTCGACAACGCCCCGGTTCTCGGCGGGGAGGCCGGGGGCTGGGCTGAGGGACCCGAACGCAACGCCGGGGCGAGCGTGGCGACGGCCGCCAGTCCGAGAGCCCACCCGCTGACAATCAGGATCGTGGCGGTCGATCCGGCATGTTGGAAGGCAAAGCCGACGGCCAGCGGTCCGAGCCAGGCCAATGACATCGCAATCATGGTCGCGGCCGCGGCCACGCGTCCCTGCAGCCGGTCAGGGACAGCCGCAACGCGAGAGCCGGCGACGAGCGAGTTGCTGGCCGGTGTGCCAAATTCCGCGGCCGCGACCAGAAGACCGATCAGGACGGGGCTGTGGACAAGCAGCAGGAGGAGGACCGAGGCCAGGAGCAGCCACTCACTCCCCGCGATCACCGCCCGGGTGCTCAGACGGTGTCTGATCGGTCCGGCACCCAGTGCCCCCAGCATTCCTCCCGCGCCCGCGATCGCGAACATCACGCCGACACCGGCCGAGGATGCGCCGTGGCGCTTGGCCAACAGGATCGCGAGCAGGTAGAGCCCGGTGAAGACCGGATTGCCGAGGGCAAAGAGCAGCGCGGCGGCCCGGAAGAATCGCTGGCCGCGGAGCCATGCGAAGCCATCGGTGAGTCCGGCGCGAAGGCCCGGTTTCTCCGCTTCGGTCTGAAACTTGGTCCGGGTCAGCGAGGTCGCGCCCATTGAACAGAGGAATGACACGGCATCCGTAAGGAACGGGAGCGCACGAGCCGCCGCGAACAGCAGCCCTCCCAACGGCGGGCCGAGAATGCTCGCGCCGAAGAAGCGGGCCTCATTCTGGGCCACGGCATCCTGCACCTGGTCCACGGCTACTACCTGTCTGAGGGCACCGCGCTCGGTGATGTGAGAGGTGGCGAACATGGCCCCGTCCACGAATGCGACGACCACGATCTGCAGGTAGGGCGGGCGGCTCAGCCACAGAGCCACGACGATGCTGGCGGCCCCGGCCAGCCGGATCGCGTCGGTGGCGATCATCAGCCGCTTGCGGTCCACCCGATCGGCCAAGGCCCCCGCCGGCAGCGCGAAGATGGCCAGCGGCAACCAGTTGGCCAGCCCCACGATTCCCGCTTTGGCCGCCGAGCCCGTGAGGGCCAGAATCAGCAGTGGATAGGCGACGGCCGAGGTCTGCGACCCGAGCGCCGACAGCATCTGCCCACTCCACAGGAGCATGTAATCCCGGTTGCGCAGGAGGGGCCAGCGAGCCACCCGGCTCACGATACGGGCCCCGATCCGTCAGGCCGGCGGATGATCGCCGCGGAGAAACGCGGCCCAGTGAGCTGATTGTCAGCTTGATGACATAGACGTAGGTCCAGCAGGCTGGAGCGCCGGGCGAAGCGGCCCGACTCAGATTGCATGCCCACACATAAGGACCATCCCTGGATCAAGACGAGAACGTCATCCGCGCCGTGTTTGACCCTGCGGACCCAGTGGCCGCGGTCGCGCCTCCAACCACCGCACCTCAGAATCGTCCATAAATCAGCCGCTGAGCGGTATGTAATTTCGCCTTTGGCGCTTAGCCTTCCACGAGTGGGTTATGGCGTCGGCGTCCCAGCCGTGTTCCTGGTCGTGGGGATCGCGCTCGCGGTCAAGTTCCACTCATGGGCCCCGGCCGGGATCCTGATCGCATTCGCCATCTTTGGGACCTGGCTCCTGAGCCGGTACGGCCGACCCGGCCGCTGGGGCCGGTGAGGGGCTAGGGCCCGCAGGCGGCGCGAGGCAGCGGCGGGTCGGAGTTGATCACACCGCCGGCCGCGAGCGTGCTCCCTGGCCCTGGGCCGCGTGGGCTCCCCCACCAGTCGTGCTCGGCCTCGAGGTCATAGTTCACGGTGATCACATCGGCTTCTCGCCCGCTGAAGATGCAGTTGTGACCTGGGCTCGACAGGCTGCCTCCGCCCAGGTCCAGATGGGCGTGCGTGGCGCCGCTGGTGTCGAGGTTTTCGAGGAACACGTTCGTGCCCCCGGATTGGCTCAGGTCGCTGTGCTCGATCCTGCCGTCGAGCTCGGTCACCGCGGTGGCGTTGGCTACGCGGAGATTGCTGACCCGATTGGCGAAGATCCGGCTCCTCTTCACCTGAAAGCTGAGCTTCCTGACCGGCCCGCTGCCGTCCACGACGTTGCTGACCACGCCCAGGCCATCCGCCACGCAGTCGGTGAAACGCGAGTTGCTGATGTTCACGCTGGTCGTGCTGGCGGCTCCCGAGTCGACGACGAGCATGCAGTCGCCGTCATCGCCGGGCTCGACCTGCGCCCATGCTTGGCTACCGGCGAAGGTCGAGTGCTCGGCCAGCACGTGATCGAGCCTGAAGGTCAGCGTCGCGTCTCGGGACAGGTTGGCCGCCTCGAGGATGTCACCCACGACGTAGCGACAGGTGCTGTTGGTGAGGCTGATGTTCATCGTGGGCCCACCGTTGCTGGCGGCGGTCTCCACGCAGTTGGCCGAGATGTGTCCGAGCCCGTGGGCGAACGCATTGTGGTCGATGTTCTCAATCAGGTGAGAGGGGCCGGCGCTGTTGCCGAACACTCCCTCGGAGTCCGAGTCGCCGAAGTCGCCGACCGTGGCGGTCCCGATGTAGGTCTCGCGGTTGCCCTCGATCCGCGCATCCAGTCGCGCGTGGCCGAGCGTCTGCATCCCGATCGCCAATTCCGATTGCTTACTCGGATCCTGCCTCAGGTGAGTGAGCGTGTTGTGGCTGACCCGCGCGGTGACCTGCGCGGTGCCCGAGACGCGGATGTCGATCCCGTCGGCACAGCCGGCGTCGTGAACCCGGTTGCCGCGCACCGAGACGCGAGTGGTGGTGGCCGCCTCGTCGATCATGATCGCCGCCCAGCCGTTGGACAGGCCCGAGCTGAACGGAACCCCGGCGCCGGGTGCCAGCAGCGGCAGGACGAACGGCTGCACCACGAATCCGGTCACGCATGAGGTGTTGGTGGCGCTGAGGTCATCGCCGGCGACGGTGACGTTCCTGACGTTATGGCCGTAGATCCCGCCTCGATTGGCGCCCGTCACCACAAGGTTTGACACCACATCGCCACTGGCCAGCCTGACAGCATCCCCGGAGTGAGCTGTGGTGGTGTTGGTGATTCGCGGCGCCGCGGCGGAGGCCCCCAGTGTCCTCACCGGTGGGCCGGCGCCGATCAGCTTCTGCGCCGGCTTCAGGACGATCCCGCCGTTCAGCGGCGGGATCGTGGACGGGCTGGGCAGCACAACGATCCGGTCACCGCGCCTGGCGGCGTGCTCCACGGCGACCAGCGTGGCGAACGGATGACCCCTCGAACCAGCGCCACCGCCAGCCCCCGCCCTGACAAACCAGGTTCGGGCACCGGCCCTCGCCGCCGTCGGGCCAGCACTGACCCCCAGCCCGCCGCCAACGGCGATCGCCAGGGCCAGCAACAGTTGCCCGGTCCGCCTCCCGTCGGCCACGCGCCGATGTTACCCGCGGCGGGTTGGCTCGATCGCAGTTCCGGTCGACCCGGGCTGGTGGGGTCAGTCCGGGTACTCGTCCCTGCGCGAGGTGCTCGCTCCCTCAGGCTCGCCCTTGGGCGTGCGCTTGAGCAGGAACGCGTGGTACGGGGCCACGAACGGATCGGGCGCCATCACGGTGTAGGTGTGGTAGATGCGCCCGTTATCACGCGCGAAGGCGATCCAGGTCGGGCCTTCTCGCAATCCGTCCTCGAGCTTGGCCCCGATCTGCCGCGACCAGTCCTGGAGGAACTCGGGCGGGTCATCGATCATGGCCTGGATCTGGGGGGTCTGCTTGGCCTGCTCGGGCGTGAGGGCGAGCCCGAAGTCAAACGGGAACTCCGTTCCGTAAGTGGAGACGTAGGGAAACTGCCACCCCATCCGCTCCTTGTAGGCCAGCAGCCGGTCGATCGGGGCGCGTGAAAAGCAGATCAGTGTCACGTCGAGGTGGTTGAGGTGCACGCGCGGCCCGTCCAGCTCATCCCCCAGACTGGTGCATCCCGGGCACGCTCCGAGGTCGTAGTCCGGGCCGAACATGATGTTGTAGGCCAGCAGCTGCGAGCGCCCGTCAAACAGATCGGCCAGCGTCTTCTTCCCGTCCTCCGTGTCGAACTCGTACTCCTTCTCGACCGGGACCCAGGGCAGCTGGCGCCGCTGGTTGGTCACCTTCTGGCCCAGCTCGGCGTATTCAGCCTCGAGCTTCGCCAGGTCGGCGCGAGCGGCCTCCCACTCTTCGCGAGTCCCAGTTTTGTGGTCGGACATCAGTTGCCTCCTTGGTTCGCCAGGTCGAGCGGCCGGTGGTCGGCACAGGTCACCGGCCGCAGATTAAGACCCTCCCGGCCGATCTAACTCATCGGCGGGCGTTGCTGCCCTCCCTCCAAACGTCAAAACGTCTTGTACTTCCCGTCGCCGATCACGAAGCCGTGATTGGACGTGTTGGAGCAGATCACCTTCTGGGAAACGCCGCAGCTGATGCCGTTCTTGGCCCAGTCCGAGTGGTTGGCCAGTGTCTTGGGGTTCCCGGCGGGGAACTCGCGCTGGCTGAGTAACACGATCTTCGGCCTGCCGGTCTTCCCGAGCACCACGAACGGATCGCCGGTGGAACCGCCGGACTTGGGACGAGGGATTCCCTTGGCCGAGCACAGCAGCTGGAAGGACCTCTGGCCAATCCGCTTCCCGCAGACAGCCGTGTGTTTGGGGTTCTGCCAGAACTTCGTGTTTGAGGTTGTGGCCAGCGCCACGGGCGCGGCGACCGCGCACGCCAGAGTGGTCGTGAGGGCGAGCCTGCGCATGCTCACACCCCCAGCCAGCGCTTGGGGTTCTCGACCATCATCGTGGTGAGCTGGTCGTCTGTCATTCCGCCCTCCTTCAGGGTTGGAATTACGGTCTCAAACAGGAATGTCATGGACCAGTCGGTTGCCGCGCCGGCGGCCATCAACTGCTCGACCATCTCGGGCGGATACCAGTCCAGGCCGTTGGCGATCGGGATGTCGAAGTCCTGGGACAGGAACAGTCGGTCAACATGGCCACGCTTCAGAAGCTCCAGCGCGGTGGCGTTGCGCTTGGGGGTGGGCAGGAACAGGTCGATTCCGTAGCGGTCCAGGCCGATCCACACCCCCTGGTCAAGCAGGCCCTGGATGTAGTCGAGGTCGTCGGTGTCGCCGGTGTGGGCGATCTGAATCTTCTCCGGCGCGACCCCCTCGTCCAGGAAGATCTCGACCTGGCGGGGGCCAGTGCCCGAGGCCGGCCGCGAGTGGGCCATGATCGGGGCGCCCGTGCGCAGCGAGGCCCGCGCGACCGCCCGGTGGACCTTTTCGACCCGCTCGTTGACGCCGGGCTCGTCGGCGGCGCACTTCAGGAACGCTGCCTTGATGTCCGTGCCCTGGATCCCCTGCTCAATGTCGTGCACGAACAGGTCGGCGATGTAGTCCTCGGAGCGGTTGAGCAGGAACTGGGGGAGGTGGTCGTAGGTGTAGATGCCGGTGCAGAGCACGATCTGGAGCCCTGACTCCTGGGCCAGGCGTTGCGAGGCCCGGGCGTCGCGGCCCAGCAGCATCGCCGTCGGCTCGACCACCGTCTTGACGCCGTGTGACTTGACGGCCTGGGCCGACTCCATGGCCAGCTCAAACTCCTTGTCCTGCTCGCGGACATGGGGCCATTGCGCGGTCACCGCCTCATCGGAGGAGAAGAAGTGCTCGTGGATCAGGGTGAGCCCCAGATCCTCCACGTCGATCTGTCCACCTACGGTTTCCACCGTCGCCATCACTGCCTCCGTTTCGGTTTGAGGGCAATTTGGCCGGGGAAGCTCAATGTTTGCAGACGAAAAACTGAGCTTCTTGGCTGGGGAAGCCTGCTCCGACTCAGAGGAGGATCATATGTTGCGGAGCGTGACCACCAGGGTCGTTGGCTTCACGATTCTGATCGGGGGAATCTGGGGCGCGATCATCCCGTTCGTAGGGCCGTACTTCCAGTTCACGCTGGGTCCGGACAGGGCCTGGACGTGGACCACCGGACGGCTGTACCTGGACGTGTTGCCGGCGATCGTGGCCATTGTGGGCGGGCTCCTCCTGCTCGGCGCCGGGCCCTGGGCAGCCGGACGCTTGGGTGCCCTGCTGGCCCTTGTGGCCGGAATCTGGTTCGTCGTGGGGCCCGACCTGAGCCTACTCTGGAAGACGGGTGGAGAACTCGGCGCCGGCCATGGCACGCGCACGGTCCAGATGCTCGAGCGCCTGAGCTTCCACACCGGCTTGGGTGTGCTGATGGCCGCCCTGGCCGCATACGCACTGCCGGGTCTGCTGCAGGTGCGCGCCCGGCCGGTCGAGACCGTGCCCGGCGAGCCAGTCGGTTCGCCGACCACGAATGCACCGATCACCCCAGCTCCGACTTCCCCAACGGGCGCGCCGGCGGACGCTCCGGGCGAGCGCGTGGCCGCCTGACCCAGTGTGCCCGAGGAGCGGCGGCCTTGCGGCGGCCGTCGCTCCTTCGCTCCCCGTGGGAAGATCGCGGGCATGCACCGAATCAACCTTCATCAGGCCAAGTTCGAGTACGACGACGCGGATCCGCCGGGGTATCGCGGTGGAATGGTCCAGGTGAGCCGGGAGCTGGAGGCCCGGGAGACGACCATCAAGTGGTTTGAGCTCCCGGCCGGCGAGAGCCTCTGTCCCTACCACTACGAGTACACCGAGGAGTGGCTGTTCGTGCTGGAGGGCGAGGTCATCGTGCGGACCCCCGACGGCGAGGAGCCAGCCGACCCGGGCTCGCTGATCCGCTTCCCCGCGGGCGCCGAGGGCGCCCACAAGCTGACCAACACCGGGGACAGGGCTGCGCGATTCCTGATGTGGTCAAGCTCGCGCGAGCCCGCGGTGGCCGTGTACCCGGACAGCGACAAGATCGGCGTGTGGCCGGGAGACAGGAGGGATGAGTTGATGCTCCGTCGGAGCGACGGCCAGGTGCCGTACTACGACGGCGAGGTGTAGGCCGGGGTCGCTGGCGCCGGCCCCAGGCCGTCCGGAGCGGCGGCCACACTGTCGCAATGCTGTTGCTGATCGCCGCGATCACCGCGGGGGCGGCGGTGCTCGTCGGTGGAGGGTCAGGATTCTGGCTGTGCGTCCCGACCGCGCTGCTCATGGCTGCCCAGTCCTCGAGCCGCTCTCAGACCGCGGTCGGGACGGGGGTCCTCGTCGGGGCCGCCGCGGCGCCCGACCTGGTCCTGTCCAACCATCCGCTGCCCGATCCCGGCCTTGTCCTGTTCGTGCTGCTGCTCAGCGTCGGAGTCGTGGTCTGGATGCGGGAGCGGCTGGAGCGCGAGAACGCCACGCTGCGACAGTCGGCCCTCAGCGACCCGCTGACCGGGATCGCCAACCGACGCTCACTGCTGCCCCGGATCGAGTATGAGATCACCCGGCACGCGCGAGGCCGACGGGGATTCGCGCTTGTCCTGATCGACCTCGATGGCTTCAAGCAGCTCAACGACCGCTTCGGCCACCTGGCTGGCGACGACCTGCTCCGCGACGTGGCGGGCGCCCTCCAGCACACCATCCGCGCGCAGGACACGGCGGCGCGGATCGGCGGCGACGAGTTCTGCGTGCTGGCTCCGGAGACCGAGGGCCAGGGGATTGCCCGGCTGGAGTCCAGGGTCCTGCGGGCCGTGGCCAGTGTGACCGCCGGCGTGGAGTCGCTGGCGGCCAGCGTCGGCACAGCCACGTTCCCCGCCGACGGCCGCACCCCCGAGGCGCTACTCCAGGCCGCCGATGAGCGCATGATGGGAGCCAAGCGGGCGCTCGGGCTCTCGCGGCCGCAGCGGCGAGCGGCCTGATCAGTCGGCGTGGGCAGCCTCGTCCGCGGGCCTGGGCTGGCTGTGCACCAGCACTGCCATCGCTGCGACACCGGCCAAAGCCCTGAGTCGCGTCGCTGCCCCGCGGCGTCCCAACCCCATCGGCGGATGGGATTACTCGCCCGTGGCCCCCACCACCCCGGGGCCGCGCCGCCGCAACAGCATCGTCACGACGACCGCCGCCAGCACGGCCACCGCGGCGGCGAACACGATGCCGGCCGTACGCAGGCCCGCCGCCTGAGCCAGTACGCCCTCTCCGATCACGGGGATCGAGATGGCCAGGTAGGCCACGACGAAGAAGCTGGAGGCCACCTCCGCCCGCTGGTCGGGAGGCGAGGCCTCGTTGACGGCAGCCAGGGCGGCCCGGAAACTCAGACCCTGGCCGGCACCCGCCACCGTTGCCCCGATCACCAGCACGGCCAGCGAGCTCGCCGCCAACCCGGCCGCCAGCAGCGCCATGCCGGCGATCAGCCCGGCACAGCCCGCGGCCATGGCGGTCCGGCGGGACACGATCTCAAGCAGAAACTGGCCGACAACGGACGCCGCGAACACGCCGAACACGACCGCCCCGACCACGACGTCGCTGGTGATGCTCAGCACCTGACCCAGGAAGGCCGGTGAGACCGCGGTGGACAGGCCCATGACGGCGAATCCGGCGAACCCGGCCAGGGCCGCCGGGATGAAGGCCGAGCGGGTCTCGCGCGGGACGCTAAGAGCCTGGACTCGGAGCCCCTTTCCCGGCTCGGGCCGGACGGGCTCGGGCATCAGCAGGACGCCGACGAAGGCTGGGACGAGCAGCCCCAGATCGACCCAGAAGCTCAACCGCAGCGGCAGCGGCGCCAGCTGGGCCAGGATCCCGGCCAGCAGCGGCCCGCACCCCAGGCCGCCAATGTTGGCCACCGCCGCTACGAGCGTCGCCCGGCCGCGAGCCTCCGGGCCGGCGAGGTCGACCAGGGTGGCCGTCGCCGTGCCGGTGAAGATGCCCGCCGACAGGCCCGAGAGCAGGCGCCCGACGAGCAGCGGGGCGAGCCCCTGAGCGAGCAGGAAGACGACCGCGCTCAGCGCCGACATGGCCAGTCCGAGCAGCAGGACGGGCCGGCGTCCGACCACGTCGGAGACCCGACCCAGGAGCAGCAGGGCGGCGATCACCCCGGCGGCATACGTGGCGAAGATGACCGTGACGATCAGCTCGGAGAAGCCGAACCGCTCGGTGTAGAGCGAGTACAGGGGGGTGGGGAGCGTGGTCCCCAGCATCGTGGCCGTGAACGCGTACGTGGCGGCGGCAAGGCCGGCCCGGCGGCCAAAGCGGCTCTCCGGCAGGGCGCCGGCGATGGCTTCGGTGGTGGTCATGCTTCTGGAGTGGGTACCCACCACCTGCCGAGGTTATTGACGCTGATCAGGAGGAACCGATGGGATTCACGCTGGAGCTGACCGACGAGCAGGCTGCTCTGCGAGAGAAGACGCACGCGTTTGCCCGGGATGTGATCCGCCCGGTGGCCCCGGAATACGACCGTCGTCAGGAGCTTCCCTGGCCGGTCCTGGAGGAGGCCGCCCGGCAGGGTCTCTACGGCTGGGAGCTGTACGCGGGGTTGGTCGGCGATCCGACCGGTCTATCGCTGCCGATCCTGATGGAGGAGCTGTTCTGGGGGTGCGCCGGAATCGGACTGACGATCGTGCTACCCGCGCTCGCCCTGGCGGCGATTCGACAGGCGGCCACCGACGAGCAGCTGGGCCTCTGGGCCCCTCAGTGCTTCGGGACGCCCGATGACGTCAAGCTGGCCGCGCTGGCCGTGACCGAGCCCAGCGGCGGCAGCGACGTCCGGGCGATCCAGACCCGGGCGCGCCAGGACGGAGACGACTGGGTGATCGACGGCCACAAGGTGTTCATCGGCAATGGCGGAATCGCGGACGTCCATGTGGTCGTGGCCACCGTCGATCCCGAGGCCGGTCACCGGGGCCAGGGCGTGTTCATCGTGCCCAAGGACACCTCGGGGCTCAACATGCTGCGCAAGCTGGACAAGCTCGGCTGCCGGGCGTCGCACACCGGGGAGATCATGTTTGAGAACTGCCGGGTCCCGGGCGACCAGCTACTCGGCGGCCTGGAACGGCTCAGGGAACGGATCGCCCGAGGTCGCGAGTCCGAGCAGGGACGCAAGCCGATCTCGCCGGCGCAGGAGGGCGGTCCCACCGCCGCGGTCCACCGGCGCAGCTCGGCCGCCCTGGGGGCATTCGAGCGGACACGCCCGATGGTGGCTGCCCAGGCCATCGGGATTGCCCGTGCCGCCCTGGAGTTCGCCCGCGACTACGCGGTGCAGCGGGAGGCATTCGGCCAGCCGATCATTGAGAACCAGGGCGTCTCATTCCCGCTGGCCAACCTGGCCGCGGAGATCGACGGCGCCCGGCTCCTGACCTGGCGTGCGGCCTGGATGGCCGCCCAGCGCCATCCGTTTGAGAACGCCGAGGGCTCGATGTCCAAGCTGATGGCCTCAGAGGTCTCGGTCAGGGCCTGCGAGCAGGCGATCCAGACGATGGGCGGGTGGGGCTATATCAAGGACTTTCCGGTCGAGAAGTGGTACCGGGACGCCAAGCTCTACACCATCTTCGAGGGGACCAGTGAGATCCAGCGGCTGGTCATCGGCCGGGCCCTGCGCGCCGGGGCCAGCACCGAGCCGCTGGATCAGCGCATGCGTCACCCGGAATGAGCTCTAGGAGTGGATGGGAATCGTCCTTGACCTGGCGCCCTTGCAGACGTAGATCGTTCCGGCCGCACCCTGGCTGAGACGCTTGACCTTGGCGTAGAAGTGACCCTGGCTGATGCCCGCTGACCCCGATGCGGTGATCTTCCAGTGGCCATGGGAATTCGTGCGGGTGTGGCCCAGGACGTCACCGTTGGTGCGGTAGAGCGTCACCCTGCGCATTGGGACGCACGCGTGGTTGGGCGAGGTCACCCTTCCGCTGAACGTAAGGTTGTGGCTCCTGATCGAGATGTGCGACGCGATCTTGACCACATGACTGGCGTCAGCACTGGTCACACCCACCACCGCGGCCGTGGCAAGCCCAGCGACCGCCAGCTTCAGCACCCTGACTGCACTGCGAGTCATGGCCCACTCCCTTCCGTCGGAGGATGAAATAGAGCCCGCCTTGTCAGGCTAGCGCGGGTCCACGAGGTAGCTTCCGCTGACCGTGAGCCAGGGCATCCGCCGACGCGAGCTGCTGACCGGCGGCGCAGCCGCTGCCGGCAGTCTGGCCTCGCCCTCGACGGCGGCGGCCGGCCTGGGCACGCAGCGGGCTCGCCATCGCCGGCTTTACGACGTGGCCATCGTGGGCGCCGGGCTGGCCGGGCTGAACGCCGCCACGGCTGTCAGGGCCGCGGGCCGGTCGGTGCTGGTGCTGGAGGCCCGCCACCGGGTGGGCGGGCGGAACTTCGACCACCGCCTGGGGCCGGGGAAGGTGGCCGAGCTCGGCGGAGAGTGGGCCGGCCCGGGGCAGGACAAGGTCCTGGGTTTGGCGAGGGAGCTGGGCGTCGAGACGTTCCAGACCTACTCGACGGGCAGGAGCGTGTACTACTCGGGGGGCCGGGTCCAGACCTACAGCGGAGACATCCCGCCGGCCAGTCCCGCCTCGCTGGTTGAGGTCGAGGCAGCGATCCTCGAGTTCAACCGAATGGCGGCGTCGGTTCCGGCCGGTGCGCCGTGGAGGGCACCCCAGGCCGTCGCCTGGGACCAGCAGACGTGCGCCACCTGGATCACGCAGAACCTGCACACGGCCGAGGCCCGGAACCTGGCCGAGCTGGCGATCAGAGGCGTTTACGGTGAGGAGGCCAAGCAGATCTCGCTGCTCGACCTGCTTCAGGCGATCTCCGGAGTGGGCGGCGATTTCAACACCCTGATCGGCTCGGCCCAGAGCATCCGTTTTGTCGGTGGGCCCCAGCAGCTCTCGCAGAAGCTGGCCCATCGGCTGGGCCGGGCGGTCCGGCTCGGCGTGACCATCAGAGCGATCGAGCTGGGGCCACCGGTGACCGTGCATTCAGAGCGGGAGAGCTTCAGCGCGCGCCGGGTAATCGTCACGATCCCCAAGACGCTGGCCGGCCGGATCACCTTCAGCCCGCAGCTGCCGCCGGGCCTGGACCAGCTGCTGCAGCGCCAGCCCAACGGCTCGGTCGTGAAGGTGAACGCGATCTACAAAAAGCCGTTCTGGCGCGCCCAGGGTCTCAATGGCGCGGCCACCTCAGACACCGGCCCGATCCGGATCACGTATGACAACTCGCCGCCCGACGGTAGACCCGGCGTTCTGGTCGGGTTCATGGAGGGCGATGACAGCCGGCGCTTCTACGGCGTCTCGCCGGCCCGCCGGCGCCGGGCTGCGCTGGCGTCCTTTGCCCGCTACTTCGGCGAGCAGGCGCTCCACCCGGTCGGATACGTCGACATGGCCTGGGCCCAGGAGGAGTTCACCCGCGGTGCCTACGGCAGCTTCAATCCCCCGGGGGTCCTGACCGCTCTGCACGACCCGATCACCGAGCCCGTCGGCCCACTTCACTACGCGAGCTCCGATGCCTCACCGCAATGGCCCGGGTACATGGACGGGGCGATCCGCTCGGGCCGCCGGGCGGCCGCGCAGGCACTGGCCTCGCTGTAGGCGGACGGGTCCCGCCGCCGGAGCCCTCAGGAGCGGCCAGCCGGCCTTGACACCGGCTGCTTCTCCGTGAGAGGGTTGGGCGGCGGTGCGACCGGGGCCAACCTTCTTGTCGCACGCGGCCTATTCCCTTTTGCAAGGAGGGTTTCAATGAGGAAGCCTGTGGCTTTCCTTTTCGTCTCGGGCGTCATGGCGGCGTTCGGGGTAGTGACGGTTGACGTCGCTCCGGCGCTGGCGGCCAAGTGTCATTGCCAGCGCGGTCCGCGCGGGTTCACTGGTCCCCGAGGTCCGAGGGGTCAGAGGGGTCCGTCCGGCCCTGCCGGCCGGTCTGGTCCTGCTGGTCCCGCTGGTCCCGCTGGTTCTGCCGGTCCAGCTGGCCCGGCCGGTCCCGCTGGTCCTGCCGGTCCCGGGCTGAACAACTGGGACGGGGATCTGACGACTTCCGGTCAGGTTCAGTCGGTCACGATCGGGAAGTTCACGGTCTCGGACGCCGATGCTCTGGGCGGCAGCGGTTGCACCGATATCGCCCTGGTCAACAACAGCGCGTCGTCGGAGGGCTACCGGGCGTTTGCTGGAGTCGACCCGAATATTCCCAACGCCAATGTCTTCCACGCCATAGACCCCGGAGACTCCAGAAACGTCGCCACGAATGACGGTGAGGCCTACTTCCCGTTCTTCGCGTTCCTGGCCGATGGCTCGAGCATGGTGTCGGGCATGGTCGCTAACTCCGGCGCCTCCGGGTCCGCTCTGGCTACGCAGCAGCAGAACGGCAACTTCCCGTGCATCAACGTGGGTGGCGTCGCGGGCAAGTAGTTCCAGCAGTTCGGGAGCCTGGGCGCGATAGCGCCTCGGCCGGCGGAGGGCCGGGTCCTGTGACTCGGCCCTCCGCGCTGTGCTAGGGCCTGGCGTCGCCCCTTGCCAGCGGTGCGCCGTGCGGCGAACTCAGGTCACCGAGGGGTGCAGTAGGGGGACGAGCGGCGTGTAGCCCTCGGCCAGCAGCGCCACCAGCGCGGGCGGAGTGATGACGGTGGCCTGACCGCGCGCGGGGCGCGCTGCGGCACCGGTGTAGCCGCCGGGCGACCAGGCCAGCAGGCGCGAGCCCAGCACCAGGTGCGGCCGTCCGTCCCGGAGCGCGAACGCGCCGTCGGGCAGTCCGCGGTAGCCGGCCTCATGCAGCCGCCGCTGACCGTCTGGCCCGGCCAGCCGCTCGGCGTGGAGCTGGGCGTCGATGGCGTCGGCTCCGGACTGGTCAGGGTGTCGGTCAGCCCACAACGAAGTCAGGCGGTCGTAGTCAGCCCGCCGGCATTCCGCGCAGGGCCGATGCCCGGCGGCCAGAGCCGTCGCCTCATCGAGAAAGAACAGCTCCGTGTAGCGCCCCGGCGCCATCAGTTGGGACCGGCGGCGACCCCGGAACTGGAGCTGGCAGGCGATCCACCGCTTGGTGCTGTGGTGGCGTCGGATCACGCCCCGGGCATCATGCAGGCAGCCGCGATTGCCGTACACGAGCCCCCGCTCCGGGGTGGCGATCAGCTCGCTCAGCGGCGTGACCCTGTTCTGGAGGGGTCGAGCGACTATTCGACTAAGCGGCGTACCGCTGGGCGGCCCTGGCCCGGGCCTTTGCTGCCTCCACCTCACGATCCTTGGGCGGAGCCGAGGTCTCGAGATGGGCCAGGAGCTCCGATGAGACCGCGGTCACGGCGTCAACGGCCTTGAAAAAGGCCTCCTCATTGGCCCGCGAGGGCTTGGTGAAGCCGCTGACCTTGCGGACGTATTGGAGCGCCGAGGCGCGGATCTCCTCCTCGGTGGCCGGAGGATCAAAGTTGTAGAGCGTGCGGATGTTTCGACACATGACGCTCACTCTAGCCCGCTACGTCGGGTAGCAGACCGTGAGCGTCAGGTTGCCGGGCAGCTGCTTGACCACGCAGTGGTCCTTCAGGCCCGCCCGGCCGGCATGCGTGCGCGCCTGGCCCGCCGCCGGGGCGAGCAGCAGGGCCGCCACGGCAGCCGCTGCGGTCAATGTGGAAATCGTTCTTCTGCACATGTGGCCTCCCGACCAATGACCTGGATACGCGGCGGCTAAGCGACGCCGCGGGTAAAGCCTCTCACGTTGCGCCCCCGAAGGCGCCGTCGACAATCGCCTGGGCCGCGGGTCCGTACGGCGGCGCGAAGGCGTCGATCAGGTCGCCCTCGCCCCGGACGAACACCCCCCGGAGGTTGGAGAACTCCCGGAAGCCCTCGATGCCGTGGTGGCGGCCGATGCCGCTGTGGCCAACGCCGCCAAAGGGCAGCGAGGGCAGCGCCCCGTGCGCGCCGGCCGTATTCACGCACGCGCCACCAGATGTTGTGCGGCGCAGTACGTCGTCGGCCACGGCCTCGTCGGCGGCGAAGGCGTACAGAGCCAGGGGGCGTTCGCCTGAGTTGACGTAGTCGATCGCCTCATCGAGCTCGTCGTACGCCTTCACCGGCAGGATCGGTCCGAAGATCTCCTCGCGCATCAGGGCCAGGTCATCCGGGGGGTCGATCACCAGCGCCATCGGCATCTGGCGAGTCTCCGGATCGGGGCCGTCCGATGGCTCCAGCGGTCGGACCTCGGTGCCGTGGTCACGCGCGTCGTCGAGAAGCCGCTCGAGGCGCTCCAGGTGCCGCTCGGAGATGATCCCGGTGCAGCTCTCCGAAGTGCTGTAGCCGGGCATCGACTCCCGGACGTGGTCGGCGGCCAGCCTGGCGAACTCCTCCAGGCCCGCCCGGGGGACCAGGCAGTAGTCGACCGAGATACACATCTGGCCGTTCTTGACGCCCTTGGTTCCGAGGACCTGCTTGACCGTCTCAGCGGTGATCCCGTCCTGGGTGATGATGGCCGGGCACTTGCCCCCGAGCTCGAGCGTCACGGGCACGAGCAGCTCGGCCGCGGCCTTGGCGATCTCCCGGCCCACTGACGTGCTCCCGGTGTACAGGAGGTGGTCCCAGCGCACCCGGGCAAATGCCTTGGCCAGCTCAACCCCGCCCACGACGACGTCCACCCGATCCCGGTCAAAGGTCTCGTGGACCATCTCGCGCAAGAGCTGACCGCAGGCCGGGGTGTACTCGGAGGGCTTGATCACCACCCGGTTGCCAGCGGCCAGCATCTCGACCAGCGGCCCGACGGACAGGTCGAAGGGGAAGTTCCAGGGCACGATGTTGCCCACGACGCCCTTGGGCTGCGGCTGCACGAACGCACGAGCTGAACCGAACAGCGTCGGGTCGGTCCACCTGGCCTCGGGAGCCATCCAGCCAGACAGCTGCTCGCCGGCATACGCCGCGCGCCCGGCCGGACCGAGGATCTCGATCAGGTCAGCCGCCAGCCTGGGATGAGCTCCGAAGTCGCTGCTCAGGGCGTCCTCGATCTGCGCTCGATGGCCGACCAGCATCCCTGCCAGCGCTCCCAGCAGCGCCTGGCGCTCCTCCAGTGACGGGAACGGGCCGGCCAGGAAGGCCTCGCGCTGCCGGGCCACGATCTCGTGCAGCTCGGCAATCGCTTCAGCATCTTCTCCGGTGGTCGTGCTCTGGCTCTGGACGATCGCCACTGGTTCTCCTCTGGTCGCTGGACTGCCCGACACTACGCCTCTGCATTCCCTGCCGCCACCCACGGCCGAGGGCCTGCTTCATCGGCGGGCCGACTAAAGCGTGACCGAGTCCCGGAGCCGCGCCGTCGAGTCGGGATCGTGCGAGGGGAGATACACCGTCGAGTGCCCCGCGCCGTGAGCGAGGATCGTCTCCATCGTCTGCACCGACGCGGCTGGCTTGGGGTCAACGGCTCCGGCGCGCCGGGCGTGCAACTGCTCGACGGTGTCGGTCGCGTCGCCGGCCAGCATCACGTGCCGTCCCTGGTCGTCCACGCAGATGACCGACACATGGCCGACGGTGTGGCCTGGCGTGGGGACGGCCACAATCCGGCCGTCATCGCTCAGCCTCCGGCTCGTGGTGAAGGCACCGAACGGGGAGGCATCGAGCGTGAACGGTTCAAATTGAACCCCGGGCGGGATCGGCTGGCGGAGCAGTCGCTGCTGGAACCGGGCCGCTGCCGTCCGGGTGAAGGCCAGGTCGGGCTCATGCACGAGCGCCGGGCGGGCGACGTGAATCGCGCCGTCGATGTGGTCGCCGTGCATGTGCGTGATGACGACCGTGTCCACATCGGACACGGACAGGCCCGCAGCCTCCAGGGCGCCAGGCAGCTCCTGCGCGGCAGGGATGTCGAAGCGCGCGAACGGGATATTCCTTACCGCCGACGTCTCGCCGGTGTCGACCAGCCACAGCCGATCCAGATGCTCGATGGCCCAGCAGTGGATCGGCAGCGACTCGGACCACTGACCGGGGAGGAACAGCGCCGGCTGGCGGCGCCACCCGCTGCGGGCATGCAGAAAGGCGTCCTTCAGCGCGACGGTCCCGGTCGTGAGCGCATGGATCTTCATGGCGGTGGCGAGCCTATCCGGTGCCGCCCGTCGTGGCGATAATCGGCGCATGGCTCAACGGGCAGCCAGGCGGATCACGGTGGCCGGGGAGCTGACTGAGCCCGCAGTGCGCCACGAGCTGCGAAAGCGGGCGCTCGGACTTGGACTGCGAGGCTGGGTCCAGCTGGCGCAGGACGGAACGCTCGCCCTGCACGCCGAGGGTGATGAGGCCGCGCTCGAGGATTTCGTCGGCGGCCTGGAGGCACTCGGGCCGGTGCAGGCCGGCTCGGTCCGTCGGGAGGGCCACGAGCAGTTCGCGATTCGCGGCGTGCCGGCGGGAGTGTTCGTGGTCCAGGAGCATCAGGCCCGGGCTCACCACTTCGACGTCCGCCTGGAGGTCGAGGGGGTGATGCGCTCCTGGGCCGTGCCCCGGGGACCTTCGATGGACCCGGCGACGAAACGCCTGGCGGTTGAGGTTGAGGACCACGGACTGGCCCACAACGACTTCGAGGGACCAACGGGCGGCGGTGGCGCGGTGATCATCTGGGATCGCGGGGAATACGAGCAGGGCGGCCGGGTGCCGTGGCCGGAGGCGCTGGACCGCGGCCACGCCGTGTTCGTGCTGCACGGGGACAAGCTGCAGGGCGGATTCGCGCTGCAGCGGACCAGGGACGGACACAAGCCCCAGTGGCTGCTGGTCAAACGCCGCGACGAGCGCGCCCGTCCGGGGTCGGAAATAGTGGCCGAACGTCCCGAGTCGGTGCACAGCGGGCTGACGCTGGAGGAGATGCTCAAGCGCAGCCCGGGCACCTGAGACAGGGCCTGGCACGCGGTTGGCAGGGTTTTGTTAGGTTCGCCGCTGGCAGATGGTGCGTGCGTGGTTAACCGGCCGTGCGAGGGAGACACCCGCGGTCTCCTCGCTGATGCTCGCCGTGGTTGGCGCGGTCGTGCTTGGCGGCGCGATCGGCGATGCCCTCGCCAGCGGTCATGCGCGGCGTGCCCGCCACCCTGCCTTGTACTCGGTGATCCGCCGGACGGAGGGCGGCTTTCCGCACATAGAGGCTCGTAACTGGAGGGGTCTGGGCTACGGCTTCGGGTACGCGTTCGCGCAGGACGACCTGTGCACCATGGCCGACGACTATGTGACGGTCGATGCCCAGCGTTCGCGCTACTTCGGCCCCAATGGCAGCTACCCGCAGCCGGGCAATGGCACCACGCCCAACAACCTCGACTCGGACCTGTACTGGAAGCAGATCATCGACTCGCACGTGGTCAACAAGCTGCTATCGGTGCGCAGAGGCGTGGGAGCGCTCTCGCCCGCGCTGCGCCAGGGCGTGCAGGGTTACGTCGATGGCTACAACCGCTACCTGAAGAGCGTCGGGGGCTCGCGCGGCGTGCCCGACCGGCGCTGCCGCGGCAAGCCGTGGGTGCACCCGATCACGACTGCGGACGCCTACCGGCGCTTCTACCAGCTGGTCGAGTTGGCCAGCGGCGACGTCGTGCTCGACGGGATCGCACAGGCCCAGCCGCCGACGCCTTCGGTGCCCGTCCGGAGCACCGGACAGCTCGCCCACCCCAAAGGCATGGGCCGCGTCCTGTCTGCCCGACTCCACGCCCTGCACGCGGGCGGGGTGGGCTCGAACGCGGTCGCGATCGGCTCGGCAGGCACGCGCAACCATCATGGGCTGCTGCTCGGCAACCCGCACTTCGCGTGGACTGGCGACGAGCGCTTTTACGAGTTCCAGTACACGATCCCGGGCAAGATCAATGTCTCCGGGATGACGCTGTTCGGCGTGCCGATAGTGCTGATCGGCCACACGATGTCGATGGCCTGGAGCCACACTGTCTCCACCGCATTCCGCTTTACGCCCTACGAGCTCACCCTGGTACCCGGCGACCCAACGAGCTACCTGGAGAACGGCAAGCCGGTGAAGATGACCAGCCGCAGGGTGACGGTCGATGTGCGCCAGCGGGGCGGGTTGCTGAGGCCGTACTCGCGCACGCTGTACTCGACCCGCTATGGGCCGGTGATGAACTCACTCGCCGGCATTCCGCTTCCGTGGACCTCCGCGACGGCGTTCACAATGCGCGACGCCAACGCTGACAACTTCCGAATCTTCAATCACTTCTTCTACACCGACATGGCCCAGTCGGCGCAGCAGGAGTACAGGATCCTGAAGAAGTACGAGGGGATCCCGTGGGTCAACACGATCGTGTCCGATCGCGGAGGGCACGCACTCTACGCCGACATTGGGGCGATCCCGCACGTCACCAACGCCGAGGCCCAGCGCTGCGATACGGCGCTCGGCGCGGTCACGTTCGCCGATGTGGGCCTGCCGATCCTGGACGGTTCGCGCACCAGCTGCGATTGGGGCACCGACCCTGACTCTGCCGACCGGGGCCTGTTCGGAGCAAGCCACGAGCCGCACCTGTTCCGCTCGGACTACGTCACCAACTCCAACGACAGCTACTGGCTCAGCAACCCGCACCACCCGCTGACCGGTTTCGCACGGGTCATCGGGACTGAGAACACCGCTCGGAGCCTGCGCACCCGAATCGGCCTGATCGAGACCGACGCCAGGGTCCACGGCCACGACCATCTCGGGCCGCCCGGCTTCACCCTGAGGCAAATGCAGAACATGGACCTGGGCGATCTGTCCTACTCAGGCGTACTGACCCGCGACGACCTCGTCGCGATGTGCCGCCAGTTCCAGTCCGCGGGCGGCGAGGCACCCACCTCGAGCGGCCCGCCGGTGCCGATCGCGAATGCGTGCCACGTGCTCGCCACCTGGGATCTGCACGCCAACCTCAAATCGCGCGGCGAGCTGCTGTTCAGGCAGTTCTGGGCGCACGCCTCCGGCGCGACCCAGCTCTGGAGTCATCCCTACAGCTCGAGTGACCCAGTCCATACCCCATACGGCCTGAACACCAGCGATCCCGCTGTGCGCACAGCACTCGGCGACGCGATCGAGGATCTCGACGGAGCCCACATCCCGCTGGGCGCGCCCGTCGGTTCGCGGCAATACGTCCGCACCCCTTCGGGCCGCATCCCGATCCACGGCGGACCCGCCGACCCCAACGGGATCTTCAACGCGATCTACCCCACGTTCACTGCCGGCGCCGGCTACGGCCCGATCTGGCTCGGCTCCTCCTTCATCCAGGTCGTCACGTGGGGCAAGCGGCGGTGCCCGGTCGCCCGCAACATCCTCACGTATTCGGAATCGGACAACCCCGACTCACCGCATCACTTCGATCAGACCAGGCTATTCAGCAAGAAGCGGTGGCTGGTCGACCGTTTCTGCAGCTCGTCGATCCTGGCCTCACCCGGTCTGCAAACCACCGTGCTGGACGGACCGCGGATCATCCGTCCGTCGCGACCAGACAGGAGGCGTCCTCAGGGCAGCGCGCAGGTGCCGTTCCACCCGCCGGCGAAGTAGGGCGGCCCGGCCAGCTGACCGCCGGTGCTCAGCTGCTGGGCCGGATCGGTCACGTAGCCGTTCGCCCCGGTGATCAGCCCGTTCAGGTCGAAGAATGCGCCCTTCTGGTCCTGAGCCGCACAGGAGCGGCGCGGGCCCTCGTGCGGGTCCTGGTTCTTTGCGGTGTCCGGTGGGGGGACGTCCGAGGGGGGCGGGGGATCGGTGCCGTACCTGGTCGCACCGTCGGGCCCCGAGTCGAAGATCGCGATCGCCGAGCCGTTGAACGGGTAGCTGGTGATCGGCGCGACATCCCACAGCGGCGCGCCGGGGCTGTAGCAGTAGTTCCCATCGACCGGGTCGTTGGCATTGTCCCCGGGCTCGTCGCTGCACAGCCGCGCGCCCAGCAGCGCCTCGCCGCCGCCGAGCTGGTTCGAAGTCGCCGGGCCGCCGACCGCCCGGGCCCCAATCGTGCGTGCCTCGTCGAACGCGGTCATGTTCGCGACCTGATGGTCACCCCAGGCGACCTGCATGAGCACGTGGTGATCCGGGGTCGCGGCAGGGCACTGGCTGTTCTCCGTCGCCGCCGGCACGACCCCCTCTGCGGTGCAGTCCGGAAGCAGTCCACCGACCGCGGTCGAGGTCATGTGCCCGGCATAGCCGTTCGGGTCGGCTCGGTCCCATAGGGTTGAGAGCAGGTCGATGATCAGCTGCCGCTGCCCCTGGTCGGGGTAGAAGAAGTCGAGCAGATTGGAGTAGCCGATGTCGCCGTAGGCGCTCGTCGGGTCATACGACGACGGGTTCGCGGCCAGCTTCTCGAGCTCCAGCTCGATGACCTGCGGCACCGTGTTCTTGGCGACGTAGTCGACCGAGCGGGGAAGCAGGACCGGGTAGTCCATCCCCGGGACGCCGAGCGCGCATCTGCGCGCATCGATCGAGACGGCGCAGACAGTCCCGCCGAAGATCCCGCCCTGGCTATTGCCGTCGTAGTAGACGCCGTCGCCCAAATTGATGAACGACTTGCCGTCCGAGTACTGGAAGGCCGCGTTGCCGGCAAAGCCACGGCGGTTGATCATCAGCCGCTGCAGATAGAGGAAGTTCAGCTCACCCTGCTGGGCGCGGTCGACCAGGATCGGAAACAGCGACAGGTCCGAGAGCGCGAGTACGGCGTTCGGGACATCAGCGTTGGCAAAGCCGAACCAGTTGGTCGCGCAATACATCATCTCCTTGCGGTTAGCCATCTCCTCCTGCGGCGCGGAGGTGACCTCGGAGTCGCTGCCGAACAGCCCATGCCCGTACTCCACCGGGCGCAGCGTCTGCTGGTTCTCGAACCCGGTCCGGCCCACCACGCAGATATACCCGGCCTGATACGTCTGGCCGGGCACCTGGGACGGATCGGCGTCCGGGTCAGTGGGGTTGGTGTAGAGGAACTGGCCCGGTGACGGGCAGTCGTCGACCGGGCTCTGGCTGCTGATCTGGTCGCACTTCACGGGCGGCGAGCAGGTCGGGGCGATGTAGCACGGAACGTTGAACGTGCCGGTGATCTCACGCGCCACGTTGGAGTTCTGGGCGGTCGTGAAGTTCGTCACTGACGAGACGGTGAAGGACGGCGCCTGGCCGACGTCCTGGCCGCCGTTGATCTGTGCCTTGGTCTCACCGAGCTGTTCAAATGCGTTGTCCCGGATCGCGAGCATGCGGCCGGTGACGTTCTGCGAGGAGGCGGTGGTGAAGTCCCAGGCCAGGAATAGGTCCTTCGGGCTGGTTGAGACGGCCCAGCCGGCCTCCTTGAGGTCCGCGAACACTTGGTCCATGTGGCTGACCCGCGGGTCCCCACCGGTGGTGTGGTGCAGGTAGTCCTGAACGTAGGTCGCAAAGGCCGCGGACTGGGGCGCGTCGGTTCCATTGTTGGTGACCAGGTGACGCAGGGCCACGATGTAGCGATGGCCGTCGAGCAGGTTCATCGCCGGGTGGATGATCAGGTCCTGCTGAATCCGCGATGTGGTGCCCGAGGGGATCACGCCTGCCTCGGAGGTGTACTGGTCGATCTCAGTCCAGGTTGGCCAGACCCTGCCGGTGGTGGCGTCGAGCAGCACCACCCCGAGGTTCGACTCGCGGTTGGTCGCGATGTTCAGGTCGGTGGGCAGCCGCGACGCGCCCAGGTCGGAGTTCTTGGTCATCCCCGGGACGACCGTGAGGATCTCCGAGCCGGCGCTGAACCCGTCGCTGTCATTCCATGCAGAGGGATCGATCGGCTTGCCCGCGATGTTGTGCGGCATGGCAAGGACGTTCAGGTCGAGCCTGCGTCCGGTCGCGCTCGCCGGATCGGGCCGGGTGAACCAGTCGTTGGGGTAGGGCAGCATGCACTGCGCTGGGTCGACCGGGTCGCAACCTTTCGAGTTGGTCGCATAGCGGGGATTTGACGGGTCCGACGAGCCGTCCCACTGGTCGGAGTCGTGGTTGACCCATCGGTGGGAGGTGGGCTTCGCCGGCCTGGTCGCCGCGAGGGCGGGGACGCCGACCCAAAGCAGGGCGAGCACGGGAGCGACGAGCAGAGCTGCCCGGCCGCGACGCAACGCACCGCCGGTTCTCACAAAGGCCACAAACGCATAACGCTGAGCCGCGGCGAATCTTGCAACTCCGCAGGGGAAGTCCGCTCTGGTAGCGTGCGGAAAAATGCGGATCCAGCGGGGGAGTCTGCTTGCTCTTGGCGCCGTCGCTGCGCTCGGGATCGTGGTCGCGCTCGGCGCCGTGGCCGGCGTGGGGACCGCCGAGACCGGGGCCCGCCGCGCCCGGTCGGTGCCCGTGGTGGTGCGGGACGTGAAGACCGGCCGGGACACGCTGGGCAGCGCAATCAAATGTCCCTCGACCCGGTGCCCGGACCCGATCCAGGACTACGTACAGCCCGACACTGAGAGCGAGCCCTCGATCGCGGTCAACCCGGACAACCCCAAGAACGTTGTCACCGCCTACCAGGAAGGCCGGATCGCCGACGGCGGAGATGCCACCAACGGGTTCGCCACGAGCTTCAACGGCGGGAAGACGTGGATCACAGGCCAGTTGCCGAAGCTGACCACCTACCCCGGCCAGGGTGGAGTGCTGGAGCGGGCCAGCGACGCGGTCGTGGCCTTCGGCCCCCACAACCTCGTTTACGCCAACTCGCTGGTGTTCGACTTCACCAAGAACCAGGGGCTGCGGAGTGGGATCGCCGTCAACGTCTCCAAGGACGGCGGCCGGTCGTGGGGCCCGCCGGTGCTCCTCCAGGACGACGTGATCGGCGGGCTGAATGACAAGAACTGGATTGCGGTCGACATGGGCAAGGGGGCGGGGCATCACTTCGGCCGCGTGTACGTGGTCTGGGATCGAGTCGTCCCCGTCCTCTACGACTACTGCGACCACAACTGCGACCACCTGGCCAACTGGCTGCCGGACTTCCACACGATTCCGGGCCTCATATTTCCCGGTCAGGGGATCGGCGCCTACCCGGTGATCACCAAGGGCGGGGGGCTTGACGTTGTGCTCGACACGACCCTGAGCGGCGTCCCGGTTCCGTCTGGGACCGACGAACTTGAGATCAGTCCGGGCAACGATGAGCTCGTCTCACTGGTCGCGCCGGCGGCGGGGACGACGCCCTACCCGGCACCGCTGGCCTTTGCGCCGCCCGTGGATATCTCCGCCAACCAGACCGCGGGCGTCCCCGCTCAGCGTGCCGGCACGCTTCCCGCCGCGGCGGCCGATCCCAAATCCGGCACGATCTACGCGGTCTGGGAGGACTCCCGCTTCAGGACCGACGGGACCAACGACGCGGTGATCAGCCGGTCCTCCGACGGTGGCCTCACCTGGACGCCGCCCCGGCGTGTCAACCCTGGTTCGGCTCAAAACCACGTCGACCACTACAACGTGACCGTGGCCGTGGGGGCAGGCGGCAGCGTGCATGTCGCCTATCGCCAGCGAAATCAGTCGGCCAAGGGGCCCCTGTACACGCCGTGGATCGATACCTACTACCAGGAGTCGACCAACGGGGGCAACAGCTTCACCAAGCCGCTGCGGGTTGACCGCGTGCGCTCAAACGCCTACTACGACGCGTTCTCCCGGGACGGAGCGTTCGAGGGCGATTACAACCAGATCACCTCGGCGGGCGGCTACACGTACGTCACTCGAGCCCAGGGCCAGATGACCCACGCAGGTGAGCGGCCTGCGCTGACAGCGAACCCGGACGGGTCAGACACCCTCCTACTCACCCCGGCCGGCAAGGGTCACCAGCACCAGAGGGTGTGGGTGGCCCTGGTGCAGAATCGCCGCCCGGCTCCCCCGCCCCCGGTTCGCCGGCCCCATCGTCGCCATCACCGTCACCATCACCACCCGCCAAGCCGGCGTCCGAAGAAGCGCGCCCGGGGATTCACCGGCTGAGCGCTAACTCAGCGTGATGGTCAGGACCTCCGCGCTGTAGGGCCGGGCGAGGGTCAGCGGGACCCCCCGCTCCAGCTGGGCTCCGGCAAATGTGCCCAGTGCAACGCCCGTGCGGACGTTGGTCAGCCTGTAGCGCGCGTCGGCCACCAGACCCTGCAGCGCGATCGTCTGAGTGCTCTGGCCGCCTCCCTGCCGGAAGGCGAACAGATAGCCGTGGCCTGCGTACCAGGGCTGGAACGCCGCCCAGGCCCGCCCGTCGATCGGGTCGGTGCCGGTGTCCTCGTACACCAGGCCCGCGAGATCGCCGCGATGAAGCCTGTACCAGCGCAGCCACCACGCGGTCTCGCCCAGCTGGGCCTTTGAGAGCTTGGTCAGGTCCGTCCAGAACGTCACGTGGCCGAGCAGCGAGATCGGCGCAGGTAATCGACGGTGCAGGGAGGCGCCAGGTCGCCGTCGTCCAAGCCGAAGGCCAGTGGGGACGGCGGGATCCAGGGAGCGGCCGACCACACGTCGTGGAGCAGCCGCGACGGGTATGACGAGCCCTGGACGTGGCCGTTGTCAAACCACGACGGCCCGAGCGAGGCGGAGCGAACGGCCCACAGACGCTGGTCGTTGGTCTCATCCAGCTCGAACGTGACGTTTGGGTGAAGCTGCTGCTGGAGCTGGATCCAGTGCACGTAGGCGTCCTCGTAGTCGAGGTAATCGTGGGGCGGGCAGTCGACCCAGGTCACGTAGTCGAACTTGAACTCGCGCACCCCGCCCTGGGCGATCAGGCGGCTGATCGCGCCGGTCAGGTAGCGCTGGAGCCCTGGAGTTCGCGCCGGCCGACCACGGTCACGGAACCGGGGTGTGGCCCGCTGGTGCTCTGGCTGACCTCGGCCAGGACGTTGGCCTGAGCGGTACTTGGGAATGTGAAGCGCATCTCCGCCGCCAGCAGCGTCCCGGTCAACTCGGTCCGGATCCCGGACCGAGCCAGTGTGACCGCGTGGTAGCCGGGCTGGGCCGTCTCCGAGGAGTGCGAGTAGGGCGAGGCGTTACCGGACGGGTCAGCCGGATTGACCTGGCCCGTCGTGGGCATGAACGGCAGATCGCCCGCGATGTGGATGCCCGCGCCGTCGAAATGGGTCAGCGAAAACCCGCGGATATCGGGGTCCTCATAGGCGTAGCCGGTGTAGTTGAGCTGATTCTGCGACCCATCGGGGAGCGAGGTGTCGGGCCCGGGCTGGATCATCCCGAACGGCAGCTCGGCCCCGACGGAGGGGAAGCCGGGACCGAGCGTGCCGTTCAGAGCGTTGACCAGAGCGACTGGGTCAGCGGCGGCTGTGGAGGCCAGCGCGCCGGCGAGCACGGCTGCCAGAACCGCCAGTGTGGCCAGCGCCCTCGGTCGGCTCACCCCGCCGGCCCCGAGCCCGAATCAACCTGCTGCTCGGTGCAGTTGGCCGAGGGCGGGACCTGGCCGGGCCCGTAGGCGCCCAGGGCACCGCCGGCGACGGTGAACCCCAGGGACTTGGCGTTGGCCCGCGACAGGCGGACGACGTCGCCCCCGAAGACCGGGGAGATCGTGAAGAACCACTCGTCCGTGGTCGAGCACTGGAAGGCGCCGTTGTAGTCGCCGGGCTCCTCGACGTAGCCCAACTGGTCATTGGCCAGCCCGAAGATGAACTGGACCGCGGCGTGGACGTCCTGGTCGAGGCTGAACTGGATCGATGGGTAGGGCTCCCCCGGGACGCCGTAGAACGGGATGTCGCCGATCCGCAGCGTGTTCACCAGTGACACGAAGACGTCGCCGTACCCCCACGGCGGGGTGGTCGAGCGGTCGATCTTGTAGCCGCCCAGCGGGGTGTTGTTGGCGGGCTCGTTGGCCGCCGCGAGCAGCACCGGATTTGTGTTCTCCACCCGGACCTTGCGGCTCGCCCCGTCGACCAGCGACCGCTGGATGTAGAACCCGTGGCCGCTCGAGACGCTGTCCATGGCCCGCTGGGCCACTGCGTTGCCGTACTGGTCGGCCTCCCAGTTGTTCAGTCCCTGACCGTCCTTGTCCAGGTTGAGCTCCTTGTCCACCGGATCGACGCCCTGGTCGGTGTCCGACGCCGGGATGCCCGAGGGCCAGCTGTGGCCCACGGCGCCAACGGTCACGATCGCCGTCGATCCCGGATAGCCGTACTGAGCGCGGTCGGGCATATCCCGCTCGTTGTGCTCCAGATAGGTGGCGGTCGCCCCCGGCCAGTCCGGCGCGACCTGGTTGCGAGGCCCGTACACGGTGGGGTGGGTGGAGAAGTTGACCAGTGTCGCCAGCACCGCGTGGCCGTCCGGGCTGATGGCCTGGAGCACGCGCATCTGCTGGTCGATTGGGTAGTCCTGGTTATCGCCGGTGTTCGTCTCATCTGTGTTGGAGCCGAACGTGCCCGCGAAGCCGGCCATATCGGCCGTGCCCACCTTCAGGTAGGCCGGCTGCTCGGAGGCCACGGCCTGCTCGATACCCGTCTCCATCTGGCGGGTCACCCAGGCCAGGTACGTCTCGGGCACTCCGCCCCAGACCCCGATCTCATCGGGGCCGTTGTGGCTATGGGTGGCCTGAAGGATGATGTGGCTGGCCGGGATCCCGAGGTGCGCATGGATGTAGTTCTCGATGTCGCTGAACCCGTACGGCCCCTGCTGGTAAGCGATCGAGTAGCCCTGCGAGTCCAGCGACCCCATCACCACCTGGTCGCCATTGCGGTCCCGGACGGCGATGACCCGGAAGTAGATGTGCCGGAGCACCGACGTTGCCTTGTGTACCGGCCCGATCCCGTACCCACCCAGGTGGAAGCTGGTCAGGTCGGTCGGCGTGACGTCCTCCTTGGCGGCGCCCACGTAAAAGCGCCCGCCGGGCCGCTGGGGCTTCGCCCCGGCCAGAGCCGGCATGGCGGCGCCGGCGCAGAGCGCAAGACACGTAAGCAGTAGGGCGCGGCGCATCGCTCAGATCCTCCGTCTCGAGTTCCGGCGACTTAACGCCCGGCGGGCGGTGAACTTCTGTGTCTGCCGTCAGCCGTACGGCCGGGCGTAGGGCTTCAGCGCCGGCTCGGCGCTGACCCCGGGGTGCTGGTAGAAGGCGAGCCCCGCGCGCGAGTAGAGGAAGACGTTGCCCGTCAGCACATCGGCCTCGTTGACGTAGGGCATCGCGGTCTGGAGACACGCACCCCGGTCGATCCGCTCCGCGTTGGCCGGCCCGGGATGGGTCAGCGCGTCAAGCGCGAGCTCCCACACCACCGGGTCGGAGAGCAGGCCGGCGTGGTGGACGACCCGGCCTGGGCAGATCGACTGGATCGCGACGTTGGCCGTGTTCGCGCCACCGTTGAGCGGGGGCGTGGTGGACGGCTCGACCAGCTCGTCGGTCTGGCTGTAGATCTGGCTGTAACTCACGCGGCCGGGGGTCTCCGAGCCCGAGTTGAGCGCCTTCAGGAAGTGCGAGCCGCTGGCCATCTGCCACACCGCCGGCCAGCAGTTGCCGCTGCCGGCGCAGGCATCGGCGGCGTAGATGCCGTGGTTGGGACTGGCCAGGTCGATCAGGTCGGCGGTGTCGGCCCTGGCCCTGGACCACCAGCGCAGGGCCCACCGGCCCTCCATCCCGCCCTGGCTGTGGCTGACGATCGCGACCCGACGGTGGGCGAGCGCGTGGATGTGCTCCACCGCCCAGGCCACATACTCGCTCGAGATCTGGATGTCGCCCAGCGCTCGGTTGGGCAGCGTGACCGCGCACCAGTCAAAGCCGGAGGGCGCAAGCGCAGGTTCGTAGTTCCAGGCCCAGCTCTCGTCGGCGTTCAGTCCAGTGCCGTGGACAAGCAGGACGGGTTCGTGATTTCTGTGGACAAACGCGTGCGGGCACTGAAGCGCGGCCTGGAGCGCGCCGCGGGGAACGGTGATTGCAGGGTCGGCGGCGGCCGTCGCCGCGCCAGCGCCGGCCAGGACGGCGAGCGCGACCGTGGCCATGAGAGCCCTCAGCACGACCCGTTGCACCCGCCCCAGTCGATCGGACTGGTGGTCAGGCGTCCGGCCGGCGCCATCGGCACGGTGATGAACGACGAGCCCCGAAGGATCGAGTAGCGCCCACCAGCCAGCCGGCTGATCTGGACCGGTGAGGGCTGAAGCGCGGTGTCGCCGGCGGTCAGGGTCAGGCGGAGCCTGTCGCCCGGGGCGATCCGGGCCACGGTCGGGTACACCTCAATGTCCAGCCTGACGGCCGGGCCGGGCGGCATCACCTGCGCGCTGGCTGAGCTGTACGGGTGCCAGGGGAGGACCAGCCGGCCGTCCTGGGACCAGCTCCGCCCCGCGTCGAGGGCCCGAAGCGATCCCAGCAGCGCCCCGCTGGAGATCGCCCGTGAGCTCCCGCCGGGGCTGACGACGTCCAGGCTGGCCACAACCTCGGCGTCGGATACCGTGTCCTTCAGATCCAAACTCACGTCGATCGGGCCGGCGACGGTCGTGGCCGCCCTGAAGGGCCCGCTCGTGTACGTGATGCCGCCCAGCTGAGTCGAGCTGTCGTTGTCGGCGCACGGGTCGCCGCTGCCCCGGCCCTCGGCGACCGCGTACGCCGGCAGGCCGGTGCTCCACTGATCCGTGCCGGCGTTGCACGGACTGCGGACATCAGACCAGGTCAGCCCATCGGTGCCAGTCTGGCTCCTGGTTCCCAGCGTCGAGGCCCCCAGCAGCAGGGTCCGCGTGTGGGCCTCCGGCACCGGCCAGCGGGCCAGGTTGATCCACCTGTTCGTGCCCAGTTCGAACACGTGCAGAGGTGCGCGGGTCCGGTCGATCCCGTTGTGGGTTCCCTTCAACCAGCGGTCAAACCAGGCCAGCTGGAGCTGCTGGAAGGTGAGGCCGAGCGTCGCCGGGTTGTGAAACCACGGCCCGACGACGAGCTGGTAACGCCCCGTCACGGGCTGAGAAGCGGTCATCGGGGCCACGCCGTGGCTGGGCAGGCCCAGCCGCCGGTTGGCCCAGGCGTTCTGCAGCTGGGCGAAATTGAGCACCGCGCCGCGCTGGTAGACGTCGTGCCATCCGCTCAGGAGCAGCGCCGGCACGCCGTTGCCCACGACCCGGTTCAGGAAGACGCTGGGGGCCCGCTGTTGCCAGAAGCCGTTGTCAAAGGCCCGCGGGCCGCCCGTGTCGACGTCGCTGTACAGCCCGGCGTCGAACTCGGCCAGGTTCTCGGCCCGAGCGGCCGTGTTGCCCGTCGACCACTGCGGACTCTCGGACGGGCTGGTCGGCGTATCGGGGGTCATCGAAGCACGGAGCCCCTCCCACACGAGAGCGAACTCGGTGTTGGGGATGCCACCGCCGAAGGCCAGGTCGCGGTACACGTCGTTGCCCGCGTTCGCGGGCAGGATCGCCTTCAGCGGGGAGTGTCGACCGGCGAGGGCGGCGGTGAAGATCTGGTTCAGCGCCAGATATGAGGAGCCGGCCATCCCCACCCTGCCGTCCGAGCCGCCAAGCCTGCTGGCCCAGCGCACCAGCTCGACCCCGTCCTGTTTTTCCCGCGGGCCGAACAGCGAGAAGTCTCCGCCCGAGTCGCCCGAGCCCCGCACGTCGGCCACCACGTCGATGTAACCGCGCTCGATCAGGTAGGGGTAGTAGCCGTCGCCGCCCAGGCCCCGGCCCATCGACTGGGTGGTGACGGCGGAGCGCTTGCCGTACGGGGTGTCGGACAGGATCACCGGGAATGGGCCCTTGGCCGGGGCGCCGCTGGATGTGGTGGGCCGGTAGACGTCGACCGCGAGCTGAACCCCATCCGACATCGTGACCATGTGCTGGGTGGCCGCCGAAACGCCGTAGCGGGCCGGCTCGGGATGCCACGGCCAGCCCGACGCGCCCGCCGAGGCCGGCACCGCCCACCCCAGCGCGGCAGTCAACACCAGCATCATCGTGCCTGCGCGTGCGCTCGCCCGCATCTGACCAAGCAACGGCCCCGCCACCATAGACTTGCGCTCCCCTCCATGGCCACGGAGCAAACCTCAGGACACGTGACGGTCGAGCGTCCCGGCGAACACGTCGCCCTGGTCGAGTTCAGCCGGCCGCCGAACAACTTCTTCTCGGTGGGGCTGGTGGCGGAGATTGCCGAGATCCTGGAGCGGCTGGACGCCGAGGATTCCTGCCGGGCGATCGTCCTGTGCTCCACCGGCAAGCACTTCTGTGCCGGCGCTGACTTCTCCTCGGATAACCCGGCCGGGGCCTCGCTCTATGACGGGGCCGCGCGGTTCTTTGAGATTCAGACCCCCCTGATCGCCGCCGTGCAGGGCGCCGCGATCGGCGGGGGGCTGGGAGTGGCGCTGGCCGCGGACTTCCGGGTGGCCAGCCCTGAGACGCGCTTCGCGGCCAACTTCGCCCGGATCGGCATCCATCACGGGTTCGCCATCACGGTCACACTACCGCTGGTCGTCGGGCATCAACGGGCACTCGAGATGCTCTACACCGGGGCCCGACTGAGGGGCGAACAGGCCCACGAAATCGGGCTATGCGACCGTCTGGTGCCCGCCGAGCGACTGCGCGACGAGGCCCTCGCGCTGGCCCAGGAGGTCGCCGGCTCAGCCCCGCTGGCCGTGCGCTCGATCAAGGCCACCATGCGGGGGCCCGACCTGGCCGCGCAGGCCCGGGCCGCGATGGCTCACGAGGCCGCCGAGCAGGCCAAGCTGTTCGCGACCCAGGACTTCAAGGAGGGCGTGTCCGCCTATGCGCAGCGGCGGGCACCCACCTTCCAGGCCGGATAGCGGCGTCAGGCGGCAGCCTTGGCCCGGGCGGCCTTCCGGGTCCGCGCCTTGGCCCGGCCCTTCCCCCGGAGCAGGAGCTCCCGCAGCCGGTCGAAGTCCTGCTCGCCCATGTCGATCTGGGTGGGCTCGGTGGCCTCGATGAAATCGATCACGGTGTGGGCGAACCGGACAGGGTCGGTGAGCTGAGGGAAGTGGCCGGAATTCTCGAAGATCTCCAGCTCGCTGCCCGTGAGCGCCTGATGGGCGATGTCGGCGTGGGACACCGGAATCAGCGGATCTCGTCTGCCCCAGATGATCAGTGACGGGAGCAGCTCGGCCAGGTACAGCCGGTCGGTGGCGTTGACCCGCTGGCCGCCGATGTCCAGCACGGCGCGAAGCGTGTGGATGAAGGCCTGCCTGGCCCCCGCGTCGGCCAGCGAGCCGTAGCCCTTGGCCATCTCGCCCAGGTCGGGGCCGGCCCGCAGTCCCAGCCGGCCCAGGAGCTGGGCCACGGCCCCGCCCAGGAGGTTCAGACGCTGGTTGGAAATGATCGGCAGGACCAGCTCTGAGCCAGGCAGCGTGGCCGCCCGGAGCAGCAGATGGACCTCCCGGCCCAGGCCGCCGCTGGACACGAGTACAAGCCGCTCGGCGAACGGCGGATATTCGTAAGCGAACTGCATGGCCACCCCGCCCCCCAGCGAATGCCCCACCACCGTGGCCCGGCGATGGCCCAGCGCCACCAGCAGGTCGCGGACCATGACCGCGTAGGCCCCGAGCGAGTAGTCGCCCCTCGGCTTGGCCGACTGGCCGTGGCCCAGAAGATCGGGGGCCACCACCGTATAGCGCTCGGCCAGCAGCGGGATCACCTGATCCCACTGTTTGGCGCAGCCGGTGATGCCGTGGATCAGCAGCACCACCGGGCCGCCGTGGCCGGCCGTCCGGTAGCTCACCCGGTGGCCGTGCAGAGTGATCTCATGCTGCTCCGGGCGCAGGTCGCGGAGCTTGGACCGGGAAGAAGGGGAGTCCTCGGGGGTGGTTGTGGCGGGGGTGATGGCTGGCTCCTTGTCCTTGGCTTCCTGGTCCCTGGGGAATTACCCGGGCCAGAGTATTCGGTCACACGGGTGGGATGTCCACGTCATGGGTACCCACTCCTCAGACCGCTCTCCTGGAGGTATCACCGTGAAGCTTGGATTGGCCCTACTGCGCTGGATCGTTGGAGGCCTGTTCTTCGGACATGGCACGCAAAAGCTGTTTGGCTGGTTCGGGGGCCACGGCCCGGAGGGAACGGGTCAGTTCTTCGAATCGCTGGGGCTACGCCCGGGCCGCCGTCACGCGATGGCGGCCGGAGCCAGCGAGGCCGGTGGCGGCGCTCTGCTGGCCCTGGGCCTGTTCACTCCGGCGGCGGCGGCCGGGCTGATCGGAACGATGTACACGGCCATCCGCAAGGTCCACGGCGCCAAGGGGCCGTGGGTGACCGACGGAGGCTATGAGTACAACCTGGTCCTGATCGCCGCCGTGCTGGCGCTGGCCGACGTCGGCCCGGGCGACTGGTCGCTCGATCACGCCCTGGGCACGGAGGTCAAGGGGCCGCTGGTGGCCCTGCTGGCCTTGGCCGGCGGGATCGGCGGCGCGTATGCCATGACCGAGCTGGGCGCCTCGGAGCCCGCGCCCGTCTCCGAGGGCGAGCCGCAGACCGAGTCCTCGGCCGTCCCGGCACCGGAGCCGGCCGGCGCCGCCGCGGTGAGCACCGAGGCGACCGCGTAGCTCGGAGGTCAGGCAGCCAGCGGGACGGGCTGAGCCTGCTCGGCCCCTCCCTCCGCCGGCTCGCCGGCGACCTCCGGCGTGCTCTTGGGGAGCATTAGCGAGGCGACGAAGGCCACGCCCAGCAGTCCCACCGCCCACCAGAAGGTCTGGCCGAACGCGCCCGCCATCAGCGGGGCGATGTGGTGGCGGACGGCCGGCGACAGGTGGGCCACGCCGCCGATCCCGCCGTGCCCGGCACTACCCAGCTTCGAGGTCAGCGCGGAGGCCAGGATCACCGACAGCACCGCCGTGCCGATCGAGGCGCCGGTCTGCTGGAGGATGTTGAGCGAGGTCGTTCCCCGCGCCACCACCTCCCTGCGCATCGTCTGCATCGCGCCGGAGAACGTCGGCATCATCGTGAAGCCCATTCCGAGCCCGAAGATGAACAGGTCGATGCTCGTGGCGACGTAGCTTGTGCCCGCACCGATCTGGGTCCACCACAGCATCGAGCCGATGATGGCCAGCAGCCCGAACGGGACGATCCGGCCGGACCCGGTCCGGTCGGCGAGCTGGCCGGCGATCGGCATCGCCAGCATCGCGCCGAAGCCCTGGGGTGCGAGCAGCAGGCCGGCCTGAAGGGCCGACTCGCCGCGCACGGCCTGGAAGTACAGCGGCAGCAGCAGGAACGATCCGAAGACCGAGATGGCCACCAGGATCAGGGCCGCCGATGAGGTGGCGAACGTCCGGTTCTTGAACAGCCGCAGATCGATCAGCGGGTTCCTGGCCCGGAGAGCGTGCCACACGAATCCGACCAGCAGCCCGAGCCCGGCCAGCATCGGGATCACGACCTTGGCGGCGCCGAAGCCGCCGGCCGAGTTGCTCTCGGCCAGGCCGTAGATGACCAGCGCCAGACCGGGCGAGAGCAGGAACAGGTCGATGAGGTCAAGCCGCTGCTCCTTCTGGGGCACGTCGCGGGGCAGGATCCGCGCGGCCAGGAACAGGGCCACGATCCCGATTGGGACGTTGATGAAGAAGATCCACCGCCAGGACACGTCGGCCACCAACCAGCCACCCAGAATCGGGCCGATGATCGGGCCGAGGAGCATCGGGACGCCGATGATGCTCATCACCCGGCCGATCCGGCGGGGGCCGGCGGCCCGGGTCAGAATCGTCATGCCCGCGGGCATGATCATCCCGCCGCCCAGACCCTGGAGCACCCGGAAAAAGATCAGCGATCCGGCTGACCAGGCCAGGCCTGACAGGGCCGAGCCGGCAAGGAACAGCGCGATCGAGATCATGTACAGCCGCTTGGTCCCGAAGCGATCGGCGATCCAGCCGCTGAGCGGGATCACGGTGGCCAGCGCCAGCGTGTAGCCCGTGGCCACCCATTGGATCGTGGTCAGCGAGGTATGGAAGTCCAGCGACAGCGTGTTGATGGCCACGTTGACCACCGTCGTGTCGAGAATCGACATGATCGTCCCCAGCACGACCACGGAGGCCACGGCCAGCAGGGCCTTGTCTACGCGATTCTCATCCTTGGTCATGGTCACCTGACTCTCCGTGGTCACAGAACTCATCGGCTTGCCCCCTTGGGCTCGACTGCTTTCAGGGCTGGGATCAACACGTGATCCACAAATTGGTTGACGAATCGGCGATCCAGCGGCTCACCCATCAGCAGCGAGCGAGTGTGGATCAGTGACGGGCCAAGGTCGGCCAGGAGCGTGATGTCGCTCGGCATCGCGGCCAGCTCACCGCGCTCCACCGCGCGGCGGACGATGTCCTTGAATAGCGCTCGTTTGACGGGTGCGATCTCCTCCCGGAACACCCGAGCCAGCTGCGGGCTCTCTCGCAGGCGCTGGGCCAGTCCGGCCGCCAGCTGGGCGTTCTCCCGAATCCCGGCGATCATGTGCTCCAGGGCCGCCACCAGGTCGCCGCGCAGGCTGCCGGTGTCGATCGAGGGCATCTCCTCCTTGCACCTGGCCACGGCGGCTGAGACGAGCTCGTCCTTGCCCTCCGGCCAGCGGCGGTAGATCGTCGGCTTGCTCACCCCGGCCCGGGCGGCCACGGCGTCAACGGTCATACGGTCATAGCCGAGTTCGGCCAGGAGCTCGATCGTGGCCTCCAGGATCGCGACGTCGCACGACGGATCACGGGGCCGGCCGCGGTGGGGAGCTTCTACCGGTGCGCTGGTGGCCGTCGCCATCATCCCGAATTACGATACCACACCGTTTCGTATCCTAATGTGTGGTGGTCGTCACAGATGGCGATGTGGGCCCGAAGACGGTTCTCTGGCCCTGAGCGTTGACATTTCGACGCTCAGGGCCAAAGTTCCGCCCCCTACGCTCCCTCCATGCCCGAGCTCCCCGAGGCCGAGCGCGCCCGCAGCACGCTGGAGGCTGTCCTGGGCCGCCCGATCGCCGAGGTCGACGATCGCGACACCTACGTTTGCCGCCCCCATGCTCCGGGCCAGATTGCCGACGCGCTGACAGGCCACAGCTTCGCCACGGCCAACCGCCGGGGAAAGTTCATGTGGCTGGAGACCGACGACGGACCCGTCCTGGCCCTCCATCTGGGCATGACAGGCCACATCGTCCTCGACCCTGAGCAGACGATCAGGTGGGACCGCTTCACCGTGCGCTTTCAGGATGGCGGTGGTTTCGCCCTGCGGGACAAGCGGCGCCTGGGCCGAGCGTTTCTAAATCCGGAGCTCGCTCGTGTTGGCCCGGATGCCGCCGAGGTGACCCGGCCGGACTTTCGGCGGCTGATCGGCGCCGGACGGGCTCCGATCAAGGCCCGCCTGCTGGACCAGCAGGCCATATCCGGAGTGGGCAATCTGCTCGCCGACCAGGCCCTGTGGCAGGCCCGGATCGCCCCGGCGCGCCGCACCAACACGCTGTCGCCGAACGAGCTCGACCGGCTGCGCCGCGAGATCCGGTCCGCCGTCCGCTCGGCCCTCCGCCGGGGCGGGGCGCACACGGGCGCCTTCATTGCCGAGCGCCAGCGGGACGGGGCCTGCCCCCGCGATGGTCATCCGCTTTCCCGAGCCCGGATCGGCGGGCGCACCACGTATTGGTGCTCCGAGTGCCAGGTCTAGCCGTACAGCCGTCGATATACCGCGACCCAGTTACGAGCAATCTCCCGCTGCGCCACGGCCAGCGCCGTCTCCCCCGAGCAGACCATCTCCCGGAGCCGGTTCTCCAGCTCGTCCTTGGGATTTGGGGACGCTCCTGGCTCCGGCCACAAATTGCGCGCGTCGTTGCTCGCGCCCCCGAGCTCGAGCGGGACCAGGTGGTCGTACTCGTAGATGTGCACCGGCCTGGAGTCGCCGTAGGACCCCAGGCTGGCCTCCTTCTCCGGCTCCGTGATCGATTCCGACGGGCGGACCGTCTCCGTGTAGCCCGACCGGCAGATCGTGGAGGAGATGTCGGCCTGACTCACAGCGGGGCTGACAGCGCCCGGAGTGCAGCTCGGGTCCGGGAGGCTGAACAGCCCGTGGCCGCGCGCGTGACACGAACCCGCGGGAGGCTGTGGCTGTATGGCCGCGGCGCTGACGTGGCTCACGGGGAGGCGGCCCTGGATTCGGTGCGAAGACCGATCGCGGACTCGATCGGCGTGGTGCCTCCGGGGTCGGCGATTGGGGGCTAGCCGGCTCACCGTCGGAGTCGTGGTCGTCAGGGCGCAGCCGGACACGATGACCGCCCACAGCACCGCCGTGACGACAGCCCGCCGGATCGTCAGTTCCAGAAGATGGCCATCGCGCCGGTCTGGCCACGGCGACCGACGATCGGAAACGCACTGACCTCAATCGTGCGCGAGAGGCCGTCGGCCCCGACGATGCCCATCATCCGATGGGCCGGTCGACCCTCGGACACGGCGATGGCCAGCGGGAGCTCGGCCGGCGGCACCGGCTCACCGTCCTCGGTCGTGGGCTCGAACCGCGACCCCCACTCTTCGGCTGGCATCGCCCCCGCGTCCTCATAACTCACTCCGAGCAGCCTGGATGCCGCGTTGTTCAAGAACACAAGCGCGCCGGCCGTGTTGACCAGGAACGCGGGCGTGGACAGGTTGGCCATCATGCCCTGCGCCATGATCATCTCAACGGGGTTTTGCCCGTTCTGCTCCCGCACCCCTAGAGCGTATGGGAAAACGGCCAGCCAGCCCTCTGTGACCCCGCGTCCCCCGGGCGCCAACCGCCTGGAGCCGCGGGGCAGAAACCGACGGAGGCGAGTTCAGGTGTAGTCCTTCCTGGGGCCGGGTACACCCCGTCCTGAAGGAGGGAGAAATGGCCCAAGGCACAGGGCAGGCCCGCCGGCGGAACGCCGGCACGGAAAAGGCATCAGGGAAGAAGACCCAGACTCAGAGCCGCGGAGCCACCGGCTCGCGCCAGCGTTCCGGCACCGGCTCCAATGGCAAGGCCGCGTCGAGCGGCCGAGCGGCGGCCAAGAGCACGTCCGGCTCCAATGGCAAGGCCGCGTCGAGCGGCCGAACGGCGGCCAAAAGCAAGTCGGGCTCGAACGGGCGCACGGCGTCGGCTGCCAAGAGCAGCGGGGGCAAGTCCAGGAGCCCGGCCCGCCGGAAGAGCACAGCCCGGGGCAAGAGCCCTGCCCGTGCGAAGAGCGCAGCCGGCCGGGCCTCGGGCGCGCTCAAGCAGCTCGCTGCGCCCGAGCAACTCAGCGCGCTCAAGAAGCTCGGCTCGTCCAAGAAACTCGGAACACCAAAGCAACTGGACATGGTCAAGAAACTCGATAAGGGCAAGGCACTCGACGTGGTCAAGGCGGCCCGGCCGATCATGCATATCCCCAAGGTCGCCGAGTACGCGCGAACCGCAGCGCTGCGCGCGGGGACCGCCGGCGCCGCTCTCACCGCCGCCCGGGTGGCCACCGCGACCGTAAAGCGCCGCCGCCAGGAGTCTCGCCTGACGCGGATGCAAAAGAAAATCCCGAGCCTGCGCCGTCGCCGGCGCCGGCGGCTACCGAAGCCCGAGCTGTCGCTTCCCCAGCTGTCGCTTCTCAGGTTCTCACTTCCCGAGCTTCCGGATCCAGTCGAGCTTGTGTCCGACCACCCGGAGACCCTGTGGCTGGCCGCCGTACCGGCAGGCGTTGGGGCGGCCAGGGTCGTCCGTCGAGGACGCCGGCTTCCGATCCAGCAGTGCGTGGACATCGCCGTCCCGCTCCAACTGGCCTACGACGAATGGATGCGGCTGGAATTCCTGCCCGAGGGCAGCCATACGGTGGAGCAGATTGAACGCGATGGACGCGACGCCCTGACGGGGCGCCTCAAGGGCCGGCCCTGGCCCAGGAAGTGGGAGGCCGAGATTCGCGACGAGCGTGACTGTGAGAGCTTCGCCTGGCGTTCGGTGAAGGGCTCGGACTGCGCCGGGCTGGTCACGTTCCACGAGCTGGGCGATCGGCTGACCCGGCTGGAGCTGCAGCTGGACATCGTCCCGGTCCGCCCACTTGAAGCCGCCGAACTCGCGCTGCGGATGGCCGACGCGCGAGCCCGCAATGACCTTCGTCGGTTCAAGGCGCGGCTGGAGACGATCAGTCCGGACGCCTACCCCGAGAGCACCCCGACCTCAAACAACAAGGAGAGCTGATGGCAGTCGCCAACTACCAGCCGCAGTCTATGAGCCAGCTTCAGCGCCAACCGGGTCCCAGCGGACTCGCGGACGTGCTGGATGTGCTCCTGGACAAGGGCATCGTGATCGACATCTACGTGCGTGTGGCGTTGGTGGGCATCGAATTGCTCACGGTCGACGCTCGGATAGTCATCGCCAGCGTCGACACCTATCTCCGCTTCGCCGAGGCGGTCAACCGGCTCGACCTCGCCCAGGTCGGCAACCAGCAAACGCTGCCTGAGCTCCTGAGCAGCGGGACGGAAAGCGTTGCCGGCAGCAAGACCAAGGGCATGCTGGAGGGCGCCAAGGACGCGCTGTTCGGCGGCGGTGATGACGATGAGGACGACGAGGATTCGAGCAGCAGCTCGGGAAGTGGCTCGAGGTCGCGCAGTCGTAGCTCATCTTCGCGCTCGGGCAGCTCGCGCAGCCGAGGCCGGTAGCGGTAAGAGCAAATGCCGCTCTACGCATATGGCTTGATGCGCGCCGAGGACGGCCAGGAGGCCGCGAAGGCGCTGACCGAAGCCTCCGTCGAGGCGATTGAGCTCGGCGGGATCTGTGCTCTGGTCACGAGCCTGGGCGAGGGTGACCTCACGCTGCGGCGTGAGAGCGCCCTGGCCCACTCGGACACACTTCAGGCAGCGTTCCAGCACGGTCCGGTGCTCCCCGTGCGCTTCGGAACGGTGCTGGGCGATGCCGGCGCGCTCCGAGACGAGCTCCTGGCTCCTCAGGCCACGGCCCTACGCGCCCGCCTGGAGGCGCTGGAGGGTCTGGCCGAGATGCAGGTCAAGGCGACCTATGTGGAGGAGCCGCTGCTCAGGTCGATCGTGGGCGGAGACCCGCGGCTGGCCCAGACCGCAGCCCGGATCCGCGAGCTGCCCGCAGCGGCCACCCACTTCGAGCGGATCAGGCTGGGCGAAACGATCAGCCAGGAGGTGGAGGCGCGCCGCCAGCAGGACTCCCATCAACTTGTCGAGGCGCTGGCTCCACTCGCCGTGGCCATCAGCCTACGTGAGCCCCGACACGAGCGAGCGGTTCTCAACGCGTCCTTCCTGGTTGCGCAGGACCGCCTGGAGGCGTTCGATGCCGAAATGGAGCGTTTCGCCCAGGGGGCAGCCGGACGCATCCGGTTCAAGCTGATAGGACCGATGCCGGCGCACTCGTTCGCCGAGGGCCGATGGCAGGCCGGCGTTCCCGACGGGAGCGTGGCGTGAGCAAGGGGCGCCCGACATGGGACTGATCACGGGACTGCTGACCCTCCCCCTGGCCCCCGTCAGAGGTGTCGCCTGGGTGGCCGAGAAGGTGGCCGAGGAGGCTGAGCTCGAGCTGTACGACGAGCAGCGGATCCTGCGGGAATTGGACGAGCTCGAAGCCAGCCATGACGACGGCCTGATCGGCGACGAGACGTTTGACCAGGGGGTCGATGAGCTGCTGACGCGTCTTGAGCTGGGGCGCGCGCTGCGGCGAGAAAGAGAGGCTTTAGGTGGCTGAGAAAGCCAGCGGCGGCAGCAACAGCAGCAGCAGCAACAAGAGCCGCAGCAACAGCAAGAACAGTCGACAGGATCCGGCAGAGCTGGCCCAGACCGCGGTCAGGACACTGACGCAACTCACAGGACGCCAGCCAGAGAGCGTCCTGGGCCTGCGCAAGGAGGACGACGGCTGGCGAATCCTGGTCGAGGTGGTGGAGATGCGCCGCGTCCCCAACTCGACAGACCTGCTGGGCTGCTACGCGGTGACTCTGGACAAGGACGGCGAGGTCGTGGGCTATGAGCGCCGCCGCCGCTACCAGCGCGGCCAGACCGGAGGTGAGGACGAGTGAGCTCGGGTGACCTTCCTGCGGGCGCGCCGGGCCGAGCCCTGGAGGCTCAGCGGCGACCGCTCCCCGCGAGCTCAGGCCCGTCCAACCTGGCCGACATCCTGGAGCGGGTCCTGGACAAGGGGATCGTGATCGCGGGAGACATCCAGATCAACCTCCTGGACATCGAGCTGCTGACGATCAAGCTTCGGCTGCTCGTGGCCTCGGTGGACCGGGCCCGGGAGATGGGCATCAACTGGTGGGAGGGGGATGCCTCGCTCAGCTCCGGGGCCAAGCAGCTTGAGGAAGAGAACCGCTCGCTTCGGGAGCGTCTGGACAGGCTGGAGCAGGCGGCTGGTCTGCCCGCGGGCAACGGGAACCGCGAGGCGAAGGAGCAGGATGGCGACCGCTGAGGAGAGATGGCGCCGCCTCGTCGAGGATCTGGCGCAGGCGGATGCACCGGACGTGGTCAAGGAGGCTCGAGCTGGAGCTCGGGGCCGGGTGCGAACGGCGCTCGAGGATGCGCTCGTCGATGAGCTGATGCGGGCTGTGCGCGGGCCGAATGCCGCGGGCACCGCGGACCGCGCCGAGCCAGTCCCCACTGAACCACCCGAGGATCTGGGTGACGCCCACTGGGTGTACTGCGTGGTGCCCGCGGAGCGCGCGCCAGAGCTCGCCGCCGGCCTGAGCGGGGTCGAGTCTGCAAGCCCGGTGGTGGCCGTCGTCGAGGGCGAGCTGGCCGCGCTCCTGAGCCGGGTCCCGCTGTCCCAGTACGGGGACGAGCAGCTGCGCCGGCATCTGGAGGACATCGCCTGGCTCGAGCGGACGGCCCGGGCCCACGAGGCCGTCCAGGAGGGTGCCATGCGCAACGGGCCGCTGGTCCCGCTGCGCATGTGCACGATCTATCGGGAACTCGCCGGGGTCAGGCGGATGCTCCGGGACCGGGCCGAACTGTTCGCTGAGAACCTGGCCGCAGTCGAGGACTGCGCCGAGTGGGGGGTGAAGGTGTTCGTGGACCTCCGGCGCATCCCGGCGTCCAGCCCAGCCGAGCCCGAGCCCACCAACTCATCCGGCGCCGACTATCTGGCCGGTCGCCAGCGGGAGCGCGACCGGGTCAGTGAGGCCGACGAGCTATGCCTCCGGTGCGCCGAGGAGGTGCACCAGGCGGTGTCCGTGATGGCCCGCCAGGACCGCGTAAACCCGGTGCAGCGTGCCGAGGCGCACGGCCGAGACGCCGAGATGGTCCTGAACGAGGCCTACCTGCTCCAGGACAGCCGGATCGAGGAGCTCCGGAGCACGGTTGAGGAGCTGGCTGAGCGCTGGGCTCCGGACGGGCTGCTCGTCGAGCTGACCGGGCCCTGGCCGCCCTACAACTTCGTATCGGAGTCAGCGGGCCTGATCTCATGAGCGCGGCCGCGGTCACGCATATGTCCTCTAGGTCCGAGGCGCCTCGACATTCGGGTCGCGACGTGGCCCTGGTCGACCTGATCGATCGTCTGCTGGCCGGAGGCGTCGTCCTGGGCGGCGAGATCATCCTGGCCGCGGCGGACATCGACCTGGTCCGGGTCGATCTGCGGGCGCTGATCTCCTCGGTGCCCGTGGGACGGGGCACTCGGTGATCTACCTGTATGGCATCACGGGCCGTATGACCGACGCGATCGACGGCATCGGCCTGGACGTCACACCGCTCCAAACGGAGGAGGTGGGCGCGCTTACGGCGGTCTATTCGACCCACAAACAGCTCCCGGTCCGGGCCGACGCGGATCTTTGCTGGGCCCATGAAGCGGCGGTCGAGGCGGTCATGCGACGTCAGGCGGTTCTTCCGGCGCGCTTTGGCACCACCTTCCCGGATCTCGACGAGCTCAGATCGGCGTTGCTGCGGGACGCCGAGCCACTGCACAAGAGCTTGACGGAGATCGACGGCTGCGTCGAGCTGGCCGTCCGCATCAACCCCCTTGGCTGCGCGGACGGGGAGCTCGCCGCCAATGGGCAGGAGTACCTCCAGGACAGGCTCTCGGAGCAGCGCCGGCGAGAGGCGCTGGCGAAGAGCACGTTGGCCTGTCTGCAGGAATTCGCCGTCGCCTCCTGCCTGGCCGCCTCCCAATCCGGACAGCAGAGCGTCAGCATCAGCTACCTGGTCAAGACTGGCGGGGTCGAGCGCTTCTCCCGAGCCGTCGGGCGCCTACAGAAGCGCTGGCCGGAGTTCGGGCTCAGCTGCACGGGTCCGTGGGCTCCGTATTCGTTCGTCGCCAACTCCACGGGGGCCGCGGCATGAACGGCGAGAAGGTTCTGGTCCCCCCCTCACCCGACATGACGTGGCCGGACCCGCCTGAAACCGATGCGCTGTCGCGCCGGCTCAACGCCGATCCGGAGGACGTCGAGCAGGGGCTGGCTCAGCTCGTGCTCACGGTCGTCGAGCTGCTGCGTCAGCTCATGGAGCGGCAGGCGCTGCGCCGGGTCCAGGTCGGCGACCTGACCGACGAGGAGACCGAGCGTCTGGGCCGGACGATGATGCTCCTGAGTGAGCGGATGGAGGAGCTCAAGGAGCAGTTCGGGCTGAAGGACAGCGACCTGAACCTCAACCTAGGCCCGCTGGGCAACCTCATGTAAAGGAGTGACATGCCGATAACCGAAGCTCATGACCGGTACATGCGAGTCCTGTTGGAGAGGATCGCCATGGACCGCTATCCGAGCGGCGAGCTGATGGACCGGGTGGAGATCCTGCTCGACCGCGAGCACGTGGATGACTACGTGGAACTGCTGCTCGAGAAGGTCGAAAGCAATCACTATCCGAGCAAGCAGCTGCTGGACCGCATCGCCCGCTGGACGCTGAGCGCCTCGTAGCCGGGCCGAAACGGGCCCGCCCGGGGCGGGCGAAAAACGGCTGGTTTGCCTTTGACCCCTGAGCCTGGCCGCGTAGCGTCCAGCGCGGGACAAGGTCTCCACGGAGGTTCAGGATGGGATTTGATAGGCGTCGATGGCTGCTGGCGTTGGTCTGCGTCCTGGGCGGTGCCCTCGCCGTGTCCAACGCACTCGCGGCCGCTCCAGCCCACGGCACCGTGGCCAAGGGTCATCCGGCCACGTGGAAATTCGCCGCCGCCGGCGGGCCGTCCGGAGCGACCGACTCCTACAAGCTCACGGTCAAGCTCCCGATGGCGATGTCCAAGCTGTATGCGACCAACGTGCGGACCGGCACTGACTACGCGGCCGTGCTGACGATCAGGCTCAGGTGGAGCGGGACCTCGCCGGACGACGCGCTGTCGCTGACCGCGAAGGACAAGAACGGCAAGAGTGTCGGAAACAGTACCGGCGCCGCGACGAACCAGGGAGGGGACGCCGCCCTGTTCACGCTGGAGAACCCCGCCAACGAGACGTACACGATCACGGCGGAGAACTTCGACGGCAACAGCTCCATGGCTGTCCCGTCAAAGGCCGTCGCCACCCTGAAGGTGACCAACCTGGCCGCGCTGGGGGAGCCCTCGAGGCCTCGGAACGCGCCGGGCTTCACGCTCTCTCACATCCCGCTCAAGCTGATGCCTCCCCTCCCGGAGGAAAAGGCGGCGCTGGACGGAAGGGCATTCGGCGAGCCTTCGATCGGGGTCGACCGACAGACCGGCGCCGTGATGTACCAGGCCGGGCTTTACACGATGAGGGGCAAGGTGAACCACCGTCACCATCCCGCGACGATCACCTGGAAGAACGTCAGCGCGACCATCACCCACCAGGCGTCAGAGGACGCGATCCTCTTCATTGATCCCCGCACGGGCCGGACCTTCGTGTCTCAGCTGATCCTGGCCTGCAGCCTGGGCGCGTACAGCGACAACGATGGCGCCAGCTGGGTGCCCGCGGCCAAACCCTGCCAGACGCCGGCCGGTCCGGACCATGAGACGATCGGCGGCGGACCGTTCGCCCCACCCCTGACCGGAACCGCATATCCCGACGCGGTCTATTACTGCTCGCAGAGCATCGCCTTTGCCTCGTGTGCGCTCAGTGTCGACGGCGGCAACACGTACGGGACCGGGGCCCCGATGTGGACATCGGCGCAGTGCTTTGGCCTGCATGGCCATGTCAAGGTCGCCCCCAACGACGGGACCGTGTACGTGCCCAACAAGGCGTGCGGGGCGCCCGAGTGCCTGATCACGACCTCAACGGCCACCGCTGACTGCCACCCCGGCTTCGCCGTCTCAACCAACGACGCGCAGACGTGGTCCATCCACGTGATCAAGGACGGCCATACCCGCTACTACGACACCGGAGACCCCTCGATCGGAATCGGGGCGAAGGGCACCATGTACTTCGGCTACAACAACGCCAACGGCGCTCCGATGATCGCCGTCTGCAAGGACCACGGAAGCAGGTGCGGCCCGTCGATCAATGTCGGCAAGCGGTTCCACATCGAGAACACGGAGATGCCCTCGGTCGTGGCGGGCGATGACAACCGGGCGGCGTTCGCCTTCCTGGGCAGCACGACCCCGGGCGATGACCAGCAGAGCAACGTCACGGTCACCAACTCGAGCGGCAAGGTGGTCAACAAGGTGCTCCCGTACGACAACTTCATGGGCACGTGGCATCTGTACGTGGCCGTGACGTACGACGGCGGCAAGCATTGGACGACCAGCGACGCCACGCCCAAGGCACCGATTCAGCGCGGCTGCATCGAGTTTGCCGCGAGCTGCCCATCGACGCGAGCGTCCGACGACCAGCGCAACCTGCTGGACTTCAACGACATCACGATCGATGGCCAGGGCCGCATCCTCGCCGCCTATACCGACGGCTGCCAGCCCGACCTGGGGCCGCCGAAGCACCACGGCACGTGCCTGAATGACCCGACGCGGTTGAGCGGGCTCAACCCGGAGATCCAGGGCCCGGCGGTGGCGCGGCAGAGCTGCGGACGGGGGCTCTACGCGAAGTACGACCGGCTGATGAAGGCGTGCCCCCGCCATCGGACCCGGAAGCCCCGAAAGCACCGGAAGCCTCGGCACAAACATCGCCCATCACGCCCACCCCGCAAGCCGCGGGGGTTCACGGGGTAGTGTCGCCCGGGGACGCTTAGGCCGACACCTGGGCCAGCGCGGGCTGACGGTCTGCCCAGGGAAGCGCCTGCTCGAGCGCCGCGGCCAGCCGGATCAGCGTGGCCTCCTCAAACGCCGCTCCCACCAGCTGGGCGCCGATCGGCACTCCGTCCTCGGTCTGGTGCACGGGTAGGGAGATCGCGGGCTGGCCGGTGACGTTGGCGAAGGCGGTGAAGGCCACCGTACCCACGACGAGCTCGGATGGCGCGTCGGGGTTGGCGTGGGTCGTCTCCATGATCATCCCGGCCGGCGGCGGCGCCACGCCCATCGTCGGCGTCACGAGCACGTCGAACTCGCGTCCCCAGGGGGCCATCAGCTCCCTGGACAGGCGCTCGATGTCCTTCGAGACCCGCACGTACTCGAGCGCCGAGTGGGACTCGCCGTTCTTGAACTGCGCTGCGATGTGGGGCTCGACCTGGCCGAAGTCCACGTCCCCCAGGTGCTCCCCGAGCGAGGACTCGACCAGGAAGATGAACGGCGCGATCAGCTCCTCGGACACCGTCGCCACGTCCGCCGGCTCGACGGTGTGACCAAGCTGCTCCAGCGCTTCGCCGACCCGCCGTGCGGCTTCGCTGCAGTCGGGCTCGATCGGCATCCCGCTCGGGCCGGACGTCATCAGCCCGATACGCAGGCGCCCAGCGTCGGCCCCGACCTCGTCCGCGAACGGCCGGGAGGCCGGCGGCGCGATGTTCCAGGACCGGTTATCCGGGCCTGCGATGGCATCGAGAATCGCCGCGCTGTCGACCACCGTCCGCGTGACCACACCTTCGACGACCGCGCCGAGCCAGCTCTGCGACAGCCGGGGTACGCGACCGCGGCTCGCCTTCAGTCCGACGAGCCCGCAGCACGAGGCGGGGATCCGGATCGATCCGCCGCCGTCGTTGGCGTGGGCAACGGGAAACATCCCACCCGCCGTGGCGGAGGCCGCACCGCCGCTCGAGCCGCCGGGGGTGCGGCCGGTGTCCCAGGGGTTGCGGGTGATGCCCCAGCGGAGGTTCTCGGTGGCCGTGATGTGCCCGAACTCGGGCGTGTTGGTCCGGCAGGCCAGTACGAACCCGGCGTCACGGAAGCGGTCGACGACCATCTCGCTGGGCCCCGCCCAGGGCGTCATCTCCCGCCCGCGCGAGCCGTACGTCACCGGCTGCCCATGGACCTCGGTCAGGTCCTTGATCGGAATCGGCAGGCCCAGGAACGGCGCCTGGTCCCCCGCCGCCAGGCGCTCGTCGGCCGCCCTGGCCTCAGCACGGGCGGCGTCGTCGTCGCGCCAGACGACGGCGTTCAGTGAGTCGTTCAGGCGGTCGACCTCGGACAGGCAGGCGTCCAGCAGTTCGACGGAGGAGATCTCACGGGCGCGGAGCGCGGCGGCGAGATCCAGGGCGGAGCGGCGGGTCAGATCGATCATTGGCCGATCCTAACCGCGCGGTCGCCCGCGGTGGCGCCAGATTAGATCCGAGAGAAAATAGTCCGCTACGGAACTAGTGCAGCTAAGATTGAGACACATGGGTCTAAGCGCGCAGGCAATGCCAGAGGACGGCGAGCAGGAGAAGTGCTTCGCGGGCAATCTCGCCTGGCTGCTCTACCGCGCCCACTGGGCCCTGGCCTCTGAGCTGGCCGCCGCGCTGGCACCCATCGGCCTGTCGGCCCGCGGCTACCACGTACTGCGAGCCGCCCTGAGTGGCGAGCGCACCCAGACGGAGCTGGCCGAGATGGTGGGGCTTGACAAGACGACGATGGTCGTCGCAGTCGACGAGCTGGAAAAGGCCGGACTGGCCGAGCGGCACCTCGCCCCCGATGACCGCCGCGCCCGCATCATCGCCGTCACCGTCGCAGGCCAGCGCAAGGTCGCCGAGGCCGACGAGGTCAAGGAGCGTGTCCAGGCTGACGTGCTGGGCGAGCTCTCCAAGGGCGAGGCCCGGACGCTCATCGACGGCCTCTCGAAGCTGGTCGACGGCAGGCTGGCCGAGCGGGCGGACTCCGCTCCGCCCCTGCGCCGCCGCGTCCCTCGCGGCTAGTCCACGCACTCGCGACGACCGCCTCCCCCGGTCAATGACCAGGCCAGCCGCTCAGTTCCGCCGCCCGCGGCCGTCTAACTCCCATCCGGCCACACCGACCGGAACGTGACAACTGTCACAGATTGTCTCGCTGGAGATGATCTGTAACAAGACTATTTGCTACAGTGTGTTCTCCCCCGAGATGAAGTCTGAGGACGATATGCCGAACACCGCCGAATCCCAGATCCCCCACATCGGACAGTCCCCGGCCGCCGCGAGCAGATCCGCGGCAGCGGCAGATCGTACGCGCTGGGTCGCGCTCATCGTGCTCTGCGCGGGCATGCTGATGATCATCCTGGACATGACCATCGTCAATGTGGCGCTTCCCTCGATTCAGCGGGACCTCGGCTTCAGCCAGTCCGGGCTGGCCTGGGTCGTCAATGCCTACCTCATCACCTTCGGAGGGCTGCTCCTTCTGGCGGGGCGCGTCGGCGACCTGGTCGGGCGCCGCAACCTGTTCCTGCTCGGCCTGGCCGTGTTCGTGGCCGCGTCAGCCCTGTGCGGCGCTTCCCAGAGCCAGGGCATGCTGATCGTGGCCAGGTTCGTTCAGGGCGCCGGCGGCGCGATGGCCTCTGCCGTAATCCTGGGGATGATCGTGACGATGTTCCCCGAGCCCGCCGAGCAGGCGAAGGCGATCGGGGTGTTCAGCTTCGTGGCGGCCGCCGGCGCATCGATCGGCCTCCTTCTCGGCGGCGTGATCACCCAGGCCATCAACTGGCACTGGATCTTCTTCGTCAACCTGCCCATCGGTGCTGTGACCGCCGTGCTCGCGACCCGGCTCGTGGCCAAGGATTCCGGAATCGGCCTGCGGGGCGGCGCCGACGTCCTGGGCGCCGGGCTGGTGACGTCCGCGCTGATGCTCGGCGTGTACACGATCGTCAAGGCGCAGGAGTTCGGCTGGGGCTCGCTGCACACGCTCGGCCTGGGGGCCGTGTCCGCCGCCCTGCTGGCGGGATTCATCGCCTGGGAGGGCCGGTCCCGCAATCCGCTGATGCCGCTGCACATCTTCCGCTCACGCAACGTCACCGGGGCGAACCTGGTTCAGATGCTGTTCGTGGCCGGGATGTTCGGGATGTTCTTCCTGGGCAGCCTGTACATGCAGCGCGTGCTCGGGTACTCGGCGCTCCAGATCGGTTTGGCCTTCCTTCCCGTGGCGCTGCTGATCGCCGCGTTCTCCCTGGGGGTGTCCGCCCGGCTGAACATCCGCTTCGGACCGCGGGCCACGCTCATCCCCGGGCTGGTGTCCGCCCTCGCCGGCCTGGCGCTGTTCACCCAGGTCCACGTGGGCGGCAGCTACGTCGGCGACCTGCTTCCCCCGCTGGTCCTGGTGGGCATCGGCGCGGGCCTGTCGTTCCCCTCGCTGATGACGCTCGCGATGTCAGGAGTTGACCCGAGCCAGGCCGGCCTGGCCTCCGGGCTGGTCAACACGACCCAGCAGGTCGGAGGCGCGGTGGGCCTGGCCGTGTTGGCCACGCTCTCCAGCACCCGTACGGCGACCCTGCTCCATGAGGGCAAGGCCAGTGCCTCGGCGCTGACCAGCGGGTATCACCTGGCCTGGACGATCGGCGCCGCGCTACTCGTGGCCGGGATCGGCGCCGCGCTCACCGTCCTCCGTCCGAGCGCAACTGCCGACGTGCAGGGCGCGGAGCGCCAGCTGGGCGAGGAAGCGGAGTTCGCGTACTCCGAGGCGGCCTGAGTCGAGCCTTCCCCTTGGGGTCAGCCGTCCCTCGGGACGACCGACGAGGTTCTAACCCGGGCGCCGGCGGCATACGCGCCGCCCGCCGGTCTGCGTGGTGGCATACGTGGCCTCACGCGACTTCTTCGAGTTGTTGCGCACCGGCCAGGTGATCGTCACATCGCACCGGGGCGTCAGCGCGATCCCCCACACGTCGGCGCTGCGGTTGCAGGCAAAGCCGTTGTTCACCCCGCCGGTCTGCTTGTTCTGATCGCAGGCTCCCATCAGAATGCTGGCCGTTCCGGTGTCTGCCGAGATCCCGCTCACCCGGGTGGCGTGGATGGACGGATGCCGGGACAGCGCTCCGAACACCTGGGCGATCGTGGTGAACCAGTGGATCTTCTTGCCCTGCTTCTGCCCGGTCCAGTAGGCCAGGACGAGCTTGCCCGGCGCTCCGGCCACGATGTGGGGCAGGACGTGACCCGGTCCGCCACCGCGGGCCACCGGCACCGGTCGGCTCCACCTCTTCAGGTTGCCCCGGGCCCAGATGTACTTGACCGGTGCGCCGTCGTAGTCGGGATAGGGATGCAACGACTCGTCGTACACGACATAGACATTGCCCCTGCTATCGACCGCTCCGGGCGCCAGCTGGTAACTGACCAACTTCCCGCTCTTGTTGTCATCCAGGGCCAGGCTGTCGTGCCAGGACCCGGGGTCGGCGGGCGTGTCCGACCAGGCCAGCCAAATCTTGGTGGCGCCCACGACATTGATCTCAAACGTGCCGGTGACCGAGGCTCCGCAACCTCCCGAGGGGCCCGTGTCCACGCCGTCCTGCTTGCCCGAACTGCGCGTGTTCCAGGCCACGTAGACGCGCCCGGGATGGGCGGAGCCCGGCGGAGCCACGAACATGTTGGAGGGACCGCCTGAGTCGGCGCACTGGAGATCGGACCAGGCCTGTGATCCGGGCAGGGTGACGGGGACGGGCTTTCCGAAGTTCGCCCCGCCGTCGGTCGAGGTGGCGACGAACATGTTGTGTGTGGCCGTACCGGAGGCCAGGTTGTGGAAGAGGAGGTAGACGTTCTTGCCTTTGGGCCGGGGGTCCGCGGCCAGCCAGGGGCGGTCAGTGTCGGCAAACGTCGTCCCCTGCGAGACCGTCCACGTCTTGCCGCCGTTGTCGGAGTAGGAGGTCCGGAAATTGATCCCGCCGTCGTCGAGCTCGGTCTCGACGATCCGGCCGGAGGGGGTGGTCACCAGGTCAACGTCGGTCGTGGCCGCCGTCTGGCCGGCGGGCTCGGTGGGGGTTGCCTTCCAGCTCAGACCGGTCATCGACCCCCAGACGGCCGCCGAGCCGTTGGCGGCGTTGCTCTCAAGCCAGAAGTGGCCGTGGTTGTCGACGGACACGCGAGGCTCGGAGAACCCGTTGGACTTCGGGAGGCGGACGGTCCTGTAGGTCGCGGCCTGGGCACCCGGGACGCTCGCGGCGAGGCTGAGAATGAAGGCGGCCAGCAGGCCGAGGCGTGATTTGGTCATCCCCCACCGAACGGGCGCGCGAGCGCGAAACTTGCGCCGGTCAGTACAGCTTGCGCACCCGCTCGCCCGTGGCGTCAAACAGTGGCTCGCTGACCACCTCGCCGGCCACGGCGGTCCCGAACAGGTCGAGCTCCACCGGTGTCCCGGGCTCGACGGCAGCCGGCAGATACGCGTAGGCGATCGACCGCTCCACCGAGTAGCCATAGCCGCCGCTGGTCACCCGCCCGCAGACCTGGCCGTCGACGCTGACGGGCTCATTGCCCAGCGCCACCCAGCGCGGATCGGACAGGACGATCGCGCGGAGGCGGCGGGTCACCGGAGCGCTCGCCAGGGCCTCCCGGCCGTTGAACTCCTTGTCATCCCGGACGCAGAATCCCAGCCCCGCCTCATAGGGATTGTCGTCGGCCGTGATGTCGGCCGCCCACACGCGATAGCCCTTCTCCAGACGGAGCGAATCAATCGCCCGGTAGCCGGCGGCCACCAGCCCGTGCGGTTCGCCGGCCTCCCACAGCGACCGCCACAGGGCGGCGCCGTACTCGCTTGGGCAGTAGAGCTCCCAGCCTAGCTCGCCCACGAACGTCACCCGGAGGGCCCGGACCGGGACGTCGCCGACGGTGATCTCGCGCATCGACATGTAGCGGAAGTCGAGCGGATCCGGTGTGAGTGGCGAGAGGATCGCCTGCGCCCGCGGACCCCAGAGGGCAAAGCAGCTCCACCGGGACGTCACGTCCTCCAGCCGCACCGAGCCGCCGGCGGGAAGGTGGCGGCGGATCCAGCTGGCGTCATGGTTGCCAAACGCGGTCCCGGTGACGATCTGAAAGCGATCCTCGGCAACCCTGGTGACGGTGAAATCGCACTCGATCCCGCCCCGGGCGCCCAGCATCTGCGTGTACGTGATCGCCCCGACGTCGCGGGCTACGCGGTTGTCGCACAGCCCCTCCAGCAGCTCGGCCGCTCCGGGGCCGGAGACCTCCAACTTGGCGAACGACGATTCGTCAAACAGCCCGGCCGTCTGGCGGGTGGCGATGTGCTCGGCCCCGATGGCCGGGGACCAGTTCCGGCCCGCCCAGCCCCGAGGACGGAGCGACTCATCCCCAGCGGCGGCATTCGACTCGTACCAATTGACCCGCTCCCAGCCCGACTTCTCCCCGAAGGCGGCGCCGTGGGCGGCGTGCCAGCTGTACACGCTCGAGGTCCGCAGCGGCCGGCCTGCCTGGCGCTCGTGGCCGGGGTAGCGGATGTCGTAATAGGTCTCGTACACCTCGCGCGTGCGGGCCAGCGTGTAGTGGGGTGAGCGGTACTGCGGCCCGAAGCGGCGGATGTCCATCTCCCACACGTCCGAGGTGGGCTCACCGGCCAGGATCCACTCGGCCACCACCCGGCCCAGGCCGCCGGCGCCGGCCAGCCCGTGGGCGCAGAACCCGGCGGCGACGAAGAACCCGCCGACCTCGGTCTCGCCGAGCAGAAACTCGTTGTCCGGGGTGAAGGCCTCCGGCCCGTTGATCAACCGGGTGACCCTCACCTCCTCCATCGCCGGAACGCGGCGGCGCGAGTTGCGAGCGATCTCCTCGAATCGCGGCCAGTCCTCCTCCAGCAGGCGGCCATTGAAATCGGAAGGAATTCGATCGATCAGGTGCTCGTTGAGTGACCACGGCGCGCTCTGGCGCTCGTAACCGCCCATCACCAGGCCGGCCCCCTCCTCCCGGAAGTAGATCAGCAGGTCGGGGTCGCGCAATGTGGGCAGGTGTTCACCCGGGGTGCGCTCGCGGAACGGCTGCGTGACCAGGTACTCATGGGCAAACGGGATCACCGGTACGAGCACTCCCACAAGCCGGCCCAGCTCGGCGGCGAAGATGCCGCCGGCGTTGACGACGATCTCGGCCTCAACATCGCCGTGCTCGGTCTGCACGCTGTGCACGCGGCCGCGGGCCAGTTCAATCCCGGTCACCCGCGTGTGGGTGAACACCCGGCAGCCGCCCGTCCGCGCCCCGTCGAGGAGGGCATTGGTAAGAAGTGCCGGATCGAGGTAGCCGTCGCTGGCCAGGTGGGACCCGCAGCGGACGCCGTCGGTCGCCATCAGCGGAAACATCGAGGCCGCCTCGTCTGGAGATATCAGCTCGAGCGGGAGACCGAACGTCTTGGCCCAGGCCACCTGGCGCATTACCTCCTCCTCGCGCTCAGGCGTGCAGGCCAGGCGGATGCCGCCGCACTCAACCCATCCACAGTCGAGCTTTCGGTACAGGTCCACCGAGTCCATCATCAGCCGGGTCAGCGCGAGGCTCCCCCGGAGCTGGCCGACCAGGCCGGCGGAGTGAAACGTCGAGCCGCTGGTCACGTCGCTGCGATCGAGCAGGATCACCTCGCGCTCGCCGAGCTCAGCCAGGTGGTAGGCGATCGCCGCTCCCCCCACCCCGCCGCCGATGATCACGACCCGAGCCCGGTCGGGCAGGTTGCGGGGTCTAGGCATCGGGTGCGGACAGCCGGTCGAAGTGGCGCGCAGCGTAGCCCTGGAAGTCGAAATCGAGCGTCGAGAGCACGCTCTGGACGACGCCCCAGGCGGCCTCTCGGGCGTCAGACATACGTCGCATAAGCTGCAGAGCCGTCCGCTCCTGCACCGCGGGCGCCCGGTCGAAGTAGGCCGCGAGCAGACGAGTCTCCGAGACAGAGTCCAGCTGCCAGTTCACAGCCAGGTTGCCCAGGTCGAACATGCGGTGCCCCATGCCGGCGTATTCCCAGTCCACCAGCATCACCTCGCGGTCCCGGGTCGTCAGGACGTTCGCCGGAAGCAGATCGTTGTGGCAGGGCACGGGCTCATCGAGGGGCAGATCCTGGGCGATCTGACGACTCAGCTCCTGGGCCGACTCGTATTGAGGCGGCAGCGTTCCGCCCCGGGCCCGCACGAGCGTGGCGTAGTCATCCAGGAGGTCTGGCACCCAGAACCGAACCGGCAGGTCCAGGCCGCTGTCGTGAAACGTCCGGAGGGCGACGCCGATCGCCTCTGGCGTGGCGTGGCCGGTCACGGCGGACACGTAGGCGGTGACCAGGCAGTCGTCCTCGACGGCCACGATCTCCGGGCCCATTGCCAGAGCAGCGGCCTGCCGGCCCGCCGCCTGCTCCGCCGCTCTGCTGATGCCCAGCAACGACGTGTCCTTGCCCGGGAGCCGGACCACGCAGTCGCGGCCGGCGAAGCTGACCCGGTAATTGCGGTTGGTGATCCCTCCGTCCAGGACGGCCGGGTCGGCGGTGATCGCCCCGAGGCGCTGCACGAGCCTCGCCAGGAGGCCCTCCAGATCGCTCACGGGCGGAAACCTAGCGTTTAAGGGTCGGTTCCTATACCTTCAAACGCCGTGACGGTAACGGATGCCAATCACGGGGCGGCGCTCTCCCTCGCCGAGCTCTCCGACCGGGCGGAGCGCGGGGTGATCGACACGGTCCTGCTCGCCATGACCGACATGCAGGGCCGCCTCCAGGGCAAACGCCTCACGGCCCGGCACTTCCTGGATGAGGTGTCCCAGCACGGCGCCGAGGGGTGCAACTACCTGCTGGCCGTCGACGTCGAGATGACGCCTGTGGACGGCTATGAGATGGCCTCATGGGAGCGCGGTTACGGCGACTTCGCGATGCGGCCCGACCTCTCAACGCTGCGCCCGGTCCCCTGGCACGAGGGGACGGCCCTGTGTCTGGCCGACCTGGAGTGGGGCGACGGTTCGCCCGTGGTGGCCTCACCCCGGCAGGTCCTGAGGGCCCAGCTGGCCCGGCTGGCCGAGCGGGGCTGGACGGCCAACGCCAGCACGGAGCTTGAGTTTCTGGTCTTCCGCGACTCCTACCAGGAGGCGATGCGCAAGGCCTACCGCGACCTCGACCCGGCCAATCTGTACAACATCGACTACTCGCTGCTCGGAACGGCCAAGGTCGAGCCGCTGATCCGCCGGATCCGCAATGCGATGGCCGGGGCCGGGCTGGTCGTGGAGAACTCCAAGGGCGAGTGCAACCTGGGCCAGCATGAGATCAACTTCCGCTACGCCGACGCCCTGCGCACGGCGGACGAGCACTCGATCTACAAGACCGGGGCCAAGGAGATCGCCGACCAGGAGGGCATGTCGATCAGCTACATGGCCAAGTTCAACGAGCGTGAGGGCAGCTCGTGCCACATCCACTTCTCACTGGCCGATGAGACCGGCCCGCTGTTCGAGCGCGAGCAGGCCACGTTCGAGTCGTTCCTGGCCGGCCAGCTGGCCTGCCTGCGTGAGCTCACGCTGTTCCTGGCTCCGAATGTCAACTCGTACAAGCGCTATGCCGAGGGCTCGTTCGCCCCGACCGCCGTAGCCTGGGCTCCCGACAACCGCACGTGCTCGCTCCGCGTCGTCGGGCACGGCCCCTCGCTGCGCTTTGAGAACCGGGCCGGCGGCTCTGACCTCAATCCGTACCTGGCGCTGAGCGCGCTCGTGGCCGCCGGGCTCCATGGCGTCGAGCGCGGGCTGAAGCTGGAGCCTGCCTACGAGGGCAACGCGTATCTCGCCGCCGACAAGCCCCGGTTGCCGGGAACGTTGCGCGAGGCCCGTGATCTGTTTGCCGCCTCCCAGCTTGCCCGCGAGGCCTTTGGGGAAGAGGTCGTGGAGCACTATGTCCATGCAGCCGACGTCGAGCTCCAGGCGTTTGAGGCCTCGGTCACCGATTGGGAGAGGTTCCGCGGGTTCGAGCGGCTCTAGACGATGAGCACGTCCACGCTCCCATCGGTCGACCCGCTGGACGCCGTATTTGCACCGGTTAGATCGGTCACCGCGCTGGAGGAGACGGTCGAGCGTCTGGGCACGGCGATCCGGCTCGGGCTGCTCCCGCCCGGGACACGGCTCCCGGCCGAGCGTGGGCTGTGCGCCCAGCTCGGCATCGCCCGATCGACCCTGCGGGGGGCCCTCCTGGCCCTGGCTCAGAGCGGCCACCTGTACGCCACCCGCGGGCGGGGCGGCGGCACGTTCGTGGCCGACCCCCAGCCGCCCGCCGCCCCGCCGTCGGCCGAGGTGCTCTCCCAGTGGCGCGACGTGTGCGACCAGCGGATGGCCGTGGAGGTCGGGATCGCCCTGCTGGCCGCCGAGCGGGCCACTCCCGAAGCGCTCGACGGACTGGCCGACCTGGCTGGGGTCCTGGACGAGCTGCTCGAGGACTTCGGCTCCTACCGCCAGCTCGACGTCCGCTTTCACGTCGCCCTGGCCGAGACCACGGGGTGCGCCGGATTGGTCGCGTCAATGACCGAGATGCAGGGGGCCATGAGCGGGCTGATCTCGCTGATCGCCCACCCGCCCGAGGTGCTGCGCTCCTCCAATGAGCAGCACCGCCAGCTGCTCGGCCTCCTGCGCCGGGGCAACGGCGGCGGCGCCGCCCAGGCGATGGCCGACCACCTGCGGGCTACCGAGCACGTGCTGGCGGGATTGCTGCCGGTGTAGGCGCCTCAGGCTCAGGCGGCGTAGATCCGCCACTCTCGCTCGATCTCCAGCCCGACCGAGCGGTAGAGGCCGAGGGCGGCCTTGTTGGCCGCCTCGACGTCCAGCGCCAGTCCGCGCGCACCGGCGGCTTGGAGGTCGGCGAAGGCGTGCAGGAGCAGCGCCCGCCCGAGACCCTGGCCGCGTTCCCGCTTGGCCACGGCCAGGCTGTTGACATAGCCGCGGCCGCTGACCAGGATCCGGCTGCGCACCCAGCCCACGGGCTGTTCGTCGCGGCGAGCCAGAAAGGCGCCGTCGCGGCCGGCGTCCCGACCGAGCCAGGCCGCCAGATCGCGCTCGGTATGGCCTGAAACGGACGCCCACTCCGCGTCGACATAGATCAGCCGGTGCACGGCCTCGTCGTCGTCTCCCCACCGGTAGCGAGCGACCTCCACCCCGGCCGGAAACGCCGCCGCCGGGAGGGGCCCAGCGTTCTGCGGCCGGACCAGGAAGAAGGAGGACCGGAGGTGCCTGAGCCCGTGGCGCTCGAAGGCCTCAATGCGCTCGCCGTCGCCGGCGAAGGTCAGGACCTCCACGGTCGCCCGCTTCTCAAGCAGCCAGGGCAACAGCTCGTCCGCCACCGCAGCCGCATGCGCGGGCTCCGCCAGGAATACCGACCCACGCCGGCCCGCGGAGGCGAACCCCTGCACGCGCCCGCCATCATCGACGGTCACCACGCCCGCGGTGACCCCACCCTCATCGTCCACCCACTCGCCGACCTCGTCGGTGCTCAGATCGGCCTGACCGAACCAGGCCTCCTCCTCGCCCACACCGAGGGCCAGAACGCTCTCACGATCCGCATCGGTGGCCGGGCGCAGCATCACCGAGCCCAGGCTATGACGCCTCCCCGTGCGTCGTCCACTTTGCCTGAATCGCAACTTGACTTACATCCCGCCGCGGGCATAGGGTTCGCGGCCTAAGGACGGATCACCAGACCTTTACGAGGAGGGGCCGGATGGCGACGATTGCAGAACCGCTGTCGAGCGACGAGCAGAAACTCGCCGAGCTTGGGTACAAGCAGGAGCTGAAGCGAGGCTGGAGCGGATTCTCCAACTTCGCAATCTCGTTCTCGATCATCTCCGTCCTCGCGGGCTGCTTCACCAGCTACGGGCAGGCCTTCAACAACGGCGGCCCGGTGGCGATCTCGATCGGATGGCCGGTCATCAGCCTATTCATCCTGTGCGTGGCGTTCTCGATGTCCGAGCTCGCCTCGGCCTATCCGACGGCCGGCGGCATCTACTACTGGGCGTCAAAGCTCGGCGGTGCCGGTTGGGGCTGGTTCACCGGCTGGTTCAACCTGGTCGGCCTCGTCGCCGTGGTGGCGTCGGTGGACTACGCCGCGGCGAGCTTCCTGTCCTACCTCCTCGGCCTCTACAACGTCAATTTCGTGTTCAACTTCGCCTCGGCCAACGTCCATTACGGAGCCCATGTCGTTTTCGTGATGTTCGCCCTGATCCTGATTCTGCACGGCCTGATCAATGTCTTCTCAGGTCACCTCGTCTCCATCTTCAACGGTGTCTCGGTGTGGTGGCATGTGATCGGTGTGGCGGTGATCGTCGTCGTGCTGATCGCCGTGCCGAGCCATCACGCGAGCCTCTCGTATGTCTTCGGTCATCGCTCGTACGGCGTCGGCGGTTTCAGCCACGGCATGTACTGGTTCTACGTCCTCCCGCTCGGATTCCTGCTGACCATGTACACGATCACGGGCTACGACGCCTCGGCCCACGTGTCCGAGGAGACCCATGGTGCCGCTCAATCGGCCGCCAAGGGTGTGTGGCGCTCGGTCTTCTATTCCGCCGCGATCGGATGGATCCTCCTGCTCGCGCTGACCTTCGCCGTGCAGCAGAAGGACGTCAGCAAGATCAGCGCGGCCGGTTTCCCGGCGCTCAGCATCCTCACGACCGCGCTCAGCTCATCGGCTGCCAAGGCCGTAATCCTGATCTCGACGGTCGGGCAGCTCTTCTGCGGGATGGCCTGCGTGACCAGCGCCAGCCGGATGACCTTCGCGTTCTCGCGCGACGGGGCAATCCCGGGACACCGGCTCTGGCGCCGGCTGGGCTCGAACAAGACGCCCACCTATGCCGTGGCCTTCGTCTGCGTGATGGCCCTCCTGGTGACACTCCCGGCCTACTTCCCGAACTCGGCCGGCTACCCGGTGGCGTTCTTTGCCGTCACCTCGATCGCAGTGATCGGCCTCTACATCGCCTACACGATCCCGATCTTCCTGCGCTGGCGGATGGGCGACCGGTTCCAGCCTGGGTCATGGACGCTGGGCGCAAAGTACAGGTGGATCAACCCGATCGCCGTCGTCTGGGTCGGCCTCTGCGTGATCATCTTCTGCCTCCCGACCAGCCAGGCTGGGGTCTTCTTCAAGCACGGGTTCAGCTGGAGTTCGGTCAATTACGCGCCACTGGTTACCGTGGGGGTCATGCTGCTCGTGACCGTCTGGTATCTCGTCTCCGCCCGCCATACGTTCAAGGGGCCGATCAGGACGATCGATCTCCCCGCCGAGGAGCTGGCACCGCCACCACCGCCGCCCACCGCCCCGCCCGGGGTGGCGACCGAGCTGGCCTAACCCTTGACGGAGACCCTCGCTGTGGTCGAGCCCGCCACGGAGGCGGTGCTCGAGGAGGTGCCGCGGGGAGGCGCGGTTGACGTCGATGCAGCGGTCGAGCGGGCGCGGGAGGCGTTCCCGGCCTGGAGGGCGCTGGCGCCCGCGGCCCGGGCAGAGGTGCTGCACGAGCTCGCTCGCCGGCTCGAGGCCCACCGCGACGAGCTCGCGGTGATCGAAGCTCGCAACGCGGGCAAGCCGATCTCCGATGCCCGGGGTGAGATGGAGATGGTGGCGGCCACCTTCCGCTACTACGCCGGGGCATGCGAGCGGCCGACCGGGGACACGATTCCGGTGGCCGGCGGACAGGCCTTCACGGTCCGCGAGCCGCTGGGCGTGGTCGGGCTGATCGTCCCGTGGAACTTCCCACTGGTGATCGCCGGCTGGAAGCTGGGGCCGGCGCTGGCCGCGGGCAACTGCGTCGTGCTGAAGCCAGCCGAGCTGACCCCGCTGACCGCCCTGCGATTTCAGTCCCTGGCCGCAGAGGCCGGTCTGCCCGACGGGGTGGTCAACGTCGTCACCGGCCCGGGGAGCGTCGTCGGCCAACGCCTGGTCGAGCATCCCGATGTGGCCAAGATCGCCTTCACCGGCTCGACTGAGGTCGGGCGGTCGATCGCGGCGGGTGCCGCCGCCACGATCAAGCGGGTGACACTCGAGCTGGGCGGCAAGTCACCCAACCTGGTGTTTGCCGACGCCGATCTGGAGGCCGCGGCCGCGGCGGCTCCGATGGCCGTGTTCGGAAACGCCGGCCAGGACTGCTGCGCCCGCTCGCGGATCCTTGTGCAGGCCTCGGTCCTGGAGGAGTTCATGGCCCTGTTGGAGCGGTCGGTCACGGCGATCCGGGTCGGCGATCCGCTGTCTGAGGACACCCAGATGGGACCGCTGATCTCCTCCTCGCATCGGGACCTGGTGGCCTCCTTCCTGGACGGCGACCCGCCGGTGGCCATCCGAGGGTCCGCCCCGGATGGTCCGGGCTACTGGTTCCCTGCCACGGTTCTGTGCCCGGTCGACCCCGCCGCCCGAGCCGCCCGCGATGAGATCTTCGGCCCGGTGGCATGCGTGATTCCGTTTGCCGACGAGGAGGATGCCGTGAGGCTGGCCAACGACACCGTCTACGGGCTCTCGGGCTCGGTCTGGACCCGCGACGGGGCCCGGGCGCTGCGCGTGGCTCGGGCCATGGAGGCCGGGGTGCTGTCAATCAACTCCAATACCTCGGTCCGGGTGGCGACACCGTTCGGCGGCTTCAAGCAGTCGGGCTATGGCCGCGAGCTCGGCCCGCACGCGATGGACGCCTACACCGAGGTCAAATCGATCTTCTACGCGACCTGACGATGAGCGGCCGCCTCCAGGACAGGGTCTGCGTGATCACCGGAGCCGCCGGGGGGATCGGGTCCGCATCGGCCGACGTGTTCGCCCGGGAGGGGGCCCGGGTGGTGGGCGTGGATCTGCTGAAGCACACGACCGGCGAGCTCTGCCTGCAGGCCGACGTGTCCGACGAGCAGAGCGTGGCCGGCATCTACCGGCGGGCCCGCGAGGAGTTCGGCCGGGTCGATGTGCTCTTCAACAACGCCGGCATCTCCCCGGTGCAGGACGCGTCGGTGCTCGACACCGACCTGGAGGTCTGGGAAGGGGTGCAGTCGGTCAACCTGCGCAGCGTGTTCCTGTGCTGCAAGCACGGGATCCCCCAGCTGCTGGACGGGGGCGGGGGCTCGGTCATCAACACCGCCTCGTTCGTGGCCCTGATGGGCGCGGCCACGTCCCAGATCGCCTACACCGCCTCCAAGGGCGGCGTGCTGGCCCTGTCCCGCGAGCTGGGGGTTCAGTTCGCCCGCCAGGGCGTCCGGGTCAACGCGCTCTGCCCCGGCCCGATTGACACCCCGCTGCTCCGCGAGCTGTACGCCAGGGACCAGGAGCAGGCGGCCCGCCGGCTGGTCCACGTGCCGATGGGCCGGTTCGGTCGCGCCGAGGAGATCGCCAACGCAGCCCTGTTCCTGGCCAGCGACGAATCTAGCTTCGTCAACGCCACGGCCTTCGTGGTGGACGGCGGCCTCACCGGCGCGTACACGACCCCCCTTTAGTGGGCTCCGCTACGTTCAGGTCATGACGGCCATCGGCCAGCGCACTCCGCGCCGCGACTCCGAGCCCAAGGTGCGCGGGGCGACCAGGTACGCCGGGGATGCGCCCGTCGCCGGGGTGCTGCACGCCCGGCTGGTCCTCTCCCATGAGGCCCACGCGTCGATCTCCTCACTTGATACGGCCGCCGCCCGGGCGCTGCCCGGGGTGATCGCTGTCCTGACGGCCGAGGACCTGCCGATCGCCGGGGCCGGGCCGGGGCGGATGTACGAGCCCCTGGCCCGCAGCGAGGTCGTTTACGCCGGCCAACCCGTGGCCCTGGTCGTGGCCGAGACCGAGGCGCTGGCCGAGGACGGAACCGAGCTCGTGGCGGTCGAGCTTGAGCCGCTCGAGCCTCTGCTCGACCTCGAGACCGCCGCCGCCCCCGGCTCCCCGCGCGCCCGGATCGGAACGCGGGATGAGGGCGACGGTTCAGGCCTGGGCGACGCCCACGCCTCGGTGGCTGCGGGCGGCCTGGGCGAGGACGAGGCGCTATCGGACAATGTGCTGAGCACGGCTCGTTTGGGCCAGGGCGACGTCGACGCTGCCCTCGCGTCGAGCCAGGCCGTGGTCCGGGGGAAGTTCGTCACGCCGTGGATGTACCAGGGCTATCTGGAGCCCCAGAGCGCAGTGGCCTGGGTCGAGCCCGACGGCGAACTGGTCGTGCGCAGCTCGACCCAGGCACCCTTTGCCACCCGGGACGCGCTGGCCAAGCTGTTCGCCGTGCCCGTGGAGCAGGTCAGGGTCCAGGCGGCTCCGCTGGGGGGCGGGTTCGGGGGCAAGATGATGATCATCGAGCCACTCGTGGCCGCCGCGGCGCTGGCTCTGCGCCGGCCGGTGGCGCTCGTGATGACCCGCAGCGAAGACCTCCAGGCCAGCAACCCGGCCGGTGCACAGGTCCAGGTCCTGGAGATCGGCGCCGACGCCGAGGGCAGCTTCACCGGCGTGCGCTCGCGCGTGCTCGTGGACCGCGGAAGCAACGAGGAGTTCGGCGTGGAGTCGATCGCCGCGATGCTGTCGGCCGGTCCGTACCGCTGGGCGGCCCAGGAGCTGACCGCCCTGGGGATCGCCACGAACCGGATGCCCTTCGGCGCCTACCGGGCCCCGACGGCGGCACCCGCCGCGTTCGCGGTCGAGTCGCTGATCGATGAGCTGGCCGGACGGCTGGGCCTCGACCCCCTAGAGCTGCGGCTGCGCAACGTGGCCGTGGACGGCGACCGGGTCCCCTCCGGCCAGCGGCTGCCCGTGTTCGGCGCCCGCCAATGCCTGGAGCGCGTGCGCGAGCACCCCCTGTGGTCCCGGCGCCAGCAGCTGCCTGAAGGGGAGGGAATCGGGGTGGCGCTGGGCTGGTGGCCGGGTGGCTATGAGCCTGCCGCCGCGGCGTGCCGGCTTGATGCCGACGGTTCGCTGACCGTGATCACGGGCGCGGCCGACCTGACCGGCGTCCAGACAACCTTCGCGGCGATCGCCGCCGAGGCCTTCGGCGTCGACCCAGCCAGGGTCCGCGTGGTCCAGGCCGACACCTCAAGCGCGCCCTACGCCGGAACCAGCGGCGGGAGCAAGGTCACCTACACGGTCGGCCGCGCGGTCGAGCGAGCAGCCACGGAGGCTCGGGAGCGGCTGCTGGCCGCGGCAGCCGAGGAGCTCGAGATCGACGCTGAGGACCTGGACATCGTCGACGGGGCGGTGCAGCCCCGCGGCGTCCCCGACAAGGCGGTGAAGATCGACGACCTGGCCGCCAGGATCCTGCGCTTCGGCAGCCGCCACCCTCCGGTCGAGGGCCACGGCCGGGTGGCCCTGCCGCCCGCGCCCCAGGCGGCCGCCCACCTGTCCCACGTGCGGGTTGACCGTGGCACCGGCGCGGTTGTCGTGCTCGGGCACGTGGTGGCCCAGGACGTGGGCCGAGCGCTTAACCCGGCGCTGGTCGAGGGCCAGATGCACGGCGGAGTGGCCCAGGGCCTGGGCTGGGCGCTTCTGGAGGAGCTGGTCCACGACTCCCGGGGCCAGCTCGTGACCGGCACCTTCGTCGACTACTCGCTGCCCACGGCCTCCAGCGTCCCGGCCATCGACGCCGAGATCGTCGAGGTGCCGGCCCCCGAAGGCCCATACGGGGCCAAGGGTGTGGGCGAGGCGCCCGTGGTGGGCGCCCCGGCGGCCGTGGCCAACGCCGTGGCGGAGGCCACCGGCGGCATGCGCCTGCACCAGCTGCCGATGACGCCGGAGCGAGTCTGGCGGGCGCTCCGAAGCGGGGGCGCCGGACAGAGCGCCGACGTCACCCCGGCTCAGGCGCCGGCCTGAACTGTCCCTCCACCACGGGTTGCTCCTGACGGCGCCCGCTGGGGATGAGCAGGCCGGCCACGACGCACACGACCAGGAAGACCGTCGCCATCGCATACGTGTCGGTGAAGCCAGTGACCGCCGGCAGTCCGTGAGCCGTGTTGTCGGCGATGAAGGTGGCCGATAGCTGGCCGCCCAGCGCGCCGCCGAGCGTCCGCATGACCGTGTTCATCCCGCTGGCCACCCCCGTTTGGGTCGGCGGAACCGCCTGCACGATCAGATTCCCCAGGGCTGCGAAAGCCAGCCCGATGCCGAAACCCAGCAGGGCCGCCGTGATCAGCATGTCGTAGGGATGGCGGTGGGCCACGGCGGCAAAACCGAATGAAACGGCCGCCGCCGCCGAGCCGACGATCAGCGCGTGCTTGGACCCGAACCGCCGGGCGATTCGTCCCGCCCCGGCGCCCATCACCGCCATCGTCAGAGCCGACGGCAGCAGATACAGGCTGGAGGCCACGATCGAGGCTCCGAACCCGAACCCGGTCCGCCTGGGGAGCTGTGCGAACTGAGGGAACACGATGAAAGAGGCGTACATGCCGGCGCCGAGCAGGAACGCGGTCAGGTTCGTCGTCCAGACACCCCGGATCCGCATCATGGTCATGTCCACCAGCGGCTCATCACTCCGTACCTCGGTGGCGATCCACAGGCCGCAGAAGAAGACGCCCACCGCGAACATGGCCACGGTCCTGGTGTCGCCCCAGCCCCAGACGGTCGTCTGGGCGATCGCGATCAGGACCGCCCCCATGCCGATGCTCATCAGCGCAGCGGCCAGCCAGTTCACCCGCGCCCGGGAGCGCACGGGCGATTCCGGGATATAGCGCCGCGTGCACAGCGCGGCCAACAGCGTCACCACGAGCGGGATCCAGAACAGCCAGTGCCAGCCCAGGTGCTCGACGATCAGCGCGCCGAGCACCAGCCCGATCCCGGCCCCGATGCCCAGGATCGCCGACATCAACCCGATGCTCCCGGCGATCCGGTCGTGGGGGAACTCATCCCGGGCGATCGCGAAGGCCAGCGGGAAGATCCCGCCGGCCACGCCCTGAACTACCCGGGCCACGATCAGCAGGGCCAGCGAGTGCGACACCGCCGCCAGCAGCGTCCCTGCGCTAAGCACGAGCAGCGTCCAGAGCAGCAGGCGCTCCTTGCCGTAGATATCGCCCAGCCGCCCGATGATGGCCGTCCCGACGGAGGCCGAGAGCAGGAAGCCCGTGAGCAGCCAGGCCGCGCCGGTCTCGCTGGTGTGGAGGTCGTGCTGGAGGACTGGCAGCGCCGGGATCACCGCCGAGCTGAGGACCGCATAGGCCAGCCCGGCCAGTGAGAGCACGGCCAGGATCAGGTTCGGATGGATCCGATCTTCCTGAGATTGACCCGCCATGCCCTTGACCGTAGCGGACAATGATGGCCATGCCCGGACCTCGGCGCGACCCATATGAGGTGCTGGGCATCCCCCGGAGCGCGGCTGATTCGGAGATCCGCACCGCCTACCGCCGCCTGGTTCAGCTCCACCACCCCGATCACAACAACGGCTCGGCCGAGGCGACCCGGCGCTTTGAGGAGGTCCAGGAGGCCTACGCCGCGATTCTGACCTCTCGGCGCGAGGGCCCGAGGCCGCAGGCGGCGCCGCCGGCCGGCGAGCCGGATGTGGAGGCCCGCGTGGCCGACCTCGAGCGGCAGGTGCGCGAGGCCCACGCGGCTCGCGAGCGGGCCCGGCGCGCGGCCCGCGAGGCCGCGCAGACCAGTGAGCAACGCGCCACCGACGAGGAACTCGGGTATGTGACCACGGAGGACAGCTTCTCCAAGGTCCTGGCTGATGCCCTCGATGAGCTGGCGTCAAGACTCAAGCGCACGGACTAGTGTCACGAGTCACGGTGCCGCCGAACCTCTGACTCGCAACACTAGAGGAGGCTGAATGAAGATCGGAATTATCGGAGCGGGCAACATCGGCGGCACGCTGACCCGCCGGCTGCAGGAGCTGGGGCACCAGGTGTCTGTGGCCAACTCCCGCGGGCCCGAGACGCTCCGTGACCTGGCGCAGGAGACGGGGGCAACGGCAGTGGCGATTCAGGAGGCGGCCCGGGACCAGGATCTGGTCGTCGTGACGATTCCCCAGCGGAACATCACCAGCCTTCCGTCGGGTCTGCTCGACGGCGTGCCCGTGGTCGTCGACACCGGCAACTACTACCCCCGTCAGCGCGACGGAGCGATCGCGGAGATTGAGGACGGGATGCCAGAGAGCCGCTGGGTGCAGCGGCAGCTCGGACATCAGGTCATCAAGGCGTTCAACAACATCTATGCCTCGCACCTGCTCGAGAAGGGCCAGCCCCAGGGCACGCCCGGGCGGATCGCGCTGCCCGTCGCGGGCGACGACCAGGCCGCCAAGTCGGTCGTGATGGAGCTCGTCGATGAGCTCGGGTTCGATCCGGTCGATGCCGGCGGCCTGGACGAATCCTGGCGCCAGCAACCCGAGAGCCCGGTCTACGGCACCGACTTCGACGCCGCCGGGGTTCGTGAGGCGCTGGCGCAGGCCAGCCCGGAGCGACCACCCGACTTCCGGGGCTCGCCGGAGAGCCCCGGCTCCTTCATGGAGCCTCGTTGACGGGCTGGCCGTAGCCGGGGCGGGCCACGGCCAACTTGTCGGCCACCATGGCTCTGAGCTCGGGCTCGAGTTCGGCCAGGCGGCCATCGAGCGCGCCCGCGCGGATCGCCGCGGCCAGGTCGTCGTCGTCCCTGAATCCGAGCCGGCGCAGGCGATCCTGGTGGGCCGCCGCCTGGGCCTCGCCCAGCCGGAGCTCCCGCTCGACGATCGCCAGTACGTTGGCCGCCACCTTGACGTGGTAGCGCAGACGGCCCTCGGTCTGCGGCTCGACCTCTTTGGCCAGGAACTCGCGGACCGCTTCGATCAGCGTCTGGGCATCGGGCTGATCGTGCGGCGCCGTCATGCCAGCTCGCCCAGCATCGCCAGGGCATCCCATTCCTGCTCGCAGGCTCGCCGGCCGATCGCCGCCAGCTCCACCGAGCGTGTCTGACCCATCAGGTGGCGCGAGGCCTGAACCAAACACAGCACGCCCCACCACACCGTGCTGGCCGTCTGCCACCACAGAAGCTCGTCCAGCTCCACATCGCCTCCCCCACCGTCGCGGTACGCGTCGATCAGCGCCCGGTACGCCCCCGCGCCGGCCACGGGCTCCGAGCCACCGAACCGCCACGCGGGCACGCACAGGTAGCCGAGGTCCTCCAATGGGTCGCCAAGGTGGACCAGCTCCCAGTCCAGCACGGCCGCGATCCCGCGCTCGTCGATCAGCATGTTCCCCAGCCGGAAGTCGCCGTGAACGACGGTCTGGGGCCGCGGCGCCGGCCGGTCGAGCGCGAGCCGGCGCAGCACCAGCTCAAACGCCGGGCTCGATGCGTTCAGGCGCTCGAGCACCTCATGGCAGCGGTCGATCGGATCCAGCGGCGTCAGCCCAGGGATCGCATCGGTGGGGATCTCATGCAGGCGGGCCAGGATCTGCCCCGCCTGAGACGCCAGGCCGTTGCGGGCGGCCGCGTACCTGTCATCGCGCATGATCCGCTGGGGCAGCGACTCGCCCTGCACGTGCTCGACCACGAATCCGTCCTGGAGCCTGGCCAGCACGCGGGCCACCGGCACCCCAGCCTCCGCGGCCACTCCGAGGATCGCCAGCTCGGTCTCGAGCTCGGCGTGCACACCATCCGAGGAGGGCATCCGCTGGGCTATGCACTCGCGACCGTCGTGGGCCACGAACGACCAGGTCTCCCGATGGGCGCCCGCGGACAGCCGCCTGAGGTCGCGGACCGGGCCGCCGAGTGCAGCCGCGAGCGTGTCGGCCAGGCCGGTCATGGCTAGGCCTCGAGCCGGCTCAGGGCGCGCTTCACAACATCGGCCCGGCGGCGCGCGCCGTGGTCGGCCGCGATCAGAGGGTTGGCCACCCACAGCGAGAGGAGCAGCATGCACCGGACCTCGATTTCGTCCTCGTCGGGGCAGAAGGCGGCGAACAGCGAGCGCATGTACTCCATCCGCCGATTGTCCATCCGCCGGACACGGCCCGCCACCTCCTCGTCGCGCCGCGCCCAATCGCGCATCGCCAGCTCGATCTTGATCAGATCACCGCCGCTGCCTCCAAGCACGGACAGGCGCCGCAGCTTGGCCCGGGCGTCGCCACCCCCCGCCTCGACGCGCTCGATCGCCTCATCGATCATCAGCCGCTCCCACGCATCGAGCATCTCCACCAGCAGCTCCCCGCGGCCGGCGAAGTGCCAGTAGAAGCCGCCCTTGGTGACGCCGAGCGCCTGGGCGAGCTTCTCGATGCGGACGGCGTCGGGGCCACCCTCACCGAGTGCGCGCAGCCCCTCCTGCACCCAGCTGGCGCGAGGTGTGCGGGTGGGTGCCGCCATTTTCGGTCTCGATCTCGTTTCCGGACGGGTTGACTGGACTGTCTGTATACGCTACCGTATCGATACGATGCCGTATGGATCGATCTGCCGATGAGGCTTCCCGACACCGCCCACACGTCGCTGCCGTGGCAAATTCACGACCTGACCCCGGACTTCCGCCTTGAGGACGTGTGGGCGCTTCCAACCCCTGGCGGCCCCGATGACTTTCCCCGGCTCGTGGGCAGGTTCGCCTCGCAGGCTCCCCAGGAGGGGTTGCCGCCGGCCGCTCGCGCTCTCTGGGTAATCAGGCAGAAGCTCGGGGGATGGTTTGGTTGGGACGACCCGGCCACCGGTGTCGGCTCCAGAGTGCCGACGCTGCGTGACCGGCTGCCGGCCGAGCTGCGAGATAACCCCGGCTCCGACTCCGAGGCGGGCCCGTTCACCTCCCTGTACCTGCTCGAGGACGAGTGGGCTGCCGAGACCGCCAACCGGACCATGCACGGGGTGATCCACCTGGGCTGGGTCCCGGACGGCGCCGGCGGCTTCAGGGGCCAGATGGCCGTCCTGGTCAAGCCGAATGGGCTGCTCGGGGACGCGTACATGGCCGCCATCAGGCCGTTCCGGCATCTGATCGTATATCCGGCGATCATGCGACGACTTGACCAAAGCTGGCGCCGGCGCCCCGCTGGCCAGCAATCCCCAGGAGGTCGACATGCAGCAGTTCCGTGAAGCGGTTGAGCGCTCCGATCTGGATGCCGCGGCGGCCCTATTCGCCGATGACATCGTGTTTCGCAGCCCGGTTGTCCATGCGCCCTACCAGGGCCGGGAGCAGGTCGAGATGCTGCTCCGGGCGGTGGCGCGGGTACTCGAGGACTTCCGGTACACGCGCCAGATCGGCGCCGAGGATGCGGCCGACCACGCGCTGGTCTTCCGGGCCCTGGTGGGCGATCGCGAACTCGAGGGATGTGACTTCATCCACACCAATGACGACGGCCTGATCGACGAGTTCTACGTGATGATCCGGCCGCTCACAGGCCAATTGGCGTTGGCGGAGGCGATGAAGCAGCAGCTGGAGTTGGCATCCCACCGCTCTGTGTAGATTGACGCACCATCGCCACTGATCACGGCATCGTCGCCTACGCCGCATACCTGCCGCGGCACCGTCTGGCCCACGAGCAGCTGGCCGCGCAGCTGGGCGGCCGCGATGCCGACGGCTCTCGGATCCTGGCCTCATTCGATGAGGACGCGACCACCATGGCCGTCGAGGCGGCGCGCCGTGTGGTCTCGGATGACGGCGCTCCCGGGGCGGTCTACTTCGCCACCACCACGCCGCCCTACCTGGACAAGACGAACGCGTCGGCCATCCACAGCGCGCTGGATCTGGGCCACGACGGCTTTGCCGTCGATCTGGCCGGGTCGGCCCGCTCGGCCATCGGAGCGCTGCTGTCGGCCGCGGCCACGGGCGGTCTGGCCGTGCTCTCTGATCTCCGCACCGGGTTGCCCACCTCGATCGAGGAGCGGACGGGAACCGACGGCGCGGTGGCCTTTCTGTTCGGCCCGGCCGCTGCTCAGGGCGCGGCCGCGGAGATCGTCGCGCAGGCATCGACCACGGCGGAGTTCCTGGACCGCTGGCGTCTGCCCGGACAGCTGGCCAGCTCCCAGTGGGAGGAGCGCTTTGGACTCGACGTCTATCTCCCGCTGATCCGGGACGCGGTCGCCCGCGCGTTGGCCGACAGCGGCGTCGAGCAGCCCGACCATGTGATCGTCTCCTCTCCGCACGCACGCGCGGCGGCGGCCACGGCCAGGTCGTTCCCCGGCCGGTCCGCTCCCGCCGAGCCACTCCCGCTCGGGAATGCGGGCGCCGCCGACGCCGGGCTCAGGCTGGCCGCGGCGCTGGATCGGGCTTCGGAGGGCGAGACGATTTTGCTGGTCAGCGCCGTCGACGGATGTGACGCGATCGTCCTGCGCGTCGGCCCGGGGATCGCCGACGCCCGCCGCGGCATATCGGTGGCCGACCAGGCCGGCCCGGGACGCGACGTCACCTACGCCACGTACCTCATGTGGCGGGGGTTGCTCGAGCGCGAGCCGCCGCGCCGGCCCGAGCCCGACCGTCCGGCCGGCCCACCGTCGGCCCGGGCCGAGGCCTGGAAATTCGCCTTCGTGGGCAGCGCCTGCACCGAGTGCGGTCAGGTGCACGTCCCGCCCCGCCGTGTCTGCGCGGGCTGCGGAGCGGTGGACAGGATGGAGCGCCGCCCGCTGGCCGACAAATCCGGGACGGTCGCCACATACACGGTCGACCGGCTGGCCTTCTCCCCGTCCCCGCCGATGATCGACGCCGTGGTGGACTTCGACGGCGGCGGGCGGTATACGCTGGAGGTGGCCGACGCAGCGCCGGAGGAGGTCGACATCGGCACGCGGATCGAGTTGACCTTTCGCCGGCTTTACACGGCCGGCGGTGTGCACAACTACTTCTGGAAGGTCAGGCCGATCTGATGGCATCTCACGGGATCAAGGACAAGGTGGCGATCGTCGGCATGGGCTGCACTCAGTTCGGCGAGCGCTGGGACAAGTCGGCCGATGATCTGCTGATCGACGCCACCGAGGAGTGCTTCGCCTCCACCCCGTCGATCACCAAGAACGACGTCGACGCGTTCTGGCTGGGCACGCTGAGCTCGGGCTCGTCGGGACTGGTGCTGAGCCAGCCGCTGGGCATCGACTACAAGCCGGTGACCCGGGTCGAGAACTTCTGCGCCACGGGCTCGGAGGCGTTCCGCAACGCCTGCTACGCCGTGGCCTGCGGCGCCTACGACATCGTGATGGCCGTGGGCGTCGAGAAGCTCAAGGACTCGGGCTACTCGGGGCTCGTGACCTCCAGCGGTCGGGCCGGCGACGGCACCGCGGTGGGTGAGACCGCGCCCGCCTCCTTCTCGCTGCTCGACCCCGCATACTGCAAGAAGTACGGCGTGGATCCGGATGGGATGCGCGAGGCGATGACCCACGTGGCCTGGAAGAACCACCTCAACGGGGCCAAGAATCCGCGGGCCCAGTTCCAGGCCGAGGTGCCCAAGGAGAAGATCGCCGCCGGGGCGGGGCGCGTGGCCGGGCGCCTGGGGGTGCTCGACTGCTCGGGCGTGTCGGATGGCTCGGCCTGTGCTCTGATCGTCCGGGCCCAGGAGGCCAAGAAATACACGGACAAACCGATCTACGTCAAGGCGCTCTCGATGATCGCCGGGCCGGCGTCGGGGCCGATTGACCCCTCGTATGACTACACGACCTTCCACGAGGTAACCCGCTGCGCCGTGGATGCGTACGCTCAGGCGGGCGTGACGGATCCGCGGCGCGAGATCTCGATGGCCGAGGTCCACGACTGCTTCACCCCGACCGAGCTCGTGCTGATGGAGGACCTGGGCTTCTCCGAGCGCGGGCAGGCCTGGCGCGATGAGCTCGACGGGACGTTCGAACTCGGCGGGCAGCTGCCCGTGAATCCCGACGGGGGGCTGAAGTCCTTCGGCCACCCGATCGGGGCCAGCGGACTGCGGATGCTGTTCGAGTGCTGGCTTCAGTTCCGCGGCGAGGCGGGCGGCCGCCAGCTCGATGACCCCCAGCTCGGGCTGACGCACAACCTCGGGGGCCGCCCCGGAGCGTGCGTGTCATTCATCTCGGTCGTGGGCGCACACCAGAACTGAAGGCGAGGCCGCTCATGACCGGATTTCCGACCGTGCGGGTGGCCGCGATCCAGGCCACGCCGGCGATTCTCGACGCGCAGGGCAGCGTCGAGAAAGCCGCCGCGCTGCTGAATGAGGCCGCCGACCGCGGCGCGCAGCTGGCGGTACTGCCCGAGTGCTTCATCCCGCTCTACCCCTCAAACGCCTGGGCCCGTCAAACCGCCGGCTTCGGCGGCTCGGACGAGCTGTGGGAGCGCCTGTGGGCCAACTCGGTCGACGTGCCGGGCCCGCTGCTCGATCGGCTGATCGACGTCTGCCGCCAGCGCCAGCTGTTCTGCACGATCGGGGTCAACGAGCGCGAGTCCGACCGGCCCGGAACGCTCTACAACACGCTCGTGTACCTCGGGCCATCGGGGCTGCTGGGCCAGCACCGCAAGCTGATGCCCACCCACCACGAACGCCTATTTCACGGGATCGGGGCCGGAGACGACCTGGATGTCGTCGAGGCGGCGGGTGCCCGGGTTGGTGGCCTGATCTGTTGGGAGAATCGGATGCCGCTGGCCCGCTACAGCGTGTACCGCGGCGGCCCTCAGATCTGGATCGCACCCACGGCCGATGACAGCGACGGCTGGCTGGCCTCGATGCGCCATATCGCGATCGAGTCAGGTGCCTTCGTCGTCTCAGCCCCGCAGTTCATTCCCGCGTCCGCGTTCCCGGAGGATTTCCCGGTCGAGCTGCCGGCCGACCAGGAGGTGTTCGGCCGGGGCGGGGCCGCGATCATCGACCCCGAATGGGGTGACGTGCTGTCGGGCCCGCTGTACGACGAGGAGGGCATCGTGCTGGCCGACTGCGACCTGCGCCGTGGGCTGCACGCCAAGCGGTGGTTCGACTCAGTCGGCCACTATGGCCGCGAAGACGTGCTGGCGGCGCGCAACGGCGGGGGCCTTGGCGCCCCGCACGACGCGCTGACCCCCGGCGAGGACGGCGCGGCGCGCCCGTAATCAACCGGCCAGGCTGACCGCCGGCTGACGCCGGCCCGAGCGGCGGGCCTGGGCGAACGTGATCAGCTGTCGGCTGCTCTGATCCCAGAGCTTGAGATGGGTGGCCCGCAGGCCGTCAAGCAGCGTGAGCGTCGGGACTCCGTGAAACACCGCGTTCTCACGGTGGGCGCGTTCGAGGTTGTAATTGGGGATTCGCGCGCTCAGATGGTGCACGTGATGCAGGCCGATGTTGCCCGTGAAGAACTGGAGCAGCTTCGGCAGCTTTAGGTACGAGCTGCCGCTCAGCGCCGCGTCGGCGTAGCTCCATTTCTCACCGCTCTGCCAGTAGGCATCCTCGAATTGGTGCTGCACGTAGAACAGCCAGATGCCAACCGCCCCGGCGAGCATCGCCGCAGGAGCCCAGACGAGCAGGAAGCGCTCCCAACCGATCAGCCAGCACAGAACGGCAACCGACGCGACCAGGGCGCCGTTGGTGCTCAGCACGCTGTGGCGCATCCGGGGACGCTGGGCGCGGGTTGGGATCCGCGGCCCAATGACCATGGCAAAAATTGGCCCGATGCCGAACATCACCAGCGGGCTGCGGACGGCCCGGTAGGCCAGCCGCCCTCGCAGAGACCGCGACCGGTACTCGGCCACGGTCAGGGTGATGATGTCTCCCACCCCCCGCCGTTCCAGGTCGCCCGAGGTGGCGTGGTGGACGGCATGGTCGTGGCGCCAGCGGGTGTACGGCGAGAGCACGAGCAGGCCGGCGAATCGGCCGACCCACCGGTTGACCCGCCTGGACCGGAACAGGGATCCATGGGCGCAGTCGTGAAACACGACAAACGTCCTGACCTGAAAGCCGGCGGCGAGCACGATCAGGGCGACCGTGAGCAGGAATGAGACCCCCAGCGTGACGTCGATCAGGACCAGAAGTGCCAGGTAGGGCACGATCGACGTGGCCAGGTCAGCCAGGCTGCGGGCGAGCCGCGGTGTCGCGTAGGGGACGAGGATCTGGGCGTCCCCGGTGGGCGTGGGTGGTTGATCGGACATGAGGTAACTCCAGCTTCAGGTGGACGTTGCGAACCGGCAACGCTCCCGTCTGCCGCCGCCTGGCCGCCAACGAGCGCGAGCTGCCCTGGATCGGAACGACCGGGATCCCGCGGGTCTTCCCGATCGCCTTCCGTCCGTGGAGCTTAACCGATGCGGGACAGGATCGGCCGATTTGCTTGAAATCCCACCGCCGGAGTTCTCTCTGATGTCCGTAGAGCGTGGTAGCGTGGTCTGGGTGAATGGGGCAAGTCGATGAAGACAAGCCGTGAGCGGGCGGATGAGAAGCGCCGCGAAAAGCTTGAGCACGTGCGGGAACAGGTCGAAAACGGCTCACTGACGATCCGCAAGATGACCAAGCAGGAGCGGAAGAAGTACCCGCCCCGCCCGGTCACGCCCAAACCGAACCGCGGACGCTAAGCGGCTCGGCCGTCAGCGGTCCTCGTTGACCGGCGCTGGAGGCTGTCCGGGCTCGGTGCTCTGGAGGTCATCGGCCGGTGCTCCCTCGAGGTCATCAGCCTGGATTGCCTGGAGGCCACCCGCCTCCTTGCGGGCGTCCTTCCTGGCCTGCTTTTCCTGCCGGCGCTCCCGCAGCTTGCTCTCCCGAGCCAGCTTGGCGAAGGTGGTGCGCTTCTTGCCGGTCATGGCTGTCCGTCCTTCCGTTTCGGTTTGAGGGCTGGTCCGCTCACGCCCGCGTGGCGTTGTGGGCCTTGGCGCCCGCTTGCCGGCGCGACCGGCGTCGCCGGTGATTGGGGCGACGATCCGCCGTCCTGGGTGACGGTACCGAGACGTGCTCTGGCTCGTCGCGCTGGCCGTGATGGCTCAGGCCGTGGGCCAGTCCGAGGGTGGTGGCCATCCGGCTCACGGCCTGGTGGTCAGCGGGCGCGACGAGCGTGATGCCGATGCCCTTCGCACCGGCCCGGCCGGTGCGGCCGATCCGGTGCACGTAGGTTTCGCTGTCGACCGGCGGGTCGAAGTTGATCACGTGCGAGATCCCGCTCACGTCGATCCCCCGGGCGGCGATGTCGGTGGCCACCAGCGTGTCGACCGCGCCCGACTGGAAGCGAGCGAGCGCCCGCTCCCGGTGGCGTTGTGACTTGTTGCCGTGCATGGCCAGGACGGCCACGCCGCGAGCGCCGAGCTGTTTGACCAGCCGGTCGGCCCCGTGCTTGGTCCGAACGAAGACCAGCGTCAGGCCACGCTCTCGCCGCAGCTCTCCCACGAGAGCGTCGATCCTGTGTTGGGCGGCGACTGGAACGAAGCGATGCTCAACGTCGGCGCTGGCCCGCCGCTTGGACGCACCGACCTGGAATACGGCCGGGTCGGAGGTGTATTTCCGGGCCAGACGTCCGGCCTCGCCGTCGAGCGTGGCCGAGAAGAACAGCGTCTGCCGAGCGGCCGGACACTGGGCGACGATCCGGTCAACGACAGGGCGGAAGCCCATGTCGAGCATCCGGTCTGCTTCGTCGAGGACCAGCAGCTCAGTCGCGCCCAGCGTGAAGGCACCCCGGGCCAGCAGGTCCTCAAGCCGCCCGGGAGTGGCGACCAGCACCTGCGAGCGGGCGGCGTCCCTGGCCTGCTTGACCAGACCGACCCCGCCGTAGACGGCGGTGACGCGAAGCGCGCGAGTGTGAGCGATGTCGCGAAGCTCGTCCACGATCTGGGTGGCCAGCTCACGCGTGGGAGCGAGCACGAGTGCCGAGGGTCGGGGACCGTCCGCCCGGACCCGCTCCACGAGCGGGATCCCAAAGGCGAGCGTCTTGCCCGATCCGGTGGGCGACTTCGCCAGCACGTCGCGACCGGCCAGGACGTCGCCGATCACATCGCGCTGAATGGCGAACGGTTGGGTTATGCCCTTGCGGGCGAGGGTGCTGATCACGGCGTTTGACACGCCGAGATCGGCAAAGGACTGCGTAGACATGCAAAAACTCCTTGGCGGCACAGGGGCCGCGAACGATTCGGAGGCTATGGCTGACCCGAACCGCTGTAACTGCGGGACCCAAGTGAGCTGCCTCGCGGCCGACGGCGTCGACCGCTGCCTTGAAACGTTAGCAGCCTCGCCCGCGGGTGCTAGCGCCTAAGCCTGCCACGGACTCCCTGCAATCGTGGCTAAAAAGCCCCCGAGAGGAGTCGAACCTCTGCGCCCGGGTTCGAGGCCCGGTGCTCTTCCGCTGAGCTACGGAGGCTGATGGGCGGGGTCAGGCGGGCGCCCCTGGCAAGAGCACCTGGGTCCGTCCATCTGGTCAACGCCAACCTCGCGGACCGAACTGGGGCACATACTCGCCTGACCGGCGAGTCCGCCGCAGTTCGCTGGCCAGGCGCTCGATCGTCTCGAGCTCCTCTGCGCTGATCGGACGTCGTCGTGGGATCCTGAAGCTGGCCCACGAGGGCCAGCGCGGTCCCGGGGAGGCGATCGGCAATCGGCTGCCTCTCACCGGCAGAGCTCCTCTCATGGGAGCACCCTCCTTCTTGTGTTGTGGATGTGCTGTGAGCGCGTCCGGCCGCAGGAACCGCGGCCGGACCTCACAGAGGTGTGCGATAGACGCGTGGGCGTGGCCTGGCCACGCCTCGGTTGCGCCTATCTGTCCATCCCCCCGTGGGAGGATCGACGCACAGGCGCCGACGCCGCCGACTCGCCGCATCCATGGTCCGCTCGCGCGTCACGCGAACGTTGTTGTCAATGCCACTCGTCCACCCTTCGACCCTGGATCGGACACAACCGTGACCGTCCTGCGTGGAGGGGCGCTGGAGCCCGATGCCGGCTTTGTCACCTGTAAAAGCGCGCAGCAGACCGTGAGCGCTCAGTAAGAGTGCTTAATGGTTACTGCATGCCGGGACCTTTCTCTCTCGGACGGGGCCTCAGTGTCAAGTTGTATTTGCCAAGCTGAACATCACCTTTGATTCGCTGGGAAGTCGTTTTCGGGCAAAAAGAAAGCGGCCCGTCGGACCGCCCTCGCCACCGGTTGCTATGCAGGCGCTCGTTTAGCGCATGCACCTCCGGACGAAGGCGCGAGCATCGCCGTCACCGGCCGGCAGGTCGAGACTCACGCGGCAGGCGGAAGCGGTCACGGTCGTGATCGCATCGGTCGAGGGCTGTGAGTAGGCGGCGAAAACCACAAAAATCTCCTTTGGCCTGGCCAGCGTAACTCAGCGCGCGGACAATTGCAAGCAATTAAGTGAAAGTCACCTCGACTGAGGGCAAGCGGCGGAGTTCGCGACGGGCACGGGGCCGGCCTTGCGCGATGGCCAGGGGCGGCCTAGGCACCGGCCAGCGGACGGCCGCACGGCTATCGTCAGGCCCCATGGCCGTCCGCGAGGACATACGCAACATCGGGATCATCGCCCACGTCGACCACGGCAAGACGACGCTCGTCGACGCCCTGCTCTGGCAGTCGGGGGCGTTCCGGGCCAATCAGGAGGTGGCCGACCGGGTGCTGGACTCGATGGATCTGGAGCGGGAGAAGGGGATCACGATCCTGGCCAAGAACACCGCTGTGCGCTACGGCGGGGTGAAGCTGAACATCGTCGACACGCCGGGTCACGCGGACTTCGGCGGGGAGGTCGAACGGGGGCTGACGATGGTCGACGGGGTCCTGTTGCTGGTCGACGCCAGCGAGGGACCCCTCCCCCAGACCCGGTTCGTCCTCCGCAAGGCGCTGGAGGCCCGGCTCCCGGTGATTCTCGTGGTCAACAAGGTCGACCGGCCGGACGCCAGGATCGCCACGGTGGTGGACGAGGTCTACGAGCTGTTCCTGGACCTCGACGCCGACGAGTCTCAGATCGAGTTTCCGATCGTCTACACCAACGCCCGGGCCGGCCAGGCTTCGCTCGATCCCTCCGCCGAGGGCACCGATCTCGGACCGCTGCTGGAGCTCCTGATCTCCCACGTCCCGGCGCCCGAATACGACCCCGAGCATCCGCTCCAGGCCCACGTGACCAACCTCGACGCGTCGCCGTACGTGGGCCGGCTGGCCATCTGCCGGGTCAGGCACGGGGTGATCAGGCGCGGCGAAACCGTCGCCTGGTGCCGCGCCAGCGGAGAGGTCGAGCGGGTCAGGGTGGGCGAGCTGTATGTGACCGAAGCCCTGGAGCGGGTCGATACCGACGAGGCCGCCGCCGGGGAGATCATCTGGGTGGCCGGGATGCCGGAGATCATGATCGGCGAGACCCTGGCCGCGGCGGACGACCCGCGCCCGCTGCCCGTGATCACCGTCGATGAGCCCTCGCTCTCAATCACGATCGGGATCAACACCTCACCCCTGGCGGGCCAGGACGGCGACAAGCTCACCGCCAGCCAGCTGAAGGCCCGGCTGGACCGGGAGCTGGTCGGCAACGTGTCACTGCGCGTCCTCGACACCGACCGTCCGGATCTCTGGGAGGTCCAGGGTCGGGGCGAGCTGGCGCTGGCCGTGTTGGTGGAGCTGATGCGCCGCGAGGGCTTCGAGCTCACGGTCGGCAATCCCCAGGTGGTGACCCGCCGGATCGACGGAAAGCTGTGCGAGCCGGTTGAACGCATGAGCGTCGACGTGCCCGAGGAGTACGTCGGCGTGATCACCCAGATGCTGGCCATGCGCAAGGGGCGCATGGAACAGATGATCAACCACGGCACGGGCTGGGTTCGGATGGAGTACCTGGTCCCGGCGCGGGCCCTGATCGGCTTTCGGACGGAGTTTCTCACCGAGACTCGGGGCACCGGACTCCTACACCACGTCTTTGACCGCTGGGAGCCCTGGCAGGGCGAGTTGCGGACCCGGCCCACGGGGTCACTGGTGGCCGACCGGCGCGGTCCGGTGACCGCGTTTGCCCTCTTCGGCCTGCAGGAGCGGGGGACGATGTTCGTCGCCCCGGGCGATGAGGTGTACGAGGGCATGATCGTGGGCGAGAGCTCGCGTCCGGAGGACCTGGACGTCAATGCGTGCAAGGAGAAGCACCTGACCAACATGCGCTCCTCCACGGCGGACGAGCTGGTCCGCCTGGTCCCCAAGCGCGAGCTGTCGCTGGATCAGGCGCTTGAGTTCCTGCGCGTGGATGAGAGCGTCGAGGCCACGCCGCATGCCGTCCGGCTGCGCAAGGCCGTGCTGGACCCGACCGCGCGCCGCAAGCAGGCTCGCCGGACCCGACAGGAAGCCGAGGCGGCCGAGGGGTAGCCTCTGCGCCCATGGCCGGCTCCGACACCCCCGACCACGACGTCGCGGTCATCGGCGCGGGCTTCTCGGGGATCGGCACCGCGATACTGCTGGACAGGGCCGGCTTCTCCGACTACCTGGTGGTCGAGGAGGGCGAGGGCGTCGGCGGCGCCTGGCACTGGAACACGTACCCCGGGATCGCTGTCGACATCCCGTCCTTCAGCTACCAGTTCTCCTTCGAGACGCGCGCTGACTGGTCACGGGTGTACGCACCCGGCGCGGAGCTCAAGGCCTACGCGGATCACTGTGTGGACAAGTACCGGATCCGTGATCGAATCCGCTTTGGCACGCGGGTGACCGGCGCGACGTTCGATGAGCGCGGTGACACGTGGCGGATTGGGACGGCCGGCGGGGACAAGATCACCGCCCGACACGTGATCAATGCCTCCGGCCCGCTGTCCCAGCCCAAGTTCCCCGAGCTCGACGGACTGGGCGACTTCGCGGGGATCACGATGCACTCCTCACGCTGGGACCACACCGTCGACCTCAAGGGCAGGCGGGTCGGGATCATCGGCACCGGGGCGTCGGCCGTACAGGTGATCCCGGCGATCGCGACCGAGGTCGAGAAGCTGACCGTCTTCCAGCGCACCCCGATCTGGTGCCTGCCCAAGCCCGATCGGCCGCTGGGCGGGCGGGAACGATGGGTACTGGAAAACATTCCCGGCGTGCGGCTGGGCGCGCGGCTGCTGAGCCAGGTGTTCGTGGAGCTGAACTTCCCGCTGGCGGCGCACTTCTATGGGATCGTGCCGCTGGCCAACCGAGGCGAGGCGATCGCGCGGGCCTTCCTGGAGAAGGAGGTCCACGATCCGGTCGTCCGGGACAAGCTGACGCCTCGATACGGCCTGGGATGCAAGCGTCCGAGCTTCCACAATGAGTACCTGGCCGCGTTCAACCGGCAGAACGTCGAGCTCGAGACCGCACCGATCGAACGTGCCACGCCTGAGGGCATTCGCACGTCTGCCGCCGAGCACGAGCTCGACATCCTGATTCTGGCCACCGGCTTCAGGATCCTGGAGCCGATCTTCCCCATCCACGGAGTGGGCGGAGTCGAGCTCGACGCCTGGTGGGACGAGAACCGCATGCAGGCCTATGAGGGGATCAGCGTCCCCGGCTTCCCCAACTTCTTCCACATCGTCGGCCCGTACGGCTTCAACGGCTCGTCGTTCTTCCTGCTGATCGAGACGCAGATGCGCCACATCAACCGGTGCCTGAAGCGGGCGCGGGAGCGGGGCTCGACCCGGGTCGAGGTGACGCCCGAGGCCAACGACCGCTACTGGAAGCAGATGCTGGACCGGCGGCACAACCAGATCTTCTTCAGGGGCACGTGCGACACGGCCAACAGCTACTACTTCGACCGCCACGGAGACGTCCCATTCCGGGCCAGCCCGAGCCTGGAAGCGATGTGGAGGAGCGCCCGGTTCAGCCTGGACGACTACAGCTTCGCCTGAGGCCCGGGGTGGCTCAGGCCAGGCGTCCCACGTAGTCGATCCGCCCGGGCTGGATCGCACCCGAATCGATCGCCTCGAGCTCCTCAGCCTCAGTGGTCCCGTCCAGATCGGCGAAGAAGAACGGGCCGCGGTCACAGGACACACGCTCAAACCGTTCGTCGAGCTCGCCGAGAAGCCGGTGCACGCTGTGGATCCCGTGCTCGGACGCCCAGGTGCGCAGATAGCTGTCCCATGGCTGGGCCGAAGCGTTCCACCCCTCGTGCCGGCGCTGGATCCAGCCATCGTTCGGCGCCCGCTCAAAGCACCAGCGCGCGGTCGCATCATCCATGGACTCCCAATCCCACTCGACGATGATCGCCACCCCCGCGGGGCCCATCGAGCCGGCCATCTTCACCATCACCTCGGTGGGGTCGGCCACGTGATGCAGGGAGGTGCAGGCAATCAGTCCGTCCAGGTGCGGTGGGAGGTCGCTCTGCTCGAACTGGAGGCGGCGGTACTCCTCGCCATCCGGGGCCGAGGGGTCAATCCCCAGGGGCTCATAACCGTGCTGGCGCAGACGGGGCACAAAGCCGCCGAAGCGACCACACCCCAACTCCACGATCGTGGCCGGCGGCGGCGGGAGATGCCGCTCGATCATCGGCCAGAGCGCGCTCAACCACCGCTCATCGGAACTCACCGTCCGATCCTAGCCCGGAGGCCGGGCTGCGCTGGGTCAGCGGGCCGCGATCGTGCGCTGACAGCCGGCCAGCCTGATCCGGATCGGGCCGTCGGTGAGGATCTTGACCCGCGCCTGGCAATCAAGACCCGCCCGCCCCGGGTCAATCGTCGCCGTGGCCAGGTTCGTCGCCCTCACGTCCAGCGTGTTGGACGCCTTGGTGCGGGGGATCGGGCCCCACGTCTGGTACTGCCTGACGTAGCCGATCGCCGGGATCAGCCCCCCGGTGAGTACGCCCGCGCCGTGCTGCTCGCCGGAGGGCGGCGGGTCGCCCGTCCCGGTGGCGTGGGAGACCGCGTCGATGGTGCCGTTTGATCCCTGGCGGCGGACGGTCAGCCCTGAGATCCAGTAGGCGTGGTTGGCCCGAAGCTTCAGTTTGGCGAAGCTGAGTGACGGGTCGATTGAGAAGGTGACGTGAGATGGGTCGCGGTCCAGGTTGTCGTTGGCCAGAAACGCCGCCGCCGGGCCGTACTCATCGTTGAGAGCAAAGGTGTTGTGCTCCCCGGGTGTGAACTCGTCCAGCTCATACCGATAGCCAAGTCTGTTCAGGTTCGAGGCGGTCTGCTCGGGGCCGTCGATCGGGACCTCTTCATCGGCCACCATGTTCCACATGTGGATCGGGAGGTTGCGCAGGTTCTCCGGCATGCCCGTGCTGTCGGTGCCGGAGATTGAGAAAGCCTTGCCGAACAGGTCGGGGAACTGCTCGCCCAGCTGCAGCGTGCCGATTCCGCCCATCGAGTAGCCGCTGAGAGCGGCCCGGTTCGGGTTCAGGTGGTAGTGGGCCGCGACGTCGGCCATCGCCTCGAACACGTCAGCCCCCGCCAGCCCGGTGTAGTTGCCGTCCGGCCCGCGGGCCTCGGGCGTGACCACGATCGAGCCCGGTCCGGATTCGGCGAACTCCGACTGATTGCGCGAGGACAGGTAGAGGTTGTAGTTGGTGAACAGCGCGTGGAGGAGAACCGTCAGGCCGTAGCCCCGGGCCGGAGCGGGCTTCGTGGGCACGTAGATCGCGTAGGGCTGAAGCTGGCCCCGATACGCGCAGCCCGAGTCGCCCGGGGCGCACGTGGACGAGTAGCCCGGAGCGATTCCCTCGGCCGGCTCGAAATGGCTGGCCATGATCCTGTCCATCGGACCCGTCCTCGGGACGGCGCGGTTGTCGGTGACGCCCGCCCTGAGCTTGGCGAAATCGACGTAGGCCGCCAGCGAGCTGATGTCCCCGGCGGCCAGCGCCTGGCCCTGGTCGGCGTCGCGCCACCAGGCCTCGGTCAGAGCCGTGGCCGGCACGCTGTCGAGCTCATGCAGATCGGGCATCGGCTCGTGGGTGCGAAAGGCGGTGTCGAAGAAGGCGGCCGGGTGAGTCGCCGTGCCCTCACCCCCGGGAGTGATGGCGGTGGCCGACGTCGCGGGCAGCAGGTAGCGGCTCGTGTCCCGGTCCCACAGACCCACGCCCATCTCCATCCGGACGACGCTCGTCCCCGGATTCCAGGCGCGGTGAGGGACCAGGACCTGGATCTGGCGGCGGCGGGTGTCGACCGTGACGGCTGCGCTGGCCCTACGTCCGCCCACGTTCTGAAGCGTGGCCACGAGTCCCCGATCCGTGGCATCGGGATGGACGGTCAGGAAGGCATTGGCGGGAGCCCGGACGTTGGCCCCGTACGGGAAGTCTCGCTCTGGCGCATTGCCTGAGCCCAGTGCGACCGTGAAGGCGATCAGCTCCGGGTCGCGCATCGTGTTGAGCGTGATCCTGAACGCCGTGGCCCGGGCCAGTGCCCTGACCCGGAACTCGACCAGGTTGGCCGCGTTGCCGGCGTAGGCCGGATTGGTCGGGTAGGTGTACGTCCCGTTGGGCTGGGAGAACGTGGCCGTGGAGATACGCGGGTCGCTGGGGTCGAGCTGCTCGTGGGCCCCGTGGTCGTCGTACAGAAAGCCCTGGTAGAGAAATTCGTGCTGCCGGTACGCCTCGGCCCCGGAGATCAGGATCGGGGCCGCGTGCCAGACGCTCCCGGGCGCATTCTGGAGCTGGGGGTCGCGGGCCAGAGGCGCGTACAGGATCGCCGGACCAGGCCGCGGACCGGGGCCGGTGAACAGCGAGCCCGCGCTGGCCGTCGCTGGTAGGGCGGCTGCCGCAGCGGCGCAGGTCAGGGCCACGAGGTGAATGCGTCGGAGCCGCATGGTTCGGGGAGAGAACGCTGGCGGAAGGGCCTTTCTGTCGATCGGTGTGGCACACGGCAGCGCGTCCCGGCGCGTGGTGCGCAACACTTTGGGCCGATGAGGGAGCGAGGATTCGGTCGTCTGGGGTTGGTGACGCTCGCGCTGTTGGTCCTCGGCTGCGCTGGAGGCGCGCTGGCCGCTGGTCTAGCCGTTGGAGGCAGCGGACGAATCGGTCCCAAGCTTCACATCACGGGCAATGGCCGCCACCTGCGACCACCCGGAAAACTGGTCACGCTGGGCCATTTCCCCACCGGAGGCGCGGTCACCCCGGATGGCCGGTTCTACTGGACCGTGTCCACCGGGCGGGCGCTCAACGATGTCCGAATCGTGGCCGTTACCGGCAAGCGCCCGCGGGTGATCCAGGTCCTGCCCCTGCCGGGCGCCTCGGGCGGGATCGCCATCGACGCCCGGCACAGGGTGGTGTACGTGTCGGGGATCGCGGACTCGACCAACAAGGATGAGCAACGGCCCAAGCTGCCCGGCCGTGACGGCGACGTCATCCACGTCTTCCACTACAGCCTCCGCACCGGCCGAGCGCATGAGACGGGCACGCTCGCCGTACCGCCGCCGTCGTCAGCCAAGCCGCCGGAGAACTTCCCTCCCAAGTCATCGGGGACGCTGTCCTGGCCGGACCGCCTGGCCGTTTCCAGCGACGGCCGGACCCTGCTCGTGCCCCTCAACCTGGCTGACGCCGCCGCGGTCATCAACACCCGCACTCACGCGGTCCGCTACGTCCAGACCGGCCCGTTCCCGTATGGGGCGGCGATCCTCCCCGGGAACAAGGTGGGGCTGGTGTCCAACGAGGGTCCGGGCACGGTGTCCGTCATCAACCTGGGCAGCGCGACCAAGGTCAAGGACATCCAGGTCGCGGCCAACATCTCCCATCCGGAGGCGATCGCGCTGGACACCCGTCGCCACCGGGCCTACGTGGCCATCGCCAACGAGGATCAGGTGGCGGTGGTCAACACGTCGACGATGGCGCTGATCAGGTCCCTGTCCGTGGATCGACCGCAGGGTGGCGGTGAGTCCCCGGTCGCACTGGCCGTCTCACCCAACGACCGGCAGCTGTTTGTGGCCGAGTCTGCGGCTGACGAGCTGGCCGTGTTCAGCCTGCCCTCCGAGAAGCTGATCGGCCGGATTCCCACCGCGGCCTATCCTGCCGACGTTCAGGTGACCGGGAAGCGGCTGCTCTGGATCGCCGGCAAGGGCTTCGGGTCCGGTCCCAACCCGAACGGCCCGAATCCCTTCACCACCCATGACGACAACCTGCTCCATCACCCGGGAACGGCGGTGCTGAGCTCGGGCCGGGCCGGGATCGTGCCCTACCCCACCGCCCTCCAGCTGAAGGCTGACACGCGACTGGCCAACCGGCAGATCATTCCGATCAACCATCAGAAGGCGCCGGCCAATACGCCGCTGCGCCCCAACGGACCGATCAAGCACGTGTTCTTCATCGTGAGGGAGAACCGGACCTACGACCAGGTGCTGGGCGACGACTCCCGGGGCGACGGCGATTCTCACCTGACCATCTTCGGCAAGCGGGTCACTCCGAACATCCACGCGCTGGTGGGCCGCTTCCCCCTGCTCGATCACGTGTACGCGAACTCGGAGGCCTCAATTGACGGCCACTTCTGGACCAGCGCCGCGGAGGTGTCGGATTACGTCCAGAAAAACTGGGAGCAGAACTACGCGGGCCGGGGCCGTCCGTACGACTTCGGGGTGTACTCAATCACCTGGCCCGGCAAGGGCTTCCTGTTCGACCAGGCCCAGAAGCAGGGCATCTCCTACTTCAACTTCGGCGAGGCGATCGCCGGGACGGTGCCCTTCACCACGATCGACAAGGACAACACCCCGGCCCAGAGCGCGCTGGTGGGTGAGAAGTTCGCTCATTCCGACCTCGGGGCGGGCAGTCCCGCCTCCTGCTACCCGAACGATGCCTCGATCGGCACCGACGCCATCAACGGCATGGAGACGTATGACTCCTCGGTGCCCAAGGGCGCCCCCGTCGGCTCGGAGTCGCGCTTCACATGCTTCCAGCAGCGCTTCACGCAGTGGATGGCCACCGGATCGGCGCCGCGGTTTGTCTACATGGTCCTGCCCTCGGACCACACCAACGGCCTCAGCCCCGGCGCCCGCTCACCCAGATCGATGGTGGCCGAGAACGATTACGGGCTGGGCCAGATCGTGAATCTGGTCTCGCACTCCTCGATCTGGCGCTCGTCGGCCATCTTCGTGCTGGAGGACGACTCCCAGGATGGCGCCGACCATGTTGACGCCCACCGCATGCCAGCGGCCGTGTTCAGCCCGTATGCCAAGCGGGGCGCGGCCATCCACACCCGCTACGACATGCTCTCGATGATCCGCTCGATGGAGCTGATCCTGGGCATGCATCCGCTGGCCTTCGACGACGCGGTGGCCACGCCGATGTACAACGTGTTCACGGCGAGGCCGTCCAACAGCCAGCCGTACAACGTGCTCGCACCCACGTACCCGCTGCTTCAGCGCAACCCCAACACGGCGTTTGACCGGGCGATGACCCGGGGCTACCGCTGGACGATCCCCGACCAGGCTCCCCAGTGGAAGTTCGATCGGATTCTGTGGTGGTCGGTGCACGGCCGCGGATCCAAGCCGCCGCCGCCCGGACCGGGCGCGATCAGGGGTCAGTGACCGTGCCCAGACTGGCGCAGAGCCCGGTGGGTGTGCTCGGCAGCGGGGAGGTGGGACGGCGGTTGGCAGCCGGATTCTCCGGTTGCGGCCACGACGTGATGATCGGCACGCGCGATCCGGACAAGCCCGAGCTGCGCGAATGGCTGTCCGGCGACGGACACGGGATCAAAGCGGGCAGCTTCAAGGAGGTGGCTGAGCACGGCGAGCTGCTTGTGCTCGCGGTGCTGGGCGATGCGGCCGAGGCGGCCATCGGTGAGGCTGGCCGCGAGAACTTCAGCGGCAAGGTCGTGATCGACGCAATGAACCCGCTCGATTTCTCCGGCGGCTTCCCGCCCAAGCTGTCGATCTCAGGCGAGGACTCACTGGGCGAGCGCGTTCAGCGCGCGCTGCCCGAGGCCAGGGTCGTCAAGGCTTTCAACACGATCGGTAACCCGTACTTCGTGGACCCGCACTTCAGCGACGGCCAGCCGACGATGCTGATCGCCGGCGATGATGAGGGCGCCAAGAGCACCGTCGGTGATGTGCTGGCCGGCTTTGGCTGGTCCGATGTGGTCGACGTCGGCGGCATCGAGGGCTCGCGGGAGCTCGAGGCGATCTGCATCGTCTGGGTCAAGATCGGCGGCGCCCGCGGAGCGTGGGACCACGGCTTCAGGCTGCTTGTGGGCTAACCGCTAGGTCGCGCAGAGACCGGCCAGGATCTCCTCGACCGCGTCGCGGGCCAGGCCCTGCAACTCCTCGTCGGTCCGGTCCTGGATCGGGTGGGGCACCAGCACCCGCCTGACATCGGGCTGGCCGAGCGCCGCCGCCTGCTGAACGGCGGCATCCGCAAACGCCGAGGAGGCAACCAGGACGGCGGGCCTGTCGTCGGCCTCAAAACTGAGCACGTCGCGCAGACCGCACGACACACACGATCCTCAGTCGGCCAGGGCCTCAATCACCGCGTCGCAGCGCTCGGCGATCTCGGCTCGGACGTCGGCTGGCGCCGGCTTGGTGAACGTCGGCTTCGCGGTCCGGATCACCGTGTGCCCGCGGCTGGCGATCAGCTGCTCGAGCTCGTCGAGGAATACGTCGCCGCGAGGCTTGCGAATGTCCACCAGCGCGATCGTCGCGGGCGAGCCCGGGTCAAGACGCTGGCGGGCCAGCGGCCGTCCGGTCGGTTCGCTCTCGGCTGTGGGGTCCAGGATCCTCACAGCCACGGCTCGACGCTGCGCGTAACCGGTTCCGATCCGATCTCGCCGGACACCCAGCCACCGTAGATCATGCTGAACAGGCCCGCATCGCCGCCCGCGTGCGCGAGCAGGATCTGGTCGGGCGCGGCGAACTTCGGGACGGGCGCGACCGGGTCACTGACCCAGCGCTGCTCGATGCCCTCGGCGATCCCGCCGGCACCCCGCACCAGCTCACCGGCGGGGGCGTGCGAGCGGGCAAACAGTTCCTGGCGGGTCCGAGCCCGATCCCAGCCGGCCTCGCGCAGAATCCGGCCGTGCTCGGGCCCGACGACCAGGAGCGCATCGAAGGCGAAGCGCTGGCGGCGGTGGCCGACCCATTCCAGAGCCTGGGCCAGGCTGGCGCAGAGCTCCTCCGGAGTCCGCGCCAGCTGATCGACGACCAGGCGCGGCGCCTCGGCGGCCAGCAGCGTCACCCCGGTCTCATCGGCGGGCACGCCTCGATCCTGGGCCAACCCAGGCCAGGGCGAGTCTGAGAGCCGCTCGGCGAAGCAAGCGCTGAGCTTTCCCGGCTGGCCGTGGGCAGCTCGGTCCTCCCTCTGCGGGCGCCCGCCGCCGACGTTGCGCACGACCAGCTGAAGGGCCCGGCCGATCGTGGCATTGGCGCGGTTGCCCTGACCGAGCGCGTTCCCGGCGCTGTTCATCCCGGCCCGGTCGGCCAGCGGTCCTGAGACGACCACGACCGGCCCTGAGGGATGGGTGGTCGAGACCAGCCCGAGCAGCGCGAATGCGGGGTCGCAGGCCGCCTCGACCGCAGCCAGCACGATCGGAAACGCCGGCGGCGGGCAGCCCGCCATGACGGCGTTGATGGCGACCTTCTCAACCGTGGCCTGGCCGTCGTACGGCGGGACGACGGCGACCAGATCCTGGGGATCGCGGCTGGTCGCCTCCAGCATCTCGACCACCCGCTGGGGCGTCGGCGGGACCACCGGAAGCCCGTCCGAGAACCCGCGCTCGAACATCGCCTCGATCGGGTCCTCCAACTCGCCCAGGTCGAGCTCGCGGGCCCGCAGGCGCCCGGAGGCGCGCGCCTCTCGCGCGGCGATCGTGAGCGCGATCTGGGGATCGCGGGTGAGGCTGGCACAGCCCGGCCGCCACTCCGGCAGCCCGTCCAGCTCGAGTGTTACGCCGGCCTCGGCGGCCAGATCCGAGAGCCGCTGGCGGTGCAGGCCCTCGACCCGGCCCCGCTCCGTGCCATCGTCGAGCAGGACGACGGTCGGCACGGCGTCGGGGTCAAGCAGCGCCGATAACTCCAGGTCAACATCCAGCTCGGGTACCGAGGTGAGCTTCAGGCGGCTGGCCTGCGCCGCGGTCTCATCGGCCGATGACTGCGACAGGATCCGGATGTGCCCGCCATTTCCGCGCGCCTGGTCGAGCGCCGGCAGGATCTCGTCACAGACCGGGCAGTCGTGCTTGACCAGCGCCACCAACTCCACGGCGCGATCCTACATCTAGCCCACGCCGAAAGCGCGACTGTCGAAGCCATGCGGAGCCGGCTTCTCCCGGGGCGGCAGCCTGAAGCTGGGGTCGTTGGCGCCGCTGATCGTGCTGGCCGGAAGTGAGATCGACCCGCTGCCGGAGAGCCAGTCGTGCAGCCGGGCCGGAACCTTGTAGCCCTTCAGGTTCCTGCTCGGGTTGCGCCAGTACCGCAGGAAGGGCAGCGTGACCGTCCCCGACTTCACGGTCACCGGCATCTGGGTGGGCAGTGGCGTCCACCAGCCGTCGTTGGCGCTGGTGACCAGCACCCCAATCCGGTCGCCCGCGGGGATCAGCCAGTCATTGCCGTACATCTGCATCGAGAACCTGTTCTCGCCACGGGAGAGCAGCTGGGCGTAGCGGCTGAGCAGCAGCGCGCTGCCCTTCGGATCGATCTCGTAGACATCGACGGACAGGTCGGAGTTGGACGCCGCGGAGTCGACGTTGAGCGTCACGTTGGGGATGCCCGAGAAGTGCGCCGCGTAGGCCAGCGGCCTGGAGATCGTCCACAGGCCCGCGCCCGTCGTGTCGTTGGGGCCGTCGTCCTCGCTGTCGGCGGCGTTGAACCCGTCCACGTACGTGCCCGGCTTGAGCGCGGTGATGTACCCGGTGCTGTCAGCGGCCGGCCACTGCTGCTCGGCTCTCCAGGTGCCGCTGCTCGTCTCCACGGCCACCGCCGGATACCTGTTGGTCGGAGCCCTGGAGAACGGCTCTCCCTTCACGTAGCGGTCATAGAACGCCATCACCTGGTTGAACCACGGCTGCGGGTGGGCGTTGTCGCCCTCGGATACGTCGTTGCCCCGGATGTGGTCCCACATCCCGAACCAGGCGTGCTTCGGACCCCTGAGCGAGTTGAAGAACTGCCAGGCCACGGGCTCGGGCTTGGTGTTGTTCTCCAGAAACCCCTGGGTCAGAAACAGGGGGATCCTGTGACCTGCGGCCTCCTGGGCCAGATTCCTGGCTCGCCAGAAGGCGTCCTGATGGTTGCTGTCGGTGGCCTGCTGGGCCCAGTAGGAGGCCAGACAGGCCGGAGACCCGGAGTTCTCGGAGTTGGCGTTGTAGGCGGGACTGTCCGCCGCGCCGCCGGGGGTGGCGGCGATCCCGTCGTACAGCGCCGGCGTGGCCACCGAGTTCTCGAACCTGACGCGGTTGGTGTACAGGTAGTCGTAGTCGTCGTACACGGGCTCCTGGGCCACGATCGCCCTGAGTCCCTTCGGCTGCACCGCCTCGCCCATCAGACCGGTCATGGCGTCGTAGGACTTGCCGTACATGCCGACGCGGCCGGTTGACCAGGGTTGGCCGGCGGCCCACTGGACCGCGGCCTTGACGTCCGCCTGCTCTCCGGGACCGGCCCAATCCTGGCAGCCGGTCGAGCCGCCGTAGCCCCGCAGGTCGACCATCACGTATGCGTAGCCGTGCCTGATCAACTGGGTGCCGTCGACGAAATCCTGGAAGCGGTTTGACGGTACGTCACCGGTCGGTGAGTAGGGCGAGTCCTCGCCCGGAACGTCTCCCACCGGGCCGAGCTGGCCGGTGTGGTTGAAGTACGGGCCGATCGAGAGGATCACCGGGGTCCTGGCGCCGGGGGCCTGGTGGGCCGGGCGAAGGATGTCGGCGTGAAGCGTGACGCCACCGGCCTCGGGGATCGAGGCCTCGGTCCAGCTGGCGCCATCCTTCTGCCACCAGGTCGTGGTCGCCTGCGCGCTGGGCGTAAGGAGCGGTGTCAGGGTGAGCGCGGTGAGCGTCGCAACGGCTGATCCGAGTCGAAAGGTCGGTCTTGAGAGGAGCATGGCCATAGAACGTCTGGCGGAACTGAAGCTGTCACGTTCCAGGGGAACACGAAGGTGTCGGCCGAGTCGCTTCAAACCCGGTGCCCGCGTGACCGACTTCCTGCTCTCCCACGGACGCGTCAGTCGCGTCACCGTGGGATTTGTGCTCGATTAGGCCAGTTGCATGACGCGGCGGCGTGAGGCCAGCGCGATCAGCGCCGCCAGCAGCGTCGCCGCCACACCCAGAATGAAGGGCGCGCCCACTCCCCCCGAGGAGACGACTCCCCCACCCGCCGCCGAGCCCGCGGCGATGCCGGTGACCAGAGCCGCGGTGACCCAGGTGAAGGCCTCGGTTTCCGTCCCCGGGCTCACGGCGCGGGAGACCATCGAGTACTGAGTCGAGAACAGCGGCGCGATTGTCAGACCCGCCAGCAGCGCGCCAAGCACACCCTCGGGGATTGAGCGGGCCAGGATCAGCGGCGCGGTGCAGGCGATCGCCGCGATGAACAACGCCCGGTAGCGGGTGGGCAGCGAGGAGCGCCAGGTCCGCGAGCCGAACCACAGGCCACCGATCATGCTGCCCAGGCTCCACACCGCCAGCAGCAGGCCCGAGGCCGCGCGCGATCCGGCGTGCAGCGCCAGCGAGGGCAGGCCGACCTCGATCGCTCCCAGCGCGAAGCCCATCAGCGCTATCGGCCCGAGCAGCGTCCTCAGCGGACCGCTCGACAGGGCGGAGCGGCGCTCGCCGTGTTCATGGGTTTCAGAGCGGTTGGTGGCCAGCGGCGAGCGAACGAACAGGAATGTGCCAGTGACGCAGATCACGCCCAGCACGAGCAGCGCCACCGACGGGCTGGTCACGGCCACCAGCAGGGCCACGAAGAACGGCCCCAGGATCCAGATGATCTCCTGGGCCACCGACTCGAGCGCGTAGGCCGACTCACGGGCGGCGGGCTCGACGATCACCTCCCGGAGCAGCGCCCGGACGGTCGGGGCGATCGGCGGCATCAGAGCCCCGGCCAGGCCGGACAGGAGGACGAGTACCGCGCCGCCCGCGTCGGCGTGGGCCACGAGCACGAGCAGCGTGAGAACGGCCGCCTGTCCCACGGCCACCGGCAGCAGGACGCGCGAGCGACCGACCCGGTCGATCAACCGACCCTGCACCGGCGACAGGGCGGCGCTGGCCAGCGCGTACGCGCCGACCGCGAGGCCGGCGACCGCGTAGGAATGCGTCGCCGCCCGAACGAGCAGCAGGATGGCCAGTGAGGACATGCCCTGGGGCAGGCGCCCCAGCAGCGCGCTGGCGAACAGGCGGGGAACGCCGGCGACGGAGAGCACGGATCGGTAGGACAGGAGCATGTGACTCCAGCCTACTTCCGCGTTCTTGAGCGCTTCGTTAGCCGAGAATCAGGAGGATGCACTCCGCGATCAGCAACGCGCCGATCAGCCGTCTTGTGGGCGTGCCAGTGCTTGGTCCCGAAGTTGCACTTGCCCCCCAGATTGGGATCGTTCAGCACGTCCATCGTGCCGCTCGCGTTGCGACCGCTGAACGTTCCCGTGATCTTCACGTGGAAGCCGGGGTCGTCGTACCCCCGGTGCGAGACCGCATCAAGAACGGCAAGTTCAGGGACTACACCGAGCACACGGGGACCAGCTACGCGTGGAGCCGGCGCGCGCCGCTCGTGACGGAGATTCGGACGCGCCGCTGCCGGGGCTGAAAAACGGCTGGGTGCCAACGCCGTGGGCCGGCCGGAGAGTATGCTCAGCCCCCCGTGTTGGCAGGGCGGACCAGCTTCGAGCTGCTCGTAGGAGTGGCGGTTACTTGGCCGTTAACCGGAAGCATGGGCCGATGAGCGAGACCTTCCCCACTCCCCCGCCCGGGATTGGCGGCGGACTCGCCGCTGCCGCAGAGCGCTGCCTACACCGTCTGCCAGAGCACCTACTGCGCGCGATGGCTACCGGGCTTCGCGAAAACGCCGACGATCTCACGACCGGTGCGCTCTTCCGCGGGCGGTACTCAGGCGGCTGTGCGGTTGGCGTGACTCTGCGCGAGCTGGATCCTGACGCGTTCCGATTTGGCCGGGTCGAGTTCTGGCTCTGGTACCGCTGGCGGCGGGGACTCGAACCTGACCTCGCGCGACGGTTTCCCCAGCTCCAGCAGCTGCAGCAGGTTTTCGACGACGCGGTGGGCGAGGTGAAACAGGCGGGCCAGGATCCGCAGCCGACCAGGTCCGTGGGCCTGTGGCTTACGCTCACCGCCGAGACAGAGCTGCGAGTCCGCGAGCTCCCGGCGCGCCGAAGCGGCCTCCTGGCAAACGCTCAGACTCGGTGGAACCGGCGGCGCCCGCATCAACCGCTGGACGGGAAATTAAGAGCAGGAATCTCCGAGCATCACCCAGCCGACCTGGAGACATCGTCGTGCTCGTGATCGTGATCGCGGTCGTCTGCGTCGTCGGCATCGTCGGTGCGCTCGCGAGCACCCTCAGCTACGACGAGCTTTACGGCCAGAACCCAAGGCGTCTCGAGCCGCCGCCGCGTCCGATTCGTCGCCGCAGGTCACGCCGGCGAAGCCGCCAGCTGCGAGCGGTCGAAGCAGCCCTCGCGACTCCCGAAAGTCAGCGACCGGCCGCGGCATCCACACCTCACGCGCTCGCGGACACAAAGGCGATAAAGCACGAGCCGCACCCCCGGCGGCCGTAACTACCCCTCAATCTTGCCCGCAGGCCCTCCCAGCGAGGCGACCAGGGCCGAGAAGCTCTTCCCCGATGCCGTCGGGGCGTCGCCCTCATCCATGCCGGACCTCCACTGGCCGACCTTCATCGCGTAGGACTCGGTGCCGATGCCCGCACCCCAGCCAATCTCGATCCCGCCCGATGATCCCGTCATGGTCGCGATCGTCTGCCCCGCGCTGATCCGCTGGCCGACGTGCAGGCCCTGAGCAGGCACGATGCCCTCCGCGTAGTAGACGTAGCGGCCGGCGTCCGGCCCGCTTGAGAGCTGGAACTCGATGAACGCGCCGGGCCACCCGGTACCCGAGGTGCCGACGTACGTGATTCGGCCCGCGCCGATCGCCTCCAGGGGGCCCGTGCCCCCATAATCCACGCCCTGGTCGATGCGCTCGGGCGTGACGCTCGCATGGGCCAGCGGATTGACGTAGCCGCGCCTCGGCGTGGGCGCGGCGACTTGCGTCGGCCTATCCGATGCGGCTATGACGGGCTTTGCGGTCGCAACGTCGGGCCTAACCGCCGGGACGGGTTTGGGCGTCGTCGCCACAGCGGTCCTCACGGCCGGGGCAGGTTTCGGCCTGATCGCCGGCGTGGTCACCACCGCGGGAGTGGCTGCCGTCGTGGTCGCGCGACGCTCAACCCGAGCCCGCGGGATCAGCTGGCGCGGGGGCAGCCGTCTCAGCACCGGACGGGCGGCCGGCTGGGACCCGCCGGCCGCCAGTCCGGTCGGGCGAGGGCTGTGCCCGATGTAGGCGAGTCGCGCGGCGCGTGCGGAGGCGCTCTTGCC
>DASXCS010000036.1:0-25987 GCA_036490975.1 Solirubrobacteraceae bacterium
AGTCGAACATTCCCGCCGAGGGGATGATCCGCCGGAACAGGCGCAAATAGGGCTCGGACACGTCGCGGAGGAAGCCCAGGAAGGCGTTCAGCGCTCTTGAGTATGGGGGTCGCAGCCCGAGTTGGAACATCATGTTGAGCAGGATGTAGACGAAGATGATGAGGATGTACACCCAGAACAGGGTGTTGACGTAGGAGGCGATGTCATCGCGCGTAACGGCCAGCGCGAGCATCAACGGGCGTTGTCCTCGGTCTCGATGACCGCGTCCAGCGCCTCCCGGAATATGCCTCGGATCCCGGCGCTTTCCAGTGCCGCCAGCCCCCGCGCCGTGACGCCCCCGGGGGAGGTGACCTCGCGGCGGACGGCCAGTGTGTCGTACCCCCGGGCGGTGAGCAGGGCGGCGCTTCCAGCCATCGTCTCGGCCACCAGCTGGCTGGCCAGCGCCGCGTTCAGGCCCCGCCTCACCGCCGCGTCCACCTGCGCCTCGACCAGCAGCGCCTGGTAGGCCGGCCCCACGCCCGACAGAGCGGTGGCGGGACCAAGAACGGCCTCGGGGACCCGGACCACAACTCCCACCCTTTCGAACAGCTCCAGGACCTGCCTCTCGACCTCGGTGTCAACCGGGGCTTGCTCGCTGGGCCGTTCGGCGTACACGATCGTCCCTCGGCGGACCTCGACCGGCGTATTGGGCATCAGGGCGAACACCGGCGTCTCGCGATAGATGTTCTGGAGCATCCCGGTGCTCACGCCGCCCAGGACCGAGACCACAGCCTTGGCCAGGCCGTGGATCTCCTGGCCCACCTGGCGGAGTTGATACGCCTTGTGGCACAGCACAACGATGTCCGCCTGCTCGGCCACCTTGCGATTGGAAAGCGCCTCGCCACCCAGCTCGGCGACCAGTTCGCGGGCGCGTCCTGACCCGCCGTCGGAGCACAGAACTGGATCACCCCAGCCTCGCGCCAGCGCACGCGCCATGTTGCCAGCGCCAATCAGGCCGACCTGCATGGGAGGTACGTTAGCCGTCCGTGCCCCTGGGGCCTCAGGACTGGTTGAAGAAGCCCTTCTCGACCAGTTCAGCCCGTTGCTCTGCGGAGACCTCGACGTTGCGCGGAGTGAGCAGGAACACCTTGTCGGCGATCCGCTGCATCCCGCCGTCCAGAGCGTAGGTGAGGCCGCTGGAGAAGTCGATCAGTCGCTTGGCCAGGTCCGTATCGGTGCCCTGGAGGTTGAGGATCACGGGGATCGTGTCCTTGAACTTGTCAGCCACGTCCTGAACGTCGTTGAAGCTCTTCGGGGCGACGAAGTGGACCCGGACCTCACCGCTTCGGCCGTTGCCTCGAGTCGTCGCGACGGGACGCAGCCCGGCGCGTCGATCGTCGGGGTCGTCGGCGAAGATGTCGTCGAACTCATCCCGACGCCGGCGCGAGCTCAGCCGCCGCACGTTCGGGCGTTCCCGGTAACTCGTGGCCGGATCCGCCTCGGGCTCGGCGTAGGAGTCCAGATCGTCTTCGTAAGCCTCGTCCTCAGCCAGCCCGAAATAGACGAGCGCGCGGTGCCAGGTGTCTCTGAAGGCCATGTGCGTTTGGTGTTTTCGCGCGCGGACGCGGTTTCCCTGCCGTGATTATGACGCCCCCTCGGATGTCCGGAGGCTCGCTAGGTATAGAGCGTGGTCCCCAGCCGCACGATCGTCGCCCCCTCCTGGACCGCCACCAGATAGTCCTGGCTGGTCCCCATCGAGAGCTGGACCAGGCCATTTCGGGCAGCCAGGTGGCGCAGCGCGGCGAAATGAGGCCGGCTGTCCTCGGGTCGCGTGGCCAGCGGCGGCATGGTCATGAGTCCGACGACCCGGACCGGGCTGCGGTCAAGGAAGCCGGCCAGATCGCTCGGTGAGACCCCGCTCTTGCCGCCCTCGCCGGCCACGTTGACCTCGACCAGGACCTCGGTCCCCGGTCCTCCGTGGCGGGCCAGTTGCTGCAGGGCCGAATCGCTGGCCACCGAATGGAGGTAGCGGACGTGGGGAAGCACCAGGCCCACCTTGCGGCTCTGCAGGTGTCCGATGAAATCCCACGTGAAGAGCCCCGGGTGCGCCTCGGCCTTGGCCACCAGGTCCTGGGCTCGGTTCTCCCCCACCAGGTGCAGGCCGGCCTGAGCCAGGACCGGAAGCTCCTCGGATGCGACGTACTTTGTGGCAGCCAGGATCTCGACCTCGGCCGGGTCGCGGCCCGTGGCCGCCATCTCCTCCCGGACCCGGTCCAGGTTGGCCGCGATCCGCCCGGCCTGGAGCCCGGAGATCATCGCAGCCACATCACGCCCGCCTGTCGACCTGTCACGCCCCGGTCCCGGCGGTGAGAGAAGAACAGCTCCGGCGAGCATGAGGTGCAGAGATCGACGTCATGCATGACCTCGACCCCGGCCCGCTCGAGCCGGATCTGGGCCACCGCGCGCAGGTTCAGGTTCTGGCCCCGGCGCACGATGGCGCCGTAGGGTGCGAAGGCCCGGTGGACCTCCTCCCCCACCTCGTAGCAGCACACGCCGACACCGGGGCCGATCGCGGCCGCGATGACTCCATCCGGGGTCCGCTCTCGCAGCAGCCGCACTCCCTCTTCCAACACTCCGGAGGCAAGCCCGCGCCAGCCCGCGTGCAGCATCGCGCCCGCGCCAGAGCCGGCCAGCGCCACCGGTAGGCAATCGGCCACCAGGACCGTCGGTGCCAGATCGGAGCGGTCGGTTACGACTCCGTCGCCCTCCCTCAGATGAACCGGACCCGAGCCGTCGACAGCAGGCCATCCGCCGTCGGCCACGTGGACGACCGGACCGTGGACCTGACGTACAATCGCCAGCCGCCGGCCGGTCTGCTCCTGTAGCCGGCGGCGATTGGCCGTCACGGCGTCCGGCCGGTCATCCGTCAGCCGTCCCAGGTTGAGGCTCTGAAAAGGCCCGTCAGAGAACCCACCGCGCCGCGTGGTGAACACGACCTGGGCTCCCGGCAGCGCGACCGTCAGATGTTCGTGCCAGGCCTCGTAGGTACGTGACCCGGTCATGTGACCGAAAGATCGATGTCTGAGATGGGGGTTCGCGTGCCGAACTCGAAGTGACAGCGCCCCGCCGAAGTCAGCGCCTCGACCGCCCGCCAGGCCCGGCCCACGCGCTCCTGGACTTCGAGTCGGGCCGAGGCGGTCTCGCTGTTGTAACAGTAGGCCTCTCGCCCGTCCGGGTCCTGGTAGGTCACGCCGACCAGCTGTTCGCGCACGGGTTGTATGTGGCCCACCAGCTTGCGCGAGCCGTCGATCGCCTCAAAGCGCCACCCGTCCAGGTCAAACCGGCTCGAGTTGGCGAGGAGCCTGCGCGGCGAGGTCGACTCAAACGGTCGGCCGTCGAAGCAGCCCACGATCGGGGTGTTCGGACCTAGCGTGCGGCCGAAACGATGCACGAGCGCTGACACGCCGTCGAAGAACGCCCCGGCCGCCGGGCTACCAGCTGATGAGCGGAGGTCGTTGCAGTGCGCCCAGGCCCAGCTCTCGGCGTGCTCCGAGCCCCAGAGGTGGGATTGCCCGCCTCGCACGCCGGTCAGCTCCAGGCGCTGGCCATCGAGCGTTATGTGGCCCTCGATGACCACATCGGCGTGGGGCACGACAAACACCGTCTTGGCCAGTCCCAGGCGCCCGAGTGCCGGATTTATCGGCTCATATGGTCGGGGTGCGGCCTGCCAGCGCAGGTCCCAGCGGACATCGTCGAGGCCGCCGGCCATCTTGCCGTCACTCAACGTGGCCCCGGCGACGCTGAGCTCGAATGGGCTCCTCCCAGCCTGCAGTTCTGCGATCGGGAACGTCTGCTTGCGGGCCAGCACGGGCCGCGCACCGGGTCGCGGGTCCATCGCGGCGAACCACAGCGCGCATGTCGGCTCCTGCGAGCCCAGCGGAGCCAGCATCGTGTACCTGATCCAGATCCCGACTCCCGTGGCCGGATCGGTCAGGGTGAGGTAGTAGACCTCGTAGTGGCCGGGGCGGCCCGACCAGCGCATATCGTTGGCGCTCAGGGCCATCGTTCGGGCCAGGCTACCCCGTGGCCCGTGCCGCCTCCAGAGCGACCGCGAGCTCCGCCTCGCGACCCTGGATCTCGCCGTCGAGCTTGGCCGCCAGCGCGGCCCGAAGGCCCCGGCCGACGGCCGGGCCCTGGTCGATCCCGGCGTCGAGCAGGTCGGATCCTGAAATCTCCAAACGCACCTGCCGCAGCTGCTCGAGCCACGCCTGCGCTGGCTCCATCGGCCCGAGCGCCCCGGCCAGCGCCACCAGTTCCGGCGGCAGGCCGGCGGCGGACTCGGCCACCTCGGAGGGCCGCCGGGCTCCGGTGAGGGCCTCAGCAATTTCCTGCGCCCGGGTCGCCGCCGCCACGATCGTGGCCTGGTCGTCGGCCTCAAAGGCCAGTCGGTCCAGGAGCTCGCCCAGCTCGGAGGCCGGGATACGGCGGGCGGCCAGCGCCATGACAAGCCGGTCGGGCGGCAGCTCGGCGGGCAGCAGGGTCTGCGCTCGCCGCGCCACCCCTACGTCCTCCGCGGCGACTCCGAACCGAGGGTCGATCGCCGCGGCAAGGCCCAGCTTGTTCAGAGACAGCAGCGCGTCCAGCGGCTCGGGTTCGCTGGCCAGCAGGCGCAGCTCAGCCCCGATCCGGGGCCCCGAAACCGTCTCCAGCGCGCGGTCGGCCATGGCGCCCTCCGCCAGTTCCGCCGTGTGCGGCTCGACAGCGAACCCCAGACGGCTCGCGTACCTGGCCAGGCGAAGCAGGCGCGTGGGATCGTCCCGAAAGCTCTCGTCGTGCAGAACCCGCAGCCAGCCGCGGGCCAGATCGTCCACCGCCCGCGGCTCGGCTGTGAGCGCGCCCGCGTGTGGCCCGCCCAGTGCGACGGCCAGCGCGTTCACCGTGAAGTCTCGGCGCGCCAGGTCCTCGGACAGGGCTGCCGGCGCAACATCGGGGAGAGCTCCGGGATGCGCGTACGTTTCGGTCCGAGTCCTGGCGATGTCGTAGGAGAACCGGTCCACCGCCACCGTCCACGTGCCGAAGCGTTCGTGGCGCACGACCCGTCCGCCCAGGTCCGCGACCAGCGCCTCGCCGTCCCCTTCTACGGCCAGGTCGAGGTCCGTCGGGGCCTTGCCGAGCAGCAGATCGCGGACCGCGCCTCCGACCACGTACACGTCTGCCCGTTCTCTGAGCCGCTCGATCAGCACCCGCCCAGGCCCAAGTCGGCGAACCATGTCGAGCAGCGCAGGGGGCGGCGGGATGTCCATGTCGGCATCTTCCCGGATGGCTACCATGGCCCGGATGCCGAGTCCCGGTCCGCGGCGCATCCTGCGGCGGGCGCTCGTCGCTGTTGCGGTCCTCGGGGTCGCACTGGGAGGCACGGCGGCGTTCATCCTGCTGCACGCGCCCGGCAACGTATCCCACCCCCAGGTCGAGTTCACCACCTCCACGGCTCGAACCGGCTCCCCCGGGCCGGGGTCGAACTTCGTGTGGGGACGCTATGGCTACGACGCAGCCCGTACGCGGTACTTCGCCGGCCCCAAGACGCTCAGGCCGCCGTTCAGGATCGGCTGGCACCTCCAGGATTACGCGGACCTGGAGTTCCCGCCGGTGATGGCGGGCAACCGGCTCTACGACCTCGACGATGACGGCTCCGTCAAGGCGATCGACAAGCTGACCGGACACAAGCTGTGGGAGACGAAGGTGGGCAGGCTGGCCGCCGCTTCGCCTGCGCTCAACATCAAGCAGGGGCTGCTGTTCGTCCCTGTCCTGTCCAACCACGGATCCAAGCCCGGCCACGGGAGTTTCGTGGCCCTGCGAATGAAGACCGGGAAGATCGTGTGGAAGCGCCAGCTGCCGGCGGGGAGCGAGTCATCCCCGATCGCCTGGGGGAATGCGGTCTACTTCGGCGACCAGGCGGGGCATGTGTTCGACCTCGGGGCCCGGGACGGGCACGTGAACTGGGAGTTCTCGGCCGGCGGTGCGGTCAAGGGCGGGCCCGCCCTGGCGGGCAATCGGCTCTATTTCGGCGACTACGGCGGCCAGGCCTACGCCCTGAACGCCAGCACCGGCCACCGGATCTGGGCCGTGAACACGAGCGGGACCAACTTCGGCTTCGGCTCGGGCAACTTCTATACCACGCCCGCCCTGGCCTACGGCCGGGTGTACATGGGCAACACCGACGGCCGGGTGTATTCGTTTGCCCAGAGGACGGGGCAGCTGGCCTGGGCCACGAGCACCGGCGCCTACGTGTACGCGTCGGCCGCGGTGGCCAACGTCCGAGGGCTTGGGCCCACCGTGTACGTGGGCTCCTACGATGGCTACCTGTACGCCTTCAACGCCCGTTCGGGGGCGATCCGGTGGAAGCACTACTCGCATGGGCGGATCTCCGGGTCGGCCACGCTCGTGGGCGGTGTCGTGTACTACTCGGACCTGGGGACCAAAAAGACCACGGGCCTCGATGCCCGAACCGGCAAGCAGGTCTTCCTCTTCAAGGACGGCGCCTTCAACGGGCTCATCGCCGACCCACACGCCATCTACCTGTGCGGATCGACTACCCTGTACGAGTTGCTTCCCGTTCGCCCGTCGGCGTCGCGGGGAAGCGCGCAGCATCCCAAGGACACCAAAGCGAGCGCTGGGAAGCGGCGTCGGTAGCGCCGCCAGGAACGTGCGTTCGTATTCTTGCTATACTGGAACTGTCTATGCGTTGTCGTAGTGGAAGTCATTGCCAGCAGCCCGCCGTCGCGGGTCGTAGATTCTGCGCCGAACACGCCGCGGAACTCGACCGGATGCGGGAAGAGCTAAAGGACGCCGCCGCCGCCCGGATCGGGCGCGGACGGCCCAAGCGCTCCTCCACGTGCTGCCGGCCAGGCTGCTATGAGCCTCGCGTCCCGCCCGCGGCCTATTGCGATTCATGCACCGCGGCTGGGTACGTCGAAGAGGCTGCCTGACCGGCTCCCGGGGCCCCTCGCTGGCATCTGCTCGGGTGTAGGTTCAGCCGCGGCGCGCGGCTCAGCTGTCGCGCAGCCTGACCCGGATGCCCGGCCGGTTCATCCGGCCGGTCTGGTGATCGTGGGTGAGCGGCCCAGCACCGTGCCGTCGGCAGCCAAAGCTTCCACGGCGAGATATCGGGGGTTGTCATGGATGCGCTGGCCCGTCTCAAAACCCTGGTTCGACCTCTGCCCCACAGCCGCGAGAGCTTTTGGGGCTGGACCTCCCAACACCTGCCAGCGGGCAACGTCCGTAGCTCCGTTCCAGGAGGACCAAATCTTCACGGCACCGCCGCGCCCTGAGGACACTGCGATCGCGGGTCGAGTCGTTGGCTGGCCGTGCCACGGAAAACGGTACGCCCGGTAGGAGTTCACCCCCCCGACGAAGCCACCGGCAAAGACCTGATGGCCGTTTGGCGCGTCTTCGGTGAAGCCGTCCGTGCTCCCCCAGCCCACGAACAGGTTGCGGTTGGGTAGGAGCTGAGCGCTGCCCATGTAGCCGGAGGTCACGTTCGGACGGTGTGAAAACCGCCTGACCAGCGACACGGTGCGGGCGCTGGTGTTGATCCGCAGCAGCTTGGCCGACGAGGCGGATTCGCGCTGGGGCACGTAGGCGTCATCGAACAGGCTGAGCAGGCCGTGCCGGTGCAGGGCGGCGTGGTGCTGCCACTCGAATCCCGCCCCCCGGCCGATCCGGAAGCTCGAGTCCTTGCCGCCCAGCGTCCAGTCGATCCGCCCCGTGCGCTCGTCGATTTCGTAAACCGCCCAGGTGTTGCGGGCAGAGATCAGCACCTTGCCGTTGGCCAGTTCCTGAATCGAGTTCACGTGGAAGTAGTCGTACTGGCCGCCGTTCGAAGCCCCGATTTCAGAGGCGGTTATGGGGACATGCCCCAGCGAGTGCCATTCCCAGAGAACGCGGCCCGTGCGGATATCAATTTTCTGGATGACGCCATCCAGGACCGTGCCGTTGGCCGAACCGCCCTGGCTGGTCAGGTTGGCGTGCACCGGGACGTAGCAATCCATCCACGCTGTGTCCTGCGGGGTCACCTGGAACTCGTGGAGGTCGGAGGTGTATCCGTTTCCGGCTCGCACCGTTTTCACGATGTGGTAGGAGGAGTTCATAATCACCCCCCGGCCGTCGATCCCGTGCGCGTCTGCGAACTTGCCCTGCCACCAGGTGAGAACTGGCCTGCCCTGGTATCTCTGTACCTCCAGGTTGTAGGGAGATAGGCGGTTGGTGATGTGGTCAAACCACACCAACTGACCCTGGGGATTGAGGATCATGGGGCCGTGTTGGCGACCGTCGCCCGGGGTTACGAGGATGTCGCCGGATGTCTGGTCGGGGTCGCGAGTCGCGTGCGCGACTGGCGGGTGAAGCCCGGGATTCGAGTGAAACGTCTGCTGCGGAGGATATTTCTTGGCCGCCTGGGCGGAGATGGGCTTCGGCGTGTTCGAGGCGGACGCCGGCTTGCTGACCGGAGCCTTGGCCGGCGCGGCGGCCGAATCCGGAACGGGTGCCTCGACCCGGAAAGAAAAGCTCAGACGGGGCGCCCGGGACGCTCCGGAGGCGGTTCCATCCGCCGCGGACCGCAGAACAGCGCTCACCCGCACCGTCTCCGAGCCCGCGAATGGATGGTCGGGCACAAAGGCCGTGCCCGAGCCATCCGGGAGTTCGACCACGTGGCCGGCGTGCCGACCGCTGACCCCGCCCACGACGCTCACCGAGCGCAGCTCCGAACGCTCGAGCGCGGAAAACGTGAGCTGGGACATCGGTGAGGCATCCGGCGTCCCCGGAAACGGCATCACGTGCAGGCCTGGATCCGATCCGCCGCTCCACTGGGTCAGATGGACGTCGGGACCCGAGCGGGCCGCCCAGGTGGGGACAACGCCGACGAGAATTCCCGCGGTCACCAGCCCGACACCAACCGCCGTCCAAGTCCGACCTCGCATGTGGGCTAGGACAGGGCCGGGTCGCACTGGTCGGGGTGAACCACGCTGCAGATCGTACCGGCGACCTGACCTGATGCCGCCGAAGGAGGCTGGCCCGCCCCCGAGTTGCAGGCCGGGCCGGATTGCGAGAGAGTCCGCCCTCAACGACTCGAGGAGGCCCGGCATTTCCAACTCGCAATCATCGTGGCCGGCCGAGGTCGATCGTCCCCGTCCGGATGGGGGAGATATCCGGCGGATGGAAGAGGCCGATGTGCCCGGCGTGGCCCACGCGCTGGCCGAGGCGTTCGAGGATGATCCGCACTTCAGCTGGATCATCCGTGATGAGCGCAGGCGCCTGCAGCGCCTGGAGCGAGGATTCACGCTGTTCATCCGGCGCATCTGGCTGCCCCGGAAGGAGGCCTTCACCCACGATCGCCTGATGGGCGGTGCTCTGTGGATGCCGCCCGGGACATGGCATCTGGACCTGATCACCCAGCTCCGTCTGGCGCCGGCCACGATCGGCGCTCTGCGCGGCGACTCCGGCAGGCTGCTCCGAGCACTGAGCTTCATCGAGCGAAAGCATCCGCGGTCTCCAGAGCACTGGTATCTGCCGATCATCGGGGTGGCACCCGAATGGCAGGGCCGGGGGTTCGGCGCGGCGCTGCTCCGGCCCGTGCTCGAGCGCTGCGACCGCGAGCGCACCCCTGCCTACCTCGAAGCCTCAACGCCCCGAAACCGGGCGCTCTACGAGCGCCACGGCTTTGAGGTGATGGAGGAGTGCCGCTACGCCTCGGACGGCCCGCCGATGTGGAGGATGTGGCGCGAGCCGCGCTATGGGGAGCCGCTCAGCGCGGCTCGGAGCCCTGGAAGATCTACGTGGCTGGGAACCAGCCCACTGGCTTCCGTACCAAGACTTCCATCAAGACGGCCTGGTTCTGAGGTTCGAAGCTGTGACCGCCGCCGCCACTCAGCGTCGGCGGTCGCGGCGCCCTCAGCCCTGAAGCCAGTCCATGTCGGTCTTCATCAGATGCGGGACCGAGACCGCGAAGACGGCCGCCAGCTGCTCGACGATGTGCGGCGGCACCTCCGGCGTGTGTTCCCAGAGGGCCAGCTCAGCCACGGCCACTCCCAGCTGATCGGCCAGCACCTCCGCGCTCAGCCCCCGCTCCCGCCGCAGCCGGCGGATCCGGTTGGGCTCATGCTCAGGGGTCTGATCGAGCCAGGCTGAATATGGCGTTATCCGCCAGATGCCGGCCTCATCGCCCCATCCCGGGCGACGGCTGAGTGAGAGTTCCGCCAGCTCCCCCTCAGTGTCGTTCAGACCCAGCTCGAACGCCTCTCTGAGCTGGTCCTCGCTGAGTCCGCGCTCGAGCCCCGTTCGGACAAACTGCTCCATCGCGGGCAGCAGCTCGCCGGCGAGCAGGTCGGCGCGCAGGACGCACCGCTCGCACCGGTCCTGCTCGTCCAAACACGTCACATCCTGGCCGCAGAGCTCGCACCGCGATTTGGCACCGACGAATACCGAGCCGCCTTCTCTACCTGCCATGCGCTGATCCCTGTGCTGCTGCCTTCATCGCCGATGGCCTCTCCTTAGCTCAAATTGCGATGTCTGCCCCGCATTCCTTGCGGTGATCAGTTTACAGTTTTCCTGGGCGGAATCGTAGGCCTACCGCGGTTGTCTGTCCAGCGCTGATACCGCATTTGACCGGTAAATGGGGTCCCGGCATTAGGGTGCTGACGCGACCTCGGGCCGCGCCAGGCGTACGGATTCCCCCGCGTCGGCCAGATATCGCTTGATCGCCGGCACCGTGTAATGCTCGTAGTGGAGGATCGAAGCGCAGAGGACTGCGTCGGCTCCCGCCTGGAGCCCCTCGGCCAGGTGCGCTAGCTCACCCGCTCCACCGGACGCGATCACCGGCACGGTCACCGCGCCGGCCACCGCTCGCACCAGCCCAAGGTCATAGCCGGCCCGTGTCCCGTCGCGGTCCATGCTGGTCAGAAGAATCTCGCCCGCACCACGCCCCGTCGCCTCCTGCGTCCAGGCGACCGCGTCCCTACCTGTCGACTCGCGCCCTCCGGCCACATACGCCTCCCAACCGCTCTCGCCTGCCTTGGCGTCCACGGCCAGGACCACGCACTGCGACCCGAAGGTCCTCGCGAGCTCATCGATCAGCTCTGGACGAGCCAGTGCGGCCGAGTTCACCGACACCTTGTCGGCTCCGGCGTCCAGGACCGCCTGGGCGTCGGCCACAGAGCGAATGCCTCCTCCGATCGTGAAAGGGATGAACAGCTGGTCAGCAGCCCGCCGGGCCAGGTCGACGACCGTGGCCCGCTTGTCGGAGGTGGCGGTGATGTCCAGGAACACGAGCTCATCCGCGCCCTCGGCGTCGTAGCGGCTCGCCAGCTCGACCGGGTCGCCGGCATCGCGGAGATCCACGAACTCGGTGCCCTTGACCACCCGGCCCTGGTTGACGTCCAGGCACGGAATAACGCGCTTGTAATGCACTGCGATTCGAGGATACGGCGGCCGCCATTCCACGTCGGCCACGGGTCTTGTCTGAGAGGTCCGATGGCCCCGCTAGATTGCCCGGCGCAAACTGACGATCACAGCGACCCAGGGGGTTCTCGTGGGCAGACGGCGGTTGAAGCGCATGGCTGGCCGGATGGTCAAACGGGCGGACATCAAGGGCGAGGAGGGGGTCGCGGTGGCCTTCGGCTACAAGTCGCTGTGGGCCGCCCTCCTGATCGGCACCCTGGAGGCGGCCTCGGAACGGATTCCGCTTCTCCCCCTGGTCATCACGCTGCTCACCTGGCCACTGCACCGGATCGCGCTGGTCACCGACAAGAACAGCTACCTGTTCCGGAGCAGGCCGTTCCACCGCCCCGGGGGCAAGCTGGGTGAGTACCCGGTCGCCCCGAGGACCGCTTCACTCGGGCATGGGCTTTTCTCGCGGCGGAAGCTGACGTTCTCCGACGGCCAGGAGATGTGGCACAGCTGGGCGTTCGGATGGCGTGTGAAGGCGGTCGAGCAGGCCGCCAACGGACAGCAGTAGCCTGCTAGGAACCGGCGTCAGCGCTCTGAGCGAGGGCGTCCTGGCCCTCCTGTACTGAGAAGCGCCGCTCGTACAGCGCCTTGCCGACGATCACCCCGGTCAGGTTGACCTGCCGCAGCCCGGCCAGCGCCCGGAGGTCGTCCACGGTCGAGACTCCGCCCGAGTAGTAAAAGCTCCCGCGCACCGACTGGGCCACCAGTCGCGCGGCCTCCAGGTCGGGACCGGTCAGCGTTCCGTCACGGTCGATGCTCGAGTACACGAACCGCCGGACTCCTCGCTCCCTCAGTCTCTCGATCACCGTCTGGAGCGGAATGTCGAGCTCGGCCGTCCAGCCCCTCGTGGCCAGCCGACGGTCACGGACATCCACCGACACGACCAGCCGGTCGCCCAGCGTCTCCACGGCGGCGTCCAGGAGGTCGACATCGCCCAGTGCCGCCGTTCCCAGGACGACCCGGCTCGCCCCGGCCTCGACCACCTGCTGCATAGCCTCGGCGCTCCGGACGCCTCCTCCGACCTGGAACGGAACGTGTACACGCTGGGCGATCGCTCTGATCGCGTCCAGATTCGCCGGCGCGCCCCCTCGTGCGCCGTCCAGATCGACGACGTGGAGCGCCTTCGCCCCGCCCGCCTCCCAGCGCACCGCCGCCTCCACCGGATCGGCGTCGTAGACGGTGGACTCGTGGAACGCTCCGCGCGTCAGGCGGACCGCCTTCCCGTCCAAGATGTCGATCGCCGGTACGAGGATCATGCCGGCGTGGCCAGCCCGATCCTGCCTGCGCTTGAGTCGGCGCACAGGCCGACGTAGTTGGCCAGCAGCCGAAGGCCGTGGGCGGAGGACTTCTCCGGGTGGAACTGCACGCCCGCCACGCGATCACGCTCCACGACCGTGGCGAACGTCTCGCCGTACGTCGTGCTGCCCACCACATCCCCGGCGTGCTCAGGCCGGGCGGCCAGCGAGTGCACGTGGTAGAACGGACAGCCGCCTGTCGGAAGCCCTGCGGTCAGGGCCGAGGGGCGCTGGAGGCGAACCTCGTTCCAGCCGATGTGGGGTAGCCGCTCGGAGCTCTGAAGCCGGCTCACGCGGCCGGGCAGCAGTCCCAGGCCGGGCGTGGGCTCGATCTCCTCGGAGGCGTCAAACAGCAGCTGCATCCCCAGGCAGATGCCGAGGATCGGCATGCGCTGGCTCGCCAGGCTGCGCAGCGGCTCGACCAGGCCGAGTGCCTGGAGCCTCGACATGGCCTCGGGAAAGGCCCCCACGCCGGGGATCACCACGCCGGCCGCGCCCCGCAGAAGCTCGAGGTCGCTGGTCACCGCCACCTGGGCCCCGACGTGCTCGAGAGCCTTCTGGACAGACCGGCGGTTGCCCATCCCGTAGTCCAGAACGGCGATCTGCGGGGTCACGTGAGCGTCCCCTTGGTGCTCGGAACACCCGGCTCGGTGGCGTCCAGGGAGACGGCGGCGCGCAGCGCTCGGGCCGCGGCCTTGAACGCAGCCTCGATCATATGGTGGGCGTTGCTGCCGGCCCGGACCTGGAGGTGGATCGTGATCCGCGCGTTCATGGCCAGCGCGCGAAAGAACTCCTCGACCAGCTCGTGGTCGAAATTGCCGATCGCCCCCGGGGGAAGCGACGCCTCGAAGGCCAGCAGCCCGCGGCCAGACACGTCGATGGCACAGCTGGCCCGCGCTTCGTCCATCGGGATCGTGGCGTCGGCGTAACGGCTGATTCCGGCGCGGTCGCCCAGCGCCTGGTCGAGCGCTTGGCCCAGGCAGATGCCCACGTCCTCAACCGTATGGTGCGCGCCCGTCTCGAGGTCGCCCTGGGCCCGAACCTCCAGGTCCATGCGCCCATGGCGGGCCAGCAGGTCGAGCATGTGGTCCAGGAAGCCGACTCCGGTCTGGCGAGCTCCGGCGCCCGTCCCATCCAGGGTCAGCTGAAGCTGGACCTCGGTCTCCCCCGTACGGCGGTTTATCGATGCCTGGCGGCTCACTCGCTCCGATTGTCCCGGATGCGCGCGGTCATCGACTGAGCGTGGAACTTGAAGCCCTCGGCCTGGGCGAGCGGCGCGGCGGCTCGTGCCAGTGCGTCGACCCGCCGGACCCGGACCTCGGCGAAGCGCCGGCGGAACTGAACCGTGGTCAGACCGGAGGCGAACCGGGCCGATCCGCTTGTGGGCAGCACATGGTTGGAGCCCACGATGTAGTCGCCGAACGCCGTCCCCGATTTCTCCCCCACAAACAGACAGCCGGCTCTGGTGACCATCGGAGCCAGCGCCTCGGCGTCCGCGCCGACGAGCTGGAGGTGCTCGGGGGCGAAGGCCTCGGCCAGCGCCAGGGCGTCCTCGATCGTGGGGGCGCGAATCAGGCGGGTGACCGCGGCCGTCTCCCGAGCCGTCTCCACGCGACCGGCGAGTCGATCCAGGACATCCTGAGAGGTAGAGACGGCCACAACGAGCGTGCCTGGACCGTGCTCAGCCTGGGCCAACAGGTCGAGCGCCACGGGCTCCAGGTCCTCGACGTCATCCTCGACGATCACCAGCAGGTCGCTCGGACCGGCGAAGGCGTCGATTCCCACCACCGCGGACACCTGACGCTTGGCCTCCTGCACGTAGATGTTCCCGGGGCCGACGATCACGTCGACGCCACGGATGCTCTCCGTACCGTAGGCCAGCGCCGCGATCGCCTGGGCGCCACCCATCCGGTGGACCTCGTCCACGCCGGTCAGCTGGCACGCGGCCAGGATCACCGAGTCGATCGGCGGGGGCGAGCAGACCACGATGTCCCGGACGTTGGCCGCTCTGGCGGCCGCCACTCCCATCACGACCGTACTCGGGTACGGGGCCCGCCCGCCGGGCACGTAGACCGCCGCGCGCCTGACCGGCTCCTCACGGAGGATGATCTGGCGGTCGGCATCCTCTGCCACCGTTCGTGACTGCGTTAGCCCGGCCCGGGCCGCCCCGTAGACGTTCTGGTAGGCGGTGCGCACGGCACTGGCGATCGCCGGATCGACCGCTTGCTCGGCCTGTTCGAGCTCACCCACGTCGACCCACAGCGGCGGCGCCGGCTCCCCGGCGGTGTCGAACTCCTGCGTGAAGCGCGCCACGCCGGCGTCCCCGTCCCGCGCGACCCGCTCGATGATCTCGGCCACCGACCCAGCCACCGATTCCGGGGAGGGAACGGCGCTGCGCAGCTCAGCTGCGATCGTCTGCGCCGACCACTCAGATGCCACCCAGACGCTCCAGCAGCGTGTCGATGGCCGCGGCCTTCAGCTTGTGGGCGACGGGATTGGCGATCAGCCGAGCTGTGCACTCCGCGATCTCCTCTCGGACCACGAGCCCGTTCTCACGCAACGTGCTGCCCGTGGCCGTCAGGTCGACGATCCCCTCCACGAGCCCCGTCAGGGGGGCGAGCTCGACCGACCCCTTGACCTCAACGATCTCGGCCTGGCGGCCCGTGTCCAGGAAGTGCTGGCGGGCCACGCGCGGGTACTTGGTCGCGATCCTGACCACGCCCAGGCGCCGCAGCGCCTCGGCCGCCCGGTCCTCGCCGGCCACCGTCGCCAGCACCATCGTGCAGCGGCCGTATCCGAGGTCGGCCAGCTCATATAGCTCGCGCTCGGACTGCTCGAGCAGGACGTCCTTGCCCGTGATGCCCAGGTCGGCCGCTCCCGCCTCGACGTAGGTGGGCACGTCCGAGGGGCGCATTGTGACGATCCCGGCCTCCTCAAACAGGAGCTTGCGGTCATTGACGCGAACCTCGCTCGTGTCCAGGCCAAGTTGGTCGAGCAGGTCGAGCGTCTCGCCCAGAAGCGTGCCGCGCGGCACGGCGATCCGCAGGTCAGACACGTCGGCCTCGCTCCTCACCGGTCAGCGCGATGTGCACGCGCTCCACGTTCAGGGCAAAGCCGACCGCGGGCAGAGGCCGCCCGAAGGCGCTCAGCAGCTCGTCATACCGACCGCCGCTCCCGATCGGCACCCCGTGCGCCGGGTCGTAGACCTGGAAGATCGCGCCGGTGTAGTAGCCCAGGCTGCGCATCAGCCCGAGATCGAAGATGACCCGCCGGGCGGCGTCGGCCGACAGCAGGGCGTGAACGGACCTCAGCCCGGTGACCGCGGTGTCCAGGGGGCCTGCGAGCCCGGCCAGGACCTCTGGTCCTCCGCGCGTCTGGGGCACGGTGAGCAGCAGCTTCACTGCCTCGGCGGGCAGGTTCAGCTCGCGGATCAGACGCTCGAGCTCCACGAAATCTCCATCCACCAGCGCGGTCAGGATCGCCCCGTAGCTGGCCGCGGGCACCTGGAAGGAGTCCAGCAGGGTCGGATAGAGCGATGCGTCGCCCACACCGACGCGATAGTTCTCCAGGCCGGCGGCGTCCAGTGCGGCGCACAGCACGCTCAGAGCCTCAGCCGTTCCGTCCGGTGCGGCCAGGCCGATCAACTCGACCCCAGCCTGGAGCAGTTCGCGCGATTGGCCCCGGGCCGGACGCACGCCGCGATAGGCGTGGGCGGCGTAGCAGAAGCGCAGTGGCGGTTCGGAGTGCGAGTACCGCGTGGCCACCAACCGGGCGATTGGGATCGTCATGTCGGAACGGAGCACGAGCACGCTGCCGTGCTCGTCGAACAGCCTGTAGGCCGGACGACTCGCCCACGCGGTGCTGTCGTCGCGGAGCTCGGCCCCCCGGTTGAATGTGGTCTCGTACTCCATCGCCGGGGTGTAGACCTCGCCGTAGCCCGCCTGCTCGAACACGGCGCGGATTCGGTCGGTCATCGCTCGGAGCTCCCGCATCTCATCGGGCAGCACGTCGCGCGTTCCGCTGGGGATGCGCTCGACCATGACGGCGATTCGGTGGCCGCTAGCGGACCGGCTGCACGTCGTCGACCCGGTCGATCCGCGCTCCAAGCTCCCGCAGGCGCTCGTCGATGCGCTCATAACCGCGGTCGATCTGGCGGACGTTGCCGATCTCGGTGAACCCCTCGGCGCACAGGGCGGCGATCAACATGGCCATCCCAGCCCGGATGTCCGGCGACTCGACCCGCTGACCGCTGAGCCGACGGGGACCGAGCACGATCGCTCGGTGTGGATCGCAGATGGTGATCGCCGCGCCCATGAGCTGCAGCTTGTCGCAGAAGAACAGCCGGTTCTCAAACATCTTCTCGTGGATCACGACCGAGCCCTCTGACTGCGTGGCCAGTGCCACCGCGATGCTCGTGAGGTCGGCTGGGAAGGCTGGCCAGGGACCATCCTCCACCTTGGGCATGTGGTCCCCCGCGTCATTGCGGACGATCAGTTGCTGGTTGCCCGGGACGATCACATCATTGCCCTGGACCTCGCTGCGCAGACCCAGTCGCTCGAATACCAGGCGGATCATCCGCAGATCCTCCGGAACGGTGTCCTTGACGACCAGCTCGCCGCCGGTCACGCCGGCCAGCGCCATGAACGACCCGATCTCAATGTGATCGGGGGCAATCGTGTGGGTCGCTCCCCGCAACGTGCCGGTCCCGTGCACGGTCATGACGTTGGAACCAATCCCGTCGATCACCCCGCCCATGGCCACGAGCATCCGAGCCAGGTCCTGGACATGAGGCTCGCAGGCGGCGTTGCGGATCACGGTCGGCCCGCGAGTCAGGGCAGCGGCCATCAGAGCGTTCTCGGTGGCCATCACCGAGGGCTCGTCCATCAGGAAGTCACACGGCCGCAGGCCCAACTGGGCCTCCATCGTGATCGTGCTCTCGCGGTGCTCGACGCTCGCCCCGAGGGCCCTGAATGCATCCAGGTGTGGGTCCAGCCGCCGCCGGCCGATGACGTCGCCGCCCGGCGGCGGCATCTGGACGTAGCCAAAGCGAGCCAGCAACGGGCCGGCGACCAGGAACGAGGCCCTGATTCGCTCTGCCAACTCAGGATCGACCTCGGCGTCCGGGCGCACGCTGGAGGCATCGACAAGCAGCTCGCCGCTGCCCAGCCATTCGACCCGCGCGCCCAGGCCCTCCAGCAGCAGCGCCATGGCCTCAACGTCCCGGATCCGGGGCACGTTCCGCAGGATCACCTCGTCCTCGGTGAGCAGGCACGCCGCCAGGATCGGCAGCGCGCCGTTCTTGTTGCCGGCCGGGACGATCGTTCCTGAAAGCGGCACCCCGCCTTCGATCACGAACTTCTCCATCTCCTGGCCCAGACTAGCTCGATGAGGGGGTGCCTGTCCTGGTGCGTGGCCGTTTGGCGGAGTCTCAGGGACCTTCGGCGTCCTGGTCTCCGGGCGCCGCCCCCGCCGGGCACGTGCCTCCGACGGCCTGAACGGGGCCTCCGAAGTGGCCAGCTGGGCGTCCTCAGCTACGGTGGTGGCCATGCAAGGCACTGTTTCGCGGCAGGATGCCTGGAACCTGCTCACTGAATGGGTGTCCTCACCCTCGCTGCGACGGCACATGCTGGCCGTGGAGACAGCGATGCGGGCCTACGCGCCGCGCTTCGACGGCGACGCCGAGCTGTGGGGAGCGACCGGGCTGCTCCACGATCTGGACTACGAGCGGTACCCGAGCCTGGAGGACGGCCACCCGCGCTACGCGTTGCGTGAGCTCGAGGCCCAGGGCTACCCACCAGAGCTGGTCAGGGCTGTGGCCTCCCACGCAGACTTCATGGGCGTGCCCCGGGAGACCCCGATGGAGAAGACGCTGTATGCGGTGGATGAGCTGTCAGGGTTTGTGTTGGCCGTGGCCTATGTGCGGCCCCAGGGGCTTGAGGGGATGACACCTAAGTCGGTGAAGAAGAAGCTCAAGCAGCCGAGCTTCGCCGCCGCCGTCGGCCGGGATGATCTGTATCGAGGAGCCGAGGAGCTTGGGGTCGACTTCGACGAGCACCTGACCGTGGTCATCGGTGCCCTGGCCGACCGCCAGGATGAGCTGATGGGGTCCGAGGGGTCAGAGACCGTCGGCTCGGCCTCTGCTAGGCCTCCGGATCCGCCAGGTTGAGCGTCCCATCCAGACGGGCCAGCTCAATCACGTGTCTGACCGGTCCCGGGCCGCAGACCACCTCCAGACGCCGGGATCGACGGGTCAAGCGTCGGGCGGCGTTCAGCAGCACGTGCAGACCCGCCGAGTCCAGAAAGGTCGTCTCGCTCAGGTCCACCACGACGTCGCCCTCCTGACCGCGAAGGATCGCGTCGAGCTCCACCGAGAGCCTGGGGGCAGTCATCACGTCGACCTCACCGCTGGCCCGCACCACCGTCCGTTCGGGTCCAGACTCCTGCGTAACCTCGAGCTGCACGGGACCCCTCGGCCGCAGCGAATCGGCCAGCTGCAAAGAGTTGGAAGGCGTCCCTGCACTCGGCGCGCTCACAGCTCATGGCTTGCCCCGGGGCGCATCGCCCAAACCCCCGGGGCTGTTTCGGTTCCATTTTGTAGTGTGGCTCCGATGAGGCCCATGTCGCCGGAGCCGCCCTCATGACCGTCAGCATCGCCGTCCTGGAGGGCGATCAGACCGGTCAGGAGCTGCTGGAACAGGCGCTTCGGGTCCTCGACGCCGGGGTCGTGGGGCTGGAGGTTGAGCTCGAGCGATTCGACCTTTCCTTGGAGAACCGCCGGGCCACGTCCAATGAGGTCGTCTCACGGGCGGCAGCGGCAATGCGAGAGGCCGGACTGGGCATCAAGGCGGCGACGATCACCCCTGAGACGGCGGGTGATGTCGGCTCGCCGAACCGGATCCTGCGCGAACAGGTGGATGGGAAGGTCATCGTGCGCACCGGCCGTCGTCTGCCCGGGGTCACGCCGGTGGCCGGCGTCCACCACCCGATCTCAATCGTCCGGATGGCCGTCGAGGACGCCTACGGGGCCAGGGAGTGGCGCGAGGATGGAGCAGCCCCCGAAGCTGAGATGGCATTTCGCACCGAGCGGATCAGCCGCTCGACATGCCGGGCCGTGGCTGAATACGCGTTCCGGGCGGCCGAGCGGTCCGGAGCCCGCGTCTACGGGGGCCCCAAGTGGACCGTCTCGCCCGTTTACGAGGGAATGCTGAAGGAGGAGATGGACGCGGCTCATGCCCGCCATCCCGAGGTTGAGTACCAGCCTGTCCTGATCGACGCCACCTACGCCGGCCTGATCTCCGGGATCGCCGACGGACCCCTGGTCATCCCCAGCCTGAACCGGGACGGGGACTGCCTGTCGGATCTCGTGTTGCCGCTGTTTGGCTCGATCGCCGGCGCCGAATCGGTCCTGCTGGCGTTTGACGAGCAGTACCAAACGACGGTGGCCATGGCCGAGGCTCCTCACGGCACCGCCCCCGCGTTGGAGGGCAAGGACGTGGCCAATCCACTGGCCATGATCCTGGCCTGCGGAGCGGTGCTCCGGCATGCCGCCGAGAGGGCGGCGGGCGGCGGTGACTCACCCCCGGAGCGGTCCGGGACCGGGACCGGGGCTGGACGTGAGGCCGAGCGGGCCTCACGCGCCATCTATGAGGCGGCGCTTGAGACGGTTGGCTCCGGCGTGCGCACATCCGACCTCGGCGGACATGCCGGCACGACCGAATTCACCGACGTCGTGGTGCAGCGCGTCCGCACGAAGCTTGAGGTCGGGTCTGCGCTGTAGTGGCGGGTTGCTCCCGTCGTGTCAGGCAGTCCCTGCAAAACAGGGATTTTTCGGCAGCCACGGCGGCACACTTCCGCGGGCCACATGCAAGATCCCATGCACACCCCGTGTTCCGTCCGCGCCCAGATTTACTCTCACGAACATATGTTCCATAGAGCTTCTAACCGACTGAGAAGCGTGCTGAGCATCCTCGACGACGTGCTCGGCGATCCGGTTCAAGCGACCGCTCCCCACCCCCACCGCCGCCCGCTGCGCTGGCAGCCCAGGCGGCGCCCGGGGTCGGTGGCGGCCCCTCCGGCCCATTGCCTCTCGCCGGTCCGCCATGGCGCGGCCCCCCGGCGGGAGACGGCCGTTCGCTGACACCCACTCCTCAGAAACACAACGTATAGCTCGTCACTGGTCCCGGACACGGGGCCCGTAGCCGGCACCCGTGGCCCGCCGCGGTCGCGCGACCCAGCCGGAGTGCCCGGCGGCGCCCGACCCTACGGCACCCGCGCGGCCAGCCGGAGCGAGTTCAGGATGACCCCGATCGGCTCCCCGGTGACCTTGGTCGACCCGGTGCTGATCAGCCCGACGACGACGGCGATGAATGTGGCGATGCCCAGGACCAGGCAGATCACCAGCAGCACGAACACCTGCGGGTTCTTGCGAAAGAAGGCCACGAGCGGCTGCATCCCTCCCCATGCTGCCACGACGGCTGTCGGAGACGGGATTCGCTATCCATATTGGATGACTCCACCCGCTCCAGAGGAAGAGCCCATCTCGGCGAAGGGCCTTGCCGCCCTCAAGCACGATCTGCACGAGCTGGAGACCACGGGCCGCCGAGCGATGGCCAAGCGGATCCTGGCCGCCCGGGAGCTGGGCGATCTCAAGGAGAACGCCGAGTACCACGCAGCGAAGGAGGACCAGGCGCACCTGGAGACAGACATCAAGCGCCTGAAACAGCGGTTGCGCAATGCGGTCGTCACAGAGACGCCCACGGAAGGCAACGCGTTCGAATTCGGGCGCACGGCCGAGATCCTCGATGAGGGTACGGGCGAAGCCCACACGTGGACCCTGGTCGGGCCGACGGAGGCCGACCTGGCACAGGGCAAACTGTCATCGCAGTCTCCGGTCGCCAAAGCCCTGATTGGCCATTCACCCGGCGACGTCGTGGAGGTCCCCACGCCCCGAGGCACGCGCCGGTTGCGGGTCCAGAAGCTGCTGTAACGCGGCCCGGACGGCCGCTCCGCCCGCTCCCGTAGAAGGCCTGCAAATGGAGACCAAAAGCCCCACCTGAGCTCAGGCGGGGCTTGATGAAAAAACCGGCGGCGACCTACTCTCCCAGGCCCTTGCGGGCCAAGTACCATCGGCGCTGAGGGGCTTAACTTCTCTGTTCGGAATGGGAAGAGGTGTTTCCCCCTCGCCATAGCCACCGGAAACCGGTAGAGACCGCCTCCAGGCGGACCTTCAAAACTACACAGCGCCAATGCACGGATATCAAATATCCGTCAAGCCCTCGACCCATTAGTACCGGTCTCCTGCGAGTGTCACCACTCTTCCAGATCCGGCCTATCAACCTGGTGATCTTCCAGGGGTCTTACTCCCTCAAGGGGATGGGAGAGCTCATCTCGAGGTCGGCTTCCCGCTTAGATGCCTTCAGCGGTTATCCGATCCGCACGTAGCTAACCTGCGGTGCCCTTGGCAGGACAACAGATACACCAGAGGTGCGTTCGTCCCGGTCCTCTCGTACTAGGGACGACTCCTCTCAACTCTCCAACGCCCACGGCAGATAGGGACCGACAGTTTTGTTACTCCCACTCATCGTTCAACGATGAGTGAGGGCCAGGACATTTCTGCCTGACTCTGCATGTCGCCATACAGCTCGGACTGTATCTTCCGGATGCATCTAATCCGGTCTGGCGTACAGTCTCTGAGGATTCCTCCGACTGTAAATACGGAGGCCTTTCCTGCTGATTGTCCGCACCGGACGCATTGTCACTGCCGCGTTGCCGCAGCGAGTAGCGCCGGATACTCGGAGTTTCCAGCATATAGCCAGATTTATAGACAGCAATGGTCTACTGTCTCACGACGTTCTGAACCCAGCTCGCGTACCGCTTTAATGGGCGAACAGCCCAACCCTTGGGACCTACTTCAGCCCCAGGATGCGACGAGCCGACATCGAGGTGCCAAACCGGGCCGTCGATGTGGACTCTTGGGCCCGATAAGCCTGTTATCCCCGGAGTACCTTTTATCCGTTGAGCGACGGCGCTTCCACTTGCTACCGCCGGATCACTAAAGCCTGCTTTCGCACCTGCTCGACCTGTCAGTCTCGCAGTCAAGCTCCCTTGTTGCTTTTGCACTCTACGCACGATTTCCAACCGTGCTGAGGGAACCTTTGCGCGCCTCCGTTACATTTTGGGAGGCGACCGCCCCAGTCAAACTACCCGCCTGACACTGTCTACCGCCCGGATTCACGGCGCGGTGTTAGAAGCCCAGAACACCAAGGGTGGTATCTCAAGGTTGGCTCCACAGCAACCGAAGTCACTGCTTCACAGCCTCCCACCTATCCTGAGCGAGATGTCCCAGACTCCAATATCAGGGTGTAGTAAAGGTTCACGGGGTCTTTCCGTCTGGCCGCGGGTACTCGGCATCTTCACCGAGACTGCAATTTCACCGAGCCCCTCGTTGAGACAGCGTCCAAGTCGTTACGCCATTCGTGCAGGTCGGAACTTACCCGACAAGGAATTTCGCTACCTTAGGACCGTTATAGTTACGGCCGCCGTTTACCGGGGCTTAGGTTCGGTGCTTTGCTGAACCGAAGTCCAGCTAACACCTCCCCGTAACCTTCCGGCACCGGGCAGGCGTCAGCCCCTATACATCGTCTTTCGACTTAGCAGAGACCTGTGTTTTTGGTAAACAGTCGCTTGGACCAATTCACTGCGGCCCCCTCGGGCTCCACACGCGAAGTGCTTCACCCTACCGGGGCGTCCCTTCTCCCGAAGTTACGGGACGATTTTGCCGAGTTCCTTAACGAGGGTTATCTCGATCACCTTAGTATTCTCTACTTGTCCACCTGTGTCGGTTTTGGTACGGGCGCGCGTATCCTGCCTAGAGGCTTTTCTCGGAGGCATGGCGTCGGGGACTCGCCGGCCCTGAGGCCAGCTGGCATCGCACCTCGCATCAACACGCTCCCGGATTTACCTTGGAGCGCTAGCTACATGCTTACCCCTGGACGACCTTCGCCAGGGATCCCTTAGCCTTCCTCGTCCCCCCATCGGTCATAACGGACACGACGCGGTACGGGAATATCAACCCGTTGGCCATCGACTACGCCTTTCGGCCTCGCCTTAGGTCCCGACTAACCCTGAGCAGACGAACTTTACTCAGGAAACCTTGGACAATCGGCGGAGGGGATTCTCACCCCTCTTTCGTTACTCATGCCGACATTCTCACTTCCCGTCCGTCCACGGCTGGCTTACGCCGCCGCTTCGCTCGGTACGGGAACGCTCTCCTACCGCGTACAGAACCCGAAGGATCTGTACACCCGCAGCTTCGGTGACTAGCTTGAGCCCCGTTACATTTTCCGCGCTCGAACACTTGACCAGTGAGCTGTTACGCACTCTTTCAAGGGTGGCTGCCTCTAAGCCAACCTCCTGGTTGTCTGTGCATCCGAACATCGTTTCCCACTTAGCTAGTACTTGGGGACCTTAGCTGGCGGTCTGGGCTGTTCCCCTTTTGCCTACGAAGTTTATCCCCCGCAGACTGACTCCCAGGGTAAACGTAATGGTCTTCGGAGTTTGCCTGAAGTCGGTAACCTGGTGGGGCCCCTAGTCCAAGCAGTGCTCTACGGCCACAACGCAATTCACCTGAGGCTATACCTAAATATATTTCGGAGAGAACCAGATATCTCCGAGCTTGATTAGCCTTTCACTCCGACCCACAGGTCATCCGCCCAGTTTTCAACCTAGGTCGGTTCGGTCCTCCACGGGGTCTTACCCCCGCTTCAACCTGCCCATGGGTAGCTCGCTCGGTTTCGGGTCTACCGCCACTGACTGAGTCGCCCTATTCGGACTCGCTTTCGCTGCGGCTCCGCTCATCGCTTAACCTTGCCAGTGACGAGTAACTCGTCGGCTCGTTATGCAAAAAGCACGCCGTCACACCACGAAGGTGCTCCGACCGCTTGTAGGCACGCGGTTTCAGGTACTATTTCACTCCCCTTCCGGGGTACTTTTCACCTTTCCCTCACGGTACTAGTCCGCTATCGGTCACCAGGGAGTACTTAGCCTTGGAGGGTGGTCCCCCCGGATTCGGACCGCGTTTCACGGGTGCGGTCCTACTCAGGAACGTCTTTCGAGAGGCCGTGCGTTTTCGCATACGGGACGATTGCCCTCTGTGGTGCGCGGTTCCACGCGCTTCCGCTAACACACGACTTTGTAACTCTCGCCGGGACACGCACGTCCCGGGCAAGACGCCCTACAACCCCCAACAGGCAACGCGTGCGCGCTTACACCTGCCGGGTTTGGGCTGATCCCCTTTCGCTCGCCACTACTCGGGGAGTCTCGGTTGATTTACTTTCCTCGGGGTACTTAGATGTTTCAGTTCCCCCGCTTGCCTTCCCGAGGCTATGTGTTCACCTCGGGATAACGCCGCATTACCAGCGTTGGGTTTCCCCATTCGGAAATCCACGGGTCACAGGCTGTTAGGCGCCTAACCGTGGCTTATCGCAGCCGCCCACGTCCTTCATCGACTCCTGGTGCCAAGGCATCCACCGTGTGCCCTTCCTATCTTGACGGTGATCGACCTCCCGAAGGAGGCCGGTGATACCCAATTGTTTGGCCAACTGTGCAGTTTTCAAGGTCCGACGAGGCGCGCGCCGGGGGGATTCCCCGGCGTGGTCTCTCAAAACTCAACAGCGTGGGTGCCGAAGCACCTGATCGTCCTGGCCCGGTCGACATTCCTAGGACCGCCGGCGCTCGAGGCGCCGTACGGGCTCTAAGAGAAAGAGCTCCCTAGAAAGGAGGTGATCCAGCCGCACCTTCCGGTACGGCTACCTTGTTACGACTTCACCCCAATCACGAGCCCCACCTTCGACGGCTCCCTCCCGTAAGGGTTAGGCCACCGGCTTCGGGTGTTGCCCGCTTTCGTGGTGTGACGGGCGGTGTGTACAAGGCCCGGGAACGTATTCACCCCGGCGTTGCTGATCCGGGATTACTAGCAACTCCGCCTTCATGGAGGCGAGTTTCAGCCTCCAATCCGAACCGAGACGCACTTTTTGGGATTCGCTCCACCTCGCGGTATCGCTGCCCTTTGTATGCGCCAATGTAGCACGTGTGTAGCCCTGGACATAAGGGGCATGAGGACTTGACGTCATCCCCACCTTCCTCCGGTTTGTCACCGGCAGTCTCGCATGAGTCCCCAACTAAATGCTGGCAACATGCGACGGGGGTTGCGCTCG
>DASXCS010000037.1:0-1610 GCA_036490975.1 Solirubrobacteraceae bacterium
GGACGCCGGCGGTACACGCGCTGCTGCGGTACCTGGGAGTGTGCCGGCGTTGACGGCGTTCCCAGCTCACTCGGCTTCGATGACCAAGGGCGTCAGATGCTCAGTTACCTGCCCGGCGAGGTGATCGGCGACAGTATTCCCTGGCCCGCCTGGGTGTGTTCTCGTCCGGCGTGGCCGCCGGCAAGCAGGCGTCATCCGCAGCATGGCCGAGGCCGGCGATGGGGCCGCCATCGCCTTGCTGCCTATCGCGAGCCACCTCGAGCAGTCCGCGTCGTACGTCGAGGCGCTGCCGGGAGACTTCTGGACGCTTAGCGCAGGCTCCGGGAGGGGACCCCCAACGACTCGTGAACGACCGTGACGTTAATCCCGCGTGTGACGCAGCCGCTAGTCCCACCAGATAGTTGACGGATACCTCGCTTCACTGATCCTTGACATGCCCTAGATGTTTGCAGCCCCCGGAGGCCTGGACGGGGGTGCTTCCTGCTCCGGGGATTTCCCGGGATGGGTGCTGGTCAACGCGGGGGCGTGGTGGGGGTCAACGTCCAGCGCCCGCAGCGCACTAGCGCGAAGACGACGTTGAGAACCTGTTTCTGAACAGGTATGCGAGGGCCTCGGGGGCGTCGGGTCGTTGAGCTGGATTCCGGCGTCGGCGCCGACAGGAAGTGCTTCGGGACCCGGTGGAGGACACATCCGGCGAGAAAATCCAGCACAGCTGGAAAGGCCGTCAGCGGAGCTCGGATCGCACAGCGCGCAGTCGGTCCTGCAGGAGGCGCTGTTCGACTTGGCTGGGCGCCAGGGTCACTGCGGTGTGAAGTTCTCCAGCCGCCTCGCGCGTGTGGCCAAGCCGGCGCAGGTTGTCCGCCAGGGCGGCGTGCCACAGATGTGAGTACTCCAGGCCGACGATGGTCTTCAGGGCCGCCAATCCCGCCTCGGGGCCGTCGCGTTCGGTAACCGCGACCGCCCGGTTGAGCGCCACTACCGGGTTGGACGTGATCGACCCGAGCAAGTCGTAGAGGCCGACGATCCGGTCCCAGTCTGTCTCCTGCCAGTTGGGCGCGGTGGAGTGGGCCGCGGCGAGGTGAGCCTGGATCTGATAGGGCCCGGCGACCCCGCCGGACCGGGCCACCGCTTCGGACAGCCACGCCGAACCCTCGGCGATCGCGGCGCGGCTCCACCGGGCGCGGTCCTGGTCGGCCAGGGTCACCGGGTTACCGTCGGCATCGGTGCGGGCGGAGGTGCGGGCCGAGGTCAGCAGCAACAAGGCAAGCAGGGAGAGCGCCTCGGGCTCGTCAGGCATCAGGCCGGCCAGCAAGCGGGCCAGCCGGATCGCCTCGGCCTCGAGATCAACCCGGGCCACCGCGTCCCCGCCGGTCGGGGCGTGGGCCTCGGTGGCGATCAGGTACACCACTGCCAGCACTGCGGTCAGCCGGCCGGGAAGTTCAGCATCGGAGGGAATCGCGTACGGGATGCGGGCCGTGGCGATCTTGGAGCGGGCCCGTACCAGGCGCTTCGCCATGGTGGCCTCAGGCACCAGGAAGGCGCGGGCGATGGCCGGCACCTCGAGCCGGGCCAGTGTTCGCAGCGAGAGGGCCACCTGAGCCTCACGGCCA
>DASXCS010000038.1:0-54323 GCA_036490975.1 Solirubrobacteraceae bacterium
CAACTCGGGGCAGAGCTCGGTCAAGGACATCACCGCGGGCGGCAGCGGTGAAAACAATGACAACAGCTATGAGACAAACCAGTTCACGGGTGGTCCTGGGTCCTGCCCCAAGATCTCGATTCCCACGATCACGACGACGGCAACCTCTGCCCAGGCGCCCAACGCGATCCATGACACGGCGACGCTGACGGGCTCAAGCGGGGCCGGGACGATCACGTTCAACCTGTACCCGTCGGGTGCGAGCTGCTCCGGCGCGCCGCTGTTCACGAGTTCGGTCTCGACGACGGGCGACGGCACCTACTCATCGGGCAACACCACCCAGCCGGTCGGTACCTACCAGTGGCAGGCCAGCTTCTCGTCCTCCGCGATCAGCGGGATCGTGAGCAACTGCACCGACGCGAATGAGAAGTCGACGGTGACGAAGGCCAACCCGACGTTGACGACTCAGGCACACTCGGCGACGACGGTGGGGTCGCCCATCTCCGACACGGCGACGTTGTCGGGCGGTTCCAGCCCGACCGGGTCGATCTCCTGGAACGTGTATGCCTCCACCGATTCGACCTGCCAGACGGCGCTCAACACCTCGCCGCTGACGGCCGCCGTCTCGGGCAACAACTCCTACAACTCGCCGACGTTCACGCCGACGAGCGCGGGCAGCTACAAGTGGGTGGCGACGTACTCGGGCGATGCGAACAACACGTCCGCGTCCAATTCGTGCACCGACCCCGCCGAGGTCTCGACCGTCGGCAAGGCCGGGCCGACGCTGACGACGAACGCGGTGGCCGCCCTGGTGGGTCAGCCGATCCACGACGTGGCTCACCTGACCGGTGGGAGCAGTCCCACGGGCTCGGTCACGTTCAACGTCTACGCGTCCTCGGATACGACGTGCGCGACGCCGCTGAACCCCCAGCCCTCGGCGCTGAAGGTGACCGTCAACGGAGACGCGGACTACGCGTCTCCGGACTTCACTCCGGCGGCTGGTGCTGGGACCTACCAGTGGGTGGCGACGTACTCGGGTGATGCAAACAACGGCACGGTGGCGACGGCCTGCGGCGACCCCAATGAGGTCTCCACGGTGACCAACAACGCCGCGCCGGCGATCACGCTGCACAAGGTGGAGCGGATCGGTTCGTCGGGCTCCTTCACCCACGGCCCACTGACGGGCGGTGTGGGCGACACGGTCGAGTATCAGATGACCGTGACGAACACGGGCAACACGACGCTGGTGATCGCGTTCACGGACGCCCAGTGCGATTCCGGGACGCTGTCGGGGCCGACCGTGCTCAGCGGTACGTTTGACGCGGCCACGAACACGCTGTCGGCGTCTGGTGGCGAGCTGATGTACACCTGCTCGCACGTGTTGGCAGCTGGTGATAATCCCTACACGAACACCGCGTCGGTGGTCGGTACGCCGCCGTCCGGTCCTCCGGTCAGTGCGACGGATTCCGTCCGGGCGTCCGTCAACCAGCCGGGGATCAGGGTGGTCAAGCTCCAGCGTGATGGCACGTCGGGGCGGTTCACGAGCAACCAGATCACGGCGAGCGTGGGTGACACGATCTTCTACAGGATCCAGGTCACCAACACCGGCGACACCACGCTGGCTCTGAGCCTGAACGACCCGCACTGTGATGCGGGCACCATTCAGGGTCCGTTCGGGATCAGCGGGACGCTGAACGGCGACACGCTGTCGGCCGGCGGTGTGGCTCAGTTCACGTGCTCGCACGTGGCCACGGCGAGTGACAAGCCGCAGTTCACCAACACCGCCGTCGTGACCGGGCAGCCGCCCAGCGGCCCGCCCGTTCATGGCACCGGGATAGTGGTGGCGAACATCACCAGTTCCGCGATTCAGGTCGTGAAGCTGGAGAAGGACGCCAGCGGCAGCGGCGGGTTCACGCGGGGACCGATCACGGTGACCGAGCACAAGGGCCACTACGTTGTCCACACGATCGACTACGAGATCCAGGTCACCAACACCGGCAGCACCTCGCTCACGCTGAGCCTGAACGACCCGCACTGTGATGCGGGCACGATTCAGGGCCCGGCAGTGATCACGGGGACGCTGAACGGGAATGTGCTCTCGGCCGGCGGGCAGGCGCAGTACACGTGCTCGCACCGGTACGTCTCGGGCGACCCGGGCTCGTTCACGAATGTGGCCACGGTGACCGGCACGCCGCCCAACGGGCCTCCGGTCCGTGGGACCAGCCGGGTGACGGTCAACCGCCACTTCGTCTCTCCGAAGACGAAGCTGTGCCGGACCCCGACCGGGCGAGTCATTCACTACAAGGGCAAGAGGAAGCCCGCGGCCTGCAAGTTCCACCCGAAGCCGCCCAAGCACCCGCGCGGTTTCACCGGCTGAGCTCAGGCCAGCAACAGAATCACTGGACTGCCGGGGCCTCGCGCCCCGGCAGTTTGGTTTGAGGGCAACCCGCTGAGGGACACGCCAGCTGACATCCTGAGCCCATGACACGCCTCGAGCCCGAGGGTTGGGATGTGGTCGGGATCCGGGCCGCCAACCCGGGCCCGCTCACGCTCAGCGGAACCAACAGCTGGGTCGTCGGCCACAACCCCGCCTGGCTGATCGACCCCGGGCCGGCACTCGCCGAGCATCTGGAGGAGCTCGATCAGGAGATCGCCCGACGGGGCGGCCTCGGCGGGATCGCGCTGACCCATGACCACGTCGATCACACGGAGGCCGTCCCGGCCGTCCGGGAGCGCCACCCCAGCGCCACGCTGGCCGCAGCCCGGGGCCCGGTCGACGTTCGGCTGGCCAACGGCGACTCCTTTGGCCCCCTGAGCGCTCTGGCCACCCCGGGTCACGCGCCCGACCACATGACCTACCTGTGGCGCGAGGTCGCCCTCACGGGCGATGCCGTGCTCGGCGAGGGCAGCGTCTTCATCTCTCCTGATCCGGGCGCGCTGCGGGGCTACCTGGACGGACTTTCAGCCCTGCGTCGCCGGTCACCGGCGCTGATCCTGCCGGGACATGGCCCGATCGTGAACGACCCGGCGGCCAGGCTCGATCAATACATCTCCCACCGGCTGGAGCGGGAGCGGCGCCTGATCGATGCTCTGGTTGACGGGAAGCGGACCGCGCGGGAACTCCTGGACCAGGTGTGGAGCGACGTCCCTCCCGCGCTCCGGCCCCCGGCAGCCCTCACGCTGGCTGCCCATCTGGACAAGCTGGAGGAGGAGGGGAGGCTGCCCGATGGGGTGCAGCGGCCCTCCGTCAGGGGATGGCCTGCGCGCTGACCGCTCGGGAGAGGTTCAGCCGGGAGCCTGAAGGCGCCCCCGGGCCAGGTGGGTGGCGGCGGCCAGCGGCGTGATTCCGGCCGATCGGGCGTCGCGGAAAATCTGGCTCAGTGTGTCGGCAATTCCGCGCACCCGCTGGCGCGCCACGGCCGGGTCGTAGCCAGCCAGCTCGACCGCGATGTTGATGATGCCGCCGGCGTTGACGACGAAGTCAGGCGCCCACAGGATTCCCTGGGCGGCCAGCAGGTCGGCGATGCCGTCGCCGGCCAGCTGGTTGTTGGCTGCGCCGGCGATGATCCGGCAGCGGAGCCGCGGCGCCGTTTCCTGATTGAAGATGCCACCCAGGGCGCACGGAACCAGGACGTCGACGGCCGACTCCAGCGCCCGCTCTGGGCCGACCCAGCGGGCGCCCAGCTCCTCGGCGACGCTCCGTCGGGACCGGTCAAGGTCTGAGACGATGAGCCGGGCGCCGGCCCGGGCGCACAGGCGCGCCACGCGTGAGCCCACGTGACCCAGTCCGATCACGCCGACCCTCAGGCCTCGGAGCGCCCGATCACCAAGGGTCCATTCGCAGCAGGCCTGGATGGCGTGGAGCACCCCGAGCGCGGTCAGGGGGCTTGGATCGCCGCCGCCTCCCCGGCTGCGGGCCAGGCCGGCGACGTGGCTTGTCCGCTGGGCGATCACGGTCATATCCCGGCTTGACGTGCCCACGTCCTCGGCGGTGATGTAGCGCCCGCCGACCGCGTCAACCGTGTCGCCGAAGTCCAGGAGCGCCGCCCGTCGGAGGCGAGGCGTCAGTGCCGCCTCCCGTCCGAGCATGATCACGCCCTTGCCCCCACCCTGGGGGAGATCGGCGGCCGCCGCCTTGAAGGTCATCGCCCTGGACAGGCGCAGCGCATCGGCCAGGGCCGAGCGCGAATCCTCGTATGTCCACATCCGGCAGCCGCCCACGGCGGGCCCGCGGACGGTGGAGTGAATGGCCACGAAGGTGAAAAGCCCCGAACGCCTGCCCCGGCGGACGAGCACCTCCTCGTGCTCGAGCTTCTCCAGATGTTGGTCGACCGCGCTGACGGCCTACCGGCCCTTCAGGGAAGGCAGCGCGGCTTCCCTGCTCACGAGCCCGTACCGGATGAGCTGGTGCTGCTGGAGGTGCCCGTCGACCCATCGCCCGCGGTCGCGGTCGTGGCTCCGGGGTCGCTGGTCGAGGAGGTTCCGGTGTCGGTTGTCGAGGTCGGGCCGGTGGCCCCGGTCGGCGTGCTGCCGGTCGCTCCGGAGGAGTCTCCGGTCGTGGTCGTGGAGCCCGTGCCGTCCGTCGTCGGCGTGGGGCTCCCCGTGGACCCGTCGCCGCCGGTGCTCGTTGGCGTCGGGCCGGTATCACCGGTCGTCGGCCGGGCCGTTGGAGGCGGGCCCGTGCTCACCCATCCGGGCGGGGCCGTCGGCGTCGGGCTGACGGCGGGCTGAGTTCCGCCGCCCGCGGTGCCTGTCCCGGCGCTGACCCCGGAATTGCCCGCTCCACCACCGGCGCCGGTACCGGACACTGAGTCCTGATCTGAGACGGAGCTGGTGGCCGCCCCCGCACTGGTCTGGTCCTGATAAGCGCTGTCGAGCGCGGCCGTGGCCGCCGATGAGGACCCGGCCGGCCCGCCGTGCGATCGCCCATGATGGGATCGGTGAACGGTCGGGGCACTCCGGCCCGCGGATGCGATCACATGCTGCAATCCGACCGCCCCTCCGGCGCTCGCGATCGCCGCCGCGACCAGTGCGGCCACGTGGTTGGCCCCCAGGGCTGCGCCACCTGACGCGGTGCCACTCGCGCCCAGGGCCGCGGTGCCCCCCGTACCTCCCGGAAGGCCGACCAGCCTGGCCAGCGTGGCCAGCGGTCCGGCTGGAAGAAGCGCGGCCATCCGCCTATCGACCACGCGCATCTGACCCCGATAGCTTCGACATGTCGGGCAATCCCGCAGATGCCGGCGCACGATCGGCGTGGCGCGCACGCCCTGGTCGTGGGCCAGGGCGATCTGCTCTCTGATCTCCGAACACGCGGTGTCGCGCGCCTCCCCGGCGCGGACGAGGCCTGTCCGGGCTCGGACCAGCAGTGACTTCACCGCCGGAACGGTCGTGCCCAGAACGGTTGCCACCTCTTCGTAGGAGATCCCGGACAGCTCACGCAGCAGGAGGGCCGAGCGCTGCTGCTCGGGGAGCCGGCCGATGTCCTCGATCAGCCGGCGAAGGTTCTCACGGGCATCGACGCGAGCCGCAGGGTCGTCCATCGGGGATGGGTCGGTGGACAGCTCATCGGTCGGAACCGGGACGGTTCGCCGCAGCTCGTCGATGCAGCAGTTGTGGGCGACTCGGAAGAGCCAGGGGCGGACGGCGAGCTCGCGGTCGTCGTGTCGGAGCGCGCGGTAGGCGCGCACGAACACGTCCTGAAGCACGTCATCCGGGTCGTGACCGCGGGGCAGCATCTGACGGGCATAGCCGGCCAGACGCTTGTGGTAGCGGTCATAGATGACCTGGAACGCCTCATCGTGCCCGGATCGGAAGAGCGCGACCAGCTGCTCGTCGGACCGGAGCCGCAGCAGACGGGGACCGATCGCGATCCGAGAGGGGGACAGGACCCCTGGCGTATGAATTGTCGAAGCTTCCAGCTCCACCACCCCCCGTTACAACGGACCGTCGCCCCAATAGTTGCTCAGGATAGCGACACCATTACATGCTTAATCTCGGTGTAATCCTCGACGGCGTAGATGCTGAGGTCCTTGCCGTAGCCGGATTGCTTGAACCCACCGTGGGGCATCTCGGAGGCGAGTGGAATGTGGTCGTTGATCCACACGCACCCAAACCGCAGCGCTCGGGAGACGCGCATGGCCCGGCCGACGTCCCGCGTCCAGACTGAGGAGGCCAGTCCGTAGGGTGTGCCGTTGGCCCACTCGATCGCCTTCGCCTCATCGGTGAACGACTGGACCGTGATCACCGGACCGAAGATCTCCCGCTGGATCATCTCGTCGTCCTGCTTGAGCCCGGCGACGACCGTGGGCTCCAGGAAGAAGCCGGGGCGGTCCGGCTCGCGGCCCCCGGTGGCGATTTCGGCGTGCTCGGGCTTCCGCTCCAGGAAGCCCTCAACGCGCTCGCGCTGGCGCTCTGAGTTGAGCGGACCGAGGGTGGTGTCCTCAGATCGAGTGTCGCCCAGCACCAGGCCCCGAGCCTGCTCCACCAGCCCGTTCACGGCCTCATCGTGCACGGTGGAGCTGATCAGCACTCGGGTGGCGGCCGTGCAGTCCTGCCCGGCGTTGTAGTAGCCGGTGCCGGCGATCGTCTCCAGGACAGTGGGCAGATCGACGTCGTCGAACACGATCACTGGCGCCTTGCCTCCGAGCTCCAGGTGGACTCGTTTGAGCGTGTCCGCGGCATGTTGGGCGATCCACTTGCCTGTCTGAACCGATCCGGTCAGGGAGACCATGTCCACGTCCTCATGGGTGACGAGGGCGGCGCCGGCCGGATCGCCGTGTCCGGTGATCACGTTGAGCACGCCGTCGGGAAGCACCTCGGCCGCGTACTCGGCCAATTTCAGCGTGGTCAGCGGTGTCGTCTCGGCGGGCTTGAGGACGATTGTGTTACCGCCCGCCAACGCGGGGCCGATCTTCCAGATGGCCATCATCAGCGGGTAGTTCCAGGGGGTGATCTGACCGACCACGCCGATTGCCTCCCGGCGGATGAACGACGTATAGCCGCTCGTGTACTCACCGGCCGCGCGTCCCTCCAGGCACCGTGCCGCACCCGCAAAGAAGCGAAGGTTGTCCACCATGAACGGGATCTCGTCGTCGCGTACGGCGGCGATCGGCTTGCCCGCATTGTCGGCCTCCAGGGAGATCAGCTCCTCGGCGTTCTCCTCGATCTTGTCCGCCAGCCTGAGCAGCGCGGCCGCGCGTTCGCCCGGGGTCGCGGTGGACCAGTCGTCAAAGGCACCGCGAGCGGCGGCGACCGCTCGGTCGACGTCGACGGCCGAGGAGAGCGGAACGTGGGCGATCGCTTCCCCCGTGGCCGGGTTCAGAACCGGCTCGGTCTGGCCGTCGGCCGGATCGGTGAATTGACCACCCACGAAGTTCTGTGCTGCCACATTCACGGCCATGGCCGCCAAACCTACCACCGGGGAAGCACCCTGGCGACAGGAGTTTTGGTCGCCGGCCGGATGGGCGATGGTCGCTGCTGGCCGTACTCGTCCATGGGCGCTACCCTGGCTCTGCGGAAGATGGACCCAGCCTCTGGCATCGGAATCCCAGTGGCGTTTGGCGCGGGGCTGATCTCGTTCCTGTCGCCGTGCGTGCTGCCCCTGGTCCCGGGCTACATCTCGTCGGTCGCGGGTGTGGCTCCGTCCCAGTTTCGGCCCTCCCGGGTGCTCGGGCCCAGCCTGGCCTTCGTGGCGACGTTCTCGGTGATCTTCATCGGACTTGGTTTGCTGGGACAGCAGGCGTTGCGTGGCGTATTGACCGGTCCCACCGCGCTGAAGGTGTGCGGCGCAGTGATCGTGGTGATGGGGGTCGTGTTCCTGGTCAGCACGTTCGTCCCCCGCTTCTCGCGGGAATGGCACCTGGGCGCGCTGACGCAGCGCGCCGGCCGGGGTGGGCCGGTGATCACGGGTGCCGCCTTCGCCGTCGCCTGGACCCCGTGCACCGGCCCCACGCTGGGAGCGATCATCACCGCGGCCGGAGCCTCTCACTCAGCGCTCCATGGCGCGTTCCTGCTGGCCGTGTACTGCGCCGGTCTGGGTGTGCCGTTCATCGTCACCGCGCTCGCGTTCGGCACCGCGACCTCCGCCTTCGCGGTGATCAAGCGCTACTACCCGCTGATCATCGGGACAGGGGGCGCAGTCCTGATCGCCATGGGCGTCCTGATCTGGACGGGCGAGTTCACGCAGCTGAACATCACCGTCAGCCACTGGCTCCAGACCCTTCACCTTCCGAACCTGAACTCGGATACGTAGAGGGGTTCCGCCTGGGGTGGGCCGGGGGGCCGGGGCGCGCCGGGCAGGCGGGGCGCCGGCGGGCTCCTGCCGGGCGTGGGTGGCCCGGACCGGCTTGGCCGGCCCGGGCCGGGGGTCCCCCGAACTTTGGCGCTCAGGTCCGAATATGTGGGACCAAATCGCCAAAGTTCGTCGGCTCGCTCGTGTCAGCGGCAGTGGCGGGTGGTGCGCCGCAGAGGAGGCCACCGCCCGAGCTACCAGTACTCACCCGCCAGCTCCCACCCCCGGGCGCCCGCCAACTCCCACCCCCGTGGTGCCCGCCAACTCCTACCCCCGTGGTGGGACTTAGGGCAACCTAAGCTGGTACGCTCGGACGATCAGCTCATTAGGGCTCCCTAACACTTTGTAAGCGCATGCCGTTCGGAGAAACTGTCGGCCTCGGAGCGCTCGCGGGATTCACGATCTATCTGGGTCTTCCCGCGGGGCGGCTCTCGCTGCTCGAGCAGCGCTCGCGCGTGGCCCTGGCGATGTTCTCCGTCGGCGTGCTGGCGTTCATCTTCCTCGATGTCCTCTCCAACGGAATGGACATCGTCCACGCGGGCCTGAACGACGTGCAGCATCACGGGCGCTCGGTGCTGTATCTGATCTGGCTGGTCGTCATCCTGGGCGGTGGGTTCGTCGCCGGGAGTGCCGGTCTGGCCATGATTGAGCGCCGGATGCGCCCGGTCGGGTCCCACCGGCCGCCGATCGCCGGAGGAGCCGTCGAGTCGATGACCGCGCCCGACGCCACCGCGCTGGCCCAGGAACTGGCCGCCACCCGGCGCCGGGCTCTGCGCACAGGCCTCACGATCGCGGGGGCCATCGGGGTCCACAACTTTGCCGAGGGCCTGGCCATCGGCGTCTCGGCCCGGGCGGGGGCCATCACTCTGGCCACGGTCCTGATAATCGGGTTCGCGCTGCACAACGCCACCGAGGGCTTCGGAATCGTCGGCCCGCTCGGCGGGGTGCGGCCCTCCTGGGGATGGCTCGGCCTGGCCGGGCTGATCGGCGGCGGCCCCACCTTCCTGGGCACGATGGTCGGCTATGCGGTGACGAGCCGGGCGCTGGAGCTGTTCTTCTACGCGATGGCCGGCGGCGCGATCCTGTACGTGATCTGCGAGGTGTGGAATGCGATGCGCCGTCACGGCCACCGCGAGCTCGGTCTGCTGATGCTCAGCGCGGGCTTCCTGGTCGGCGTGATGACCGACCTGATCATCACCGCCGGCGGCGGCTGAGCGCGGGCTGGGCTGGGTGCTGAACCCCGGGGCCACGGCGGGGGCGGCTCAGGACTGTCGGCGCAGGCGCCGGACGATCCACACGGCGAGGAGCGCCAGCGCCACCACCGCTGTGACCTGACCGATCACGGAGCTGACCGACGACCAAGTTGTTCCCGCGGCGTCGCCCACCAGCACGAACGCCACCGCCCACAGGGCGCAGCCGGCGGCGGTCACTGCGATGAACGGCCCCAGCGGCACCCGGCGGGCCCCCGCCGGCAACGACACGAACGTCCGGGCCAGGGGCAGCAGCCGGGCCACGAACACCGCCCTGAGCGCGTGCTGGCCCAGCATCTGCTCATGCCGGGCCAGCAGCCGCCCGGCTGCGGGAATTCGTCCCACCAGCCCGGCCCCTCCAATCCCGTATGCGATCACCGAGCCGAGCACGTTCCCCGCCGTGGCCGCTACCACGGCCAGCCAGAAGCTCATCAGGTGCTGGCTGACCGCGAACCCGGAAAAGAGCAGCGTCGCCTCGCTGGGCACCGGGATGCAGGCGCTCTCAGGCACCATCAGCGCGAACACCGCCACCGGCCCGAAGTGCTGGATCAGGCTGGTCAGGGCCGACCCTTTGGACCCCGGCCGGGGCGGCTCGCGGGCCCCGGCGGTCCGGGGGGCTTCGGTCGATGGGGTGGGGCCGGCGGACGCGGTCGTCGGTAGCCCAGCACCGTTTGCACGCTCGAGGGTCGCCACTCAGCGCCGCCACGCGGGGTGGGCACGCGCTCCGTGTTGAGGGCGTCGGCGATGGCCTGCAGGCTCATCCCCCGCTGGCGCATGCGGCCGATGCGCTCCGCCAGGTCCGGGGAGATGCGCTGCAGACCGGGGCGGCCGGGAGGTCGGTGGGGGTGCTCACGCTCGCGACCCAGTCGCCGAAGCTCTCGCAGGACCTGCGTGGTCAGCCGTCCCGCGCGCTGCTCGGTGTCCCACCCCAGGTCCAGAACGACCAGGGCGGCCTCTCGCTCCCCCAGCCAGTCCACCAACCGGACCAGATCACCCAGCGAGGAGGCCACCGTTCCGAGTCGAGGAACGACCAGCGTCGCCGCGCGTCCCGAGTCGATCCAGTCGAGCGCCTCGGCCAGACCGGCCGGGTCACCTGGAGCGGAGGCGCGAACCGCATGAAGGACGTTCAACTCGGCCGGAACGGCCTGCTGGCCCAGGTCGTCGCCGCCCACCAGGAACGCCACGGCATCTCTGTCCATCCAACGATTGTACGCAAACCGTTTGCGTACATGAGCGCGCCAGGCCTCCCGGCGGGCGGCCCTGGCGGCCGGAAGCCTATTGCTCCCGGCCGCCCAGGCCCAGTCCGTGGTCTAGCTGCAGGGCCCTCCGGTGGCGTTTCTGGACAACGTCGGCGGCTGCTGCTTGTTCTCCTTGATCGTCAGCCGTCCGATCAGGTCAAGCTTGGCCGTGAGCGATCCGGACAGGGTGCCTGTCCGGTTGGTGCCCTTGCACGACGGTGTGGCATTGAATGTCAGATGGCCGCCCAGCTTGCCGGTGCCGTTGACCTTGGCCGATGAGAGATCAGACTTGACCGAGAACAGCGATGAGCCGCCGGTCAGGGTCAGGATGTGGCTGGAGGACATGTTCGCGCCCGAGACCGATTTGATGATCGAAACGGTCCGCACGCCCGTCGGCGGCTGGCTGGCGCTGAGGATCGTGGCGTTCGACTCACTGCCCTCGAATGCGTTCAGGAAGGCTGTCTTCTTGAGCGAATTCGGTTCGCCAGAGCACGTGTAGGCGACCTTGGTCACGGAGGCCTTGACCCTGCTCACCCTCACGCTCCCGAAGAACGACTTGCTGATGGAGATCTTGACGGTTCCCGTGGCAATGCCGGGCTGGGTCTTGGGCTTTGGCCCACTACACCCTGCGGGCACCGTGCCCGTCTGGGCCTGGCCCTTCTTGCGGAACTTGACGCTCACTGTGACGCCGTTGAATTTGTACTTCAGAGTCCCGGAGGCCAGATTGCCGGCGATCTGACAGGTGGCATTGTTCGCCCCCCCGAAGCTGTGCGTCTCGGTCCAGCCCTTGCCCATCTTGGTGAATGAGACGGCCCCGCCCGCAAACTTCGTGCCGCAGCTGAAACCGTCCGCGGTGGCCGTGTAGCCGTGCTTGACCTTCACCGGACCTACCGTGAACGCGGGACCCCCGTCGGCTAACGCGACCGACGGTACGGCCAGCCACAGCGCCGCCCCGATCAAGACCACGCGCCCTCTGTGGAGACGGTGAGGCATCGGGCTCCTTTCCCTACGGGCCTGGCTCCCGTGTCCAGGCTCTGTTGGCGCGAGTCTATGGGCCGATCGGCGCGGAGTGCAAGACCGCACCGGGGACAGGCCCCCCGGCGCCCTACCGGATCAGGCGCTCCGACCGGGCGGCGTCGACCATCTCCCGCAGTGTCGCGGCGGCGTCGTGCTTCGGGCGCCAGCGCAGCTCGCGCCGGGCCTTGGCCGTGTCCATCAGCACCGGGGCGCGGACGCTCTCAATCCACTGCGCCTCCGCGGGGATGAAGGGCAGGCGGGCCAGGAGCTCAGCCGTGGCATCCAGGGCGAGGTCCGGAATCGGGATGCTGTACCAGCCCAGAGCGTCGGCCAGGTCGGACATCCGAAGCTCGCCCGGTCCGGCCAGGTTGTACACGCCCGGCGCTCCTCGTCCCAGCACCGCGGCGCGCAGTGCGCTGGCCACGTCGTCGTGGTGGACCAACTGAAAGGGCACGCCGGGGTCGGGCAGCACCGGTTTGAGCACGGGCAGCACCTCCAGCATGCGCAGGAGCGGTCCGGGCATCCGGTCTGAGAGCTGGATGTAGGGAATGTTTTCCAGCAGGGCGAGGGCATCGGCGCCGGCCACGATGCAGGGCCGGAACACGTGAGCATCGGTCTGGGTGCCCTGCACGACCTCTGCGAGCACCGCCTCGAGCGCCGCCTTCTGGGCCGAGTAGTAATGGCGCTCGGTGCCGCGCGGAGGAATGTCCTCGGTGAGCAGTCGCGGGTTGTCGGCGTGAAACCCGTACGCCGCCACGGAGGAGGCATAGACGAGCCGGGGCACGCCCGCGGCCACGGTGGCCTCAAAGACGCTGCGCGAGCCCTCGAGGTTGACGCGCTCGGTTTCACTCAAACCACCGACGATCAGAAACGCCAGGTGGACCACGACATCCGCGCCCTGGACGAACTCGTCCAGCAGCTGGCGGTCAAGCACGTCGCCCTGCCGGTACTCGGTCTTCTTCAACCCGTGCTCGGCCGGATCAAACGGCCGCCGGGCCATCGCCAGCACCCTCCTGACCTCCTTGCTCCGGTCCAGGCTGCGCAGCAGCGAGCGCCCGATGTCGCCGGTCGGACCGGTGACAGCCACCGTCAGCCCCGGGCCTGGGGCGGGGCTGGCGCCCCCGGTGCTCGCGGCGCCCGGCACTACCGCCGCTTGGCCAGTTCGCGCTTGGCCGTCCGCCGGAAACGCATGGCCTTGCCGGCGTTGAGCCGCAGCGTTGCCAGCTTGGACTCGGGAATCTCAAAGCCGCCCACGAGCCTGCCGGGCACGAGCACCCAGCCGTCCTCCAGCCAGACCAGGTCGCCGCGAACCTGGAAGTTCTTCTGCCAGGTGAAGGTCTCGGCGTGGACGTGAGCCGTCAGGCAGGCCAATCCCGGGGCCAGCGGCGCCCCAGCGGGGTGGCTCTCGATCCGGACCCACCGCGATGCCTGATCGACCCGCACCGCGACGCGCACGGCGAACGGGAAGCCGTCCGGCGTCACGAATGACAGGACGGCGGTCGGGAAGGTGGTGCCGAGCTCGCTCAGCCGCGGATCCCAGCTGCTCGCCCCGCCATGCGGGCCGGCATGGAAGCGTTCGGGCTCCTCGGAATGGCCCGATCGCACCTCCTCCAGGTGGGCGCCGAACAGCTGCGGCTCAGCAGCGGCATCATCTCCGGGCCACGCGAAGACGCGCTCGGGCCGGACGTGGATGTAGATCCGGTTGTAGTACCAGCCCAGCCGTCGCTGGATCGCGGCCGGTGGAGTCAGGGGCTTGATGCCGGGCAGCTTCTCCATCGACTCGCGGGCGTACCGGGCCCGATTGGCCTCAAGATCCAGGTCGTCCACGTCGGCCGTCCCCTGTACCAGGACCGTCGCCGGTCGCTCCAGTCCGCTGCCGGTGGGATTCGAGAACAGCAGCGACACAAGCGGGTTGGCCCGCGCGTCATTGGCCTTCTTCGGATACCCGAGCCCCGTGGTCACGTCGATACAGGGATCCCCCGGTGAGTAGTAGGGCGTCACCGGCCACGTGATCGGTTGCCCCCGGCGATCGATCGTCGTCAGCTCGGTGGTCACGAACCGGTCGAAGACCGACTGAACATCGGGGGGCAGCGATGCCGTCACGGCGCGAGTATATGGCCGCCGCTAGGAGTCGTACCCGGGCTCGCCGGGGAGCACCACGCGGGCCTGCTCGCCCGACAGCACGACCCTCGGCTCGACGGGGTGGATCTCCCGGTCGCGCGCGTAGGCCAGCAGCTCATCGGCCGAGGAGAAGCCGGCGATCTGCTCCAGATGCTTGACGGTCGGAAAGACCAGGAACAGATCTCCCGCGGCGGAAGCCTCAAGCGCCGCGGTGGGCGCGTACCACCGCCAGTCAACCACCTCCTCACCGTCCACCTGCGGCGTGGCCTGGGCTGGCACGGGCGCGAGGTAGAACCAGGTATCGAACCGGATCTTGACCTGGGCTGGCGTGATCCAGCGCGAGAAGGGGACCAGCTCGTCAGGACCGGGCAGGGTTATGCCCGCCTCCTCCTGGAGCTCCCGCACCCCGGCAGCCCGAAGGGCGCTGTCGCCCTCGCCCTCGGCTCGGTCCACGGCGCCGCCGGGGAACACCCAGGCCCCGCCCATGAACCGGGCCGCGGGATTGCGCTTGACCAGCAGCACCTCAAGTCGGTCCGGGCCGCCCCGGAGCACGATCACGGTGGCGGCCGGTCGGGGCACCGTTTCCGAGCCCAGATTGAGCTCCTCCCCGGGGGCCGGGCGGCCAGGATCCATGGCCTGACCCTACCGGGGCGGCCCGATGGGGCGACGCCCCGACTCTTCCCCGTCGCTACATTTTTCCCCGTGAAGTGGATGTGCGAATCATGTGGGTTCATATACGACCCCGACGAAGGCGACCCCGACGGGGGTATTCCCCCGGGAACGGCGTTCGAGGACATTCCAGAGACCTGGTTCTGTCCCGTGTGCGGTGCTCGCAAGCAAGACTTCACACCCTTTGACGAATAGACGTTCAGCCCGCCTCAGAACGCTCCTGAGCTGTCTGGCCCTGGCCGCCGCCGTTCTGGTCGCCGGCTGCGGAGGCTCGGCCACGCCCACGGTCGCGACGCCCACAATCAACCCGGGGCCGCCCCCCACCAGGGCACAGCTCCGGGGGATCCACAAGATCCGGCACGTGGTGATCATCATGCAGGAGAACCGCTCGTTCGACTCCTATTTCGGGACCTACCCCGGAGCGGACGGAATCCCGGGAGTGGCCGGCAACCCCGGAGAGGTGCCATGCCTCCCGAACCCCGGCACCCACCACTGCGTGCGGCCATTTCACGATCGGGAGGACAGGAGCGTTGGGGGACCCCATGCCCAGTGGAGCGCCCGGTCGGACATCGCCAATGGCCGGATGAACGGTTTTGTGGCCCAGCAGAAGAAGGGCCTGCTTCGCTGCGAGCAGACGTTCAACCCACGGTGCGGGGGCACGACGCAGCAGGGCCCGCCTGATGCGATGGGCTACCACACCGGAGCCGACATACCCAACTATTGGGATTACGCCCACAACTTCGTGCTCCAGGACCACATGTTCCAGTCCGACGCGTCCTGGAGCCTGCCGTCGCACCTGTACATGGTCTCGGCCTGGTCGGCCCGGTGCGCGGTCCCCGGAGTGATCATCAGCTGCACCAACCAGGATCAGGGTCCCGGGGTTCCGCCGGACTTCCTGCGCAAACAGGGCGTCCGCAACGCCCCGCCCCCGGACTACGCCTGGACCGACATCACCTACCTGCTGCACAGGTACCACGTGAGCTGGCGCTACTACGTGTTCAAGGGCGCCGAGCCCGACTGCGAACAGGACTCGCAGATCATCTGCGGTCAGGTCAAGCAGACCGCTCACACCCCGGGGATCTGGAACCCGCTGCCGTACTTCGACACGGTTAGGGATGACCATCAGCGCGGCGACATCCAGTCGCTGTCCAGGTTCTTCAGCGACGCCCGGGCCGGGACACTGCCCAGCGTGTCCTGGATCACGCCCAACGCGACCGTGTCCGAGCATCCGCCCGGATTGATCAGCGCCGGTCAGACGTACGTGACCGGGCTGATCAACACGATCATGCGCAGTCCTGACTGGAACAGCACGGCGATCTTCCTGGCCTGGGATGACTGGGGCGGGTTCTACGACCACGTTGCACCCCCCAGGGTGGACCAGAACGGCTACGGACTCCGGGTGCCCGGACTTGTCATCAGCCCCTACGCCCGCAAGGACTTCATCGACCATCAGCCGCTCAGCTTCGACGCCTATCTGAAATTCATTGAGGACGACTTTCTGCACCACCAGCGGCTGAACCCCAGGACCGATGGCCGCCCGGACCTCCGCCCCGATGTGCGCGAGAACGAACGGATCCTGGGCAATCTGGCCAAGGACTTCGACTTCAACCAGCCGCCGCGCGCGCCGGTGTTCCTGCCGTTGCATCCGCCCACCGATCTGATCGCATCCTCGACCACCGTGTTGGGTTCACGGGTTCAGGGCGCCCTGTCCACGCTCGCGGTGCAGGTGATGGCCGCCTATCTGGGGATCTCGCCGCGCCGGCTCTACGGCGAGCTGTCGGCCGGTGTCTCGCTACGGCAGATCACCCGCCAGGAGGGCAGGTCGTTGGCCGGTCTCAAACGGGCTCTGCGGGCGCTCGTCCCCGGGTTCCTACCCAAGCTGCGCCGGGTGTTGCCTACGCTGCGATTGGGATCCGGCCCACCGCGACATCGGCGATCGCGGAGGCCGTGATCGCCGCCAGGCGGCACAGGTCGGACTCGGAGATCGACAGCGGCGGCATCAGCACAACCACGTCGTCCAGCGGGCGGATGATCGCGCCGCGGGAGCGAGCGGCCAGGGTGACCTGGTGGCCCAGGCGCTCGCCAGGCTGACCGCCGACGAGCTCGATGCCCACCATGAACCCGCGCTGGCGGACCTGGCCCACCAGCGGAAGGACGGCCACGCGCCGGTCCAGGGTGCGCTGAAGCAGCTCGATCTTCGGCTCCAGGTGCTCGAGCGTGCGCTCCTGTTCGAACACCTCCAGCGTGGCCAGCGCGGCGGCACAGGCCAGCGGGTTGCCGGTGAAGGTGTGGCCGTGAAAGAACGTCCTGCCCTCATCAGGCCGACCGAGGAAGCCCTGGTAGATCCGCTCGGTGGTGAGCGTCGCGGCCAGCGGCAGGTAGCCACCGGTCAGGCCCTTGCCCACGCACATCAGATCCGGGGCCACGTCCTCGTGCTGACAGGCGAACATCCGCCCGGTCCGGCCAAAGCCGGTGGCCACCTCATCGCAGATCAGCAGGACTCCGTGCCGGTCACAGAGTTCGCGTACGCCGCGCAGGTAGCCGGACGGCTGGACAAGGATGCCCGCGGCGCCCTGGACGAGTGGCTCGACAATCACCGCGGCGACCTCATCCCCGTGCTCGGCCAGGAGCCTGGCCATCGCCTCAAGGTCGCCCGCGGGGGCCTGCCAGCCGCCGAACAGAAGTGGCTCGTAGAGCGAGTGGAATGTGCTGATCCCTCCGACCGCTACCGATCCGAGCGTGTCCCCGTGATAGCCGTTCTCCAGCGAGATGAAGCGAGTCCGTCGCGGCTCGCCGTGCTGCCGGGCGTACTGGAAGGCCATCTTCAGCGCAACCTCGACGGCCGTCGAGCCGCTGTCGGAGTAGAACACCCGCGCGAGTCCCGCAGGGGCGACTGAGAGCAGGCGCTCGGCCAGGGTGATCGCTGGCTCGTGGGACAGCCCCAGCATCGTCGAGTGGGCGACCCGCCCGAGCTGGGCGGTCACGGCGGCGTCGATGGCCGGATGGCGATGACCGTGGACGTTGCACCACAGCGACGACACGCCGTCGATGTATCCGTTGCCGTCTGTGTCGTACAGCCTGGTCCCCTCGGCGTGCTCGATCACCACGGGGGGTTCCTCGGTCTCCCAGGCCTGCTGCTGGGTGAACGGGTGCCACAGACAGCGCCGGTCGGACTCGGTCAGGGCCGCCGTGGTACGCACGGCCGCAAGGTATCCACCGCGTCGGTCGGAACAGGCGTGTGACAGCCTGACGACGATGGCGGCCAAACGGCGCTCCTCGATGAGCCAGGTGCTGGCCGGGCTGGCGGTGGTGATGGTGGCGCTGGTCGTTGTGGCGGTCACGCCCGAGGGCCGAGCGCGCCACTCGACCGCTCCGCCGGCGCGAGTCGCCGGCCGTGCGCTCGGCTCGATGTTCCAGGACGACCTGCACCTGATCTATTCCTCGACCCCCGTCGTGACCAGGACGCTCGACGTCCTCAAGGGCCTGGGGGTCAACCAGATTCGGGCGACGGTGGTGTGGAAGGACATCGCTCCCAATGCCTCCTCATCCACAGCACCGGCTCGTTTCAACGCCACCGACCCGGCCGCCTATCCGGCCGCCGGCTGGGCTCCCTACGACCGGTTGGACGACCTGGCGCAGGCGCGTGGGATGACGCTGAACTTCAACGTCACGGCCCCGGCGCCGCTGTGGGCCGTGGCCACGGGCGCCTCCTCACCCCATTACGCCGACCACTGGATGCCGATCAGCGCCGCCTTCGGGCGCTTCGTCCAGGCGTTGGGCCGGCGCTACAGCGGTCGGTATGTGCCGCCGGGCGCGAACGCGCTGCCCCGGGTCAGCTTCTGGTCGATCTGGAACGAGCCCAACCAGCCCGGATGGCTGGCTCCGCAGTGGCGCACCTCGGCTGGCGGCCCGGCGATGGAGAGCCCGGTCCTCTATCGCTCCGCGGTCGACGCCGCCTTCGCCGCCCTGAGCAGCACCGGGCACGGGCCGAGCGCCGACACGATCCTGGTGGGTGACCTGGCGCCCGAGGGGTGCGTCGCGGGCCAGGGGAGCTGCCAGGGGGGCGTCTACTCCAGGCCGGAGTGGCCGATCGCACCGCTGCCCTTCCTGCGCGGGCTGTACTGCGTGGGAGCGGGCGACCAGCCACTGCGCGGATCCGCCGCGGTGGCTCTCGGTTGCCCGCGCTCGCCCAACCCTCCAGCCTTCGCCGCGGCTCATCCCGGCCTGTTCCGGGCCACGGGGTTCGCGCACCATCCGTACTCGTTCCTCCTGGCCCCCAACCTGCCGTTGCACAACCCTGCCTTCGTGCCCCTGTCCAACCTGCGCGCCCTGGAGACGAGCCTGGATGCGATTTTCAGGGCCTACGGTGTCAACCGCCGTCTTCCCATCTATCTGACCGAGTACGGCTACGAGACCAATCCCCCCAATCCGTTCAAGGGAGTGAGCCCCCAGCTCCAGGCGCTGTTCCTCAACCAGGCCGAGTACCTGGCCTGGAAGGACCCGCGGGTCGTGACCCTGAACCAGTTCCTGCTCTACGACTCTCCGCCCAACCCCGCCTTCCCCAAGGGCACGCAGGGCTACTGGTCGACGTTCCAGACGGGTCTGCTGTACGCCAACGGAAAGCCCAAGCCGTCGCTGAGCGCCTACCGGCTGCCGATCTACCTGCCCCAGCCCGCCCTGGGTCCCGATCACCGGCTGTTCGTGTGGGCCATGCTCCGCGACGCTCCGCCGGGCAGCACCCAGCGGGCTCAGATTCAGTGGCGGCCCTCCAGCGGGAATTCCTACCGGACGCTTCAACAGGTCACCGTGACCGACCGTAGCGAGGTGGTGACAGACACGGTCAGGGTGCCGGCCGCCGGCCAGCTGCGAATTCAGTGGAGCTCGCCCGCCGGCCAGCTCCAGGACAGCCGTCCGGCCACGGTCACAGCCCGCTGAAGCCGGTCAACGCCGTAGGCGCCCGGCCAGCCCGTCCCACAGCTCGCCCACCCGGTAGCGGGTCTGCGCCCACCCGTGACCCCAGTCAGAGGACGCGGCACGCCCCCGGCCCAGGACGGCCAGCCCGGTTGCTCCGGCCAGCAGTGCGGCGGCCACTCCGAGTGCGATCAACGGCGCCGGTACCCCTGAGCTGGTCGACGCGGTGACCGACGTGGGAAGGCGGGGACCGGCGGGCGCGCTGCCCGTGGCGTGAGCGACGGCCGGGTGGTGCCCCTTCGAGCAGCTTCCGCTGGCCCGCGCATCCTGCGCCGCCTGGATCGCGCCGATGAAGTCGGCGTAGTACTGCTGGCCGTAGGTGTCCACGCTGTTCAGGGCCGAGGCCAGCTGGGGACTCGTGAACAGGCAGGGGGGAATCGATCCGTGCGTCTGGTAGGTCTGAAGCACGCGGCCGTACAGGGAGCTCGGACCCGACGCCACCGCCGCTGCGGGCCACAGGACCAGGCCGGCCAGAATCCCGGCTGTGAACCACTTCGCCATCGCGCCCACGCTAGCGCGCGACGGGCACCGGGAGCCAGTTAGACAGGGGCAGCTCCATCCCCGCGGTGGCCAGCAGCTCGGGCTCGGGACGCTCGATCTCGGGCAGAGCTGAGACCTCGATCTCGCCCCGGTGCGCGATCGAGGTCCGGTTGGAGAGCTCCATCACGCTCGGGTCAGAGCGCCATGGGGTCATGACCACCCCCACCACCTCCAGGCCGGCTGCCCGCGCCGCCTCCAGGGTCAGGAGCGTGTGGTTGATCGTGCCCAGCGTCGGGCGTGTCGCGATCACCACGCCGAGTCCAAGATCCTGAGCCAGTGCCCGCATGTCGTAGTCGGCGGCGAGTGGAACCAGCAGGCCGCCGGCGCCCTCGACGATCAGCAGCTCGCCCTCTTCACCGCCGGCCAGGATGTCCCGCACCAATTCGGCGGGGTCCAGGGGGCGGCTGGCGAGCTCGGCCGCCAGATGAGGCGAGACGGCGGGGCCGTAGCCCACCAGCGCCACCTCCTCTGGCCTTGAGCCGGCGGCCCGAGCGAGCAGCTCGTGGTCGTGGGGCCAGCAGCCCGCCGGCTCGTCCAGGCCGGTGATCACCGGCTTGGACGCCCTGACGGTCCGGCCCCTGGCGCGGAGAGCGGCCACGATCGCCGCCGCCACGACGGTCTTACCGGCTCCGGTGTCCGTCCCGGTGACGAACAGGCCAGGCATCAGGCCGGCCCGCCTAAGCGGCCAGACGCTGGTCGGCTTCGAAGTCGAACAGCTCGGCGCCGGCCACGACGCGCTCGTCGGCCGCGAAGTTCGGCTCGTGGAAGTACGGCTCGGGCTCCTGGTAGTCGAGCTCGTACTCAAATTCGAGGTCGTCGTGCTCCTCTGGCACTGGCCCGGCCTCGCGAGCCGCCCGGACCAGGACGCGAGCTGCTCGGCGGAGCTCCTCGGTGCGGTGCGACGCCATCACGGCCAGCCGCAGCCGGGAGCTCATCGGCGGCACTGTCGGCGGCCGGATGGCCTGGGCGTACACCCCGTCCTGCAGGGCCATCTCGGCCGCCTGGACGGCCGCACCGGCCTGGCCGACGACCAGCGGAAGGATGTGGGTCCGTGACTCGATCGGCAGGCCCTCGCGGGCCAGCTCGTGGCGTAGCGTGGCCGCATTGGACTGCAGCCTCGTCACCAGCTCCGGCCTGGTCTCCAGCAGCTCCAGCGCGGCCATCGCCCCGGCCACGGCGGGGGGCGGGGGAGCGGTCGAGAAGATGAACGTGCGGGCTGCGTTCACCAGGTACCGGGCCATCACCGAATCGCACGCCACGAAGGCTCCGTAGGAGCCGAGCGCCTTGCCCAGCGTGCCCACGATCACGTCCACCTGATCCTCGACTCCCGCCTCGGCCACGGCCCCGCGACCGCCCGGCCCGAGCGTACCCGTCCCGTGGGCCTCATCAACCATCAGCCGGACCCGGGTGCGCTCGGCCAGTTCGGCCAGCTCGGCCAGCGGCGCCACGTCCCCGTCCATTGAGAACACGCCGTCGGTCACGATCAGCGCGCCCCGCCCCTCGGCTTGAGCGATCCCCCACCTCAGGTGTTCCATGTCCCCGTGGTCGTACACGAACACGTCGGCCCGTGACAGCCGGCAGCCGTCGATGATCGAGGCATGGTTGAGCTCATCGGAGAAGATCACGTCGCCGGGGCGAGCCAGGGCGGCGATCACACCCATGTTGGCCAGGAAGCCCGAGCCGAACAGCAGCGCGCTCTCCCGGCCCTTGAACTCGGCCAGTCGCTCCTCCAGCCGCCGGTGAATCGTCATCGTCCCGGAGACCAGGCGCGACGCGCCCGAGCCAACTCCCCAGCGCCGGGCCGCGTCGGCCGCGGCCTCGCGGACGCGCGGATGGTCGGCCAGACCCAGGTAGTTGTTGGAGCACAGCATCAGCACTGGCCGGCCGTCGAGCACGACGTGTGGACCCTGGGGACCGCTGACGAGCCGGGTCCGCCTGTCCAGTCCGACGGCCTGGAGCTCCGACAGCCGCGACTCGATCTCAATCACGCCGCGTGCTCCTCGGCCTCCGGCCGGCGGGCCACATGGCGCTTGCGGTGGAAGCGCAGCTGGGTGGAGGGATCCCAGAGGCGCACCTCGAGCTTGGCGGGCGCGCTGTCATCGGAGAGCGCGGCGGCGATCACGTCGGGCGTCTCACCCTCCATCCAGCCCGAGCGGTTGTCGGGCCGGGGGCGAGCCCCGTTGTCGGGCTGACGGGTCACATTCAGCCCCAGGTCCTCAAACATCGTCCGGTCATCCTCCGGCGTGTTGCCCAGCGTGGTCAGGAAGTTGCCCATCATCACGCCGTTCAGACCCGCCTTCACTGCCGTCTGCTGGAGCTCGCCCAGGTTCTCCACCCGGCCCCCGCACAGCCTGAACAGGGCGTCGGGCAGGATCAGCCTGAAGACCGCGATCCATTTCACCGCCTCCCACGGATCCATCAGCTCCCGCTCGCCGAACTTCGTTCCGGCCCGCGGGTTGAGCAGATTGATCGGCACGCTCGTGGGGTTGATCGCCGCCAGCTCGAACGCCATCTCGACTCGCTGCTCGTGCGTTTCGCCCAGGTTGAGGATGCCGCCGACGCAGGTCTCGAGTCCGGCCTGCTTGACGGCATCGATCGTGCGCAGGCGGCCCTGGTAACGCACGGTGGTGGAGACCTCGGGGTAATAGGACTCGGCTGTCTCCACGTTGTGGTGGACCCGCTGAATCCCCGCCTCCTTCAGGGCCGAGGCGCGCTCGGGCGTGATGTGACCGACCGAGACGCACCGCTTGAGATTCGTATGTGCGGCCACCAGCCGTGCGCCGGCCAGCACCTTTTGAAAATCACGCTTGGACAGCCCCTGGCCCTGGGTGACCATGCAGAAGCGGTGGGCTCCGGCCGCCTCGGCCGCCCGGGCGTGCTCCAGGATCTGCTCGGGCTCCATCATCGGGTGCATCGGCGTGTCCGCCTCGGCGTAGCGCGACTGAGCGCAGAAACCGCAATCCTCAGCACATCCCCCGGACTTCGCGTTGACCAGCGAGCACATGTCGGTCGAGTCGGCGAAGCGGTCCCGCCGGACCTGCCAGGCCCGCTCGACCAGCGCGCCGATCTCCTGGTGGTCCTCGAGGTCCCCCAGACGCAGTGCTTCCTGGCGGGTGATCAGCGGCGGCATGGCCGCAGAAGATAGGAACGCTCTCGGACGGCTCAGCGATCGCTCTTCAGCAGTTCACCGGTCACGCCACACGGGAGGGCGCTTGTCGGCGAAGGCCCGGACGGCCTCGCCGAAGTCCTCCGAGCGCAGCGAGCCCATGCGCAGATCGAGCAGCTCCTGTTCGACCGCTGGGTCAAGTTCCGCCTCGGCGGCCAGCACCGCCCTAATCACCCGCTTGTTGCCCCGCTGGGCGATCGGGGCGTTGGCCGCGATCTCGGCGGCCAGCTCGAGCGCACGCTCCTCGAGCCCGGCGTCGGGCGCCACCCGGTTGACCAGTCCCCAGGCGTGAGCCGTCGGGGTATCGATCCGGCGCCCGACCAGGAACAGCTCGCGCGTGCGGGCCGCTCCGATCACGTCGATGAACCTCCGAATCCCGGTATGTGAGTAGACCAGCCCGAGTTTGGCCGGCGGCATGCCCAGCGAGATCGAGTCCCCGGCGATCCGCAGGTCGCAGGCCAGGGCCAGCTCGAGCCCGCCGCCGATCGTGTGGCCGTTGAGCACGGCCAGCGTGGGGTACGGATAGGCCTCGACGGCGTCGATCGCGGCGGCGAACGGGTGGGCCACGAGCCGGTCGGCCTCCTCGGCCACCACCCCATCGGGCAGTCCCGCCAGGTCATAGCCGGCCGAGAACGTCCTGTCCTGGCCGGTCACCACCACGCACCGAGTGTCCAGCCGGGGCATGGTGGAGGCGAACGCGTCGAGGATCGCGTGGTCCAGCGCCCCGCGTCGCTCGGGGTTGGAGATGGTCAGTCGGGTCACCCCGGGGGCCGGCTCGTCCACGAGCAGCCGGCCGGCCGGCCTACTCGAGGACAACGAGCGTGTCGCCCTCGGAGACCGACTGCCCTTCCTCCACCAGGATCTCCTTCACGACGCCGGGATCCTCAGCCTCGACCGGCATCTCCATCTTCATCGACTCCAAGATCACGACGGTGTCGCCCTCGTCGATCCGGTCGCCGACGCCAACTTCGATCTTCCACACGGTACCCGTGATGTGGGCCTCGACATCAGGCAACTGGTCGCTCCTCCTGGCTCGCGGACTGGGGGGAGAATACTTGCGCACTTTCCGGGGTCGCTGTCGTGTCCAGGGTTGACTCCCCCGACCGGGCGGTTTGCAATTGCGCCTGTCGTGGGGACGCCGAGCCGCAGCCTGTTCATCAGTTCCTGCACGCGCCGCGAGCTGGCCCGGCGGAAGTCGAACCGGATCACCGTGCGGACTCAGCTGTTGGCGGCCGCGATCGTCCTGGCCGTGGCCCTGGGAGCCCTCGTGGCCGCCGGCGGCGGGCTGTAGCCGGCCTACCCGAACGTCGCCGGGTCCGGTCCGATTCGCGTGCCCGTGTCGAGGGCGTCGATCGCCCGGACCTCATCGTCTGAGAGTGTGAAGTCGAAGAGCTGAAAGTTCTCCTCGATCCGCGACGGGGTGACCGACCTGGGAATGGCCACGTTGCCGATCTGGATGTGCCAGCGGAGCACCACCTGCGCCGGCGTGCGCCCATGCTGGGCGGCAATCTCCTTCAGGGCCGACTCCTCCAGCAGGTCGCCGCCCCGTCCCAGCGGACTCCACGCCTCAGTCACGATCCCGTGCTCGCGGTGGAATGCCCGCAGCTCGGACTGGATCAGTCGAGGATGCAGTTCGACCTGGTTCACGGCCGGGACCTCGTCGGTGGCGGCGATGATCTCCTCCAGGTTCTGGATCGTGAAGTTCGACACCCCGATCGAGCGTGCCCTGCCATCGGCCCTCAGCTCGCATAGGGCCTTCCAGGTCTCGAGGTAGCGCCCGCGGGAAGGAGCTGGCCAGTGGATCAGGTAGAGGTCGACGTACTCCAACCCCAGGCGCTCGATCGAGTGGTCAAACGCGCTCAGCGCGTTGGCGTGCCCCTGGTCGTCGTTCCACAGCTTGGTGGTCACGAACAGCTCGCCGCGGGGCAGCCCGCTGGCGGCGATCGCCTCGCCGACCTCGGCCTCATTTCCGTAGGCCGCGGCGGTGTCTATCAGGCGATATCCGGTCTGCAGTGCCTCGGCGACGGCCTGCCTGGTCTCCTCCGGAGAGACCTGGAAGACGCCGAAGCCGAGTTGCGGGATCTGGCGCCCGTCGCCCAGGTCCAGCAGTGGAGTGGAGGTGGTCGTCTCGTGAATGCTCATGAGTATGGGCTTCCCTGCTAAGGGCGGGCCAAAAATCGCGCCCTGGATACGCTGCGCCCATGATCCTGGCCATCGATCAGGGAACGACCGGAACCACGTGCCTGGTGTTCGACCTCCAGGCCGAGCTGATTGGCCGGGCCTACCGGGAGTTCAAGCAGCACTTTCCCCACCCGGGCTGGGTCGAACACGACCTGCAGGAGCTGTGGGAGGTCACCCAGGCCGTGGCCGGGGAGGCGCTGGACGATGCCGGGGTCAGGCCGGGGGAGCTGGAGGCCGTTGGGGTCACCAACCAACGCGAAACCGTGTGTGTCTGGGACCGCTCGACCGGCCAGCCGCGCCACCGGGCGATCGTCTGGCAGGACCGACGGACCGCCGCCCGCTGCGCCGAGCTGCGCGACCAGGGCGTCGAGGACCTGGTTCGCCAGCGCACGGGCCTGGTCCTGGATCCGTACTTCTCGGCCACGAAGATCGAATGGCTGCTCAGGCACGTGGATGGGCTGCGGGAGTCGGCGGGCCGGGGCGACGTCGTGTTCGGGACCGTCGACTCGTGGTTGGCCTTCAAGCTGTGCGGACGGGCCGTCACCGAGCCCTCCAACGCGGCCCGGACGATGCTGTTCGACATCCGGCGTGGGGGCTGGGACAGCGAGCTGCTTGAGCTGTTCGGGATCCCGGACGGCGTTCTGCCCGACCTGGGCCCGACCTGCGGGCCTCTCGGCACCACCAGAGCTGACGCGTTGCACGGCCATGAGGTCCCGCTCACCGGGCTGGCCGGCGACCAGCAGGCGGCGCTGTTCGGCCAGGCCTGCATCGACCCCGGTCTGGGCAAGAACACGTACGGGACGGGGTCGTTCGTGCTTCAGAACACCGGCTGGGAGCCGCCCAAGCCGTCTCCCGGCCTCCTCAGCACGGTGGCCTGGAGAATCGGGGAGGGTCGGCTGGCCTACGCGCTTGAGGCGGCCGTGTTCGTCACCGGGGCGGCGATCCAGTGGCTCAGGGATGGCCTCGGGATCATTGATGACGCGCGTGAGAGCGAGCAGCTGGCCCGGTCACTGGAGGGCAACGACGACCTCTATTTCGTCCCCGCCCTGACCGGGCTGGGTTCGCCGCACTGGGATCCGTGCGCCCGCGGGACGATCGTCGGCATCACCCGGGGGACGACGCGCGCGCATCTGGCCCGGGCCGCGCTCGAGGCCACGGCCTACCAGACGGTGGATGCCGTCCGGGCCATGGAGGACGCCGGCGGCGTGCCCCTGACCGAACTCCGGGCCGACGGCGGAGCGACGGCCAACGCGTGGTTGATGCAGTTCCAGGCCGACGTGCTGGGCGTACCGGTGGTCGTCCCCGAGGTCTCTGAGACGACGGCCCTCGGTGCCGCCTACCTGGCCGGTGTTGGCTGCGGGATGTGGACGGTCGACCACGTCCGCCAGAGCCACCGCGAGCGCACGCGCTACGAGCCGGGGATGGGGAGCGACCAGCGCGACACGCTGCTCGACGGCTGGCACCGGGCACTGGAACGCTCGCTGGCCTGGGCGCAGGCGTAGGCCGAGTCGCACCGCAACCAGGCCGCGCCGGGGCGGAACTTTCGTGACCCGCTTCGCCGCGCCGCGGTTCGGCGTCACGTTAGGCGCGTATAGCGCCCCTTTTGTCACCCGATCCGTGGCCTTCGGGTTTGCGGTTACGTTTGGGCCACCGCTGGGGGCCACGCGCTGCAACGCGATCCCGATCCCGACCCCGACCCCCAAGCCCGAGCCCGACCTGTCACCAGACCCCCGGCGGCGGGTATCACTGAGCAGATGACGGATGTGGAGCTGAAGCCCCAGCGCTACCGGGATCCCAGGCCGGAGGAGTACTTCCGCCAGTTCCACGAGCGGGCCCGTCGCGGAAAGGCGGGCTGGACATACGAGCCGGTCCGCACCGCGGTCGTCCCATACATGCTGCTGGCCTTCCGGATCCAGTCCATAGGCTCCGAGAACGTGCCCAACGGCCCGGTGATTCTGGCCCCCAACCACGGCTCCTTCATGGACCACTTCTTCTCCGGCGCCTTCCTCCGCCGCCGGGTCAGGTTCATGGCCAAATCCCAGCTCTTTGGGCGGGGGCCGGCGACCTACATCTTCAGTCACGGCGGGGTGTTCCCGGTCCGGCGGGGCCATCACGATGAGGAGGCGTTCATCACCGCGTTCCGCTTGCTCGACCAGGGCGAGGCGGTCGTCATGTACTGCGAGGGGGGCCGCTCGCGCACCGGGGCGATCGCCGCGGAGGCCAGGCCGGGCATTGGACGTCTGGCGCTCGAGTCGGGTGCACCCGTGGTCCCCGTGGCGATCGTCGGCTCACACAAGGTGCGCAACTGGAAACGGCTCGAGTTCCCCAAGGTCGTCGTCCAGTACGGGGAGCCGTTCCGGCTCGAGAAGGTCGAGGCCTCCTCACGCGAGGAGCAGCAGTCGGCGGCGGAGTACATCCTCGAGCGCATCAGGGCACTCCACACGAACCTGGCCACGAAGGGCTACCGCGCGGTGGCGCGAGAGCACCGGGCCGCCCGGGCCCGCGCTGAGGCCGCCGACGAAGACGAGGACTGAGCAAGCGGGGCCTGGGGCCGCGGGACCCAACTACGCGCTGGCGACCGTGGCCGCCTGCTCCAGACCCAGTTCGGCGATCGCCTGCTCGCGCATCCGGAACTTCTGCACCTTCCCGGTGACGGTCATCGGGAACTCCTGGACGCATTTCACGTAGCGCGGGACCTTGAAGTGGGCGATCTGGCCCTGGCAGAACTCGCGCACGTCCTCAGCACTCAGCACGGCGCCAGCGCGCGGGATGATCCAGGCCATCAGCTCCTCGCCATAGCGTTCGTCGGGCACGCCGATCACCTGGACGTCGGCGACATCCGGGTGGGTGTAGAGGAACTCCTCGATCTCTCGGGGATAGACGTTCTCCCCGCCCCGGATGACCATGTCCTTGATCCGGCCCACGATTCGCACGTAGCCGTCGTCATCCATCGTGGCCAGGTCGCCAGAGTGCATCCACCCCGCCTGGTCGATCGACTCCTGGGTGCGGTCGGGGTCATTCCAATACCCCCGCATAACCAGGTAGCCCCGAGCGCAGAACTCCCCCGGCTCCGCTCGGGGCTGGACCGTGCCGGTGGCCGGGTCGATGATCTTGATCTCCGTGTGGGGCATCACCTGGCCCACGGTCGAGCAGCGATGCTCGAGCGTGTCATCGACCCGCACGAACGTGGACACGGGACTGGTCTCCGTCTGCCCGAAGGCGATCGAGATCTGATCGATCCCCATCTGAGACCCCACCCGCTTCATGACCTCGACCGGGCAGGGCGAGCCGGCCATGATGCCGGTACGCAGTGAGCCCAGGTCGAACTCGTCAAAGCGCGGGTGGCCAAGCTCGGCGATGAACATCGTCGGGACGCCGTACAGGCTGGTGCACCGCTCCTCGGCGCAGGCCTCCAGCGTGGCCTCAGGGTCGAACGATTCGGCCGGGTAGACGATTGCCGCGCCGCTGGCCGTGCAGGCCAGGTTGCCGATCACCATCCCGAAGCAGTGGTACAGCGGAACGGGCACGCACACGCGGTCGCGTTCGGAGTAGCCCAGCAGTTGGGCCAGCAACCAGGCGTTGTTGAGGATGTTGTGGTGGGTGAGCGTCGCTCCCTTGGGGAAGCCGGTGGTGCCGCTCGTGTACTGGATGTTGATCGGGTCATCGAAGTCCAGATCGGACGGCGCAGGTGGGTCGCCGCCGGGGGTGTCGGCCAGCTCGTGCCACTCCTCGGTGTCAAAGAAGATCGCTCGCTCCAGCGCCGGCAGTCCAGGCTTCACGCCCCTGACCATGTCCGCAAAATCCGTCCCCCGGCACTCCTGGGCCGCGAACAGGTGACGGCAGCCGGACTGGCCCAGCGCGTATTCCAGCTCGCTGGCCCGGTAGGCGGGATTGATATTCACCAGGATCACCCCGATCGACGCCGTGGCGTACTGCACGAGCGCCCACTCGGCCCGGTTCGGTCCCCATACCCCCGCCCGGTCGCCCGGCCGCAGTCCGGCGTTCCACATCCCCGTGGCCAGACGTCGCACCGCCTGCCCGAGCTCCGCGTACGTGTACCGAATCCCCTGGTGGCGTGAGATCAGCGCGTCGGCATCCGGGACCCGCTCGATCGTCCGCCGCAGGTTCTGGTCGATCGTCTCCCCAAGCAGCGGCTCCTCGGACACACCCTGGGCGTAGGACAGCATGCGCTCTCTCCTCTCTGCAGGTCGGGCCGATCGTACTGCGCTGTACCGTGTCCGCACTCATGACGTTGCTGCGGGCCGAGCTGCTGGAGGGACACGGGGTTGCCCTGGCCGGGCCGGCGGGGGAGGGAATCGGCTCCGCGCTCCGTGAGCTGGGCGCCCGGGTCGAGACGTTGGGAGGCCGGGACCAGTCGGAGGACGATGACGTCGGCAGCTGGGCCCGAGACCGATTGCCGCTGCGCGCGGTGGTGTACGACGCCCGGGCCTCATTTGGAGGCGGCGGCCCGGAAGCGCTGACCCGGACGATGCAGGAGGCCTGGCTGGCCGTGCGTGAGGTGGCCGTCGGCGCGCTGATCGACGGCTCCGAGCCGGGGAAGGTCGTCCTGATCGGACCCGCCCCAGGTTCCGGCCCGCACGCCCAGGCCGCCGGGGCCGCGCTGGAGAACCTGGCCCGGACGCTGTCGGTCGAGTGGGCCCGCCACGGAGTCACCACCGTGATGGTCGCCCCTCGCCCCGGCCTGGATGAGTCCGGGCTGGCCGAGCTCGTCGCCTTCCTCTGCTCTTCAGCCGCCGACTACGTCAGCGGCTCCCGCCTGGATATCGGCTAGCTGGCCTCGCCGGGCGGCCAGCCAGGCGACCACGTCGTCGATGACCTGCTGGCGTTCGGGCTCATTGAAGATCTCGTGGTACAGGCCCTCGTAGGGCTTCAGCGTCTTGTCGGACGTTGAGATCCGTTCGTGGACCAGCATGCTGCCCTCCGGCGGGCACAGCGAGTCGGCGGTGCCGTACATGGTCAGCGTCGGGATCGTGATGGCGGGGAGGTGCTGCGGGAATGAGTCGATCGCCGCGGCCAGCTCGGCCACGGTGCGGACGGGCAGCTTTCCGTGATAGACGAGCGGATCCTGCTCGTAGCCCGCCACCACAGCCGGGTCGCGGCTGATCTGTGACGCGTCGATCGCGAACAGCGGCAGCCGGGGCACGAGGGTCGACAGCGTCCGGGCGATCAGGCGCTGGGCGGCCGGGGCGGCCTCCAGCGCGGCCAGCGGTCCGGACAGGATCAGGCCGGCCAGGTGATCCTGGTCCCGGATGGCGTAGCTGAGGGCCACGGCTCCGCCCATGCTGTGACCGAGCAGGTAGGTGGGGAGGACGGGCTGCTCGGATCTGGCCAGCACGATCAGCGTGGCCAGGTCAGCCACCGCGTTGCCCATCCGGTCGATCAGGGCCCGCGCGCCCTGCGACCGGCCATGGCCGCGGTGGTCCAGCGCGTAGACGGCGCACCCCGCCGCGACCAGCGCCTCCGCCACGTGGCGGTAGCGGTCCGAGTGCTCGCTGGCGCCGTGGGCGATCACCACCACGGTTGAGGGCTGCTCCGGGATCCAGGACTGCCAGAAGATTCTGCGCCTCCGTGCGCCCTGCAACCAGTCCTGGTGGGTGATCAAGCGGGTGCTTCCGCCCAGGGCACCACGACCGCGTCCTCGTAGGGGCTATTGCGGGCCGCCACGTACTCGGCGGCGTCGCTGGTCGAGCTGTTTTCCAGTACGTGCGTCTCGCGAGGCGGGACGTACACCATGTCGCCGGGCTCGAGCGTGAGCTCGTGCTCCAGGTGGTCTCCCCACCTGACGCTCAGCGAGCCGGAGAGCATGTACACGGCGCTCTCGCAGTTCTCGTGGTAGTGAGGGCGGGACTGAGCTCCGGCCGGCACACGGAACACCCCCATGTAAATGTTGCGAGCACCGGCGGTGGTCTGGGAGATCTCCGAGCCACCGACCACGCCGCGGGGCACGTCGCGATCGGGTCCGGGCTTGACGACCTCCATCACGGCGAGTCTACGGCCTTCAATTGACCGACGGGTCGGGCGGCATCCGGGCCACGAGCGCATATGAGCCGCCCTTTCGAGCCAGGACCGCGGACCACAGCTCCTCCGGAACCTCGGTGAACGCGTCGTCCACCGTGGCCGGCTCAAGTATCCAGTCCCCTCGCTCGACCTCGTCGTCGAGCTGCCCGGGTCCCCACCCGGCGTGGCCGGCGAAGCCACGGGCCGCCAGGAGGTCGGGAGGGTCGTCCAGCGGCACCTCGGCTCGGAGGATGCCCACGTCGTCGAAGCTCAGCAGTGCAGCCGCGTCCGGCTCGGGGAATCGGGCCAGGACGATCAGCCCTCCCGGCTGCACCGGGCCTCCGACGAACACGGGGCTGTCGGCCCTGAGCAGCTCCTCGAGCTCGGAGGCAACCTCACCCACGTTGATCTCCGACGGCCGATTGAGGACCAGGCCCAGGGCGCCCTCGGAGCTGTGCTCGATCATCAGCACCACCGTCCGCTGGAAGTTTGGGTCCAGTAGCGTGGGACCGGCGATCAGCAGCTGACCCCGGACCGACTCCATCAGCGGCCGCTCCGGACGAGCACTACAGGCCCAGCGAGCGACCGAGCACGTCCCTCATGATCTCATCGGTCCCTCCGCCGATTGGTCCCAGCCGGGCGTCCCGCGCCGCCCGCTCGATCCCGTATTCCTTCATGTACCCGTTGCCGCCATGGATCTGCAGGCAGGTGTCCATCACGTCGAACGCCGCCCGCTGGGTGGCCAGCTTGGCCATCGTGACCTCCTGGACGGCGTTCCCGCCCTCCAGGTAGCAGCGCAGAGCGTGGTAGGTGAGGTCCCGCCCGCCCTCAACCGTGGTGGCGATCTCGGCCAGCTTGTGGCGGATCACCTGGTGGTGACCGATCGCCCTCCCGAACGCCTCGCGCTCGAGCGCGTAACGCAGTGTCTTCTCGAACGCCACCTGCATCGCCCCCACCGACCCCAGCGCCATCAGCAGCCGCTCCCACTGGAAGTTGGCCATGATCAGGTAGAACCCGCCGTTCTCCTGGCCGAGCAGGTTCTCCTCGGGCACGAACACGTCGTCGAAGCTGATCAGCGCGGTGTCGGAGGCGTGCCAGCCCAGTTTCTCCAGGGCGCTGGACTGCACCCCGGGGCCCCGTTCGATGATCAGGAAGGAGATCCCGTGGTGGCCGCCCTCCTCGGTCGTCTTGACCGCGGTGACCAGGATGTCCGCCCGCACCCCGCCCGTGATGAACGTCTTCGAGCCGTTGACCAGGTAGCCGCCGTCCACCTTCCTGGCCATCGTCCGAATCCCGGCCACGTCCGAACCTGCATCGGGCTCGGTGATGGCCAGCGCGGCGATTTTCTCGCCCCGGATTCCCGGGATCAGGTAGCGCTGCTTCTGTTCCGGGGTGCCGAACCTCCAGATCGGGGGTAGGGCGATGCCCGAGTGGGCCCCGATCCCCGCGGCCAGGCCGCCGGAGCCGCAGTGGGAGAGCTCCTCCACGAACACGGCGTCGGCGATCGGGTCGCCGTCTCCTCCGTACTCGGCGGGGAACTTGAGCCCGATGTATCCGTGCTCGGCCAGCTTGGCGAACACGTCGTTGGGGAACCACCGCTCCTCCTCCCACTGTGGGGCGTGGGGGGCGAGCTCCCGTTCCACGAACGTGCGCACGACCGTGCGGAACTGCTCGTGCTCCTCGGTGAAGGGTGGGATCGGGCGCCGGGGGGCGACGTCTCCGGCCCCCGCCTTGGCGGCTTGTTCGGTCGTGGTCAGAGCCCCCGTGAGCCTACATGGCCCGTGGCATCAGGCTCGTCGGACGCACCCCGTCCTTCTGGGCCCGAAGACCGGCGTAGATCACCACCGCGACAGCGGCCAGGAACGGGTAGGTCAGGATCGCTCCGATGGCCCGGGCGAAGCCCTGGAGGGCGAGGATCACATCGATGCTTGACGACGATTGCGCGTCGGTCAGGACCGCATCGACCAGGAAGCTGATCCCGACGATGATCAGCAGCGCGATCACGATCGCGCCAAAGATCGTCCACCAGTAGCCGCGAACCAGCTCCCACGAGCGTCTGAGGGCCAGCATCGGCCCGACCCGCTCCACCATCAGGGCCGGGACGGACGCCGACCAGGCGACCGTCAGAAACACCCCGGGAATCACGAACGCGTATCCGATCGTGAGACCCAGGACGAATACGACAGCCAGGCCGAGCAGCGGCGCGAAGTTCGCGCTGGCGAAGGCCAACGAATCCTGCCAGCTGGTCCGTTGGCCGGCGTACGTCTCCACGCAGAGACGGGTCAGCGCGCCGATGGCCAGCACGCCTGACAGGAATCCCAGCAGCGTGATGGCCACGGTTGGAATCGCCGTACTGGACGCGTACACCGATCCGTGCGCGACCCGGACATTGCCCGACAGGGAGACGCGGATCATGATCCATACCAGCACCTGGGCTGGGAGGGCGATCAACACGACGATCGCCCAGGCTCCTCGTGCCTGTCTGCGGTAGAGCTCGAAGGCGTCGGTGAGAATCGCGCTGACGCTCAACGGCGCACCGGCGGAGGAGCGCGCCCCGTCCATGCCGGGACCGTACCAACCCGGCCATCGCCTTCGGCCGGGGGTGGCCCTACAACCCGTAGGAGCGGCCGATCACCTCGAGCATGATCTCATCCGTTCCGGCCCCGATCCGGTTCAGGCGCATGTCCCGCCACACGCGCTCGACGCCGTACTCCTTCATGTAGCCGTTGCCGCCGTGGATCTGGATGCACTCGTCCGCCACCTCAACCGCGATCCGGGCCGCGTACAGCTTGGCCATCGAGATCTCGCGCACCGGGTACTCGCCGTTCTGGAATCGCCAGGCCGTCGTGTAGACCATCTGCCGGGCGGTCTCGATCTTGGTCGCCATCTCGGCGAACTTGTGCCGGATGACCTGGAAGTTGCCGATCGGGCGGCCGAAGGCCGTTCGCTCCTTGGCGTACTCCAGCGTGCGCTCGAACACGCCCTGGGCCCCGGCCACGCAGCCCGCGGCGCCGATCAGCCGCTCCCCCTGAAGCTCCCAGGAGATGTGGTAGAAGCCCCGGCCCACCTGGCCCAGGACAGCCGACTCGGGAATCCGGACGTCCTGGAAGGCCAGCAGCGCCGTGTCCGAGGCGTGCATACCCAGCTTCTCCAGACGTTTCTCCCGGATCACGCCGGGCAGGTTCATCGGCACCAGGAAGAGCGTGATCCCACCGTGGCCGGCCTCAGGGTCGGTCTTGGCCACGAGCACGATCGCGTGGGCCCGGTGGCCGTTGGTGATGAACGTCTTGGAGCCGTTGATCACGTACTCATCGCCCTCCTTGACCGCCCGCGTCTTGATCCCGGCCACGTCCGAGCCGGCATCCGGTTCGGTGATCCCCAGGCACAGAATCGCCTTACCCTTGATCGCCGGCACGAGCCACTCCTGCTTCTGCTCCTCGGTCCCGAATTTGAGGATCGGCGGCATCGCCATGTCAGTCTGGACGGCCACGCCCATGCCCAGTCCGCCGCAGTGGGCGTGCCTGAGCTCTTCGGCCAGCACCAGGCTCGTGTAGTAGTCACCGCCCTGGCCGCCGTACTCCTCGGGCTTGTCGAGGCCCAGGAAACCAAGCTCGCCCATCCGCTCGAACACCCAGTCGGGAAACGTCGTCTCCTCCCACTCCTGGGCGTGGGGCTGGAGCTCCTTGATCACGAAGCGTCGGATCGACTCGCGCAGCTGCTCGTGGTCGTCGGTGAAGATGAAGTGCTTGCGCTGGGTGGCGTGGTCTGGCTTGAGGACGTCGGCGGTTGTGGTCATGGCCTCACCGTACCGGCTGCGCCGGGGAAAGTAAACAGTAGAACTTTCTACTTGCTACGCGACCGGCGTGCGGCTGGCGTTCTTTGGCTCTTAGGTTCGTTATTACGAACTCCAGAGCCAAAGAACGAGCGAGGGCCGTAGGCTTCCGCGGCGATGCCGGACTATTCGACGCTGCTGTATGAGGTGGCCGATGGCGTGGCCACGATCTCGCTGAACCGGCCCGAGACCCGCAACGCGCTGTCGGATGAGCTGCTGAGCGAGCTCACGGCCGCGTTCGAACAGGCCCGCGACGACGCCGCGGTGCGCTGCGTCGTGCTGACCTCCACGCACGACCGAATCTTCTCTGCCGGGGCCAACCTGGGTGGCTTTGCCGCCGAGGTTCCGATCGTGCACAAGCACTTCGCCACCGAGCGCTTCCCCCGGCTGTTTCGGCTGATCGGCGAGCTGGGCAAGCCGACGATCTGCGCCGCCAACGGCCACGTCCTGGCCGGCGCGCTCGGAATCGCGCTGGCCTGCGACCTGATCATCGCCTCCGATGAGGCGCGATTCGGGACGCCCGAGATCAACGTCGGGCTATTCCCATTCATGATCATGGCGCTGATCTACCGCAACGTTCCCCGCAAGAAGACCAACGAGTTGCTGCTGCTCGGTGATCAGATCTCGGCCGACGAGGCGCAGCGGATCGGGATCGTCAACCGGGTCGTCCCCGCGGGCGAGTTCCAGAGCGCGGTGGCCGAGTGGGCGCAGAAGCTGGCCGGCAAGTCACCGGTGATGATGAAGCTGGGCAAGGACGCGATGTTCCGCCAGCAGGACATGGCGTTCGCGGACGCGCTGGACTTCCTGCGGGCCCAACTCACGATCGCCTTCACGACGGAGGACATCCAGGAGGGCGTGAAGGCGTTCTTTGAAAAGCGCCCGGCGGAGTGGAAGGGGCGGTAGCGACGGTGGCCTGGACTAGGACGCCACTACGGCGCCCACGGCTCCAGCCCCCGCGGCCCCGACTGTGAGAAGGTGGGCGTCGACGTCGGCGCTCCTGCCCTTCACGGTCAGCGTCACCGCACTGGCCTCGGGATACCGCTCGCGCACACGCTCGTAGACCGCATCGGACATCACGATCTCGCCGGGTCTCGCGTGTGCCTGGAGACGGGCGGCCGTGTTGACCACGTCCCCGACGGCGGTGAAGTCCTTCACCGATCCGCCGCCAACGTTCCCGACCCGAGCGACGCCGTAGTTGAGCCCGATCCCAACCGGCAATGCCGGATCGCTGAGCGCAAGGCGCCGAAGGAGCTCCTCGGCACTGCGGACCATGGCCCTGCACGCGCTCGTCTCCAGCGAGGGGAACGCCGGCAGGAACAGCCCCATCACCTCGTCGCCCACGAGCTTGTCGATGATCGCGTCCCGCTCGGCCAGCACCGCGGTTGAGACGGCATAGAACACGTTGAGCGCCTGCTCGACCGCCTCCGGGGCCCGCCCTTCACACCAGGATGTGAACCCGCGAATGTCGGCGAACAGCACTCCGACCTCCATGTCGTGCGCTCCCAGCGGCGCCATCTCGAAGCAGCCCATGCAGAAGTTCGGGTTCTTGCGCGACGGCCGCACCCGGAGCAGCCTGCCAACGCCGCCGAACGGCACCAGGCACAGGCGGCAGCGCGGATCCGCCGGCAGCCGCCGGTTGAACCACCGGTACCGAGTCATCATCCCCGAGGCGCACGCGTTGAAGAAATAGTTGTCGTCCCGGGCCCGCCGCCTGGCGTCGGTGCGCGGGGCCAACCAGTTAAAGAACCAGGGGACAGCCCCCGCGCCCAGCAGCAGAAACGCCGCGATGGCGATGCCCACGGTCAACCACATGCCCTGACACTATGACCTCTTCGGCTAATGGCGCACAAAACATGTGCGCGTGCTCTCACTGGGCCGGTAGGGGGCGCCGACCGCGGCCCTGTGGGTGGTGCGAACCGCGATCAGCGCCATTAACCCAGCCCTACCCGTCAGCTATTCGGGCCTACCCGGGCTCCGGACGGGCAAAACCTGGCCGACGCCGGTTCACGGCTCGACGCGCGTCGCCGCGCGAAGATCGGCAATTCCGCGCCGAATGGGCGCGCGCAAATGCCAAGTTCTCGTCCCGAGGCCCGGCTGACGCACCGTGGCCGAGCCTTGACGCCCCACGACCCGGGTGCCACAGTGGCAAGTAGTACGTTTCACTTCTGACCGACCGCCTGGTTCGCCGCGCAAGCCCATGACCACCGATGCCCCCACGAGCCTCCTCCGCCCGCTGGCCGAGGACCTCCAAGCCCGCCGTGAGCAGATCAAACTGGGCGGCGGACCGGAGAAGATTGAGGCCCAGCACGCCGCGGAGAAGCTCACCGCTCGGGAGAGGCTGGCGCTGCTGATCGATGAAGGAACCTTCGTGGAGCTGGGCATCCACGGCCGCCCGCATGTCTCCCAGCGGGCGATGGAGGGACGCGAGGCTCCGGCCGACGGAGTCATCACCGGCCATGGGAAGGTCAACGGGCGCCCGGTGGCGGTGGCGGCCTACGACTTCACCGTGATGGCCGGCTCAATGGGCATGACCGGCGAGATGAAGGTGGGCCGTCTGCGCGAGCTGGCCCTGACCAAGCGGATCCCGATGATCTGGCTGCTCGACTCGGCGGGGGCGCGGATCCAGGAGGCGGTCGGCTCGCTCTTTGCCGGCAGCGGCCACCTGTTCAGGGAGGAGGTCGTGATGAGCGGCGTTGTCCCTCAGGTGGCGGCCCTGATGGGTCCATGTGCCGCGGGCACGGCGTACATCCCCGGCCTGTCCGACTTCGTCCCGATGGTCAAGGGCCGGGGCTCAATGGCGCTGGCCGGGCCCCATCTGGTCCGGGCCGCGGTGGGCGAGAACGTGACCCAGGAGGAGTTGGGCGGCTCCAGGGTCCACTGCCGCAAGTCGGGCGTGGGTGACCTGGAGGTGGCAGACGACGCCGAGTGCATTGAGCGGATCAAGCAGTACCTGAGCTACTTCCCGTCCAACTGCGAGCAGCGCCCGCCCGCCAAACCCACCGACGACCCGATCGACCGAGCCGACGAGGACCTGCTGGACATCCTCCCGGAGTCCAATCGCAAGCCCTACGACATGTACGAGGTGATCCGGCGGATCGTCGACGACGGCACCTACTTCGATATCAAGCCCCAGTTCGCCAAGACGCTGATCACCTGTCTGGCCCGGTTCGGAGGCCGAGTCGCCGGAATCGTGGCCAACCAGCCCAAGCAGCTCGGGGGGATCCTGGACAACGACTCCTCCGACAAGGCGGCCCGCTTCATCAATCTGTGCAACGCCTTCGGAATCCCGCTCGTCTACCTGATGGACGTGCCCGGCTTCATGGTGGGCACAAAGGTGGAGGAGGCGGGGATCATCCGGCACGGGGCCAAGATGCTGTACGCCACCTCCAACGCCACCGTGCCCAAGGTGACAGTCGTGCTGAGAAAGGCCTACGGCGCGGGCTACTACGTGATGTGCGGCCGGGCCTTTGAGCCCGACCTGATCGTGGCCTGGCCCTCGGCCGAGATCAGTGTGATGGGAGCCGAGGGGGCGGTCGAGATCATCTTCCGCAAGCAGGTCCAGGAGGCCGAGGACCCCCAGGCCAAGAAGCAGGAGCTGATTGAGAACTTCCGCAAGATCATCGACGTTTACGTGGCCGCGGGCAACGGCATGATCGACGACGTGATTGACCCGCGGGAGACCCGGGCGACGATCTGCCGCGCGCTCGAACTGGCCGAGTCAAAGCACGTGGAACGACCGTGGAAGAAGTCAGGAGTGGTGCCGGTATGAGCCTTGAGGACCCCGTTGTCATCACCTGCTCGATCTCGGGCTCGATCGCCAACCGCGATCAGTGCCCGGCGATCCCGTACACGCCCGAGGAGTACGGCGCGGAGGCCAGGCGGATCGTCGATGAGGGCGGCGTGCACATCCACATCCACGCCCGCAAACCCGACGGCGCCCCAAGCTATGAGATTGACGACTTCGTGGCGATCAAGGAGGCGATTCGGGGCGAGGTCGGAGACCAGGTGATCATCAACTTCTCCACGGGGACGGTCGGCGTGCCGGTGGACAAGCGAATCGCCTATCTGGAGGCCGGCCGGCCGGAGGTGGCGGCACTCAACATGGGCTCGATGAACTACGCCAAGTACTCGCGCAAGCGCCGGGACTTCGTGTTCAAGTTCGTCTTCACCAATCCGTTTGACGAGATCATCCAACTGCTCGAGGCGATGCGCCGCCTGGACATCAAGCCCGAGCACGAGTGCTTCGACCTCGGACACGTGGGCTCACTGGCGCCGCTCGTGGACATGGGACTGCTCGAGGCCCCGCTGCACGCCGACTTCGTGATGGGCGTGGTCGGGGGCGTACCCGCCTCGGCCCGCAACCTGGCCGCAATGGCCGACAACCTGGCCGCGGTGGGCGTCGGTCACCACTGGGGCGTGATCGGCATCAGCCGCGACCAGTGGATGCTGGTGGCCGCGGCACTGACCCTGGGCGGCTCGGTCCGGGTCGGGTTGGAGGACAACTTCTATCTCCCGGGCGGCGAGATGGCCCGGTCCAACGGTGAGCTGATCGCCCAGGCCCGGAGGATGACCGAGGAGGTCGGGCGCCGGCCGGCCACCGTCGAGGAGGCGCGCGCGCTGCTGGGGATCAAGCAGAGGGCAGCGGCGTGAGCCTCCCTCTGGAGGGCCTGAGGGTTCTGGATCTGAGCCGGCTGCTGCCCGGCGGGTTCTGCTCGCTTCTGCTGGCCGATTTCGGCGCCGAGGTGGTCAAGGTCGAGGACACCGGCCTGGGCGATTACGTGCGCTGGTCGCCGCCCTACTACGAGGGCGCCGAGGACACGGCCAAGGGTGCGCTGTTCCTGGCCCTGAACCGGGGCAAGCGCTCAATCCGCATCGATCTGAAGAACGATCTGGGCAAGGAGGTGCTGCTCCGCCTGGCCCAGGACGCCGATGTCCTGCTGGAGTCCTTCCGGCCCGGAGTTCTGGACCGCCTCGGCGTGGGCTGGGAGCGCCTCCAAGCCATCAACCCCCGCCTGATCTACTGCGCGATCAGCGGCTACGGCCAGGACGGCCCCAACCGCGACCGCTCGGGGCACGACATGAACTACCTGGGTCTGAACGGGCTGCTCGGGCTGACCGGCGAGCCGGACGGGCCCCCGCTCCAGTCCGCGGGCCAGATCGCCGACATCGGGGGCGGCGCGCTGACGGCGGCCGTGGGCGTGCTGGTGGCGCTGCATGAGCGCGAGCGCTCGGGTCAGGGCCAGTTCGTCGACTGTTCGATGTTCGACGGCGCACTGTCGTGGCTGGCCATGGTGGCGGCCGACATGTTCGCCACAGGCCGGGCTCCCCAGCGCGGCCTGCTGAACCTGGCCGGCGGGATCGTCTGCTATCGGCCGTACCGGTGCGCCGACGGTTACGTCACGCTGGGGGCCCTGGAGCCGAAGTTCTGGGCCAACTTCTGCCGCGGGGTGGACCGCGAGGATCTGCTCGAGCAGGCCTTCGCGCCCCCCGGGTCGGAGACCCACCAGGCGCTCGAGGAAATCTTCGCCGGGCGCACCCGGGGCGACTGGAGTGCATTTGCCGCAGAGCACGACTGCTGCCTCGAGCCCGTGCTGAGCCTGGACGAGGCGCTGGAGTCAGAGCAGGTGGCCGCCCGGGAAATGGTGGTGGAGCTCGAGCAGCCCGGGGCCGAGCGACCCGTCAGGCTGCTCGGGACGCCGATCAAGCTCAGCCGCACCCCAGCCGACCCCACCCGGGCGCCGGGACCGGCACTCGGCGAGGGCACCGATGAGCTGCTGGCCGCAGCCGGCTACTCCGAGGAGGAGATCAGCGCTCTGCATGAGAGCGGTGCCGTGGCCGGGCCGGCCGGCGCGCAGCGCGGCTCCTTCATGGCGCGCTGACGCAGCCATGAGCGTCGACACGCAGAGCATGCTCAAGATCTCCGAGCTGGCCGAGCGCTCGGGTGTCAGCGTGGCCACGATCAAGCACTACCTCCGTGAGGGCCTGCTGGGGGATGAGGACGATGTGCTGCGCACCTCGCGCAACATGGCCTACTACCCGGTCCAGTTCGTGGAGCGGGTCCGCCTGATCAAGCGGCTGCAGGAGGAGCGATTCATGCCGCTGAGGGTGATCCGCGAGGTCCTCGACGAGGATCCCGAGAGGGCCCTGCGGATGATCGAGCTCGAGGACCGGATCCTGGAGCGGGCGATTGAGGCCAGTGAGACGGGCCGCGTGTCCCGGACCCGGGCCCGGGAGACCTACGACGTGCCCGCCAACGTCCTCGACCGGCTCGAGTCGATCGGCGTGCTGACGCCGAACGCCCGCGGCTACGACGCGGACGATGTCGCGATCATCGAGGCCATCTCCCGCTTCCGGGCCGGCGGCTATGAGGAGACGCTCGGCTTCACCGTTTACGACACGCTGCGCTATCGCCAGGCGCTCGAGCCGCTGGTGCACGAGGAGGTCCGGGTACTGCTCGAGCGCCTCGGGGGCATGGACGTCGAGCGGGCGGTGAAGATCATCTCCTCCGGGACCGAGCCGCTGCGCGACCTGGTCGGCGCGATGCACTCAAAGCTGCTGCTGGCCGAGCTGCGCCGGCACAGGGGGCTGAACGACGCCTGAAACGGTCGCTCAGTGCCTGACCCTGAAGCTCGTCGAGGCCTGCTGGCGCTTCCCGCTCGCGTCCTGGGCCACAGCGCCGAGCTCGGCGGTGACCTTCGTGTGGTGCTTGAGCGCCCTGGCGACCTTCCCCAGTTGGCTCGTCGACAGCGGGAGCCGGACCCTCAGCGTGTGGTTCGCCGCGAGCTTCCCGGTGCCGGACTTCGTCAGCAACGGCTGGCGCATCCCGCGAATGCGGACTTCGCCGACGGCCGCGAACGCACAGGCGACGTTGCATGTGACCGACTCGACGAGGCCCTTCTGCAACAGCACCTTCTGGCGCGCCGGAGCCGTGACGCTCACGTGCAGCTTCGGTGTATGGCCCTGGCCGAACGCGGCGATCTTCCGCGACGTCCAGGCCGGGTACCAGTCAGGCGAGGACGCGGTGCCGTCAGTGGTGAGCTGATGCACCTGCGGTCCGGGGAACGTGCACCTGTTGCAGCTCATCGGGATCTCGTAGATGTTCGTGACGTTGTTGACGGTCGCGGCGAACGCGATCTCACCCGAGCCGACGAACACGGGGTTCGCGAACGTGCCCGCGTGCGTGCTGAACACCGGTGGGTTCGGATCAACGAGCAGCTCTGTGGTCGCGTTGTGGCCGAGCAGCCACAACCCCGCGCTGAAGCCGTCCGTTCCCGCATCCGCACCTGTGGTCCAGTCGGCGTCGACGATGTAACTTCCGTCGGGGCTCCAGGCCGGATCGGTCCCGGCCGGCTGTGCGACCACGGCATTCGTACTCGAGGCATTCTGGTTGCCGACCTGGAGCTCCGGCGGTGAGGCTTCGTTGAAATAGGCGAGCAGGCTGGCGTCGGCCGGGTCGGCCGACCAGGTCAGAAACGAGCCCGCGGGTGAGGTGGACCACGTGCTGGGGGCGCCGCCGCTGATCGGGCGAACCAGGAGCTGCTGCGCCGAACCGGTGGGGTTGCCTCCCGAGTCGAAGGTGACTACGAGGTGCTCGTAGACGACGCGTCCGTCGGCCGTCAGCGACGGCGAGGTGTCCTCGCTGCCCACCATTGCGGCCGGGGCGGGCGGACTGCTGAGCCGCCTCACGGCACCGCCTGACATCACGTACAGGCCGCCATAGTTGGCGCCGTCGTCGCCCGAGTTCTCGCCGTTGACGGAGGCGAATTTGTCCGTAAAACCTTCGAAGGCAAGGGTCGGGGAATTGGGCTGGAGGCTCGGATAGGCGAGCCGGTCATTGGGCGGGACCTGGGCTGCGGTCAGCAGGGCGTGGGCGCCCGACCCGTCGTCGTTCATCGCCACCAGCTTCGCGCCGGCCGTGTCGGCGAAGCCCTTCGCGTACACGATCTCCGCCCCGGCGCTCGGAGCGACGGCCAGGACCCCAACCCAGACCGCGATCGTGACGCTGCCACACCAGCTCCTGCGCCCCATCATATGCCGCCCTCGCTCCGTTCGTTGACACGACCGGCCCCGCGGGAATCCTACTTCAATGCCAAGAAGGGTTTGACGATTTACTTCGCTGATGGTAGTCCGCCCCGTCCCGGTCGCCGACACTCGTGCGCTGCGCCGGCAGGTGCTGCGCCCGCATCAGACGGTGGCCGAGCTGGCCTCGCACGAGCCACCGGACGCGTTCGCCGTGGGGGCGTTTGACTCCGATCGGCTGGTGGCCGTCGGGCTTGTGGGACCCGAGGGCGAGCCGGGGGAGTGGCGGGTGCGGGGGATGGCCACGCTCCCCGAGATGCGCGGACGGGGGGCGGGAGGCACGATCCTCCAGGCACTCCTGGCCCACGCCCGGGAGCACGGCGCCACCGCCGTGTGGGCCAATGTCCGCACGCCGGCCCGCACGCTGTATGGGCGGGCGGGGCTGGAGGTGGTCTCAGATCAGTTCGAGCTTCCCGAGATCGGGCCTCACGTGGTCATGCGACGGCTGCTCTGAGCCGGGCCAGCAGACCCTCCGAGTCGTAGACGATCCGTAGGCCCTCCCGGGTCACCCGCGCCGTGCCGGCATCAAGCGGCTCGACCGAGGCCCAGCGCGGCGATCCGATGCCCAGATCCAGCTCCAGCCCCGCCGCTGTCGTGAGCCGCTGCTCAAACAGCAATCCTCGGTGGGCGGAGCCCTGGAGCTGTGCGCCGCCGATTTCCTGGGCCCAGCTCTCCTCCCGGGTGTAGCGCTCGGGATCGTGGCTCAGGAGCACCAGGTCAAGGTCAGAATCGCCCCGGGCCGTGCCCCGGGCTCGAGAGCCCACGACCGCCACGGCCACGATGTCCGAGCGGCTCCTGGCCCACTCCGCCACGTGGTCAAGCAGCGCTGCGACCTCGTCGGGCTGCTTCTCCGCTCCCCATATTTCACGGGAGATGGCATGGACGATCACGGGAATGCCGAACACTGAGTCGTCCCGGATCGGGGTCAGCCCCAGCCGGCGGGCCACGCCCAGCGAGCGGCCGTTGTCCGGCCGGATCATCGCCGTGATGTAGGGCACGGGAAGTGTCTGGAAGCCCCAGCCGATGACCGCCCGGGCGGCCTCGGTGGCGTAACCGTGTCCCAACGCTGGGCGGTGGAGGACCCACCCGACCTCCGTCTCATTGAACTGGGGCCAGTACTTCAGTCCCGTCCGCCCCACAAACCGGTCGCTGGAACGCTCGATCATGGCGATCAGGTCATGCCCGCGCTCCCGCCATGCCCGTTCGCACAGCTCAAGCCGCTCGCGGGCCAGCTCCGGGGTCGTCGGGCCCAGGAACTCGACCACCTCCGGTTGGCCGTGAAGCTCCAGGAAGTCGTCCAGATCACCCGGGCCCAGCGGGCGCAGGAGCAGCCGCTCGGTCTCAACCCTGATCACCACCACACCTCGTGTTCCTCCATCACCCCGAACCCTTCGGCCAGGCGAAGGCCCCCCGGAAGCTCGCCGCTGAAGCTCCCGAATGGCGCGCGGTAGCGGCTGCGCACCAGCACCAGGTTCTCCTTGCGGTCGAGGCCGTCCTCGGCCTCAAAGCGCAGAGCGTCCACCCCTGAGAGGTCATCGGCGAAGTGACACGGGGGTGCCTCATGCGCGCGGCCGTCCACCCACACCGTGCGCTCGCTGCCCGAGGGCGGGTCATTGACCCCGCTGACCAGGTTCCAGGCCAGCTGTTCGCCGTCCACCGAGCGCCCGACGCCGGCCGACCAGCGCCAATGGGTATGCCGCGGGTAGTACGCAGCCGTGTCATCGATCACGGCCAGCGCTTCGAAGTCCCGGCGCTCGCCCTCGAGCTCGATCACCACCCGGGCGCGGACCGGCGCCTGCTTGCGCGTCCAGGCGTAGCTGTCGCCGTTCGGGCAAACGGTCTCAATCCCGGGCTGCTCGTCCAGGACGATGCCCACACTGAGCCCGCGTTCCAGCAGCTCGGCCCGGCCGAGCTCGAAACGCACGCCGCCGTGGCCGAGCACCGAGCGCTGGTAGAGGCGCTGGCCCCGCCGGTCCCACACCGCCCAGAACGACTGGTGCGCCCGGCCGATCCGGACCTGGGCCAGGCACAGCATCATCTCCGGGCCGTAGACGCCCACGTAACGCCAGGCCTTGAGGGCGCGCGTGCCCTGGTGGGACGGCATGGTGTGTGGGGGGAGGGGGAGGCTGGCCAGCTCGGCTGGCCGGCAGGCCCCGAAGGTGCCGCGGTAGGGGTCCACGGGATGAACTTTGGCGATTTGGGGCGCTATGCGACCGCCCGTTATCCTGACTGACGAGTCAGTCAACGTCCGTAGGGGGCCCAAGCGGCCCTCGGGAGGAGCGGCAGTGACCCCCGGAGGAGAGATATTGCGCGCCGGCGCGGTCCAACTCAACTCGACCGACGACGTCGAGCGCAATCTTCAGACCGCCGACCGCCTGGTCCGCGACGCGGCCGCCCGCGGCGCCCAGCTGGTGATCCTGCCCGAAAAGTGGAACATGCTGGCCTCCGGAGAGGAGATGGCGGCCGCGGCGCAGCCGCTGGATGGTCCCAGTCTGAGCTGGGCCAGTGCGGTGGCGGTCGAGCTGGGCATCGACCTGGTGGCCGGATCGATCGTGGAGCGTGTGCCCGGGCGGACGAAGGCCTCAAACACAAGCGTTCACATCGGGCCCGACGGCGAGGTCAGGACCACCTACCGGAAGCTGCACATGTTCGACGTCGAGGTGGACGGCGTGCTGTACGCCGAATCCGACCACGAGCAGGCGGGCCGGGAGGTCGTCGTCTCGGCGCTGACCGGGGGGACAAAGCTCGGGATGAGCATCTGCTACGACCTCCGTTTCCCTGAGCTGTACCGCACGCTCTCATCGCGCGGGGCTCAGGTCATTTCGGTTCCCGCCGCCTTCACGCTGGCCACCACCCGGGACCATTGGGAGGTGCTCCTCAGGGCTCGGGCGATTGAGAACCAGTGTTTCGTCATCGCCCCCAACCAGGTCGGCGCCCATCCGCCCGGCCATCGCTCGGGCGGGCGGTCGATGATCGTCGACCCGTGGGGTGTTGTGCTGGCCGTAGCGGCAGATACCGAGACGGCGATCGTGGCCGACCTGGATCTCTCCCTGCTGGCCGACGTGCGGCGCCGGCTGCCCGCTCTGACCCATAGGCGTGAGGACGTGTACCGGTGAGCGCTGCCATCAGCCGGCCGGCCGCGGCCGACAAGCGACGGCTGATCCTGGACGCCGCCGTGCGGGTGTTCGCCCGGCAGGGCTTCCATACCTGCCGGGTGTCCGATATCGCCGATGAGGCCGGCGTCGCCTACGGCCTCGTCTACCACTACTTCTCCTCAAAGGAGGAGATCCTGGACACGCTGTTCCTGGAGCGCTGGGGGCTGATGCTCGACGCAATCGCCGAGGCCGATCGGCGAGAACGCTCGGCCCGAGACAAGCTGATGGCGATCGCGACATTCATCATCGATTCCTACCGCCACGACCCAGACCTGATGAAGGTCATCATCGTCGAGGTCACGCGGGCGGCCAACACGTTCGGCCGCACCCACCTGACCCAGATCCAGGAGGCCTACGAGCAGATTGCCGGCATCGTCAGCCGCGCCCAGGCCGACGGCTCCTTTCGGCAGGACATCGATCCCGACTTCGCCGCCCTGGCCTTCTATGGGTTGATTGAGCAGGTTCTGACCCGCTGGATCTTCGACTCCGAGCAGGTGGGTGAGGCGGAGCTCGCACAGGCCAAGACCCGCATCGTCGACACGATCTGCCGGGGACTGGAGGGGTAGCTGCACGAGGGGCCGGGTCATGTGACCCGGCCCCTCGCCCGCGAAGGCGCCGCACGCGGCTGCCGAATCGGCTCCTAGTGGCCCGCGAAACCACCCATGTCGAGGCAAGCGATGTTGTTGTTGGCCGACGCCGTATCGGCGTTGGCATCGCCGACCAGGCCCGTGATCGAGCTGTCGGTCGAACCACTGGCCAGCCAGGCCTCGAACAGCATGGCCGGGCTTGCGCTCGTTCCCGCCCCGACGTCAGTCCCATCGGGGGCGTCCTGGTCGTTGACATCCAGCGTGCTCTTCGCATCCAGAGCGACAATCGTGCTGGTGTCGTTGTCAGCGCCGGTGCCCGCGCTGAGCCAACCGTTGATGGTCGAGTTGTTGTTGGTAACGGCTACGCCAAGACATCCATTGCCGTTGAGCTGGTCTGCGTCCGAGACGGTGAACTGCCCGACCGTGACCGACTGAGTCTGACCAGCGGTGGTCAGGTAGGCATCGAAGTTGTTCAGCCCCGGACCGGCGGGACCGGCAGGACCGGTGGCACCAGCAGGGCCGGCGGGACCGGACGAGCCGGCGGAACCCTGTGGACCACGCGAGCCGGCGGGCCCCTGCGGACCTCGCGGACCCCGCGGGCCCCGCGGGCCGGTGAACCCACGCGGGCCGCGTTTGCAGTGACACTTGGCCGCCAACGCCGGAGTGGCATCGACCGCCACCAACCCAAACGCGGCCATCGCGCTCGACGAGAGAAGCAAAACGAGCAGCTTCTTCAAGGTAGTCCTCCTGTGTGGGAAGTGAGCAAGGAACCTGCAACCGAGGACCTCGGCCCTCGGCCTGACGAGAGCCCACCGGAGTGCTCTTGACGCATCTCCTCCCGAATCGCCCTGTCGTCAGTCTAAAACACGCGGCAACGGGATCCCGGCTCGCCTGTTCTGTTTTGCCTCGCGGGACTCCGGGCACATCCCACTGGACAGCCGACAGGCCCGCCGCCAGTCCGTCTGAAAGAATCCTCTGAGAATGAACGAGAGCCCTCTGATGAAGCGCCTGCTGTGGTCGGGCCTGCTCGCCGGGACCGGGGCGCTGGCCACCCTGCTGGCCTCCCGAGTATCGGCCCAGATCTGGAAACGCCTGTTTGACGAAGAGCCGCCCGAATGACGGACACTTCTCCCATCAGCGCCCAGGAGGCAGCGGTCGCGGCCACGGCCCAGACGGTCGGCGACCGCCCCGAGGTGATCGTGGGGGCGGCCTTTGCGGCCGGCCTGTCGCTGGCTCTGATCCTCAAGCGAATTGCCCGCTAGGAAGGGACGGTAAGCACGTGGCCACCAAGAACGGAAAGCCCGCCAACGGCGAGAACATTGCCCGGGCCGTGACCGAGGTCTCCGAGCGGGTGAGCGTGCTCGTCCGGGAGGAGCTCGAGCTGGCCAAGGTCGAGGTCACCCGCAAGGTCACCAGCATCGCCAAGGGCGCGGTGGCGGTGGGTGCCGGGGCCGTGTTCGGCGTGTTCGTGATCATCTTCGGGCTGATGGCCCTGGCCTGGGGGATCTCCGCGATCCTGGTCGACGGGGTCGGGAGCATCTGGATCGGCTTTGCCGCAGTGGCCGGGATCATGCTCGTGCTGGCGATCGGGGCATTCATCTTCGCCTGGCGCAAGCTCCGCGTCGGCGCTCCCAAGCCTGAGATGGCGATCGACGAGGCCAAGAAAATCCGTGAAACCGTGTCGGTCAAGGCGGGCAGCGACGCGCCTGCGGTCCAGGCGAACGCCGAGATCCCGACCGTCAAGGCAGGCGAAACTACCTGATGCCCACCCGCTCGCCGGAGGAGATCCGGGCCTCAATCGAGCAGAACCGCCAGGAGCTCGGGCAATCGCTGGAGCGTCTGCGGGGCGAGGTCACGCGGCTGACCGACTGGCGGGGGCAGCTGCGCATTCACCAGCGGGAGGCGATCATCGCGGCAGCGGTGGTGGGCTTCGTGGTTGGTGGCGGACTGGCCGCGGTCGGGGGTCTGCTGGGCGGCGGACGCCGCAAGCAGCAGCGCCGCCGCTAACCGACCCGGCCGCCTTTACTGCAGGTAGGAGCTGGGCAGACCGCCCACTCCGAGCAGCCCGGGCCCGACGTGAGCCCCGATCACGGGCCCGATCTCGGACACCGTCATCGGATCGCAGCCGAAGATCTCAAGGCCTCGGTCCAGCAGCCGTTGGGCCTGCTCGGGGGCGTGGATGTGCTGGACCATCCAGGCGTCCCCTCCGGCCTGCGCCCGCTCGCGCATCAGGTCGACCATCCGCTCAAACGCTCGGCGCGACGTTCGGACGCGCTCGACCGGGGTGATCTGTGCCTCCACGGTGAGGATCGGCTTGATGCTCAGCGCCGAGCCGAGCCATGCCTGGGCGCCTCCGATCCGTCCGCCTCGGCGCAGGTACTCCAGCGTGTCCAGGGAGAACCACATCTTGAGCTCTGATCTCGCCCGGCGCGCCCGGTCGGCCACCGTCTGGCCGTCGGCACCGGCGCGCGCCGCGGCGGCGGCGGCGAGCACGACCAGTCCCTGGCCGCCGCAGGCCGTCTGGGAGTCGACCACGTGCACCATCTCGGCCCTCGCGCCCAGCTGCTCCCGAGCCTGGCCGGCCGAGGCAACCGTGCCGGACATGCCCCCGGCCAGATGGATCGAGACGATCTCCTGGCCGGCGTCCAGCAGAGGCTCATACACGGCCAGGAAGTCGCCGATTGACGGCTGCGAGGTGGTTGGGAGGTCGTTGGCCGCGGCCAGCCGGTTGTAGTAGGCGTCGTAGTCGGTGATCTCCCGCTCCGGCCACGTCTCGCCCTGCCAGTGGACGTAGAGGCTGACCAGGTGGATGTTGTTGGCCGCCACCAGTTCGGCCGGGAGGTAGTGGCAGGAATCGGAGACGATGGCCACCGGCATGACGGCGGCACCCTACCAGTGACCCGCCGGACGGAGCTATCGTCTCCCCGTGGCCACGCTCTACAGGTGCTCGACCCCGACCGACTGGCTGTGCCCATGCGGGAAGGTGGCGCGGAGGCTCCGGCATGAGGGGATCCCCTTCCAGCAGGTTGTCGTCCCACAGCGTCGCTCCCAGCGGCCGGAGGTGGAGGCCCTGACCGGTCAGCGGCGGGTTCCGGTCCTGGTTCTGGAGGGCGTCCCGATCTGCGACTCGCACCGAATCGGCGAGCACCTGGCCTACCTGCGCGCCCAGGGCTCCTCAGGCCAGTAGGCCACGGACCGAGTCGGCGTCCACCGGCTGTGCGGTGCCGCGGTCGGTGGCCAGCGCGGTGATCAGCTCGGCCGGGGTGACGTCGAAGGCGGGGTTGCGGCAGGCCGTCCCGGGAGGCGCCAATCGGGTTCCGCCGGCGTGGCTCACCTCCTCCGGCGTGCGAGCCTCGATCACGATCTCCTTCCCCGACCGGCAGCCGGCGTCGATCGTGGACACGGGGCCCGCCACCACAAAGGGAATCTCGGCAGCCCGCGCTGCCAGGGCGAGCGAGTACGTGCCCACCTTGTTGGCCACGTCGCCATTGGCCGCCACCCGGTCACAGCCGACGACGGCCGCGTCGACCTCCCCGGCGGCCATCAACCCGGGTGCCGCCCCGTCGACCACAAGCTCGTGGGGGATCCCGAGGCGGCCCAGCTCGTAGGTGGTCAGCCGCGCTCCCTGGAGGAGCGGTCGGGTCTCGGTCACGATCACCGACTTGAGGTGGCCCCGATCGAAGAGCTCGGCCACCACGGCCAGCGCGGTACCCCGCCCCGGGGCGGCCAGAGCGCCCGTGTTGCAGTGGGTGAGCACGACGCGCGGCTGTCCGAGTAGGTCCGCCCCCGCGCCGGCGATGGCCCGGCTGGCCCGCTCCTCCTGGCCGTGAATTGCCTGCGCCTCGGCCAGCGCGGCCTGCCCGGCTCCGCCTGGGGCGGCGCCCTGCGCGGCCGCCTGGACGCGGGCCACCGCCCACCCGAGGTTGACCGCCGTGGGCCGGGCGCCGGCGAGCAGGCGGCAGGCGCGCTCGAGCGTCCCAGGTGACCCGTCTCGGGCCAGCTCCAATGCGATTCCGTACGCGGCGGCGACCCCGATCAGAGGTGCCCCGCGGATGGCCAACGTGCGGATCGCCTCCGCGACCTCCTCGGCGGTGCGCAGCTCGAGCTCGAGCTCGTCGAACGGGAGCGCGCGCTGGTCAACCGCCCACAGCGCGCCGTCGTCGTAACGCAGCGCGACCAGGGGCTCGTCCCTGGACGGTGTCAGAGCCTGTTCTCGATCGACAGCGGCGCCGCCTCGACGGGCTCGCCGTTCGGGGCGGGCTCCTCGGGTGTCGCGCCATCCAGGCCCAGTGTCTGCGCAAGCTCGCCGGACTGGTACATCTCGGTGACGATGTCGCACCCGCCGACCAGGTCCCCGTCGACGAACAGCTGAGGGATCGTCGGCCAGTTGGACAGGGCCGAGAGCTCCTGCCGGATCCGCGGGTCGGGCAGGATGTTGACGGCGGCGAACGGCTGACCCAACGATTGCAGGATCGCCACGCTGCGCGCCGAGAAGCCGCAGGCCGGCTGGTCGGGAGTGCCCTTCATGAACAGGAGCACGGGATTTTCGGAGATCGCCTTTTGGATCTCGTCCCTGATGGGGTTGGACTGCTCGGTCATGGGCTCTGGTCCTCTTTCTGTTCGCTCGTGGTCTGGATCGACAGGGCGTGGATCCGGTCGCCGACCTCAGAGCCGAAGACGTCGTATACGAGGCGGTGCTGGGCGATCCGGCTCAGGCCACGGAACGCCTGGGCCGACACCACGGCGTTGAAATGATGCCCATCTCCGGTGACCTGTGCCTGGGCGCCCGGAATACCCGCCTCGATCCGCTCTTTCAGCTCTTCTGGGGTGGCCACCCGCCTAGCGTAGCGCTCCCGAGGCTCTCGCTATACTCTGTGAAGCGATGATTACGCTGACGGACAAGGGCGCCGAGAAGGTCAAGGAGTTCCTGGCCTCGCAGGCTGCCGTGGCCGAAACCGCCGGCCTTCGGGTGGGCGTCCGGGGCGGAGGCTGTTCGGGCTTCCAGTATGCCCTGGCCTTCGACGAGCAGCGCGACGGCGACCGTGTCTTTGAGTACAAGGGGATCCGACTCCTGGTCGACGGCGAGAGCCTGCCCTACGTCGAGGGCTCCACGATCGACTTCGTGGACGGCCTCCAGGGCGCCGGCTTCAAGGTCGACAACCCGAACGTGATCGCGGCCTGCGGCTGCGGGTCCTCGTTCCGGGTCGCCGAGGAAGAGGAAGTCTCGGCGGTCTAGGTCGGTCGGACTGCTCCGGTCGCGCCTTCCGTCGCGATCAGGAGCGCGCCTGTGTGCCGTCCGACGCCCAGGCGCTGACACAGATCAGCGCAGCGGGGATCGGTCTTGAGGTTGCGCAGTCCGGCCAGTGGGGCCGCTCCGGCCTCGCCGATCGTCAGGCCCTCCGCAGCCAGCTCCTGCACCGCGGCGGCGGCCTCGGAATCGGTCACGGTGACCGTTCCGGCGATGCCGCGCTGAAGGGTCGGCCAGGCAGCCGGCGACACCTCGGCGCAGTCCAGGCCAGCCATCGTTGTGCCGGGCGTGGGCACCGCGGTGGGCGCGCCGGCCCGCAGTGAGGCACTAAGGCACGCGGCTGTGGCAGGTTCAACTCCAACGACGGCCGCGCCCACCTGCGCACCGTGACGCGCCGCCGCGGCGGCCAGAGACCCAACGCCCACCGGAACCAGGATGAGCGTGTAGTTCGCCTGGGCCGCGGTCTCGGCGAACAGCGTCGCGTAGCCGTCGATCACCCACTCGGCCGGGCCGCCGTCACCCACGTCTGCGATCAGGGCGACGCCCTCCGCCCCGCCCGCCCGGGCGGCGGCCTCGACGGTCTGTTCGTAGGCGCCGTCGACGATGACGACCTCGGCGGCCTCCGCAGCGATCGCCGCGCGTCGCACCGGCAGGGATCGTTCGGGGAGGAAGATCCGGCAGGCCAGGCCGCGAAGTGCCGCGGCACGCGCCACCGCGCGACCGTGGTTCCCCGCGCTGGCCGCGACCAGCGTGTGAGTCCCGGGCTGGTCGTGTAAGGCGCGTTCGACCGCCCAAGAAGCCCCGAGGATCTTGAAGGCGGGCAGCCCGAGCCGGTCTGACTCGTCCTTGACCCGCACGGCGGCGAGCCCGAGCTCATCGGCGATGCCGTCGAGCCGGTGGACCGGGGTCGGCCTGTACCCGGACAGGGAGCGATGGAATGCGGACGCCTCGCCGCTCGGCACCGCGACCCCGGATGGGTCCAGCGTGTCATTGACGACGGCTCTCATCCGCACAGCCGGGCCGCGACGCCAACGAGCGTGCGCGCCACCGCCTCGGTGTCGGAAAGGCTGACCCACTCCTCGATCGCATGCGCGCCCTGCCCGCCGGGGCCGAAGAGGACGGTCGGAATCTCGGCCTGGGCGATGAACGCGGCGTCAGCCCAGTAGCTGGCACCGGCGATCTTCGCCGGCGCGGCCAGAACCTCCGCCGCAGCGTCGGCGACCAGCCTCACGAACTCTGTCTCCTGGCCAATCTCGAAGGGCTCGCGCACCAACACCGTCCGGTGAGACGCCACAAGCTCGGGGTCGGCCATCCGGCACCGCTCCAGCAGAGCCTCGACCTCCCGTTCGATCTGAGCGCCTGTTTCCCCGGGCAGGGTGCGGCGTTCCAGCGCGAGCTTGCACTGCGCCGGGTAGCTCGACAGCTCGACGCCGCCCTCAATCAGTGAGGCGTGCACCGAGGCGCGGCCGAGCAGCGGGTGCTCGGAGTCGGCCAGCGAGCGATCCAGCCGTTCGAGCTCCCTGAGAACCGTGCCCATCTTGACGATCGCGTCGACTCCCAGATGGGGGCGCGAGCCGTGCGCCGGGCGCCCGGCCACCTCAATCTCGCTCCATACGAAGCCCTTGTGCGTGACCGCCAACTCGAGCTCGGTCGGCTCGGTCACCACCGCGGCGTCCGCGCTCACGTGGCGCAGCGCCTCCTGGATCCCGAGGCTGGCGTGCTCCTCATCGGCCACGGCGGCCACCACCACGTCGCCGGCGAGGCAGAGGCCAGCCGCCTCCCGAGCCGCGATCAGCGCGGCGGCGAGGCCACCCTTCATGTCATACGCGCCACGGCCGTAGAGCCGATCGCCCTCAACCCGGGGCCGGTGCGGGTCGGCCATGCCGTCGACATTGACCGTGTCTGTGTGACCGCACAGCAGGAGTGTGCGCCCGCCACCGCTTCCCAACGCTCGGACCAGGACACTCGGCCGCCCCGGGGTC
>DASXCS010000039.1:0-3950 GCA_036490975.1 Solirubrobacteraceae bacterium
CCGGTTCCAGTTCCTCTCCGAGGCCGTCTTTCTCTCCGTCCTCGGCGGCGGCTGCGGGGTCGTGATGGGGATCATCATCACCGCGGTGTACGCCTCGACACGGTCGTGGGCCGTCGTGGTCCCGCCGAGCGCCATCGGCGGAGGGCTCGCCTCCGGTATGCTCATCGGTGCCGTCGCCGGCGTGCTGCCCGCCATGCGGGCGGCCCGACTGGCGCCGACCGAGGCGCTTCGGACGGTCTGACGCGGACGCTACGGGCGGCCTGCTGGCCTGCGCCTCCTCCTTTCCTCCGCGACCGTGGGCGAGGTATTGATCGCGACCGGTCCCCCTTGGGGTGTCAGAATTCGGCGACGCTTGCTAGCTCGGGCCTCGGTCCTGTCGGATTAGGGTGCCGCGTCCGCGTGCGGGTCGGTTGTCGAGGAGCCTTGTGGTCTGGTCGTTCGTGTACGTCGCGGTGCGACCTGTCCCTCACCACGTACAGGAGCTGATCGTCCGACTGGCCCCGGAGAATCCCCGCTGGGGGTATCAGCGGATCCAAGGTGAGCTGACCGGCCTCGGCCATCGGGTGTCAGCTTCCTCGATCCGCCGGGTACTGCGGGCGCACGGGCTCGGGCCGGCGCCTGCCCGTGCTGCGGCGTCCATGGGCTGGCGGGCATTCCTCCGAGCGCAGGCCCACGGCATTGTGGCCTGCGATTTCTTCACCGTGGACACCGTCTGGCTGCAACGGCTATATGTCCTGTTCTTCATCGAGGCAGACAGCCGCCGGGTACACCTGGCGGGCATCACGGCCAACCCGATCGCACCGTGGGTGACCCAGCAGGCCCGTGACCTGGTCATGACGTTGGAGGACAGCGGCCGGCGGGTTGCCCATCTGATCCGCGACCGCGACGCGAAGTTCACCGGGCCCTTCGACGAGGTATTCCGCTCGATCGGCGCCGGCGTCATCCTGACCCCGGTCCAGGCGCCGAACGCGAACGCGTTTGCCGAGCGTTGGGTGGGCACCGCACGCCAAGAGTGTCTCGACCATTTGCAGATCCTCGGACGACGCCATTTGCAGCGAGTCCTTCGCGAGTTCGTCCAGCACTACAACGCGCACCGGCCACACCGCGGCCTCGGTCTGTCACCACCTCAACCGCGCCCGAACTACGCCAAAGGTGGAGCGCCACCGATCGAACGGATCGCCCGTCACGACGTGCTCGGCGGTTTGATTCACGAATACCGGACGGCAGCCTGACGTGAATTGCCTTTTGGCACCCCACGGGGATGGCTGCGAAGTACTCAGCGACGTCGGGATCCACAGGGTGTTCGAGTCCAAGGTTGTAGGTGCCCATATTCTCTCTCCTCGATTGAGCGCCGATCCGGCGCTTCATAGATATAACGTCGAGGCTGAGGCAGCTAACCGGACATGACCCCCTCCAGCCGGGCGATTTGTCGGTTTAGGTAGCGCTCTTGTTGGAGGTTCGTGGCCTCCCGGACGGCGGCCCGAAAGGCATCCAGGGCCGCTGCCGGCTCGCCGTCCATCTCGAGCAGGTGGGCGCGAACTGCGTGGAAGCGACGGTCCCGGTTGATCCTGGCGTCGGCCCCGAGGCGGCCCAGCATCTCCAGGCCCGCCCGGGGCCCATCTGCCATACCGACGGCCACGGCGTGGTTGAGGGCGACGACGGGATTGTCGTCCAACCGGAGCAGTACACCGTAGAGCGCGGCGATCTGGGGCCAGTCGGTCGCCTCGGGGCTGTCGGCTTCGTCGTGGAGCGCCGCGATGGCTGCCTGGAGCTGGTATGCCCCGGTCGGGCCCCGGGGGAGGGCGGCCGTCACGAGCGCGGTTCCCTCGTCGATCGTCTCGCGGTCCCACAGGGTTCGGTCCTGCTCGTCCATCGGGACGAGCGAGCCGTTGGGGCCCGTGCGCGCCCAGTGCCGGGCGTGGACGAGGAGCATGAGGGCGAGCAACCCGGTCACCTCGCCGTCTTCGGGCAGGGAAGCATGGAGCGCCCGGGCCAAGCGGATGGCATCGTGGGCGAGGTCAACCCGCAGGAGCTCGGGCCCCATCGTGCTGGCGTAGCCCTCGTTGAAGATCAGGTAGAGCACCCGCATCACGGCGTCCAGCCGGTCCGACAGCGCATCGCCGCTCGGCAGGGCAAAGGGGACGCCGCTGTCCTTGATCGACTGCTTGGCTCGGGTGATGCGCCGGGTCACCGTCTGCTCGGACACGAGCAAGGCCCGGGCGATCTCGGCGGTGCTGAGCCCGCCCACTGCTCGCAAGGTCAGGGCGATCTGGGAGGCGACCGATAGCGAGGGGTGGCAGCACATGAAGAGCAGCACGAGGGTGTCGTCAGAGTCAGCAGGATTACGATCACCCAGCGGGAGCTCGTGCGCCCCAACAAGGGCCCATTGGGCAATGGTGTCCTCCCGACGGCGGCGGGCTTGATCCGCGCGCAGCAGGTCGGTGAGCCGGCGTGAGGCAGCCGTGATGAGCCACGCCTTCGGGTTCTGGGCAAGCCCGTCTCGTGGCCACTTCACTGCAGCCGCCAACAACGCCTCCTGTGTGGCGTCCTCGGCCCGATCAAAGTTGCCGTAGCGGCGGACCACCGCGCCGAGGACCTGCGGCGTCAGGCGACGCAGCAGGTCCTCAATCCCGGCACTCGGATGCCCCTCGTTCACCCTTCGTAATCCGGCTGGTGCTCGTCTATAGGCCGCACATCCGCGTAAGCCCGGGCCCGGACGTGTTCGGGGCCCGGGCAGTCGGCGAGGCGTGAGGCGATCTCTGTGGCAGCGTCGAAGCTCGCGCAGTCGACGACCCAGTAGCCGGCGAGCACCTCCTCGGCCTCGGCGTAGGGACCATCGGTCACCGCCGGGACGCCTTCTTGGAGTCGAACCCGCCGCGTGTGCACGGGGGCGCTCAGTCCCCTGGTCTCCACCAGCTTGCCCGAATCGAGCAGCTCCTGGTTGAAAGCCTGCATAAAGGCTCCGATCGCCGCGTAATCCTCCGGCGTCCATGCTGGCCTCTTAGAGGGCCGGCCGGCCATCTCCTGGTAGTCCTGCTGCGAGGCAAACGTCAGGATCATGTACTTCATCTCGGTATCCCTTCCTCCCGGAGGCGCCATTGCGCCTTCCAGCCGAGACGTCGAAGCAAGCCCGGCCGATCGGACATCGCGACCATCGTCCCGTGCCTACTCCTATAGGCCGTCCTGGTGCTCGAACACCACGTCGCCGAGCAGGGGACGACCGTACCCCTCGTAGAAGGGACGGAAGGTCTCGATGGTGTGCCCGGATCCTCGGCAGCCCGTTCGCCGCCGCCGGGCGGACCCCCGGCCAGCTGGCGAGGGCCAACGCCGCCCGCAATCCCCGGCGCACCGCAGCCACCGCCTCGGCTCTCATGGTCGGCGTGGCTGTGGTCGCCGCCGTCGCCGCCCTGGGCACCTCCCAGAAGGAGGCGCTCTTGGGGGTCATCGACCATAGCGTTCGGGCCGACTACGTAGTCACCGGCGGCCAACGAGGATTCACGCCGGGTGTTGCCATGACCCTCGCAGCGCTACCCGTTGCGAGCGACGTGGCCGAGGTCCGCCAAGGCGTCTGGCATGCCCCGGACGGCACCACCAAGGCCCTCAGCGCCATCGATCCCGCCACCGGACCTGGCGCTCTGACGCTAGACATGCGCACCGGCGCCACCGCCTCTCTGGCCAATGGTGGGGTCCTCGTGGACACCAGGACTGCCAGCCTTCAGCACCTGCGGGTTGGTGACACCCTGATGATGGGCTTCGATCACACTTCGAGGGCACCCATCACGTGGCCGTGCCCGCTGCCATATTGGTCGCCACCGGCGAGGCGGAGGGCGTCGGCTAACCTGAGCAGTGGTGAGACGGCTGCTGGGGGCCGGGCTGTTAGTGGTGGCGCTGCTGGCCTCGGCAGCGCCGACGCAGGCCGTTGCTCCGTCGCCTCCTCAGCTGGGCCACCA
>DASXCS010000040.1:0-17021 GCA_036490975.1 Solirubrobacteraceae bacterium
CCCGCCCGCTACCTCAGCTGTCGCTTCGCAACACTCGGTAGGTGGCGACAGCGGTGCCGGTTCCGACGATCGCTGCGGCGATCTGGGCGCGGAATAGTCCGACCTTGGAGCCGGAGACGCGCTTGAGCGCTGTCTTGCCGACTGAGCGGATTGCCTTTGAGCTCATCAGCTGAGCCTCCTTTCTCGGCCTTCCGATAGGAAGAGCGTGTCGATCAGCGCGTGGCCTTCTTGACCGCGCTGCGTGCCTTACCGGTCGCGTTCTTGGCCTTCCCCTTGAGCTCCTCGCCGGCTCCCCGAGCCTCAGTGCCAGGACGCCCCGAGGCTATTCCAGCCTCCCGCTTGACGCGTCCCTTGGCCTCCTCGCCCTTCCCCTTGATGCGTTGTGTTCGATCACCCATGTCGTCCTCCGTTCGTAGATGGGCCGATTCGAGGGTTCTACCCAGCCCACCGTTGCCTAACGCCCCGTCCTGAAACGCGGGGGAGTGCTCCCGCATCGCCGTGGGCGCATAACGACGCCGTAACACCGTTACACCCTGGTTATCGGGGGCGACGTACGGTCAGGAGACATGCCGCAGCGAACCGCGGTCATCATTATCTGCGGGCTCTTGGTCGCGGGCTGCGGATCCTCGTCCGAGGGCAAGACCGCCTCGGCCGGCCGTTCGCAGGGGCTTGAGTTCGCACAGTGCATGCGCTCCCACGGGGTACCGAACTTCTCCGACCCGACCGCGGCAGCCGGCGGTGTGATCAACAGGCTCGGAGGCAACCCCCAATCCCCTGCGTTCCGGGCAGCCCAACGGTTCTGCCAGCACCTCATGCCCGGGGGCGGCACTTCGTCTGGACGCGTCTCCGCACAGGCGATGGCCCAGGCGCTCAAGGTCTCACACTGCATGCGCTCGCACGGCATCTCCGGCTTCCCCGATCCGACGACCTCGCCCCCGTCGAACCTCGCCGGTTATAGCGCGGTCCTGAGCCAAGATGGAGCCGTCCTGGCGATCCCGACTTCCATCGACGAGCGGTCGCCGGCGTTCAGGCAGGCGGCGACGGCGTGCAATTTCGGACCGCGCTTACCCAGGCGGAGCTAGCTGGGGCTGACGAAGCCCTGACGGCCCCTAGGCCGGCACCGCGTCCAGCGAGCGCCACAGATACAGGCAGGCCAGCGTCCGGTGGGGTTTCCAGACCTGGCCCAGCTCCTCGAGCTCGGCCGGGGAGGGGAGTGCGTCCAGGCCGTAGCGGAGCATCACCGCCCGCCGGACCCCGAGGTCGCCCACGGCCAGCACGTCCGGGCGGCTCAGGTGGAACACATGGGCATCCGGAGCGCGACCTTTCCTTGTCAGCGGGTTATGCTTTCCGTAAGCAGCTTCGATGAGGAGGGGCGCTCCAGCAGCTCATATTCAGGGCTTCCGGTTCAGGGCTTTGGCTTCGGCGATGATCGTTATGCCGGGCTGATCACTTTCTCGGGGCCGGGGGCGTCGTCCTTAATCTCAGTTGTCTAATCGGTTCTTCCCTAGGAGGTTACGTTGCGGAAAGTACTTGTTCTTCTTCTTTCCTCGGGCGCGATGGCGGCGCTCGGGGTGATCGCGGTTGACGCCGCTCCGGCGTTGGCCAAGCAATGTCACTGCAAGCGTGGTCCGCGTGGCTTCACGGGTCCGCGGGGTCCGCGTGGTCCGCGGGGTCCTGCAGGTCCCGCCGGTTCGCGTGGTGCCAACGGCACCGCTGGTCCTGCCGGTCCTGCCGGTCCTACGGGTCCTGCCGGCCCGAGCGGGCAGACCGCCAACTTCGACAAGGTGCTGAACACCGCGGGACAGGTCAACTCGGTTACGGTCGGGGCGTTCAGCGTGTCTGACAACGAGGCGCTCGACGGATCCGGCTGTGGTGGCATCACGATCACCGACAACAGCAGTACGGGCGTGAAGTACGCCTACGCCCACGAGGATGACGGCGACGCCTTCACCCCTGACCTCGCCGCCGGCTCGGCTGGCGCCACGACGTTTAGCGCCGATGAGGTGAATGGGTTCAACGTCGCGCTGGAGGACGGTTCGAGCATGGCCTTCGGCAGGGTGGCCGATGTCGACACCGACACCACCGTCCTGTCGAACAGTCTCCAGATCTGCATCGACTTGGGGTACGTGTCCGGGAGCTCGTCCTAAGTCGAGGTCAGCGCCGGCTGACGGCGCGATAGCGTCACCAAGCAGAGGGCCGGGTCCCAGGACCCGGCCCTCTTATCGCGGCCTCAATACCTAGGCCGGCACCGCGTCCAGCGAGCGCCAAAGATACAGGCAGGCCAGCGTCCGGTGGGGTTTCCAGGCCTGGCCCAGCTCCTCGAGCTCGGCCGGGGAGGGGAGTGCGTCGAGGCCGTAGCGAAGCATCACGGCCCGTCGGATTCCGAGGTCGCCCACGGCCAGCACGTCAGGCCGCTGAAGGTGGAACATGAGAAACATGTGCGCCGTCCAGGTTCCGAGTCCCTTGACGGCCACCAGCTCAGCGATCACCTCATCGTCGGGCAGCTCATCCAGGCGCTCCAGCTCCAGTGACCCGTCGAGCACGTGCTCCGCCAGTGAGCGCAGGAAGCCGACCTTGGCCCGGCTGAGCCCGGCGGCGGCGCGGAGCTCCTCCGGGTCGTCGGCCAGGACCTCGGCTGGGGTCGGGGCGCGGTCGCCGAAGCGCTCACTCAGCCGGCCGTAGATCGCCCGGGCGGCCTTGGTGGACAGCTGCTGGCCGACGATCGACCGGACCAGCGCGCCGTAATGATCCGTGGGCGGGCGGCCTCGCCGTGGGTCGCCCAGGCCGTCGGGACCCAGTTCGTCGATCAGCGCGCGCATCACGGGGTCGGCGGCGCGCAGGTGCTCGACCGCTCGCTTGCTGTCGAGCCCCTGACGGCGCCGGGCCGCCGACGGCCGTTGGCTAGGGCTGGCCGGCAACGACCCCGGGGACGCCGGTATTGGTCGAGTACTTGGGCTGGATCTTGGTGTCCGGCCGGATCTCATGCACGGCCTGGGCCACCGCGACGGCCGATTCGGCGAACCCGGTGGCGATCAGCTTCAGCTTCCCGGCGAAGGTGGTGATGTCCCCGCAGGCCCAGACCCGCTCCAGCGATGTCTTCATCACCTGGTCGACCACGATCGCCCCCTTTTCGATCTCGAAGCCCCAGTCCTTCAGCGGACCGAGGGCGGTCTTGAACCCCAGCTGGAGCAGGATGTGGTCCACCTCCACCTCCAGCTCCTGCTCCTCGTCCTCGGAGTGGAAGAGCCGGACGCGCTCCACGCCGCCATCCCCGGTGACCTCCTTGATCTGGAAGGGGACGTGGAGCATCACGTCCCCTCGGTCGGCGGCCTCCATCACCTGGCCGACGGTGAGCTCGTGGGCCCGGAAGCCCTCGCGGCGGTGGACCAGGCGAACCTCCGCCGCGGTGTCCAGCAGGTTGATGACCCAATCACAGGCCGAATCCCCGCCCCCGATGATCATCACCCGCTGGCCGTCGAAGATCGACTTCTCGCCCACGATGTAGTGGACGCCCCGGCCCTCCCACGGAGTCATGTCGTAGCCGGGCAGCTGCTTGGGCTCGAACGCGCCGTGCCCGCCGGCCAGGATCAACGTCCGCGACCGCAGCTCACCGTGATCGGTGTGGAGAACGACCACCCGGTCCTCACCCTCGCCCTCCCAGGAGATCGTCTCCGCGGTCACGTTCAGATGCACGGGGACGTCGAACTGCTCGACCGCCTGCTGGCGGAGCATCTCGACCAGGTCCCGGGCCAGCACCTTGGGGTGCCCAGGAACATCGAAGATCCACTTCTCCGGGTACAGCGTGGTCAGCTGGCCGCCCAGTTCGGGCAGCGAGTCGATCACTCGCGAGGATGCCTCGCGCATCCCGCCCCAGAAGGCCGTGCACATTCCCACGGGTCCCGCGCCAATCACCGTGATGTCGCGAACCTCTTCGAAGTCGGTGGCCAGGGCAGCCGGATCCATCGTCATGAGGCAGCCACCGACAACGTGGCGCCGTCCAGTGCGCCGAGAGCGCGCTCGACCGAGCATGAGATGCAGGTGAACGTGGGGGTGTCGCGGAGTGTGTAGGCGCTCGACTCGGTGGTGCGCAGCCGCTGCACGAGGTCCAGGAAGTCAGCCGGGTTGTCGGTCTCGAAGGCGACGACGAACTCCTGGTCGTCCAGGCCGAACGAGTAGCTGGTGTTGAGGTCCACGGACGGGTACTCGCGTCCGATCTTGATGTGCTCCTGCATGATCCGCCAGCGCTCCTGCGCGGGCAGGGCGTACCAGGCTCTGGTCTTGACGAACGGATACACGAACAGGTACCTGCCGTGGGCCGGCCGGACCTCCAGCCGTGACTCCTCGGAGTACTCGGACGGCTTGGTCATGGCCAGCAGCGAATATGGCGTGGTGCACCATTTCATCAGGCCGCTCTGGCCCAGCACGACATGGAATTCGTGGATGCGCTCCAGGTTCTGGGCCTGGCTGAGGAGCATCAGGTCCGCGTCGCCCCGCGTGCCCACCAGCGAGAATGCGCGCAGCAGATGGCCGTCGGCGAAATCGGCGCAGGCAGCCATGAACTCTCGCTTGTCGGCCTCGCGCTGCTCGTCGTCAATCCGGCGCCAGGCCGGGTCAACCTTGAGGAACGTGTACTTGACGAAATGCCTCAGCGGCACGGAACTGATGATACGCAGCGGTGTAGGTGGAAAATATGCGGCCCCCTGCTTCCAGCTGCCGCCCCTGCGGGCCGGGGAAAACCCACGACCGGATGGCCAGCCTCTAGGATTGTGAACCGATGCGGATAGCCCTTCTGTCCCCGTATTCGTGGGCATATCCCGGGGGCGTGAACCGCCATGTTGAGGCACTGGCCGAGTGCCTCATGGAGGATGGCCATCACGTCCGCGTGCTCGCCCCGTATGACCCGCCGGGCCGGTTCTCCACGGTGCTGCACCGCGGCGCGAGGCCCCAGTCTGTGGACGTCCCGGAGTACCTCGTTCCGCTGGGACGCACGGCGGGATTCAAGGCCAACGGCGCGGTGTCCAATCTCTCCCTCACCCCCTTCGGCGTGGCCACGACCCTGCGCGAGCTTAGGACCGGCGGCTACGACGTCCTTCACGTGCACGAGCCGATCGCGCCGATCGGGCCGTGGGTCATCACCGACATGACCCAGCTGCCGGTCGTCGGCACCTTCCACACGTACAACGAGAACAAGCTCTCCAACGGCGCCGCCCGACTTCTCGGGGCCGGCCGGATCTTCAACCGGCTCCATGTCCGGATCGCCGTCTCACAGGCCTCGGCCTGGACCGCCCAGCGGTTCTTCGGAGGCCACTACACCGTGATCCCCAACGGCGTGGACCTGGATCCCGAGCGCGCCGCCCGCGGAGCCCGGCGTCCCCAGGGCGAGCGGCTGCGCATTCTGTTCGTGGGCCAGGCGGTGGAGCGCAAGGGGCTGCCGCTGTTGCTTCGGGCCTTCGAGGCGCTGCGGGAGCACATCCCAGCCGAGCTGACGGTGATCGGGCCGTCCGGCGATGAGCTGGCGCCGCTGATGCTGGACGCTCAGGACGTGCGGGTGTTGGGCAAGGTCGACGATGAGACCAAGTGGCGGGAGCTCGAGGAGGCCGACGTGCTGGCCGCTCCGTCGCTGCGGGGTGAGAGCTTCGGCATGGTCCTGACCGAGGCGTTCGCAGCCGGGACCCCGGTCGTGGCCTCGAACATCGCCGGCTACCGGGATGTGGTCAGCGACGGCGTCGACGGTGTGCTCGTCCCGCCCGGTGACGCCCGCGCCCTGGCCGAGACGCTCCGCGACCTGTACGAGGAGCCCGAGCGGCGGGCCGCCATGGCCCGGGCCACCGTGCAGAAGGTGCAGCAGTTCGCGTGGCCGAGGGTGGCCTCCCAGGTGATGGAGAGCTATGAGGAGGCGATCGCCACTCCGCAGCCGGAGGGCGTCGTGCACCGGGCCGCCGTCCGGGTCGGCGCGCGCTCGGTCGACGGCAAGCCCCACGTCAGAGCGAGGCGGCTCCCGAGCCTCCAGCCGCGGACCGCTGCCGAGCGCCGGGGCAGGGCGATATCGGTCGCCCGCCGGGCTGCGCTGGCCGGGCTCACGCTGGGTGGGGCGGCGCTGGGCGTCCTGGGCCTGCAGAAGATCGGGCTCAGCAACATCGGCAACGCCCTGATTGATTCCAGCCCCACGTTCGTCCTGCTCGGTCTGGCGATCATGTGCAGCGCGATGGCGATGCGGGCCTTCTCCTGGCACGCCATCCTCAAGGCGGCACTGCCCAAGGCCCGGGTCCGTCTGTCCGATGCGATGCAGGGCACCTTCATCGGAGTCCTGATGTCCTCGACCCTCCCGGCTCGGCTGGGCGAGCCGTCGCGGGCCCTGGTCGTGGCCCGGCGCACCGGGCGTCCTCGCCAGGACTTCCCGGTGGTGCTGGGAACGCTGGTCTCCCAGACGATCCTGAACATCGTCGCGCTGGCCATCCTCGGGGCGATCATGTTCTCCTCGGTCGACATCTTCGCGGGCCATGAGGATGCGCTGATGGCCGTCGCGATCGCTCCCGCGGCACTGCTGGCGTTGCTGCTGGTGGCGCCGATCCTGCTCCGGCATCCCGCCACCAAGCGCTTTGCCCGCGTGCATGCCATGGCCAACCAGGTGCGGGGTGCGCTCGGCCGAGTCAGGACCGGGCTCACGGTCTTTCGCCAGCCTCGCCTGGGCGCGGTGGCCGTGGTCACCCAGCTCACCGCGTGGGGCCTTCAGGCCACCTCCTGCTGGCTGCTCCTGGTGGCGCTCGGGCTGGACCAGCGGACGGGGTTCGCAGCCGCGGCCGCCGTGCTGTTCGCGGTCAACATCACCGCCGTTCTACCGGCCACCCCAGCCAACCTGGGCGTGTTCCAGGCTGCCTGCGCCGCGGTGCTCCACGCCGGCTGGCACGTCGGTCTGGGCACCGGCGTGGCCTACGGCGTGATCCTCCAGGCCGTCGAGGTGACCACGGCGATCCTGATGGGGATGCCCGCGCTGCTCAAGGAGGGGATGTCCTGGCGAGAGATCAGGATGCGGGCCATGCACGCCACCCCGGTCAAGCTTCCGGCTCGCCCCAGCTCGCGCGGCGACGCGGTCCGCGTGGAGGGCTAGGGTCGTCTCGCGCCCGGGCGGGCCCTGGCTCGCCGAACCGGGTAGTAGGAGAGACCGATGCAAATGGACGATGAGGACGCGCACGACGGCCGCCACGAGACCGAACTGGAGCGCGCGGACCGGAACCTGGACGAGTTGCTGCAGGAGTTGCGTGTGCTCACCACCGGAGTGCAGATCCTGTTGGCCTTCCTGCTCACGGTGCCCTTCAGCAAGGGCTTTCCCAAGCTCGACTCGGGCGAGCGCTATCTGTACCTGGCGATCCTGATTTTTGCCGCCGCCGCGGTCGGCCTGCTGATCGCCCCCACGGCCATGCATCGCCTGGTCTTCCGCCAAGGCGACAAGCGCCACCTGGTCCGGGTCGCCAACCGCATGGCTATCGGCGGAATCGCATGTTTGGCAATGGCCATGACTGGCATTGTCGCCCTCATCAGCGGCTACCTGTTCGGGTGGGTAACCGGCGGCATTTTGGCCGTGGCGACCGGCAGCTATCTGGTGACGCTGTGGTTCCTGCTCGGCCTGCGCCGGCGGATGATCATCAGGCGTGGAACGAGCACGGTAGGGAGCCCGCCGCCCAGAAGCGGGTAATCGGTATCGCCGTGCTCGTAGCCTCCCTGGACGACCTGGAGGCGATGAAGAGGGCGGCGCGACGGCCCACCGATCGGGTCGACCTCGAGGAGATCGAGGTCATCCGGAGCCTGCGAGCGCGGCGCCCCTAACCGCCGCTGGACGTCGCCGGCTCGCCGAGCTGCGTCGGGTCCTTTTCCGTCCCGGCGATGACCTCGTCCGCGGCCTGCCGATCGGTCTTGGGCAGGAAGCCGGACTTCACCCCGAAATACACGGCCTGCGGGTGGTGGGCCGCGATGGCCAGCGTGGACTGTTCGGGCTCGACGGCATATCCGCCGGACAGCCGCAGGCCGATGCTCGGCGCATCCAGGAGCCGGAAGACCTTCTCATGCTCTGACTGCTCCGGGCAGGCCGGGTACCCCCAGGAGTACCGGCGGCCCTGGGTGGGGGGGACACCGAGCTCGCTGCGAACCCGGGCGTGGAGCCACTCGGCCATGCCCTCGGCCGCCTGGACGCCGAGGCCGTGCACGAACAGCTGCTCGGCGAACTCGCCTTCCTCCTCCAGGCGCGCCATCAGCTTGGTCACCTCGTCTCCGGCCGTCACCGCCTGGAGCGCCACCACGTCAACCTCATCTGAGTCCTGGGGCCGGAAGAAGTCGGCCAGGCAGATCCGGTCGTGCCGGGGCTGGCGGGGGAACACGAGCCGCTCGAGCTCGCGCTCACCGGGTGACTCGGGGTCCCACACGATCAGCTCATTGCCGTCCGCGCTACAGGGGAAGTAGCCCACCAGGGCCCGGGGGTGGAGATAGTCCTGCTCGCGCCACATCCGCTCGAGCCGGGGCTGGAAGCCCTCCTCGCCGGTCTCGGGGTCGCCGCGGATGAGCCGCTGCCACCTCTCGCCCTTGACCCCTCGGCCGCCCCAGTGGAGCTTGAACAGCACATGCGTGTCGAGGTGCCGGTAGACCTCGTCCATCGGAACCTCGACCTCGCGGGCTCCCCAGAAGGGCGGCTCGGGAACCGGATTGTCGGTGGCCACCGAGCTGCGTACGGACGCGTCGGTCAGTGGGGGCCCCTGGTCGGACCCATCCGCCGGTTGGTCGCGCAGCCTCTGCGCGGCGTCGCGGGTTTCCGATACCAGCTCCACCCGCGCTTCGGGCTGGACCAGCCGGTCCATCTTGGCCAGACCCTCGAACGCGTCCTTGCAGTAGAAGACGCCGGGCTCGTACACATCATCGCTGTCGCTGCCGCCGGGATACAGAGCCCGCAGGGCGAAGTTGCGGTTGATGGCCGCGCCGCCGACGAGCACCGGGAACTCCAGCTTGCGCTCATGGAGCTCGCGCACGCACGCCGGCATCTGCTTGGAGGTGGACACGAGCAGCGCGCTCAGGCCGATTGCTGTCGCGTCGTGCTCTGTGGCGGCATCGAGAATCGCGGAGATCGGGACCTGCTTGCCCAGGTCGATCACCGTGTAGCCGTTGTTGGTCAGGATCGTGTTGACCAGCGACTTGCCGATGTCGTGGACGTCGCCGAACACGGTGGCGATCACCACCGTGCCCTTGGTGTAGCCCTCGATCCGGTCCAGGTACTGCTCGAGCTGGGCCACGGCCCGCTTCATCACCTCGGCCGACTGGAGCACGAAGGGCAGGATCAGCTCGCCCGCTCCGAACTTGTCGCCGACCTCCTTCATCGCCGGCAGCAGGACGTCGTTGAGCGTGGGGACGGCCCCAATCTTCTCGACGCTGCGGTCGATCCAGTCCTCGACCCCATCCTTGCGCCGGCGCAGGATATGGAAGTGCAGCGCCTCCTCGGGCTCCATCCCCTCGGTGGGATCGGCGGCCGCCTGGGTTTCCGCCTCCTCGGAGCCCTCGGACTCGAAGTGGGCGATGAACCGCTCCAGGGCATCCTCCCGGCGGTTGTGCACCAGATCGTCGGCCAGCTCCCGCTCCTGATCGCCGATCTCGTTGTAGGGGGTGATGTGGTTGGGATTGACCATCGCCAGGTCGAGTCCGGCCTGGACGCAGTGGTGCAGGAAGACGCTATTAAGCACGCTGCGGGGGCCCACCGACAGGCCGAAGGACACGTTGGACACTCCGAGTGACGTCTTGACCCCGGGGATCCGCTCCTTGACCAGGCGGATGCCCTCGATCGTCTCCACCGCGCTGGGCTTCCACTCCTCCTCGCCCGTGGTCAGCGTGAAGGTCAGGCAGTCGAAGATCAGCAGCTCGGGGTCGAGTCCGTGCTCCTGGCAGCAGAGCTCTGTGATCCGCTGCGCCACCTCGAGCTTGCGCTGGGCGGTCTTGGCCATCCCCTCCTCATCGATCGTCAGGGCGATCAGCGCCGCGCCATGGGCGCTGGCCAGCGGGACGACCCGGTCGAGCTTGTCCCGCCCCGCCTCGAGGTTGATCGAGTTGACCACCGCCCGGCCCGGGATCTGCTCCAGGGCGGTCTGGATCACCTCCGGCTCGGTCGAGTCGATCTGGATCGGCGCCGGCTGGGTCAGGCTGATCCGCTTGACCACCTGTCGCATCTGCTCGTCCTCGTCCTGGCGCTCGGTCAGGGCCACGCACAGGTCGAGCACGTGGGCGCCGCCGACGACCTGATCCTCGGCCACCTGCAGGAGGCCGTCGTAGTCGTCGGCCAGCAGCAGCTCCTTGGCCCTGCGCGAGCCCTGCGAGTTGACCCGCTCACCGACCAGCGTGGGCCGGGGGTCCTGGACCAGGGGGGTGGAGGTCATCATCGAGCTGAGCGCCGGCGAGCCGGGCTCCGGCCGCTCATCGGGCACCCGTCCGGCGCACCGCTCGGCGATGGCCGCGATGTGGTCGGGGGTGGTACCGCAGCAGCCGCCGACGATCGAGACGCCGTAGCGCTCGACGTACTCGCCGAGCACGGCGGCCAGCGGTTCGGGCTCCTCCGGGAACACGGTCTCGCCGTTCGGACCCTGGACCGGGATGCCGGCGTTGGGGATGCAGTGGACCGGCAGCGGCGAGTTCTCGCCCAGGTAGCGAATCGCGTCGCGCATGTCCTCGGGACCGGTGGAGCAGTTGAGCCCGATCACGTCGATCCCGAGCGCGCCCAGAGTGCTCAGCACGGCGCCGATGTCTGTGCCCAGCAGCATCTTCCCGCCCTGAGGCAGGAGCGAGACGCTGCACTGGATCGGCAGGCTGCGCCCCAACTCCTCGAAGGCCTGGCGGGCGCCGAACACAGCCGCCTTGACCTCCAGGATGTCCTGGGCCGTCTCAATGATGATCAGGTCGGCGCCGCCCTCCGTCAGGCCGCGGGCCTGCTCGGCGAACACCTCGACCAGGTCCGCGAAGCGGATCTGGCCCAGCGTCGCGTCGTCGCTGGCCGGAAGAAAACCGGTCGGGCCGATCGACCCGGCCACGAAGCGGTCCTCGCCGGCCGCCCGGCGCGCGATCTGGGCCGCCTTCAGGTTGATCTCATGGGTGTGCTCGGCGAGTCCCCACTCGTCCAGCTTGAGCCGCGAGCCCTGGAACGTGTCGGTCTCCACCACCTCGGCACCCGCCTCGAGCATCGAGGCATGGACGCCCTCGATCACGTCGGGGCGGTTGAGGACGAGCGCCTCGTGGCAGCGGCCGGGGAGCTGGTAGTCGCGTTCCAGGTCGAGGTCGAACTGCTCCAGCGTGGCCCCCATGCCGCCGTCGTAGACGAGCACGCGCTCGCGGGTGGCGGACAGGAAATCGCGGACACGCCGGGCCATAGGCCCATGCTACCAACGAAGAGGCCAACCTTAACACGCATGTGTAAAGGTTGGAGGCCGACGGGTTGCCCCGATGTCAGAGCCCGAGGGTGAGAGCGAGTGCGTCGTCAACGGCCCGCTGCCAGTCTGCGTCCAGATGGCCTGCTGACCGCCCGAGGCGTTGAGGATCAACGACCGTCGTCTGCTCGACTAACAGCCGGGTGGTCTCATCCTTGAGGCGGATCGTCGGACGAAAGCTGGCCGCTCGTGCGCTGGTTGACGTGGGTGCCACCAGGGTGGTGCTGAGGTCCAGAAACTCGTCTGCTTGCACGACCACTGCGTAGCGGGCGCCGCGCTGCTCATGGCCGCGGGCACCGCGCGGTGCGGGTAGGCGGAAGACCTCACCACGGACCATCTCAGTCGTCCACCGACGGAGCGAGCCCGGCCATCTGCTCGCGGATGATCTGCATCTCCTCGCGGTCGCGCACATCAGCCGAGAGCCGCGCGACCTCATCCCGGATGGCCGAGCGCACTCGCCTCCGGGCTGCTGACTCGCGCAGCGCCGTGCGAACCGCCTCGGAGTCCGTCATCCCACCCGCCCGGACGACGTCGAGCGCCGCGGCCGAGGACGCGTCGAGGCGAACATGAAGGGAGCGCGTCATCCGAGCTTGTACTGTAGCACAAATCATGCTACACAGGAGTGCGTTTGCTCATCCCCGAGCCGTCGGTCCGCCTTCTTCGTCGGAGCCGGAACGCGGGCGAGGCGGCGTCCGCTTTCGATAGCGTCCGCGGGGATGTCTGCAGACCGTAAAGTCGTGCCCTGCGGCTCGTGGCCGACTCCGATCACCTCTGAGGTGGTGGTTGCCCAGGCGGTCCGGCGATACGACGCCAAGGCGGACGGCGAGGATCTGATCTGGGCTGAGGCGCGCCCGGCGGAGGGTGGCCGGACGGCGTTGGTCCGCCGCTCGCCCGACGGCAGCACGACCGAGCTGCTGGACCGGAGCGCCAACGCCCGGACGGCCGTGCACGAGTACGGCGGGGGCGCCTGGTGGGTCCGGGACGGCATCGTTTGGTATGCCGAATGGGCCGACCAGCGGCTGTACCGCCGCGACCCCGACACCGGGCTCTGTGCTCCGCTGACCCCGGAGCCAGAGGCACCGAAGGGGGATCGGTACGCCGACGGAGATGTGAGCCCGGACGGGAATTGGATCGTCTGCATCCGCGAGCACCACCCTCTGGGCGGCGGTGTGGTGGACGTGCGCAATGAGCTCGTCCGGATCGCCGCCCACGAGCCCTCCGCCCCGGAGGTCCTGGTCAGCGGACCCGACTTCGTGTCCACCCCCCGGTGGAGTCCCGACGGCGGCCATCTGTGCTGGGTGCAGTGGGAGCACCCGAACATGCCCTGGGACTCGACGGCGCTGTGCGTCAGCAAAGATGACGCGGGCCCTGAGCGGATCGCCGGCGGCCCCGGGGAGTCGGTGGTCGAGCCGCGCTGGTCAGAGGACGGATCGCTCCTGTTCATCAGCGACCGCACCGGGTGGTGGAACCTCTACCGCTGGGACCCCGACGGGGGAGCCGTCGAGGGGCTGACCGAGCTGGAGGCCGAGATCGCGCTGCCCCAGTGGGTGCTCGGAGGGTCCCGGTACGCCGCCCTGGACGGCGGGCGGATCGTTCTGGCCCAGGAGCGAGGTGGCTTTGATCGGGTGTCGGTCCGGCACCCAGACGGAACGGTGAGCGACCTGGAGCTGCCCTTCACGGTCGTCCGGAGCCTGAGGCCGGCAGGCCCTGACCGGTTCGTCGTGGTGGCGGCCTCGCCCACAGCCGAGCCATCGGTCGTCCGAATCACCCTGGACGACCAGGGGAACGCGAGCGCCGCGGAGACGATCGAGCAGGGCCGCGACCTGAGCGTGCTCGGGGTCGGCGTCGAGTTCATCTCGACTCCCCGGGAGGTCGAATTCCCGTCGGCCGATGGCCGGTCGTCTCACGCGCTCGTGTACGAGCCGGCCAACCCGGACTGCGCCGCCCCCGACGGCGAGCTTCCCCCGCTGCTGGTGGACGTGCACGGAGGTCCGACCGCGTCAGCGGCCGCCGAGCTGGACGTGGACATCCAGTACTGGACCAGCCGAGGCTTCATGGTGGCCTGCGTGAACTACGGCGGCTCAACGGGCTACGGCCGGGAATACCGCGACCTGCTCAATGGGGCCTGGGGGCTGGTGGACGTCGAGGACTCGATTTCAGTGGCCCGGTGGCTGGCCGACCAGGGCCGGGTGGACCCGGCGCGGATGGCCATCCGCGGTGGATCGGCGGGCGGCTACACCACGCTGGCCGCGCTGGTGGCCCCGGGCAACCCGTTCACCGCCGGGGCGGACTACTTCGGGGTGGCCGATCTGGAGGCGATGGCGGCCGACACGCACAAATTCGAGAGCCGGTACCTGGACAGCCTGGTCGCGCCATATCCGGAGGGACGCGAGGTGTACATGGAGCGCTCGCCGATCCACCACATCGACCGCTTCACCCAGCCGCTGATCGTGCTCCAGGGCCTGGAGGATGAGGTCGTCCCGCCAAACCAGGCCACGATGATCGTCGAGGCCCTCCAGGCCAAGCGCGTCCCGGTGGCCTACCTGCCCTTCGAGGGCGAGCAGCACGGCTTCCGGCGCGAGGCCAACATCCGCCGCGCTCTGGACGGCGAGCTCAGCTTCTACGCTCAGATCTGGGGGTTTGAGCTCCCGGCTGGGGAGGCGATCGAGCCCGTGGAGCTCGGTTAGTGCTCCACGGGCTCGTTGCGGACAGGCGGGCTAGTGGATCGTGAACGTCACGAAATCGGTGGCCACAATCCCCGTGCGGGGGTTCTTGGGGGCTGAGTTCTTGACCAGGTACGCACAGACGTGATTGGTGCCGCTGTGGGGTGAGTTGCCGACCCCGGCCTCGGTGTAGTCGCCACTGACCCGCCAGATGTAGCCGTTGGCGCGCTGGTGCTCGCCGGCGGGCGTCTGCCGGCAGCCCGCATAGTCCAGGAACACGTACAGGACCTTCGTGCCCGTGGCGTGGCCGTGCAGCTTGATCTTGTAGTTCTGGTTCGCCTGGGCGTTGCTCGGAACATGCGCATGCAGGGTGTTGACAGCGGCCAGCGCGGTGGCCGCGACGATGGCCAGCAGGGCGACCGCGATCAGGGGTGCCCGCCTCAGCGCCCGTGTACTGCGGGCTGTGGTCCGTCCACTCATAAGCTCCTCCTACCGTTGGTACTTCGGTGCTGTGGACGACGCTATCCGACCCACCCGGGCCGGTCAACGGCTCTCCCTAGTGGTGAACCAGCCTGGACAGCACGACCTGTGAGCGCGTGCGCTGGACCAGGCCGTCGCGCTGAAGGTCCATGATCACGCGCTCGAGGTCGCCGTTGTCCCGCGTCCGGACCCGGGCGATCGCATCGGCATCCCCGGTCACGCTCCAGGCCTCGACCACCTCCGGGTAGGCGCGCAGCGTCTCGGCCACCTGCTCGAGCGTGGTGCCCGGGGTGAAGAACAGCTCCAGCAGCGCCTCGGTTCGGTCCCCGAGCGCGGCATGGTCGATCACCGCCGTGAAGCCGCGCAGCGCCCCGCGCTTTCGCAGGCGGTCGACCCGCCGCTTGACGGCGGGAGCGGATAGCGCCACGCGTCCGGCGATGTCGTCATAGGTGCGGCGGGCATCCTCGACCAGCAGTGCAAGAATTTGTCGATCAATCGCGTCCATACGTTGATTTATTGCAGAGACTACATTGAAATCGGCATCGACAGCCGCCGAGGGGCGAGGTAGGCTCCGATATATGAAGTCCTCCCGTGTGCTGTTCGACGAGTTCCACAGCGAGGCCTGGACGATCCGCCCGGTCGCGGCCGAGGCGATGCAGCCGGCCCATCCGGCCGACGCGTCCTACGTCAAGGCGGCCCGTTCGCTGGGTGAGGAGTCGTTCGTGGTTCAGGCCAACGTCGACGCGCCTCTGTCCGCCCCGCTGCTCGCCGAGTGGGACGTGCTGGTGATCGCTCATCCGTCCGCTCCGGAGTGGGAGCGGACCACCGGGCTGGGCTCGCCCGCGTTCGGCCAGCAGGAGATCGACGCGATTGTGGAATTCGTGGCCGGTGGCGGCGGCCTGATCGTGCTGGGGGAGACCGAGCAGGCCAAGTACGGCAACAACCTCAACGAGCTGCTGGGGCACTTCGGCATCCGCCTTGAGAACGACACGGTCCAGGACTACGAGCACAACCTGCACGCCCCGAGCTGGATTCTGGCCGAGCTGGGCGAGGGTGAGCGAGGCCGGGGCGGCGACCTGCTGGCCCGCGTCCACGCCGCCTGCCTGTACCGCGCGACCACGATCTCCTCCCGCAACGGGGCCCGGGTGGTGGCCCGCTCGCACGCCAGCGCCTCCACCCCGGGGGCGCCGCTGGTCGTGGCCGCCGAGCATGGTCAGGGCCGGGTGGTTGTGCTGGCGGATTCCGATCTGTTCGGGGACGACTGCCTGGACGAGCTGGATCACCGGACGCTGTGGCTCAACCTGTGCCAGTGGACCGCGCGCCGGGAGGCCCGGGAGGCCGGGCCGGCGGCGCCGATGGACGGGGATCGGGCGTGGCTCGAGCTCCGGGATGAGACGAATGCTCTGGCGCTGCTCCAGGCTCCCGACGGATCGCTCAGCGGTTCGCCTGAGCAGGCGGCCACCCGGGTGGACCGGATCGCCGCAGCGCTGCGGACGCTCACATCGAGCTTCCCCCATCAGTCCGAATATCTTGAGGCCGCGGTCGAAGATCTGCGCGCCTGGGCCGGGTCGGGCTTCAGCAAGCCCGACTTTTCCCGCTCGCTCGACGCCTTCAGGCCCGAGCGCCAGCGCACCGACGGTGTCCGGCATCTCGTCTTCTTCCCCATGTACAAGCAGAACGGATCCCGCGATACGTGCTTTGAGGCGCTGATCATCCGCGTGCCCTGGCCCGATCACGTGGCGGCGCTGGAGCGCAGCCGCTACCAGAACCCCAAATTCGTCCCCGTCGAGCTGGTGGCCGGAACCCGCGGCTACGACAGCGAGTGCGCCGTCCTGTTCCCGGAGATGGTGTCGGTGGCCGAGCGGGCTCCGAACAACTTCGGCGCGATCTTCTGCGACCGGGAGGCCGAGCGACTGCGCCGGGTGGCCGGCGCGGCCGTTGATCTCCTGGCGGTCAATCTCCCCCCGGACGCCGCGCGGATGCTGGCCAGCCAGGAGGAGACCCAGTCGGCCTACATCCTGTGGGATCTGATCCATGACCGCGCTCACAGCCACGGAGAGCTCCCGTTTGACCCGTTCATGATCCGCCAGCGCTCTCCGTACTGGATGTACTCGCTGGAGGAGCTCCGGTGCGATCTGACGGCCTTCACCCAGGCGGTCGCGCTCGAGCGCGACGGTCACCCTGAGGTACCGGAGATCCGGCCGCTGGCCAGGCGCGTTCAGTACGCGATCCTGCTCGACCGGATGCTGCGCTTCCCCATCACCGGTTCACGGGTGCGCAATTACGACGGGCTTGGGGGGCAGTTGCTGTTCGCCCACCTGCACCGAGCAGGCCACGTCGTGTGGGCCGATAATCAGCTGACCGTCGACTGGGAGACCGTGGCCGACGGGGTGGCCTCCCTGCGCCAGGAGGTCGAGGACCTCTACCGGGC
>DASXCS010000041.1:0-140041 GCA_036490975.1 Solirubrobacteraceae bacterium
GTGACGCGCACGGATGAGGCGATGGCTGAGTTCGCCGAACTCAACCGCCGCTACGGTACGGCGCGCCAGCCACAGGACGCAGGGATGAGCGACGACGTGTTCACACGTTGGGCCGCGAGTGCCTATCGAAGTGGCGGTCACCCCGTCCGTGCGGCGTCGCTCTTCTGGCACAACTGGCGCCGCTACCGGTATCGCCCGGACCTGATCCAGGCCCTCGCCTCGCTGTTCCAGCCTGCCGCGCGGCTTCTCGAGGCGTCAGTGAGAACGCGGGCATCGAGCCCGGACTGGGTGGGGCTGTATCAGGACCGCCAGGAAGGACAGCTGCGGCCGCTTCAGCGGGTCGTGGGGTCGCGCTAGTCCTGGGCAGGACGCTCCGCTTGCTGGGCCAGCGGGCTGAACAGCAGCACGTATAGCTCGGGGTACAGGTCCAGCGGAGCCTCCTCGGGGTCCACGAAGTGTTGGATTGCCAGTCCGATGTCGAGCGCGATCAGCGCGGTCGCGATTGCCTTGGCGCGGTCCTTCTGGTGGGGTAGCGCGATCTCGATGAGCTTTGTCGTGCCCTCGCGGTTGCCCTGCCAAAACGTCGCCGCCAGTTCGCGCAGTTCCTCGTCGCGGCCGGCCTGCGCCAGGCACTCGAACCACAGTCGCCATATCCACCGGCCCTCAGGTTCGGCCTGGATCGCGGCCAGCGTCTCGCCCGTCTCACGCAGCGTCGGCGGACGCCCCTGCAGGCCCCGCTGCGTCATCTGCGTGTACCGCCTATAGACACGGTCGTGCAGCAGTTCGACGAACAGCTCATTCTTGGAGCGGAAGTTGGAGTAGAAGGCGCCGCGGGTGTATCCGGCCTCGGCGCTGATCTCCTCGACCGATGAGCCTGTGAACCCGCGCTTGATGAACACCCGGGCCGCGGCGTCCAGGAGCTCCTGGCGGGTCTGCGCCTGGCGTTCAGCCCGGGTGAGCCGCTGCTTCCGCACTCAGCCGAAGCACATCGCCGACGGACAATTGGCGAAGAAGAAGTACCACACCTCAAATCCAACGCCCACGATCAGTACCGCAGTGAGCACGATCTCCTCAAAGGTGGTTGTGTACGTGGCTCTCTTGCGGATCTCATCGCGGCTGCGGGTCCACGCCATCCGCTGGGGCTCTGCATCGGGTCGCTGACTGAACCGAAAGCGACCCACGAAAACGACCAACGCGAAGTAGCTGGCCAGCGGCCCGAGGATCACCGCCGTCACGGCCAGCATGCCGATCCCACCATAGGCCTCGTTCTGGAACTGGGAGGCCAGCCAGACCCAGAACAGAGGAACTCCCACACCAAACAAAACCGCGCAGGCGACGGCCGCCACGACGACCCAGATCGCTTTCAGCAGGGGTCTCACATCCATAAGTGTATCCAGATTCAGCCATGGATGTCTGGCTTCACCGACGGACGCTGCCGGAAGGCGGCATCGGTCGCCTGCGAATGACGGTGGAGGCCGCTACGTCGCGGGCTCCGGCGACCGGCTGCTACCGGTGCCTGCGGCCGATCGCTCGCTGCGGCTTGGCGGCGACGGCCAGAACTGCGGCGAGAGCGCCACCGGCGGCAACTGCGCGGCGGCGGGCATCTGAGCTCGGCGGACGGGCTGCCTTGCCGGTCGGCGGGGCGAGCCGATGGATGGGCGGGGCCCATCCTTCCGGCGGGGCGGCGATCTCCTCGATCGGCGCGGTCTGGCTCGGGGCGAAGAAGGGCGGGGCCCATCCTTCTGGCGGGGCCGTGATCTCCTCGATCGGCGCGGTCTCGCCGTGGGCAAAGAAGGGCGGGGCCCAGCCGTCTGCCGGGGCGGCGATCTCCCCGGCCGGCGCGGAAGGTTCAAGCGTGGACTCGGCCAACGGAGGAAGCACCGCGACCCGGGAGACCACCGGACCGCCGGCCAACGAGCGCCGGGGGCGACTCCGGCCGCCGAGCCCGGAGAGGGCGCCACGCCCGCTATCCAGAGCGGCTGCGGCGACTCCGCTGGCCCAACGGATGCCCCCGCGGCGGTCCAGGACCACGATGCCGCACATTCCCAGCGCCGCGAGCACGAGCAGAGCCCAGACGAGCAGCATTGAGTCGTGCGGGTTGGTGGAAATCGCTGCCGTTTCCAGCGCACCGCCTCGGCGCGCTTCGCGATGGCTGCCCGCTCCACGATGGCGCCTGCTCGCCACATGAATCGAGCGCCTCGACGGCCGGCTCACGACCGTCTGCGCGGCGGTCGTCACCAATATGGCCGGAAGCGACGCGTTTATTCCCGCGACAACCCCGCTCGGCGACGGCGCGGCGGCCGTCTGACATCCTCGACGCCCGGCAGCGCGGAGCTGGGTGATCGCCCGGACCTCGGCGGTGCGCTCACTACCAGCGCTCATGTGCAGCGTCTGGGCGGCGATGGCCGGACTGCCCGGTCGGCCCGTCCCGATACCGGCAGCCAGCCACAGCACCTGAACTGACCTGATCGGGAGGCTGAATAGACACCCGGCGTCGTGGAACACGAGGCTGCGGACCGCCTGCCTGTGGTTGACCATCTGCTGTGCGGGGATCATGTTGGCCCGGCCCCTGCTGATCGAGCCGGAGCTTCGCCCCGGAGCGGTCGCGCCTGAGGGCCCGGCAGAGCTGGCTGACGGACTGCCGCTGGCGACGGGTGCCGAGGTTGTTCCGCTGCTCGGACCCGCAGACGACGCTGCGGTGCCGGACGACCCCGCACCGGAGCGCCCAGCGCCGGAGGTCGCAGCCACCGAGCTGCCGGAGGCGGAACCGGTGGTGTGGCTGACCACCGTCGAAGCGGTGGACGTGGCCCCGGAGGCGGTCGAGACGGCCGAGTGCGTGGCCGAGGTCGCAGTGGAGACGACGGACCCCGCGGTGGAGGTGGCCGTGGATGCAGCTGACTGCACGGTGGACGACGCCGTACTGGTTGCGCTGGAAACCACAGGCGGCGTCGGGACAGACACGGAGGGCACCCCCGAGGCTGAAGCAGCGCTCGCCGATGGAGTCGTGGAGGGAAGCCCAGAGGCCAGGCTTGCGGACGCACCGGATCCGACGATGGCCGCCGGCGCCAGGATCAGGGCACAAACCAGGATCAGCGGTTTTGCCCGCTTCATGGGCGTAGATCTCCTCACTCTTAAAGCGTTAACGCGCGGTGGCGCCAGAACTTTTCCCGCTCGCACCAGAACTTTTCCAGCCGTCTGCTGGCGGGTGATCCCGGGGCTCGGTTTAGGCTCCCAGCGTGCTTGTTGCCCGTGAGGTAGAGGTGCGAGTTCCCAGCGGCGCGCGGATTCTGGGCCCGGTTTCACTCGAGCTCGCGCCAGGATCGCTTGTCGCGCTGATGGGTCCGAACGGGTCGGGGAAGTCGACGCTGCTTCGCGTGCTGGCCGGCATCTCAAGGCCAACGGCCGGAAGTGCCACCTGGGCTCGGGAACCGACTGAGTTGGCCGTGCAGGCGCTGGGCTATGTGCCCCAGCGGGAGAGCGTCCACGATCGGTTGACCACGCGGGAGGCCCTTCGCTACGCGGCTTACCTGCGCCTTGACAGCAGCGCTGATATCGAGTCGCGGGTTGAGACGGTCCTCGACGAGCTCGGCCTGGCCGCGCAGGCCGACACGCTGATTCAAAGCCTCTCGGGAGGCGAACGACGCCGGGCGGCCTGCGGCCTCGAGCTGGTCGGCGATCCACCGGTGCTGTTGCTCGACGAGCCCACCAGCGGCCTGGATGAGGTGCTCGAGCGCCGATTGATGCAGCTCTTCCGGCGCCTGGCAGGTCACGATCGCGCCGTGCTCGTGGCGACGCATGCGACCACAAGCCTTGACCTCTGCGATGAGGTGATCGTCCTTCGGGGCGGTCAGACCGCCTACCGGGGCTGCTCCTCCGGAGCGCGGGCGTACGTCAGTGCCGTGGCCGAGGAGCAGCCGGTGGCCTCGGAGGCCGCCCCGGGAACGGCAGCCGACGCCGCCGGCGAGCCGACGACGGCGCAACCGACACGGAGTCCCGCCGCTGGGACCGCACCCGTCGCCCTGCGCCGGCCCTTCCGGCTCGAGCTCCGCGTCCTGGCCGGTCGGTACGCCCGCACGCTCCTGCGTGATCGGCGGACGCTCGCCGTGCTGGTCTTCCAGGCGCCGGTGATCGGCCTGTTGATCGCGATCGTCTTCCACTCCGGAGCGCTGGCCGCCAGCGCGTCTCCGATCGGCGCGGTGGAACTCGTGTTCCTGGTCATGACCGGCGCCATCTGGCTTGGAGTGGCGTCGGCAGCACGGGAGGTGGTCAAGGAGCGTGGGCTGGTCGAGAGGGAATTCGATGTCGGGATCCGCCTGGATGCGTACGTGCTGGCCAAGGCTGTGGTTCTGTTCGCTCTGAACATCGTTCAGGTCTTTCTGCTGGTGGTGGTGGCGACGGCGCTGAGGCCGCTCGGGATCGGCCGCAGCGGCGTGCTCGAGTTGTTCGCGATCGCGGTCCTCACCGCCTGGGCCAGTTCCGCGATGGGCCTGGCCGTGTCCTGCACCGCTGGCAGCGTGGACCGGGCCGCCGGCGCGGTTCCTCTGCTATTGATGCCGCAGCTACTGCTGGCCGGCGGCCTGATCCCGCTCGCGCAGATGCCGCGGGTGATGTCGGCGCTGGCCGACATCACCTATTCACGATGGGCCTACGCAGGGCTCGGCTCGGCCGCGCGCATCGGAGTCCGGCTGGGGGCCAACGACAGCTCCGGGCTGCTGGGCTTTGACAACCGCTTCTTCGCCCTCACCCCAGGAACCGCAGCGGGAATCCTGGGCGCGTTCACGGTCGTCGAGCTACTTGCGGCCGTGCTGCTGCTGATGCGACGACCCGAGGTTGGCCCGTAGGGGTGCGTCTGAGACCAGACCCGGGCGTCAGCGCTCGGCCGAGGTCGCGCCTCGCTCCCGAAGCCAGCTGACGACATTCGCCCTGCGGGTGCCGGACGAGTTGGCGGCATCCAAAGGACTTCCCTCGGCGTACTCGGGCACCCAGTTGAGATCGGCCCCGCGAGCGAGCAGGTACTCGGCGGCGCGCCGCTGGCCGCCGGAGCACGCATGCCAGAACGCCTGGGACACCTCATCGGCGGCGCTGGGCGTCTCGCCGAGGATTCGCTCCATCCGGTCGAGCATTCCGAGCGCCCCAGCGTGCCACAGCTTCTCGACCCTGGCGCCTCTGGCGGCCAGCAGCCGGGCGACGTGCCAGCAGCTGTAGCCGATCGCGTTGTCGAGCGGCGTGCCGATCGATCCACCTGGCGTTTCGAGGTCGGCGCCGCCGTCGATGAGCGCGATTGCCACATCCACATCGTCGTTGCTGGCCGCCCAGTGCAGCGGCGTCTCGGGGCGGCCGCCGCCGGTGTCATCGTTGGGGTCAGCCCCCTTCTCGAGGAGCAGCGCAACAGCCGCGGGGGCCGCCGGGAAGTAGCCGGGCCAGTCCGCGGCGGCGTGCAACGGGGTGCGCCAGCCACCCTCTGGGCCGTGGCGGCCGATCATGCGAACCGAGGCGAGTTCGGGCCGCTCAGTCAGGAGAACCCGCAGCGCGTCCAGGTCACCAGAGTGGATGTCCGACGTCAATTCGACGGCTACCGGATCGCCGTGAGGCAGGGTCAAACTTGGCGACGGGCCCACGGCCAGGATTCTCCCAGGAGCCCGGCACAGTTGCCGGCGCCGGCGCGGTCTCCAGTTCCTACCATCCCCTCGGTGCGAATCGCCAGGTTGCTCCAGGCAGGGGCGGTGTGCTCGCTCGCGCTGGTCCTTGGGTCGGCCTCGGCCTCGGCCGTGGTCGGCGGCAAGCCCGTGCCGCGAGGCAGGTTCCGCTACGTGGCCGACGTCCTGATCGGAGGCTCGACGCTGGGCTGCTCGGGCGTTCTGATCGCTCCGGACTGGGTCCTGACCGCCGGCCACTGCGGTTCGATCACAGGCTCGGCCAGCGAGGGACTGGTCCCCTCGCCGCCCGCCTGGCCGGCGGGCGCGTTCAGGGTCGAGCTCGGAACCCCGTATGCCAGCGGTCAGGGGGGCGAGCTCCACACCGTCTCCCGGGTGATCGTGGACAACCGGTACCTGGTCACCAACGGCGTGGGAAATGACGTGACGCTGCTCAAGCTGGCGGTGCCCTCCAAGGTCCGGCCGATGCTGATTGCCCCGTCCCGCCGGGCGTTGTGGAGGGCCGGGCGACTCGGGACCATCGCCGGTTTCGGCACGACATCCGAGAACGCCGTCGCTCCTCCCCCGCGGATGCACTACGCCCACGTCCCGTTCACGACCGCGGGGTACTGCGCCAAGAGGTATCCCTTCGGTCCGGACGAGGTCCAGAACGACGGCTACTACGACCCCAGGACGATGGTCTGCGCCGGCTATCCGCAGGGCGGTACGGACACGTGCGAGGGCGACTCCGGCGGGCCGCTCCTGTCCGCTCTACCTGACGGAGATCCGGCACTGGTCGCCGTGACCAGCTTCGGCAACGGTTGCGCCAAGGCCGGCCATCCCGGGGTCTATGCCCTGGTCGCGCAGGGCCCGGTCAGGACCTTCATTCTCCGCTTTGTGCCCAGGGCGATGGCGCCCTCCTCAGCCATGAGAAGGCGTTAGGCAGCTCACACCCAGCTCTTGCGCCGAAAGAAGACCAGCAGGACGAGCACGGTCGCCACCATGCTGCCGATGCCCAGCAGCCAGAACGTCCAGGCGCTCGCGATGTGGTTGACCATGTAGCCGAAGTTCATGCCGAAGAAGCCTGTGATGAACGACAGCGGCAGGAAGATCGTGGCGATCACGGTGAGCTGCTTCATCACGTCGTTCTGGCGGTTTGAGATCGTCGACAGGTACAGGTCGGTGGCCCCGGAGAGCAGGTCCCGGTAGGAGTCGATCAGGTCGCTGATCCTGATCAAGTGGTCATACACGTCCCGGAAGTAGTCGCGCTCATCCAGTTCGAACCCCGGCAGCTCGGCGATCTGATCGATCGAGCGGACGAACAGATCCCGCTGCGGGCTCACGACCTTGCGCATCGCCACGAGTTCGCGCTTGAGCGCAAATAGCCGCTCGAGTTGGCGCTCGTCCGGTTCCTCCAGCACGGCCGCCTCGAGCTCGTCGATCTCATCGTCCATGTCGGAGAGCAGCGGGAAGAAGCTGTCCACGAGCGCGTCGAGGACTCGGTAGAGCAGGAACTGCTCGCTGTGCAGGACCCGGCCGCCGAGCTGTTCGCGCTGCTGGTCAAGGACCGGGAGCGGGTCGCGGTGGATCGTGACCATGTACCGCCCGGACACGAAGATGTGGACCTCTCGCAGCGGCTCGGGATCGCTTGGCTGATGACGCCAGGCGCCGTAGAAGACCAGGAACACGTAGTCGCCGTAGTCATCCAGCTTGGGCCGCTGACTGAAGTGCTGGGTGTCCTCCAGGGCCAGGGGATGAAAGCCGAACAGCTGGTGCAGCTCGTCCAGCTCACCGTCGGTCGGCGCCGTCAGATCGAGCCAGAAGAAATGATCGCGCCTGAGGTGATCGCGGATGACCTCGGGATCGAGCCTGGTCAGGCACGGGACGACGAACCGAAACCCCTCGTCTGCGCTCTTGTCGGTGGCCGCCTTGGCCTTCCCAACCGGCATCTTGACCTCCTTGGTCGCTGTCGGCTGGATGGTGTCAGGCAGCGAGGTCGCCGCCTACTCGGCGGGGAGCGCCCGGGCCGAGCCGCGGGTGGCGCCGCCTCCACCAGTGAGCCGGGCGGCCAGTCCGACCGGAATGATCGTCAGCAGCAGCACGACCATCACGACGACATTCACCTCGGGCAGCTGCTGGCCGAGCCGGATCGCCCCGAAGATCCACAGCGGCAGCGTGTTCTGCGCTCCGGCGGTGAACGTGGTCACGATCACCTCATCGAACGACAGCGCGAAGGCCAGCAGCGCGCCGGACAGCAGCGCGGTGGACAGCATCGGCGCGGTGATGGTCCGGAACGTGAACCAGCCGTGGGCCCCGAGGTCGGCTGACGCCTCATACAGCGAGCCCGAGACTCGCCGGAGGCGAGCGATCACGTTGTTGTAGACGACAACGATGCAGAACGTGGCGTGCCCGATCACGATCGTCAGCAGCGACAGGTCGATGCCCACGAACTGGAAGGCCGAGTTCAGGGCGATGCCCGTGATGATGCCGGGCAGGGCCAGGGGGAGGACGAGCAGCAGTGACACGGCCTCCCGGCCGAAGAACCTGAACCGGTGGACTCCGAAAGCGGCCGCGGAGCCCAGCACCAGCGCCACCGCGGTCGAGAACGCCCCGGCCTTGAGGGACAGTACGAGCGCCGAGCGGACCTGCGGATCGTTCCAGGCCGTGGAGAACCATTTGGTGCTCAACCCGCTGATCGGCCAGCTCTGGACGTTCGATTTGTTGAACGCGTACAGGCAGATGATCGCGATCGGGACAAACAGGAACAGCAGCACCAGCACGACCCAGAGCCGGAGCAGGATGCGAGTGCCGAACCCCTCCAGCATCACAGCGCCTCAAAGGCGCCCAGCCAGCGGGCGACGCTCAGGTACACGACCATGATCGCGATCGGGACCAGGGCCAGGGTGGCGGCAAAGGGCAGGTTGTTGGCCGTGCCCAGGTTGGAGTAGATGACGTTGCCGATGAACTGGGAGTTCGCTCCGCCGACCAGGAGCGGAGTGATGAAGTCGCCCAGCGTCAGTGCGAAGGTGAAGATCGACCCGGCGATCACACCGGGCAGGGTCATCGGGAGGACGACGCTCCGGAACGTCCGCCAGCTGCCCGCGCCCAGGTCGCCCGACGCTTCCAGGAGCGAGTCCGGGATCCGCTCGAGCGCGCCATAGACCGGGACGATCATGAAGGGCAGCCAGATGTAGGAGAAGACGATCCACATGGCGGTGTTCGTGTAGCCCACGTTGACCGCCCCCAGGCCGAGCTTCTGGAATGTCCAGCTCAGCGTGCCGCCCTTCTGCAGGATCACGATCCAGGCGTACACACGGGCCAGGTAGCTGGCCCACAGGGGGAGCAGGACCGCGGTGAAGAGTCCCCGCCGGACCCGAGGTGAGGCCACGCGAGCCATGTAGTAGGCGAACGGGAAGGCGACCATCGCGTCGGTCACCGTGACCAGCGCCGCCATCAGCACCGTTCGGCCGATGATCGACAGGTACGCGCCCGTGAACAGCTGGCTGAAGTTGGTGGTCGACCACGTGTGCTCGAGCACGTTGGTCAGTGGGTTCACGGTCCAGAACGCCGTGATCAGCATCAGGACCAGCGAGGCCAGGTAGATGACCAGGAACCAGGCCAGAGGGGGCGAGAGCGTCAGCACGCCCCGGAGCCAGGTCCGGCGCCACAGCGCGGCCGAGACGGTCTGGGTGAGCCGAGAGGCCGAGCGGCTCGCCCCTGGCCCGGGAGGGGGCCCTCCCGGGCCGGGGCGTCCTGCCGGGTTGGCGATTACCGACACCGGCAGTGGTCGATCAGCCGACTATCTGTGTCCAGGCACTCACCCATTGCTGGAACGGCACACAATCGTCCTTGCCGTTGCCGCATTGGGCGAGCGGGGTCTTCCAGAACTTGAGCGTCTGGAAGTAGGCCTCGGGAGCGTTGGCGTGGTAGGCCGCGCAGCCACCCTTCTGGATCTTGTTCATGATCGGGCAGGCCTGCTTGTTGGCCGGCGTCTCACCGAAGTACAGGGCCTCCTGGGCCTGGACCTTGGGGGTGGTCACCCACTGCATCCACTTGTAGGCGCAGTTCGGATCCGGGGCCTTGGTGGCCAGCATCCACGTGTCCGCCCACCCGGTGGCCCCCTGGCTGGGGATCGTGTCGGCCACCGACGAATGGGCGGCCTTCAGGGTGTTCGTCTGGTACGGCCACGCCGCGCCCACGACGGTCGTCCCGCTCTGGAAGAGCGAGATCTCCTGCGAGGCCAGCGCCCAGTATTTCTTGATCAGCGGGTGCTGCTGCTTGAGCAGCGCCACCGTGGCGTTGAACTGCGGCTGGGTCAGCTCGTACGGGTCGGAGATCCCCAGGCTCGGCTGGGTCTTGGACAGGTACAGCGCCGCGTCGGCGATCTGAATCGGGTTGTCGGGGACCGTGACCTGCCCGGAGTACTTCTTGTTGTAGAGCACGGACCAGGAGCTTGGAGCCGACTTGAACGCCTTCGTGGAGTACAGGAGCACGTTGGGACCAAACTCATATGAAACGCCGTAGTGCTTGCCGTCGATCGTGTTGAATGACGGTGCCTTGAGGAACGGATGGAAGTTCTTCCAGGTGCGGATCAGCGAAATGTTGACCGGCCGCACGTCACCGCCGTAGATCAGGCGCAGGTCGGCGTCGCCGGAGGCCGAGACGAGGTCGTACTGGCCGCCGCCGCCGTTGGCCATCAGGGACACCATCTCGCTGGAGGAGCCGGCGTACTTGGTGCTGACCTGGCACCCGGTCGCCGTCTCAAAAGGCTTGACCCACTCCGGCTGGGCGTAGCCCTCCCAGGCGATCAGGTTCAGATGGCCCTCACCCTTTCCCACCGAGGAGGGGATCGGCGCGCCCGCCTCAGGGGCGTGCAGGCCAGAAGTCCCTCCTGAAGCGTTCGGCGAGGCGCTTCCGCCACCGCCACTGCCACCACACGCCGCCAGCGCCACTGTCACAGCGGCCGAAAGCACGATGCTCGCGCCAACTCTGATCCACAGCTTCATCGACCTCGTCACTCCTTCATTGGTTGAGTAGTCACCGCTCCGCCCGTCCCGGTGTCCACCTCCGCGGCCGATGCTCGGCTTATGTCGAAGGCCTGGTCATCCCGCCAGCTCACGACCACGTCGCGGCCCCTCGCTCCCAGCACGTCAGCGGCCGCGGTCTCACTGTTCTGACTCACCACGCTCACGGCGCCACCCGCATGCAGGTCCACGATGTAGCGGGTGACCATCCCGAGGTATACGACGTCCCGGATCGAGCCGCCCTCGCTGTGGTATCCCGCCGGGCCTGGGGCGCCGGGCTCCTCGAGCCGGATCTTCTCCGGCCGGATGGTGAACCGGCGTCCGCTGCGTTCCAGCAGGTTGGAGACCCCGATGAACCCAGCCACAAACTCGCTGGACGGGCGCTCGTAAACCTCGATCGGCGTGCCCACCTGCTCGATCAGCCCGTCGTTGAGAACGGCCAGCCGATCGCTCATAGTCAGAGCCTCCTCCTGGTCGTGAGTCACGAATACGAACGTGATGCCGACCTCGCGCTGGATCCGCTTGAGCTCGAGCTGCATCTCCTGGCGTAGCTTCAGGTCCAGGGCACCCAGGGGCTCGTCGAGCAGCAGCACCTCCGGCTCATTCACGATCGCCCGGGCCAGCGCCACCCGCTGGCGCTGGCCGCCGGACAGTTCCGATGGCTTGCGCTTGCCATGCTGGGACAGCCTGACCATTTCGAGTGCCGCCCGGGCGCGCTCGCGCCGCTCCTCGCGCGGGACGCGCCTGACCCGCAGCCCGTACTCGACGTTCTGGGACACGTTCATGTGCGGGAACAGGGCGTAGTCCTGAAAGACCGTGTTGACGTTGCGGGCGTACGGGGGCTGCCGGGCCACGTCGATTCCCCCGAGCGAGACCGACCCCGCGTCGGCGGGGACGAATCCGGCGATGATCCTCAGCAGCGTGGTCTTGCCGGACCCCGACGGCCCAAGCATCGTGAAGAACTCGCCCCGAGCGACGTCCAGATCCACGCCGGCGACAGCCTCAACGCCGCCGTAGGACTTCCGGACCCCGCGGAGGCTCACCGCTGGGGCGAGCGCGGCGACGGGCGAGGTCGCCGCCGTTTCCGGCTCCGGTGCCATGCGTGTGCTCGCCGCCGCCTCAGTCACCCCGGTGTGGTCCGTTCAGTAGAGCGTTGCCTGCCTGCGTCGGTCATCCGGGCAGGTTGCGGCGGATACTACTCTGGAGTAGCGCTGGCGCCCGGATCGTGGCCCCTCCGAGCGGGGCCATCCGGTGGACATATGTTCGGGCAGGCGCGGCCTGACTTTCGTTAGGCGCCCGCGCTGTCGCAAATAGAAAGGCACAGCCGTCGCGAGGCGGTGACGCAAAACCAGGGGCCTCGAGTTCCTGAGGCAGCCCAGTCGCCCCAAGGAGGGGAATATGAAGCTCAACACCAAGCTCGGGATGCTCGCGGCCGCCGGCGCGATGGCCGTGGTGGCGCCCGCGGCGGCGCATCCCGGCGGCAACCCCCATGGCCAGCCGTCAGGCTCGCACAAGTGCCAGCCCCACAACCGCGCCTACGTCGAGGCTGGAACCGTGGACAGCTCTACGGCCTCAACGCTGGCCCAGAACTCGGACGGGACCTGGTCAGGAACCCTGGTCGTGGATGTGACCCGGGCCAACCACGCGGCCAGGGCCGATGAGGGCCAGACCGTCACTTACACGTTTGACAGCGCCACCGTGCGCGTCGCCTTCGATGGCGGAGCCACCGGTCTCGCCGCGGGCGAGCGGATCAAGCTGATCGGCAAGCTGGCCACGGTGGCAAAGATGTGCCCCGCACCGACCACCGCTCCCGTTCCCGCGTTCAAGCGCGTCGTCGTGCACCCGGCCGCGTCGTCGGGCTCGGAATCGTCCGGGTCTGATTCGTCGGGCTAGTAGCGCCCAGTTCAGCAACCCCGATGACCTGAGGCAGGCCCGACGGCCTGCCTCAGGTCCTTAAGGGTCAGCACCAGACTTGCCGCCTCGGCCCCGGCTGCGAGAGACTTGGCCGCATGAGCGAGCCCAACCCAGACGAACTGCTGGCCCAGACGCGGGCCTTCAACGCGGAGCTTGAGCGACTTCTGGCCACGCTGCCATCGGTCCACACCGTTCCGCCCGAGGAGACCCGCCAGGCCCGGCGCGAGGGCCGGGGCATCTACCCGCCGCCGGTGTTTTTGCCCGAGGCTCGCGTGCTCCAGATCGACGGGCCCGCCGGGCCCCTCCCATTGCGCGTCATCGATCCACCGCGGCCGTCGCGCGGCGTTTTCCTGCACCTCCACGGCGGGGGCTGGACCCTCGGGGAAAACGACATGCAGGACCCTCGTCTCAGTCGGCTGGCCACCGACACCGGGCTGACCGTGGTCAGCATCGGCTACCACCTCGCCCCCGAGCACCCCTATCCGGCCGGGCCCGACGACTGCGAGGCCGCCGCTCTGTGGCTGCTCGGCGATCAGGGCCGCGGGGCGGTGGGCGCAGGGCCGCTGGCCATCGGGGGCGACTCGGCCGGTGGCCATCTGACCGCCGTCACCCTGCTCCGGCTCCGGGATCGACACGGGATCACAGGAGCCTTCTCCGCCGCGGTGTTCCAGTACGGGGCCTTTGACCTCTCGAAGACGCCGAGCCAACGGCTGTGGGGCGACCGCAACCTGGTCCTTTCCGGCCCGATCATCGATTGGTTCGGCGATCAGTTCCTGCCGGAACACGACCGCGAGCAGCGCCGCGACCCGGACATCTCGCCGCTGTTCGCCGACCTGTCCGGGATGCCGCCGGCGGTCTTCACGGTCGGGACCGAGGATGCGCTGCTGGACGACTCCCTGTTCATGGAGGCCCGGTGGCGGGCGGCGGGAGCGACCACCGAGCTCCGCATCTGGCCGGAGGCTCCCCACGGCTTTCTTTCCCTCCCGATGACCGTGACGGAGGTCGCGCTGGCCGCCGAGCACGATTACCTGCGCCGAACCCTGCGACTCGAGGAGGGCTGAGAAGTGTCACCGCTGTTCGGACACAAGGACGACCAGGACGACCAGACGGCGGACAACGTCGCGGCCCTCAACGCCGAGGTCGATCGCCTGGAAGCCCTCTCCCTGTCCGCGCTGGCCGCCGAGGTGATGGCCAGGGGCTTCGGCCCCGGCAGCCCCGGGGGCCGATCAGGACAACACCGTCACGGTCGGTGGGCCCAACATCTGTGCCGGGCCTGAGATCAGCAATGTGGCCCTGGAGTTCGCTCCGGGCGGGAACACGAAAGGCGCCGACGATGCGACCCGGCTCCGTCTTCAGAAGGTGGTGGCCGAGGGGATTCAGGCGCTCGAGCACGCGGGGCTGATACGCACCCAGATGCACACCGCGATGAACAGCTTTGACTACGGGCTGACCCGCAGGGGGAGGGCCGCGCTTGCGAGCGGCGAGGTTGGGCGCGCCCTGAGCGGAGAGGGCGCGTGAGCGAGCTCACCATCCATGAGAAGCCACGTGTACGAGCTGCCGCCGGCTGGCCGAGCTGCGCGCCGAGCGGGGAATCGAGTTCGACCGCGTCAACTACTTCATCGATCCCCTGTCCGAGGAGCACTTGGCGTCTCTGTTGCGGAAGGCTGGGCTCAGGCCCAGAGGCGTGGTCCGGATGAAGAAGCCGGGCGCCGGGCAACTCCCGCTCGACGACGATCAGGCCACCCTTCGCGCGCTGGCCGAGAGGCCGGGTCTGCTCCAGCGGCCGATCGTCGAGCGAGGCGATCGGGCCGTGCTGGCGTGGCCCCCGGAGAACGTTCTGGAACTGTTGGATTAGTTCGGCTACAGAGTGGGTCCGTCCGGGTAGCTAAGGCCAGAGTGAGGTAGCCCACAGATGACGATGACATCATTCAATGTCTCATCGAACGGTGTTACCGTACCGTCGGCCGTGGGTAATCCAATGAGCACAGGGCGAAATGGCTGAAATCGGCGCAAGACCAAATGTCCCCCGTCTCCAGCGGGCGGTTCTGCGTGCCGTCCGGACCTTCAGCACGCCGCTGCTGCCCGATGACTACCTGGAGCTGATCAATCCCCTGTGGTCCACACGTGAGCTCCGCGGGCGCATCGAACGGATCGACCACGTGACCGACAACGCGGCCACGGTCATGATCAAGCCCGGGTACCGCTGGGACGGTCACTGCGCCGGACAGTACGTCCGGATCGGCGTCGACATCCGCGGCGTGCGCCACTGGCGGGCGTACTCGTTGACCTCCGAGCCAGATAGTCCAAGCGGCTGTATCTCCGTTACCCCCAAGCTGGTGGAGAGCGGCGTCGTCTCTCCGTACCTGGTGCGCCACGGCCGGCCGGGCACGATCGTCTCGCTGGGCGGGGTGGAGGGTGACTTCGTGCTCCCCGACCCGCTGCCCGACAAGCTCCTGTTCATCAGCGCCGGCAGCGGCATCACGCCGATCATCAGCATGCTCCGCAGCCTGTGCCGCCACGATGAGCTCGAGGACGCCGTCCTGCTCCACTCGGCCCGAGACCCCGAGGACGTGATCTTCGGCGGCGAGCTGCGCCACCTGGAGCAGAAGTTCCCGGGTTTCCGTCTGCACGAGCAGCACACCTCCACCATGGGCCGGATGGCGCCCGAGCATCTGGACGAGCTCTGTCCCGACTGGCGCGAGAGGGAGACGTTTGCCTCGGGCCCAGGCCCGATGCTGGACGCGCTCACCGAGCACTGGGAGCGCCACGACCTGGTCGAGCGGCTGCACATGGAGCGCTTTCAGCCCAAGCTCGACGGCGGCGAGACCGGCGAGGGTGGAACGATCATGTTTTTGAAGAGCGACTGCCGCGTCGAGGCCGACGGGACCAATCCGATCCTCGTCGAGGGAGAGGAGGCAGGCTTGAACCTGCCCTTCGGCTGCCGGGAGGGGATCTGTCACACCTGCGTGGGCACGCTGCGTTCGGGGCGCATCCGGGACCTGCGCAACGGGGAGGTCAGCGGTCAGGAGGGCGAGACCGTGAGAACGTGCATAAACGCCCCTGAGGGCGCAGTAGAAATCGAGCTTTGACGACTAGCTAAGGGAGAACGATGGCCACCGGATACCGGACCCACGACCACAATGGCACGCCCAATCCACTGAGCGTCCTGTCGGACGAGCAGTTGGCCGAGATCGGCCGCGAGCTGGATCAACTTCATGACGAGGTGAAGGGTGATCTCGGCGATCGCGACGCCGCCTACATCAACGGGATCATCGCGCTCCAGCGCCGGCTGGCTCTGCTCGGCCGCGTCGAGCTGTTCGCCAGTCGCACCCGCACGGGCTGGGTGGCCGGCACCGTCGCCCTCTCGGCCGCCAAGATCATCGAGAACATGGAGATCGGGCACAACGTCCTGCATGGCCAGTGGGACTGGATGAATCACCCGGTGATCAACAGCCAGACGTGGGACTGGGACACCGCTTCGACCTCCGAGGCCTGGAAGCACTCCCACAACTACATCCACCACACGTTCACGAACATCCTCGGCAAGGACCGCGACCTGGGCTACGAGGTCATGCGGATCGACTCCCACCAGCGCTGGCATCCGATCTACCTGCTCCAGCCAGTGTCCAACGTGCTGCTGATGCTGCTGTTCGAGTGGGGGGTGGCGGTCCACGACCTGGACTTCACCGCGATCCGAGCGGGCCAGAAGTCGATGAAGCAGGTCCGCAAGGAGCTGAAGGGCATCGCCTACAAGGGCCGGCTCCAGATCCAGAAGGACTACCTGGCCTGGCCGTTGCTCAGCGCGATCGTGTCCACGGCGGTCAAGGCCGGCGTGGAGGCCGCGTTTGATGGCCGCGCTCGGCGCAGGCGCCGGGGCGCCCGGGCTCTGCTCGAGCGCGGGCTCCGCCGCAGGAGCACCACGCGCAGAGACGAGCTCGTCCAGAACTTCAGAGAGTCCTTCGTGGCCACCGCCAAGGCCAATGCCGTGGCCAACGTGGTCCGCAACGTGTGGTCAAACGCGATCATCTTCTGCGGCCACTTCCCCGACCAGACCTACGTCTTCACCGAGGACGAGGTCCGGGACGAGCAGCCGGGCGGTCGTTATGTCCGCCAGCTGATCGGGGCGGCCAACATTGAGGGCGGCTCGTTCTTCCACGTGATGAGCGGCAACCTCGGCTACCAGGTCGAGCACCACCTGTACCCGGACATGCCGTCGAGCCGGTACGGCGAGATCGCCCCGCGGGTCCGTGACCTGTGCAAGCGCTACGGGTTGCCCTATAACACCGGTGGGTTCTTCAAGCAGTGGGGCAGCGTTCAGCGCACGATCCTGCGCATGTCGTTCCCGGGCGGAAAGCCCCGGCCCAAGCCGGGACCGTGGACGGGGGAGACGTTCATCAGCCGCGGCGAGCGGGAGCTGGCCGCCGCCGCCGAGGCACAGCGAGTCCCGGCTTAGAAGCTTCTAGAAAACCACGGTGGTCGCACCGTGGAGGAGCACGCGGTCCTCGCAGTGTGACTCCACGGCGCGGGCCAGCGTGGTCCGCTCGATGTCGGCCCCCAGCCGGCGCAGACGGGTCGTGTCATCGCGGTGAGACACGCGGATCACGTCCTGCTCGATGATCGGTCCGGCGTCGAGCTCCTCGGTGACGTAGTGGGCCGTGGCCCCGATCAGCTTCACCCCACGCTCCTTCGCCCGCTCGTAGGGCTCGGCGCCGGCGAACGCAGGCAGGAAGGAGTGGTGGATGTTGATCAGCGGCACGCCCACCCGGTCCAGGAAGTCGCCGGACAGGATCTGCATGTACCGAGCCAGCACGACCAGATCGCACTGCCCATCGAGTAGCTCGAGCAGCCTGGCCTCGGCCGGTCGCTTGTCGCCCGGGTCCACCGGCAGATGGTGGTAGGGGATCCTGAACGACTCGACGGCCTCACGCAGGTCCTCGTGGTTTGAGGCCACCAGCACCGCCTCGGCCTCCAGCTCGCCCCTACGCCAGCGCCACAGGAGGTCCAGCAGGCAGTGCTCCTCGCGTGAGACCAGAACCGCCATCCGCTTGCGCTGCCGTGCGTCCCACAGCCGCCACTGCATCTCAAACGGCGCGGCAACCTTTTCGGCGAAATCCCCCTCGAGCGCATCCCGGTTCTGATCCGGGAGCGTGAACTCCATTCGAAGGTAGAACGTGCCCCCCTGCGGGTCGCTCGAATACTGATCCGAGCGCACGATGTTGGCTCCCGCCTCGAACAGGAAGCGAGAGACCGCGCTGATGATCCCCGGCCGGTCGGGGCATACGATCAGCAGCCGGAGCACGTCAGGCCGTCGAGCTGGTGCGCCTGGCCTCTTGGAGCGCCCGCCACACATGCTCGCCGTGCAGCGGCATCTCCACGTGGCGCACCCCGAACGGCGCCAGCGCGTCGACCACGGCGTTGTGCACAGCGGGGGTCGAGCCGATCGTTCCCGACTCGCCGATGCCCTTGGCTCCCAGAGGATTGACGGGAGTGGGGGTCTCCATTTCAACCCGCTCGATCATCGGCAGCTCCGGCGCGGCCGGCATGCAGTAGCTGACCAGGTTGGCGCTCAACGGGTTGCCGTCCTCGTCGTAGGCGATCTCCTCGTACAGGGCCTGGGCCACCCCGGCGGCCACCCCGCCGTGCACCTGGCCATCAACGACCAGCGGGTTGATGATCCGACCGGCGTCGTCCACCGCGACGATCCGCTCGAGTCCCACCGCCCCGGTCTCCGTGTCCACCTCCACCACGGCCAGGTGCGCCCCGAAGGGGAACGATGGCTGGCTGGCCTGGAAGTCGGTTTCCGCTCGCAGCTCGGCCAGCCGGCCGCCCCGGTCCATGGCCCCGGCCAGCTCGGCCCAGGTCAGCCCCGGCTGTGGCGCGCCAGCGACGTGGAAGCGGCCCGCCTCCAGGTCGAGCACCATGTCCTCCGGGCTGGCCTCAAGCTCCTCGGCGGCGAGTTTCTTGGCCACCTCGACCAGGTCCTCGGAGGCCTTTCCGGCGGCCACTCCCCCGATCTGGGCGGACTTGGATCCGTACGTTCCGGTGCCCCGAGCCACGGCGTCGGTGTCGCCCTTGAGCAGCGTGATCTTCTCAATTGGCAGCCCCAGGCGGTCGGCGGCGATCTGCGCGAATGTCGTCTCGTGGCCCTGCCCGTGAGAGAAGGATCCGGTGCGGACGATTGCCTCGCCGTCCGAAGTGATCTCAACCGCGCCAAATTCAGACTCGCCGATCCCGTTGGTGATCTCCACGTACGTGGCCAGGCCGATCCCGAGCTGCTTGGCGTCCCCTCGTTCCCGGCGTTCGGCCTGCTGGCGGCGCAGGTCCTCGTAACCGGCCCGCTCCAGGGCCAGGTCCAGCGCACGGCCGTAGTCGCCGATGTCGTACGTGGCGCCTGCGGCTGTGGTCACGGGCCACGTGTCGGTGGCGATGAAGTTGCGGCGCCTGATCTCGGCCGGGTCGAGCGAGAGCTCGGACGCCAGGGTGTCCAGGGCGCGCTCGACAGCCTGGCTGGCCTCCGGGCGGCCGGCCCCCCGGACAGCGGCCACGGGCGTTGTATTGGTCACGACGGCCTTGATCTCGACGTCGATCCTGGGGATGTCATAGACGCCTGAGGCCATCAGCCCGGTCAGGTTTGGCAGAAACGCTCCGATCCCTGGATAGGCCCCGGCGTCCTGAAGCAGGGTCAGCTTCAGGGCCTTGATCCGGCCGTCCTCATCAGCACCGAGCTTGAAGGCAATCCGCTGGGCCCGACCGTGGTGCATGGCCACCATGTGCTCGCTGCGGGTCTCCGTCCAGCGCACGGGACGGCCGGTCTTGCGGGCCAGGTAGGCGACCAGGATGTCCTCCACGTCCAGGCCCTTGCCGCCGAAGCCTCCGCCCACGTCCGGCGCGATCACTCTGATCTGCTCGGGCTCCATCCCCAGCGCCCGAGCCAGTCCGGCCCGGTCCTGGTGGGGGGTCTGGGTGGAGAGCCACACCGTCAGGCGGCCACCGTCCTGGAGCCGGGCCGCGTGGGCCCGAGGCTCGATCGGGCAGGCGGCGATCCGCTGGCTGGTCATCCCACCCTCGACGACGACAGGGCAATCCGAGAAGAGTTCATCCTCAGTGCTCCCCGGGGGCCGCTCGAAGCAGATGTTGGTGCCCGCGTCCTCGAACAGCAGCGTCTGGTTGTTGACGGCCTCTGCGGGGTCGATCAGCACCGGAAGCGGTTCGTAGTCGACCTCAACCAACTCGGCGGCGTCGACACTGGCCTCACGGGTCGGGGCGAGCGCCACGGCCACGATGTCGCCGGCGAACCGAACCTTGCCCCGGGCCACCGGGTTGCGGGGGAACCGCTCGCCGCCGGGGATGAACGGGGGCGGCGGGATCGCCGGCAGTTCGATGTCGTCCCCGCTCAGGATCTGGACGTCTCCGTTCCCGCCTGCAGCCGTGATCGACCCCAGCCGGGCATGGGCCCAGGGGGAGCGGACGAACGTGAGGTGGAGCGCTCCCGGAAGCTCCAGGTCGTCGACGTACTGCCCCTTTCCGGTCAGGAACCGCGGATCCTCGCGGCGGCGCACCCTCTGTCCGACTACGTTGGCCACGGCGCGGAGCTTTGCACACCGCCACCGCTGGTGCGCGCTATGGCCCAGCGACCGTGCCGTACACCGGGTAGGAAGGGTTGATCGTGGCCACCGCGGCGCCCACCCGGAATGGTGTGGAAGCGGGTCCGGGCCGACGCGGTGCCGGATAGGATCAGCGACCCGCAGAGCGCCGACACAACGGCCGGCCAGCAGCGGCGGGCGCGACCGGACGGCGGACATCCCACGGCTAAACCACGCATGACCACGATGAAGCTTGTAATCGCCATCGTTCGGCCTGAGAAGGCCAACGATGTCCTTGAGGCCCTGTACCGGGCGGAGGTGCGCGGCCTATCGATCAGTCGTGTCCAGGGTCACGGAGGGGAGCTGGAGCGGGTGGAGACCTATCGCGGTACGACGGTCAAGATGGAGCTGGCCGAAAAGGTGCGTTTTGAGATCGCCGTGTCCGAGGAGTTCGTCGAGCCGACGATCAGCGCGATCCGTGAGGGCGCTCGAACCGGCGAGGTGGGCGACGGGAAGATCTTCGTGGTGCCGCTCGAACGGGTGGTTCGTATCCGCAGCGGTGAGACGGACACCGCCGCCGTCACGCCTGTTTCCCCGTGAGCACTCTGATCGCTCTGGTCACACCGGGCCGCATCAGCGCCGGCGACACGGCCTGGATGCTCGTGGCCACCGCGCTGGTCCTGATGATGACCCCGGCACTGGGGCTGTTCTACGCCGGGCTGGTCAGGTCCAAGAACACGCTCAACACGTTCATGATGAGCATCGGTGCGCTGGGAGTGGTCACCGTGGCCTGGGCGGTGCTGGGCTACTCCTTGGCCTTCGGCCGTGGGGGAGCGTTCGTCGGCGGGTTCGATTACGTGCTCCTGCACGGTGTCACGTTGAGTCCCCGGGCCGGGACGGCCATCCCGCATCTGCTGTTCATGGCCTTCGAGGCCACGTTCTGCATCATCACGGCCGCGCTCGTCTCAGGTGCGGTGGTCGAGCGGATGCGCTACGGCACGTTCCTGATCTTCATGGTCGTGTGGTCGCTGGTCGTCTACGCGCCACTGGCCCATTGGGTGTGGGGCGGCGGCTGGCTGGCCTCGCACGGCGTTCTGGACTACGCCGGCGGTGTACCCGTGGAGATGGGGTCTGGGTTCTCGGCCTTCGCGGCCGCGCTGGCCGTTGGCGCGCGCAAGGACTACGGGCGACAGGCGCTGCTGCCCCACAACGCGATCTATGTCCTGCTCGGAGCGGGACTCCTGTGGTTCGGCTGGTTCGGCTTCAACGGTGGCAGCGGCTATTCGACCGGCCATTCGGACGTTCTGGCCTTCACCAACACCCTGCTCACGCCGGCCTGCACGCTCGTGGTCTGGTTCGTGCTCGACCTGCTGGTGGACGGCAGGGTGACGGCCATCGGTGCGGCCACGGCCATCATCGTGGGTTGCGTGGGCATTACACCCGCGGCGGGATACGTCAGCCCCACGTGGGCCATGGCCCTGGGGGCGATCGCGGCCGTGCCGAGTTACGTGATCATCCAGTGGCGCCCCCGCACGCGGCTGGATGAGACGCTGGACGTTCTCGGAGCGCACGGTCTGGCCGGGTTGACCGGGATCGTGTTCATCGGCTTCTTTGCCCAGCACTCCTGGAACGGGGTGTCCAACGGCCTGGTGTACGGCCACGCCGGGCTGCTGGGATGGCAGGCCGTGGCCGCCCTGGTCGGGCCCGCCTATGCCTTCGGCTGCACGTACCTCATTCTCCGAGTGCTCGGGCTCGTCATGCCACTGCGAACCCCGGAGCACGCCGAGGCGGTCGGACTCGACGTGGCCGAACATGGCGAGGAGGCCTATACCTCCGGCGAGGGCGCGATTCTGGTCATGCCGGAGGCCGGGGCCGACCCCGGTCTGGCTGTGCGTCAGCCTTAGAAGCCGTCCCGCTTCGGCCCGCCGTTCTCAGACGCCTTCGCGTCAGGCCCGATCGACACCAGGCCCAGAGCTTCGAGCTCCGCCGGCGGTGAGCCCGTGAGCAGCCAATGGTCCCCGGTCCAGGTGACGAGATCGTTGTCGGCGAGTTCGCCCAATGCCTTCGTCACAGTCGGCCGGCGGGCGGCTACGAGCTCTGCCAGCGTGGCGTGGGTCAGCCGAACCGGCAGCCGGACGCCGTCTCGCGACACGTTGCCCCAGCGCACCGCCAGTTCCCACAACAGTATGTGCACGCGTGTGTCGATCCGGGGCTGATGGAGGATCGCCATAGTCGCGGTCATGTAGCGGGAGCGTCTGACCGCGCGGCTGAGCAGGCACGGGAGCAGCTCGGGGTAACGGGCCAGCCGAACCGCGAAGTCGTAGTCCAGGACAGCGAGCCGACCGTTCCTGAGCACCTTCCAGCGTCCGGTCCGCAGCGGCAGTGGCCCGGGATCCTCGTCCTGCCACGGCCGGAGCAGATCACCGTCGCCGAGGAGCTCAGAGCCATAGCGCCCCCCGAGCCCAACCCGGCGAATTATGAGCCCGTTCAGTACCAGCAGGCCGAGTCCCTTCGGCAGCTCGCCGATGCGCTCCAGGGGCGCCCAGTTGCCTGGCTCAAAGCCTACGACCCGGGCCACGAGGTCACCTCTGGCCTGTTCCAGCCGGTCTCCCTGCAGGAACTCGGCCAGGTCCGGATCGTGGCGCAGCAGTTGGATCGACTCGCTCTTAGCCACGGTCACATCAATCCCCGACTGGGAATGTCGACATGCTTACACGTATTCCTAAGAGTCTTTCGCCACCGGGCGACTACTAAACGTAGGAGTGCTCGGCCCGAGGATCCTCCTGGATCAGCTCACAAACCAGGGATGACCAGGCGAAATCATGGGCGCCCATACCCTGGCCGGTGCGTGGGTGGTAGTACTCGCGCAGGCCCTCCCGGGCCACGGCAGCGACGATCCGCTGGGCCAGCTCGTCGGCCTCGGAGCGGTACCCAAGGCGTCGCAGCCCCAGCCAGACCAGCCAGGCCGAGTTGACCCATGTCGGGCCGCGCCAGTACCGCCGGAGCCCGAGGAAGTGATCCCTCATTGAGAAGGACGGCTCTTCGGCGGACACGGAGGGCGGAGGGACCGGCAGCCAGAACCGATCGGGGTTGAGCAGGTGCTCCTCCACCAGCCGGCGCCCGATCTCTTCGGGGAGGTCGGGCAGGGCCAGCGGCGACAGCGCTGCCCAGGTCGAAACAACCGGGCAGTCGCGTTCAGGCCACAGCAACTGGCCGAACAGCCCCAGGTCCGCGTCGTACAGGCGATCCACCAGCACCGGCGTGATCGAGGGCAGCCCCAACGCCATCCGCGACAGGCCGTGCAGGACATTGACCAGGGTGCTGCAGACCAGCGGTCCCCCCGCCTGCTTGATCTTCTGAACGTCGAACCCCAGGCGCCTGTTGCGCCTCACAAGCAGCGGAAAGCCGGGTTTTCCGTCGGCGCGCCAGCCCCAGATGGCGTCGAACGCGGGCGAGGCATCCAGGCCGGTCTCATCCGGCTGGATGATCCAGAGCAGCCCGTCGCCGTCCAGATCACGCTGGACTGAGATCAGATCGTGGTGGGCCCGAATCCTCGGCTCGAGCGCCGGGTCGCCGACGCCGATCCTCCACGCCCAGGCGAGCAGCGGCGGCTGGATCGTATGTGTCATCGGGTCGGCTGGCGAGCAGATGTTGTAGTAGAGCCGCCGCGGGAACGGAACCGGCTTACCCCAGAAGACGGTGTGGCCAATGAACCCCTCCGGCGTGGCCGCCGCCAGCAGTGATTCGAGCTCGGCTCGAGAGCGCGAGGCATCGAAGTGGCGCCATGAGATCGAGGTCAGGCACGAGTCCCAATACCACTGCCACGGGTAACGCCGCGGACTTGGGCTGGTGTACGAGTAACGGTGGTCCCCGTACTGACCCGTGCGCCAGTTCTGGTCCAGGACGCGCTGGCAGTGGGCCAGCGCCTGGTCTGCGGGCGTCGTATCGACGCCCTCCCGTCCAGCGTCCAGTCCAGGCTCAGGAGTCGACACGCTCTGGCCCATTCATCGTGGACATTCTGCCCGGTTGTCGTCGCGGCGCCCTGGGTAGCCAGAGGTGATGGGTCCCGCCACCGCCCAGGCCGCCAAGCGCGCGGCCCGCTCCTACTCGCCGGACAGGCCCCAGCCGATGGCTGGCCACGCCGGCCTGCTTTCGATCTTCAGCACCGGCGTGTCGGCGGTGGCGCTGGCCTTCCGCCGATCGGGCCGCGCGCTTCCCGAGCGGGTACCGCCGAGCGATCTCGTCCTCATGTCAATCGCCACGTACAAGATCAGCCGGCTGATCTCCAAGGACAAAATCACCGGCTTTCTGCGCGCTCCGTTCACCCGCTACGAGGGAGAGTCCGAGCGGCCGTCCGAGGTCGTGGAGGAGCCACGGGGCAAGGGCTTCCAGCGGGCCGTGGGTGAATTGCTCGTGTGCCCCTACTGCCTGGCTCAGTGGGTGGGGACCGCGCTGGTGTCGCTGTATCTGTTCAGCCCGAGGCTGGCCCGCCTCACCGCCTCCATGTTCTCGATTGTCTCCGGATCAGATCTGCTTCAGCAGGCCTGGATCGCCGTCGACAAACGCGCCTGAGCCCCCGGCTCGGCCCGGCTCTAGCTCCGGTGGGCGAAGGCCGCGTTCAGGAGCGTCTGGGCCTGCAGGGAGATGTTGGCCGAATGGAGCAGGACGACTCCGTACCAGGCCCGGCCGCGGCGGGCTGTGGCCACCAGGCACGTGCCAGCCGCAGTCGTGTAGCCCGTCTTCACGCCGTCCGTGCCCGGGTAGCGGAGCACCAGCAGCGGGTTGTTGTTGTACAGGTAGACCTTTCCGCCCTTGATCGGGAAGCGCAGGATCGCGCTTCGTGAGCCCACGACCCGGGCCAGCAGCGGGTTGGTCAGCACCCGGTGGGCCAGGAACGCCAGATCACTGGCGCACGAGTGGTTGCCCCGGTCCACGATCCCGGACACCGTCGTGAAATGCGTGCAGCTCAATCCGAACTGGCGAGCCTCCCCGTTCATCATGGCGATAAACCGGTTCTGGGTCCCGGCGACATGTTGAGCCAGCGCGATCGCGGCGTCGTTGCCAGAGGGGAGCAGTAGCCCGTACAGCAGCGACAGCATCGAGACCTGTTTGCCCAGCGGCAGCAACCCCACCCCCGACCCGCTGAAGTGCACCGCCTGGGGTGTGATCAGCACGCGGTCGCTGGGGCGCGAGCGTCTCACCACGATCAGCGCGGTCATCATCTTGGTCAGGCTGGCGATCGGGAGCACCCGGCCCGGGTTGCGCTCCCACAGGACCTCTCCGGTGTGCACGTCGAACAGGACGCCACTGACCAGCGGCCGTTCCAGCTTGACCGCCAACCGCCGCGCCGGCGGCGCCAGCCGCCATCCGTAGGCTGGCCGCGGCGGGGCCTTTGGGGCGGACTGGTGGTGCTGGATGGCCACCGGCTTGAGGACGGCACGGCCACGCGATGTGCTGCCAGCCAGTAGACCGAGGAGCACGGCCAAGGCCACGATCACAGTCAGGACCAGGGCCAGCCAGAAATGACGCCTCACTCTCGGGCGCCGGCGATGCCGACTCCGAGCCGGGTTCAGGAATGGGCTGCGCGGAAGCGGCGGCCGCAGCTCAGTCGGCTGCTGGTAACTGGTCGCCCCCCGCCGTTTCACTCACGTCCCCACTGTCGATCGCACGCTGATCAGAGGCCGTCCTGGCCTTCGCGGGTTGGCTCGGTTGGTTGCGGGCCGTCACCCGGCTCGGTTGGTTGCGGGCCGTCGCCCGGCTCGGCCCGTCGCGTCCGGTCACCCTCGTTGGTTCGGCGGGGCGGCTGGAGGAAGGCTCCGATCGTCCCGATGGCCACGATCCCCACCACCACCACCCCGACCACGCCCAGGCCCGTCACCCCGTTCTCAGCGAAGTCGGCCACGGTGAGATAGATCATCGCGGCGATGAACAGCAGAGCCATGGTGACAACGGCAAACCGCATATCAGTATGCGGGCTGCGGAGGCGGAATTTGCTTGCGTCTCCGGGCCAGAAGCTTGATCGTAAGCAATCCGAAGGCAAACCCGCCAATGTGGGCGAAGTACGCCACCCCCCCACTCGACCCGGTGGGCGTCGTCAGGCCGGCCGCTCCGAACGCCGCCTGCTCGGCGAACCAGATGCCGAGCATCACCAGCGCCGGCAGCTCGATCACCGTGAAGAAGAAGATGATGATCACCAGCGTCAGCACGCGGGCCTTGGGATAGAGCAGGATGTAGCCGCCCAGGACGGCCGCGATCGCTCCCGATGCGCCGAGCGTGGGCGCGTGCGAGTTGGGCGCCACCGCGACCTGGAGGGCCAGGGCGGCCAGCCCGCCGACGATGTAGAAGGCCAGGTACTTCACGTGGCCCATATCGTCCTCGACGTTGTTGCCGAAGATCCACAGGAACAGCATGTTCCCCAGGATGTGGATGATCGAGGCGTGCATGAACATCGCCGTGAAGGCCGTCTCACCGGCCGAGATGCTGTCCGGGAGCGCATGCTTGGCGCACACGAGCAGTTGACCACTGGTCGTGCAGTGCTCGCTCAGGCCGTGGCTGAGCGCCCACGGAATCGCCCCGTACTTGACCACCTCGTGCGCATCCGGCCCGCTGATGAATGATCCCCCGTGGCTCACGGCCAGGATGTAGACCACGAAGTTGGCCACGATCAGCCCGAGCGTGACGAACGGGAACCCGTCGGTCGGGATGTTGTCCTTGATCGGAATCACGCCGGGCGGAGGTTATGCCCTCCGCGCCGTGGGGCTAACCAGTCAGGGATGCGGCCGCGCCGGCCCCGGCAGCGCAGATCCGCCACGGCTGTTGCGCGTCATCGGTGAGCGCAAACGTCCAGTGCTCGGTGAAGCCGGTGGAGCGCGATCGGCTTCCCGCCACCACGGCTGCCGTGTCCCGATCCTCCAGGTAACGGGCGCCGCGGACATCCACCCCGACCGTCATCGTCGGCGGGACAGCGGCGGCGTCCAGGCCAAGGATCCTGATCTGGGTGACCTTCGGTCCGCGAACCACCAGACGAGTCTGGTCGCTTCCGCCGGGGTGGAGCAGCTCTCGCCGGGCCTCGGGCTCGGCCACCGCGGCCAGCGGCGCATCGTCGCCGTCGACAGCCTGGGCCCACGCCCGGACGGCCCGGCGGACCGCCACCTCCAGGACATCGGGCGCGAATCGGCCGTCGGCCACGCTCAGGTCCAGCGCGGCGGCCCGCGCGGCGCCGTCGAAGTCCAGGTCGGCCACCTCGGCCACCGTTGTACCCGTGGGCACCGCCGTGGCGACGGCCCCCTCGACGAGCGCCTGGTCACGGAGGGTCTCGTCATCCGTCCACGGCCCGGCCACGAGCCGCTCGCCCAGGGCGTGCTGGCCCTCGGCGCCCTGCTCAATGGAGGTGAGGATCCAGGGCCGGGCGGCGCTCGCCCCGGTGCGTACCAGAGTCCAGTACTCGCGCAGCCTGACCGTCTCACCCATATGTCCGGTGCGCTTGATGTGGTTGCCCACGCGATCCACGACGATGTCTCGGAGCCGGGCCTCGAGCCGGACCACGACTCGGTCCTCGCCGGCAGTCCCGCGGTGGACCAGGCTGACGTATTCAACGGTTGGCTCGCCCAGCGGCTCCACCCGGTTGCGCCAGCCCCGGCGCCCGAAGTCGTCCAGGCGGCGGTCCCACTCCCGCATCAGGTCGGGACCGACCATCGTCCCGAGCTTTGAGCGGTCGTCGGCGTCCCACGCGGCCTGGATGTCCTTGAACAGGCTGGTCGCGGCGGACCTGACCGCATCCGGAGCGAACGCCGGGTCGTCCTCGGCGGCCTCGGCCGCGGCCAACTCCACCCGGCGCTGACGCAGGGCGGTCTGACGCCGCGCGGCCGGGCCCTGCTCCTCATGGGCCTTGTAGGCGTCCCGGAACCGGGGCGCCATCCGGACGTAGACGAACGCGAGCGCCAGCAGCCCGATCACGATCAGCGCGCCGAGGCCGTGTCCGAAGATGATCAGCCTGATCAGGATCTGGATCAGGATGTAGAGCCCGACTCCCCGGCCGCCGCCGCCACCGTGGAAGCCGCCGCCGCCAAAGCCGCTCGACCCGCCGCCGCCCGCCGCCAGCGCCTCAGGCGCCAGCGCGAGCGCGGCCAGCGCGGCCATGGCCAGGGCGATCAGGAGCGTCCGGCGCTTCATACGCCCACCAGAGGTGCGACCTGACTCGTGCCCCCCACCAACGGCCCAACCCCCTCCTGCGCCTGCGGCACATGCTGGTCGGCGTGGTAGGAGCTCCGCACCAGCGGGCCGGCGGCCACGTGGTCGAACCCGAGCGCGTAGGCCTCACGTTCCAGCGCCCTGAACTCGTCGGGGTGCCAGTATCGGACGATGGGCAGGTGGTTCTCGGTCGGGCGGAGGTACTGGCCGATCGTCAGCACCTGAACGTGGCTCTCCCGCAGGACGCCGATCGTGTCCACCATCTCCTCAAAGCTTTCGCCGAGCCCGACCATCAACCCGGATTTGGTCACGACGTCTTCGCCGGCCATCTCCTTGGCCGTGCGCAGGACCCGGCATGAGCGCTCGAACGTCGAGCCCCGGCGGGCCACGCTGTACAGGCGAGGCACAACCTCGACGTTGTGGTTGAACACGTCGGGCCGCTCCGCAATCACCCGGGCCAGTGGCATCTCCTGGCCCCGGAAGTCGGGCGTCAGGACCTCGACCTGACACTGCGGGGCCTGGCGGCGGATCTGCCTGATCACGCCCACGAACGCGCCGGCTCCGTAATCCGGCAGGTCATCCCGGTCAACGCTCGTGATGACCGCGTGACGGAGACCCATCCGGGCGACGCTGCGAGCCACCCGCGCGGGCTCCAGCGGGTCAAACCACGTCGGCTTGCCCGTCTTGACGTTGCAGAAGCCGCAGCGCCGCGTGCACGTGTCACCCAGGATCATGAAAGTGGCCGTCCCCCGCTGCCAGCACTCGCCGATGTTCGGGCAGGCCGCCTCCTGGCAGACCGTGTGCAGGTTCTCAGCCTTAATCAGCCTGCTCAGCTCGCGGTACTTGGGTCCGCCGGGCGCCGGCACCTTGAACCATGGCGGCTTGCGGCCACGATGGGGCTGGACCTCCGGACCGAGGACCGTGAGCACGTCCTGGATGCCGCCCGGATGTGCTCTGGATCGGGTCGCACTCACACAACAGAGGCTACTCCGCGACACAGTTGGCACAGCCCGTTACCCACGCGTGACGGGATCGGCGGGACGATGGCGATCGTGAGCGAGGCTGGTCGAGAAAGCGACGTCAGGCGTCGCTTAGTCGACCAGCCTCCGATTGACGAGGCGATCGTGCTCCTGGCAACGAGCCAGCACCTCGTCTTCGCCCTCCACCAGGTGACCGCCGTTGGACTCACGGCGAGGGCGGTCCAGCACCGCGTGGCCCGCTCGGCCCTCCACCGCATCCACAAGGGCGTCTACTCGCTCGTCCCTCGTCAGCTTCTCACCCGCAGAGGCCACTGGATGGCCGCTGTCCTGGCCTGCGGCCCCGGCGCAGTCCTCTCTCACCGCACCGCCGCGGCCCTTCACGAGATCAGAGGGACAGCACGGACGAACATCGACGTCACCATCCCCAGGAGATCAGCCCTTCGGCGACCCGGGATCGACGTCCATCGCGCTCTCAACCTGGCCGAGCAGGACCTCACTGTCGTCGACAACATTCCCTGCACCTCCGTGGCCCGGACCAAGCTCGACCTGGCCGAGGTGGTCAGCTATCGCTCGATGGAGCTGGCCTTTGATCGCTCGGAGATGCTGGAGCTGTTCGACCTCCGTGCGATCCAGGACCAGCTGGCCCGGAATCCGACCCGCCGCGGGTCGGCGATCGTCGAACGCCTGCTGGAGGACCACTACGTCGGCAGCACCCTGACCGAGAGCATGATCGAGGAGGCGTTCTACGCCTTGACCAGGAGCCTCGGCCTGCCCGACCCTCAGGTTCAGCAGTGGCTCGACCTCGGCGACGGCGGTCCGATGATCCGGGCCGACTTCGTCTGGCGACCCCAGCGAGTGATCGTCGAGACGGACGGGCGGAAAGCCCATGGCACCCGCCAGGCCCGGGAGCGCGACCCCCGCCGGGATCAGCGGGCGATCCTGGCCGGTTGGACGCCGATCCGGACGACGTGGAGGCAGATCTTCAGGCGGCCGCAGGAGCTGGGGACGACGCTCGTCCAGCTGGTGGGGCCGACATGACCGACTCCAGTCGGGCCCGAGTGACCAGGCGCTGGCGCGCCCCAAGCTCGTTGGCCAAGGAGAGCGCCGCCCGGCGTCGGAAGCACTTCATCTGGCCCGCTCCGCGGCCAGTCACCGCGATCAGTGACGTCATCCGGACGTTGCTGAGCCCGCAGGGCACGATCCAGTTGAACGGCTGCAGATCGTTCTCCACGTTCACCGCGAACCCGTGCGTGGTCACGCCCCGCGCCACGTGCACGCCGATTGAGGCGATCTTCCGCTCCTCGACCCACACCCCCGTGTACTCGGGGCCCTCCTCCGGGCGGGCTCGAGCCTCGATTCCCTCCTGGGCCAGGGCGGCCACCAGCACCCGCTCCAGCAGGCGGACGTAGGCCACCACGTCGTCAACGCCGACGATCGGGTAGCCGACCAGCTGGCCGGGGCCGTGGTAGGTGACCTTGCCGCCCCGGTCGGTGTCCACCACGTCGATCCCCTGGAGGCGATACCACTCCTCGCCCATCGGTAGCTCATCGCTGCCCGACCGCCGTCCGCGGGTGTACACGGGCCAGTGCTCCAGGGTGAGGAGCACGTCGGGCACCAGATCGCGCTGCCGGGCCTCGCGCACCTGCTCCTGCAGGGCCAGCGCCTCCCGGTACTCCAGCGTTCCGAGATGGCACACCCACACCTCTGTCACGGCGTGAGGTCCTCCAGGCGGCGTTTGACGGAGGCCAGGAACTGGGCGGACAGTGCGCCGTCCAGCGCGCGGTGGTCCCAGCTCAGGCCGAAGATCGTCATCGGGCGGATGGCGATCGAATCGCTGCCCTGATCGTCGGTCACAACGACCGCGCGCTTGATCACGGCCTCGAAGTCGAGGATCGCCACCTGCGGCTGATTGATGATCGGCGTGGCCATGATCGACCCGTACTGTCCCGGGTTGGTGATCGTGAACGTGCCGCCTCGGACCTCATCCGGAGTCAGCTGGCGCGATCGGGCTCGGCGGGCCAGCTCACGGATCCGGGCGGCCAGCCCCTCAACGGACAACTCGTGCGCCTTGTGGATCACAGGGACGATCAGACCATCATCGCCCAGCGACACGGCGATGCCCAGATTGACGTCCGAGTGCTGCGTGTAGCGCTCGCCCTCCATCCACGAGTTCAGAGCGGGAAACTCGCGCAGCGCGTCAATCGAGGCCCGGGCCACGAACGCCAGCGCGGTCACGCCCAGACGTTTCCGAGCCGTCTCAACCCGCGACATGTCGGCCTCGATCCAGGTTGTGCACGTGGCGGACACCTCCAGCGAGCGCTTCATGTGCTCGCCGATCTGGCGGCGCATCCGCGACAGCTGTCCGCCGGCCTGCGCGGCCGGAGCCGGGTCGGGCCGGTACGGGCTCTCGATGTGCATGGGCGGCTCCTCCTGAGCCTGAGCGCCGCCGGACTCGATGAAGCCCAGCACGTCCTGCTTGCGCACGCGGCCGCCGCGGCCGGTGCCGGGGACGGCCTCCAGGTCCACGTTGTGCTCGGCGGCAATCCGCTGGACCACGGGGGAGTAGCGGCGGGAGGAGGCGGCACGCGCCGGAGCGAGGGGCGAGCCATTTCCCGATGCACCGGATTCGGGTGTGACAGAGGTTGGAGGTGTTACCGCCTCGGGGCTAGGAGGTGGTGCCGCGTCGGAGCTAGCGGGTGGTCCCGCGTCCGGCGCCGGCTCCCCTGACGGCTGAACGTCGCCGCTCACCGCGATCCGAGCCAGCGGCGTCCCAACCTCCACGGTGGTGTCCACCGGGACCAGGATCTCGGCCAGGACCCCGCCCACCGGGGAGGGGACCTCGGTGTCGATCTTGTCCGTTGAGATCTCGCAGATCGTCTCATCGGCCTGGATCCGATCGCCGATCTCAAAGCGCCAGGCCACGACGGTCCCCTCGGCCACCGAAACCCCCATCTGAGGCATGGTCACGTCAACCAGGGTGGAGGCCGTCTCGGGCTCAGTAGGCGAGGAGCTCACGGCAGGCCTCCCGAATGCGGTCGACGCTCGGCAGGATGGCCTGCTCAAGCGGGGGTGAGAATGGGATCGGAACGTCGGGGGTGGCCACGCGCACGACGGGACCATCGAGGTGCTCAAATCCCTTCTCCGCGATCAACGCGGCGACCTGAGCCCCGGCCGCGCAGGTGAAGTTGGCCTCATCGACGACCACGACCTTGGAGCAGCGAGCCACCGAGTCGAGGATCGCCTCCTCATCCAGGGGGACCAGCGAACGGAGATCCAACACCTCAATTGAGGCATCCTCCAACTCCGCCGTCGCCTCCAGCGCCGTGTGGACCATCGCGCCGTACGTGATCACGACCAGGTCCTGACCCGGCCGGGCCACGCGCGCGGAAAATGGTGTCTCAAACACGCCGTCGGGAACCTCGCCCTTGACCCGCCGGTACAGGTGCTTGTGCTCCATGTAGCAGACGGGATTCGGATCGTGGATGGCCGCGTGCAGGAGACCCTTCGCATCCTCCGCCGTTGACGGCGCCACGACCTTGATTCCCGGCGAGTGCATGAACCAGGCTTCGGGGTTCTGGGAGTGGAATGGGCCACCGGAGAAGCCACCGCCCGAGGGCAGCCGGACCGTGATCGGCACGGCCAGGCCCTGGCGGTAGTGCATCTTCCCGGCCACGTTGACCAGCTGGTCAAAGCCGCACGAGATGAAGTCGGAGAACTGCATCTCACACACGGGTCGCAGGCCCACGACCGCGGCCCCGATCGCCGTCCCGATGATTCCCGATTCGGCCAGCGGGGTGTCCATCACCCGGTCGGCCCCAAACTCGTCGATCAGGCCGTCGGTCACCTTGAACGCCCCACCGAAGACACCGATGTCCTCACCCATCATGAGGACGCGCTCGTCGCGACGCATCTCATCGCGCAGCGCTGAGGAGATCGCCTGCAGGTAGGTGAGCGTCGTCATGAGCTGGCCTCCGGGCGGGCAAAGCCGCTCCAGGGGGCCTGGCCGTCGCCCAGCGGCTCGGCCTCGCCCTCGCAGAACACGCCGGAAACCGCGGACCCGGGGTCGGGCATCGGGCCCGCCAAGGCCTCCTCGGCGGCGGCGTCGATGTCCGCCCGCACCTCCGTGCGAACCGCTTCCACGTCCACCCCCAGCGACCGCAGGCGAGCCTCCTGGCGCTCGATCGGGTCGCGCTTGCGCCACTCCTCGACCTGCTCCTTGGGCACGTACTTCATGTCGTCGTGGGCGGCGTGGCCGTGCATGCGCATCGTCACGGCCTCGATCAGCGTCGGCCCCTGTCCGGCCAGAGCGCGCTCGCGACCGACCCGCGTGGCCTCAAACATGGCCTCGGCGTCATTGCCGTCAACGGTCACCCCGACCAACCCGTACGCCTCGGCCCGCTTGACGGGGTCGACGGCGAACTGCTTGTCCAGCGGCGTGGAGTAGGCGTACTGGTTGTTCTCCAGGATGAAGATCACCGGCAGCTTCTGCACGCCGGCCCAGTTCACCGCCTCGTGGAAATCCCCTCGAGACGTGGACCCGTCGCCGAACCACGTCAGCGCGACGCGGGGCTCGCTCCGCAGCTTGAACGCCATCGCCATTCCCGTGGCCACGAGCATCATGTCGGGCAGCATCGACACCATCCCGACGCAGCCCAGGTGCCGGTCGCCGAAGTGGACGTTGCCGTCGCGTCCTGCGGTGATCCCGGCCTCGCGGCCCAGATACTGACTCAGGATCCGGGCCGGCGTAACGCCGCGGATGATGTGGGCAGCCAGGTCCCGGTGCAGGATGCAGAGGCGGTCCTGCGGCGCCATGGCGAAGGCCGCCCCGGCAGACACGGCCTCCTGGCCGTATCCGTCGTAGAAGGAGCCGGGCACCTTTCCCTGCCGGTAAAGCGTCATCGCCCGCTCCTCCACGCCTCGCATCATCAGCATGGCGCGCAGCAGCCAGACCCGATCGTCAAGTGTGAGGTGAGCCGACGGCTCGCCCACCAGGGCTACGTCAGAGCCGCCGGAATCAGAACTCTCGGCGGCCTTAGCGATGTCAGTCGCCATCCTCTCGTCTTCCCTTCACTCCGTGGCCGGCCGGGATCTCCAGCAGGCCAGCTTTCTGGGCTCCGGGATCTCCGGCGGCCCAAATGGTGCTGGTCCGAGCTTACTGAACCGCCCCTCGGGTAACCGCGCCTTCTCGCCCAAGCTGCGATAACTCCCAGATGCCTGCCGAAGGGAGTAGCACCTCCACCATGCCCGAACGACTGGCCACCACCCCGCAGCACGCGCTTGAGCTGCTTATGGACGGTAACCAGCGGTGGGTCGATGGTCGGCTGGCCGATCCCCGCCGGTCCGTCGAACGGCGTCCGGGGCTGATCGAGGGACAGTCACCCTTCGCCACGGTGTTCTCATGCATCGACTCTCGAGTGGCGCCGGAGATCGTGTTCGACTGCGCCCTGGGGGACCTGGCGGTCGTGCGCTCGGGTGGCCACGCGCTGGGCGAGACGGCGATCATGGGCAGCCTCCAGTTCGGGGTCGACCGTCTGAAGACCCCGCTGCTGCTCGTGCTCGGGCACCAGGGGTGCGGCGCGGTGACGACTGCGATCGAGGCCGTGGAGCGCGACGAGGATCTTCCGGTCGGGCTGAGTGCGATCGTCGAATCGATCCGGCCGGCCCACGAGCTCGCCAGGGCCTCAGACGAGTCGGGCGACATCGTGACGCGAACGGTCCAGGCGCACACCCGGCTGACCATGCAGGCAATCAGCCGCGCTCCGCTGATCGACCGGCTTGTCGAAAGCGGCGCGCTCGAAGTCGTGGGGGCGTACTACTCCTTCGACACCGGGACGGTTTCCGTTCTTGAATGAGCAACCGGGCGTGGCTGGGCCCGAGCGCCCGGTCATCGCCATCCACGCCGGGGCCGGAGATCACGCCGGCGAGCTCCGGGGTCACGAGGACGAGTGCCGGGCTGCTCTGCTGGAGGCGCTTGAGTCGGGTCGCGCGGCTCTGGATCAGGGCCTCGACGCCACGCACGCCGTGCAGGCCGCGATCGTGGTGATGGAGAACTTCGAGCTGTTCAACGCCGGGCGGGGCTCCACGCTGTGCTCGGATGGATCGGTGGAGATGAGCGCCGCCCTGATGCGGGGCAGCGACCGCTCGGCCGGTGCTGTGGCCGTGGTCCACCACGCCGAGAATCCGATCCTGGGTGCGCGGGCGGTGCTGGAGCGCCCGCAGGTTCTCCTGGTGGGGCCGCCGGCGGACGAGGTCGCGGCCCAGGCCGGGGTGCCGCAATGTCCCAACGAGCACTTCATCACCGAACGACAGCGGGAGCGGCTCCGGGACTCAAAGGCCGAGCTTGACCGAGCCACCGTGGGGGCGGTCTGCCTGGACGGTGAGGGCCTGCTGGCCGCGGGGACCTCCACGGGTGGAGTCCGGGGCCAGCCGCCCGGTCGGGTGGGCGACTGTCCGGTGATCGGGGCGGGCACGTGGGCCGATACCCACGCGGCGATTTCGTGCACGGGTGACGGTGAGGCGTTCATTCGCTGTGCCGCGGCCCGCCAGGTGGCGGCGCTGGTGGCGGACGGAGCCTCCGTCGACGCCGCCGCCGAGCAGGCGCTCCAGCTCGTGGCCGAGCTTCAGTTCACCGGAGGCCTGATAGCCGTGGATGGGCAGGGCAACGTGACCCTCCCCTACATCACGTCGGTTATGCCGCGGGGCCTGTGGCGAGCGGGCCGTGAACCGACGACGTGGGTCGTCTGATCAGACCGTCGATCTGATCGGCGCTCACAGGCCGGGCGAAGTGGAAGCCCTGGCCCAGCTCAGCGTCGAGTCGCCGGAGCGCCTCGGCCTGCTCCGGGGTCTCGATGCCCTCCGCCACCGTGGCCAGGTTGACGTCGTGGGCCAGCTTGATGATGCCGTTCAGAAGTCGCTCCTGGTCTTCCTCGTCCCCGAGCCGATCGACGAACGCCTTATCGATCTTCAGGATGTCGACGGGCAGCTGCTGGAGATAGCTCAGCGCGGAGTAGCCGGTGCCGAAGTCGTCCACGGCGAGTCTGAGGCCGAGCGCCTTCAGCTCATGCAAACGGGTCAGGGCCACGTCGTCGGTGCTGAGCAGCACCCCCTCGGTTATCTCCAGAACCAGCGTGTGCGGCGGAATGCCGGTCTCCTTCAGGACGGCGCTGACCTCGGCCACGAGGTCGGGCGCATGCACCTCCTGAGTGGACAGGTTCACGGTCACGTATAGGTCGTCGCGGTCCGGGTTCAACCGATGCCAGCGGGCCAGGTTGCGGCAGGCCTGACGGAGCACCCATCGGCCGATGCCCACCATCAGCGCGGTCTCCTCGGCCAGCGGCAGGAAGATGGCCGGGGACAGGAGGCCGTGGCGGGGGTGGTCCCATCGAACCAGTGCCTCCAGTCCGGAGATCGTCTGCTGGTCCAGGCGCACGATTGGCTGGAAGTGGACCTTGAACTCGTCGCGGTCGAGCGCCTGATGGAGATCGCCGATCAGGTCCAGCCGCTGAACCGCGGTGTCGTACATGCGCTCCTCAAACAGCTCGCGATGCCCGGGTCCGCGCTGTTTGGCGGCGTACATGGCCAGGTCAGCGTCACGGAGAAGGGCCTGGGCATCCTTTTCCGGGTGCGGAGCGCCACCGACGGCCACACCCACGCTGACGCTGGTCACGAGCTGGCGACCGGCCGTCTCGAGCGGCTCCTGGAGCGCTTGACCAATCCGGTCCACCACCCCGCTCCAATCCTCCGCCCGGTGGATCTCAGGCATGAGCACGACGAACTCGTCGCCGCCGAACCGGGCCAGCGTGTCCTCCATCCGGATGCAGCCGGCCATCCGCAAAGCGACAGTCCGCAGCACCTCATCGCCGATGCTGTGGCCCAGGCTGTCGTTGACCCGCTTGAAGTTGTCCAGGTCCAGAAACAGCACGGCCAGCGATCGGCTGTGGCGGCGCGCGGTGGCCAGAACGCGGGTCAAACGGTCCTCGAGCAGGATCCGGTTTGGCAGCCCGGTGACGGCATCGTGCAGCGCCTGGTGGCGGATCTTGGCCTCGGTCTCGGTTCGGGCGATCGCGGCGGCGATCACGTGGGCCACCGACTGCAGGAACACACCGTCCTCGTAGTTGAAGTGACCCCGGTCCCTGGCCTGGACGGAGAGCACGCCAAAGGCCGACTCCGGCCCGGGCACCAGCACTCCGATGCCGCTTGTGATGCCGTTGGACTCAAAGAAGGTGGCCTCGCTGAACTGCGAGGCGGTGCTCCAGTCAGACACGATCAGGTTTTGCCTGCGCTCCAGCACATGGCCCAGCCAGGAGCCGGAGGCGGCGATCGCCGCCCCGTTGCGCCGGAACGACTCCAGCCCGACGCCGGCGAACAGAACGAAGGCCTCGCGCTCGGGCATGTGCTGGTGGACTCCGGCGAAGTCAGCGTCGAGCACCCGCTGGACCTCGCCCACGGCGTGCAGAATGAGCTCTGGAAGCTCGCCTCCCTCCAGGGCCTGGGCGCCCAGCTTGGCCACCAATGCCTGCTGGGAGGCCTGCCTGCGGAGCTTGCGCTCGGCCCGCTTGCGCTCGCGCGCGTCCCGGGTGCTCAGAACCAGATGACCCTCGTCGGCCTGATGGCGGACCGCCGTCTCGACGTCGATCCACGAGCCGTCGCGGTGGCGCAGCCGCAGCTCCTGGGCGCCGCTGCGGATGCCGTCCGCCGCCGTGGCGCAGGCCAGCCGAAGGCGTCCCAGGTCACCTGGGTGCACCAGCGCGGCAAACTTCGTCCCCTCGAGCTCATCAGGCGGATGGCCGAGCAGGCGCTCAACCGAGGTCGTCTGAAAAACGATCGTCAGGTCCGGCTCGAGAACGGTGATTACGTCCGAGGCGTTCTCGATCAGCGAGCGGATCCCCTGCTCCGCATCCCACCCTCCTGTCATGAGGCCATGTATCGGCCCAGAAAGCGGTGCGCTTGAAGGAGTGGTTAGAAATCTAACGGCAGGCAGGCCACGCAGAAGTCGTGGCCGAAGGGCGTCAGGCGGACGCTGCGCTGCACGGACTTGGCTCGGCCCGAGCCCTTGATCGCGCTCAGCACCTCGGGCTGCGCCTCCAGCACCTGGTAGCGCACCGGGTCCTCAATCGGCTCCTTGGAGAACCAGATCAGCCCGAGGCGGTACAGGTTGTTCAAATATGAGGCCACCCGCTGCACCTGGCGCAGTCCCGCCTCCGGGCCGATCATGGTCAGCCCCTCGGCCACCAGCTGAGACCCGAGGCCGAGCAGCGGCGAGGAACGGACATCGATCGCCGGCTGGTCGCCCTCCGTGGCCAGCAGTCTGAGGATGCGGGCCTCGTCGGGCGCCATCTGCTCGAGGATCCGGGCGTAGGCGGGGTGCGAGTCGTCGTCGACGCCCACCTCCGCCGAACGCCGCAGCAGGTCGGCCCCGTAGTCCCGCAGTGCCTGCGCGGACATCGCCTGATCATCGCCATCCATGCGCTGCCCGGCCGGGGTGGGGACGAGGCTCCGCAGCCGCTCGTCGAGTTCGGCCACCCCCAGGATGTCCCGGGCGTAACCCCGCAGTCCGTCGCTCAGCTCCCGAGCCAGCCGCGTGGCCTCCTCTGGGTCGAGCGTTGCCCGGGCCAGCCGGACCGACGTGCCCAAGCCCCAGATGGCCGAGCGCAGCCACGCGCCGGCGGCCAGCCGGGCCAGGCCGGCCAGCATCTCCACCGGCGATTCCTCGCGCGCCGCGCGGTAGCGGACCAGTTCCACGTCGTCGGTCATCCGAAGATCCCCAGATGGATCAGACCTCCGGCCAGCCCCAGCACCGCGCCGTGGAGCAACAACAGCCACTCGTCCTCCCGCGTGGCCGTCCGAAGCATGTCTGCGAAGTCGTCAGGCGGCATCTCGCGCATCCGCTCGGCAATCAGCTTACGCATCGTCGCGCTCTGGGCGGCGCTGAACTCGGGATCCGACAGTGGCCCCATCATCGCCTCAACGGGTTCGGTGGCGAACGACTGGCGGATGGCGTCGTATTCACGTGCGCCCACGGCCACACGCAGCGCGGGTCGCAGCCGCCCGGCCGCCCGGTCAATCGCCGGGCGCATGGCCCGCTCGATCAGGACCCTCGTGCGGTCTGACCGCGGGCCGTGCAGCAACTCGTTGCCGAACTCGGAGACGGTCAGGATGTCATCGGCCACGATGCTCGCGTAGACGTCCGCCACCGCGCTCTGCCGGCGAACGAACAGTCCCTGCCAGCGCAGCGGGCCCCACCTCCACGGCTCGGCTGGCTCAAAGATCATCCACAGGGCGACCCAGTTGGTCACGTAGCCGATCCCGACCCCCAGAATGGGCAGCAACCACCAGAACGTGACGAAGTGCGTGAGCGCGGCCACGGGGATGCCCAGCACGAAGCCGAACACGAAGCCGAAGTTCTGGATGAACTTCAGCTCCCGCCGGCCCATCTCCAGGAACACCCGGTTGGCCAGCTCCGGATCGAAGCGCTTGATCACCATCAGCTTGACGTCCACCAGCTGGTCGATGTGCTCGGCGATCTCATTCGTGAGCGAGCTCACGATCGCGGGGAGCTGGTCCTGCACCCGGTCGACCACCAGCGCTCGCACCCCGGACGGAAGGTCGTGCCACAGCTGGGGGTGCTCCCGCGTCATCACCCGGTCGACGATCGCCGGGATCTCCTCCCGGGTGTTGACCACGATCTGCTCGGCGATCTTCTCCGGCTCGAGCTGCTTGAAGAACTCCTTCGGAGTCCCCAGCTTGGCGATCCCGCTGTCCACGGACAGACTGCCCATCTTGGCCGCACGCGATGGGACGATGCCCTGCCATCCGATTCCCCCGACCATGATCCCGGGGATCTGGCGCAGGCGATAGGGCAGCATCCGCGAGAGCGCCTGGATCCATTGGGCGCGGATGCCCCGGAAATGGACCGGGTAGAAGAGCATCAGCACCCCGGTCCAGTTGGTCGTGTACCCGATCACTCCGGTGACCAGCGGGACGGTTATGAGGGCGATCGTGCTGGTGCCCACGGTGGCTGCACGCTATCCCACGCGCGGGTAGGCTTGCCCGCGCTGTGAGCTACGTCGCGATTGTGACCGGAGCCTCCAGCGGGATCGGCGAGGCCACGGTGCGTCGGCTCGCCCGGGAGCCCGGTGTCGAGCTGATACTGGTGGCCCGGCGTGAGGACCGGCTCAAGCAGTTGGCCGCGGAGGTCGGCGGCGCCCGAGTACTGGCACTCGATCTGACCGATCACGACGCCCCTGCGCGCGTACGGGACACCGTGGAGGCCGAGCACGGCCAGCTCCACCTGCTGGTCAACAATGCCGGGGCCGCCTGGCGCGGATCGTTTGCCGACACCGGATGGGCCAACGTCGCCCGCCACATGAAGCTCAACTTCGAGGCACCGGTGAGGCTCACCGAGGCCCTGTTGCCCCTGCTCCGCAGGACGGCACAGGCCGCCGGGACCGGCGACGGCCGGCGGGTGGCGATCGTCAACGTGGCCAGCACCGCCGCCCGTGTGGCTCGTCCCAGCACCGGCGCCTACTCGGCCAGCAAGTTCGCCCTGGCCGGGTGGAGCGACTCGCTCCACGCCGAAGAGCTCCAGAACGGCGTCCACGTGGGGCTGATCCTCCCCGGCTTCATCCGGACCGAAGGCTTTCCGGCCCGCGAGCTGCCCAAGCTGATCGTCTCCAAGCCCGAGGTGGTGGCGGAGGCCATCATGCAGGCGGGGCCCGGGGGGCGTGCGGAGCGCTACGTTCCGCGGCCCTACTGGCTGGCCGCGGCCTCCCGGATCCTGGCTCCGCGGCTGGTGCGCAGGTCCGTGGCCGGGGGCGCATTCACCACGTCGACCGGTGGGCAGGCGGACCAGTCGACCTCGCCACCCGCTGACTGACGCGTCAATCAGCCATCAGCGGGTAGGAGTTACGCTACGGCGCCGAATGCCCCGAGGAGGCGCCTCGATGACCGTGCCCGCAGGAGCTCTCCGATGAACACCAGACGTCCCGTCGCCGTCCTCGGCGGCATCAGACTCCCGTTCGCACGCCAGAACGGGCCCTATGCCCGGGCGTCCAACCAGGACATGCTCACGGCCACCCTGGATGCCCTGATCGGGAAATTTGGGCTGGAGGGCCAGGTTCTGGGGGAGGTGGCCGCCGGCGCCGTGCTCAAACACAGCCGGGACTTCAACCTCACCCGCGAGTGTGTCCTGGGCTCCAGGCTGGCGGCGGAGACGCCCGCCTACGACGTCCAGCAGGCCTGCGGCACCGGCCTTGAGACGGCCATCCTGGTCGGAGGAAAGATCGCCCTCGGGCAGATCGAGTGCGGTGTGGCAGGTGGAGTGGACACGACCTCCGACGCGCCGCTGGCCGTGGGCGAGGACCTCCGTCAGGTGCTCCTGGACCTGAGCCGGGCCAGGACAGCCGGGGCGCGGCTGAAGGCGCTGAGCCGGATCCGGCCGCAGCAGCTGATGCCGGAGATCCCTCGAAACTCCGAGCCCCGCACCGGGCTGTCAATGGGCGAGCACACGGCTCTGATGGCCCGCGAGTGGGGGATCGGTCGCCCCGAGCAGGATGAACTGGCTGCGGAGAGCCACCGCAAGCTGGCCGCGGCCTACGACGATGGCTTCCTGGACGACCTGGTGATGCCGTATCTGGGCCTCGAGCGCGACCAGAACCTGCGGCCGGACTCAACCGAGGAGAAGCTGGCCAAGCTGAAGCCGGTATTCGGTGGCCCGGAGGGCACGATGACCGCCGGCAACTCCACTCCGCTGTCAGACGGCGCCTCCACGGTCCTTTTGGCGAGCGAGGAATGGGCGGCGCAGCGCGGCCTGACGATCCAGGCCCATCTGGTGGATGCCGAGACCGCCGCGGTGGACTATGTCCACAAGCGTGAGGGCCTGCTGATGGCGCCGGCGTATGCCGTCCCACCCCTGCTGGATCGCAATGGGCTGACGCTCCAGGACTTCGACTTTTACGAGATCCACGAGGCCTTCGCCGCCCAGGTACTGTGCACGCTGCGGGCCTGGGAGGACCCCGTGTTCTGCCGCGAGCGTCTGGGGCGTGCCGAGCCGCTCGGCTCGATCGAGCGCGAGCGGATCAACGTCCACGGCGGCTCGCTGGCCGCCGGCCATCCGTTCGCCGCCACCGGCGGTCGGATTATCGCTGGGCTGGCCAAGACGCTCCACGAGCGGGGCACCGGCCGCGGACTGATCTCGATCTGCGCCGCCGGCGGAATGGGGGTCACCGCGATCATGGAGGCGAACCATGGCTGATCGCTACGGGCAGCTGGTCAACACCCCGCTGGGCCGGATCATCTCCAAACAGGTCGGCCTACCAGCCCCGACGCCGCTGGAGCGCCACGAGCTCGGCCAACCGGTTATCTCGGGTCCCGTGCTGCTCGGCGCCGCCTCGGGGTCCCGTCTGACCGGGACGGCGGCCTCGGTGCTGGCCTCGATCGGGGCGGAGGTCTCAACGCTCGTCCAGGACGAGGTTCGGCGGGCGGCGGCCGACGCCGGGCTGAGCGCCGCGATGTTCAACCCCGACACGGCGGGTCGGGAGGACACGTTCAAGGCACTGGTGTTTGACGCCAGCGGAATCAAGGACAGCGACTCGCTGCGCGAGGCGTGGTCCTTCTTCCACCCCACGATCCGCCGCGTTCGGCGCTCTGGCCGGGTGATCGTGCTGGGGACGCCCCCCGAGACCGGCCAGGACCCGAGCGAGGCGATCGCCCAACGCGCGCTGGAGGGCCTCGTGCGCTCGATCGGCAAGGAGGTCAGGCAGGGCGCGACCGCCCAGCTGCTCTACGTGGCTCCGGAGGGCGAGGCCGTGCTCGAGTCGGCGCTTCGTTTCTTCCTCTCGCCCAGGTCGGCCTACGTATCGGGCCAGGTGGTCCGGATCACTCCCGGCGACGGCGACCAGCCCGCGGTGGACTGGGAACAGCCTCTGCAACAGCGAGTCGCACTGGTCACCGGCGCTGCCCGGGGAATCGGCCAGGCCATCGCGGAGGTGCTGGCCCGGGACGGGGCGCACGTTGTGGCCGTGGACATCCCGGCGCAGGCCAGCCAGCTTGAGGCCGTGGCCCAGGGGATCGGCGGCTCCTGGCTGGAGGCGGACATCACTGAGGAGGGCGCGCCGGCGGCGATCGCCAGCCACCTGCTCGAGCACCACGACGGAGTGGACGCGATCATCCACAACGCCGGCATAACGCGGGACAAGACGCTGGGCCGGATGGACGAGGCGCTCTGGCAGCAGGTGCTCGCGGTCAACCTGCTCGCCCCGCAGCGGATCGACGCCGAGCTGTTCTCCCGCGAGGTCGTGCGGGAGCACGGGCGCGTGGTGTGCGTGTCGTCGATCAGCGGGATCGCCGGCAATGCCGGGCAGACGAACTACGGCACCTCCAAGGCCGGGATCATCGGGATGGTCCAGGCCTGGGCTCACCGGACGGGGCAGCGAGGCGTGACGATCAATGCGGTTGCGCCCGGGTTCATCGAGACCCAGATGACGGCGGCGATGCCGCTGGCCACCCGCGAAGCCGGCCGGCGGATGAACAGCCTCAGGCAGGGCGGGCTCCCGGTCGACGTGGCCGAGACCGTGGCCTGGCTGGCCAGCCCGGCCTCCGGTGGGCTCAACGGCAACGTGGTCCGCGTGTGCGGCCAGAGTCTGATCGGAGCCTGAGGCATGTCCGAGCAGGTCCTCTCCGGCTCACCTCGCATGCTTCCCCTGTTCGCGCGGGCGGGAGCGGCCATGATCCCCGGAGCGTCACGTCTGCCGCTGCTTGGGCGGGGCGGGCGCGGCGAGGACGTGCCGGACACGGTCCTCGTCCTGGAGGAGGTGCGCACCGACCGCGCCCGGCTGGCCGCTTACGACCGGGTGTGCTGCTTTGCCCTGCGCGATCAGCTGCCGGCCACGTATCCCCACATCCTGGCCTTCCCGCTCCACCTGCGGCTGATGACGGACCCGGCGTTCCCGTTCCCGGCTCTGGGGCTGGTCCACATTGAGAACATGATTTCTCAGCACCGCCAGATCATGTCCACCGAGACGTTGTCCCTGCGCGTGTGGGCCACCGCGCTCGAACCCCATCCGCGGGGAACGAAGTTCATCCTGCGCTCCGAGGCCCGTTCGGGCGAGGAGCTCGTCTGGGAGGAGTCCTCCACGATCCTGCGCCGTGGAGACGGCTCTGGAGAGCGATCCCGGCTCCAAGCCGATTCCGAGGTCCCGCTGCCGGTAACCGCCACCTGGCGGCTGCCCGGTGATCTGGGTCGCCGCTACGGCAGCGTGTCCGGAGACCTCAATCCGATCCACATCCACCCTCTGAGTGCGCGGGTTCTGGGTTTCCCCTCGGCGATCGCGCATGGAATGTGGACCAAGGCCCGCTGTCTGGCCGCGCTCGATCCTCACCTGCCCGCTCGGTTCGGCGTCGAGGTGTCGTTCCGCAAGCCGATCCTGCTCCCGGCCACCGTGCAGTTCGCCGAGCGCCCAGACGAGCACGGGATCGGCTTCGCCGTCCGAGGCGCGGGCAAGGGCACGCCTCACCTGGACGGCCGCGTCAGCTACAGCTGACGTCAGGCCTCGGTATCGGCCAGCTCGTCGAACATCCGGCGGAGCGCGTCCAGCACCCTGGTGGCGCCGACCACCTCCTCCTCACTGAACTCCGCCAGCGCGGCACGCCAGCGCGGCTCGTAGGTGGCCCGGCGTTCGTCCACGAGCGCCTTGCCCCGATCGGTCAGCGAGGTGTGGACGATCCGCTTGTCCTCCGCCGAGCGGATCCGCTTCACGAGTCGGGAGGCGGCGAGCCCGTCCAGCATCTCCGCTGCCGTGGCCGGTGAGATGTCCGCGGCCAGCGCGAGCTCACGGGAGGACCGCGGCTCGCCGTCGCTCAGCGCGAACAGCAGGCCGTACTGGGCGTAGCTGAGCTCGCCCGGCCGGTGCGTCTCGCGCCCCCGCATCCGGCGGACGGCCGCCATCGCCCCCTTGAAGGCTCGGCCCAGCTCCTCCGCCACCGCGCTGGTGCTGCGGGTCTGGACGGTCACGCCACCGCCACCTCGAGCGCCGCCTCTTCGGACGGTTCGATCATCTCCGGGTGCTCTGTCCGGGCCGCCCGCTCGGCTCTGAGCAGGACGATCGCGGGGAAGATCCCGAGTGCGGTCAGGGCCGCCGAGACCCAGAACGCGGTGCCGTAGCCAGCGGCGGCGGCGGACACTGTGTGTGCCCCGGTCAGAGCCCTCTGCAGGACGACGGCCAGCACGGCCGTGCCCAGCGAGCCGCCGACCCGCTGGACGACGTTGAGCTGCGGCGTGGCGTCGGGGAGCTCGGACTTGTCCAGTGCAGCAAACGCGGCGGTCATCACGGGCATGAATGAGAAGCCGATCCCCATCCCTCGCACGAGCATCACGCACGACAGCCACACGATTGACGTATGGGCCCCGATCATCCCGAACGGAATCGTGGCCAGGGTGGTCACGCTCACGCCCACGACCGCCAGCGGCCCGCCGCCGAGCCGGTCGGTGAGCCGCCCCGCGGCGGGCATGACGAGGGCCATGCCAAGGCCCTGGGGCGCCATCAGCAGGCCGGCGTCGAGCACGCTCTGGCCGCGGATGTGCTGCCAGTAGAGCGGGAGCAGGATCATGCCTCCGAACAGCGCGGCGCCCAGGAAGAACATGGCCGATGACGCGGTCCAGAACGTGGGGCGCTTGTACAGACGGAGGTTCAGGAGCGGGTTGGGGACCTTCAGGGCGTGGAGGATGAATGCGCCGATTAGCGCCAGCCCGGCCAGGATCGGCAGGATCACCTTCACGGAGCCGAAGCCACCGGTGCTCCCCACCTCGGCCAGGCCGTAGGTCAGCAACGGCAGCCCGAGCGCCATCAGCCCCAGCCCGCGGTAGTCCAGCGGACGAGCGCCAGCGGCCTTGGGGTGGGGGAGGAACCGCATCGCCGCGATCACCGCGACCACGCCGATCGGAACGTTGACGTAGAAGATCCACCGCCACGACGCGTTGTCCACGATCAGCCCGCCGATCGTCGGGCCCAGGATCGGGGCCAACATCATCGGCATCGACACGATGCTCATCACCCGGCCCATTCGCTTCGGGCCCGCGGCGCCGGCCATCATCATCATCCCGAGCGGCATCAGCATCCCGCCGCCCACGCCCTGGACGACCCGGAAGATGACCAGCTCGGTGGCCGAGGAGGAGATCCCGCACAGCATCGATCCGGCGGTGAACAGGACCAGCGAGATCACGTACATGCGGCGGGGGCCAAAGCGTTCCGCCGCCCAGCCGCTCAGCGGAATTACCGCAGCCAGGGCGAGCATGTAGCCCGTCACCACCCACTGGATCTGAGAGATCGTGGAGTGCAGCTCGCGTCCCAGCGTGGCCAGCGCGACATTGACGATCGTGGTGTCCAGGATCGACATTGCCATGCCGAGAATCACCACGCTTGAGATCAGCCAGACGTGGGATTCGATCCGGTTTTCGCTCGTGCTCATGTGCCCCAATTCTTTCGGTGCCAAATCATTCGGTTCCGAACTATATCGCATCACCCGCTATCGTCAGCGTGTGCCCACCTTCGCTGAGCTGAAGCTGTCGCAGGAAATCCTGGAGGCCGTGCACGATGTGGGCTACGAGTCGCCCAGCCCGATCCAGGAGCAGGCGATCCCGCCGCTGCTGGCGGGCAAGGACGTGATCGGCCAGGCCCAGACGGGATCGGGGAAGACGGCCGCCTTCGGTCTGCCGATGATTGAGTACGTGGACCCCTCCGAGGCCGAGGTCCAGGCCCTGGTCCTCACCCCGACGCGGGAGCTGTGCATCCAGGTCACCCAGGCCCTGCGCACGTACGGCGCACGCAAGGGGGTTGATGTGGTGGCCGTGTTCGGCGGGGCCCCGATCCGCTCACAGCAGTCACAGCTCCGGTCGGGCGGTCACATCGTGGTCGGGACCGTGGGCCGGGTCAAGGACCTGATCTCCCGCCACTCCCTGATGCTCCATTCCTGCCGCTTCGTCGTCCTCGACGAGGCCGACGAGATGCTCGACCTGGGGTTCCTGGAGGACGTGGAGCGGATCATGTCGCTGACGCCCTCCAGTCGCCAGACGGCGCTGTTCAGTGCCACCATGCCCCCGCCGATCCGCCGGCTGGCCGACCAGTACCTCTATGACCCCGTGACGATCAAGGTCCAGACAACCACGCTGACCGTTGACACCGTGGAGCAGTTCGCGCTGGCCGCACCGTCGCGCGAGAAGGTGGACCGGCTGATCGAGGTCCTCCAGAGCGAACGGCCCCCGCAGGCGATCGTGTTCGTCCGAACCAAGATCCGCTGCGACGAACTCCACCGGCGGCTGCGCGATCGCGGCTTCGACGTCCGCGCCCTGCACGGCGACATGACCCAGGGGGCACGCGACGGCGTGATGATCTCATTCAAGGATGGGCGCCTGCCGCTGCTGGTGGCCACCGACGTGGCCTCGCGTGGCCTGGACATCTCGGGCGTCTCGCACGTGATCAATTTCGATGTCCCAACCTCACCGGACGTGTACGTGCACCGGATCGGGAGAACCGGCCGGGTGGGCCGGAGCGGCCGGGCGATCACGCTCTATGAGCCCCGCCAGCGCCGTGAGCTGGAAGCGATTGAGAAGCACGCGGGGGTCAAGCTGTCGGGCTGGGTGAGCGGCGCCCACGTCGCTCCGGAGCCGGTGGTCGCCAGGCCGCGGCGCCATTCCAAGCCCCGCATCTCGGTGAACGGCGACGGCCGGGTTCAGAAGCTGATCATCTCGGTCGGTCGCGCCTCCGGGATTGAGCCCTCAGACATCATCCACGCCGTCACCGCGGCCACCGGGCTGGACGGCGAGGCGGTCCGCAACGTCCGAGTCCTGGAGCGGTTCGCATTCCTGGAGGTTCCGGCCGCCGAGGCCAGCCGGGTCATCGAGTCGGTCAGCGGGAAAGAGGTTCGAGGCGAAACGGTCCGGCTCGAGGCTGCGAGCGGATAGCCGAGCTCACCGCTCGAAGGCGGTAAAGCGCAGATAGATCTCCTCGGCGCGCCCCATCAGCGTCGCCAGCTCTGGGTCTGCCAGCATCGAGCGCACCTGCGCAGCCCGCTCGTCTCGGGCCTGGCCCGGTACGGCCGCCCGGCCCTCCCCGATGCCGACCGCGCGGTTGTATTCGACGAGCTTGGCAAAGACGCGCTCGCGCGAACTCGGATCATCATCTGGGAAAGACTCAAACGACGTCCCAAAGTGCGCGTTCACGGCCTTCACCACGTCGCCGAAGCGCGATGTGACCCGCTCGAAGGTGGCCACCACGGTCTCCTCCGCCCGTGGCAGCAGGCGGTCGTAGAAGCGCACGAAGGAGTTCAGCTCGTCCCGGAGATCGATGTCGTCGAACCGCGAGGCCTCCGAGACGATGGCATCGGAGGGGCGTCGGATGAGCACCACCACCGGCTTTCCGAGCCGCAGGCCCTCCAGCACCTGGGCGGGACTGTGGAGATGGCTGGCCACCCTGAGCTGGGGGTTGACCAGCAGGATGGCCTCTCGGGCAAAGCTGTTGGCGCAGCCGGGCCGGCCCTCGATCACCAGGTCTGTTTGCCGGTCGACGACCGTCACTGAACGCTGCCGGCGCCGCTGGTAGGCCGAGTACGCCGCTGGCCGTTGCTCCAACAGCGCATACCAGCTTCGTCGCGCGCGCTGGTACGCCGCTGAAGCCTTGACCGAGCGCACCGCGCCACTGTATCGACCGTTCCCATCGCATCCGGGTAGGCTCGACGGATGAGCACAGCCAACATGAACACCAGCCAGGGGACCCTGTCACTGGAGCTGTTTGACGACGACGCCCCCGAGACCGTGGCCAACTTTCGCAAGCTGGCCTCAGAGAACTTCTACGACGGGGTCATCTTCCATCGGGTGATCCGCGACTTCATGATCCAGGGCGGTTGCCCAGAGGGAACGGGCCGGGGCGGCCCGGGCTACACGTTCAAGGATGAGATCAACGACCACAAGATCGTCCGGGGAGCGCTGGCGATGGCCAACGCCGGGCCCAACACCAACGGCTCGCAGTTCTTCATCGTGACCACAAAGAGCGCGCCCTGGCTCGACGGCAAGCACACCGTGTTTGGCCAGGTGACCGGCGGAATGGACGTGGTGGACGCAATTGAGGGTCTGCCCACCGATCGCCAGGACCGTCCGTCCGAGCCTCCCGTGATCGAGTCGATCGAGTTCGACCCGGCATAGGTCCCGGCCGGGAGGGAGGATTTCGCGTTCGGATGGCGAACGCGAAAGCAGTGCTGTCCCGACGGACCCGGATAGTCCAAATCGAGCACCGGATCGCTCGCCTCGACCAGGAGGCCGCGGGCCTGCTGCAGCGCGAGCGTCAGGCCGCTGAGGAGGTCGCCGTCCTCAGGGGATCGCTGGATGAGATCGGCCCGCGGATCCGAGCCCTGCGCACCCGCCGTGCGCTCGGACGCCAGCAGGCGCGCCTGGACCGGCTCACGGCCCAGCGGCGGGAGCTGGTCCACGCTCAGATCCGGTGGATCCTGTTCGCCCTCCAGGAGCAGGCCCAGCACACACGCAACGAGCTGGACCGCCAGCTCGACCGGCTGGCGCCGGTGCAGGAGCGGTGGGAGCGCCTGCGCACCACGTTCGACGCGCTCGAGTCGACGATCAGCGGGCCGGCGTTCGCCTCGCTGGCCGACCACTGGCAGGGACAGCTTGAAATCCCCGAGTTCCCGCTGGCCCAGGACGCCGGTTACGCCAAGCCGTTCCCCCAGCAGGCGTTGATCTTCTGATGGTCGCGCGGCGCTGCGTGGGTGAGGCGGGCCGCCCGGCCTAAGCCTCCCACCGGAACCCGGCCGGGTCGGGCGCCGGCGGCAACGGGCTGGACGGTAGTCCAAGCGTCGGCTCGTTCTGGTTGAACTCAACCGGAGCCAGGTCATTGGGCGTGTCAGGGTGAAACAGTGAGGCCAGGTACTGAGCCTGGCCGCGGCCCGGCCCGAGTTCGAACTGTCCGCCGCCGTAGGCGCCGATCCCATGCTCGACGCAGTAGTCGTACATCGCGCACAGCGCCGGCAGTCCGCCCATCCGAGACGGCTTGATGTTGACCATCCGGGGTGGGAAGGGCAGCGCCTCGACGTCCTCGATTGAGTGGATCGGGGCGTCCCAGGTGATTCTGTCGTGATACGGAGCCAGCACCTCGGCGGTCTCGGGCGTGACCACGTCGGGGTCCTCCATCCAGGCCTCCGGGAAGGCCTCCACCACCCGGCCGTAGAGCACCGGGTCCGGCGGTTGGTCGACGATCGTCCCCCGGTACAGGCTCTTGAAGTCGACCGAGTCGACCGCCCCGGTCGCGACCAGGGCCTCAATCAGCTCCGGCGTCCAGGAGCTCGTGGGGTCGAGCTTGAAGCGCAGCGTCGGATAGTGGGCCAGCCGACCCTCAATCGGCTCCAGGGAGGGCGGTTCGCCCAGGCGCAGTGAGACCACGAACGTGACGGGCTGAGGCTCCCGCCCCAGCGCGGCGTGGAGCGGCTTGCCGGCCTGGCGGAGCGCCAGGTCGAGCGCGGCGCTGTGGAACGTCCAGCGGCGGTACAGGCGTGAGACCTCGCGCTGGGGAGCCACGGGAAACAGGTCGAGCGCCTCGATCAGCGTGCAGAACTCCCCCAGCGTGTAACGGCCGGTCAGGGCGTGGACCGCTCCCGCCTCCTGGAGGGCGACGTGGTCCTCCCCGTCGTAGACCACGTCCTCGCCGACCCCCTCAAGACCCCCGCCGTGCAGGTGCACGACCGTGCTGAGACGCTCAAAGCCACTGGAAACCGAGGCCTTCAGCGGTTCCAGCGAATAGCCCTCGATCTCCAGCGGGAGATCGGCGAGCAGGTCAAACGTCTTCATGCTGCGCTCCTCGCTCGAGCCGGGCAACCAGCTCGTCCAGCCGCAGCTCCTCGAGCCCGTGGCTGACCGCGTCCAGCTCACCGGCGCAGTACTCCACCAGTTCGCGTCCCTCCTTGACCAGGTCGAGCGTCTCGCGCAGCCCGGCGTCACCAGAGTCCAGGCGCTTGATGATCTCCTCGATTCGAGCCACAGCCGTCTCGTAGGTGGGCTCCTCGCTCACGGCCCCTCCTCCGTGTCGCTGACCCGGGCGCCCACGCGGCCGTCACGGAACCGCAGCCGCAGGTCGCGGGCCCTCCGGGCCGAGGCGACGCTGGTCACCGGGTCCCCGGCTCGGTCCTCGACCAGGGCGTATCCCCGAGACAGCGTCCGCTCTGGATCGTGGGCGCCCAGGGCCAGGGCGAGCCGCTCGAGCTCGGTTCTTCGCCTGGCCTGCTCCGAGCCGCGGGCCCGGTCCACCGTCCGCCCCAGGACCAGGAGATGCGCCGAGGCCCGTTCGTGGCCCCGGTCACCCGACCGGCGCGCGCTGGCCCGAAGCTCCCGGAGCATCTGGTGAAGCCTCGTCCGATGGCGGGCCACGTGCTCGGTCGGTGCCCGGGACAAATGGGCCAGCGACCGGGCCCGGTCCACGATCGCTCGTTTCCCGTGGCCGGACAGGCGCCGGGTGTGGTTGCTCAGTGCGTTGCGGGCGGCCACGCAGTCCAGCGGGACCGCGGCCTCCGCGGCGTGGGTGGGCGTTGAGCAGCAGACGGCGGCCACGTCATCTATCAGCGTGCGGTCCGTGTGGTGTCCGACGGATGAGATCACGGGCACCCGCAGCAGGGCCACGGTCCGGCACAGACCCTCGTCGCAGAACGCGAACAGGTCGGCCAGCGAGCCGCCACCGCGAGCCACGACGATCACCTCGACCTCCTCCACGGCCGCCAGCTCCCGGAGGGCGGCGGCGATCCGCGGAGCGGCCTGCCGGTCCTGGACGGGGGCGAACGCCCACACCAGCCGGCCTCGCCAGCCACGGCGTCGAAGCCCGGCCAGCACGTCGTCGCGGGCCTTGCCGCGTTCGCCTGTCACCACTCCGATCGTTCGGGGCAGCAGCGGACGCGGGAGCCGCTTCTGGAGCTCGAACAGCCCCTCGGCAGACAGGCGCCGGCGAAGCCGTTCCAGCTGAATGAGCAGGTCCCCCTCACCGGCCACGCGGAGTTCGGTGACTGCGAAGCTGAACGAAGGAGAGGCCGTCGCGCTCCCCGGGTAGTAGTCACAGCCCCCGCCGACGACCACTCGTACGCCGTCGGTGAGCGTGACGCCCAGCGCGCCGAACTCGTTCTGCCACATCGAGCAGGGAAGGGCTCCGCGAGCGTCGCGCAGCTCGAAGTACACCTTGGTCCTTGCGGGGCGGTAGTTCCACACCTCGCCCACGAGTTGAACCCGGGCGAACTTGCGCAGCTGGTCCCTGAGCCGGGCGGCGTAGGAGCCGACGGGAAATGGACCAGGTAGCTCGCTGTCGGAGAGTGCTTCGATGCCCAGCGGATCGGGTGTGACGCTCACTCAGCCCAGGCTAGCTGTAGGTGCGGGCGAGTCTGGGCCGCCCGTTCGACCCGCCCCGGCCTACGCCGTCGGCTCGCCTGGCAGCGCCGGAGGAACGGATTCCTCCAGGACCCTGGGATCGGCCACCTCAAACCGCCGAGCGAAGAACTTGGGGAAGAACGGGATTGAGGCGAACATCAGCACGATCCCCAGGATCAGGCCGCCGATTCCGACGAAGATCGGGGTCTGGATGCCCAGGATCGGCTTCGAGTAGTTGAAATTAGCCGTGTTGTAGGAGCCGTACGCCTTGACGGCAATGTAGGCCATCATGCCCCCGCCGACGAGCGGGATGAGCCCGGCAAACACGAAGTTGCGGACGCTCTTGAAGAGCTGCCGGCGGAAGTAGAAGGCGCACGCCAGGCCGGTGAAGCCGTAGTAGAAGCAGACGGCAAAGCCCAGCGCCGAGATCGTGTCGCCCAGAACGTTCTGGCTGGGGTTGAAGGCCAGCAGGGCCACGGTCCAGAGGATCGAGAGGCCTCCCATGAGCAGGGTCGAGAAGGTGGGGGTTAGGAACCGGGGATGGACGCGCCCGAACGCCTCTGGAATCGCCTTCCACTTGGCCATTGACAGCGTCGTCCGAGCCGTGGGCAGGATCGTCGTCTGGGTCGAAGCTGAGGCCGAGGTGAGGACGCAGATGACCAGGAGCTTGTCCAGCCCCGAGCCAAAGACACCCTTCCCCAGGGCGTTCAGGACGTCGTTTGGGTTGGCGGACAGGAAGTGAGCGCCGTGGAAGGCCTGCGCGGCCGCGCTGACGGAAACGTAGATGACCAGCAGCAGCAGCGTGGAGACGACCGCAGCCTTCCCGGGTCCACGATGCCGGTCCCTCGATTCCTCGTTCACGGCCACGCCCGAGTCCCAGCCCCAGTAGATGAAGATCCCGAGCAGGACACCGTTGATCAATGGGGTCCAACCCAGGTCGAACGGGTTGAACCACGAGCCGGAGACATGAAGCGAGCCCACCGGATGGCCCGAGTACACCTTGACCAGAGCCACGACCACGAACAGCAACAGCGTGAAGATCTCCAGGGTGAGGAGGACCTGCTGGATCCGGGCCGACAGCTCGATGCCCCGGTAACAGATCCAGGTCATCAGGGCGATCCAGATCACAGCACCGGCGATCAGACCGAAGTTCGAGGGCGTGGCATTCCACAGGGAGAACGTGTACGTGCTGGCGATCGCCGCCAGTGACGCCATCACGATCACATCGGCCAGGAAGATGGCCCAGCCGTTGACCCACCCCACCCACGGCCCGAAGGCGCGCGTCACCCAGGCGAACGTCGTACCGGCGTCGGGATCGGCGAGGTTCAGGAAGCGGTAACCCACCGAGACGAACAGGATCGGAATGAAGGAGACGATCAGAACGGCCGGAGCGTGGACGCCGACGCCGGCAACGGCGACGATGAACCCCAGCGTCGCGGCCAGGCTGTACGCGGGTGCCGTCGAGGCGACGGCGATGACCAGGTTGGAGGCGTACCCCAACGCGTCGGCCTTCAGGCCCTTGGCCCCCGGCGCCGTGGGATCGACCACGGGGGTCTCAACGACTGGAACTGCTGCGCTCTCCATCAGGCTTCCTTCCTTCCTGGCGCCAACCCGCCCGCGAAAGGTACGGTAAGCAGTCCATGGAAGGCAAGTCGATGGCGCACGTGGCCGTGCTGGGCGCCGGGGGGACGATCGCGCCTGCGATCGTCCGAGACCTGGCCGAGTCCGAGAAGGTGGGCGAGCTGGTGCTGCTTGACCTCGACGGGGCCCGGGCGGCCGAGGTCGCCGCTCAGCATGCCCCGGGGCGAGCGACAGCGCGAGCCGTCGACGCTCGGGAAGGCGACGCTCTCGCCCGGGCGCTCGAAGGCGTTGATGTGCTGGTCAACTCGGGCTCGTACCGGATCAACCTCGAGGCGATGCAGGCCTGCCTTGATGCCGGCGCCCACTACCTCGATCTGGGGGGCCTGTATTGGATGACCCAGCGCCAGTTGGAATTTGGTGATGCCTTCGAGCGGGCCGGCCTGGTGGCCATCCTGGGTATCGGATCGAGCCCGGGCAAGACGAACCTGATGGCCGCCCACGCGGTCGCCCAGCTCGGTGGTCCGGGCACAGCGATCGAGTCGATCGAGGTGATGGCCGCGGGTCGGGATCAGGGGGCGCCGAACGACGGACGGCTCCATCCCCCATACGCCATCCAGACCCTGGTGGACGAGCTCACGCTCGAACCGATCGTGATTAGGGAGGGGCAGCCCGAGCCGGTGAAGCCGCTGTCGGACGGTGGCGAGGTCGACTACGGCGAGCCGATCGGCCGCGCTCAAACGATCTTCACCCTGCATTCGGAGATGGCGACGTTCCCCGACAGCTTCGGCTGCCGTGGCGGGAGCTTTCGGCTGTCGCTGGCCGGGCCGCTGCTCGAGCGGTTGAAGGAACTGGTCGGCGCGTCGGCTGAAGAGGTGGCGGCGGCGTCGCGCGAGGCCGCCCCTCAGTCAAGCCAGACGGTCTCGGTTCACCTGATCCACGCCCGGGCGCACGACGGTCGCGCGTGCCGCGTGCGGGCGGTGACGCGGTCCCACTTCGGGCTCGGCGGCGGGATCATCTCCACGGCCACGCCGGCTGCCGCGGCCGTCCGCCTCCTGGCCCGGGGCTCGATCACGGCCCGCGGCGCGCATCCGCCGGAGCGGTGCATCGACCCCGAGGAGATGTTCGACGAGCTCCGGGCTCGGGGCTGCACGTTCAGCCTCGAGAGCTGAAGGGCTACGGCGCCTGCAGGCTCGGCAGCGGGTCCAGGCCGTCCTCTGCCGGGTGGCCGCGGATCTCGCCCGCATAGGCCAGGCGGTCCAGGCGGGCAATCTCGCGCTCGCCCTCGCTCCGGGCTGGATGGTCCGGCGGGAGGTCCCGGATGAGTGTGCGGATCCGCTCCCGCAGTTGGAGCGCGAAGTGCGGTGTGGAGGCGCCCATCAGCTGGCGCACGTCGTCGACCGTGACGCTGCGGCCCGGAAGCAGGCGGTCGGGGTGTTCTGCCTGGCTCATGCGAACCCTATTTTTGCGGCACTGCCTCCAGCAGTGCATCCACCTGGGCCTGGACCGAGACGGAGATGGCCTGCACGTTGCCGATGATCCAGGCGTGGTTGTACACGGCGGCCGTCGGCCCCTCCTGCGTGAAGCCGGGCGTGGCGTAGTTGAGGAAGAAGTTCAGGATCGATGACGGGAGCGTGGAGGCGGTGTCCAGAATCAGCTGTGCACCGAATGAGCCACTGGCCGAAAGCGGCGCGGAGGCGGCCGCATCCAGCGGTTGATTCTGGTTGAGCAGGACGTAGCCGTGCCCGGGGCTGCGCAGGGCCCAGCCGAAGCTGCCGGGGACATGGGCGCAGGGCTGGTTCTTGGGACACGCCGGGTCTCGGTAGACCGCAAACGCGACCGAGTTGGACGCCGGATCCTTGTCGCTGATCCGTTTGACCGTCCCCAGCTTGGCCAATTGCTTGACCACGCTGTCCGGGATCACGCTGGTCGGGCCCAGGACGTAGATCCGGGGCCGCTGGTGGGCCTTCAGCGCTTGCTGGGTGGCCTTGGGGACACCCGAGCTGTTCACGAACAGAACTGGGTCGCCGCTCTCGGCCGCCCATCCGGCGGCGGGCATCGCGTAGGCGGGATTGTCACCGGAGGCGATCACCACGTCAGGAGTGGGCTTTCCCGTGGCCGCGGTGGCGAACCGGTCGATCGCAGCGGCCAGGGAGTAGGGGTCGCCGGCTGAGATGCGGGTCACACGCGTCTTACGCAGCTTGGGCACGTCGCCCACCGCGATCACCTGAGCGCCGCCGGCCGCGCCGGATCCGCTCGGATCGAGCTGTCCCAGCGCGTCGGAGGTGGCCGCCGGGAGGCTCCCGCTATCCGAGAGCAGGATCGGTGCCCGAACCGGAGGGGCGGCGAACACCGAGGACGCGATCGCCGCCTGCCAGTCATCGGTGGGCGCCAGCACAACCACCTCCGGGTGGGTGCCCGATGCGGCCGAGGGGTATTCGGCCAGGGCGACGCCGGCGGCGTTCGCGATCGGGTCGGCGCCGTCCACCCGGGTCGTGTTCTTGGTGGCGATCGCCGGGAAGCCGATCGCCTGGGTGGCCTGATGCGTGGTGCCCTGCACGCCCCGCGCAGGGGGCTTGAAGATAATCGTTTTGGAGCCACACGCGCTGAGCGCGATCGCGAGTATCACGAGTGGGAGACCTCGCTTCACGGCGGGGACGTTAGCGAGCGATCCCGAGGCTGGCGCTGGCTTCCTGGGCCCAGCGCAAGCCGTAGCCTCGCTACGCTTCACCCTGCTCCCCAATTACTCGCAAGGAGGAAGCGATGCCGGGTCTCTCCGGGCGCATGTCCACAGTCGTGAAGGCCAAGATCTCCAAGCTGCTCGATCGTGCCGAGGACCCGGCCGAGACTCTGGAGTACAGCTACCAGAAGCAGATCGAGCTGCTGCAGAACGTCAAGAAGGGGATCGCCGACGTCGTCACCTCCAAGAAACGCCTCCAGATCCAGGAGGAGAACATCCGCCAGCAGTTGGTCAAGCTGGACACACAGGCTCGGCAGGCGCTGGCCGCGGGCCAGGAGGATTTGGCCAGAACCGCGCTGGAGCGCAAGAACGTTGCCCAGACCGAGCTTCAGTCTCTGGACAGCCAGATCGCTCAGCTCCAGCAGCAGCAGGAGCAGCTGACCGAGTCCGAGCAGAAGCTGCGGACCAAGATCGAGCAGTTCCGCTCCAAGAAGGAGGTCATCAAGGCCCAGTACTCGGCGGCGGAGGCCCAGGTCCGGATCTCCGAGGCCGCCACCGGCGTCGGGGATGAGATGGCCGATGTCGGGCTGGCCATGCAGCGAGCGCTCGACAAGACCGAGAACATGAAGGCCCGGGCGGGGGCGGTGCAGGAGCTGGAGGCGGCCGGGACGTTCGAGGACCTGACTCAGCTGGGCTCCGGAGACGACGACATCGACCGCCAGCTCAAGCAGTTGTCAAGCACCACCGAGGTGGACGCCGAGCTCGAGAAGATGAAGGCCGAGCTGGGAACCGGAGCCTCGTCCTCGGCGGGCCAGCTGGGTGCCGGTGCGGGCGAGGGCTCGGGCGGCCAGGAGGCAGCCGGCGGCGCCGGTGGCGGCGCGCAGGCCTCCGAGCAGCCCTCACCGGGTCCGGCCCAGTGATCATCCGGATCGCCACCGAAGGCCAGTACGAGCTGCTCGAAAACGACGGGGAGGCGCTGAACGAGCTGGACAACCGAGCCGTGGCGGCCTGCCAGGCCGACGATGAGGAGCAGTTCAGCCAGGTCTTCCAGGAGATGCTCAACTTCGTGCGCAGCCAGGGGCAGCCCCTGGCCGAGGACCGCCTGGAGGGCTCGGATGTGATCCTCCCTCCCCCCGACAGCACCCTGGATGAGGTCAAGGAGGAGTTCACGGGGGACGGCCTGATTCCGGAGTAGGAGGGCCCATGTCCCGACCGTGGCGGCGAATCGCGCTGATCGTGCTGCTAGGCCTGTGCACGGGATGTGACGCGACCCACGCTGTGGCAGCCCAGACCCTTTCGGCCATGAACGTGGCCACGGCCGAGCAGCTCTCCCCTCAGCAGTTGGGTCAGCAGCTCGCCGCCATGCACGCCCACGGTGTCACGGTGGTCCGCAGCGACGCGCCCTGGAACCTGCTCCAGCCCCGCCCTCCTGGGCCGACAGGGCCCGGATGGCGGTGGGCCCGCACCGACGCCTGGGTGACTGCCTTTGCCCAGCACGGCCTGACCTGGGAGCCAATCCTCGACTACTCGGCCGGATGGGCCAAGCTGTGTCAAGGGTTCTGCGCTCCGAAGAGCAACTCCACCTACGCGGCGTTCGCCCAGGCCGTGGCCGCCCGATACGGAGTGAACGGGAGCTTCTGGACCCAGCATCCAAGGCTCCACTTCCATCCGGCCCAGGTCTTTGAGATCTGGAACGAGGAGAACGTACCCACCTTCGAGGTGGCGCCCGAACGCTACGCCTCGCTCTACGCTGCGGCCCGCCGAGCCATCCGGGCCGTGGATCCCTCGGCCAGCGTGATCGTCGGCGGGCTCGCCGACGATGCCCGGCCATTCAGCCCCCGGCAGGACTACCCATCTCGCTATGTCCGGTCGATGTTCGCCGCTGCGCCCGCTCTGGTCGGCCAGGTCGACGGGTTTGGCCTGCACCCCTACGGCGCCACCGGGGTGGACGTGGAGGAGTGGACAGTGCATTTCCGCCAGACGCTGGACAGCGTGGGGGAGGGATCGGCGCCGATCTACGTCACCGAGGTCGGCTGGCCCACCGGTGGCCCACACGGTGAGTCCTGGCGGGCCGGGCAAATGAGATCTGTCGCACACGCTCTGTCACGATCGAACTGCGGCATCCGCCTACTGGCACCGTACGACTGGATCAACCCGACGGTCCTGCCCTCATCTGACTTCGGCCTGGTCGGTGCGGGGCCACGGCGCATCGCGCTGCGCCCGGCGGGCGTGGCCTGGTTCAACGCGCTGCGCAGCCGCGGCTCGGAGCTCAGGTTGTGCCCGGGGGCTGGCCCGCTACCGGGTTAGGAGCGCCGGCGGGCCAGCACGTGGCAGAACTGCGTGCCCCCGGCCGACATGATCAGCTCGTCAGAGGGCGACACCGCACCGCGGCATGGGGAATGCCGCGGCGGTACAGGACGAGCTCTTCCCATCCCTTGGCGCTCGTCAGGCGACGGATCAGCTCGCGCGGCCCGGGCCTGGGCACCTCGTAGCGCGGGCCGAACGGCACGAAGTACGGCTTGCCGGCCTCAAGAATCTGAAAGCCCGCCTGCTCGACCATCGAGTGCAGCGCCGCCAGGTTGGGTTGCCACCACCAGACGCGATCCTGGGTATCAAGTCGCGCCGTCGCGGTCCGGGGCCGGGTCCTGGTGAGCACGTACTCGATCGAGTCGTTGACGACAACCTCGCCCTTGGCCACGCTGCGCACGCACTCAAGCGCCCCAACGGGATCGCGGAGGTGAAGCAGGATCGATCCGACGAACACGAAGTCGAACATCCCGAGCCGCTCCGGGCTGATCTCATAAACGGTCAGCTCGTGACGCTGAACGGACGACGCCAGCGCCTCATGAGCTATCGGGAAGCCGTTGCCGTTGCGCTTGATCAGCTCCAGGTTCTCCTTGCCACCTTCGTAGGACTCCCGGATCCGGGCCCGGGCTGGCCAGTCCCACTTGTACGGGTCCGGGACATCGGCGGCGTGCACCTCGGCCGCGCCGCGCCTTTCCATCTCAAAGGCCCAGAACCCGTCCCAGGTTCCCAGGTCCAGAACCCTCATACCGCTCAGAGACTGTGGGATCGGCACCTGGGGCACGATCGGCCGGACGTCGACGATGCCCGGGGTAACCACCCCAGGCCCCAGTTCGATCGTGTGGTACCAGTCGTGGTTGGACGCGACACGCTCTAGGAGGTCCGCACGCGGACTGGGCTGCGCCACCGTCATCGAAGCGCGAACGGTAGCGGAGGACCTGAACCGACCGAGGCGCATCGGACATACTCTGCGCGCCATGGTCAGGCTGAAACGTCCCGTCCGGCAGGAGCCAGCCTCCGTTGCCGTACCCCCGCCCGCCGAACCGACGGCTCCGGACGGCGCCAGGAATCTGGTGTTCGTGGTCCTGGACAGCCTTCGCTACGACTCGTGGCTGGCCGCCGAGCCCAGCACGCTGGCCACGCTGGGAGCGGTCCAGCGACGGTGGAGCTACGCCAGCTGGACGGCGCCGTCGCATTACAACCTGCTGATGGGCCTGCTGCCGCACTCGAGCCCTCCGGAGGTGTACGCCTCGGAGTACTACAAGCAGGATTTCCTGCGCTACAGCGAGCGCCTGGGGGTGCCGGGCATGGAATTCGCCAAGCTCCTGCCCTCGATCTTCCTACCCACGTATCTCAAGCACCAGCTCGGGTACAGGACGCACGCGATGGTCTCAATGCCGGTGCTCAACCGTCACACCGTGATCAACCGGGACTTCGACACCTACGAGCTGATGCCGACCCACAACGACATGGCCGCGATGCTCGCGCAGATGGACTTCACTGACCCGAGGCCCGCGTTCTATCTGCTGAATGTCGGCGAGACCCACTATCCGTACGCCCTGCCCGATGAGGACCCCTCGGAGTGGCCGCGGATCTCCGGAGTCCACGGTGTGTTCAAGCACCTGGGGCAGTCGGGCGAGGGCGAGCAGGCTCCGACCGAACCGCGGGAGTTCTTTGACCAGCAGGCGCTGACCGAGCTGCGGTCGCGGCAGATCAGGTCCGTCGAGTACCTGGACGGGGTGTTCGCCCGGCTCTTCGACCTGCTTCCGTCCAACACGTGGGTGATCGTCACCTCCGACCATGGCGAGCTGTTCGGCGAGGACCGCTACTTCGGCCATGGCCCGATTGCTCACGAGAAGGTGTTCGAGGTCCCGCTCGTAGAGGGAATGGTGCCCTGATGCCTCGACTGCGCCGTCGGGGCGGGGCCGAGCCGAGCCCCGAAGCACAGACCCCGGAGGTCCTGGCCCGGGCCGACGAGCAGGACCGGCAGATCGTCGAGCGAGCGCTTCCGTACACGATGACCGGCCCGGCTCGGATGCTGGCCCTGATCGACGCCGTGCGCTACTGCGCCACCAGGGAAGTTCCAGGCGCCTTTGCCGAATGCGGCGTATGGCGAGGCGGGTCCGTCCTGGCCATGCTGTTGACGCTTCAGGAGCTGGGCGAGGAGGGACGCGACGTTTATCTGTACGACACGTTCGAGGGAATGACCGCCCCGACGGAGCACGATGTCTCGGATATCGACCCTCCGGCGCTTCAGACGTGGCAGCAGGCGGAGCGCGAGCAGCGCCCGGCCTGGGACGAGCTGTTCTCCCCCGAGCTGTTCAACGAGGACTCGGTGCGCAAGCTGCTCACCGACACCGGCTACCCGGCGGAGCGTCTGCATTTGGTCCGCGGCCCGGTGGAGCAGACGGTTCCCCGGACGATGCCCGAGCGGATCGCGCTCCTGCGACTCGATACCGACTGGTATGAGTCGACCAGGCATGAGCTCACCCATCTGTTCCCTCGCCTTGAGACCGGTGGTGTCCTGATCATCGACGACTACGGGCATTGGCAGGGGGCCCGGCGGGCGGTGGACGAGTACTTCGGGGCCGATCACCCGCCGCTGCTGCTCAACCGAATCGATTACACCGGCCGGATCGCGATCAAGTACTGAGCGTCGGCGGGAGGCCTAGGACTGCGCCGGCTTCTCGGCCACCAGCGCGAATACGAGAGCGTTCATGTCCCGCGATTCCGCCGGCTCGTGGCGGTCCACGAACGCGATCGTCCGCTGCATGAGGTACGCGAAGGGTCCCCGCAGCCGGGTGGGAACGCGGTACAGAAACCCATCCTGGACGAGCTGTAGCCCGCTCGCCCGCAGGCCCATGATCCCCTCGAAGCGGACGATCCTCAGCCCCTCCCGCTCGACCGCTTCCCGCAGGCCGGCGCACGTCCAGCGCCAGAAGTCCACCGGGTCCGGGTGGTAGACCATGAAGCCGTGAGTGGAGAGCAGCATGCGGCCACGGGGACGGAGGACGCGGCGGCACTCCGATAGATAGAGCGCGGGATCGGCGACGTGCTCCAGCACCTGGGTTGAGAGCACCACGTCAACCGACTCGTCGGCCACCGGGACGGTGCCATCGGAATTGAGCAGCAACGTGGCGTCCGGGTTGCCGACCAGGTCTGCGGCCAGGTACTCCACCGAGCCGGGAAAGAAGTGGCGATACGGGGTGTCGGCGCATCCGTAGTCCACGACACGACCGTCGGGTGGGCAGTGCAGCTCTCGGGACAACGCCTGCAGCCGCGCCGGCAGCTCTCGGATGATGTAGGCCAGTGGGTGCGTGTGCCGCAGCGCGCGAACGTCGCCGCGATTCGGTTCAAAGCGCGGTCCCCCCTTCAAGTTTCCTCGCGATCGCCCAGGGCGCGCCTCAGGCGGGCCAGCGGTGAGTTGCCTTCGAGCCTCACCCGCGGCCACGGCGACGCCTGGCGGTGCTCTCGATACAGCTGCTGATCGGGCCCTTCGTGCCGCGCATGCCAGGGCTTGTTCAGCCCTGGTCCTTCGAAGTGTCTGACCGCCGGGTCGCCGATCGCCTCGCCCAGCCTCTGCGGGCCAAACACGTCGGCCGCCAGCTGGGGCATCGTGGCGAAGCTGTTCATGACGTTCCACCGAGGGTGCAATCGAACCCAGCGTGGCCCGGTGATGAGGTTCAACGCGTCCTGGTCGGGCCACAGAAGTTGCGAGCCCTTTTGGCGGACCACGTCGACCAGCCTCTCCGCGAAGTCCTCGGTGCGCATCGCGGCCAGATTGAACATGAGCACGCCGCTGTTGAAGTAGTCGGTCATGTCGATGCCCAGCTCGGGCGCGCGGTGCCGGTGGTACTCCATGAACACGTTTGTCACCGCGGCCAGAAAGCACTCGTCCAGCGCCGTGTCCCACAGCGGGTCGAGCGTGTCAGTGACGAGCGTGTCCACGTCCAGATACAGGATCTGTGTCAGCTCGGGTAGGAGCTCGGGCAGGAAGATCCGGTACCACATGGCCGGCCCGAAGCGGTGATCCAGCGGCAACCCACCCAGCTGCCGATCGGGGATCTCATGAAACACGATCTCCGCCGGATGGCCAACGAACATCCGCTCGAGTTTCTGCGCCTTGCGGTGAGGGAACCGAGGGCCGTGCAGGTAGTGGACAACCACGGGCTCTCCTCCGTGGGTGATCACTGAGTGCAGCATGGCCGCACTGTGGGGCACGTATGCGGCATCGGCCGCACACGCTAGGTGCAGCTCACTCATCTGCGCTTGAACAGATGAAAGTGATCTCTTAGCGGGATCAGCTCCTGGGCGGCGGGATCGCCGATCACCGGCTCGCGATGCTCGAGCGCGTAGCCCGCGGTGGTGAGGATTGGACTGAAGTCTCGGCGGCTTCCGTCCGGCTCCGTGCTCAGCAACTCCTGCGGCTCGTTGGGGACGATCAGCAGGTACGGGACCTCGAGCCTGGCCACCAGATCGACCCACCACTGGATGGCCGCCATCGGGCATTCCGAGAAGCTATGCATGTTCACCGCCAGGTCGAAGGATCCGGGTTCGAGCTCGGACTCGATCCGGTCCAGCCGGACCACCCGAGCTGGGGGAGAGCAGCCGCGGTAGGCCAGGTACCACCGGCTCAGGAACGTCGCTTCCGGGATGACGTCGGTGCAGCAGTAGTTGGCCAGGCCGGGCAGTGCTGTGGCCATCCGGTGGGCCAGCCGGCCGTAGCCCGCCCCGATGTCCAGGACCGACAGGTCCGAGCGCTGCGACACCTGGAGGGTGCGGTCCAAAAACGAGATCTCGTTCACCGACTGGAGGAGGTCCCGGCTGACCTCACGCCAGCCGGGATAGGAGAACGTCCAGCAGCCGAACATCCCATCCTCCTCCAGCCGGTCGAGCAGGCCGAGGTGGTCACGATCCAGGACGTATCGGGCGAACACGTAGTACTTCAGCTGGCTGATTCTGGGGATCTCGCGGTAGTGCCAGACGAACAGGGTCTCGCCGCGAAACCAGCGCAGGTCGAGAAATGAGCCGACCGCACCCTCGTGCCATCTGGAGCGGACCACGACCGGGAGGTCGAGCGACTCGTACGCAGCGCGCAGCTCGACCAGCTCACGATGATCGGGCACCAGCTCCTGCGCCGCCGTCGGCAGCGGGACGGTGTCCTGGTAGAGCTTCGTCAGGTACTCGCGGTCCTCGGCCGTGATCGTCACCAGCTCGGCCGGCGGACCGGGCGGCTCCGGGCGGGACACGAACCGTCGCAGGCGGGCCGCGCCTCTCATCTGGGCTCGTCCCGCTCGCTCACCGCCGGCACGGCGGGGCGAAGCCGTCGCCACGTACCGGTCAACCGCGGAGCGGCATCGGGTCGCAGGCACCAGGTGTCAAACCCCTCGGACATGGTTTCGTAGCCCGCGTCTCGCATCGCCGTCTCGCAGCCACTCTGATCGCTCTCACTGAGGTGGTAGTGCTCGTAGATCACGAGCACGGGCCGGTGCCTGCGGAAGTCGATGTGGCGGAGGACCTCGTAGTCATACCCCTCCGTGTCGACCAGCAGGAGGTCGACCTGGTCGAGGCCGTGCTTGGTGCACAGTGAGTCGAACGTCAGGCACGGCACCTCGGTCTCGACCAGGCGGGACTCGATGTCTGGGATGAGGCGCTGGTGGTCCAGGACCGACTCCCGGGCAAACGAGCCGATCCCGTCGTACCACTGGGGCAGTCCCTCGCTCTCGTAATCGGCCACGGGAGCCAGGTGGTAAAACGGCTGATGCCCGTCCTGATCGGCGATCGCCGCGTTCTCCACCGCGACCCGGTCCACTGCGGCGTAGTTGCTGCGCAGGCGCTCGAACACGTACGGAACCGGCTCCACCATCACGCCGCGCCATTGGCGCTCGAGGATCATCGGCCGCAGGTGGTCGTGCTGCTCACCATCGTTGGCCCCGATCTCCACGAACACCGCAGCCGGAAACACCTCGCCGAAGGCCCGGATCAGCTTGGGACCCGCCAGCCGGGCCACCAGCCGTCGCGACCGGATGTCGCGCATCCGATCACCCAGGCGTCCAGCCCGGCGCGTGACATCACGCAGATGGCTCAACCTCCCTGCCCGGGTCGACGGCGCATCGGGCGAGTCTGCCATGCCCATCAGGCCAGGCCGTAGAGGTCGAGCTCGTCGCCGACCAGGCTCCGGAGCAGGCGGAAGTCCGTTCGGAAGCATTCGGCCAGGGCGGCCTCGATGTCGGCCGGAAGCTCCAGTTCGGCGTCCGAATACGACCTGACCAGCCCCAATCTCTGCTTGCGCGGCGTGCGCTTGGCCACTCCGACCGCCGCCCGCTCCAGGCCGGCGCCACGGAGCACGCCCGAGACCGTGCGTACCGGCCGGGGCACTCGCAGCTTGCCATCCAACGTATTCAGCCGTCGGTTGACGTCGGCCGGGCGCCAGCCGGGGTCGAGTCCGAGATGGGTCAGGACCCGATCCATGGTCGACTCGGGTTCGGCGGCCAGATCCTCACTGCGCACCACCAGCAGCGACTGACTGGGATAGACCTTCGCCCAGCGGGATAGCTGCAGGCCGTAGCACGAGGAGAAGTAATACGCCGATCCCCAGACCACGGCCTCCGCCAGCGGCCGATGCTCATGGCCGGCGGCCGTGGCCTGGGCCCAGTGGGAGATCATGCGGCGGACCGGGCTGCGAATCATGTAGATGATCCGCGCCTCTGGGACGAGCCCGATCGCCCGCTCGGGCACGCCCCGAAACATGGGGAACATGCTGTAGCTGGGCGAGGCCTCTCCGCGGTGCCGGACCGAGTCGCCCGGGACGAACAGCGACTCGTACCACTCGGGCCCGCGGCTGGACCACTCGCCGCCCAGCAGGTAGTTCGTCTCCTTCTGAGCCGAGAAGAAGACGTCAGGGTGCTCCTGAAGCGTCGTCCACAGGGCGGTTGTTGCCGCCTTGGCGGCCCCGATGATGAAGAACGTCGGAGGCATCCGAAAGCTCGGCTGGCCTATGAGTCGTACTCGGCGGCCCGCAGCTTCCCCGGGCCCAGCATCAGGTCGACGTCCTCATTGACCGGCTGCCCGTCCACGACGATGTCGGCCTGCAGGTCAACCAGTCCGGCCGAGCCAGGGCGGGCGGCCACGTACACGACCAAACCCTCACCGTCCGTGTACAGCGGATCGTCAGTCTGGTCGAGGACGTTCAGCACCAGGCGGTACGTGTCCCCACCCAGGCGCTGTTGGAAGGGGATCTCGACCTCGACGGTGTCACCTGCTTCAAAGGTTCCGGACAGTCCGGCCATCGTCCGCCGGCCGTACACGAACACACCCGTGTGCGAGTACACCTGGAACTGAGCCTGGGGTCGGACGACGCGCTCCCGGAAGTGGATTCGGGCTCGATACGTGACCGGCTCGTCATAGGGAAGGTGGTACGTCGGGCCGTCCGGTCCGACGAGCTCTCGGTCGCTCACTTCCACCGCCGCCGAGCCGGATTCCCCACTCCTCTCGCCCTGCTCTCGGGACAGAATTTCGAAGTGGTGGTTGATGGCCTCAGGGGTGTCACCGTCAAAGGCCATCGTGCCGCCGCTGATGATCACAGTCCGGGGGCAGAGCAGACGGATGGCGTGGGTGGAATGGCTGACGAATACGATCGTCGTTCCCTGAGCCTGGATGTCCCGCATGCGCTGGAAGCACTTGAGCTGGAAGGCCACGTCGCCCACGGCCAGCACCTCATCGACCAGCAGCACCTCGGGGTCGGAGTGGATCGCGACCGCGAAGCCCAGCCGCATGAACATCCCGCTGGAGTAGAACTTGACCGGCGTGTCGATGAAACTCTCCAGCTCGGCGAAGGCCACGATCTGGTCAAAACGGGCGTCGATCTGACGCCGGGTCAGGCCGAGCAGCATCCCGTTGACGTAGACGTTCTCCCGCCCGGACATCTCGGGGTGGAACCCCACGCCGACGCTGAGCAGCGGCGCCACCCTGCCACCGATGAACACCCGGCCGGTGGTCGGCTGGGTGACGCCGGCGAGCAGGCGAAGCATGGTCGACTTGCCGGCTCCGTTACGGCCCATGATGCCCACCGTCTCACCCTGCGCGATCGTCAGGTCGAGGTCACGCAGTGCCCACAGCTCGGTTCGGGTTGGTCTCCACAGCGGGATGATCGACTTCAGGAGGATGGCCTGCTCCTCAAGCTTCCAGTAGCGCTTTCCCACCGTCTGGAGCTGGAGGGAGATGCCGCGTGACGCGGTCATAGAAGGTCCACAAACAGGCGGTCGCGCCGCCGATGAGCCTCGAGCGCCACCAGGGCCAGGACGATCGTCACTCCCCCGGTCACAGCGACCGATCGGGGCAAATTGGTGGCCCACAGGTCGGGCCTCCCAACCGCGGCCAGGTGAAACATGTTCGCTACGCCGGTCAGGGGGTTGAAATCCATCCATGGGCCCAGGCCGCCCAGGCGGCGCTGAGGGTACGCCACAGGGGTCAGGTAGAAGAGCACCAGGAGACTGGCCTGGATCATGTACTTGACGTCTCGGAAGTAGACGTGAAGTGCCGACAGGCACAGGGTGAGCGACGTGCAGAAGGCCACGAGCAGCAGCACGGCCGGGATCAGAAACAGGGTGTGCGGGGCGTACCCAACGCCGAAAATCGGCAGCAGGATGAGGAGCAGAACGAGCGAGATGCAGAGGCCCGGAAGCGCGGCCAGGCACTCGGAGATGACAAGCACGGATCTCGGAAACCAGAGCTTGTCCGCCAGGGATGAACCATCGACAATGGCCGTCGAGCCGGTGCCCAGGGTCTGGGAGTAGTAGCTCCAGCCAAACACAGCGGCCACAACGTAGGCCGGATAGCTGTACCCCTGATGCGTGTGCACGAAGTGCGAGAAGACGGCGGCCAATATCCCGGCCTGGATCCCTGGTACGGCCACCGCCCACAGGACCCCGAAAAGGGCGCGCTTGTAGCGCACGTGAAATTGCTTGCGGGCCAGCATCACCAGCACCTCTCGGTGCGCCCACTGGTCCAGCAACCACTCGCGCCGAGTCCTTGGCTCCGGGCCGATCGAGTATGTCTCCCTGCTGGGAGCCGCGGCTGGTCGCTCAGCAAGGGCCGTCATGGACCCGCGTACGGTAGCGGACGCTTGTGCCCAAATTGCAGGGCGATCCGCGCGCCCTGGGCTGCGTATGCTGCGGGCCGTGACCACGGCTGACCGTCCCAACGTGATCCTGTTCGTCATCGACGCTCTGCGGGCCGATGAGGTCGAGGGATACGGGGCGCCCGCCGGAGCGAGTCCGACCCTGGGGCAGCTCGGGCGCGCCGGGGCGGCGGTCGGCGATGTGCGGACGACCGCCAGTTGGACGCTTCCGGCCCACGCCGCCATGTTCAGCGGTCAACTGGCCCGGGGCCTGGGCCTCGGGCAGGCGCCGGGCCAGGTGCCCCAGGGAGCGGCTCCGGTGATCAAGTCCCAGCGCCCCCGCCTGATCGCAGAGGTTCTCAGGCAGCAGGGCTATGACACCCGGGGCCTGAGCACGAACGGCTGGTCGGGGAAGCACTGTGCCTTCGACAGTGGTTTTGAGACCTTTGTCGACCTGGTCTCCTCGCGGCAGAACGACCTGGGGGGTGGTCTCAGAAACCGGCTGAGATGGGATTGGGAGGCGATGCACGCGCGGGCCGACGACGGCACGGCCGCGGCGGAGGACCTGCTGGCCGGCTGGATCGGCAAGTCGGGCGCCAGGCCGTTCTTCTGGTTCATGAACCTGGTCGAGTGTCACTCGCCCTACCTTCCGCCGAAGCCGTACGCCGCGAGGTCACCGTTGACCCGGGCGCGGGTGGCCGACGAGGCCTTCCGCCACCTGACCTTTGAGGCGATTCTGCTCGCCTGCCTGGGTAAGCGGCAGGTCCCCCCGGGAGCGATCGACCGAATGCGCCGCATGTACCGGGCCGCGCTGAAATACATCGACGACTGGCTGAGTCGTCTGCTGGAGCGCCTCGACCAGGCGTCGCTTCTGGACGACACGCTGATCATCGTGTGCGCGGACCACGGGGAGAACTTCGGCGTCGGCGGGCTCATGGGCCACGGCCTGTCGCTCGACGATCGCCTGCTCCGGGTCCCGCTGGTCGTCTCCGGTCCTGGTGCCCAGGAATTCCATGGGATGCGCAGCCTGGTCGAGATGCCCGCTCGGATCGGTCGGGTGTCTGGGGTCGAGGACGGCCCGTGGCCCGACGGCCTGCCGGCCGGCCTGGCCGTGGCCCAGTGGGACCCCTTCCAGCTGGGCCAGGAGCGGCTGGCCCAGCTCATGCGGGACTGGGATTTGGACGAGCAGGAGGCCGCTCGCCTGACCGCGCCCATGACGTGCGCCGTCTCAGGCCAGCTCAAGCTCGTGCGCGGGGCGCAGGCAGAGGATGAATGGCTGTTTGATCTGGAGGCCGACCCGCTGGAGCTCGCCCCGATCAGAGGCGAGCCGGAGATCGCCACTCGGGCCGGGTCGACCCTCCGCGCCCTGCGCGAGGCCGTCAACCATCCGCTCGTCCAGGCCACGGCCGAGGTCAGCTCACAGGCCGAGGAGGTCTCGGCGGATGAGATGGCCGACATCGAGCGCCGGATGCGCTTGATGGGCTACATGTGATCCGGCGGGGTACGACATTCGGACGAGCGTGGGGAAGAACCTGCGCCCTCCAACGTTGTCTCGGATCAGGGAGAGGTGACGACTATCGTGCGACGCATAGGCCGTGCGGGGCGGGTGCGAACCCGGCGATTGGTCCGGCGGCTTCGTCCTGCCGCCGCTCGCTGGGCCTTTCAGGTAATGGGCGCCCAGCCCAGGTTCGTGATCGTCTCGCACGGTCGGACGGGCAGCGAATTGCTGGTGTCGCTACTCAACTCGCATCCGAGGATCGTGTGCGAAAGCGAGGTCCTCAGCCTCCGCCGTTTCCTGCCCGCGGAGATGCTGCTCCGCCACAGTGCCAAAGCGAGGCTGTCGGGCAATCGAGCGTATGGCTTCAAGCTCCTGGGACACCACGCCAAGCTGCAGAACCCCGACGATTCGGTGGCCTACCTGCGGAGCTTCCACGACCGCGGCTTCCGGATCATCCTGCTCGAGCGCCGCGACTGGCTCCAGCAGGCCATCTCCTCGATGCGTGCCATCGAGTCCCAGTATCACTACCGGCGTCGCGACCCGGTCAGGTTCACACCGACCCGGCTTGACCCAACAGCGATCCTGGCGGCGTTGTGGCTGATCGATCAGGGGGCGACCTTCATCCGCTCGGCGCTGGCCGATCTGCCCGCGCTCGAGCTGGTGTATGAGGATGACCTGGCCACCGAATCCGCGCAGGCCCGGACGGTCGACCGGATCTGTGAGTACCTGGGCCTGCCCACGGCCCCGGTGCAAACCGAGCTCGTCAAGCTCGGGCCCCACTCAGCAGAAGAGCAGGTGATCAACTTCAATGAGGTCGCGGCGCTGCTGGCTGCCACTCCGTACGCCAACTTCCTGGCGGCGGCGCAACCGCTGGCCGATCACCGGTGACGAACCGTCCCCGCGCGCTCCCGTCGCCGCCGGCGCTCGATGGCGTGCTCGTACACGGCCAGCGTCTCGTCGGCCACCCGGCTGGGGTCTGAGATCTGGGCCAGGCGCGTCGCGCCGGCGTCTCCCAGCGCGGCTGCGCGGGCCGGATCTTTGAGCAGCGCGATCAGCGGCTCGGCCCATGACCCGGGGTCCTCGGAGGCCGCCGTCGCTCCGGCCGCTCCCTCGTCCACCAGCGCCCGCAGAGCGGGGATCGAGGAGACGACCACGGGACGTCCAACGCCCTGCGCCTCGGCCATCGAGTAGCCGAAGCTCTCCCACCGGGAGGGGAAGGCGCATACGCTGGCCTCGCGCAGAGCGCGCATGACCGCCTCCCGGCCGAACTCCTCACGCACCTCGACCGCGTGGGTGACACCGAGCCGGGCGGCCTCCCGACGCAGCCAGTCGGCGGAGGCCAGCTGGCCGACCCCGGTGGCATCGCGACCCACGAACGCGAACCTCGCCTCAGGAACCGCCGCCAGCACAGCCGGTACCGCACCCAGCAGGACGTCCGGTCCCTTGCGCGGCTCAAACCGGCCCAGGAAGGTGACCTGCTGCCGGCCTGGGTCGGCCACCGGCAGTCGCGCGGGCAGGTGAAGGGGATACCAAAGAGGGTGAAGCGCTGCCGGCTCAAGCCCGAGCAGCGGCGCCATCTCGTCCAGATTCCACGGAGTGCTGATCACCGCATGCGCCCGTCGGACAGCCGTCTCCTCAAGCCAGATGGCGGCCCGGCCGTCCATCCCACGTGCTCGCCGGCCCTGGCCGTTGTGGGGGAAGATCTGGCGCGCGCTGGAGTGCAGGTGGACCACCAGCGGCAGCCGGCTGGCCATCCCGAGCCCGAATCCCTCAGCCATCCACTCCGGGCACTCGACGACGTCGGGCCGGAGCGAGAGGCGGTGGGTCAGCCAGGTCACGGCGGTGGACAGCCACGCCCGGCGCCAGGCCTCGGGGATTCTGTCCACCGCGCCGTGCACCTCGGGCAGCGGCCGGCGGTGGACGGTCACCCCGCCGATCTGCCGGGTGCTGGCCGGAAGCCCTGGCACGACCGAGAGCACGTGTACCTCGGCGCCCTTGCCGGTCAGCGCCTGGGAGATCGTGTTCACATAGGTCCCGATTCCGCCCCAGCCGGTCTCGGGAGGCATCTCCTGCGAGACGAGCAGGACCTTCACGTGATCACTGCGCGGCCAGGTGCTCGCGATACCAGGCGAGGGTTCGGCCCAGTCCGTCCTCCAGTGCCACGGTGGGCTGCCACCCGGTCAGCGCGCTCAGCTTGGAGTGGTCGACCCATTGGCGGTCGATCTCTCCGGCCGGGGTCCCCTTTCCGCGAACATCCGGCTCGACGCCGGTGCCGGCCAGACGGCAGATCAGCTCCACCACATCCAGAACACGGTGGGGCTGGCCCCCGCCCGCGTTGAACGCCTCCCCGGCCGCCGGACCGGGCTGGTCGCGGTCGCCGAGCGCGCCGGCGATCGCCAGGTAGGCAGCGACCGCGTCCTCGACGTACAAAAAGTCGCGCTCGGGCGATCCGTCAGAGCGAACCACGGGCGCCCGGCCGGTGAGCGCGGCCACCACGGCCTCGGGAACCAGCCGCGACTCGTTGAAGTCCCCTCCCCCGTACAGGTTGGCGAATCGGGTCACGGCCACGGGCAGCCGCCAGGTGTGCCAGTAGGACCTGGCGATCAGGTCGGTGGCCGCCTTGGAGGCGTCGTACGGGAAGCGGGGCTGGAGCGCGTGCGCCTCGGTGTAGGGCAGTTCGGTGTGGGGTCCGTACGCCTTGTCGGAGGAGGCCACAACCACCCGCTGGACGCAGTCGTTCTGGCGGCACGCTTCAAGCGTCAGCCAGGTGCCGCGCATGTTGGTCTCAAAGGTCGACAGCGGGGAGCGATTGGCGGTCGGGACGAGCGTCTGAGCGGCCAGGTGAAAAACGGTGTCAATCTCGTACTCGGACACCGCCCGCGCCAGCACCCCGTCGGCCGTGATGTCGCCGTGGACCACCGAGACCCGAGGCTCGAGCCCCAGGGCCAGGAGGGCCGAGCGGGACGTGTCGTCGCGGCGGATCACGGTCACGTCGGCCTCGCGGTCCAGCAGGGCCGCCACCAGCCAGCCGCCCAGGAGGCCGTACGCACCGGTGACCAGAGCCTTCACTCCCACACCTTCCACGGGGCACGTCCGGCCTGCCACAGGTCGTTCAGCAGCAGTGCGTCCTTGTAGGTGTCCATGCAGTCCCAGAAGCCCTGATGCTGGAAGGCCCGCAGCTGGCCGTCGGCGGCCAGCCGGGCCAGCGGCTCGCGCTCGAGCACAGAGTTGTCCTCGAGCACGTCCAGGGCTGAAGGCTCAAAACAGAAGAACCCGCCATTGACCCAATGCTCGCTGCGGGGCTTCTCCACGAAGCCGCGCACGGCTCCCTCGCCGTTCAGCTCGGCCACGCCGAACTGGAGCTCGGGCCGGACCACGGTCATCGTGGCCAGCGGGCGGTGGCGGTCGTGCTCGGTGAGCAGCGCATGCAGGTCAATGTCGGCCACGCCGTCGGCGTAGGTCAGGCAGAACCGTTCATCGGCCAGCAGCTCGGAGGCCCGTCGCACCCTGCCACCGGTGGGCGTGTCGAGCCCGGTGTCCAGGCACTCGACGCTCGCGTCGGCCGGCCAGGCGGAGTCGCCAGCGAACCGCTCGATCAGTTCGGTTTGGTAACCGGTCAGCAGCACGAAGCGGCGGAACCCCTGCGCCAGGTAGATCTGGATCACATGCCAGAGGATCGGCTGACCGCCGATCTCCACCAGCGGTTTGGGAAGCGACGGCGAGTGCGCCTGGAGCCGGGTCCCACGGCCGCCGCACAGAATCGCGACCTTGGGCAACACGCCGGGCATTATGCCCGAGCCAGAGCGAAGATCTAGTCCGGTATCCCGTTTGAGGAGTTCGATTGCATTTGAGCGCCTCCTGGACGCGTGTGCCGGTGTCCTCGGTCGGGGCAATACCTTCAGGTATTGCACCCTCCCGGCGTCCGTGGCACCCACATCCAGTGACCGCTCTCGGTGCCGCCGAACTCCTCAAGCGGGACACTACGCCCCATGACCGCTCCGGCCGTCAGCGTGATCATCCCGGCGCGGGACGCAGCGCCGACGCTCGAGCGTACGCTCGCCGCCCTGAGCGCCCAGACGATCGGCGCTGATTTTGAGGTGGTCGTGGTCGATGACGGATCCCGCGACCGGACGCCGGACATCGCTCGGGCTCATGCCGGCTTCGTCCGGCTGGTCAGCAATTCGGAGAGTGTCGGCCCCGGCGCCGCGCGCAACCGCGGGGCTCGGGAGGCGGCCGCTCCCGTGCTGGCCTTCACCGATGCCGACTGCTTCCCGACTCCGGGGTGGCTGGCCGCAGGCCTGGAGGAGGTCGACCAGGCCGACCTGGTCCAGGGGCCGGTGGCGCCTGACCCGAGCGTGGCCCGAACTCCGTTTGACCGGAGCGTCGTCGTGCAGCGTGGCGGGGGGTTCTTTCCCACGGCGAACCTGTTCGTGCGCCGGCCCGTGTTCGACGCGGTGGGCGGGTTTCGGGACTGGGTGCTGGAGGAGCGCGGCGAACGGCAGTGGGCCACCGACCGCCGGCGGGCCCGAGCCAGTCGCACTCCGATCGGTGAGGACACGCTGTTCGCCTGGACCGCCATGCGCCAGGGTGCCCGCAGCGCCTTCGCCCCCGACGCGATCGTCCACCACGCGGTCGTGCCCGGCTCGGTGCTGGATGACGTGGCCGATCGCTGGCACTGGGCCCGGGATATGCCGGGCCTGGCTCGCCTGGTTCCTGAACTGCGCGACGAGACCTTCCACCGGCACGTGTTCTTCAATGAGGTCACCGCCAAGTTCGACTACGCGCTGGCGGGCCTGGCCGCCGCGGTCGTGACTCGGCGAAGCTGCTGGCTGCTCGCCGCCGCGCCGTACCTGCGCCACGTCCGCAACCATGCCCGCCAGTGGCGCAAGCGCGACCAGCTCACCTACCTCGCCGGGGCGCCGGTCGTGGAGGCGGCGACCCTGGCAGCGCTTCTCAGCGGGAGCCTGGCATGGCGCTCACTCGTCCTGTAGGAAATCCGCTGCGCATCCTCGCCGTGGGCAACATGTATCCGCCGCATCACGCGGGGGGGTATGAGGTCATGTGGCAAACCGCGATGGCTCGCGCCCGTGAGCTCGGGCACGATGTGCGCGTCGTTACCTCGGACTTCCGCACTCCCGGTGTCGGCGTGGAAACCGACCCGGATGTCCACAGGACGCTGCGCTGGTACTGGGACCTGGATCGGTACGAGTTCCCCCAGCTCTCGCCGATCGACCGTGTCCGCCTGGAGCGCCACAACGCCCGTGAGCTCGGGCGCCATCTCGATGAGTTCAGGCCCGACGTCGTCTCCTGGTGGTCGATGGGAGCGATGTCACTGTCGCTGATCGAGCGGGTCCACCGGCGGGGGACCCCGGCCGTGTTCATCGTTCACGACGACTGGCTTGTCTATGCCCCGGGCTTTGACCAGTGGTTGCGGATGTGGCGGGGCCGCCGGCTCTTGCTGGCCCCGCTGGCTGAGCGGCTGCTTGGCCTGCCGACCAGCGTCGGCTTCGACCGGGCGGGGAGGTTCGTGTTCAACTCGCGCTACACGCGCGACACGGCCGGCCGGACCGGCCTCGACGTGGCGGACGCGAGGGTCATCTACCCGGGGATCGGGGCCGAGCTGCGGATCGACCTGCCTAGCCAGGCGTGGGGATGGCGACTTCTGTACATCGGCCGGATCGACGGGCAGAAGGGCATCGACACGGCCGTCGAGGCCCTGGCCCAGCTTCCAGCGCAGGCCACCCTTGAGGTCTGGGGTACCGGCAACCAGGACTACACCGCCCAGATGCGTTCCCTGGCCGGGCACCTCGGCCTGGAGCACCGGGTGAGCTTCCGAGGTTGGGCCGGGCCGGCCGAGCGGCTGGCCGCTTACGAGCGAGCCGACGTGGTCGTGTTCCCGGTGCGCTGGGAGGAGCCGTTCGGCCTGGTCCCGATCGAGGCCATGGGCGTGGGCCGGCCGGTCGTATCGACAGCCCGCGGCGGGTCGACCGAGTTCCTCCGTGACCGGGAGAACGCGCTCGTCTTTGAGGCCGGTGATGCTGCGGGATTGGCGGCTGCCGTGACCCGCCTGGCCTCAGACCCGGAGCTGCGCGAGCATTTGCTGGACGGAGGGCGTCGGACGGCCGCTGAGCACACGATCGAGCGCTTCGCCGCTCAGACGGTGCAGGCGATCCTCGGCGCGGCGGACGACGAGCAGCCTTGATCAGGACCAGCGTGATCCTGTGCGTGCGCAACGGCGCCGCGACGATCGCCGAGCAGCTGGCCGCGCTGGCGGCCCAGGACCACGCGGACTCCTGGGAGCTGGTCGTGGTGGACAACGGGTCCAGCGACGGGACGGTCGCGCTCGTGCGTGAATGGGAGGACCGTCTGCCGGGGCTTACGGTTGTCCAGGCGCGCGAGCGGGCCGGGCTGGCCTACGCCCGCAACGTTGGCGTCCGGGTGGCCCAGGGGCAGGTGTTGGCGTTCTGCGACGCCGATGACGCGGCCCACCCCGGGTGGCTGGGTGCGCTGGTGGCGCGAGCGGAAGAGGCCGAGATGGTCGGTGGCCGGCTGGAGCTCGACAGGCTCAACTCCCCGCTGGCCATGCGGTGGCGGGCCAGGCCGGAGCCCGTGGCCCTGCCCACCGCACTGGGTTACCTGACCTACGCCGCCGGGGCCAACTTGGCCGTCAGGAAGGACGCGTTTGAGGCCGCCGGCGGCTGCGATGAGCGGTTCACGTTCTGCGGCGATGACCTGGATCTGTCCTGGCGGATCCAGCGGGAAGGGGGGTCACTTCTGTTCTCCCCCGAGGCGGTCATGCATTACCGCCTCCGGGCCGACCTGCGCGGGGTGATGCGCCAGCGCTACCGCTACGGCGAGGCGGAGGCGCTGCTGCGCCTGAAGTTCAGCGATGCGATCCCGCCGGTCGCTCCCCGGGCCAGGGCCCGGAGCGTGGCCAGGATGCTGGCGCACTCCGGGGAGCTGGCGGGCGGAGCGGGCAGGCGCGGGGCCTGGCTGGCGCAGGCAAGTCACCTGGCCGGGCAGCTCAGCGGCTCAGCCCGGTACCGGGTACTCGCTTAGCGGACCAGGGCCACGACCGCGACCACGACTGCTCCCAGCGCGACCGTGGCCAGAAACGGTGCGAACCGGACAAGGAGCCGGGGCCGTCGCCGGCGGTCGGCCCGGGGGAACACGACCAGTCCTCTCCCGGCCAGGCCCTCCGGAGCATCCGGTTCGGATTCGGGCGGGCTCAGATGGGGATCCCCCACAGCGGGAACCACCGCTCGTGCTCCTGCTCGACCGGCAGCTCGCTGCCGATCTGAGCCTTGAGGACGAACTCGCGCTCAACGTTGCGCTGCTGCTCCCCGCCCGCCGGCACGAACGGGTAGAAGTACCCGCGCTTGTAGTTGTAGATCCAGTACAGCTTCTGCTTCTGCTCGTCCTGGAAGGCAAACACCGCGCACAGAACCCGGTCGCCGTAGCCGCCTCCCTCCAGCGCGCTGCTGACCGCGTTGATCCCCACGACCAGCCCGTCGAAGTCCTGGCCGCGGAGGATCAGCCACCTGTATCCGTAGGTATCGTCGTCGGTCTCGATCGCGATCCCGCTGTCGGCCGCCGTGGCCTGGACGACCTGCTCCATGTCCTTGACGATCGAGCTGAAGTCGGCTGTGGCCAGGGGCTGGAAAACGATCGCCGCTCGGCCGGCCGTCGCGAGGCTGAGCTCGGTCTCGAATTTGACGTAGGCGGTGCTCATGGCAAACAGCCGGTCGGGAGCCGGCCCGGCCAGCTTGTGCCTGCCCATGATCACGTCCAGGAACCCCATCGGCGATCAGATCTTAGGCGGGCCCGGGCAGGCCCGTCCGATCAGGCGGTGCCCTGAAGCTGCGCCTCGAACCGCTGCAGGGCGGCGATCCGGGCCTCGAGCGGCGGATGGGTGGAGAACAGGCTGGCGATCGTCTGCTTGGCCTTGGGCGGGACGATATAGAAAGCGGCCATCTCGCCCTGGGCTGCCCGGAGGTCGCGCTGGGGCACGTTCTGCATCTGGCCGCTGATCTTGAGCAGCGCCGAGATCAACGCGCTGGGCCGTCCGGTGATGATCGCCGAGCCCCGGTCGGCCGCGAACTCCCGGTACCGGGAGAGGGCCTGGAGCAGGAGCCAGGACACGACATAGACCAGTGCCGAGATCAGGACCACGGCGAAGAAGGACAGCGCCCCGCCCTCGTTCTCGTCGTCGAACATCCCGCCGAACCAGAACCCGATCTGGACGATGAATGAGGCGATCGAGGCGAAGAAGCTGGCGATCGTCATGACCATCACGTCGTGGTTCTGGACGTGGGTCAACTCGTGTCCCAGCACCCCCTCGAGCTCGACCGGAGTGAGCAGCTCGAGGATGCCGGTCGTGGCACACACGGTCGCTGTCTTGGGCGAGCGGCCGACGGCGAAGGCGTTGGGCATCGCCGTCTGGGCGATGGCCACCCGTGGCTTGGGCAGGTTGGCCTGCACGCACAGCCGCTCGATGGTCGCGTGGAGGGCGGGGGCGTCCTGAGGACTGACCTCGCGGGCGCCCATCGAGTACAGGGCGATCTTGTCCGAGGTAAAGAACTGCACCAGGAACAGCGCGCCCGCGGCCACCGCGATGACCACCGCCCCGACGCCTGAGGCGATCAGGGCGCCGATCAGCACGGCGTAGACGAGCCCGAGCAGGAACAGCGTCAGCACCATGCGGCTCTGGAGGCCGCGGTCGCGGCCAAATGAGGACTTGCGCGCCATCTCGATAAGCAATCTTGGCAGACGCAAACGAAGCGGTAGGTAAGAGCGGACCGCGTCGGCCGGCGCGTGGTCCGCGGTCCGACGTCAGAGCGGCCGCACGTTGGCTTGCAACATCAACTTGCAGCAGCGCCTAATTCCAGACTAATATCCCGGCGTCCAGCTGACGATAGGGAACTTTAGGTGCGTGCCACTCGGGCATACCTGGCAGGGTTTGGGACATCGGGCTCGCTGGTTGCGGGCGCCGCGCTCATGTTCCTGCTTGCCAGCGCATTTGTAGCCTTCCAGGGCTGGCCGCAGGTGGCCAGTCAGTCGGCTCCGGTGCTGGTCTCGGTCCCGCGCGTAAGCGCGCCGGCCGGGACGCGGGTCTCCCGAGCGCTGTCCGCCACTCCGGGCGCTCCCACGCGCGGGGTGCCGGCGCGCACAGGCGCCGCCGCCGGTCCCCGGGCAACGACCCAGGTCAACCCGACCCACGTTCGGCGCGGCTCAGATCAGACGACGGTGACCCCCATCTCGCGTGATCCCGGCACCAGCACGCGCCATCCCACCGGACCGACCCCGACCCCGCGGACGTGCGCGACCGGGTGCAGCCATTCCGGTAACGGCGGATCCGGGCCGGTGCCAACCGTCAAGAAGACCGTTCAGGGCGCCACCCATAACGCCGGCTCGACCGTCGGCAACGCCGTCACGACAGTCAGGAAGGTCCTCCCGATTGGCAAGAGCTCGAACAACGGCGTGAGCCGGGTGGTGACCACGGTCACCAGCGTGGTCAAAGGCGTCACCGGCGGGCTCCCCTAGCCGGCCTGACGGGCTTCTTAGCCGGAGGCGTCCGCGAACGCCCGGTCCAGAAATCTCAGCGCCAGCGCGTTCAGCTCCGGATCGTGCTGGACCGACCGGTGGTGGCCGCCGGGGACCGTGACCAGCCGGCTCCCCGGCTGGGGCATGAGCTTGGCCAGTTCGCGTGAGTGCTCGACGGGCACCTGCTCGTCGCCCTCGGCGTGGAGCAGCAGCAACGGACAGGGCAGCTCTGACACCGCCGCGTCCAGATCATGGTCTGAGAGCAGCTCCTCGACGCCGACCCGGTCGACGTCGAACTGCAGAGCTCCTGAGGCCAGCCCGCGAGCCAGGCCCTCGGCGCTGGCCGGGCAGATGGCCACGACGGCCGCAGCCCGGCTGCCCCGGGCGGTCAGGATCGACATATAGCCCCCCATGCTCGACCCGCGCAGCGCCACGGGCGTCCCGTCGGGCATGTGCTCACGCAACAGATCGGCCATCGCCGCCACATCGTCGAGCGCCCGTCCGTCCATCGGCCCCTCGCTCTCGCCGTGGCCCCTCTGATCGAAGGCCACCGCCGCCAGGCCGGACGCCACGGCCGACCGGGCGAAGTCATGGTGGTTCTCCTTGCACGACCCGGCGCCGTGCAGAATCACAATCCCGCCGCGCGCCGCCCCGTCGCCGGACGGCAGCCAGAGTGAGTAGGCCAGGCCATCGCGGACGGCCATCGCGTCGGGCAGGACGGGGTTGACCGTCCGCATCCTCCAGGGCATCAGCGCGATCATGGCATGATCGCCCGCGTGAGCCTTGCCGCCACCGAGCTTTCGCACGTCTATCCGCTCGGCTCCCGGGTCAATGACCGCGGCCGCCTGGAGATCGGCGGCTGCGATGCCGTGGAGCTGGTCCGGGAGTTCGGCTCGCCCGCATACATCGTGGCCGAGGACGACCTGAGGGCCCGCGCGCGCGGGTTCGCGGACGCCCTCTCATCGCGTCACGCCGACGGGGGCGTTCTGTTTGGCTCCAAGGCGTTTCCGTGCACCGCCGTATATCGAGTGTTCGTTGAGGAGGGCCTCGGGTGTGATGTGGCCTCCGGGGGCGAGCTTCACCTCGCGCTGCAGGCTGGCTTCGATCCCGCGGCGATCTACCTCCACGGCAACGCCAAGTCCGAGCTCGAGCTGGGCGAGGCGCTGGGCGCCGGGGTGGGCCATGTGGTGCTCGACTCCTTCGACGATCTCGAGCGCCTGGAACGCCTGGCCGGGGAGCTGGGCCGTCGGCAGCCCGTGATGATCAGGGTCACCCCCGGAGTGGCAGGAGACACCCACCACGCGATCTCCACCGGCCAGGCCGACTCCAAGTTCGGCTTCTCGCTGGATGAGGCTCGCCGAGCGATTGCCATGGCCCGCGGCGCGGAGCACCTGGAGCTCGACGGGCTGCACTGCCACATCGGCTCGCAGCTCTACGCGCTGGAGCCCTTCACGCAGGCCGTTCGGGCGATCGCCGAGCTTGAGCCCGATCTGCCCGCCTACAACGTCGGCGGCGGGCTCGGCGTGGCGTACACCGCCGATCAGTGCCCGCCCAGCGTGGCCGAGTATCTCGACGCGGTGACGCAGGCGGTTCACCGCTGGCTCGGACCGGGCAAGCGCCTCCTGATCGAGCCTGGACGGTCGCTGGTCGCGAACTCCACGGTCACGCTGTACACAGTTCAGACCGTCACCCGCAACGTGTCCACGTGGGTGGCCGTGGACGGCGGGATGTCGGACAACCTGCGTCCGATGCTCTATGGGGCTCGGTATGAGGCGCTGATCGCCGACCGCGCCCTCGCCCACGCCGCCGAGCGCTGTCACGTGGCGGGCAAGCACTGCGAGTCGGGCGACGTGATCGTCCGCGACGTGGCGCTGGCCGACCCGGCCCCAGGGGACATCCTGGCCACGCCCGTCACCGGGGCCTACGGATACGCCCTGGCCAACAACTACAACAGCGTGCCCCGGCCACCGGTCGTCTTCTGCCGGGACGGGAACGCCCGGCTGGTTGTGCGGCGCGAAACGTACGAAGACCTGAGCGCTCGCGATGTCGACTGACCGGGTCTTCCGGGTCGGCCTGCTGGGTCACGGCACGGTCGGCCGCGCCTTCGCCGAGTTGCTCCCGGCCCAGGCCGACCGGATCGAGCTGACCACCGGACTGCGCCCCGAGCTCGCCGGAGTGCTGACCCGAAGCCAGGGTTCGTTTGACGAGCTGCTCGAGAACTCCGACCTGATCGTCGAGCTGATGGGTGGGATTCACCCGGCCAAGGAGTGGGTGCTCCAGGCGATCAGGGCCGGGCGGCACGTGGTCACGGCCAACAAGCAACTCCTCTCGCGCTACGGCGAGGAGCTCTGGGAGGCGGCCCGGACCGAGCAGGTGCAGCTGCGTTTCGAGGGTGCCGTGGCCGGCGTCGTTCCCGTGATTCGCGTGCTTCAGGAGTCGTTGGCCGGGGCCCGGATCGACCGGGTTCACGGAATCGTCAACGGCACCACGAACTTCATCCTGACCGAGATGGCCCGGGCCGGGATGACGTTTGCAGAGGCACTGCGGGAGGCCCAGCGGCTGGGGTACGCCGAGGCGGATCCCTCAGAGGATGTCGACGGGCGGGACGCTGCGGCCAAGATGGCGATTCTGGCCCGGTTGGCCTTCGACTGCCCGGTTCATCTCGACCAGGTCCGCTACGAGGGCATCGAGCAGATCCAGCCTGAGGACCTGGACTACGCCCGCGAGCTCGGTCTTCAGCTGAAGCTGATCGGCACGGCCGAGCGGATCGGGGAGGGACTCTCGGTCCGTGTGCACCCGGCCTTCCTGTACCCGGGGCACCCACTGGCGTCGGTGATGGGGCCCTTCAATGCGGTCACGGTCGAGTCCGACAGCATCACGGAGATCACCATGTCGGGCCCGGGCGCGGGTGGACCGCAGACGGCCACGGCCGTCCTGGGCGACGTGATCAGCGCGATGATCCCGCCCGCCTCGACGCCCCCCACGATCAATGTTCTGAAGATCGTCCAGGACGTGACCTCTGCCTTCTATCTGCACCTGGAGGTGGCTGACGAGCCGGGCGTTCTGGCCCAGGTGGCCGAGGGCCTGGCCACCGAGAACGTGTCGGTCAAGTCGGTCGTCCAGAAGGGACTGGGGGAGCAGGCCCGGCTGGTGATGGTGGTCCACCCGGTGCTCGAGTCGCGCTTTGCCGCGGCCATCGAACGGCTGGGCCAGCTGGAGATCCTCCGAGCCCCACCCCGGTCCATCCGGGTGTTGGAGGAGGAGTTCGCTTAGGATGCCGCGGCGTGCGCGCCATCCAGATCACGGAGCTGACCGGACCCGACAGCGCGCTGGCGCTGGTCGACGTCCCTGAACCTGAGCCCTCCCACCCCCTGACGCCGGGTCAGGCGGTCGTGGTGGAGGCGCACGCGGCCGGGGTCTCATTCCCGGAGGTCCTCCAGACCCGCGGCCAGTACCAGTTCAAGCCGCCGCTGCCCTTCGTCCCGGGGAGTGAGGTGGGCGGGATCGTGCGCTCGGCTCCCCCCGAAGCGGCGGTCAAGGAGGGCGACCGGGTGGCCGCCTTCTGCATGCTCGGGGCGTTTGCCGAGGTGGTGGTGGCGCCAGAGTTCATGTGCTTCAAGCTCCCAGATGAGCTCGACTTCGCCCAGGGGGCGGCACTGGTCCTCAACTACCACACGGCCTACTTCTCGCTCAAGCTCCGGGGCCGCCTCACCGAGGGTGAGACCGTGCTCGTGCACGGGGCCGCTGGCGGAGTGGGCACAGCCTCGCTGCAGGTGGCCAAGGGCCTGGGCGCCCGGACGATCGCCGTGGTGTCCAGCGATGAGAAGGAGCAGGTCGCTCGGGACGCCGGCGCTGACCAGGTCGTGCGCTCCGACGGGCCCTGGAAGGACCAGGCCAAGGAGCTCTCAGGAGGCGGTGTGGACATCGTTCTGGACCCCGTCGGAGGCGAGCGCTTCACCGACAGCATCCGCTCCCTGGGCGAGGGCGGGCGCGTGGTCGTCGTTGGGTTCACCGAGGGGTCAATCCCGGAGGTCCGGGTCAACCGGCTGCTGCTGGGCAACACCGAGGTCGTCGGCGCCGGCTGGGGGGCCTACGTGATGGGCAGGCCCGATGTCACCCGCCAGATCGGAAGCGAGATCATGCGACTGGTCGACGCGGGCTTTGTCCGGCCGATCGTCGGCGCCCGCTTCCCGATGGCGCGGGCGGCAGAGGCCCTCAAGCTGATCGACGAGCGGGGCGCCACTGGCAAGGTCGTGCTGGACCTGGCCTGAGCCCGGGTCGACAGAAATCTGCGACAACTAACGTTGTTTGTGGTGAACATCAACTGAGGATGGCGGGGGTTGGCTGCCTTGGCGGGCTGGCGTAAACGAGCGGACACGAGCATCATGGTCTCGGCGTCTGCGCGCGAGCCGATGAGCCCCGTCGACGTCGCGCTCCGTCGCGACGAGGCCGGTGACCGGACGGCCGAGCGAAATCGCTCTGGCATCCTCGACGCACTCCGGGCGGTTGCGGCCCTGATGGTGCTCGTGGACCACACGCATTGGCTCTCCATCGGGCCCAATCCGGGCACTCTGGCCGCCGCGATCGACCATGTGCTGGCGGGCGGCATATATCTGTTCTTCGCCGTCAGTGGTTACCTGATCGCCGGCCCATTCCTGCGCGCGCTCGTGGCCGGTGAGCCCCTGCCCAGGGCCGCGCCGTATTTCGTCCGGAGGGCCGCTCGCATCTATCCGGGCTACTGGGTTGCCCTGGCCGTCTTTCTCGTGATCCCGCCCGCCCCTCACATCGCCCCCTATCAGGCGCCGGTCCATCTGGTGCTGCTTCAGAGCGTCTGGCCCCACTTCGGCGAGGCGGAGGCCCTTTTCCCCGTTGCCTGGACTCTCGGAGTCGAGATTGTGTTCTATCTATTGGTCCCCCTGGCGGCAGCCTTTCTGCGCTTCCTGCACCCTGGCCCGTGGCGGCCAGGCCGGCTCGCCGGTGTGGTCGTGTTCTCCGGCATCGCGATGGTGGCCTGGACGTATTTCGTCAAACGGCACTACGCCGCCTCGACCGGGACCTGGGCGCTGTTTGCCCAAAATGCCTTCCTGACATCGGTGGCTGCGTTCTGTCCGGGAATGGTGATCGCGCTCGCCGCCCTCGGCGGCCAGGAGAGCCGGGGATGGCGCTGGTTCAAATGGCTGATGGCCAGACCGTGGCTGTGCTTCCCGCTGGCCGCGCTGCTCTGGGCCTCGGCGTACGCCATGTTCCACTACGGCTCGCCCGCGCTGGTCATCACCAGCCCATCTCTGTACTACGTCGCCTGCGGGATCATCCTCGGTTGCTGTGTGGTGGCCGGCCGATGGATCACCCGGCCCGTCCAGGTGCTGGCACCGATCGGCCTTGTCTCATACGGCATCTACCTGTGGCACGCGACGGTCATCAAGTTCCTCTTCAACGAGACCTCGCTGAGGGTGCACGGGATCGTCCTGGGCTGGCTGCTGGACTCGCTCCTGGTGCTGGCGATCACGCTTCCGTTCGCCGCGCTGAGCTGGTACGGGATCGAGCGGCCGCTCATGCAATGGGCGGCCAGATGGGCCAGGCGTCACACCGGGCCGAGCCGAGAGCAGACTCTTGTCGCGGTGGGAGGACTGGTCCAGCGGCCGCCGCCCTAAGGGGTCGACGGCTGCTTGTCCATCACTCCGATCGGACCGTCTGAGCGCACCTGCGGAGTGGGCAGGCCGTTCTCAATCCGGCGCCGCTCGGTCTTGGCCACGCCCTCGAACGAGCGGGTGTTCCAGCCCCGGGCCAGCGGAGTCGGCATCACGCTGCGGGCGGTCCGGACGGCTCTGACCGTCGCGGTGAAGGCCGCCCGCTGGCGGGCGGTGTACGGCAGCCCGTAGAGCTCGCGCACCCGGCGGGGCAGGCTCCCCAGCATCAGCAGGTCGTGCACCCATTTGCCCGGCTGTTGGATCGCCGGCATCGGAATCTCAAACGCCGTCGCGTAGCCGATGTATCGAGCCTCGTCGGTCAGGAACATCTCATCGCTCGCCAGCCTGTCGCGGTACCAGGCCCGGAACTCGTCATAGCTCTGCGGACACGCGCTGCAGGGCATTCCGAACAGATCGCCGAAGCGCAGGTAGTCCTCCCAGAAGGCGTCGCGCTCGCGGTCGCTCAGGCGGCGGACGAGCAGTTCGTAAAAGCATTGCGCCGAGTCGGCCATCACGCCCACGGTCCAGAGCATCAGCGTGGGATCGAGCGCCGAGTACGGCGTTCCGGCTGGGAAGATTCCGGCGTCCTGCGGGATCGCGCCCTGGACCGACCTGTGCAGCTGGTTGACGTAGGCGAGAACCTGGTCGGCCTCCTCCCGGCTGCCGAAGAAGATTTTCTCGAACGCCTTGGCCGTGTGGACCAGGCGCTTGAACGGGGTCAGCTTGGCATAGGAGTGCTCGCTCGTGCCTACATAGTTGAGCGGCGCCAGCGCACCGATGCACAGCGCCCGCTGTCCGTAGAAGAGTCCGACCAGATGCTCGTCATGAACCCGGCGCAGCATCGAGCTGCCCCTGGGGAAGTAGCCGTCTGAGTCTCGGCGCCTGGGCATTCCGCAGCGGGGTAGTCTGACATGCTCCGCCCGATGCCTGGGCTGATCGAGCGCTTCCGCGACCGCCTTCCGTTCGGCCCCAATGACCCGGTGGTGTCCTTGGAGGAGGGCTCGACCCCATTGGTATCGGCGCCGAGGCTGTCCGAGCGCGTCGGAGCGGAGGTATGGCTGAAGATCGAGGGCGCCAATCCCACCGGCTCGTTCAAGGACCGGGGCATGACCTGCGCCGTCTCCGCGGCCGTCCGCGAGGGCGCCCAGGCGATCGTCTGTGCGTCGACAGGAAACACGGCCGCGTCGGCGGCTGCCTACGCCGCGCGGGCCGGGGTCAGGGGGGTCGTGATCGTGCCCGAGGGCAGGATCGCCACCGGCAAGTTGGCCCAGGCGCTGATGCACGGCTCCCAGGTGGTGGCGCTACGGGGCAACTTCGATCAGGCCCTGGCCTTGGTCCGTGAGCTGACCAACCGGCACCCGATCGCACTGGTCAACTCGGTTAGCGAGTTCCGAATCGAGGGGCAGAAGACGGCGGCTTTCGAAATCGCCGAGGATCTGGATGGGGAGCTGGACGGGCTCTGCATTCCCGTCGGCAACGCCGGCAACATCACGGCCTACTGGCGGGGATTCACTGAGGCCGGGCTCAAGCCCCGGATGTTCGGCTTCCAGGCGGCCGGGGCGGCGCCGCTCGTACTGGGCAAGCCGATCGAGCACCCCGAGACGGTGGCCAGCGCGATCCGGATCGGGAATCCTGCCCGCTGGGAGGACGCGATGGCGGCGATGAGCGCCTCCGGCGGGGCGATCCGGTCAGTGACCGACGACCAGATCCTGGACGCCTATCGCTTCCTGGCCAGCCACGAGGGTGTGTTCTGCGAGCCCGCCTCGGCCGCCGGTGTGGCTGGGCTGCTGGCCCATGGACCCGGCGACACCGAACGCCTGGTCTGCGTCCTGACCGGGCATGGCCTGAAGGATCCGCAGACGGCCCTCGACCAGGCTTCCGCTGTCGTGCCCTGCGAGGCCACGCTCGAAGCGATCGAGCGCGCGGTGTTGGGATGAGCCTGCGGCGCCGGCGGCTGGTCCGCGTTCCCGCCTCCACGGCCAACCTCGGGCCCGGGTTCGACGTCCTGGCCGCCGCTCTGTCGCTCCAGCTCGAGGTTGAGGTCAAGGAGACGGGCAGCTTCGCGGTGCACACCCGGCTGGACGTGCCCCGGGACCGAAGCAACCTGGTCGTGAGGGGATTCGAGCGGCTGCGCAGCGCCGATGCGTTTGAGTTCGAGATCACATCCGAGATCCCGCTGTCCGGTGGTCTGGGCTCGAGCGCCGCGGCCGTGCTGGCTGGATTGATGGCCGCTGACCACATCTTTGAGCTGGACGTCGACCTGCTGGCCCTGGGCACCGAGCTCGAGGGACACCCGGACAACGTGGCCGCCTCCCTGGAGGGCGGGTTCGTGATCTGCCGCGCCGGTCAAACGGCCCGGTTTGAGCCCCCGATCGGGCTCGAGGCCGTGCTCGTCGTGCCGTCCGAGAGCGTCGACACCGAGACCGCGCGGGGGGCGCTGCCGGCCAGTGTCCCGCTGAGTGACGCCGTGTTCAACGTTGCCCACGCCTCGACTCTGGTCCTGGGCCTGGTCACGGTGGACTGGGAGCTGATCGCCGCCGGGCTTGACGACCGACTCCACCAGCCGCCCCGGGCCGGCCTCTATCCCCGCTCAGCGGCGCTGGTCCACAAGGCGCGGGAGCTCGGGGCACTGGGAGCCACCATCTCCGGTGCGGGTCCGAGCGTGCTGGTCTGGTGCCAGTTCGAGCAGACCGGAAGGGTGCTGGATGCGCTGGCGCGCGAGGTGGGAGACTGGGCCACGGCGATGCGGGTCCCGTTCGAGTCCCACGGGGCCGACGTGCGGGAGCTGTAGCTCAGCTCGCCCGGGCGGGCTGGCCGCCCACAAGCTGCTCACGTAGCGCGGTCAGCCGGCGGCGGGGCGGCTCGAGCTCCAGCCGCCGCAGCACCTCGTCGGCCACGTCCAGGTAGTCCACGCCAAGGTCGGGCCGGTAATCGACGATCGACCGGGCGCGCTCGGCCGACTCGGCGTAGGCGATCGAGGCCCTGATCGGCGTCTCGATCAGCCTGTCCTCAAAGTGGGCTTTCAACGAGTCGAAGGCCTCGCGCGAGTGGCGGGTCCGCATGTCGGCGATGTTCAGGACGATCCCGAGCCATTCCAGGTCCGGATTGAGGTTGTCCCGAGCCAGGTCGATCACCTCGAGTGCCTGCTCCACGCCCTGGAGGGCGAAGTACTGAGCCTCTGCCGATAGGAGCGCATAGTCGGCCGCCACCAGTGCGTTGACGGTCAGCAGGCCAAGCGACGGCGGGCAGTCGATCAGCACCAGGTCGTAGTCGCTCTTGACCTCTCGCAGCGCCTTCTTGAGGGCCAGCTCGCGGCCCATCCGGCCGCCCAGCACGAGTTCGGCCTCGGCCAGCCCGAGGTTGGCCGGCACGATCCCGTCGTGGACCGCTTCCTTCATCTTGGCCCGGCCGGCCAGGACATCGCCGACAGTGGGCGCCGCTTCGGGGTCCACGTCCAGGTAGTCGGACAGGTTGGCCTGGGGGTCCAGGTCGACGGGCAGGACGTCCAGCCCGATGCGCCGGAAGACGTCGGTCAAGGTGCGGACAGTGGTCGTCTTGCCCGTGCCGCCCTTCTGAGAGAGAACCGCGATCGTGGCCGCCATGTCCAGCGCGACTATAGGCCAGCGGCTCGGCCGCTGAAGATCGCCTTTTCGACCGGACGATTCAGGCCGTGCCGGTATCGGCGAGGTGCGTGTACCGCACCCCTGAAACCGCGGGCAGCTCGACGAAGTACAGCCGGTGGCGTCCGATCACGATCTCATCGCCGTCGGTCAGCGTGCTCCACTCGACCCGCTCGCCGTTGACGAACACACCGTTCAGGCTCCGGTCGTCCAGGACTCGCAGGCCGTCGGGCTGACGCACGATCAGTGCGTGACGACGGGACACGGTGGGATCGTCAAACCGAATGTCGGCCGCCAGACTGCGGCCTATCCGGGTCCATTCGCGCTGCAGCGCAAATGCCACGGCGTCGTCGTCGTCGGTCCTGTACGCCAGGTACTGACCGGGGTCGGTCAGGTTCTCCCGCACATCGTCGAGCCACGCCTGGTCGTCGGTCTCAGGCGTGATGTCAACGACGGTCGTCTTCGCCGTGGTGAACAGCGACGCTCTCACGAATGAGTCCCCGCCACAGTTGGGGCAGGTGGGAAGCTCGTCGACTGCGTCCAACGAAACGGGGTACTCGCAGTCCGTGCAACGGAAGGTGCCGGTCCCTGCGACATTGCCCGACATCCACGCTTTCATCAGGCCATTCTCCTCACTACGAACTGCAAGGGGCTATAGCAGGCACCCCCGGTCCGGGAAATGTTACACCGGGTGTCAAAGCCAAAAAAGTTCCCTCTGTGCGGGTTAATTCTTCTTTCTACGGCTCTGGCGGCGCCGGTCCCTGCCACCGCGCGCGTTCTGGACAGGGCCAAATTTACCCCGGCCTAAGGACTCACAAACCGTCCCTCGCGGCGCCCTCGTCCGGTGCAAGAGCCGGCCACGGAATCAGAAGGAGCCATGGCCCCGTCGGCGAACTTCGTTCCCATGAGCGCGCTTCAGGAGATCGAGCGGGAACTCTGCGAGCTCGAGCTGGCACTGCTTCGCCGCGGCGTCGACGAGCGCGCCGCGGGACGGGAGTGCTGCTCGCGCTGCGAGCGCTCGCCGCTGATCGGTGAGCAGGTCTACGTGTATGAACACGACCGCATCCTGTGCGAGCTGTGCCGGGAGCACGAGCGCCGGAGCCCGATCACGTCGCGCCTGGTGCACACGCCCGCGTTCGGCCACACGCTGCGCATCGTCGATCAGCGCGCCGCCGCTTAGCTGGCTCACGGCCAACGCCCATCCCGGTCGCGGACGCGCTCGGTGGCCCCGGCCAGAACGCGCCTTAGAATCCTCCGCGCGTGGTTCCGTTCACCGTCTCGACCAGCATCTCCAAGCCTCGCGAGGTCGTCTTCGACTACCTGGCGGACATCGCCAACCACGCGGAGTTCTCAGATCATTACCTGAGCGACTGGCACCTGCTTCGAGAGGACCCGCAGGGCGTGGGTGCCGGAGCCCGCTTCCGGGTCAAGGCGCCTCTGAACCGGTTCGCATGGGCCGACCTCTCGATCGCCGAGCTCCAGCGGCCACGCCGGATCGTGGTCCGCGGACGCGGCGGCAAGTTCAATCGGGTCCGCATCCTGGCCACGTACTCGGTGGCCGAGGGCCCCAGCCAGACGACCCGGGTGGATTTCACCCTGGAGACCGAGCCCGCGCTCCTGTCGGACAGGCTGATCGAGGGCTTCGGCGGCCGATCGTGGCTGCGGCGCAAGAGCACCAGGGCCATGAGGCGGCTGCGGACGATCCTGGAGGACGACCGGGGTCGGGGCCGCCGGCCGACGGTCTCGGCTCGTTGAATACACTTCGCGCCCCTTGAGGCTCCGCTTCCCCGCCCGTCTGATCCGAGCCACCGCCCTCGCCGGCGCGGTCGCGCTGAGCCTTGGCCTGGCCGGGTGCGGCAAGGAGAACAACCCGACCAGCGCGGAGAACGACGGGGTGTATGAGCAGGCCGGAAACGTGACCTACCAGCTCGAGCTCTCGCGTCAGCTGAACCAGTACTCGACCGAGGACTCTCAGTACGTCAAGGGCCTTCCGACGACCGACCAGACCCTCGGCCCATCCGCGCTCTGGTACGGCGTCTTCCTGTGGGCCAAGAACCAGACCAAGTCGCCCCAGAGGACCACAGCGGACTTCGACATCGTCGACACCGAGGGGCACCACTACCAGCCGATCCCGCTGAACACGAGCCTGAACCCGTTCGCCTGGACGGCCCGGACCCTCCAACCCGACGGGATCGAGCCCGCCGAGAGCACGATCGCCGCCAATGGCCCGACCCAGGGCGGCCTGCTGCTGTTCAAGCTCAACGAGTCGGTCTACAGCGACCGGCCGCTCACGCTCGAGATCCGCTCCCCGACCACCAACAGGGTCGAGGCCACGATCTCACTGGATCTGTAGGGCGGCGCTGGCGGGGCACCGCGGCCGTGCCCTGCCCGGTCGACCAGTGCGGCCCGGCCCCTCGGCGCGGCAAAAACGTAACCTTGGATGCACAGCACCAGTTGCGGTGCACGTTTGGTCGCCATAGAGCGCCAAACGTGACCCTCTTCATCGGAGCTGTTCGGCGGTGCACGTTTTTCGCGCCTCGCCCACACGTCTCGGCCCTCACGCGGCCCAACCCCCTAGTGCCCCTGCAGCCCGGCCACGATCACGTCCCGGACGGCCGGGGCGGCGCTGGATCCTCCGAAGCCCTCGTTGACGAACAGCGCTCCGGCCACGATCCGCGGCGCTCCCACGGGGGCGTAGCCGACGAACCAGGCGTCCGCGTCGGTCGGATTGGTGGCCGTTGAGACCTTGCTGTTGTTGATCTCCGCCGTGCCGGTCTTCCCGGCCACCTGAACCCCGGAGATCTGCGCCGATATGCCGGTCCCGGATTCCACCACGGCGACCATCATCTGCTGGACCTCGCTGGCCACGTGGGGGTTGGTGACGTGGACGAAGCGCGGACGCCGGCCATAGCGCAGCGTCGGTACCGGGCGCCGGCCTCCCATCGCGATCGTGGCCGCCACGTCGGTCATCTCCAGCGTGCTGGCCTGGACCATGCCCTGTCCGATGGCGGAGGATCCCACCGCCGTCGCCCCGCCGATCTGGCTGGCCGCTGGGATGGTGCTCTCGGTGGCGCCTGGAATTCCCACTGATTTGTTGAAGCCGAACCGCTCGGCCGTGGCCACCAGGCGTTGTCCGCCCAGCCTCACGCCCAGCGGGGCGAACACCGAGTTGCATGAAACCGCGAACGCGTTCAGCAGCGTGCCCCCGCAGGCCTCGCCGCCGGCATTTTTCAGGGTGTAGCCGCCGATCACGGAGAAGGTGGCGATCGGGAACGTGGTGCCGAGCTTGACGATCCCCGCCTGGAGGGCCCCGGTGGAGGTGATGATCTTCATCGTTGACCCGGGCGGCTGGACGGCTGAGAACGCCAGCCCAGCCAGGGCCAGCAGCTGCCCCGTGCGCGGGTCCATCGCCACGACGCCCCCGTAGTGGCTGCCCAGGGCGGCGATCGCCGCCGCCTCGAGGTTCGGGTCGATCGACGTCTTCACCGTCCTGCCCGGGATCGGTCGGGTGTGGGCCAGCACGCGGGTGCCGGCCCGCAGCGTCCCGCCCGGCGTGCCCGCCGCCTGGCCCTGGAAAACGCGCTCGAGCCCATCGACTCCCACCTTCGTGTCGGGTGGATAACCCGCCGCGGCGTACTGGGACACGAGCGCGGCCGGGATCGGCCCGATGACGCCCACGATTCCTCCGGCCACGCTGGAGATCGGCGAGCTCCGGTCGGGCCCCTCCGCCAGCGGCTCTCCATTGCGGGCCAGGATGGCCGCTCGGGGCGCCAGCGACACGGAGCGGCTGAGGCGCTGGCCGGGCAGCAGGCCCGGGAACAGGCTCATGTCCGTGAAATGCACTGCCGGCTGCGGCCCGGTGGTGTTGTAGGACACCAGCAGCGTCTGCTCGAGCGTCCCGAAGGCTGCCGTGCGCACGCGCATGATCACCGGGACCTCCCTGCTGGTCGGATTCTCAACCCGGACCACGGTCAGCGAGCGGGTCGTGGCCGTCTGAGCTGCGGCCTTGTACTGGGCGATGAACTGCTGCACGCTCAACTGGCGCCGCGACGAGCGATCGAGGAGCAGGTACATCCGCCGGAACTGGTGCTGGGACCAGTCGCGGACGTACCGGGCCACGACCGCGCGCACATTGGGCCCGGAGCTGCCGGCGACGACCATGCCGACGGCGAATGCCGCCAGGGCCAGCACCAGCACTGGCAGCCCATGGCGGAGCCACCGGCTTTGCCGAGCGCTCCTCCTATGTCCGCTTCTACCCACCCGGACGATCCTCCCTGACCGTGAAACCTGGACCATCTACCCCGACTGCGAGAACAGAAAACGTAAAGGAGCGACCGGCGCACGCCGCGTGTTCCGGCCTGCGGGACGCCGCACCCCCACCACACGACCCGGACGCCGCCCGGCCGGCGCACCGGCGGGACGCCACGCAGCCGCCACTAACCTCCCGCGGGTGACCACGGTGGACTGGGTCATCGCCGCGTTCGTTGGACTGCTGGCTGTCTACGGCTATCTCCAGGGCTTTCTGGTCGGCGCGTTGTCGCTGGCCGGGTTCGTGGTGGGGGCGTTCGTGGGCACCCGGCTGGCCACCGTGCTCGTGCCCAACGGGGACCACTCCCGGTATGCCCCCCTGTTCGGGCTGCTGGGTGCGCTGCTGGCCGGCGGAGTCCTCGCCACCGGGCTTGAGGGGATCGGGATCAGAGCCAGGGCCGCGCTGCGCCTGCCGGGGCTGCGCACGGCCGATGGGGTCCTGGGAGCGGCGCTGACGGCCTGCGTCGGTCTGGGCATCGCCTGGATCCTGGGGGCGGTGGCGCTCCAGTCATCCGGCTCGACCTCACTCCGGGCCGACATCCAGCGCTCAACGATCCTGCGCCAGCTCAACCAGATCCTGCCCCCGTCGGGACCGATCCTCAACGCCCTGGCCAGATTTGACCCGCTGCCGTCGGTGACCGGTCCGTCGGCCGATGTGCCCAAGCCCAACAAGGCGATTCTGGGCTCACCCGGCACGCGCCGGGCCCGGCCCAGCGTCGTGCGAGTGCTTGGCACAGCCTGCGGGCTGGGAGTCGAGGGGAGCGGCTGGGTGGCCGCGCCCCACGTCGTCGTGACCAACGCCCATGTCGTGGCCGGCGAGTCGGACACGACCGTTGAGGTGGGCGGCAACCCGCCGGGGCTGTCGGCGGTCGTGGTCGACTTCGACCCCCGCGACGACGTGGCAATCCTGCGCGTCCCGGCCCTGAACGCGCCGGCGCTGCATCTGGCGGCGGTACCCAGCTCGGGAACCTCGGCGGCCATCCTCGGGTACCCCCTGGACGGTCCATTCGACGCCGAGCCCGGGCGGATCGGCCGTACCCAGTCGATCAACACGGAGAACGCCTACGGCCAGGGTCCCGTGGTCCGGAGCATCACACCGCTGCGCGGGCGCGTCCGGCCCGGCAACTCGGGCGGCCCGCTGGTCGATTCGGCCGGGCGGGTGGTGGGCACGGTGTTCGCCGCCGTGACCAGCCCGACCGGCCACCTGGGCCCGGGCGGGATGGCGGTACCCAACTCGGTCGTGGCCTCCCAGCTCGCCCGCGGCCAGGCCGGCATCCATCCGGTGAGCTCTGGCCCCTGCGCGGGCTAGGCGTGGCGCGGCTCGGGTCCGCAGCCTCAATGGCAATCCGGCACGCCATACGCGACACGGTTCGCCACCCAGGTCACCTCAGAGCAGCACCAAAGGGGGCGGGCGGTGGTCTGCAACACCGCCCTCCCCTTAGGTGCTTTCACCCCCCGGTGCCCGTAGGCGGTGCGCCCTCAACACTCTCGGCCATTTGAAACACCATCTCCGGCTCCAGTGCCCCTAGGAGCTGTGGGTGATGGTGCGCGAGATGCAGCTGCACGGCATTGAAGAGCTCCTGGTCGGATCCACCCGCGAGTTGCGCCCCGCACTCGCATTGGGCGATCCGCCGCTTGCCTTCAACGATGGTGCTCATTGGTCCCAACCACCGCCGTCGCTGCTTCTCATGCGCCCCGCCGATTTGTGTTGTTGGTGGCCCCAATCCACGGCGGGAAGGATGCGATCACCGCGTTGGCGATACGTTTCCAAATCGTTTCCACCATTCAAGGAGCGGAAATCCGCGGTCCAAACCGGGGATTTCACTCCGTCCACGTCGCCGAGGCGGCGTTTTTCGTGGCCGCGACCACAGGCGAGAGCACCCGAATCCAGCTGTGCGGACAACTGTCCGTCGAGCTGGACGGACGGCAACTCGCCCACGCGCTGCGGGGCCGCCAGGTTCGCCTGCTGCTGGCCTATCTGCTCCTGAACCGCCTGCGCCCGGTCGGACGCGAGGAGCTGATCGGGGCGCTATGGCCCGAGGACGCCCCCCAGTCTCAAGACGCCGCCCTGCGGACGCTGCTCTCCCGCCTGCGCTCCGCCCTGGGCACGTCAGCCCTGGCCGGCCGGAGCGATCTGATGCTCGTGCTGCCCGAGCCCGTGTGGGTCGACTTCGAAGCGGCACGGGCCGAGCTGAACCGCGCCCTGGCCGCGCTGGACCGCGACGATGCCCGGGCCGCCTGGGGCCTGGCCCAGGTCCCGCTCAACGTGGCCGCCCGGGGCCTGCTTCCCGGCATCCAGGCCACTTGGCTCGAGCCGTTCCGCAACGAACTTGACGACATCCGCCTCCAGGCCCTCGAGGTGGTGGGCGGGGCCGGTCTGAGACTGGGCGGCGCCCAGCTGGGCTCGGTGGAACGCGCGGCCCGGACCCTGATCCAGGTCGAGCCCTACCGCGAGTCCGGCTACGTGCTGCTGATGCAGTCGCACGCCCTGAGGGGCAACTCGGCCGAGGCGATCAGGGTGTTCGACCGGCTCCGCGTCCTGCTCCGTGAGGAGCTCGGGACCGCTCCCTCGCAGGACGCGATCATCGTTCACGAACAGCTCTTGCGCGGACAGCGGGCCGCCAAGTCGACCCGGTCGACGATGTCCTCGACCGCGCCCGTGGAGCTGCCGGCCGAGCTGCGGGCCCGCGGGCAGGGGCCGCTCGTCGGCCGGACCGAGGAGCTGGCCGAGCTGACCCGGCTCTGGGGGCTGGCTCGGGGCGATGAGGTGGTCAGCCCGGCCCTGACTGTCCGGGCGCCTCGGGTCGTCGTCCTGTCGGGCGACGCGGGAATCGGCAAGACGAGCCTGGCCTCAGAGCTGGCCCGTCGAGCCCACAGCGATGGCGCGGTCGTGCTGGCCGGCCGGGCGCCCGAGGAGGGGCTGGCGCCCTACCAGGTTTTTCTGGAGGCGCTGAGCCACTACTTCGCCACCGCCAGCCTGGACGACATCCGCTCGGCTGTGCGCGAGCACGGGCCCGAGCTGGCCCAACTCGTGCCCGAGCTGCGGCGCCGGGTCCCGGAGTTGCCAACGGCTCCGGCCGAGCCTGACGGTGAGCGCTATCGGCTGTTCGAGGCCGTGGTGGGGTTGCTCAGCTCGGTCTCCCAGCACGCCCCGATCCTGTTGGTTCTGGATGACCTGCACTGGGCCGACCGCCCGACGCTGCTGCTGTTGCGGCATCTGGCCCGGGCACCCCGCCCGGACCGACTGATGGTCCTGATCTCATTCCGAACCGAGGCCGCCACGGGCACGCTCCACGATGCCCTGGCCGATCTGAGCCATGAGGGGCTCTCCAGCCAGCTCGACATAGCCGGCCTGAGCGAGCCGGACACCGGGGAACTGGTCCAGCTCCGAGCCGGCCAGAGGCCGTCCGCCTCGGTCGGGCGCGAGATCCACCGTGAGAGCGAAGGCAACCCATTCTTCGTGGAGGAGATCATCCGCAACCTGGTGGCCGCTGGGCTCGAGATGGGGTCGGCCACGGCGCTCGAGCTCCAGCGCCTGGAGCTGCCCGAGGGGGTCAAGCGGCTGCTGACCCGCCGGCTCGACCGCCTGGATCCGGGGACGACCGAGTTTCTGCGGGTGGCCTCCGTGGCCGGACGGGATTTCGACGCCGAGCTGGTGGAGGGGCTGGTGGATCTGGGCGAGGGCGACTTCCTGGCCGCGCTGGAGGGCGCGCTGGCCGCCGGAGTGCTGCTCGAGACCACCGGCGTGCCGGGGCGGTACTCGTTCTCGCACGCCCTGATCCGGGAGGCGCTGTATGAGGGCATGTCTTCGCCGCGCCGAGCCAGGCTGCACCGGCGGGTGGGCGAGGCACTGGAGGCCTCGGGCCAGGCCTCCCTCAGCGCGCTGGCCCTCCACTTCACGCGGGCCACAGGGGTCCAGGACGCGGAGAAGGCGATCTCCTACGCCACCCAGGCCGGGTTAGAGGCCACGGCGGTCCTGGCCCACGAGGAGGCCGTCGAGCACTACAGCCGGGCGCTCGAGGTGGTCACCCGCGCCTACCCGGAGGACGCGGCGCGCCGGTTGGAGCTCCTGCTGGCGATGGGGGAGGCCTGTGTGCGAGCGGGCGAGCGGGCCCGGTCCAGAGATGTCCTGCTGGAGGCCGGTCGCCTGGCCGAGCAGCTGGATGACGTCCCCAGCCTGGTCCGGGCGGTCGTGGGTGCGGCCAGGCGCTATGTCCAGCAGCTCCGCGAGGACACCGAGCTGATCGCGTATGTGGAGCGCGCGCTTCAGCGGACGGCGGGTCAGCAGACGCGGGAGCGGGTGCGGCTGTTGGCCCGGGCCTGCGGAACCTTCTACTACTCCTCCCAACGGGGACGCATGGAGGCGCTCAGCCAGGAGGCGGTGCGGATCGCCCATGGGCTGGATGATCCAGAGGCCCTGGCCTACGGCTGCTCGGCCCGCCGGGCAGCACTGTGGGATCCGACTCACCTGGACGAGCGCCTGGAGGCCTCGACGGCGATGCTCACTGCGGCTCGCCAGGTGGGGGATCTGGAGCTTCAGCTCCAGGCCCACGCGTGGCTGGTCGTGGATTTGCTGGAGCGTGGGGACCGGGACGGCGTCGACGCCCAGATCGACACCTTCAGGGCCGGGGCCGAGGTGCTTCGCCAGCCGCTCTTCCGGTGGCAGGCTCTGATCTGGCGGGGCATGCGCGCCCTGCTCGACGGCTCTCTGCTGGAGGCGGAGGAGGCCGCTGCGGAGGCGCTCTCCGCCGGCGCGCCCGCGGAGACGATCACCGCGCCGCAGTACTACGCCATGCAGCTGCTGAACGTCCGCCGTGAGCAGGGCCGGGGGGGCGAGATTGAGAACGCCATCAGGGACATGGCTCTGGCCAACCCCCACCGCCCGGGGTGGCGGGTGGGCATGGGTCTGATCGCCTGGGACACCGGTCGCCCGGATGAGGCCCGGGCGGAATTCGAGCGCGTGGCTGAGATCAACTTCGCCGAGGTCATCCAGGACGGCGAATGGCTGCCCACGATGGCTCTGCTCTCCCAGCTCTGCATCCTGGTGGGCGATCGCGAGCGAGCCGCTGTGCTGGCCGACCTCCTGGAGCCGTATGCGGCCAACAACATCGTGCGCGGGGTTGGCGCCGTCTGCCTCGGCTCGACCAGCCGGCTCCTGGGCCGGCTGACGGCCATGCTGGGGCGCAGGACGGACGCCCGGGGGCATTTCGAGGCCGCGCTGGAGGCCGCGGCCGCTCTGCGCGCGCCGCTGCTTCGGGCCCACACAGAGCTGGACTACGCCGAGGCGCTCGGAGCCACGGGCCGGATGGCCTGGCTGGTCGATGAGGCCGCCGCCACGGCTCGGGAGCTGGATCTGCCCGCGGTCGCCCGGCGGGCCGAGCGCCTGGGATAACGCGATCGGCGCCCGCCTGACGGGGCAAGCGCCCGCCTGACGGAGCGCTACGCTGCGCACCGTCGTGTCGAAGACATTGGTCATCGCGGAGAAGCCGTCGGTCGGGCGGGACCTGGCCAGGGTGCTGGCGACCCAGGTCGGCAACCGAGCCGCGGCTGGCTCGGAGGGTGGCGCCCGCGCCTTCACCAAGAGCGAGGGCTTCCTGGAGGGACCCGATCACGTGGTCACGTGGGCCGTGGGCCACCTGGTCCAGCTGGCCGAGCCGGACGAGTACGACGACAAGTTCAAGAAGTGGCGCATGGCCGACCTGCCGATCGTCCCGGACAAATTCAAGCTGGTGATCCGAGACGAGCGGTCCAAGAAGCAGATGAACGTGATCAAGCGCCAGCTGGGCCGGGACGATGTCGAGCTGGTGATCAACGCCTGCGACGCCGGACGAGAGGGCGAGCTGATCTTCGCCTACCTGTATGAGAAGGCAGGATCCAAGAAGCCCGTCCAACGGCTGTGGCTGAACTCGATGACGACCGCCGCGATCAGCGACGCGTTCGGCGCGCTGCGCGAGGCCTCGGAGCTGGCCTCGCTCCAGGCCGCCGCCCGCTCGCGCTCGGAGGCCGATTGGATCGTGGGCATGAACGCCACCCGGGCGGCCACGATCCGTCTGCGTTCCTCGTTTGACGGCGCCGTCTCACTGGGCCGGGTGCAGACCCCGACGCTGGCCATCCTGGCCCGGCGCGAGGAGGAGATCCGAGCCTTCGTGCCCGAGCCCTACTGGGTCGTCGACGCCACCTTCGCTCCGACGGCCGAGCCGGCCGGCCGCCGCTACGAGGGCCGTTTCCATGCGGGCGCCAACCCGAGGATCAAGGCCGCCGAGGAGGCCGCGCAAATCGTCGAGGCCTGCCATGGCCAGACGGGCCAGATCACCAAGCTTGAGAAGTCAGAGCGCAAGGAGCGCGCGCCGCTCCTGTACGACCTGACCCGGCTTCAGAGCGACGCCAGCTCGCGCTACGGCTTCACGCTGCGGCGCACGCTGGCGGCGGCCCAGCGGCTGTATGAGGAGCACACCGCGCTCACCTACCCGCGGACCAACTCGCGCTTCATCACTGGGGACATGATCCCGGATATCAAGCCGACCGCCTCGCTCGTGGGCCAGCAGCGCGAGTACGCGGAGGGGGCCCAGTACGTGCTCGGCCTGGACGTCCTGCCCCTGGCCCGGGTCGTCAACGACGCCCGGGTCACCGACCACCACGCGATCATCCCCACCCGGGCTGACCACCACCCGGTTGACAAGATGAACGACGACGACAAGAAGATCTATGACCTGGTCGTCAGGCGCTTCCTGGCCGTCTTTCACCCCGACGCGGTGCTCGAGAACACGCGCGTTGAGACGACCGTCGAGGGTCACGTGTTCCGCACCCGGGGCAAGCGGATCCTGGTGCCGGGCTGGCGGGGGGTGTACGGCGAGACGGCCGACTCCGATTCCTCGGACGACGATGAGGGGCGCGAGCAGCAGCTGCCGCGGCTGGAGCAGGGCGAATCGGCCGCGGTCACCGAGGTGGGCTCCGAGGCCAAGGAGACCAAGCCGCCCCGCCGCTATACGGACGGCTCGCTGGTCACGATGATGGAGACCGCGGGCAAGCTGGTGGACGACGAGGAGCTCCGCGAGGCGATGAAGGACTCGGGGATAGGGACGCCGGCCACCCGCGCGGCCATCATCGAGCGCCTGATCCAGGTCGGCTACGTCGAGCGCGACGCCCGGGCCCTGGTCGTAACCGAGAAGGGCCTGAACGTGATCCGGCTGCTGGGCGAGCACGCGCTGACCTCCCCAGGTCTGACCGGTGACTGGGAGGCTCGTCTGACCAAGATTGAGACCGGGGAGGACTCCCGCGAGAAGTTCATGGGCGACATCGTGGCCTTCACGGAGAGCACCGTGGGCGAGCTGGACACGAAGCTCAAGGACGTCCGGATCCCCCGGGCCAATCTGGGCCCCTGCCCGGTGTGCGGGCGCGACATCAATGAGAACCGCAAGGGCTACTCGTGCTGGGCGCGCGACGATCCCGGATGTGGGTTCGTGATCTGGAAGTCCAAGGCCGGCAAGTCGCTCCCGCTGTCAGTGGCCCGTGAGCTGGTCAAAACGGGCCGGACGGAGAAGGCCGTGACCGGCTTCAAGGGCCGCTCGGGCAAGGGCTTCCGCGCCCGCCTCGCGCTCCAGCAGAGCGAGGAGGGCAAGTGGCGGGTGGAGTTCGACGAGCCCTGGGCCAAGGAGGGGGCAAAGCCTCCAGAGGCTGAGGCAGACGCCCCAGCGGAGCCGGCCGCGGCCGCTTAAATGAAGCGGCGCGTACCGCCGGGATCCGCATTCCGGCGGTACGCGCCGCGTTGTTCGTACGTTTGGTTGGGCGGTGCTTAGCGGCGGCCGTACGGGTCCAGATAGACGCCGTCGATGCTCCAGCTTCCCGAGCCATCGGCCGGGACGAAGCGGAAGGCGATCACGGTCTTGCTCAGCGACAGCGTGGCCAGCAGGTTCTGGCCCTGGATCGACATCGCCGGGGAGGGGCTCCAGGTGGAGGAGCCGGTGATGTCACCGATCGTGGCCGTCTGCACCCCGCCCAGCAGGCCCGGGTAGAGCGCCTGGACGATCAGGTGGGAAGAGGGGGACCCCGTGTTGCGGACGAACAGCCGCGCGGTGGGGTGATAGATGCTGGTGCAGTTGGCTGGGCTGATGGCCGAGCTGCCGGCGGGCAGCGAGAGCGACCCGTTCCCGGAGCTCGCGCCACCGGTCATGAGCCACGGGAAGCTTCCGGCCTGGAAGTCGCCCCCCGGGATCAGGGTGTAGCTATTGCTGTCGCCAAAGGCGGCGAAGGGCTGAGACTCGGTCTGGCTGCCACAGCTTCCGGGCAGCAGCGAGAGAATGTTGGCCTGGGCTGCGGGTACGGCCACAGCCCCCAGAGCAAGCGCGGAAGCCGCGGTGACGGCCACGCGGCGGATACGTACGAACATTTGGGTTACCTCCCATCACGGCTTCCGGTCCTCGGAGAGCCCCGGTTGACGAGAGGCTGGCGGCCGAGCTATCTCAATCCCTTGAGACCTCTAGCTTTGCGTCCCCGCCTCGCAGCGGGTTTGCCATGAGCAGCCTATGACTACATGCCCGTTATCGGCAATCCCGACAAATACTTTACAGCTTTTTAGAGTATGGACGTTTGTACAGTTCCACGGGCCTCGTGCCGATACCGGGAAGGTCGATGTTGCCGGGGACTCAACCCATCGCTGCACCGTTTCGCCGCATGTTCGAAACCACGGCGGCCGTCCAGCGGCTGCTGTCAGAGGGACGGCCGACCTGGGCCACCCGCATGTCCGGGCGCGAGCTTCGAGCCGAGGCGCTCGTGGCCGTGGCCTTCCTGCTGGTCGCCACGCCGCTGGCCATCTTCGCCCCGCACACCGGCAGCCACTCGCCCGGAGTGATCGTCCTGTTCGTGGTCCTGTATGGGGCCATGTCGACGATCGAGTTCGACGTCGGCGCCGGGTACGGCCAGGCCACGCAGCTCGTTCTGATCCCGATGCTGTTCGCCGTGCCGCCCGGGGCCGTCCCTCTGCTCGTGGCCGCGGGCTATGTCCTGGGTCGGCTTCCCTCGTACATCCGCGGGACCCGGGCGCCGGTCGGCGCGCTGTCGCAGGTGGCCAACGCCTGGCACGCCGTGGGACCGGCGGCCGTCTTTGCCATCGCCGGCCTGACCGCGCCCCACTGGTCTCACTGGGGTGTGCTCCTGGGCGCTCTGGCCGCCCAGCTGGCCTGTGATCTGGTGGCCACCGTGGCCCGGGAGTGGCTGAGACTGGGCAAGGTCCCGACGCAGACTGTGCGGCTGCTGGGCTCGATCTATCTGACCGACGTGTGCCTGAGCCCGATCGGCTTCGCCGTGGCATTCGCCGCCACGGGACGTCCGGCGGCGGCGCTGATCGTGCTTCCGCTCGGTGGACTCCTGGTCTTCTTCGCCCGTGACCGCCGGGCCCGGATGGAGGCGGCGCTGGAGCTGAGCCACGCCTACCGGGGCACGGCGCTGCTCCTGGGCGACGTGGTGGAGGCCGACGACGCCTACACGGGCACCCACAGCCGGGACGTGGTGGACCTGGTGATGTCCGTGGGCCCCTTGCTCGGACTGGACGACGAGCAGATGCGCCGGCTGGAGTTCGGGGCGCTGCTGCACGACGTGGGCAAGATCGAGGTCCCCAAGGAGATCATCAACAAGAAGGGGCCGCTCACGCCCGAGGAATGGGACGTGATCAAGCAGCACACGGTCACTGGGCAGACGATGCTGGAGAACGTGGGAGGCGTGCTGGGGGAGGTCGGCGACGTGGTCCGCTCCTCGCACGAACGCTACGACGGGGGCGGCTATCCGGACGGGCTGGCTGGCGATGCCATTCCGATCGAGTCCAGGATCATCTCCTGCTGCGACGCCCTCAACGCCATGACCACCAATCGGTCCTATCGCGCCGCCATGTCGCTCGAGGACGCGCTGGCTGAGCTGCTCAGGAACTGCGGCACCCAGTTCGACCCCCAGGTGGTCGACGCGCTGGTGGCAGTTCTCTCGCTCGACGAGCCCCGCCCATAGGAATACGGCCCGTACCGCCGGGATCCGCTTCCGGGGGCACGGGCCGCAGTTCGTACTTGAGGTTCGGCCGCGCGTGAAAGCGCAGCCAGTCATTCGCTCCGGAGAGCCGGGTGGAGGAGACTGGCGGCCGAGCTATCTCAGTTGTCCCTGAGACCTCTGGCTTTGCGTCCCCGTCTCGCGGCGGGTTTGCCCTGTGCAGCCTATGACTCCACGCCCCCTATCGGCACGACGCGAAGCACACTTAACTACTTTTCTGCCTATCGACGGGTGTACGTGGATACGAGTGTGCGGTCGCTGGACGCTTCGCGCGCAAATTGGCCATCTCCGGCATCGCTGCCGATAGGACGACCATGGCCACCCAATTGCAGCCGATCCCGGTCGCTGCGCCATACCAGCCGGGCGCTGGTCGACGCCTGTTTGAGGCGGTCGCCGCCCGCGGGATCAACCGCGAGGGGGTCGAGCTGGCGACGGACGTCGGCATGATTCTGGCCCTGGATGCGGGCCAGATGCGACGGCTCGAGTTCGGGGCGCTCCTGCACGACGTGGGCAAGATTGAGATCCCGATCGAGATCATCAACAAGGAAGGGCAGCTCAGCCAGGAGGAACGGGCTGCGATCGAGCGGCACACGATCGCCGGCCAGGAGATGCTCGAAGGTATGGGGGGCGTGCTCGGCGAGGTGGGCCTCGTCGTGCGCTCCACGCATGAGCGCTTTGACGGCAAGGGCTACCCCGACGGCCTGGCCGGTGAGGCGATTCCGATTGAGGCCAGGATCATCTGCTGCTGCGACGCCTACATCGCGATGAGCAGTCACCGGCCCTACCGAGCGGCGCTTCCCGTGGACGAGGCTCTCAGCCGGCTGCGCAAGCACCGCTCGACGCAGTTCGACCCCCACGTGGTCGACGCCCTGATCGCGATCGTGCAGCGCATCGTTCAGAGCCGGTAGCCGGGCGCATGCGCCCGGCTGCGGGGGCGTGCATGCACGCCCCCGGGGGTCGGTGCATGCACCGACCCCTTCCCATCTGATCAGAACGCCACCATAGGTCGATGGCGCTGACTCTGATCCTGGGACCGGCCAACTCGGCCAAGGCCAGAGAGACCCTGAGCGCCTATGCCGCCGCCGCGCCCCGGGGGGCCCTCCTGGTCGTGCCCACGCGGGCCGACGCTCGGCACTACGCGCGTGAGCTGGCCGAGCAGCACGCCGTCCTGGGGAGGGTGCTCACGTTCTCGGGACTGGCCGGCGAGATCGCCCGCCGGACCGACCATGTCCAGCGGCCGATCTCAAATCTGGCCCGGGAGCGGGTGCTGGGGGAGGTGGTGGCTGGGCTGGAATTTGACGTCCTGGGCCAGAGCGCGGAGGCCTCAGGCTTCGTCCTGGCCGCGGCCGAGCTGGTGGCCGAGCTCGAGCGCTCGCTGATCACCCCCCAGCGCTTCGCCCAGGCCCTGAAGCGGTGGGCGGCCCAGGATGAGCGCCGGGGCCGATACGCCGCCGAGGTGGCCTCGGTCTACCAGGGCTACGCCCGCCGCCTGGAGGAGATGGGCCGGGTTGACCGGGAGCTGTACGTCTGGCGCGCCCTGGACGCGCTCCGGGCCGCGCCCGGCCGGTGGGGCGCCGATCAGGTCTTCTTCTACGGCTTCGACGATCTCCACCCGCTGGAGCGCGACGCGGTGGAGACGCTGGCTGGCGCCGTGGAAACCCAGGTCACGCTCTCGCTGACCTATGAGGCCGGGCGTCCGGCTCTCCAGGCCCGGGCTGAGGTGGTCGAGGAGCTCCGTCAGCTGGCCGGACGGGTGGTCGAGCTCCCCGCCCTGGACGAGTACTACGAGCCCGGCTCGCGCCGGGTCCTGCACCACCTGGAACGGTGGCTGTTCGCCACCGCCCCCGAGCGGGTCGAACCCGGGGATGCGGTGGCCCTGTTTGAGGCCGGCGGCCAGCGGGCCGAGGCCGAGCTGGTCGGGGCCGAGGTGCTGTCCCTCCTGCGGGCCGGCGTGCCCGGGCACGAGATCGCCGTCGTCTGCCGGTCGCTGGCCGGGGCCGGGCCCCTGATCGAGGGCGTGTTCGACCAGTACGGGATTCCGGTGGCGATCGAGCGCAGGGTGCCCTTCGCCGCCACGGCGCTGGGCCGGGCGCTGATCGCCCTGGTCCGGTGCGCGCTGGAGGGCGACGCGGCCACCCCCGCGGACGTGCTCTGTTACCTGCGCGCCCCCGGCGTGCTGGGGCGCCCCGAGAAGGCCGACGCGGTGGAGGCAGAGGTGCGGCGGGACAGCCTCCGGACCGCGGGCCAGGCACTCCAGCGGCTGGGGTTCGTGCCGGAGGCGCTGATCGCCGTGCGCGGCGCGCGCGACCCGGTGGCCGAGTTGGGCCGTCAGGGCCGGCGGCTGCTGGCGGCACCGTTCATCGCCCAGGCCCGGCTCCTCGGGCCCTCGGAGGCGCTCGACGCCCGCGCGCTGTCCACGATGCTGGCCGCGCTCGGCGAGCTTCAGGAGCTCCGTCTGCTCCCCTCCGCAGCAGGGCTGGTCGACCTGCTCCGGGAGCTCGAGGTCGACGCCGGCCGGCCACTGCGCCCGGGGGCCGTTCAGGTCTCAGAGCCGCTGGCCATCCGGGCGCGTCGCTTCCAGGCCGTGTTCGCGTGCGGGCTGCAGGAGAGCGAGTTCCCCCAGCCTGCGCTGCCCGAGCCGTTCTTCTCCGACGAGCGCCGTCGCGAGGTGGCGATGGCCAGCGGGCTGCGCCTGGCCCCGGCCGAGGACGCGCTGCATCGTGAGCGGTATCTGTTCTACTCGGCCGTCTCCCGGGCCACCGCCCGGGTGGTCCTGAGTTTCCGGAGCTCCGATGAGGAGGGGAACCTGGCCCTGCCCTCGCCGTTTATCGACGACGTGGCCGAGCTGCTGAGCCCGGAGTGGCGCGAGCGCCGCCGCCGGCGTCTGCTCAGCGATGTCGTGTGGTCGCCTGAGCTCGCCCCCACCGAGCGCGAGCTCCGGCACGCGCTGGTCGCGGCGACCGGCCCGGCGCCCGCGCCAGACCTGGCGGCGCCCGCCGCGACGGAGGGCCCGCGGGTTCTGTCCGCAGAGGCGCTGGCCCACGTGCGGCACAGCCGGATCGTCTCCGGGAGCGCGCTCGAGCTCTACGCCACGTGCCCGGTCAAGTGGCTGGTGGAACGAGAGGTCTCGCCGCCGCGCTTTGACCCCGAGCCCGATCCACTGGCCAAGGGGAGCTACATGCACACGATCCTGGAGGAGGTCGTCGGCCGTCTGGACCGGGCGATCACCCCGGAGTCGCTGCGCGACGCCGAGCGGCTCCTGGCCGAGGTGATGGCCGACATGCCTCCCACGATCTCCCCTGGGCGGCCGGCTTCGGTCCGGGCCGGGGTGCAGGCCGGGATCCGGGCGGACCTCCTGCGCTACCTGCGTCACGAGGCGGGCGACGGAACCGACTGGAAGCCGGTCGGGCTGGAGCAGCACTTCGGCTTTGAGGACGACGAGGGCTCGCTGCCCGCGCTGGTCCTGGGGGGCGAGGACGATCAGGTGCTGGTCCGGGGCTCGATTGACCGAGTCGACGTCGACCGCGAGTCGGGCCGGCGGGCGATCATCAGGGACTACAAGAGCGGCACCCGGCGCGACGAGTGGCACGGATCGCGGTGGAGAACCGACGATCAGCTCCAGGTCGCCCTGTACATGCTCGCCGCGCGGCAGCTCATGGATCTGGACCCCGTGGCTGGGCTTTATCAGCCGCTTGGGGGCAATGACCTCCGCGGCCGGGGGATATATGTGAAGGAGGCCGGCGTCGGGGACCGGCTGGTGGCTACCGATGCCCGGGAGCCGTCCGAACTCGACGACGAGCTCCACGCCGCCTCGGCCCGGGCGGTCGAGCTCGCGCATCGGCTCCGGACCGGCGCGCTCGAGCCCTGCCCCCAGACGTGCTCGCGCCAGGGGTGCGCCTACCCGGGGATCTGCCGAAGCGAGCTGTGAGCGGTGGTCAGGTGAGCCAGGGGGCGGGTCCACGCGACTGGACCGAGGAGCAGCGCCAGGCGATCGCCCAGCGCGAGGGGGACCTGCTGCTCGACGCGGCGGCGGGGAGCGGCAAGACGTCGGTCCTGGTCGAGCGCTTCGTGGAGTCGGTGCTCCAGGACGGCCTGGATGTCACCGCGATTCTGACGATCACGTTCACGGAGAAGGCGGCGGCCGAGATGCGCGAGCGGATCCGCCGGCGGCTGCGCGAGGTGGGTCAACTCGAGGCCGCGCGGGCCACCGAGGGGGCCCACATCTCGACCATCCACGGCTTCTGCGCCCGGCTCCTGCGGGCCCAGGCGCTGTCGGCCGGGATCGATCCTCGCTTCCACGTCCTCGATGCTTGGGAGGCCGGGCGGCTGGCCGACGAGGCCTTCGACAGGGCGCTCGATGAGGTGGCCCAGGCCGAGCCAGGGGCTCTGGATCTGATCGCCGCCTACACGCCCGGGGGGCTCCGGGGCGCGATCCTGAGCACCTACGGCCAGCTCCGCTCCCGCGGCCAGCTCGTGCCGCGGCTGCCGCCACTCGGATCGCCTCCCGACCTGGAGGCGGCCCGCGAGCGCCTGGAGGCGGCCAGCGCCGCGGCGGCCCGCGAGCTGGCCACCGTCGATCGGCCCTCGCGTCGGGTTCTGGACGCGCTCGGCCGGCTGGAGAGCTGCTCGGGATTGATCGAGGCTGGGGAGCCCTGGCCGGCGTCGCTCTCTGCACTGTCGCTCCCGGGGGGCAACGGCGCGGCCCTGAGCACGCCCGTGTGCCAGCAGTACGGCGAGGCGCTGGCCGAGTTCAGAACCGCCTGCGAGCACCGCTGCGCTGGCCGGGCCCACGACCTGCTCGACAAGCTGCTGGGCGCGTTCGCGGTCCACTATGCCGAGCACAAGCGGCTCGCGTCAGGGCTTGACTTTGAGGACCTGGAGCTGCTCGCGCTCGAGCTGGTCCGGGGGCACCCGGAGCTCCGTGAGGGCCTGCGAAGTCGCTTTGCCCGGATCATGGTCGACGAGCTCCAGGACACCAACCACGTCCAGATGGAGCTGATCGAGCAGCTGGCCACCGGCAACCTGTTCACCGTCGGCGATGCGCTGCAGTCGATCTACGGCTTCCGTCACGCCGACGTGGAGCTGTTCGAGTCCCGGGGCCGGCGGCTGGAAGAGATCGGGGCCCGGGGCACGCTGCGGACCAACTTCCGCTCCCGGCCGGAGATCCTGGAGGTGGTCAACCGCGCGTTCTGGTCCGAGCTGGGGGAGGGATTCCGGCCGCTTGAGCCCGGCCGGGACGAGGCATCAAATACCGGACCGCGGGTCGAGCTGATCGTGGCCGACAAGGGAGCCGACTGGGACTACGACGGCCCGGTCAGCGCCTGGCGGGTGGCCGAGGCCCAGGCTCTGGGTGACCGCGTGGCCGAGCTGATGCAGGCCGGCGACGCGACGCCCGGGGACACGGTCGTGCTTCTTCGAGCCTCCACCGACATGCGCGTGTACGAGCGCGCGCTGGAGGATCGGGGGATCCCCACGTACGTGATCGGCGGGCGCGGGTACTGGGCCCACCCCCAGGTGGTCGACATGGTGGCCTACCTGCGGGCCCTGGCCAATCCCAGAGATCTGGAGGCCCTGTACACGGTGCTGGCCTCGCCCCTGGTCGGCGTCTCGCTGGACACGCTCGTGATCCTGGCCGCGGCGGGCCGCAGCGCCGATCGCGACCCCTGGTGGCTGATGAGTGACCCGGAGGATCGCCTCGACGAGCTCGACTCGCGCCAGCGGGAGATGCTCGAGCGGTTCGCCGGCTGGTTCGGCCGGGAGCGAGCGGCCGCCGCTCGCCTCCGGGTCGAGCAGCTGATCGACCGGGCCCTGGCCCAGACGGCATATGACGACGCCGTCCTGGCGCTGCCCGGCGGCCAGCGGCGGATGGCCAACCTCCGCAAGCTGATGCGGCTCGGCTCGGAGCTCGGTCCAAGCTCGGGCGACCCGCTGCGCGAGTTCCTGGAGCTCGTGCGCTTCCGGTCCGGGGGCTGGGGCGGGGACCGGACCGAGGCCGAGGCGCCCGTTGAGGGCGAGGGCCTGGACGCGGTCCGGCTGATGACGATTCACCGGGCCAAGGGGCTCGAGTTCGGGACGGTGTGCGTGGCCGACCTGGGTCGCGCCCCGTTCGGCCGGGCCGAGTTGATGCGGATCGGCCGGGACGGCCGCTTCGGCCTGCGCCTGTCCCAGCCCGGGACGGCCAGGGCCGAGGGCGCCCTTGATTACAAGGCGCTGGGCGACGAGCAGGCCCAGGCCGAGGCGGCTGAGGAGCGCCGGCTCTTCTACGTGGCCATGACCCGAGCCCGCGAGCGGTTGGTCCTGAGTGGCGCAGTCAAGCTCGACCCCTGGTACACGGGTGTCTCCGGCGGCCCCATGACCTGGATCGGCCCGGCGCTCGTCCCGGAGGCGGCCGAGCTGGCGGAGGGGCGCGAGGACGGGATTGCGGATCGGGTTTGCCACGGGGTGGCGGTACGGTTCATCGACTCCGAGGGGGTGGTGTTTCCGGTCTCCGAGCGCGCTGGTCCGGGGACGGCGCGGCCGGCGCCGGAGCCGGATGCGGAGCTGATGGCTGCACTGGTCCCGCCGCCGGCGGCGGGCTCCGAGCTGGCCATCAGCGAGGTCAGCTACACCGCCCTGGAGGAGCACCGGCGATGCGGCTACCGGTTCTACGTCGAGCGGATGCTCGGGCTGGCGCCGGTCGAGACTGGGGGCGTGGAGAGTCGGGTGGGCGAGGCGGCTGGTAATGCCGACCGCCCTGCTCGGCCCGGGCTCGGCGCTGCCGAGCGGGGCGTCCTGGTCCACGGGCTGCTCGAGCGAATCGACTTCCGCCGCCCGGCCGCGCCTGATCTGGGGGTGGCGGCGGCCGCGCTGGCCACCGAGGAGGCCGAGGAGATCCGGGGACTGGTCCAGGCGTTCACGGACAGCGAGATCTGCCGGCGCCTCGGCCGGGCCACGACGGTCCGCTCGGAGCAGGAGTTCTCCTTCCTGCTCGGCCAGGATGGAGCGCGGGCCCCGGCGCTCCTGATCCGGGGCGTGTTCGACGTTCTGGCCCAGGAGCGGACGGGTCAGACCCTGGTCGTGGACTACAAGACCGACCGGCTCGGCGGGGCCGACCCCGAGGCCGTGGTTCAGCGCTCCTACGCCGTCCAGCGCCTGGTCTATGCGCTGGCCGCGCTCCGCTCAGGCGCGCGCCGGGTCGAGGTCGTCCATGCCTTCCTGGAGCTCGTGGACCACCCCGCCGTGGCCGCCTTTGACCGCGACCGGATCCCAGAGCTCGAGGCGGAACTGACCCGCCTGACCGCGGATATGGCGGGCGGAAGGTTTGAGGTCAGCCCGGTCCCGCACCGCGCCCTCTGCCACGGCTGCCCGGCCGAGTGCGGCCTGTGCTCGTGGTCGCTGGCCCAGACCCGTCGCGGTACGCCGGATCAGCTGTTCTGAAGGGTCAGCTGCTCGGCCGGGCTTGATCCCTCGATCCCCAGCAGCAGGCGCTTGCGGTCCAGGCCGCCGGTGTATCCGCCCAGCCCGCCCGTCGAGTGGAGCACCCGGTGGCAGGGGACGATGATCGGGATCGGGTTGGCACCGAGCGCGTTGCCCGCCGCCCGGGCGGCCCGGGGGCTTCCGGCCTCCGTGGCCATCCGCTTGTAGGTGGTCACGGAGCCGAACGGGACCCGGGCCGTGGCCTCGAGCACCCGGCGGCCGAACCCGTGGACAAGCTGCCAGTCGAGTGGGGTGTCGAACTCGCGCCGCCCGCCGGAGAAGTACTGCTCGAGCTCGCGCCGCGGCTCGTCCAGCGGCTTGGCGGCGGACAGCACCCGCGGGGAGACGTGGCTGGCCAGGTGCTCCAGCACGGCGTCCTCGTCGCTGTGGTCCAGGTAGGCCAGGCGGACCAGGCCGCGGGGGGTGGCGGCCAGCAGCAGCCGTCCGACGGGTGAGTCGTCGATCACGTAGGCCACGTCCAGCAGCCCGTCACGGGCCGCGGCCGGTCCGATGTCCGGCAGGGACTCCGGGACCGGGACGGCCCTGAGCGCCTGTTCGGGGTCAAGAGAAGGTTTCATCGCTGGTACTCCAGTCGCAGTCGTTTGATCGCCTCGTGCACGTTGCGCCGGGCGGCGTCCTCCGACGTTTCCATGACGGCCGAGATTTCGGTGTAGGGCGCGTCGACCACGTAGCGCAGGGCCAGCGCCGTGCGCTGCTTGGCCGGGAGCGCCCGGACGCTGTCCCAGAGCCCGTCGTCCGGCGGCTCACCGTGGGCGTTGGCGGACGGCTGCTCGGGGAGCTCGTCCATCGGGATGGCCAGCCGGCCCCGGGCCCGGAGCAGGTCGATCGCCTTGTGGTGACCGATCGTGAGCAGCCAGGAGCGAAGGTTGGACGCATCGTGGAGCCTGGGGTAGCCCCGCAGCGCGGCCAGGCATGTCTCCTGGTAGCAGTCGTCGGCGTCGACGTGGCCGACCATCGCGTTCAGGAACCGGTGCAGGTCCGGGCCGTGGGAGTCGAGCAGCCGCTGAAAGGGTGGAAGGATCACTGAAGATGAAACGGAGCGGCGGGGCATCTTGTGAGATGTTGACGCTCGCGGCAAGAGCTCGCCCGCGACTAGGGAAAACCCGCTGCGTGGGGTATACAGGTGAGCTATGGCACGCGCGATCTGGTCGGGCGCAATCAGCTTTGGGCTCGTAAACGTGCCCATCAAGCTGTACTCGGCCACCTCCCCCAAGACGGTCCGTTTCCACCAGCTGTCTGGCAAGACAGGCGCGCGCGTCAAGCAGAAGCGCGTCGATGCTACGACCGGCGATGAGGTGGCCTACGAGGACATCGTCAAGGGCTACGAGCTCTCTCCCGACCGGTACGTGCGGATCGAGCCCGAGGAGCTCGACGCCCTGGACGTCAAGGCGACCAAGACCATCGACATCGAGGAGTTCGTCGACCTCTCGGATATCGACCCGATCTACTACGACCACTCCTACTACTTGGCCCCAACGGCCGGCGGAGCCAAGGCCTACCGGCTACTGCTGGACGCCATGCGCGAGTCCGGCAAGGTTGGGGTTGGCCGAGTGGTCCTGCGCTCCAAGCAGCAGCTGGCTGCCCTGCGCCCCACGGGCGAAGTCCTGACGCTGACCACGATGCTGTGGGGCGACGAGGTTCTCTCCCCCGAGCGGATGGACGAGCTCGAGTCGGTGGCCGACGCCGAGGCCACCCCGCGGGAGCTGAAGATGGCCGAGCAGCTGATCGACTCGCTGTCCTCCCGCTTTGAGCCGGACAAGTTCCACGACGAGTACCGCGAGCGGGTGATCGACCTGATCGAGCGCAAGGCCGCGGGCGAGCAGATTGAGGTCCAGCCCCAGGCCGAGGAGCCCGCCGTCGCCCCCGACCTGATGGCCGCGCTGGAGGCCAGCCTGGCCGCGGTCAAGAGCGGCGACAGCGACCAGGCGGCGGCGCCGAAGAAGAAGGCGCCGGCCAAGGCCAAGCGGTCCTCGGGCGGCTCGGGGTCCGCGTCGCGGTCCAAGAGCAAGGCCAAGGCCGCCCGGTAGCGGGCGGCGAGGCCCCTGCGCAGCCACCGGCGCCGCGGGTTCCGCGGCGCGTAGCGCCCCGCCGCTAACGCGCCGCTAACACTGGCTGTATCCTTCGCGGTCCCCGCCGGCCGGCTTCCGTCCCGGGGCCGGACCCCTCTTCATGAAGACACACCTGAACGCCCCTGGGGCCACTGGCCTGTACGACCCTGCGAACGAGCACGACGCCTGCGGCATCGCACTCGTGGCCAAGCTGCGCGGAGAGCCGAGCCCGACGGTCGTGCAGAAGGCCCTGGATGCGCTGGAGAACCTCGAGCACCGGGGTGCGGAGGGCGCCGACCCGAACACGGGCGACGGCGCCGGGATCCTGCTCCAGATCCCCGACGCGTTCTTCCGGGGCGTGGCCGCCGGCCTGGAGCTGCCGCCTATCGGTCGCTACGGGGTGGGCGTGTGCTACCTGCCGCCTGACCCCGAGCGCCGGACGCGGCTCGAGCACCTGATTGAGGACACGATCGTGGCCGAGGGCCAGCGGCCGATCTGGTGGCGCGATGTCCCCGTCGACGATCGCCACGTCGGAGACACGGCTCGCCTCTGTGCTCCCGTGATCCGGCAGATCCTGATCGAGGCCTCTGAGGACGTCCTGGACCAGGACGCCTTTGAGCGCAAGCTGTATGTGATCCGGCGGCTGATTGAGCGGGAGTCCTCCGGGGGGCTGGCCCTGCCGAGCTTCTCCAGCCGAACGGTCGTCTACAAGGGCATGCTCACCGCGCCTCAGCTGCCGCGCTACTTCCCCGACCTCCGCGACCCGCGGCTGGCCTCGCGGCTGGCGCTGGTGCACTCGCGGTTCTCCACCAACACCTTCCCGAGCTGGGAGCTGGCCCATCCGTACCGGATGGTGGCCCACAACGGAGAGGTCAACACGCTGCGGGGCAACATCAACTGGATGCGGGCTCGCGAGTCCCAGCTCGCCTCGGACCTGTTCGGCTCAGACCTGGAGAAGGTCGTGCCGGTGCTCAGAGAGGGCGGCTCTGACTCGGCGATCTTCGACAACGTGCTCGAGCTGCTCGTGCTGGGCGGTCGCCCGATCCAGCACGCCGTGATGATGATGGTCCCCGAGGCCTACCGGACGCGCCACGGCCTCGACCCCGACGTCAAGGGCTTCTACGACTTCCACTCCTGCCTGATGGAGCCCTGGGACGGGCCGGCTGCGATCGTGTTCACCGATGGCCGGGTGGCCGGCGCGGTGCTCGACCGCAACGGCCTGCGGCCCGGCCGGTGGGTCCAGGACACCGACGGTTACGTCGTGCTGGCCTCCGAGGCGGGCGTCATGAACCTCGCCCCCGAGCACATCCAGCGCAAGGGCCGGCTGGCCCCGGGGAAGGTGTTCCTGGTCGACCTCGACGAGGGCCGGATTGTTGAGGACGATGAACTCAAGCGCTCGGTATCTCGGCGCAAGCCCTATGCCGAGTGGTACGAGCGCTCGGTCGTCCACATCGACGATCTCCCCGCGCGTGAGCCGCGCTCGCCCCGGATCGAGCCGCTGCGCTCCAAGCAGCTGGCCTTCGGCTACTCCCAGGAGGACCTGAAGCTGATCATCGCCCCGATGGCCGCCCGGGGCGAGGAGCCCGTGGCCAGCATGGGCAATGACGCCGCTCTGGCGGTGATGTCTGACCGCCAGCCGCCGCTGTTCTCCTACTTCAAGCAGCTCTTCGCCCAGGTCACCAACCCGCCGATCGACCCACTGCGCGAATCGGTTGTCATGAGCCTCCAGGCCTGCGTGGGCGCCGAGCTCAACCTGCTGACCGAGATCCCCGAGCAGGCCCACCAGCTGGTTATGAACCAGCCGATCCTCCGCAACCACGAGCTCGAGAAGCTCCGCCAGGTCTCACACGAGGTCTTCGACGCGGCCACGCTCGACATCACCTGGCCGATCGAGGAGGGCCCCGACGGGATGGAGGTGCGGCTGTACGACCTGTGCGCCGAGGCGGCCAACTACGTCCAGCACGGAGCCAACATCCTGATCCTGTCCGACCGCAACCTGGGCCCCGAGCGGGTGGCCATCCCGTCACTGCTGGCGGTGGCCGCGGTGCATCAGCACCTGGTCTCGCGCGGCACCCGGACCAGGTCCGGTCTGGTGATCGAATCCGGCGAGCCCCGGGACATCCACCACATGGCCACGCTGATCGGCTACGGCGCCGCCGCGATCAACCCGTACCTGATGTTCGAGTCGCTGGACGAGCTCGCCGACAGGCTTCTGCTGCCGGTGGAGCTGACGATCGACGAGGCCGAGGCCAACATCGTCAAGGCGATCGGCAAGGGCCTGCTCAAGACCATCTCCAAGATGGGGATCTCCACGATCCAGTCCTACTGCGGGGCCCAGATCTTTGAGGCGGTCGGGCTGAATGAGAGCGTGATTGAGGACTTCTTCACCGGGACCCCGTCCCGGATCGGCGGCGTCGGGCTGGAGCAGCTCTCCACCGAGGTGATGGAGCGCCACTTCCGTGCCTACCCGCGGACCGATCGTGAGCTGCTCCCCGTGGGCGGGGTGCTGCAGTGGCGCCGCGACGGCGAGCTCCATGTCTGGAATCCCGACACGGTGGCCAAGCTTCAGCACGCGGTCCAGCATGACAACGGGGACGCGCGGACCACGTATCGCGAGTTCGCCGGAATGGTCAATGAGGAGGCCGTGCGCAAGGGCCTGCTCCGAGGGCTCCTGCAGCTCAAGCCACACGGTCCACCGGTGCCTCTGGAGGAGGTCGAGCCAGCCACCCAGATCGTCAAGCACTTCACCACCGGGGCGATGAGCCTGGGCTCGCTGTCGCGCGAGGCTCACGAGACGCTGGCCATCGCCATGAACCGGCTGGGCGGCCGCTCCAACACGGGCGAGGGCGGCGAGGATGCGGCCCGGTATGTGCCCGATGAGAACGGCGACCGGCGCCGGTCGGCGATCAAGCAGGTGGCCTCGGGCCGCTTCGGAGTGACGATCCACTACCTGGTCAACGCCGACCAGCTGCAGATCAAGATGGCCCAGGGGGCCAAGCCCGGGGAAGGCGGCCAGCTGCCCGGTCACAAGGTCGACTCCTACATCGCCCGCATCCGGAACTCGACTCCCGGCGTGGGCCTGATCTCGCCGCCACCCCACCACGACATCTACTCGATCGAGGATCTCAAGCAGCTGATCTACGACCTGCGCTGCGCCAACCCACAGGCGTCGATCTCAGTGAAGCTTGTCTCCGAGGTCGGGGTGGGCACGGTGGCCGCGGGTGTGGCCAAGGCCAACGCCGACCACGTCACGATCGCCGGACACGACGGCGGGACCGGGGCCTCGCCGCAGTCCTCCGTGCAGTCGGCGGGGATCCCGTGGGAGATCGGGCTGGCCGAGACCCAGCACACGCTGCTGCTCAATGACCTGCGCTCGCGGATCACGGTCGAGGTGGACGGGGGAATGCGAACGGGTCGGGATGTCGTGGTGGCAGCACTGCTGGGGGCCGACGCCTTCGGCTTCTCAACCGCCCCGCTGATCGCCATGGGCTGCATCATGATGCGGGTCTGCCACCTGAATACCTGCCCGGTCGGGATCGCCACCCAGGATCCCGAGCTGCGCCGCCGCTTCCGCGGCCTCCCGGAGCATGTGACCGGATACCTGATGCTCGTGGCCGAGGAGGTCCGCGACTTGATGGCCACGCTGGGCTTCCGCCGCCTGCAGGAAATGATCGGCCGCAGCGATCTGCTGGACGCCGATTCGGCCATCGAGCACTGGAAGGCGCGCCACGTGGACCTGTCGATGGTCCTGGACTCGCCCGAGCTTCCGCCCGAGACTCCCCGCTCGCGAACCCGCGAGCAGGTCCCGGTCCTGGACGACGCGCTGGACTGGGAGCTTGTGCGGCGCTGCGAGCCCGCCATCGCCCGGGGCGAATCCACGCGCGTGGGGCCGATCCCGGTGCGCAACGTCAACCGGACCGTGGGCGGGATCCTGTCCGGGGAGATCGCTCGCCGTCACGGCGCCAACGGCCTGCCTGAGGGGACGGTCGAGATCTCGTTCTCGGGTTCCGCCGGTCAGAGCTTCGCCGCCTGGCTCGCGCCCGGGGTGACGTTCTCCCTGCGCGGCGAGACCAACGACTACGCAGGCAAGGGACTATCGGGCGGCATCGTCGCGGTCCGTCCACCCGAAAAGGCCCGGTTCCTGGCCGAGGAGAACTCAATCGTCGGCAACACCGTGCTCTACGGAGCGACCGCCGGGCGGGCCTTCTTCCGAGGCCTGGCCGGCGAGCGCTTTGCGGTGCGCAACTCGGGTGCGCTCGCGGTCGTCGAAGGTGTGGGCGACCACGGCTGTGAGTACATGACCGGCGGCGTCGTGATCGTGCTCGGCCCCACGGGGCGCAACTTCGCCGCCGGAATGAGCGGGGGAATCGCCTACGTCTACGACAAGGAGCGCCGCTTCCGCGAGCGCTGCAACGTCGACCTGGTCGAGCTCGAGGAGCTCGAGGAGCAGGATGATGAACAGATCCGGGAGCTGATCGCCGAGCACGTGGCGCGGACCGGGTCGATGGTGGGCCGCAATCTGATGGCCTCGTGGGAGCGCTCCCGCGAGCGGTTCGTCAAGGTCATGCCCCGCGACTACCGGCGGGTGCTGGAGGAGCGCGCCGCCGCGACGGCCGGCCAGGCGGACGGGGAGCCGGCGGCCGTCTGACGTCGAGCAGCGCTCGCTCAAACACCGTGGCGGACGGTCCGGGCCCCAGGGATGCAGAGCAGCGGACCGGACATGCACGCACATCGCGGGCCACTCTTCCTCTTGCCCCAGCTCACTCGGGCCTCGCGCCGCGGCGTCCCTATCCCAGTCAGACATGACGGCGGGGCGGCAGTGAGCCGCCCCGCCAGATTGATTGGTTCGACGCTTGACCGAGGCGCGTGGTAACTGGTGGACAGAACCGCGGGGTGGGGGCGTTAATGGTGTAACCCCGGTTTAGGGCCACGTGAAAGTATCGATCGTGAGCCTGCGCCTGACCCGACAGCCGACAGGACAGAATGTTGTGAAGACTCGACCGACTACTGCTGCCCTCTTCCACCGCCGGGAACCCCTCCGCGGCTTGGTGCACTCCTGGCTTCGCGACCGGATCGCCGGTCACGCACGCGCGACGCCTCTGATCGCCGCGCTGGCCGCCGTCTTGCTTGTTGTCGCGCCGGCGCTGGCGGTTGGCCGTGCCGGAGGGGGAACAGCGGAGCCATGCGACATCTACGCAAAGGCTGGAACCCCATGCGTTGCGGCATACAGCTCCACCCGGGCGCTGTTCGGCGCCTACGACGGCCCTCTCTATGAGGTCAGGCGGTCATCAGACGGGGCAACGCTGAACATCGGCCTGCTGGCCCGGGGCGGGTACGCGAGCATCCGTCCGCAGAAAGCGTTCTGCGCCGGGACGCACTGCGTTGTCGCGAAGATCTATGACCAGTCGGCTGATCGCAACGACCTCGTTCCTCAGGGCCCGACGTCGGCCCCCTACAGCAATCGCACCTGGTCGCATCTCCCGGTCGTCGCCAACGCCCTGCCGATCACCGCGGGAGGTCACCCTGTCTACGGTCTGAAGTTCGTCAACCATTCGCCGACCGGCGCGCCCTGCTTTACCGCTGCCACCTGTACGGGCAACCCGGGACATGCATACAACAACGGCCACAGGCGTGCGAGGGGCGTCGCTGTCAGCGGGCAGGCCGAAAGCGTCTACGGCGTATTCGGCGGGAACTTCGCCGGCAACCAATGCTGCTTTGACTTCGGCAACTCCGAGATCAAGGGCACCGACGATGGCAACGGCAAGATGGACGCCCTGAACTTCAGCCGCGACTGCTGGGACGGTTGCGGAGCCGGCGACGGACCATGGGTGCAGGCTGACCTCGAGAACGGCATGTTCATGACCGGCCGGACCACCGCTACTCCCGAGTATCCCTCCGCGTTCCTGGGCGGCTCATTCAAGTCCGGCGATGGGTTCTGCTGCGCCGGAACGGCCAAGAACCTCGCGATGCCCTACCCATTCGTAACCGGAGTGCTCAACGACCCCGGATCGCGCACATTCACCATCAAGGGCGGGAAAGCGACCTCGGGCCGCCTCACCACGTATTACAGCGGCCCGACCCCACCGGGGAATGGCTACTCCCCACTGCGCCAGGAGGGCGCGATCATCCTCGGCTCCGGCGGCGACCAGGGCACCACCGACGGCGAATTCTTCGAGGGCGTCATGACCATCGGGGTCCCCAGCGACGCCGCCGAGAACGCCGTGCAGACCAATATCGTCAACGTCGGCTACCGCATGCGCTAGGCGACCAGCGATCGGGCCCCGCGGCCGATCAGGCGGGCGGGGAGCCGCCGGCGGTCTGAGCGCCCAGCAGCGCCCGGGTCGTGCCCTGAATCGTGTCGATGCCGTACCCCATGTCGGGGTCACCGTCGGTCATGATCGCCACCGAGAACCTGTGGCCGTCCTTCTCCAGGCGGGCGATCTGGTGGACCAGGAACGTGTCGGGGCTGGGCCGCCAGCCCGCCTTGAAGAACACGTCGTAGCCGAGCGGGCGGGCGATCGTGGGGATTCCCCAGCTCTCATAGCCGGCGATGTGGGAGAGCAGGTTGCGGGCGTATCCCACGAACTCCCTGGGGATCAGCGAGTCCATCTCAAAAAAGAACCTGGCCTGGTCGTGGGCGGTGAGCAGCGCTGCGCCCCACTCGCTGCCCCAGCTGGCGCTCGTGTCCACGGAGAAGTGGGTCATCCCGGCTGCGTGGGCGACCGCGTAGAGACCCGCGTTGCCCACGATGTCCCAGCACTGCGTGGCGGCGTCGTTGTCCGAGACGTGGATCATCGGATACAGGATGTTGTTGCTGCTCGAGTCGACGGAGTGCTGGCCCATCGCGTCCAGGCGGCGCAGGTAGGCCACCAGCAGCATCGCCTTGACGACGCTGCCGGTGATGAACTGGTCGTTGGTGCGAACGCCGTGCATGCGGCCCTCCGTATCGACCACGGCGATGGCGGTGTGGCCGCCGCGACTGGCCAGATAGCTGTCTGCCCGGACGATGGCCGCAGCGCTGGGAAACCCAGCCGGCAGGCTGGCATTGCCTCTGAACCCCTGTCCCGTGCAACCCGGCGCGCGGCGCGGGTCGTCAATCGCCCTGACTCCGTGGGCGTGGAAGCAGGCGCGCCACTTGTAGAAGCCGGCGGGCAGTCCCACGGTCTTGACCAGGACGAGCTTGGTCTGGCTGAGGCGGTGCGCCCGGGTGCTCGTCCCCTGGTGGAAGTGGCTTTTGCCGGGGGCGAACCACCAGCTGACCGCGGCCCGCCGCCAGTCGAGGTTCTTGGGGTGGACCAGCACGACGACGATCTTGGCCCTCCCCAGCGGCAGTGCCTTCTCGTACTCGATCACCCGGGCGACGGCGCGGACCAGCACCACCGCCCGGGAGGGCGTGCCGTCCACGGTGACCCGGTAGCGGGTGTCCAGCCCCGGATTGCGTCCGAACGAAAACGAGCCGCGGGATCCGGTCCGCGTCGTGGCCACGAGCCTGGCCTTCCGGTACGGCCAGGGGAGGCTGTAGAGGTTGACCTTGACGGGCCGGACAGCGCCCTTGACGCCGCCGGACAGGGTGACCCTCGTACCGGCCGGGACCCGGTTCCTGGAGGCCGAGACGGAGATCTTGGGACGTCGTGGCGACGCCGCCGCGGCCGGTGCTGGAGATGCGGGCACCGTGCCCAAGACGACCGTCGCTGCCGCTACGGAAAGCGCCCCTCTTCCCAGCATGTGGCGATTGTAACAAGCGGTTCCACGGAATCGCGAATCCGGCCCCGTCGGCGTCCGACCCCCTGGTACGCTCGCCGCTCAACATGGGTGAGCTAGGCGCCTTTCTGAACATTCACCGGGTCGGCTTTGACAGGCGCGATCCCAGGCAGCGCGTGCGCGATTACCGGCAGTACTTTGACCTCCAGCCCGACGACGAGCTGCGCCGCCAGGGCGCCCGCTGCATGGACTGTGGGATCCCGTTCTGCCACGAGGGTTGTCCGCTGGGCAACCTGATCCCCGATTGGAACGACCTCGTTTACCGGGGCAAATGGCGGGAGGCGGCCGACCAGCTCCACATGACCAACAACTTCCCGGAGTTCACCGGGCGGATCTGCCCGGCCCCCTGCGAGTCAGCCTGCGTGCTGGCCATCAACGACGATCCCGTGACGATCGAGCAGATTGAGATGGCGATCGCCGAGCGGGCCTTCCAGGAGGGTTGGGTGGTGCCCGAGCCTCCGACCCGCCGCACGGGCAAGACCGTGGCCGTCATCGGCTCAGGCCCGGCTGGCCTGGCCGTGGCCGCCGAGCTCAACCGGGGTGGCCATACGGTGACCGTCTACGAGCGCGATGAGGGCCCGGGTGGCCTGATGCGGTTCGGTGTGCCGGACGCGAAACTGGAGAAGCGCATCATTGATCGGCGGGTGGAGATCCTGGAGCAGGAGGGCATTCAGTTCATTTACGACACCGACGTGGGCCGAGACGTCGATGCTCGGCAGCTGGCCCAGGAGCACGATGCGCTGGTGGTGAGCATCGGGTCCCGTGTCTCGCGCGACCTGGACGCTCCGGGCCGCAACCTGCGCGAGATCCACTTCGCCATGGACTACCTCTACCAGCGCAACCGCTGGGTGGCCGCCCAGGAAAATCGGTCGTCCCGCCCGCCTGCTCCGGGCACGGAGATCAGCGCCGCGGGCAAGCGGGTGATCGTGATCGGGGGTGGCGACACCGGCATGGACTGCATCTCAAACTCCCACCGGGAGGGCGCCCGCAGCGTGATCATGCTCGACGTCTACGCCGCCCTGCCCGACAACGGCCGGGACCCGCGCCATCCCTGGCCGCTACCTCCCAAGCGCACCGTGAGCACGTACGCGCTGGAGGAGGGCGGCAAGCGGCGCTGGGGAACCGAGGTCACCGGCTTCGGCGGCATGGACGGCGCGCTGTCCCACGTCTACGCCCGGCAGGTCACCGGAACCTCGTCCCGGGACCTCACTCCTGTCCCGGGCAGCGAGTTCGTGCTGGAGGCCGACCTGGCGCTGATCGCGATCGGCTTTGAGGGCCCCGAGCCCGAGGGCCTGATCCAGCAGCTCGAGCTCGAGCTCGACCACCGGCGCAACCTCCGCACGGAGATGACCTACCGAACCAACCGCAAGGGTGTCTACGCCTGCGGCGACGCCCGGATCGGCCAGTCCCTGATCGTGACCGCCATCGCCGAGGGCCGGAAATGCGCCCGCATCGTCAACAAGGACCTGGGCGGGACCCCGATGGATGCCGACCGGGAAATGCTCGCGCTGGGAGCGTGGAGCGGCGACCCCGACCGCACGTTGCGCCACGAGGCCGAGGCGGCCGGAACCGTGCGCGCTGGCGATGAATTCTTCACCGGTCCGGGAGCCCGCGGGCGCTGAAAATGCGGCCGGCGAAGGCCGCAGGTGCAGGCCAAAGTTTCGCCTGGCAGGTGGCGGGTGATGTTACGATTGAGCTTCTGATTCATCCGCAGGGGGACGGGCGGACCGAATTGCAATTTTGGGACGGGGAAACTCGCCCTGGTCGTCAGGGAACTGCGCCCCCACTTCCCTGACTCCCGGGGGGGTCCAGAAGGATCTGGCCCCCCCGGACCCTTTTTGTGCCCACGTTCTGCCGCCTCGTGCCCACGTTCTGCCGCCACAGCCGCCTGATCCAGAATTGCCCAATTTGCTCGCGTGAGCAGGCGATTGAGCCCCGCCCGCTGGTCTCATCCTCGGCGCCGCGGACCAGCGAGCGAGGGCCACGGCCGCCCGGGTCAGCGGGCCGCCCGGCCGGGCGACGCGGTGGCTCCGGAGCCGGCGCCAGGCAGGCCAGCGGTGTCAGGGTGCGCAGGCTGCACGAGTCTGTGGACGACGGATACCGCTCGCCGCTGGTCCCTGGGCTGCGGTCGACCTCCGACGCTCAGCGCCTGGCCGAGGAGCTGGCGGTCGCCTCGGGACGCTTCGCCCGGTTGGAAACCAACCCGCCGGGGCTGTACGCAGAGGTGGCAGATCGCGCGGTCGACCTGGAGGAGCGGACCTGGCTGGCCTTCCTGATCGCCTACGTCGGCCCGCTCGAGCAGGCCGAGGATCCATTCGCGGCGATCGCGAGCGCGCGCACCTCCTGGGGCTCTGGTGAGCTTCCCAACCTGGAGGGGGCCCAGACAGGCCCTCGGACGGCCCACGATCCGAGCCGCGGCCAGGCGACGCTCCGGGGCTACAGGCTGTGGGCCGAGCGGGCCGGCTCCCAGGAGCTGGCCTTCAGCGGTGAGCCCGGGTGGAGCCCTGGTCGTCGCTTCGCCCGGGTCTTCGAGCGCCTGGCCCTGCCGGGGCTGCATCGAGCGGCCAGGTTCGAGCTACTGGCGAGCCTGGGAGCGCTCGGGCTGTACGAGCTCCGGGCAGACGCGCTGGCCCTGGGCGGGACCGATGACGTGACGGTGGCGGCCAAGCGGGCCTTCGGAATTGGGGATCCCCTGCTCCTGGAGCGCCGGGCGGCGCAGCTCGCGCAGGCCGGGCAGGCCCCGCTCGAGGCCCTTGATCTGGCCCTCTACAACTGGGGGCGCGCAGAGCACATAACCCTGGGTGTGGCGGTCGAGCCCAGCCCCGAGGTCCTGGAGGCGACCTCGGCCGCGCTCGGCGTGGAGATCTCGTTGGAAGACGGTTAGTGGTCCGCGGCCACGCAACTTTGCCCGGTAGCCTGGGTTAGACGTATGCGGCTCGGCCCTCCCGCCGGGCCGGGGCGGGCCTCTCTCTCGTTCTGCACTGACCCAACGTCTCTGCCGTCTTGACGCGATCGACACTGCTTCTGACTCTGGCCCTGATCCTGGGCGGGTCGACGGCGGTGGCGCTGGCGCTCACGCACGGGACGCATCCGCACCCCGTCTACGAGGCCAGTCGCCGGGCCTCGGGCGTCGCTTCCCAGAGTGTCGCCCTGACTATCGAGTCCACGCCAAACCCCTCCGTGGCCGGCCAGGCCGTAACCGTGAAGGGCCAGGTGTTCGGCACCCCGTCGGCCGCCGTGCCGCTCCAGCTGTGGACAAAGGTGGCCGGCGGCCACCGGTTTCGGTTCGCCCAGAGCACACGCACGGATTCGGCCGGGAACTACTCGATCAAGATCCCCGCGGGCAGGGTGGATGTGAGCCGTCAGTGGTATGTACGTGCGGACGGCTCCCGCAGCCCGGTCGTGTCCCAGACCGTCAATGCCCTGGTTGATCTGACCTCGTCGGCCACCCGCCCGGTGCCCGACCAGCCGATCAAACTGACCGGTTCGGTGTTCCCCTGGCAGGGCGGCGAGCAGGTTCAGTTGCAGCGTGCGCAGGCGGGCGGCGGGTGGGCCACGATCGCCCGCGTGACGCTGAACAGCGGTTCAAAGTTCAGCTTCGTCCGTCGCTTCCGCCACGGCCGGGTCATGCTCCGCGCACTGGTGCCGGCGTCCAAGCGCAACGGCGTCTCGACCTCGCTCGCGGTGTCCCTGGATCCTGAGTTCATCCACAGGATCCGGCACGTCGTGATCATCATGCAGGAGAACCGCTCGTTCGACACCTACTTCGGAACCTTCCCCGGGGCCGACGGTATTCCGCGTGGCGTGTGCGTGCCCGACCCGGTGCATGGCGGGTGCGTCAAGCCGTTCCACGACCCCAAGGACGTCAACTTCGGCGGCCCCCACTCCGAGCGCGCCGCCGGGGCGGATATCGACGGGGGGGCCATGGATGGCTTCGTGGCCGAGGCCGAGCGCGGCTCCTCGAACTGCTCCACCGATAATCCGCTGTGCAGCCCGTGCAACGCCCCCGGCACTACTCGGGGCAAGGGCGGGCGGTGCCTGGACGTGATGGGCTACCACGACGCCCGCGAGATCCCCAACTACTGGAGCTACGCCAAGCACTTCGTGCTCCAGGACCACATCTTCGAACCGGACGCGTCCTGGAGCCTGCCGGCGCACCTGTACATGGTCTCCGAATGGTCGGCCTTCTGCCGTTCCCCGCTGGATCCGTTCTCGTGCAAGGGTGCGCTCGAGAAGCCCAACCGCGACAGTCCCCGCAGCCCCCACGGCCACGGCTACGGCCTCCCCAATGACGGCAAGCTTCACTACGCCTGGACGGACATCACATACCTACTGCACCGGGACCGCGTCAGCTGGGGCTACTACGTATTCAAGGGGACCGAGCCCGACTGCGAGAATGCCGCGTCGATGACCTGCGCACCGGTGGCGCAGAGCCCGCAGACGCCGGGAATCTGGAACCCCCTGCCCTCGTTCACCGACGTGACGGTGGACAGGCAGACGGGCAACGTGCAGTCGCTGAGCAACTTCTTCACGGCGGCCCGCTCCGGCGCGCTCCCGGCTGTCTCCTGGATCGTTCCCAACGGCAAGGTCTCCGAGCACCCGACGGCCAGGGTCAGTTCCGGACAGTCGTACGTGACGGGGCTGGTCAACGCGATCATGCAGAGCCCGGCCTGGAATAGCACGGCGATCTTCCTGTCCTGGGATGACTGGGGTGGGTTCTACGACCACGTGGTGCCGCCATACGTTGACCGGCAGGGTTTTGGGCTCCGGGTTCCGGGGATCGTGATCAGCCCCTACGCCCGGAAGGGGTACATCGACCACCAGATCCTCAGCCAGGACGCCTACAACAAGTTCATTGAGGACGATTTCCTGAATGGGCAGCGGCTGGACCCGAAGACCGATGGCCGTCCCGACCCCAGGCCCGATGTTCGCGAGGCCAACCCGCTGCTGGGTAACCTGGCGCTCGATTTCAACTTCCTCCAGCAGCCAAGGCGGCCGCTGATCCTGTCGGCGCACCCGGCCCCCGGGCCGGCGTCGAAGGCTCCATAAGCCGACGACTCCCCCGGCTTCCCGTAACCACCGGACCGTTACGTCCGGGGCGATGCCTACCGTCTGCGGCGTTCAGTTCGGCGCACATCCACAACATCGTCAACTCCCGGAGCAAAATGTCACTCTGCTTCATTGAGCCTCAGAACGCCATCAGGGTCATCGCCGACTCAGTCGGCCGGGAGGCCCGGCGGCAGATCCTCGGTGAGGTGGTGCGGGCGTGGGTCGATGAGATCCCCGAGTCGGAGCTGGAATCCCACTACGCCAAGGCCCTGGCTGACCTGGATGAGCACGACCTCTCGCTGCTGGCCGCGTGGCACGCCTCGCTGGAGGTCGGCCATCCCGTCCCGAGCAAGGAATTCCTGGTCAATGTGTTCTCGACGCTGGGGGAGAACCGGCGCGAGGCTCTGAAGATCGCCGCCGGCTTCCGCGGTGAGGAGGCATTCGAGCACGGCGTCGGTGAGGTGGAGGCGTTCGAGACGGTCCTACCGTGGCTCTCGGAGGCGCGCTGCACCGAGCTGGCTCGGGAGTGCCTGGAGCTGTACTGCTGGGACCGCCTGGGCGTCGAGAACTGACCTCAGTCGCCGGCGCCGTCTGACAGCGCCGCCTCGGCGTCCCTGATCGCCTGCTCGGTGGTCTGAAACCAGACCGCGTCCATGCCCAATTCTCGTGCGGCCTCGCAGTTGAGGTCCACGTCGTCGATCAGCAGCGCCCTCTCCGCCTTCACCCCGAGCCGGTCCAGCGTGATCTCGTAAATCTCTCGCTCCGGCTTGCGCGACCCCACGAAGGCCGAGTCGACCACGACGTCGAAGATCTCCTCCACCGGAAGCTTCGCCCGCCATAGCCCCTCCCACTCGCGGATGTTGTTGGTGCAGATCGCCATCCGGTACCCCCGGGCCCCGAGCTGGCGCATGAACTCGATCATAGGCTCGTTGGGGCGGAGCTCGTCGACGAACTGCTCTCCGAAGCGCTCGAGCTGGACCTCCCGGCCCAGGCTCTCGGTCAGCTCCTCACTCAGGCCGGCCAGAAAACTGGCCTCTGTGATCCGGCCCAGCTCGAGCTGGGACAGGGGGTTGACCCCATCCCGGGCCGTGATCTTCATCATGGCCATGCCGAGCGACCCTGGCGGCACCCCGTACGAGCTCTCAACGGCCAGGAACGACTCGAGCAGCGGCGAGGTCAGCACCCCGCCGAAGTCGCTGATCACGGCCCGAGGGCGCGGGGTCACCACTGACCCAGGAGGTACACGCCCGGTCCCTCCCGGCCGCCGCTGAACCAACGGAAGGGCTGGGCCTCCATCGCCACCTCCGCCACGCGCCACGGCACCGGGGCCCTCACGGCCTGGCCGACCGCTCGACGCGGATACAGATGATCGGGCTCGGCGTCGGCCTCGATCCACAGCTCGACCCCGGCCCGCGTGGGCTGCCCCGATTCGGTGTACGTGGTCGAGAGCCTGGGATCGGCCACCACCCGGCTTCCCGTCGGATCGAAAAGGGCCGCCGCGATCAGGTCCTCATCCTGTCCCTTGGCCTTGCCGGGGCGCCGGGCGGCAACCGCGAACCCGTCCTGTTCATCGAACCACCCGGCCACGGCCCGGAAGGACCTGACGGCTGGATCGCTGGCCGGCTCGCGGGCCCAGCGCCAGCCCAGCGACTCCAGCGGCCGGCCTCCGGCGACACCGCTCACTCGACACAGTTGATGGAACTCCTCCTGCCGGGCCTCGGGGTCGCTCCAGGCTGGGGGACCCAGCCCCTCCAGCACCAGCTCCGTGTCCGGGTCGGCCGTCAGTCGCCACGGCTCGGTGGCCTCAGCGCCATCCAGCTGCAACGGCGCGGCGCTCGGCTGATCGCCGACGTCGAGCACTCCGGCGGGATCGGCCCCGGGCGGCAGCCACGCTGCACCCCACCGGCCGCCCGCTTCGGGCTCGGCGAAGGCAAACGCCCTGACGGCTGGCGCAGCCGCCCCGCCGACACCGGTCATCTTCAGGCCAGGGCGGGGGCGGAAGCTTCTATGGTCACGCCGTCCAGGCGGTGGAGACCCACCAGCTCGATCAGCGTCCTGATCTGCACCTGCGGTCCGCTCAGGCGCAGCGCTCCGCCCCGGTTGCGCAGCCGCCGGGCCAGCATGGCCAGGTCCAGCATCAATGACGTGTCTGCGAACACCAGGCCCGTGAGATCTACGACCACATCGCTCTGGGCCATGATTGCCCTAGTCAGGGCCCGCCGGCGGAAGGGCTGAGTGGACCGGTCCTCCTCGCCCTGGCAGCGGAGAATCGCGGCGGTGTGGTCAAACTCGACGATCTCGGCACCCTATACAAGTCAGGGGGCCGCGCCAAGTCCTTCCGACCCAATTTCCTACACTTGGCAGATGGCCACCGTTGAGGAAGTGACCGAGGCCCTTCGGGACGTGATCGATCCCGAGCTGGGGCTCGACTTCGTCGAGCTGGGTCTGATCTACGACGTCGAGGTGCAGGACGCGACCGTCCGTGTCACGTATACCCTGACCAGCCCCGGCTGTCCGATCGGCCCCCAGGTCTCAGAACAGATCGAGGAATTCGTGTCCGAGCTGGACGGAGTGCAGGAGGTCCAGCCGACGATGACGTTCTCGCCGCCCTGGACCCCGGAGCGCATGAGCGAGGACGCCAAGTTCGCGCTGGGGTTCTGAGCCCGCCCATTAGCCGCCCGCCCTGAGGCTGGTCGAATTAACGACGCCTGGCGTCGCTTTCTCGACCAGCTCCCCTCATGAGGAGAGCCGAAAGCCCTCAGCTCTGAGGCCGGCGCCGCGGTCGCGATGAGGGGCGCGAGCGCTTGGCCCGCATGTCGGCGGCCGGACCTCGTTTGGGCCTCGTAGCTGAGGTAGGCAGGATCGGCGAGGAGCGCCCATTGGACTTTCCAGCGCCGTCCGAGTCGGTTGCCTTGGCCTTGCTGGTGCTCGAGCGTGCCGGCTCCTTCCCCCCGGCGATGCCCAGCAGCTCGTTCACTGCCTCATCCAGCCCGGCGGCGATCACATCGATGTCGTGGAGGGCGTCGTAGTCGCCCAGCAGGCCGTAGCACAGCTCGCCGTTGTAGGACATGATCGCCACGGCCAGGGCGTGCCCGCGGGGCAGGAAGGCGATCGGGAACAGATCCCGGAGCTGGCGGCCCAGCACGTACAGCGGGGTCTGCGGACCGGGGATGTTGGTCACGATCAGGTTGAACAGCCGGGTGGAGAAGTTCAGCCGGGAGGCCTGGGCCAGGATCGTCGGCGGCGCCAGGTCGTTGACGGCGGCCAGCGTGGCCGCGCCCACGGCCTGCTTTGACTCCTTGAGTCCGTCCATCGCCTTCTTGACGTACCGCAGCCGGGCCACCGGGTCGGAGATGTAGACCGGCAGCGGACCCCGCATCACGGCGAGCCGGTTGCCCAGCGTCCCGCGGTCCGCCTGGCCGCGGACCGACACCGGGACGAGCGCGCGCATCTCGAGCCCCTCGGTCCGGATCCCCCGGTTGCGCAGCCAGCCGGCCAGCGCGCCTGAGACGACGGCGAGCACGACGTCGTTCACCGTCCCGCCCATGGCGTCCTTGACCTGCTTGTAATCGGACAGCTTGTGGCGGACGACCGCGAAGCGTCGGTGGGGCCCGATCTCGACGTTCAGAGGCGTTTCAGGAGCAGGGTTGAGCGCAGCCCAGACGATCTCGCCCACGCCCTCGGCCGCATCGCGCGCGCGGGTGATCGCGGCGGCCGGCCGGGTGGCGGCCGACACGACACGCGTGGCCATAGCGGCGGCCACGCCGGCGGCTCCTCGAACTCCTGCCGCGACCAGTTCGGCCGCCGAAGGCTCGGGGCTCGGCTGCCACGGCCTGAGCTCATCGGAGGTTTGGGCGGCAGGACTCGGCTCGAGGTCGAACAGCACCGTGGCCAGATCGACCCCCGAGACGCCATCGACCAGCGAGTGATGTGTCTTCGAAATCAGGCCGAAACGGCCGTCCTGGAGTCCCTCGACCAGCCACATCTCCCACAGCGGCTTGGACTTATCCAGCTGCTGCGATGCGATCCGGGCAGCCAGCCGCCACAGTTGCTCCTCGGTCCCCGGCGCCGGGAGCGCGGTGTTGCGCACGTGGTATTCCAGATTGAAGGACGGGTCATCCACCCACAGCGGCCGCCCGCTCTCCAGCGGGGGATGAGCCAGCTTGTGGCGGTAGCGTGGCACCAGGTGCAGCCGGCCCCGAACGTGGTCCAGGAAGTCCTCAAAGGGTGGCGGCGGGCCGTCGAAAATCAGCGCCCCGCCGATGTGCATGTGCGAGGTCGGGCCCTCCTGGTGCAGGAACGAGGCGTCGGTGGAACTCAGCCGGTCTAGATGGATCTGGGCCACTGAGCGTGAAGACTACCCTCGCCTCGGTGCCGACGGAACCGAGGCGGGCGCCCCGAGGACTCCCCCTACACTAGGCAGCGTGGGAAGCCAACCTGAAAAGCTGCTTCTGGCCACGCCCCGCGGCTATTGCGCCGGCGTGGACCGTGCCGTCCAGACGGTCGAACGGGCACTTGAGCTGTATGGCCCGCCGGTCTACGTGCGCAAGGAGATCGTCCATAACAAGCACGTGGTCGATCAGCTGCGCCGGCGCGGCGCGGTGTTCGTCGACTCCGAGACCGAGGTCCCGGAGGGCAGCACGGTCGTGTTCTCAGCCCACGGGGTCGCGCCCAGCGTCCACGAGGGAGCCCAGAAGCGCCAGCTGATGACCATCGACGCCACCTGCCCGCTGGTCACCAAGGTCCACGTGGAGGCGCGGAAGTTTGCCGCCCAGGGCTACACGATCGTGCTCGTCGGCCACGACGGCCATGAGGAGGTCGAGGGAACGATGGGGGAGGCGCCCGAGCGGATCGTGCTCGTGGAGAGCGTCGATGACGTCGACCACCTCGAGGTCGAGGACCCGACCCGGATGGCGTTCATCACCCAGACCACGCTGTCGGTCGATGAGACCCAGGACGTGATCGCCCGGCTGCGCGAGCGCTTTCCGTCGATCGTGGGCCCACGCACCGATGACATCTGTTACGCGACCACCAACCGCCAGGCGGCGGTCAAGGAGCTGGCCAAGCGCTGCGACCTGGTCCTGGTGATCGGCTCCCGCAACTCGTCCAACTCCAACCGCCTGGTCGAGGTGGTCCGCGAGTGCGGTGTGGACTCACACCTGATCGACTATGAGAGCGAATGCCGGGAGGAGTGGCTTGAGGGCAAGCGGGTGATCGGGATCACCTCTGGGGCCAGCGCCCCCGAGGAGCTCGTCCAGCGGCTGGTCAACTTCTTCCAGGAGCGGGCTGGTGAAGAGGTCGAGGTCGAGGAGCTCCACGTGGTGCCTGAGGACGTCCGCTTCATGCTCCCCAAGGAGATCAGGCAGGCGCTAGCCGCCACGACCTAGGCGCGCACCTGCGCACCCTGGTCATCTCGGATCTGCACCTCGGGGCGCGCCCGGGGGTGCCCGTGCTCCAGGACCGCGCGGCCCGGGCGGTGCTCGTGGAGGCACTGGCCGGGGTCGACCGGCTGGTGCTGCTCGGCGACTCGCTCGAGCTGCGGGCGGGATCGATCGGCCGCGTGCTGGAGGTGGCCGAGCCCGTCCTGGCCGACGTGGGCGCCGCGCTCGGCGCCGACGGGGAGGTGGTTGTCGTGGCGGGCAACCACGACCACCGTCTGCTGGGGCCGTGGCGGGAGCGCCGGGCCGCGGCGGACGGCTCGCCCGGCCTGGGCCTGGAGACCTCGGTCGGCTGGTCGGCCGGGGAGCCGTTGGACGTACTTGCCCGGGCCCTGGGCCCGGCCCGGGTCAGGGCCTCCTACCCGGGGGTGTGGCTGCGCGAGGACGTGTATGCCATCCACGGCCACTACCTGGATCTCCACATAACCGTGCCGATCATGGAGCGTCTGGGCGCAGGGTTGATGCGCCGCCTGCTCAGGGCGCCGGTCCCCGCGGCCGCCGAGGGCTACGAGGCCGTGCTCAGCCCGATGTATGCCTGGGTCGATGCCGCGGCGCAGGCGGGGGCCGGGACGGGCCTGGGGCTCCAGGGTCGCGTCTGGAGCGGCGTTCAGCGAGGCCGCCGGCGCCGGAGTGTCCGCCAGCACTCGATGGCCGCGGTCGTCCCGCTGGCCGTGGCCGCGCTGAACCGTGCCGGGCTGGGGCCGCTTCGAGCTGACCTGTCGGGGCCCGAGCTGCGCCGGGCCGGGCTGAGCGCGTTCGGCCAGGTGCTCGGGCACCTGGCGCCCGGAGCGCAGCACGTCATCTTCGGCCACACCCACCGAGCCGGGCCGCTCCCCACCGACGACCGCTGGGAGTGGCGCACCGCCGCCGGGACGATGATGCACAACACCGGCAGCTGGGTCTACGCCCCGTTCTTCCTGGGCTCCGCTCCCGAGCAGAGCCCGTACCGGCCCGGCCACGCCTACCTGGTCGGCGACGAGGGCCCGCCGGAGCTGGTCAACCTGCTGGACGGCCGCTGGCGGCCCCGGGGCCTCAGGCCAGGCCGGGGGTGAAGCACACGGCGTGGCAGCGCAGCCCGTCGCTCAGCTCCAGCGCCAGGTCTGCGGTGGTGCTCCGGGGATGGGAGATCAGCTCGTAGCAGCCGGTGTCCGGGACGGCGAGGGCCGCGCCGTTGACGGTCACCGTGCCGCTTCCCTCCAGCACCCCCCACACGCCGCCCGCGGTGTATGGGCCCCCGTAGGGCGGGTCGTCCCGGTCCTGGCTCTGGGGTTCCAGCGGCGCGCCCGGAGCGTCCTCGGGCCGAACCGGGTCGAGCACCGGCATGTCCAGGCCGAGCAGCTCCTGAATCGCCCGCTCGGTTTCGCCGTAGTCGCCCTCGCCCAGGTGGTGCTCGAACACCATCCCACGGTGGTCGCACAGATAGCGAGCCGGCCAGCCGACGGTCCCGTAGCGCTCCCAGATCTCAAGCTCGGTATCGACCACCACGGGATAGGTAATCTGCAGGCGGGCCACCGCCCGCTCCACCACCGCCGGGTCGCTGGAGACCTCGAACCCGGCCGTATGCACCCCGATCACCTCCAGGCCGTGAGGGCCGTAGCGCTCGTGCCAGGCCCTCATGTACGGCAGCGTGCGGATCGAGTTGGCCCGGCAGCAGTCCCAGAACTCGAGCAGCACCGGCCGCCCCTGTAGCTCCTTCATGCCCAGCGCCTCGGAGTTGAACCAGGGCAGCCGGACCGGGAACTCGGGGGCAGCGATGTGGTCCACGGGGGCACGCATGGCGGCCGATGCTATGGGGGCGGTTCGGGAAGAAACTTTCGCTCAGCGAAAGAAATCACCCAAGACGCTCGATCGGCGTCCTACGGCTCGACCAGCCCCCGCCGAATCGCGTATCGCACCAGCTGCACCCGATCGCGCATCCCCAGCTTGCGCAGGACGTTGGCCCGGTGGGACTCGACGGTCTTCTCGGACAGGTGCAGCAGCGAGGCGATCTCCGCGTTCGTGTGGGCCTCGGCGATCAGCTTGACCACCTCCTCCTCACGGGGGGTCAGGGGAATCTTGGGCGGCGCTCCGTCGGCCATCCAGCGACGGATGATCGACCGCTCGGCGGCATTGGTCAGGAAGGGCTCGTCGCGGGCCACGGCCCGGATCGCCCCCACCAGGTCGTGGTCGGCCTCGCGCTTGAGCACGTAACCAGACGCGCCGGCCTCCAGCGCCTCGAACAGGTAGTGCTCGTCGTCGTGCATGGACAGGATCAGGACGCGCGAGCCCGGCAGGTGGGCTCGGATCTCGCGGGCCGCCTGGAGCCCGGTCATCCGCGGCATGCCCACGTCCAGGATGCACAGGTCAGGCCGTGAGGACAGGGCGCACTCGAGCGCCTCCAGCCCGTCGGCCGCCTCGGCCACCACGTGGAGGTCCGACTGGCGCTCCAGCAGGAGACGGATGCCCGCGCGGACGATTCCGTGGTCGTCGGCGATCAGGATCTTCATCCGGCCACCCCAGACAGGGGAGAGGTGTCCGAGCTCTGTCGGTGCGCGGCGGCCAGCCGGCGGGCCTCCTCCAGCTCCTCCGGGCGCTGCTCGCCGGCCAGACCGTCGGCCCGTCCCGGACCGATCGTCAGCTGCACGCGAGTCCCCTCCCGGCGGCGCGAGGCGATCTTCAGCTGGCCGCCGATCAGCAGAGCCCGCTCGCGCATGCCCGCCACGCCCAGCCCCCCGCTGGCCCACGGCCCGCTGTGCCACTCGGCGCTGTCGGCCGGAAAGCCGCACCCGTCGTCGGTGACGATCAGCACCGTCCGGCCCACGAACGACAGCTCGACGTGGGCCTTGCGGGCGCCGGAATGCTGGGCGATGTTGGACAGGCTCTCCTGGGTCACGCGGTAGATCACGAGCTGCTGCTCGGGAGACAGCGGGAGCGTTGCCCCGGACAGGGTGAAGCCGGCCTCGATCCCTGTCTGCTCGCGGAAGTCTCGGACCTGGCTGCGCAGCGCGGGGACAAGGCCGTGGTCATCGAGCACGGCCGGACGGAGCGTCCGGGCCAGCGCCAGCAGCTCGTCCATCGCCTGGCTGGACAGTCGCTTGGTCTCCAGCAACTCACGGCGAAGCTCGTCGGGTGCACGCTCGATCGCGGCCTGGAGGCGCAGCGTGACCGCGGTCAGCGCCTGGTTGACCTCATCATGGAGGTCCTGGGCGATCCGGCGGCGCTCGCGCTCCTGGGCCCTGATCGCCTGCCGCCCGGCGCGCCGGCGCTCGGTCTCCAGTCGCTCGATCATCCTCTGGAAGGCCGCCTTGAGCCGCCGAACCTCGGCGCTGTCACCGGCCGGGCCGGGCGTGAGGGTGCGTTCGGGGGCGGCGAGGTCAATGGTTTCCATGGCTGAGATCAGCTCGTCCAGTGGGGTGAACCGTCGCCTGAGCAGGAGCCAGTTCCCGGCCAGCGTGACGACCACGGCCAGCACCAGGACGATGATCTCCCGGCCGCGCAGCGCGCTGCCGGGCTGCGCGTCGATCACGACCGTGGCGACGAGCACGGTTATCGCGATCAACAGCAGGTTGATCGCCAGGACCTGGGCAAGGAGGGAACGTGATTTCAAGGCTGGTGATTGGTTCGAGTATCGGCCTCGCGGCGCCGCGCGAATATGGGGTCTGGGCCCGATATCGGCCTCCTGGCCGCGAGTCGATAGTCATGGTGCAGACCCCTCCACGAGAGTTTCATCGCCGGGTCAGGGGTTCTGTGGATCAGACGATTGGGCACAAACTTGGTGGGGCACCCGCGGTCAGGGTGCCCCACCAGCTTTTTTGGGGGTTCAGCGGGGCACATGTGCCCCGCTGCGGTGGGGTGCATGGACCCCACCGACGGACGGGTGCATGCACCCGTCCGCCCGGCCGCACATGTGCGGCCGGGACCCATCAACCCTCGCTATACTCCCTGAAGTATTGAATTCCGACCGCCTTTAGGAGTTTTCACGTGAGCCCGTCCGGAGCAGACGTTCTCCGCCAGATCAAGAGCCAGATCCAGGAGGTCGATCCAAAGGCCGTGCGCCAGCAACTGGGCAATGGCGCGGTCGTGGTCGACGTGCGCGAGCCCGAGGAGTGGGGAGCCGGACACATCCCCGGGGCCAAGCACGTCCCCAAGAGCTATTTCGAGTCCCGGATTGAGGGAACCGTGCCCGATCGCGCCTCCCACGTGATCCTTTACTGCGCCTCCGGCAGCCGCTCAGCCTGGGCCACGCGGACGATGCTCGAGGACCTCGGCTACCAGAACGTCGAGAGCATGACCGGCGGGTTCACGCTGTGGAAGGACCGCGGCTATGAGGTTGAGACCCCGCGCACGCTGACCGCCGAGCAGCGCGAGCGCTACTCGCGCCACCTGCTCCTGCCCGAGGTCGGCCCCGAGGGCCAGCAGAAGCTGCTCGACGCCAAGGTCCTGCTGCTGGGCGCTGGGGGCCTGGGCTCGCCGGCCGCCCTGTACCTGGCCGCCGCGGGCGTGGGCACTCTCGGCGTGGTCGACAACGATGTCGTTGACCTGTCCAACCTCCAGCGTCAGGTGATCCACTCCTCCGAGCGGATCGGGACCCCGAAGGTCGACTCGGCCGAGCAGACGATCCAGGCTCTGAACCCGGACGTGAAGGTGGAGAAGTACTCCGTCCGTCTGGGGCCGGAGAACATCATGGAGATCCTGCCCGGGTACGACATGGTGGTCGACGGCCTGGACAACTTTCCCACCCGCTACCTGCTCAACGACGCCTCGGTCCGCCTGAAGATCCCGGTCGTGTCCGCGGCCATCCTCGGGTTCGAGGGCCAGCTGTCGGTGTTCAAGCCCCACGACGGTCCGTGCTACCGCTGCCTGTTCCCGGTGCCCCCGCCGGCCGAACTGGCGCCGTCGTGCGGCGCCAACGGCGTGCTGGGCGTGCTGCCCGGGACGATGGGCCTGCTCCAGGCCACCGAGGTGATCAAGCTGATCCTGGGCGAGGGCGATCCGCTGATCGGGCGCCTGCTCATGTACGACGCACTGGCGGCCACGGTTTCCGAGGTCCGCGTGCGCCGGGATCCGGACTGCCCGATCTGCTCCCGTGATCCGAGCACGATCTCCGATCAGGAGATGGGAGTATTCCCTGACTACGAGGCGTTCTGCGACGGGGACCACTAGGGTTCCGCGCCGTGGCCACGGTCCGCATCCCACCCGTCCTTCGCGCCGCCGTCGGCGGGGAGAAGGAGTTGACCGCCGACGGCTCATCCGTGGGAGAGATCCTCAAGGCGGTGGCCGAGAGCCATCCCGATACCCAGTCCCAGCTGTTCGCCGGTGACGGAGAGCTCAACCGCTACGTCAACGTGTACCTCAACGACGAGGACGTGCGGGTGCTGGACGGGCTCCAGACGCCGGTTGGTGAGGCCGACACGCTGGTGATCCTGCCGGCGATGGCCGGCGGGGCCCGCTGACCGGCCGAGCCCGGCTCGAGCTACTACACTTCCTGAAGCGATGGGCCTCGAGCGGCTCCAGAACAAGCCCTGCGGGGGACGCTACGGTGACCTTGTCCAGTCGATCGGGCATACGCCCCTGGTCGAGCTCAAGCGCCTGAGCCCCAAGCCGGGCGTCAGGATCTGGGCCAAGCTCGAGTCCCGCAACCCGACCGGATCGGTCAAGGACCGGGTGGCCCGGGCGATGATTGAGGACGCCGAGGAGAAGGGGCTGATCGCCCCCGGCCAGACGATCCTCGAGCCCACGTCGGGCAACACGGGCATCTCACTGGCCATGATCTGCGCCCGCAAGGGCTACCGGCTGAAGGTCGTCATGCCCGAGAACGTCACCCCGGAGCGGACCCAGCTCCTCCAGATGTATGGAGCGGAGATCGTGTACTCCGAAGGGTCCAAGGGATCGAACGGAGCCGTGGAGAAGGCCCTGGACATGGCCGAGCACGACGCCTCCTACTACATGCCCTACCAGTACGGAAATCAGGCCAACCCCCGGGCCCACTACGACGGGACCGCACTGGAGATCCTGGAGGAACTCGATGAGGTGGCGGCATTCGTGGCCGGACTGGGGACCGGGGGAACGCTGATGGGCAACGGCCGCCGGCTCAAGGAGGAGCTGGGGGACGCGGTCAAGATCGTGGCCGCCGAGCCGATGCAGGGCGAGCCGGTCCAGGGACTGCGCTCGCTCGAGGACGGGTTCATCCCTCCGATCATCGACCTGTCGCTGCTGGACCGCAAGATCTTCGTCACCAACACCGACGCGATCGTGTTCACCCGCAAGCTGCTCGATGAGGAGGGGCTGTTCGCCGGCGTCTCCTCGGGGGCGATCGCTCGCGTGGCCGTGCGGATCGCCGGAGAGCTCGATGAGGGCAACGTCGTCTTCCTGGTCGCCGACGACGGCTGGAAGTACCTATCTTCTGGCATATACACGCGCCCCATCGAAGAGATCAAGGACCTGGACGCCACCGTCTGGTGGTAGGCGACGCCATCGAAGGCGAGCCATCGCATGATCCGGCGCTTGGCGGCGAGCGCTCTCGCCGCCAGCTTCTGAGCCGGGGGGGCACGGCCGCGCTGGGAGGCGCCCTGGTCCTCGCTGGGTGCACGAGCAAGGTCAAGACGCCGTCCCACGTCCCGATCAGCCCGAAGACCCCTCACGTCAAGCAGGACATCAAGATCCTCAAGATGCTCCTGGGCCTGGAGTACCGCTCGATCGCCGCCTACACCCAGTGCATCCCGCTGCTCCCCCAGCCCGCTCCGCCGCCGAGCGGCGGGAGCCAGCCTCCTGCGCCCTCGCCGCCCGGTCACAAGCCCCCGCCGCCGCTGGTGCTGATGGTTCCGCTGTCCTTCACCGCCGCCCAGACATTCCAGGACCACGAGCTGAGCCACGTGCGGGAGCTATCGGGGTTCATCCGCCAGGCCGGCGGAAAGGCCATGAAGCCCGCCTCGTTCTACGACCTGGGACCGCAGCCCAAGTCCCGGGCGGATGTCCTCAAGGTCCTGCACGAGGCCGAGCAGAAACTGCTTGCCGGCTACCTCGGCGTCGTGAACCTGCTCACGCCCAAGGAACTCCGCGGGGCCGCGGCGGCGATCCTGGCCAACCACGCCCAGCACAGCGCGATCATCCGCCTGGAGCTCGGGCTTGCGCCGATTCCGGGCGCGTTTCTGTCGGGGCCCGAGTGATAAGCGACGGTTCCACCAGACGTCAGCTGTTGCTCGGCGGGGTCGGCGCCGCGGCTGGCCTGTCCGTGATCGGGCCCGATGTGGCCCGGGCTGCCTCAGGCGACAAGGCGGAGCCCAAGGTTGAGGACGGCAAGACCCTTGAGCGATTGCTGTACAACGAGCGTCTGCTCATCTACGGATACGAGCACGCCCTGGGCACCGAGTTCCTCAAGCACGACGCCCGCGAGCTGGCGCTGCGGCAGCTGGCCCACGAAGAGGCGCATGTGGCGAGACTGAAGGCGCACCTGAGCGCTCTGAATCTGCCCACAACGACAGTGCAGGGCCCGAAGCGTAAGCAGCCGCTGCTCTTCCCACCCCAGGCTGTGACCGACCTGTTCAACGCCGCGCAGCACGAGCACGACGCGCTTCAGGTGGTCGTGCAAATTGAGAGCGTGGCCGAGTCCGGCTACTTCGTCGCCGCGGCTAATTTTCACGACCCCCAGCTGGTCCGGCTGGCCGCCGAGATCCTGGCCTGCGAGGCTCAGCACTGGACGATGCTCGTCGACCTGCTCCACAGGGGCGACGCTACCCAGGCGGTTCCGCACCCGACCGTCCGCGGTTCGATGCACATCGGCACTCCTCACACCACCCCCCATTGACGATGCGAATTTCACCCGAGCTGTATCAGGAGCTGATCGATCACGCCCAGGCGGAGGCACCGAACGAGTGCTGCGGGATGATCGCCGCCCGGGAGGGCGAGGCCGTGCGGGTGATCCGGGCCCGGAACGCGGCCGAGAGCCCGCTGCGCTACGAGATCGACGGCGCCGAGCAGCTGACGATCTACAACGAGATTGAGGATGCCGGGTTGGATCTCGGCGCGATCTACCACTCCCACACGAGGACCGAGCCCTACCCCTCCCAGACCGACATCAGCCTGGCCTTCTACCCGGAGTCGCTGTACGTGATCGTCGGGGTGGCCGGAACCGAGCCCGAGGTCAGGGCGTTCAGCATCCGCGACGGGCAGGTGGGAGAGGCCGAGCTTCAAGTTGGCTGACGCGGGCGGCCTGGTTCGCGTCGCCGTGGCCCGGAATCTGGCCGAGGCCGAGTTCATCCAGGCGCTGCTTGGGGAGGAGGGGATCCGCAGCCTGCTCCGGCGCACCGCCGGCTTTGACGTTCCGGATTTCCTGGCCGCCGGTCCCCGGGACGTGATGGTCTCTGCCGCCGCGGCTCTGGACGCGCGCGAGGTCCTGCTTCAGGCCGAGTTGATCTCAGACGATGAGCCGACCTCCGGAAGCCAGATCTCCCCGCTCCGCCTGTTGCTGGGAATCCTGATCGCGCTGGCCGTGGGGGCGCTGATCGTGTGGCTGATCAGCCTGGCCGTGAGCTGAGGCGGCCCGAGGCGAGCCGGGACAGGTGCGTGCGCCAGGCGCCCTCGGTGTGGGCCAGCGAGCGACCGGGGAAGGCCTTGCGCAGCGCGGTCGAGGGGCCGCCGGGGTCGAGCTGGGAGGCCAGGTCGACGGCGGCCTGCTCGCCCTCCTCCGCCGCCAGCAGGTCGACGAGCGTCCCGCCCAGCAGCGCGGCGTCCTTCATCGCTGGCGGGAAGCTGGGTTGCGAGCCCTCGCGTAGACGCCGGGCGATGGCCGGCCGGGCGTGCTCGGTCTGGCCTGAGAACCACCGGGCCGCTCCCTCGAGCATCCAGGCCCAGCGGAGCTGGGCCGACCAGCGCAGCGGCCCGCGCCGTCCGGCCAGGTCACGGTTGCTGGCGCCGATCAGACGCCGGGCATAGAGCGCCACCGGGGTGAGCGCGAGCATCTCCCGCGAGCCGGGCACGTTCGAGGCCCGCTGCTCGAGCGCCGCCGGCGTGAGCATGTGCAGCTCCTGTGATGAGGTCCAGCCCGCCACGTAGCGGCGGGCGGCCGGGGCGGTCAGCGCCCACGCCACCGGAACCGTGGGCCGGGCCAGGGCGAGCGAGGTCGCGCTGCGGTGCAGGACGACGGTCAGCTCGCCCAGGTCGGCCGGGAAGAAGCCCGTCAGCTGCGGGCGCGAGGACTCGAGCAG